>NZ_MDDR01000033.1 GCF_001870435.1 Pseudomonas costantinii | reverse complement strand
AACTCATCAGGCAATGAGCCCAAGTAAATCGCCGCTTCGGCCAAACTATTGGAAATCGCCGGACGAGAGGCAGTGGGCAACGGAAACTCAGTAATGCGATTTTCGTGGTCTGTCCACACCACCGAATCACCCGTCACCACCAGCCGCTGCGCCAGCGAATGACTCCAGCCAAACCCCAACCCGCAATCCACTTCCACTGCACTGGTGCGATACAACCGCGTCCACTCAAACGGCAAAATCCCGTCCAGCGCACCATCGGTCAGGGTCAGTAATTCCTCCCCGGTCACCATCGACACCGGGCAACCGTTGGTAACGGTCTTATCCGAAGGCGCCGCCGCATCCCCGTTCGGGTTCTTCCCCGACGCAGGCATATCATCGACATGTTCCTGCCTGACCAGTGCTGTCTGCCGCGTCTTGCTACGAACCAGCGGCACCGGGTTCGACACCACCTGATCCCCAGCCTTCAACTGCGCACTCGGCACCGTTTTGATCGACGTCACCGGCCCACCCAGCAATATCGGTTTAGCCACCTCAGCATGTTCATCCACGCGAGATTTCCCGAACTGCTGGGCTATGTGTTCCAACCACTCGCGGGCACGGCGAGACTTGATGCCACTCAGCACTTTTGTGCTCATGCGCACCACCACGCCCATCCCTGCGGTGGCGAATCCCAGCAACAGGTTGATCAGCACCTCGACGCTGATCTCCCCCAACAACTCGTTCATATACGGAGGCGGTAACATCCGCATCCAACTGACCAATGCCGACAAATAGATAAACAACAGAGGCTCATCGCTAAGCACCAGCAAGCCTTTTGCGAGGGTGTCGGCGCTTAGTGACAGCAGTTTTTCAAGCTCGGCCTGTGACAGGTAATGCAGCAGCTTTTCGGCATGGATCAGTGGGTGGGCAATCCACTGAAAGAGCTGCTTGATGTTGTCCCATAGTGAGTACAGTGCCTCGCCAAACCCGCGAGCATAGGCTTGGTGCAACGAGAGGTAGCGCTTGAGGACGTTCGCTTCGGAGTAGTTCGTCCACAGCGGTTCGAAGGTGGTCGCCCACTCACTGCGCAACCAACCCTCCAGCGGTGCGATGACCGATTGATAGGAGGCATACAGCGCCTTGAAATGCGCCTTGGAAACGTTGGGATAGAAATTGATCCGGTACTGCTGGTTGCGATCGCACTCGGTGACTTCGAGGATGCCGCTCGGGCCGATGGTTTTGTAGATGGGCTCGCCCAGCGGTCCACCCGCAGGATCAACGCGTTGTAGCACTACCGGTGTATTGCCGATGGGCACGAACTTCGCGCTCTGGAACATGTGCACCAGGGTCAACGTGCCGTTGGCCTTGCAGGTGGCGACGGTGCTGCTGGGCAGGATTGAACGGTCGATCGGCGCCACGAGCGCCACTTCATCCCCGACCTTGAACACTTGCTCGATATCAAGCGCCGAAAAGCTGAAAAAGCTTTCCGCCCAGACGTCGTAGCTATTGAGGCAGCGCTTGAAATCGTTGATGACGGATTCGACGTCGCGGGTCTTCGAATCCATGGCCGCCAGTACCAAAAGGCCAATGGTTTGGCTGGTAGCGGCGATCAAGAGACAGCCCCAACAATCAGGGCACTAACGAAAATAACCATCTGCAATCCCTCGCACTGTGTGATCAGGCGAAGGACTTTGCAGAGGTTTGTAAGCAAAAGAAGTCGGCGCTATTCGTCAGCAGGAGTAGGACGCTTCAGCAGTTCTCGTCCTCTCCTACTTCATTACGGCATTGCGGATAACGCTCTCTGGTCACAGCATTTTTCAGCGCTGCGCAAACGCCAGGTTCAATCCCAGCCCTGCGAAGGTCACCGCAAAACTGCGGCGCAGCCAGTTCTGTACCCGTGGTGATTCGATCACCGCGCGACGAAACACATTGGCCAGCAGGCCATACACCAGGAAGACTGCAAACGTCATGGCCATGAAAACGCTGCTCAGCACCAGCATTTGCGTGGTGGGTGCCGTGCTGCCTGGTGTGACGAATTGGGGCAGGAAAGCCAGGAAGAAAATGGTCAGCTTCGGGTTGAGAATATTCAGCAAGAGGCCGCGCAATATCAGACTGCGTGCACTTGAGACCGCAGGCGTGTCACTTACGGCGAAGGCCGAGCGATCGCGCCAGGTGGCGTATGCCACATACAAAAGGTAGGCAACGCCTGCGTACTTCAATATTTCGAACGCCAATGCGCTGGTGTGCAGCAGGGCAGATAACCCGAGCGTCGAGGCCAGCAAGTGAGGAATGATCCCGGCGGTACAACCCAGCGCTGCAAACACACTGGCACGCTTGCCGGCCGTGAGGCCTGTGGATACGGTGAAGATCACGCCGGTGCCAGGGATCAGCACGACGATCAAGCAGGTGATGAGGAAGTTCATGCTGAGCATGGCATTCAAACTCCGTGTACGAATGGTCGGTGACAGATCCTGTCACGTTCGGTTGCGGCTTGCGAGTGCAGCAGGTCGGCGAACCCCGGTTAGACTAACGTGTCGATATCGCAATGCCCGGCCCGTTGCCATCCAAGGAAGCCCAATGTACTCAAGCCGCCTGATCCTGTGCCTCACGACTTTGCTGGTGCTGGCCGGTTGCTCCACCCCACGTGGGCCGCAACAGCCTGCACGTGGCGAGACCGAGGTGAAAGCGCAGATCGTGCGCCTGTTACCTGCGACGGTGCCGGACCGCAGCGGTTGGGCCCAGGACATCTACACCGCCTTGGATACCCAGAAAATCTACCCCAGTACCGAAAACATCTGCGCCGTACTGGCGGTGACCGAGCAAGAGTCCACCTATCAGGTCGATCCACCCGTGCCGAACATGGGCAAGATCGCCCAGGATGAAATCCTGCGGCGCGCTGCCAAGGTGTATGTGCCTGCGGTGGTGGTGCGTACCACGCTGCAATTGCGCTCGCCCACCGGCAAGTCCTACGCCGATCGCTTGAGTGCCGCGCGCACGGAGAAGGACCTGAGCGGGATCTTCGACGATTTCATCAGCATGGTGCCTCTGGGCAATACGCTGTTTGGTGGTTTTAACCCGGTACACACCGCAGGCCCCATGCAGGTCAGCATCGACTTTGCGCAACAACATGCGCGGGGTTATCCCTACACGGTGGACGGCACGATTCGCCGCGAAGTCTTCACGCGTCGTGGCGGTATGTATTTTGGTATCACCCATCTGCTCGGTTACCCGGTGAGCTACGACCAGCCGCTGTACCGCTTTGCCGACTTCAATGCCGGTTGGTACGCGAGCCGCAACGCCGCGTTCCAGGCCGCTGTCAGTCGAGTCACCGGTACCGAGCTGGCGCTGGATGGGGATTTGATTCGCTACGGCTCACTGCTGCCGGGCACCACCGAATTGGCGGTGCGTTCCCTGGGCGCGAAGCTGGACATGCGTAACCCCAGCATCCGCAGCCAACTGGAGCAGGGCGAGCAACTCGACTTTGAGCAGACCACCCTCTACAAACGCGTGTTTGCCCTGGCCGACAAGGCTGCCGGCAAACCGATTCCACGGGCGATTTTGCCGGGCATCCTACTCAAGAGCCCTAAAATTACCCGCAACCTTACCACTGCGTGGTTCGCGAAGCGGGTGGATGAGCGATATCAGCGCTGTATGAAGCGCTGATTAAGTACGGCGCTTGACGAACCGGCGCCACAGCCACACCCACAGCCACACCACCGGGAACGCCAGGATCACAAACGGCAACACATAGCTGGCGCGTTCCAGGGCATCTGCCGTTCCGTTCACCAGATTGTCGCCCAGGTTGCTGAACATCCGGCTGAACCGTGACTGTTGGTTCGCGCCGTCGAAGGAGCGGAAATTCAGGGTGACGCGGTTGGTATCGAGGCGACGTTGCTGGCCGGCGGCGACTTGGGCCAGTTCCTGCAACTCGTTTTCTATGGTCGCTTGTTCCTTGCTCAAGGCGATCAGGTCACTGACGGTGATGTCCTTGCGCTTGGCCAATTCATCGAGGCGTTGCTGCTGGGCTTGCAGACGGTCCTGGCGGCGACGCACGTCGGCGACGGCATCGGCCAGGTCTTCGGCGGTGGTGATGCGCTGGCCGAGCTTTCCACCCTCGGCGGCCATGGCGACCATAGGCTCCACCCCGGTGGGGGCGATGCGCAGGATGATCTCGCCCCCGTTGTCGTTTTCGGTGATACCCAGAATATTGCAGGCGCCAAAGCGTGCCGATTCGCAGGCCTCGCGGGTGGCTTGCATACGCGGCGCGAGCAGGGCGCCGGGCAGGGCCAGGGTTAACTCATGCTCATAGGCCAGCTGTGCACCGGCCCGGCCTTGTTCGCCGTTGATCACCGTGGCGCGGGAGTGGTCCTTGGGTGAGCAGCCGATCAGGGCCAGGCTGGCCAGCAAGATCATAAAAAACGGGCGAGGTTTGCCGTCCAGATGGCGCATAGCAGTTCCTTGAGGTGTGCAGGAGAAATTGACGGCGATTAAAACGGGTCTGGCGGATTAACGCAAAGCATCGTGGGGGATTTGCATGGCTGATGGTGATGGTCGCCGGGCGGGCCCCGGAGTACACCTTAATCCTCACTCCAAGGAAGAACTCGCCATGATCGCCCACGCCGTGCCTGAAGGTTTTGTCTCGTTGCCCCGCAGCAGTCCACTTCTCGACTTGCTAGGGCCCGCCTATTGCCGTGGTGAAGGCTTGCAACTGGAAATAGGCCTGCGTGCCGATAACCGTCATGCCAATGGACGCGGCACGGTACATGGCGGGGTGTTGGCAACCCTGGCGGATATCGGCATGGGTTATGCGATGGCATTTTCCAGCGAGCCACCGTTGCCATTGATTACGGCGAGCATGACATTGGACTACTTGGGGGCGGTGCAAGTGGGGGAGTGGATTGTGGTGCGCTTGGAACATCACAAGCGTGGTCGGCAGATGGCATTTGCCACGGTGAGCTTGCAGGTGGGGGAGAAGGTAGTGGCGCGAGCGAATGCGGTGTTTGCGGTGCCGCAACCTCATTGAGGTGGGCAAAGAAAAGGCCCGGTTTTCGTGGAACCGGGCCTTGTCCATGTTGCTCTTTGAATCAGCTGCGTTCGAGGGCGAGGGCAACACCCTGGCCGCCACCGATGCACAGGGTCGCCAGGCCTTTTTTGGCATCGCGCTTGATCATTTCATGCAGCAGGGTCACCAGTACGCGGCAGCCTGAGGCGCCGATCGGGTGGCCAATGGCGATGGCACCGCCATTGACGTTGACTTTGTCGGCGTCCCATTCCAGCTCTTTGCCCACCGCCAGAGATTGTGCAGCGAAGGCTTCGTTGGCTTCGATCAGGTCCAGGTCGCCCAAGCTCCAGCCAGCTTTGTCCAGGCAGCGGCGGGTGGCCGAGACCGGGCCGATGCCCATGATGGCGGGGTCAACACCGGCATTGGCGTAGCTGGCGATGCGCGCCAAAACCGGCAGGCCGAGGGCCTTGGCCTTGTCGGCACTCATCAGCAGCACAGCGGCGGCGCCGTCGTTGAGGCTGGAGGCGTTGCCAGCAGTGACGCTGCCGTCTTTCTTAAAGGCCGGCTTGAGTTTGGCCAGGGATTGGGCAGTAGTGCCGGCGCGGGGCTGTTCATCCACGGCGAAGGCCAGCGGGTCGCCTTTGCGCTGGGGAATCAGGATCGGCGTGATCTCATCGACAAAACGCCCTGCCTCGATAGCGGCGGCCGCTTTTTGTTGCGAGGCGGCAGCAAACGCATCCTGGGCTTCACGGCTGATGCCGTACTTGTCCACCAGGTTCTCGGCGGTGATGCCCATGTGGTAGTCGTTGAACGCATCCCACAGGCCGTCGGTGATCATGCTGTCAATCATCTTGGCGTGGCCCATGCGCAGACCGGTGCGCGCGGCAGGCAACACGTAGGGGGCCAGGCTCATGTTCTCCATGCCGCCGGCGATGATTACGTCAGCGTCACCGCAGCGGATGGCTTGGGCGCCCAGATGCAGGGCCTTGAGGCCCGAGCCGCAGACCTTGTTTAGGGTCAGGGCTGGCACGGCGTGGGGCAGGCCGGCGAGGATCGACGCTTGGCGCGCAGGGTTCTGGCCTGAGCCTGCGGTGAGTACCTGGCCCAGGATGACTTCATCCACTTGGGCCGGGTCCAGGCCGGTCTGCTCCAACAGGCGACGGATCACGGCCGCGCCCAGTTCCGGTGCCGGGATGCTGGCCAGCGAACCTTGAAAGCTGCCCACGGCGGTGCGGGTGGCAGCAACAATCACGACGTCTTGCATGGAATCTGTCCTCACTGGAAGTGCATTTCTGGAACGTGGTCCGGGACGATCAGTTTACCGGCGGTCTTGCTCACAATCTCTTCAACGCTGACGCCAGGTGCGCGTTCCTTGAGGACAAAAGCGCCATCTTTGATTTCCAGGTAGGCCAGGTCCGTCAGTACCCGCTTGATGCAGTTGGCGCCAGTCAACGGCAGGCTGCATTGGCTGAGCAACTTGGACTCACCGTCCTTTGATGCGTGGGTCATGATCACGATGATGTTTTCTGCGCCGGCCACCAGATCCATGGCGCCGCCCATGCCCTTGACCAATTTGCCGGGGATCATCCACGAAGCGATGTTGCCTTGTACGTCCACCTCAAATGCGCCAAGCACGGTGAGGTCGACGTGGCCACCACGAATCATCGCGAAGGACTCGGCGGAGGAGAAGATCGAGGCGCCGATGCGTGCGGTCACGGTCTGCTTGCCGGCGTTGATCATGTCGGCATCGATGGTTTCTTCGGTAGGAAACGGACCCATGCCGAGCAGGCCGTTTTCCGATTGCAGCATCACTTCCATGCCTTCGGGGATGTAGTTGGCCACCAGGGTCGGAATGCCGATACCGAGGTTGACGTAGAAACCGTCCTGCATTTCGCGGGCGACGCGTTGAGCCATTTGTTCGCGGGTAAGAGCCATTTTATGTGTCCTTATTGTTCGGGCTGGAGGCGGATTATTTGCGGACGGTGCGCTGTTCGATGCGCTTCTCGAAGGTGCCGCAGATGATCCGGTCGACGTAGATGCCAGGGGTGTGGATCTGCGCCGGGTCCAGCTCGCCCGGTTCGACGATTTCTTCAACTTCGACCACGGTGATTTTGCCTGCGGTGGCGGCCAGCGGGTTGAAGTTCTGGGCGGTGTGGCGATAGATGACGTTGCCGAAGTGGTCGGCTTTCCAGCCTTTGACGATCGCGAAGTCGCCGGTGATGGATTCTTCCATCAGGTACGGGCGACCTTTGAATTCGCGGGTTTCCTTGCCCTCGGCGACCGGGGTACCAACGCCGGTCGCGGTGAAGAAGGCCGGGATGCCAGCTCCGCCTGCGCGCATTTTTTCCGCCAGGGTGCCTTGAGGGGTCAGGACGACTTCGATTTCGCCGCTGAGCAGTTGCTTCTCGAACAGGGCGTTTTCACCGACGTAGGACGCGATCACTTTGCGGATCTGCTTTTCTTCCAGCAGCACGCCGAGGCCGAAACCGTCGACGCCGCAGTTGTTGGATACCACCGTCAGGTCGCGGGTGCCTTTGCGCTTGATCTCGGCGATGAGGTTTTCCGGAATGCCGCACAGGCCAAAACCACCGGAGAGTACGGTCATGCCGTCTTCCAGGCCTGCCAGTGCTTCTTCATAGGACGCCACGCGTTTATCGAAACCTGCCATATGCACCTCTTTTATTGTTTGTGGGCCAGCCAATGACTTGAGTGTTGCGCCGACGGATTGATTTGTTAAGTTGTTTTTTAAGGTTGATTGATTTAGAAAACAGCATAGTCGCCTGGCCGTTTGGAGTAGCGTCATGACAGTTAAACAGATGAGGGCCTTTCTCGCCGTGGCCCAGAGCCTGAGTTTTGCCGCCGCTTGTGAGCGCCTGCACCTTTCCCAGTCTGCGTTGAGTCTCACCATCAAGGGTCTGGAAGAAGGCTTGGGCGGGCGCCTGTTCAGCCGTAATACACGTAATGTCGCGCTGACGCCCGAAGGCGAATCCTTGCTGCCCCTGGCGCGTCGGCTGATTGCCGATTGGGACAACGCCGAAGATGAGCTGCGCCAGCGCTTCACGCTGCAGCGTGGGCGAGTGACAGTGGCCGCGATGCCGTCGTTTGCGGGAAACCTGTTGCCGCCGATCTTGAAGATATTCCGCGAACGTTACCCCCAAGTGAACGTGACGGTGCATGACCTGATCAACGAGCAGGTGCTGGAGATGGTCCGTGACCGCCAGGTGGAGCTGGGTGTGGCGTTCGAGCCGCCTGAAGGTTCGTCATTGGCGTTCACCCCGTTGTACCTGGATCGGTTTATAGCCGTGGTGCCCGGTGATTCGCCTTTGGCGCAACGCATCGAGATCGATTGGGAAACCCTGTTAGGGCAACCGTTCATTACCCTGCAGCGGCCTTCCACGGTACGAGTGATGCTGGAGGAGCATTTGGGCGCCATGCAAATGAAGTTACCGGTGGCCTTGGAAAGCCATCAGTTGGCGACGGTGGGCAAGATGGTTGCCAATGGTTTGGGCGTCAGCGCCGTACCCGCATTGTGTGCGCGACAGATGATAGAGGCGGGCGCCCATTGCATCACCCTGAGTGATCCGGTGATCGAACGGCCGATAGGTGTGCTGACCAAGCCCGGGCATGAACTGTCGGCGGCGGCGCAGGTGTTATTTGATATTTTTCGCGATGAAGCGAGTAAGGGACGGTTTCCCGCGTTGTTATAAGGTTAATCAGGATTAGATATTAAAAAGCCCGTTCGAATAAACGAACGGGCTTAAATGTTTAATGTTGTGTGATCAGCAGTATCTATCAATCACTTTAACGTGCGATTGGCCGCGCAGGTTCTGCCATTCGGTATTCAGTGTATGAAAGACCTGCTCAATGAAGTTGCGATCAGCCGCGGCCTTCTTGCCGACATAACCCTGCCCACGGCGGTACACCTTAAGGCGCGCTGCCAGCTCACGGTTGTTGCGGTCAAATTCGGCTTCTTCGGTATTGGGCGCCAGGCAGTCAAGTTGCACTTCGCCCGATTTGCCAATCCACAGGATATGGTCGTCGAGTGTGTCTTTCTGCGCTGCGAACATCTCAGCCAATTCATCGATAGTTGGTTGGTTGTTCAGATTCATGTGTAAGCCCCTTGACCAGTTGGCGATCTATCAGTTGATTCGTTAAAACTGCTTAGTTGTCTCCGGTTCTGAAAACCGGGCGTCAGTGACGGTCTGCCGAATACGGGCAGGGTCTTGAACCTGATGCATGTAGTCTTGCTGATGAACTGCTACGCAATGGTTTCATAACGAAGACAAGCAGCGTTTGAGCTCCTTGTACCAATCCTTTCGGGCCGGTCAGCTTCATCAATCTGCCTTGTGGGCAGTGCACATCCGGAAAAAACAGCTCGGCGGTCAGACGAGCTCTTTCAAAACGCTTGTTACCAACGCTCCCGATCCGGGAGACGTCTCGATAATGCAAGGACAAAAAGGTTACGTCAACGGTTATGTAGTGATTTTTTTTGATCACTACATAAATCGTCGTGGGGACGGGAGAATGCAGAAAAACGTGACTTGGGCGTCATTTTTTGGAAATGCTAGTCGAGATGAAAAGTGCATTTGTGGCAAGCCCGCTCGCCACAATCGGTCTGCATTCCAGTGGTGAATTCAGCGTTATCCCAAGCGCTCGACTAGCAGGGGCAACAACTGCTCGCACGACGCCTCGATTTTCACCTGCAATAGCTCATCCCCCCGGGTCTTGCCCAGGTTGATGGCAATCACCGGCTTGCCTTGCTCGACCATCGCCTTGCACAGGCGAAACGCCGAATAGGCCATCAGCGATGAACCCACTACCAGCAGCCCTTCGGCCTGTTCCACCGCAGCCATCGCCTTGGCCGCTGTTGCCTGGGCAACGTTCTCGCCGAAAAACACCACATCGGGTTTCAGCCGTTGGCCGTTGCAATGGGGGCAGTGGGGGGTATGGAAGCGTTCTTCAAAGGCAGGGTCGAGCAAGGTGTCACCGTCGGGTGCTTGCACAGCATCGACACCTGCCAGGTAGGGGTTCTCATCTTCCATCACGCGTTGAATCAGATCGCGCTCGCTACGCTGCTGACAATCCAGACACAGCACTCGATGCAAGCTGCCATGCAGCTCGATCACATCATGGCTACCGGCCTGATCATGCAGGGTGTCGACGTTTTGCGTGATCAGCCCGCTGATGCGCTGGCGTTGTTGCAATGTCGCCAGCGCGATATGGGCCTTGTTCGGCTGCGCAATGCGCACCCGTGGCCAACCCAGCATCGCCCGTGCCCAATAACGGCGCCGCGCTTGCGGGGTGGCCAGGAACTCCTGGAACATCATCGGCGCCTTGCCTCGGCGTACGCCTTCGCTGTCGCGATAATCGGGAATCCCCGACGACGTGCTGATCCCCGCACCGGTCAACACCAGAAAGCGCCGTTCAGCCATGGCGTGGTGCAGGGTGTCGAGGTGGTCCTCTTGATGTTCCAGCGTGCTCGGCATGGGTTCCCCTATTCGCCGCGTATGTACTGCTCCAACTGTTTAATCAGGTCAGCCTGCTCGGCAATGGCCTCTTTCACAAGGTCGCCGATGGACAGCAGGCCGATCAGCTTGCCACCTTCAACCACGGGGAGGTGGCGCAGGTGACCATCCGTCATGATGTTCATGCACTTTTCGACACTCTGGTGGGTGTCGACGGTAATGACCGGCGAACTCATGATTTCGCTTACGGCAGTGGTCGCTGAAGAGCGCCCCTTGAGGATCAGTTTGCGCGCATAGTCACGTTCGCTGATCACCCCCACCACCTTGCCATCATCCACGACCGGCAAGGCGCCGACGTTTTTGGCTGCCATCTGGATCAATGCCTCCATCACTGTCTGGTGCGACTTGATGGTGTGGACGTCCTGGTTTTTCTGGTCCTTGGCTTTGAGCACTTGTGCAACGGTTTTCATGGCGGCCACTCCGGTGTTGTTGTTAGGTAGTCAAGGTCTCCTACAGAATCCTAGACGGCCCACGACGGGGCAAGGTCCAAAGCGGCGTTAATCCCGTCGAAAAACGTCATTCGCCGGATTTTTTCGACGTTTATCCGGGATTTGTCGGTTTTTTGGCGCGCTTGGGGCTGGCGGCAGCCTTGCGCGGGGTGCTCTTGCGTTTGTTTTTCCACGGTGTGGCGCCTCGGCCTGCCGGGCTGGCGGGGCCAGTGATGGTCATGCGCATGCCGTTGCAGCGCGCCACTTGTTTGCTCATCCAGGCCGCTTGTTTGGCGACGAACTCTTCGAGGCTCATTTCGCCGCTTTGCACCATGTCCAGCGCCTGTTCCCAGATCGCGGTGGTGCCAGGGTCGGCGATGGCGCGGGGCACTGCGTCGATCAGACTGAACGCCGCCGGGGTGGCCGATAAGGCTTTACCGTTTTTCACCAGGTAACCACGGTCCAACAACCCCTGGATAATGCCGGCGCGGGTGGCTTCAGTACCGATGCCGGTGGTGTCCTTGAGCTTTTGCTTGAGCAGCGGATCTTGCACCAGCTTGGCGACGTTTTTCATCGCCTTGATCAGGTCGCCTTCGGTAAAGGGCTTGGGCGGTTGGGTCCACAGGTCCTTGAGGTTGACCTTGGCCACCGCGTAATCCTGGCCTTGCACTAACGTTGGCAAGGCCTGCGGTGCAGGCGCTTCACGGCCCTTGGCCGGTGCCAGCGCTTCGGGCAAGGCGCGTTTCCAGCCTGGCTCGATGACGACTTTGCCCACTGCACGCAAGGCTTGCCCGGCGCAGTCGAAATCCGCCTGGGTGCGATCGTATTCATGGTTGGGCAGGAACTGCGCCAGGTAACGCGCGCGAATAAGCGTATAGACCGCGCGATGCTTGCCGGTGAGTTGGCTGGCATCCTTGCCTGCACCCGTCGGAATGATGCCATGGTGCGCGCTGACCTTGGCATCGTTCCACGCCCGCGAACGGCGCTGTGGATCGATGTGCGGCATCAGTTCGTTGACCGCCGCATCCGCACGGCCCAGCGCGGCGAGAATCTTCGGCGCGTCACTGTGCTGGCTCAGGGGCAGGTAACCGCAATCGCTGCGCGGGTAGGTGATGGCTTTGTGGGTTTCGTAGAGTGACTGGGCGATATCCAGGGTTTCCTGGGCGCCCAGGCCGAGCTTCTTCGAGCAGATTTCCTGCAAGGTGCCGAGGTCAAAGGGCAGGGGCGCCACCTCGCGCATGCGCTCGGTACGCAGCTTCACCAGCCGCGCGGTGGCGGCGTTGTTCATGGCGTCGGCCGCGTCGCGAGCCAGTTGCGGGTTGAGGCAGCGGCCCTGGTCGTCACAGGCGTCATCAACGGCGCGCCATTGGGCAGTGAAGGTCATGCGCTCGTGGCGCAGGTCTACATCGATGGCCCAGTAAGCCACCGGCACAAAGTCGGCGATGCTGCGGTCGCGGTCTACCACCAGTCGCAAGGTTGGCGTTTGCACCCGGCCCACCGGCAATACGCCTTGATACCCGGATTGGCGCCCAAGCAGGGTAAATAAACGGCTCATGTTCATGCCGATTAACCAGTCGGCCCGGGAGCGGCCCAGGGCCGAGTGATACAGGCTGAACGTTTCGGCACCTGGTTTGAGCGCCGCCAAGGCCTTGCGAATAGAAGCGTCATCCAGCGCCGACAGCCACAAGCGTTGGATCGGCCCGCGATAACGGCAATGCTCCACCAGCTCACGGGCGATCATCTCGCCCTCACGGTCGGCGTCGGTGGCGATCACCAACTCCTGGGCCTCTCCCAGCAAACGCTTGACCGCCTTGTACTGGCTGGCGGTCTTGGGCTTGACCAACATCTTCCATTTTTCCGGAACGATCGGCAGGTCTGCCAGCACCCAGCGCTTGTATTTGGCGTCGTAGGCGTCGGGCGGGGCGGTTTCCAGCAGGTGGCCGATACACCAGGTGACTGTGACGCCATTACCCAGCCAGCAACCGTCGCCTCGGCGACTGGCGCCGAGCACGGCCGCAATATCCTTGGCCTGGGAGGGTTTTTCACAGAGGTACAGCCGCATGGTCATCACATTCGTTACGCAGTTGAATGGAGAGCAGGATGGGCAAAAGAAGGGATTTGATCAACCATTATCTGGATGGATATACAGCAATTTGTATGTGCCCCCACCTGGCAAAGGTGGGGGCACCGCTGATCAGTTGTTATCGATATCCACATGCCGTGTTTCTTTGAGGCAGAACAACCCGACAATCAGGCTCACTCCGGTCACCACCACCGGGTACCACAGGCCATAGAAAATATCGCCGGTGTACACCACCAAAGCGAACGACACGGTCGGCAGGAACCCGCCAAACCAGCCGTTACCGATGTGGTAGGGCAGGGACATCGAGGTGTAGCGGATGCGCGTCGGGAACAGCTCCACCATCAGCGCCGCCAGCGGGCCGTAGCACATGGCTGCGATCAGGATCAGCGCCACGATCAGCACCACCACCATCACTTTGTTGACCTGGGCCACGTCCGCCGAAGTCGGATAGCCCGCCAGGGTCACCGCGCCACGCAACGCCGCTTCATCAAAGCCATCGATACGCACGTCACCCACGCTCACCTGCACCGGGCTGCCCGCAGGGGCGGCGGCGCTGCTGTAGGGCAGGCCTTGTTTGACCAGGAAGGTCTTGACCTTGTCGCAGGGGCTGTCAAAACGCGCCTTGCCCACCGGGTCGAACTGGAAGGTGCAAGTGGCCGGGTCGGCCAGCACGGTGATTGGTGCCTGGTGGCTGGCCTGGTCCATCGCCGGGTTGGTGTAGTGCGCCAGGCTTTTGAAGATCGGGAAGTACAGGACGGTCGCTAGCAGCAGGCCAAGCATCAGCACGGGTTTGCGCCCGACCTTGTCCGACAGCCAGCCGAAAAACACGAAGAACGGCGCGCCAATCACCACGCTGATGATCAGCAGTACGTTGGCCAGGGCTGGGTCCATTTTCAGGAATTGGGTGAGGAAGAACAGCACATAGAACTGCGCCGCGTAGAAGGTCACTGCTTGCCCGCCGTTGATGCTGAACAGCGCAATCAGCACCACCTTGAGGTTCTCCCATTTACCAAAGGAGTCACGGATTGGCGATTTGCTGGCCTTGCCTTCCTCTTTCATTTTCAGGAAAGCCGGCGACTCATGCAGGCTCAGGCGAATCCAGGTGGAAATGCCCAGCAGCACAATCGAGAACAGAAACGGAATACGCCAGCCCCACACTTCGAACTGGTCACCGGTGAAGTAACGACAGGCCAGCACCACCAGCAACGACAGCAGCAGGCCAAGGGTCGCGGTGGATTGAATCCAGCTGGTGTGAAAACCGCGCTTGCCGGCCGGCGCGTGCTCGGCCACGTAGGTGGCCGCGCCGCCGTATTCACCGCCCAGCGCCAGGCCTTGCAGCATGCGCAGCACGATCAGGATGACCGGCGCCGCAATACCGATGCTGGCGTAGGTCGGCAACAGCCCGACACAGAACGTCGCCACACCCATCAGAATGATGGTCACCAGGAAGGTATATTTGCGCCCGATCATGTCCCCCAGGCGCCCAAACACCAGGGCGCCGAACGGCCGCACCACAAAGCCGGCGGCAAAGGCCATCAAGGCAAAGATAAACGCCGTGGTGTCGTTGACCCCGGCAAAGAACTGCTTGCTGATCACCGCCGCCAGGGCGCCGTAGAGGAAAAAGTCATACCACTCGAACACCGTCCCGAGGGACGAGGCGAAGATGACTTTCTTTGAGTCGTTACTGGTGCTCGCGTCTATCGCCGAGCCCAGGGGTTGAGCATGTTCTGACATCGGGTATCCCTCACAGTGATTATTTATTGTTGTTCCACTGTCGGCGCCGGGTACGGCGCCGCTATTCAGATTGCATGAACCAGTTCTTTCTCCGGGGCGAGGCTCCTTGTGTTCGGCGAAAGGATCAATTGCGCAGCTTTCTCCGCGATCATCAGCGTCGGTGAGCAGGTGTTGCCGGACGTGATGCGCGGCATGATTGAGGCATCGGCGATGCGCAGGCCGGGTACGCCATGTACACGCAGTTGCGCGTCGACTACGGCGTCTTTGTCATCGCCCATGCGGCAGGTGCCCACCGGATGGAAGATCGTCGTGCCGATGCGCGCGGCGGCTTCGTGCAGTTGCTCTTCTGTTTGCAGCGAATCGCCGGGCAGGTATTCCACCGGTTTGAACGGGTTCAAAGCCGGTGCGGCAACAATCCGTCGGGTCAGGCGGATCGCATCGGCGGCCACCCGCAAGTCTTCCGGATGGCTGAGGTAGTTGGGCCGGATCAGCGGTGCATCTGCCGGGTTGGCCGAGCGAATATCGATACGGCCGCGGCTTTGCGGGCGCAGGTCGCAGACCGATGCGGTAAACGCCGGGAACGCGTGCAACGGCTCGCCAAAACGCTCAAGGGAAAGGGGCTGCACATGGTATTCAAGGTTGGCCGAGGTCTGTTCCGGGCCGGAGCGGGCAAACGCCCCGAGCTGGCTGGGCGCCATCGAGAGCGGGCCACTGCGGTTATACAAATACTGCAGGCCCATGCCCATCTTGCCCCACACCGAGCCTGCGATCTGGTTCAGGGTGCGCGCGTTTTCCAGTTTGTAGATCAGCCGCAGTTGCAGGTGATCCTGCAGGTTACCGCCGACGCCTGGCAGCTCATGCACCACGTCGATGCCCAACGGCTTGAGCACGTTGGAGGGGCCGATCCCCGAACGTTGCAGGATGCCCGGCGAGCCCACGGAACCGGCGCACAGCACGATTTCCCGGCGTGCTTTCCAACTCACCTGTTGGCCGTTCTGACGCCCGAGCACGGCTGATGCGCGACCGTTTTCCAGCAGCACGCGGTCGACTTCGACTTCGGTCAGCACGGTGAGATTGGCCCGCTGGCGGATCGGCTTGAGAAACGCCTTGGCTGCATTCCAGCGCACCCCGGCCTTCTGGTTGACCTGGAAGTAGCCGCAGCCTTCGTTATCGCCCTGATTAAAGTCGTTGATCGGCGCGATGCCACTTTGCGCCGCCGCGTCACGAAAGGCGTCCAGGATTGACCAATGCAGGCGTTGCTGCTCAACGCGCCACTCGCCGCCGTCACTGTGAAATTCCGAACCACCGGCAAAATGGTTTTCGCTCTGCTTGAACAGTGGCAGCACATCTTTCCAGGCCCAGCCCGGGTTGCCTTGCGCCGCCCAGCCGTCGTAATCCTGGGCCTGGCCACGCATGTAGATCATGCCGTTGATGGACGAGCAGCCGCCCAGCACCTTGCCGCGTGGGTAACTCAGGGCGCGGCCTTGCAGACCTTCCTGGGCTTCGGTCTTGAAACACCAGTCGGTACGCGGGTTACCAATGCAGAAGAGGTAGCCGACGGGGATGTGGATCCAAGGGTAGTTGTCGCGACCACCGGCTTCGAGCAGCAGCACGCGGTGGGCAGGGTTGGCGGACAGTCGATTGGCCAGCAGGCAGCCTGCGGGGCCGGCGCCTACTACCACGTAATCGTATTCAGCAGCTGCAAGGGGCATCTGAGGTCTCGCTTGTTTTTCTTATTGGTTCCATCCTAGTTGTTAGTTTTCGTCTTAAAAATGTTAGTTTTTACCCAGCTGCTGTGCGTTTTTAAACAGCGCGGCCCAGGCTCACGCAACGGAGGCGACATGTTCGACTGGAATGACCTGCGGTTTTTTCTCGAGTTGCAGCGCAGCGGCCGTCTGCTCACCGCCGCGCAACGTCTCAAAACCACCCACGCCACGGTCGCCCGGCACATCGAGGCCATCGAGAAAAGCCTCGGCACCGCGTTGTTTGTGCAGCATGCCCAAGGCTACGAACTGACCCCCTCCGGCGAAGCGCTGCTCAAACACGCCGAAGCCATGGAAAACGTCGCGCTGCTGGCCGAAGACGAACTGACCCATTCCGCCGCGCCCCTGGGCAAGATTCGCCTCGGTGTGGCCGAAGGTTTAGGCGTGATGTTCCTCGCCAGCCGCATGGGTGGGCTGTTCGAGCGTTATCCGGGATTGGAAGTGGAACTGGTGGCTGTGCCGCGTTTTGTGAGCATCCTCAACCGCGAAGCGGAAATCAGCATCCACCTCGAACGGCCCAGCGTCGACCAACTGGTTACGCGCAAACTCACCGACTATCGCCTGGCGCTCTACGCCAGTCGCGCCTACCTCGAGCGCAATCCGCCCATTGAGAAACGCGAAGACCTCGCGGCCCATGCGTGGATCGATTACGTGGATGACCTGCTGTTCAGCCAGGAACTGAAGTTCCTCAGTAGCTTTTGCCGTAATCCCAGGGTGGTGTTCCACAGCACCAGTGTGATTGCCCAGCACCAGGCGGCGCGTTCGGGGTTGGGGATCGCGGTGTTGCCGTGTTTCATGGCGGCGGGCGATCCGGACTTGGTGCCGTTGCTGCCGGGGGAGGGGATTCAGCGCAGTTATTGGATCAGCTCGCGAAGGGAGTTGCACAAGTCGGTGCGGCTGCGGGTGTTATGGGATTACGTGGTGGAGTTGTGCGCGCGGGAGCAGAGTTTGCTGCTAGGCGGACCCAACTGAAGAACCCGGATCAAACTGTGGGGCTTGCCTGCTCCCACAGTTTGACTGTGCTGCATCAGGACGGGTTTAGAGCTTCACCACCTGATGCACCTGCTCCGCACATGCCCGTGCGTCGTCAATCATTTTGCCAAATGCCTCACTGGCAATTTCATCATGGGTCAGCCAGCGCTTCTTCTGGCTCAGGCGGTAGTGATATTTCAACTCGCCGTCGCTGCGCTTGCCTTCCAGATCCAGGTCATACCACGGTGAACGCACCTGGCAACCGGGGATCGCTTTCTCCATCTGCCCGCCAGTCAACGTGATGGTGTAGTCGGTGGTCTCGGGATTGCCCAGGTACAGGTCGGCCTGTTGCCCATGGCGGCGGTAGTTGATGAAACCGTCCCATTGCTCCTTCAAGGATGGGTCGGTGTAGACGTAGTCATTCGCCAGTTTTTCCAGGGCGCGTTGGTCGTTCATTTGGGCGGTGACGGTGTAGCCGTCGTGCACGACAAAGGCGGTGGGTTGGCGGGTGATGTGGCAGTCACTGATTTCGTTGCCGAAGTTGGCGCAGATGTTCTGGTCGGTAGCGGTGGTGCCTTGTTGGCGGTCGGCAACGCTCAGACGCATCAGCGGCAGGCGGCTGAAGGTGATGCTGGCCTGGGTGGTGCCGTTGCCCTGTTTGTCGTAGTGCACCTGTTTGTCGAGGCGCAGAGTGGTTTCAGGGCGTTCCAGCGGGATGTGTTCTTCGCGTACTTGACCTTGAGCGTCATTGACCAGCACCCAGCGGTCCTGGATGTCGGGCATAACCTGGCCTGGGGCGAACACCGGGTTGGTCGGGTCGAGCCACCAGACCTGGCCGTTTACTTCGGCACGGACGATGGCATGGTTCGGCGCGTTGGTGCCGGGGATCAGCAGCGATTCGACCACGTCGCCACGGCTTACCCACGCCGTCTCGGCCTTGATGCCACTGGCCTTGAGCATGGCGGTCAGCAGGATCGCCAAGTCTTTGCAGTCGCCATAACCGTGTTGCTCGATTTCCGCGAGATTGAACGGCACGTAGCCACGCTCGCTGGCGCGCCAGTCGCCCAAGTAGCGATAGTGATCGTTGATGTGCTGCATCAGGGCGGCGACTTGTTCAGCCGGCGGCAAGCTGCGCGCGGCGACCACGGCCGCTGCACTTTGTGGCGGCAGGTTGGCCCCAAGGATCTGGTTGTAGCGCTGGGCGAAATCACCGAAATACGCCTGGCGCTCCAGAGCGCTGCCCACTTCAAGACGCGGGATGAGTAGCAGGGCGGCGATGGAGGATTCATTGATGTAATTGACGTAGGTCGGTTTTTTTTGCACCACGTCCAGGGTCTTGCCATTGGCCGATGGGGTCACCTTGAAACCGTCGAACAGTTCGCTGCGCCACTGGATCGGCCGCTCGGCGGTAAAACGCGCCTTGAAGCGGTCGCGGCGGGCAGGGCTGGGGCCGAACGAGAGGGCGTAGTGGAACTGGGTCATCAGCGGCTTGGCGGGGCGACGCTCGCGCACGGTGTAGCGAATCTGTGTGCCGACGCGCAGGTTCGGAAAGGCCAATGAGGTTTGTTTGTTGCGGCTGAAGCCCTGGTCCGGGTTGGGCGCTGTGCGAGTGTCGATTTGCGCTGCACCCAGGGCGACCGGCTTGGCGCCTGGCTGGGTGGATTGCGCGCTGATCACTTCGAAGGTGTCGCCTTCGGAGTAATCGAAGTCGATGCGCGAGAGCATTTCGCGGCCGTTTGGCTTAAGGATCGTGTAGTGGAAGGTGGTGGTGCAGTCGGTGCTGGCGTCGCGGTTGAAGTGGCAGTGCAACTCGGTGTCGCTGGCCAGCGGGGCTTCGGCCATGGGTTGCAACGCTGCAGAAACGGAATGGGTAACAAGCCCCAGACTGATGGCAATCAAAGGGCGGTGAAACGAAAAACGGTACATGGGCGCCTCGGGTGACACATTGAAACAACTACCCGACGGGTAGTGAGAAGGCGACGGATGATAATAGATCGCAACTGAGAAAGCCAGGATTGTTCGACAATCTATTTGTCTGAGAGGCCCGTGCTAGAGCCTTTTCTTTGATTTTTGTCAGGGTTTCAGCAGTTCGAACTCGGCACTGGCGAGCTTCTCACCGTTGATCAGTACATGCACTGCATGCTTGCCGGGGTAGTGCTTGCGCGTGGTCAGTTCGCGAATATGTTGCTCGCGGCGAATGCTGTGATGCTCGCCCACGCCGAGGGTAAATGCCTTGAGCTTGAATACCTTGGCCGCGCTGTGGCCGGCGCTTTTTACGTAGTCGATGGTGTAGTCCACCACCAGCTTTTGCGAGGTGGTGGCGGTGGATTCGAGACTGAACGAAAGGTTGATGCGCTCGCCCAGCGTGATCACCGCCGGAGTGACTTTCAGGTGGTGAATTTTCACCTCGGCTTTGGCGCCTGCGCCCATGATCGTCAGCGCGCGGGTGTTGCCTTGCTTGATCAGGCTGCGCAGGGCGTGGCGGGCAATCCAGGCGGTGTGCGGGTTATCCAGTGACCAGCCTTCGATCAGGCTGAGCACCCAGTCCGGATAATCCTTGGTGATGTCGTTGAGGTGGTTGGCCACCGATTTGCGCACATACAGGCTGCTGTCGGCCTTGAGATTATCCAGGATCGACGCGCACAGCTCGGGGTTGGCTTGCACTTCGGCCAGTCGAAACGACCACGGCAGGCGAGGGCGCGAGCCTTCGCTGGCGAGGCGGCGTACGTGTTCGTTGTCATCCAGCGACCACGCCTGCATCACCGCCAAGGTGCGCTTGAAGTCGTGCAGCAAGAAGTGGCGAATGGCGAATTCGGCGGAGCCAAACGTGGTGAAGTATTTGAGCGCGGCCATGGAGCGCTTGAAATCACCCAGGCCGTAACTCGCGACGTAGTGCGCCAGGAACAGACTGACAAAGGTACTGTTCAGGCGCGGGGCGAGGGCGTAAAGCAGCTTGAGGGTTTGCGGGTAATCCAGCGGAATCACTGCATGCAGGCTTTCACTGACGCGGGCCATGCGCTGCATCACCGACAACTCAGCCAGCCCGGCCTTGGCGTGCTTGAGGAAGCCCTTGGCGTCGAACGCCGGGTACACCGCCGTCATCTCGGTGGCGATATGGTGCAGGCGTTCGACGTTGAAGATTTCCTTGAGCGCCGGGGCGCTTTGCTCGGTCATTGGTGAGTCCATGGATGAGTTAGAGAAACCAGCGGTATTCCCGCGCATGGATCTCTTGCTGGAAGGCCAAGTGATCCTGGCGTTTGTTCTCGCAATACACGTCGACAAATTCGCCGCCCAGCTTATCGCGCAATACCGGCTGATGCTGCATGGCACGTACGGCGTCGAGCATTTCCAGGGGGAAGTCGGTGCCGCTGCTGCGGTCCTCGTTCAATGGCGTGATGGGTTCACGTTTTGCCTCAAGCCCGTGTTCAAGCCCCACCAATATCGCCGCCAGCACCAGGTACGGGTTGGCGTCGGCGCTGGCCAGGCGGTGTTCGATACGCAGGTTACGCGGGTCGGACTCGGGGATGCGCACGCAGGCGTCGCGGTCCTCAAAGCCCCAGCTGGCGCGGGTGGCGGCGTTGACCGTGCCACCCAGGCGGCGGAAGGCGTTGTGGTTGGGCGAGAAGATCGGCATGCAATGTGGCAGCAATTCCAGGCAACCGGCCACGGCATGGCGCAGCGGCTGCTGCTGATGGGCCGCCAGCAAATTATTGCCCGCACCGTCATACAGGCTGACATGCACATGCATGCCGCTGCCGGGAAATTGCAGATAAGGCTTGGCCATGAAACTGGCGCGGTAGCCGTGCTTGAGTGCCACGCCACGGGTGCTGCGGCAAAACAGGGCGGCCCAGTCGGCGGCGCGCAAACCGTCGTCCAAGTGGCCGAAATTGATCTCAAACTGGCCGGGGCCGATCTCGGCGGTGATCACCGTGATATCGATGCCCTGGTCCTTGGCCGTTTGCGCCATATCGTCCAGCACTTCGCTGAAGCGCGACAATCGCTCGATATGCAGGTTGGGCTGGTCATCGGCGTCATCGCTCAGCGGGTCGCGGGCGAATTGCGGAAGGCCGTTTTCGAGCTTTTTGTCGAACAGATAAAACTCCAGCTCAAAGGCTACCACCGGGTGAATACCCTTGTGGTGCAGGCGCTCCAGCACCTTGGCCAGCACTTCGCGGGGTTCGAATTCGATGGGTGCTTCAGTGCCGTCCGAGGTGATCAACATTTGGCCCAATGGCTGCGATTCCCAGCTCACCGGTTTGAGCGTGCCCGGTACCAAGCGGCGGTTGGCATCCGGGTCGCCGTCGTTGAAGCAATAGTCACCAATCTTGAATAGCCCGCCCTGGACCCCCAGCAGTACGGCGTTTTGCGGCAGCTTCAGCGGGCTGCCGTCGGCGACCTTTTCGAGCATCTCCACCGGGTAGCGCTTGCCGTAGAAATGCCCTGGGATATCCAGGGCAATCAGGTCAACGTAACGCACGTCGGGGTGGTTCTGGCGAAAGGTCCGTACTTCGGCCAGCAACGTTGTGGAATGGCTTTTCACGGGTGTTGCTCCTAGTTGTAAACCCACAGCACGCGGGCGGGCAGATCGGTCAGGTTGGCGTAGCGACAATGGGCGAAACTGGCCAGGTGGAAGCTGTCGCCCGGGCCTAGGGTGACCGAACCGGCCTCACCCTCCACCCATAGCGTCAACTCGCCTTCCAGCACAAAACCGGCCTGTTCGGCACGGTCGCTCATGGTTTGTTCACCGCTGTTGGCGCCCGGGGCTAACAGGCTGTCGAGCATCGAGAAGGCGCCGTTCATGCTGGGCGATACCAGGATGTCGGTGATGCCGTTGGCGTAATACACCGTGCGCCGCTCGTTGGGGCGGGTGACCCAGTCCACCGCCTTGGGTTTGGGCAGGCTGTAGAAGTAGGTGGTGGGCACGTCGAGGGCGTGGCTGATGGCGGTCAAATCCGCCACGGTCGGGCGCGACAGGCCGCGTTCGACCTGGGACAGGAAGCCCACCGACCGCTCGATCTTTTGCGCGAGTTGGGCGAGGGTGAGTTTCTTGTGTTTGCGCAGGTCGTGGATCAGGACGGCCAGGGCGTCGAGTTCTTCTTGTTGGTTCATGAAATTTATGTCGAATAATTTCATGAAAAATTACATGATTTATTTCATGTGGGCAATGGAGTTAATGGGCAGGGTATTGATCGTCGGTTGAATAATTACGCGTGCCTCCTCCAGCGGCACCCTTCTACAGATCACTCCCGTCAAGAAATGACCTGCCTTTTTTCATCGCCCTTGCGTTAAGGTAACCGGCCGTAAAGGCCGTGTTACCGTCAGAAAAAGAGAGCAGGATGCTTGCCACAATAAGAAACTACCCCCGCGCCGTTAACCTGTTGCTGTCCGCCACGTTGTTGCTCACGTTGGCCAAGGCGATCACCTTCCCGTACCTCGTTATTTACCTCACCAGCCACTTCGCCCTTGATATCAGCCAGGTCGGTCTGGTCATCGGCAGTTCGTTGATCGTCGGCTCGCTGCTCAGCGTCTATGGCGGTTTTCTGGTCGATCGCATCAACAGTTATCGCCTGCTGCTCGGCCTGAGTGTGGTGTTTGTACTGGGGTTTATCGGCACGGTACTCGCGCAGAATATCTGGGCGTTCTACAGCTGCCTGATCCTGATCAACCTCGCCTACGCGGTCATTGATATCGCGGTGAAGGCCGGGTTTGCCAGTCTGCTGCCGGAAGACGCGCGCAGCGAAGTGTTTTCCATCAAGTACACCCTGACCAATATTGGCTATGCGGTCGGGCCGTTTTTTGGGGCGATGATCGCCAAGCTGGATATCAGCTTGCCGTTTATTCTCTCGGCACTGTTGGGGGTGGGGTTTTTCCTGCTGTACTGGCGCTGGGGTGACCGCACGCTCACCACCGTGGATGCCACGCAAAAACCGGTGTCGTTTATCGCAGTAGGCCGCGTGCTGCTGCGGGACCATCGTCTGGTGTGCTTCACGATTGGCGGCCTGCTGAGTGCCGTCGTGTTCGGCCAGTTCACGGCGTACCTGTCCCAATACCTGGTGACCACCACGACCACCGAATACACCTACACCGTGATCAATGCCGTGCTCACCACCAACGCCGTGCTGGTGATTGCCTTGCAGTACGTGATTGGCCGGCGCATTTCCCACCGATACTTGAGCCAGTGGCTAATCTTCGGCCTGGGCATGTTCATGCTGGGGGTGATCGGTTTTGCCCTGGCGAGCAATGTGTGGTGGTGGATGCTGGCGATGGCGATTTTCACCGTGGGTGAAATCGTAGTGTTCCCAGCCGAGTACATGTTTATCGACCGGATTGCCCCGGACCACCTGCGAGGTATGTATTACGGGGCGCAGAACCTGTCCAACCTGGGCGCTGCCCTGGGGCCGGTGCTGTGTGGGCTTGTGTTGGCCAGCCTGCCGGCGCACTACATGTTCTACATGCTCGGGGCGTTTATTGTGGGCGGCGGGGTGTTCTATTTCATTGGGGCATCGATAAAGGCAAATCATCCAGCGTGAGCTTGCCCACGTTGTTGCTTTGCAGTTCGTAGCGCAGCTCTTCCACCATAGTTGCTACTTCTTGCGGGGTCTGCAGCCGGTTGGTGCTGATCCCGGTGACCACTAGGTCAACCCGACCGGTCTCGGCATCAAACACCTTGAGGGTCAGGGACGCATCCCGGCACAGGGTGAATTCGCAGGTCAGCGGCGACAGGCCTTCTTCGATGCAATTTCGCAGTTGAGAGAGGGTAAACATGCTGGTTCCTTCAGGGCATCAGTTCGATGCCTTGAAGGTTATTGATTGCACCGCTTCGCAATAAGGCGAATTCGCACTATCCGCACTAGTGCATTTGCACTGCTACGGCTTGTTTTTGAGGCGCAGCTCACCGGCAAACAGCCCGCGCTCACGGGCCCAAACGATGGCTGCGCTGCGGCTGTGCACCCCCAACTTGGAGTACACCGTGGCCACATGGTTACGCACGGTGTTGGGCGCCAGTTTCAAGCGCGAGGCGATCTCCTTATCGGCCAGGCCTTCGCAGATCAAACCCAACACATCGCGCTCGCGGGCCGTGAGGTCGGTGAAAGCCACGTTCGGCAGGTTGGGGCTGTTGACGCTTTTGGCGTTGGCCAGTTTCTCGATCAGGGTCTGGCTGAACCAGGACGCGTCCTGCATCACTTCCTCGATGGCCGCCACCAGTTCCAGCTCCGAGCGTTTGCGTTCGGTGATGTTCATCATCACCAGCAGGTAGCAGGGCACGTCCTGGATGATCACGGTGTCGGCGGATACCACGCAGTCGATCACCTCATTGCCTTTCTTGCGCACCTTGAGGTCCTGGCCGTCGAGATTGCCGGTTTTTTCCAGGTTGGCGAACAACTGTGCGCCTGCCTGGCGGCTGTCGATGAAGTCGATGTCTTCGATGGATTTGCCGATCAGTTCTTCGCTGATGTAACCGGTGATGCTCATGAACGCTTCGTTGATATCCACCACCTGCCGGTTGGCGGCGCTGCACACCAGGGTCGGCACCGGCGTCAGGCGGAAGGATTTGACGAAGCGCTCTTCACTCTGGCGCAGGGCAATTTCCGCCTTGCGCCGAGGTTCCAGGTCCATGAACGAAAACAACATGCAGTCTTCCTCGTTCATGTCCAACGGCTGGCCAGCGACGATCACCAGTTTGCTGCCGCCTTCGGGCAGTTTCAGTTCGGCCTGCATCTGCGGGATGGTTGCGCCTTCGCCCAGACGCTGGATGGCCAGGTCTTTGCGCTCGGCCTGTTCCAGCACGTCTAATTCATACACCGAACGGCCGATGACCTGGTCGCGGTTGTAGCCGGTCATCTCCAGAAAGCCCTGGTTGACCTTGATGTAACGCAGGTCACTGAGACGGCAGATCACCGCGGGCGCCGGATTGGCATTGAAGGTTTTTTCGAAGCGCTGCTCGGCGCTGGCCCATTCGGTGGCATCGCTGAGGATCAGCACCAGTAACTCAGGCTCGCCACGGGCGTCGGTGATCACCAGGCTGCGCAAACGGTGGACCCAGGTCTGGGCCTCGTCGGTCGTCGGGGTGACTTCCACCACCACATCGCTGAACTCTTCGCCCGCCGCGATGCGGGCGAGGGGGTAGTTCTCGAGCAACACAGGATGGTTATTGCGATAGCGCAGGGCGAAACGGTCGGCGTATTCCCGGGTATTGGCCCCCAGCGCCTTGACCGTCTCCACGCCATGCATGGTCAGCGCGGCTTCGTTGGCCCAGAGGATGGTTTGGTCGACCTCGGACAAGATCACTCCGTCGGACAGCCCGGAGATGATCTGTTGCAGTTGGCGGCGGGTAGTTTCTTTGGCGAGGACGTCCTGGCTCATGGTTTCTCCGGGGTTTGGGCGCATGGGAGTTACGACACCCGGGCTTCAGGATAGTGCAGAGCCATTCCTCGGCGCGGGGTGCGAATGCACCAGATCAACTGGTGCATTTGAGCGGGGACGGCCTGCGAGTGGCTCGCCAGACTGACACGGTCAAATACTCTCAAAGGATCGATCATGACCACTGTCTATGAAACCCACCGTTCGCTGTTTCGCGTGTCCTGGAGTTCTGTCCTGGCCGGTAGTGCAATTGCCCTGGTGACTTACCTGGTGCTCAGCGTGCTGGGTACTGCCATCGGTGCCAGCGCCGTTGACCCGATGAAAGCGGGTAACCCGCTCAGCGGTTTCGGCACAGGCGCGGGGATCTGGTTGTTTGTCTCAACCCTGGTGGCGATCGGCGTCGGTGCTTTTGTCGCCGGGCGTACCGCGCCGGATCGCGGCGGCTTGCACGGCGTGCTGACCTGGACCCTCACCACCTTGCTCACCACTTGGTTGCTGGCGGGGCTGGCTGCCAGTGTGGTGGGCACGGCGGGCAACGTTGTCGGCAAAGGACTGTCTGCCGCCGGTAGCGGCATTGCCGCCGCAGCGCCGGGTATCAGCGACAGCGTCAAGCAGCAGTTGAACGAGCAGGGCATCCAGTTGGATTGGAACAGCCTGCAAGGCCAGCTCGACACGTTGCTCAAGCAGAGCGGCAAGCCTGAACTGGACCCGACCAGCGTCGAGCAAAAGGCTGACCAGGCTGCCGTCGATGGCAAACAATCGGCCACGGATGCAGCGACCAACCCGGCTCAGGCTGGCGATCAGTTGAAGCAGTGGTTTGAGCGGGTAAAAGCCTCCGGCGAACCGGCATTGAACGCGGCGGACAAAGACGCGCTGGTTAACATCGTTGCGGCTCGTACCGGCAAGAGCAAGGCTGAGGCCACGCAAATCGTCGACAACTACGCCCAGGCTTATCAGCAAGCCATGCAAAAAGTCGATGAGCTGAAACAGCAGGCTGAACAAAAGGCCCGTGAAGCCGGTGAAGTTGCGGCCAAGCAACTGTCTCGCGCGGCGTGGGGCACCCTGGCGATGTTGCTGTTGGGCGCGGCCTTGAGCTTCTTCGTCGGTCGCATGGCGTTGACGACGCGTCGTGTGCCGTTGGCTTAATCGCACTTGCGGCAAGGACGCCGCCGTGATGAACGCGTAAAATGCCGGCTTTTTACGCGTATCACACAAAGGTGCACTTTGAGCGCAGGCAAAGCCGTCGGACTGTTATTACTCACCTCTATGCTGGCGGCGTGCGGCACCTCGCCGCCACGCACGCCCAATGATATTTGCGGCATCTTTCGCGAAAAGGATGACTGGTACGACGCCGCCAAAGTCACGCAAAAGCGTTGGGGCGTGCCGATCCAAGTGCCGTTCGCCATCATGTACCAGGAGTCCGGTTTTCGTCAGGACGCCAAGACCCCGCGTAAATACCTGTTATGGATCATCCCCTGGGGCCGCGTCTCCACCGCATCCGGCTACGCCCAGGCCAAGGATGAAGTGTGGAACGACTACCGCAAAAGCACCGGCCGCAGCGGCGCCAGCCGCCAGGACTTCGACGACGCCATCGACTTTGTCGGCTGGTACATGGACAAGACCTACACCATCAACGGCGTGTACAAATACGACGCCTACGGCCAATACCTGAACTACCACGAAGGTTGGGGCGGCTACCGCCAGCGCACCTACGCCAGCAAAGCCTGGCTGCCGCCGGTGGCCAGCAAAGTGCAGGCGCGCTCGCAGATGTATGCGGCGCAATATGCCGGGTGTAAGAATGATTTGGGGCGGGGGTTCTGGAGTCGGTTTTGGCATTGGTTGTGACTGTGCGGCAAGCAGCCAAGTCCCCTGCTGCGATGTGCTTGGCGCGGCTGCCTGCCCTCCAACGACCGGTCGACCATCACACTTGCCAAACCCACCCAATTCTGGGAAAACCCCAGCCTTTGCGCCTACAACGAGAACACCCATGAGCAGCGACGAACTCCAGGTCACCGACATCCGCCCCGGCACCGGCAAAGCCGTGGTCAAAGGCGCGCTGATCACCACCCAATACACCGGCACTTTGGAAGACGGCACGGTGTTCGATTCGTCCTGGGAGCGGGGCAAGCCGTTCCAGTGTGTGATCGGCACCGGGCGGGTGATCAAGGGGTGGGACCAGGGTTTGATGGGTATGCAAGTAGGCGGCGTGCGCACGCTGTTTGTGCCGGCGCACCTGGCGTATGGCGAGCGTTCGATGGGCGCGCATATCAAGCCCAACAGCAATTTGCGCTTTGAGATTGAGTTGTTGGAAGTGCTGACACGGGACGATTGAGGGCAGGTGAACATGGACGTTGAATGGCAGGGGTTACCTGGCTGCTCGATTGAGGGCATTCAGGTGGGCGAACTGCACGTTGGCGATGAAGCCGAATTGCAGCGGTTTTTCGAACAGGCGCCGGATTATTTCATTGCGGTCAACGGCGAGCCCGCTACGTCGAGCGAAGCGCGGGAAGAGTTGCAGGGCTATTTGCCCGAAGGTTGGAGCTGCAGCCGCATGTACTGGCTGGGCTATCGCGATGCCGAGGGGCAACTGGTTGCAGTGGTCAATATCGCAGCTGACTTGTTGGCAGCCGGGATTTGGCATATCGGGCTGTTGCTGGTGCATACACGCTTGCATGGCACCGGGCTTGCGCAGCGATTGCATGTGGACCTAGAGGCATGGGCGGCTGAGAAAGGCGCCCAATGGCTACGGCTGACGGTGGTCGTGGGTAACACCAAGGCCGAGCGCTTCTGGCCCAAGCTTGGGTATGTGCAAGTGCGTACGCGGGAGGGGATCACGATGGGACGCCAGGTGAACACGGTGTCGATTCAGGTCAAGGCGCTGGCGGGTGGGCAGGTTGATGAGTACCTGGCACTGGTGGAGAGAGATCGGCCAGGCGCGCGCTAGCCGCGAATGTACGCTGCCGCCTCACTGTGGGAACTGCGGTGATTTCAAGAAATTGCTTCCTGAACTTACCCTGAAGAATCTTCCTAATCCATGCGGGTAAATTTTCTTACGGTTTACTCGCACATCATCGGAGCGTAAGCTTCGCGCGTTTTCATCAATAGCGGAGACCCTCAGTGGGTACTTGTTCGAGTGACAGTAGTCGGCCGGTTTCGGTAACCGGCACATACTTGGCAAGGTAACGCGCATTCTTCCGATGCCGTTGTCTCGCCTCAAAAAGCGAGAAGCGGCATCCCGGCAGCGGCCAGTCCTGGCACCTGCCCGAATCCCTCTCATCGACGCTGACCAGCACCTGACTTACTTCAGGATGCTACGGACGCGCCTGCCTTTTACGGTGGGCGGGCCAAGCTGACTGTGCCTTTTAAACCGGCGCGGTGCAGACGGTCGTACCTGCACGAAGGTTTCCTCGCGCAGGAGTTACATCATGAAACTCACTCTGTTGAAAGAGTTCTTCGCCGGCTTCCTGCGGACCCGGCATATCGCTCGGCACTTCCGCCGCCTGGCGATGCTCGAGACCGTGACCGACGCCAGCGTCAGCCGCGAAGTTCCGCCGACCCTGGCGCAAACCCTGGTGGTCGCAGCCAACAGCAGTGCAGTGCAATTGTTGGGCAAGTTGGGCAGTCATTCCGAAGGGTTGAGCACTCAGGACTCCGACGCCTTACGCGTGCAGTTCGGCCTCAACGAAGTCGAACACGAGCAGCCGCTGCGGTGGTGGGTACATCTGTGGCACTGCTACAAAAATCCGTTCAACTTGCTGTTGACCTTGCTCGCGTTGATCTCCTTGTTGACCGACGACATGAAGGCCGCCACGGTGATTTTTTCCATGGTGGTGCTGTCGACGCTGCTGCGCTTTTGGCAGGAAGCCAAGTCGAACAAGGCGGCGGACGCCTTGAAAGCTATGGTCAGCAACACCGCGACGGTGCTGCGTCGGGATCAGGCCAAGCGTCTTGAACTGCCGATCAAGCAACTGGTGCCGGGCGACCTGATCGTACTGTCGGCGGGTGACATGATTCCCGCAGACTGTCGTGTGCTCAGTGCCAAGGACTTGTTCGTCAGCCAGGCGGCGATGACCGGTGAGTCGATGCCGGTGGAGAAGTTCGCCCAGCAGCAGGACAGCCATACCCGCAACCCACTGGATCTGGAAAATATCCTGTTCATGGGCACTAACGTGGTGTCCGGTGCGGCGACGGCGATAATCCTGGCCACCGGCAACAGCACCTATTTCGGCGCGCTGGCGCAACGCGTGACTGCCACCGACCGTGCGACCACTTCGTTCCAGCATGGCGTCAACAAAGTCAGCTGGCTGCTGATCCGTTTTATGTTTGTGATGGCGCCGTTGGTGCTGTTCATCAATGGTTTCACCAAGGGCGACTGGACCGAAGCGCTGCTGTTCGCGCTGTCGATTGCGGTGGGCCTGACCCCGGAAATGCTGCCGATGATTGTCACCTCGACCCTGGCCAAGGGCGCGGTGTTCCTGTCGCGCAAGAAGGTCATCGTCAAGCGTCTGGACGCGATCCAGAACTTCGGCGCCATGGACGTGCTGTGCACCGACAAGACCGGCACCCTGACCCAGGACAAGATTTTCCTGGCACGACATGTGGACGTGTGGGGCGCAGAGTCTGATGACGTGCTGGAAATGGCCTACCTCAACAGCTACTACCAGACCGGCCTGAAAAACCTGCTGGATGTGGCGGTGCTTGAGCACGTGGAAATCTATCGCGAGCTGAAGGTCGGCACTGCGTTCCAGAAGGTCGACGAGATTCCGTTCGACTTCAACCGCCGTCGCATGTCGGTGGTGGTGGCCGAGCAGGACCAGCCGCACCTGTTGATCTGCAAAGGCGCGGTGGAAGAGATTTTGTCGGTGTGCAATACCGTGCGCCATGGTGAGGTCAACGAAGCGCTGACCGATGATCTGCTGGCGCGTATCCGCCAGGTCACTGCGGCGTTCAACGAAGAAGGCCTGCGGGTGGTGGCGGTGGCGGCCCAACCCATGCCGGCCGGCCGTGACACTTACAGCCTGGCGGACGAAAAAAACCTCACGCTGATCGGCTACGTCGCGTTCCTCGACCCGCCCAAGGAAAGCACCGCCCCTGCACTCAAGGCCCTGAAAGCCCACGGCGTGGCGGTAAAGGTACTGACCGGCGACAACGAACGGGTGACCGCCAAGATCTGCCGCGAAGTGGGCCTGGAGCAACAGGGCTTGCTGATGGGCAACGATATTGAAGACATGACTGACGCCGAGCTGGCAGAGGCAGTGGAAACCACCAATGTGTTCGCCAAGCTGACGCCATCGCACAAGGAGCGCATCGTGCGCCTGCTCAAGGCTAACGGGCATGTGGTGGGCTTTATGGGCGATGGCATTAATGACGCGCCGGCGCTGCGCACGGCGGATATCGGTATTTCGGTGGACAGTGCGGTGGACATCGCCAAGGAAGCGGCCGACATCATTCTGCTGGAAAAGAGCCTGATGATTCTGGAGGAGGGCGTGCTGGAAGGCCGACGCACCTTCGCCAATATGCTCAAGTACATCAAGATGACCGCCAGCTCCAATTTCGGCAACGTGTTCTCGGTGCTGGTGGCGAGTGCGTTTATCCCGTTCCTGCCGATGCTGCCGATGCACCTGCTGGTGCAAAACCTGCTGTATGACATTTCGCAGATCGCGATTCCGTTCGATAACGTCGACGATGAAATGCTCGCCAAGCCGCAACGCTGGCAGCCGGGTGATGTGGGGCGGTTCATGCTGTTTTTCGGGCCGATCAGCTCGATCTTTGACATCACCACGTTCGCACTCATGTGGTATGTGTTTGATGCCAATACGCCTGACCACCAGACCCTGTTTCAGTCGGGCTGGTTCGTGGTGGGGCTGCTGACCCAGACGCTGATCGTACACATGATCCGCACCCCGAAAGTCCCATTCCTGCAAAGCCGCGCGGCGATGCCGTTGATGGTGATGACGGGCGTGATCATGGCCGTGGGGATTTTCCTGCCGATGGGGCCGCTGGCGCACTACTTCAAATTGCAGGCGCTGCCGTCGCTGTACTTTGTATTTTTGCCGGTGATTCTGCTGGCGTACATGGCGCTTACCCAAGCGGTGAAGGGCTTCTATATCCGTAAGTTTGGCTGGCAATGAACAGGGAAGACTCCTTATGCAAGCAATCAACAACATCAACCTCACCACCCTGGTCGATACCTTGGTCAGCCTCACCGCGGCGTTTATCCTCGGTGGTTTGATCGGCTTCGAACGTCAATACCGTCAACGCACGGCGGGCTTGCGCACCAACGTGCTGGTGGCCGTGGGCGCGGCGATTTTTGTCGACATGGCCAACCGCCTGGGCGGCGCGGAAGGCGCGGTACGGGTGGTCGCGTACGTGGTCTCGGGCATCGGCTTTTTGGGGGCCGGTGTGATCATGCGTGAAGAAGGCAACGTGCGCGGGCTTAACACTGCCGCCACCCTCTGGGCTTCGGCGGCGGTGGGAGCCTGTGCCGGCGCCGACCTGATCCTCGAAGCGCTATTGGGCACCCTGTTTGTGCTGGCGGCCAACACCTTGCTGCGGCCGATCGTCAATAACATCAACCGTCAGCCGTTGGATGTGGTGTCGGCAGAGGTCACCAACATTCTCTATGTCATCGCGCGGCGTAGTCAGCAACAGGCGGTGATGGTGTTGCTGGAAGCCGAGCTGGCGCGCTGTAACTACCCGGCCAGTGACGTCGACGTGCGGCCGTTCGGCAGCGAAGAAGTGGAAATCGAGGCTACCCTGGCTGCGACTTCCGTAGACGGCGATGAGCTGGATGCGCTGGTGACACGTATTTCCACCTCGACCCTGGTGGTGCAGGCTTTCTGGAGCCCGAGTACCACTGACTAGCCTGCTCACGCAAAGCGTGGTCAAGCGCCCGATTGACTACGTTTTGCTAGGATAAGTCCTACACAATATCGGGATTATCCCTTCGGTTGAAACGTCATTTCGTTGCTAAGGTTGCGCGCTTCCAGCTAGCCGGCGGCAAAGGTTTGGCTGTACGTGTTTGACATGTTTTTCAATCGAAGGGACCAGGCACAGCCTGACTATAGTCCTGAGTGGGGCAGTGCCGCTCGTCGGAACTGTCATTTCTCACAGGTACCTGTGTCCCATGTGATGTGCAAGGGTATCTGTCCTCTCAGGGGAGTTTTATGAGTAAAGAGTTATCTGCGTTAATAGTCGATGATCACTCGTTTATCCGAGCTACCGTACGGCATTTGCTGAAGCTGGAAGGCTTCACTGATATCGATGAAGCGGCGAATGGTGCCGATGCTGTGCAGAAAGCTAGAGAGGGTCGTCCGGCCTTGATCATTCTTGACCTTGCAATCCCGAAGCTGGGCGGGCTGGAGGTCATCAGCCGAGTCAACGCTTTGGGCCTGCCGTGTAAGGTTTTGGTATTGACGGGGGCACTTCCGGAGGTTTTTTCCGCACGCTGTATGCGTGCGGGTGCCAAGGGGTTTGTGACCAAGACGGCGGAGTTGGACGAGCTGCAAAAGGCGATCAAGGCTGTCATGTCCAACTACAGTTGCTTTCCCAGCTTGCCAAGCAGTTCGGTGCGCCGTGATGACTTGCAGGTCACGGAACTTCAGTTGACGGAGTCGCTTTCGGATCGTGAGATAGAGGTGTTGCGGATGCTGGCCCTGGGGCGGAGCAATAACGAAATTGCAGAGCTGATGTTACTGAGTCACAAGACCATCAGCACCTATAAGACGCGGCTCAAAGAGAAGCTGAACATTGTTTCCGTGGTGCATTTGGCCAAGTTCGCCCAGCGTAATGGTCTGATCTGATTCGAAATGACCACAGCTCAGATTCGACGGCTCATCATTACCCTGCTGATGGGCTTGCTCCCGATGGTGGCGACGGCCCTTGATGAGCCCCACACCCTACGTTTGTTGGGGCACTCCAGCATTAATGGCAAAACCGCAGTGCTGGAGGAGGCTGACTGGCACTGGCTGCGTGAGCGACGCACGTTGCGGCTGGGGTTTTCCCTTCCTGATTACGCCCCCTTCGAACAGACCAATAACAATGGCGAAATTGAAGGTATAACGCCCGATTATGCGCGAATGATTGCGCAGGCGTTGAACATCGACATCGAAGTTTGGCGCTACGATACCCGTGATGAGGTGATTGAGGCGCTAAAGAGCGGCGCAATTGACTTCCTGGGGTCGGCCAACGGTTTTGAAGCGGACGACCCGCAATTAATCCTGTCCCGATCCTACGCCAATGATCAACCGGTCCTGGTAACCCGCACAGGCGACACCCAGGCATTGAGTGTCGATCTGGCAGGTAAACGCGTGGCGATGCTGTATCACTACATGCCACCCAAGGTCGTTGAGGCCTTCTACCCCGATGCCCATCTGGTGCTGTTTGCCTCTATTTTCGAAGCCATCGGCGCCGTGGCATTTGGCCGCGCCGATGTCTATCTCGGAGACGCTATCACCGCCAACTATCAGATCAACCGCAATCACCTCAACAATGTGCGGATAGCCGATTTTTCCACATTGGAGGCCAATCCCTTCGCCTTCGCATTTTCTCGGGATAACACTCGGCTACGGCGCATCGTCAATAATGCGTTAAAGGTTATTCCAGCTAATGAACAGATGGAGATACTGCGCCGTTGGAGTGGAGGTAATCTCGGCTTTCTCGGTGCCGAGCGGTTGCACTTGAGTGCGGGCGAGCAGCGTTGGCTGGAGAAACACCCTCGGGTCAAGGTTGCGGCATCCGACCAGATGCTGCCTTTGTCATCCTTTAATGCACAAGGGCAACAAGAAGGTCTGAGTGCCGACGTCTTGTCGCGCATCAGCCTGCGTACTGGATTGAAGTTCGACCTTGTTCCGGCAGGATCGATGCCTCAGCAGATTGACGCGGTCAGTGCGGGCAGGGCGGATATGATGGCCGTGGTGACCCCCAGCATCGAGGGCTCCGACCAGGTGCGCTTTACCCGACCGTATCTGAGCACTCCGTTTGTGCTGGTCACCCGTGTCGACGATCCCGGTACGATGACGTTGGAGGACATGGTGGGTAAGCGCCTTGCGGTGAACAGCGGCAGTGCGTTGCGTGAGGTGATCAATCGTGACTACCCTGGAATCAACTTTGTAGAGGCTAACAACCCTGTGCAAGTCATGGCGTTGGTAGCCAATGGCGACGCTGATGGGGCCGTCAATTCGTTGATCAATGCGCGTTACCTGATCGCTCTTCAGTACCGTGATCGTCTACGAGTGAGCAGCACCGTCGGTTCTGAACCCGCACGCATGACGTTCGGGGTCAACCGTGGTCAGTTGGAGTTGTATTCGATACTGGACAAGGCGTTGCTGAGTATTCCACCCCAGGAAATGGATGAGTTGATCAGCCCATGGCGCACTGATGTGGTCACCGAAGACCATTGGCTACGCCATCGCAGTGCAATTATTCAAGGGTTTGGCTTAGCGGCACTATTGCTGCTGATTACCCTGGCTTGGGCTATTTACCTGCGCAGGCTGATACGCAAACGTGCCGAGGCCGAACGGGCCTTGAGCGACCAGATGAGTTTTATGAGCGCATTGATCAACGGTACGCCCCATCCGATTTACGTGCGTAATCGCCAGGGGCGGCTGATGGCCTGCAACAGCGCTTACCTGGATGTGTTTGGCTTTAAACTTGAGGACGTGATTGGCAAGACAGTGGTAGAAACCGATACCGGCAACACCCCGCAGGCCCGGTCCTTCCATAATGATTACATGCAGCTGATGGCCAGTGATGAGCCGCTGATTCATGACCGGGTACTCAAGGTGCCCAGCGGCAAGGTATATATCATTTACCACTGGGCACTGCCGTACCGTAATGGCAATGAAACGGTCGTGGGCCTGATTGGTGGCTGGGTGGACGTGAGCGAACGCCAGCAGTTATTGGGGCAATTGCAGGAAGCCAAGGAGGAAGCCGACGCCGCCAACCGCGCCAAGACTACGTTTCTGGCGACCATGAGTCACGAAATCCGCACGCCTATGAATGCGGTGATCGGCATGATTGAACTGGCCCTTGCAAATGCCGAACAGGGGCGCCCCGATCGCGATGCCTTGGAGGTTGCTTCGGTGGCGTCCCACGGCATGCTGGAGTTGATTGGCGATATTCTTGATATTGCCCGGATCGAGTCCGGCCACCTGTCCCTGGCCCTTGAATCGGCCAACCTGTATGAGCTGCTGATGTCGGTGGCGCGGGTGTTTGAGGGGTTGGCGCGAGCCAAGGGCCTGGTGCTGCAGGTAGAACTTGATCCGCAGTTTGATTGCCCGGTGTTGATTGACCCGTTGCGGCTCAAACAGGTGGTTTCCAACTTGCTGAGCAATGCCATCAAGTTCACAACCAGAGGTCAGGTGCGGTTGATCGGGGAGGGGGCATCAGACACAGGGCAGCTGAACATCAAGTTAAGGGTGGAAGACACCGGCGTGGGCATTAGCGCTGAAGACCAGCAGCGCCTGTTCAACCCGTTTATTCAGGGCAGTAATACCGAGCAGTCGGCGCGTAGCGGGTCGGGGTTAGGGTTGGTGATCAGCCGCAATCTGTGTGAAATGATGGGAGGCAATCTGCATTTGAGCAGCGTGCTCGGGCAGGGGACGCGGGTAGATGTGACGTTGACCCTGGCCAAGGTGGCTGCGTTGCCGGTCGAGGTTTCATTACCGGTCTCATCTGTTCAGCCGTCCCGTGTATTGGAGATCCTGGTGGTGGATGACTACCCGGCCAACCGCTTGCTGCTGGCCCGGCAATTGAGCTTTCTGGGGCACCGTATCACCACTGCCGAAGAGGGTGTCCAGGGGCTTGAACTCTGGAAAACCGGGTATCCTGATGTGGTGATCACCGATTGCAACATGCCCCTCAAGGATGGCTATGCCTTGGCGCGTGATATCCGGGCGCAAGAGCGTGAAAGAGGTTTGGTACCGTGCTTGCTACTGGGGTTTACCGCCAATGCGCAGCCGGAAGAAACCGAACGCTGTCGACAAGCGGGCATGGATGGCTGCCTGTTCAAACCTGCCGGGCTTGATGACTTGCGGTCGGCCTTGGCTTCGCTCACGGCCAGTTTCGCTGTATCTGAAGTTGAGGTGGCGTTTGATTTGAGTGCGCTAATTGCGCTGACCGGGGACGATCATGCCGCGCTCAAGGAGCTTTTGATACCCCTGCTCGACAGTCTGGAAGCTGATCGTGCGCTTCTTTCGTCGCTGCAACATCAGGTCAATTTTTACGCGCTGTATGACCTCGCCCACCGAGCCAAAGGCGGGGCGCGAATGGTCAAGGCCGAGGCGCTGATAGCCTGTTGCGAAATACTGGAGGGTGTCTGTCAAGGGCAGGAGCGCAATGCCTTGGGCATGGCGGTTGAAGCGCTAGGCAAGGCGATTGACGACCTGCATTCCGGACTGAGTGTTTATTGCAATCAGCCTTGATTGTGGTTGATGGCCATTCGGCGGATTTGGGAGAGTTCCTACATGAAGGGGGAACAAGCCTGATTTTGTCTTCGGGGTATGTCTGGAGAATGGGCCACGCTCACTGACGAGCACAGCCTGCCCAGGGATTTGCCATGCCGAATAAAGCACTGACCATCCTGATTGCCGATGAACAGCACCTTCAGCGTTTGTACATCGAAAAAATGCTCAACCAGTTGGGGTATCACCGGATTGTGCCGGTGCAAACGTTCGAAGAAGTGCAGATTCTCACCGCCATCCCGGCCGAGCCATTTGATGTGCTGATCATCAATGCGGGGCTGTCAGCCGATGCCAGCGGGTTGCTGCCCCAAGTGCGCCATGTGCTGGTATACGACCACCTGGACCTGGGCGCACCTGCCGGTGCAATGCCGACGGTGCTGGTGCGTTTGCCCGGCGTACCGGACAACGTCAACCTCGAACATTTCATGGACATCATCGACCCACCCGAGGCCTCCCGTGGCCTGCGGGTGTTACCGTGGCTGCGGGAGTTATCCCGCACGCCTATGGCCGGGGGTTAGTCCCATTTCGGCGCGATGCCCTTGGGGCTGGTCAAGCGATGGCCGCGTTCCAGGCTGGCAATCTGCGCCATGTCGGCAGCGCTCAAGGTCAGTTGCAGGGCATTGAGGTTGCTCTCCAGGTTGGCGCGTTTGGTCGACGAGGGGATTACCGCATAGCCCAGTTGCATGGCCCAGGCCAGCGTGACTTGTGCCGGGGTGGCCTGGTGGCGTTCGGCGATCTGCAGGATCACCGGGTCTTTCAATACTTCACCGTAGGCCAGTGTCATGTACGAGGTGATCTGGATGCCGTTGGCGGTGGCGAAATCCACGACTTTCTGGTTTTGCAGGTAAGGGTGCAGTTCGATCTGGTTGGTCGCAATGTTCTCCGCGCCCACCGCTGCAATGGCCTGCTTCATCAGGGCGAGGGTGAAGTTGGAGATGCCGATCTGACGTGTCAGCCCCAGGCGCTTGGCTTCCAGTAACTGCCCCATGAACTCGGCGACAGGTACTTGATCTTCCGGCGATGGCCAGTGGATCAGCGTCAGGTCCAGGTAGTCGGTCTGCAGTTTGCGCAGGCTTTCACGCAGGCTTGGAATCAACTGACCTTCGGCGAAGTTGGCGATCCAGATTTTGCTGGTGATGAACAGCTCATCGCGCGGCACACCGCTGTCGGCAATGGCCTGGCCGACGTCGGCTTCGTTCTCATAGATCTGCGCGGTGTCTATGACGCGGTAACCCAGTTCCAGGCCAGTGCTCACGGAGTCGATCACCACCTGGCCTTGCAGGCGAAAGGTGCCGAGGCCGAAGGCGGGGATGTTTTGGGTAGGGATAGACATCAGTAACTCCGGAAGGGGATGAACAATGGCGTTGAGTATCCACCCGTCGTTCTTTCGGAAAAACCGTCGAACCCGAAAAGGACTTTTTACCGCAAGTCACGAATGGCGCAGTCAGCGGCTTAAAACGTCGGCGGCGTAATCACCCAAATCACCACCGTTTCCACTTTGCCCGGGTTGCCATACCGATGCGGTTCACTGCTGGCAAAGCTGAAACTATCGCCTTCATCCAGTAGAAAATGCCGCTCACCTACCCACAACTCAAACTGGCCACGCAACACGTATCCCGCTTCTTCGCCTTCATGGCTATAGCTTTGCTGGCTGTAGGTGCCGGGCGGAAAGCTGGATTGCAGCATTTCCAGTTGGTGGTTGGGCAGTGGTGTCAGCAGTTGATCGACGATGCCGTCTTCATAGCGGATGCTTTGGCGATTACCCTTGCGCACGATGTAGCCTTCATCCTCGGGCGCAGGGACGCTCTCGCTGGCGAAGAACCACTGGAGAGTTACCCCCAGGCTGCGGGCGATATTGAACAGTGCCGGAATCGACGGGTACGCCAGGTTTCGCTCCAACTGGCTGAGATAGCCGGCGGTCAACTCACTCATCTGCGCCAGGTCAGTCAGGGTCATGCCGCGCGCTTTACGCAAACCGCGGATACGCGTGCCGAGAAACAGTTGCTGGGGTTGGTCTGTCAAAGATTCCACGCTACCTTGAGTCCTTCGTAAATCGCCTCTTCGGCGGTGCGCGGGGCCAGGCAGTCGCCGATGCGATCAAAAGGCACCAGCCCCTGCAACTCCGCGCCCAGAGTGTCTACCGGCTGGTGCCCTTGGCACAACACCAGGCTGTCGACATTTTCCAGCAATATCGGCTCGCCACTGGCGGTGTGTTGCAGGTAGACCGCGGTGTCATCGCAGCCGTAGAGGCGGGCATAGGGAATGATCGGGATGCCCAGCCGGTGCAGCTCGCCGGCCAGTTGGTCGCGCACATACATCGGCAGGTTTTCACCACAGTGGGTGCCGTTGACCGCCAACTGAACTGGGTGACCCGCACGCACCAACCGTTCGGCAATGCCTGGACCGATCCAGTCGCAACGCCAGTCGACGACGACCACTGAACGCCCAAGCGTGACTTGATCACGCAACACCTGCCAGGCGTCCACCACTTGCAGCTCACCGCCTCGTTCGAAAGCTGGCCAGTAGGGCTCGGCGCCGGTGGCGATGATGACGTGATCCGGTTGCGCCTGTTCCACGAGGGCACGGTCGACTCGGGTGTTGCACACCACACGAACCCCAGCCAGTTCCATCTCGCGCTGCAGGTTGGTACTGGCGCCGCCGAACTCGCTGCGCCGTGGCAGCAATTGCGCCAACAACACTTGCCCACCCAATTGCCCGCTGGCCTCGTACAGCGTCACCTGATGCCCACGTTGCGCGGCCACAGCCGCGGCTTTCATACCGGCCGGGCCACCGCCGACCACCATGATTCGCCGCCGCTTTAATGCCGATTGCACGTGGCCGAAGGTCAATTCGCGACCGGTCTCGGGATGCTGAATGCAGGAGATCGGCAACCCCTTATGAAAATGCCCGATGCACGCCTGGTTGCAGGCAATGCACGCCCGTACATCTTCGGCGCGGCCACCAAGGGTTTTGGCGGGCATCAGCGGGTCGCAAATCAGGGCGCGGGTCATGCCGCACACGTCGGCCTGGCCCCTTTCCAGGATAAGCTCGGCCTCCTGAGGCTGGTTTATCCGACCCGTGACAAATAGCGGAATCGACAGGCTGGCCTTGAACGTAGCCGCCTCATCCGCGAGGTACGCCGCCGCGATCGCCATGGGCGGCACGATATGGATCGCGCCCCCCAAAGACGCTGATGTACCGGCGACTATGTGCACATAGTCCAGCTGTGTTTGCAGGTTTTTTACGGCTTCCAGGGACTCGCTTTCGGTGAGACCCTCGGCATCGCGCTCATCGGCAGAAATGCGCAGGCCGATGATGAAGTGTTCATCGGTTGCGACCCTGACCGCCGCGATGATTTCCCTTAGAAAACGCAGGCGCTGCTCAAGCTCGCCGTTATACCCATCGGTACGCCGATTGACCCGCGGATTGAGAAACTGCGCCGGCAGATACCCATGGCTGGCAACCACTTCCACCCCGTCAATCCCGGCCTGATGCAGGCGTCTGGCCGCCCCCGCGTAACCCGTAACGATCTCATCGATCATCGCTTGATCAAGCGCCCGAGGCATCACCCGAAACCGCTCGTTCGGTACTCCCGAAGCCGAGTACGCCACCGCCAGCAAACCGTCTGCCGACTCCATGATTTCCCGCCCCGGATGAAAGATCTGTGACAGCACCACGGTGCCGTGGGCATGGCAGGTTTCAGCCAATTCGCGGTAGCCGTCGATGCAGGCATCGTCGGTGGCCATCAGCACATGGGAGGTGTACCGCGCGCTGTCATGCACCCCGGCAACCTGCAGCACAATCAGCCCCACACCGCCTTCAGCCCGCGCACGGTGATAGGCGATCAACTGTGGGTTGACCCGGTTGTCGGTGGGCATCGAGGTGTCATGCCCGCTGGACATGATGCGGTTTTTCAGGCGTTTTCCCCGCAGTTGCAGGGGCTCGAACAGATGGGGGAAGGCAGGGTGCGGCATGGTGCGGATACTCCAGGCGCTGTTATTGTTATTTTTCTATAGGAGGCGAGCGCCAGTAAAAAATCAACTTGTTTTTTTACTGGTGCCTGGATTAGCGTCGCCTTCACCGACCCGTGCCTGGAGAGTAAAAATGACTCGCTCCACTGAACAGCAACTGCGTGAAGAGCTTGCGGCGTGCTATCGATTGATTGCCCATTTCCGCATGAGTGACCTGATTTTTACCCATATCTCGGTGCGCATTCCTGGGCCGGAACATCACTTCCTGATCAATCCCTACGGGCTGATGTTCGATGAAATCACTGCTTCCAGTCTGGTCAAAATCGGCCTGGATGGGCGTGCGGTAGAAGCTTCGCCTTATGCGGTTAACCCGGCGGGTTTTGTCATCCACAGTGCGATCCACGGTGCGCGTGAAGATGCCCAGTGCGTGCTGCACACCCACACCCGTGCGGGGTGCGCGGTCGCGGCGCTGGAGTGCGGCCTGTTGCCGGTCAACCAGATCTCGATGGAGTTCTACGGCAAGGTTGCTTACCACGATTACGAAGGCGTGGCCCTGGACATGGATGAGCAGCGCCGGTTGGTGAGCGACCTGGGCGACAAGCCTGTGCTGATGCTGCGCAACCACGGATTACTGACGGTGGGTGAGACGGTCAGCCAGGCGTTCCTGCGCATGTATTACCTGGAAAAAGCTTGCGACATCCAGATCGCCGCCCAGGCCTGCGGCAAACTGGTGTTGCCGTCTGCTGAGGTCTGCACCTACACCGAACAACAATTCAACAACCCTGGCCGACCGTTGGAGGAGGGCGAGTTGGTTGACCTGGATGCCATGCAGTTGGCATGGGCGGCATTGCTGCGGATGCTGGATCGAGTGTCGCCGGGTTACCGCGACTGATGTAGAGTCGGGCTGCCGACTCAATCGCAGGAAATCGCCGTATGACCCAGGAATCCCGTTTTTCTCGGATGGAACCGGAATTGCGTAAGGCCAATCTGGTCAAGGCGACACTCACCTGCCTCAAGCGTGACGGCTTTCAGGGTGCGTCGATTCGCAAGATCAGCGCCGAGGCCGGGGTGTCGGTAGGGCTGATCAGTCATCACTATTCGGGCAAGGATGAACTGGTGGCCGAGGCTTATCGCTCGATCACCGGTCAGGTCATGCGCCTGTTGCGCGAGACCATGGCCAAGGCACCTCCGGATCCTCGGGAGCGGTTGTCGGCGTTGTTCCGTGGCTCGTTTTCTGCCGAATTGCTCGACCCGCAACTGCTGGACGCCTGGCTGGTGTTCTGGGGTGCGGTCAAGACCGCGCCCGCAATCAACCTGGCCCACGAGCACTCCTATGGCGAGTACCGCACCATCATGCGCTCGGCTCTGACGGACATGGCCAAGGAGGAGGGCTGGAAGCAGTTCGACGCTGACCTTGCGGCCATTGGCTTGAGCGCCTTGCTTGACGGGCTGTGGTTGGAGTCGGGGCTCAACCCCGGCACCTTCACGCCGGAACAGGGCATTCAGATTTGCGAAGCCTGGGTCGATGGCCTGCAGGGCGGCGGTCGCCAGCGTTACCTGCTCAAACCCTGAGCCTTTTCTCGCCGCCTGAGCGCAATGTTCAGGTCGGCATTCCCTTCTGAAAATATTTGCAGTTTGCCGATTGCCTCCTTGCTGAACACTCGTTTAGTATCTCGCCATGTCGCACCCCTCAAGCCAATTAAAATAATTCGAGGAAGCCATGACTACCGATTCGCCCGTGCTCACTCAAGTGCAAGCAGGCGTTGCCTGGATCACCCTTAACCGTGGTCCGCAACGCAATGCACTGGACATCCCGACCCTCAAGCATTTGCATACGTTGCTCGACGCTTTCAACGTCGATCCCGCCGTGCGCGTGGTGGTGTTGACCGGCAGTGGTCGCAGCTTTTGCTCGGGTGCCGACCTTGCCGAATGGGCCGATGCTGAAGCGCGCGGCGCCTTGGAAACTTATGGCTGGACCGAAACCGCCCACGCCTTGATGACCCGCCTGCACACACTCGACAAACCCACGATTGCCGCAATCAACGGCACCGCCGTCGGCGCCGGCATGGACCTGACCTTGTGTTGCGACCTGCGAATCGCCGCCCAATCAGCGCGCTTCAAGGCCGGTTACACCAGCATGGCCTACTCGCCGGACGCCGGTGCCAGTTGGCACTTGCCGCGTTTGATCGGCAGTGAGCAAGCCAAGCGTTTGCTGTTCCTCGACGAGTTGTGGAGTGCCGACCGAGCATTGGCTGCCGGGCTTGTCGGCGAAGTGATCAGCGACGAGCAACTGCACGCCCATACCCATGAGTTGGCCGCGCGTCTGGCCAATGGCCCGACCTTCGCCTTCGCCCAGACCAAAACCCTGATCCGTGAAGGCGCCGCGCGCAGCCTGCCCGAACAACTGCAGGCCGAGCTGGCCGCTGGGCTGTTGTGTGGACGCAGTGCCGACGGTGCTGAAGCGTTGCGCGCGGCCATGGAAAAACGCCTTCCGAACTTCTGCGGCAAATAACAAAAAAACCTCCGAACAGGTAGCGCCATGAATTTCCAACTCAGCCAAGAACAAGACATGTTGGTGGACGCGGTACGCAGTTTTGTTGCCAAGGAATTGTTGCCTCACGAGGAGGCGGTGGACCGCGCGGATGAGGTCTCGCCGCAGCTTGCTGCGCAGATTCGTGACAAGGCGATCGCCGCCGGTTTCTATGCCTTCAACATGCCGGAAGAGGTCGGTGGCGGCGGCCTGGATTACCTGTCCCAGGCGCTGATCGAGCGGGAGTTGTCCAAGGTCTCGTGGGCGTTGCATGTGTTTGTCGCACGGCCGTCAAAAATCCTGATGGCCTGCACTGGGGCGCAGATTGAGGACTACTTGTTGCCCTGTATCCAGGGCCGGAAAATCGACTGTTTTGCCCTGACCGAACCGGGCGCCGGTTCCGACGCAAACGCGATCAAGACCCGCGCTGTGCGCAGCGGCGATGACTTCGTGATCAACGGCAGCAAGCACTTTATCAGCCATGCCGGGCACGCTGATTTCGCCATCGTGTTTGCCGTCACCGACACCTATGAACACAACGGCCGGCAGCGCAATGCGGTGACCTCGTTTCTGGTCGACCGTGGCACCCCGGGCATGACCATCCGCCGCGGTCCCAAGTGCGTGAGTAACCGTGGTTATCACACGTATGAAATGTTCTTCGATGACTGTCGCGTACCCGCGTCCAAGGTCCTCGGCGAAGTCGGCAAGGGCTGGGACGTCGCCAACGCCTGGCTCACCGCCGGCCGCGTAATGGTCGCCGCCAACTGCGTCGGCCAGGCCCAGCGTGCGTTGGATGTGTCGCTGCAATGGGCGGCGGATCGCAAGCAATTCGGCCAACCCATCGGCACCTATCAAGGCGTGAGCTTCAAGCTGGCCGACATGGCCACGCAGATTCGCGCCGCCGAGCTATTGACCCTGCACACCGCCTGGAAGATGGACCAGGGCAGCATGACCGACGGCGAGGCGGGCATGGCCAAGCTGTTTGCCAGTGAAACCTTGGGCAAAGTTGCCGATGAGGCCGTACAGATTTTCGGTGGCATGGGCCTGATGGACGAAGGACCGGTAGAGCGCATCTGGCGCAACGCGCGGATCGAACGGATCTGGGAAGGCACTTCGGAAATCCAGCGCCACATCATCGCCCGTGAATTGCTACGGCCGCTGTTGCGCTGATCAGCGCGGAGAACGCTTATGTCCCAGGCTATTCGCGACAACCTCAAGCGCCTGCTGGCGCCCCGGCACTTGGCTTTTGTCGGCGGACGCAGCATGGCCCGCGCCCTCAAGCGCTGCGCCGAGGGTGGTTATGACGGACAAATGTGGCTGGTCAACCCGCAACATGACAGCCTCGACGGCATCCCCTGTGTACGCTGCGTCGCCGATTTGCCGTGCGGGCCGGATGCAGTATTTATCGCCACCAACCGCGAGCTGACGTTGATCTGCGTGGCAGAACTGGCTGCTATCGGCAGCGGCGGCGCGATTTGCTATGCCTCGGGGTTCGCTGAAACCGGCGCCAGCGGTGCAGCCTTGCAACAGCAATTGCTAAAAGCAGCGGGGGATATGGCCTTGCTCGGCCCCAACTGCTACGGCTTGCTGGACTACCTGCACAGCTCGGCGCTGTGGCCGGTGGCCCATGGCGGCAAGGCGGTAGAGAAGGGCGTGGCAGTGCTGACCCAGAGCGGCAACTTCGCCTACAACCTGTCGATGAGCGACCGTTCGCTGCCGGTGGCCTACATGGCTTCGGTCGGCAACCAGGCGCAACTGGGGGTTGCCGAGTTGATGGATGTGTTGCTCGATGAGCCGCGCGTCACCGCCATCGGTTTGCACTTGGAAGGTTTGAAGAATGTGCCGGGTTTTGCCCGCGCGGCGCACAAGGCGCTGGAGAAGGGCATCCCGATCATCGCGTTGAAAACCGGCGTCTCGCAAATCGGCGCCGAGTTGGCCTTGAGTCACACCAGTTCGTTGTCCGGCTCAGATGCGTTGTACGACAGTCTGTTTGCAAGGTTGGGTGTGATTCGCGTCAGCGGGCCGGTGAGTTTCGTTGAAACGTTGAAGGCTGCCGCCTGTGGCAATCTTCCGGCGGGTAAAAGCCTGATTGCCCTGGCCTGCTCAGGCGGTGATGCCGGGCTGATTGCCGACTACGCCGAGCGCAACCACCTCGGCTTGCCCAAACTCGATGAAGACCAACGCGGCGAACTGGCGCAGGTGTTGCCTAGCTACGCCAACCTGGTCAACCCGCTGGACTTCACCACTGCCATCTGGGGCGACCGAGAAGCGCTCAATGCCATGCTCGACACCGCTCTGCGCACCGACGCCGATGCCGCCATGCTGGTGCTGGATTACCCTGCGCCCTTTACCGGTGAGCGCAAGGAGTGCGACTTGTTGCTGGAGTTGTTCTGCGACGCGCTGACCCGGCATGGCAAGACCGGTTTCGTGACCTCAGCCTTCCCCGAATTACTGCCGGCCCACGCCCGTGAGCGTTTGCATGCTCAGGGCATTGCCGCGCTGCAAGGTGTGGAAGATGCGCTGGCGGCTTGGGGGCGGATTGCCGACTATCAAAACAATCGTCGTGTATTGCTGGAACGGGGTGAGTCGATCCTCGCGCCGTTGTGTCCGCAAGCGCTGGATGGTCAAGGCGTGGCCCTGGATGAATGGGCGTCCAAACAGTCGTTGCGTGCCTTTGGCTTAACAACCCCAGCCGGTGTGCTGAGCACGCCGGAACGAGCGATTGCCGATGCAGAAGCCTTGGGTTATCCACTGGTGCTCAAGGCCGTCAGCGCCGATTTACCGCATAAAACCGAAGCCGGTGCGGTGGCGCTGAACCTGAAAAACGGCGTCGCCCTGACCACCGCACTTGAGCAAATGCGTGAGCACATCGCCGCGTATGCGCCAGGCGTCGTCTTTGATCAATTGCTGCTGGAGTCCATGGCTACACCACCCTTGGCCGAGTTGATCGTGGGCATCAAACGCGAGAACGATTTCGGCCTGGCCCTGGTGATTGGCGCTGGCGGCATTCTGGTGGAACTGCTCAAGGACAGTCGCAGCCTGTTGCTGCCCACCACCGATGCTGCCATCCGCAACGCCTTGCTCAGCCTGCGCAGCGCCGCCTTGCTGCAAGGTTTTCGTGGGCGCGAGGTGGCGGATATGGACGCGCTGGTGGCGGCCATCCGCGCGGTGGCCGATTACGCCTGCGCCAACGCCGGACAGTTGTTGGAACTGGATGTGAACCCATTGTTGGTCAATGCCCGAGGCGCCACGGCGGTCGATGCATTGATTCGTCTAGGAGATGAGCATGCAAGATAAAACGATGACCGGCGGCCAGGCCCTGGTGCGACTGCTGGCCAACTACGGCGTCGACACGGTGTTCGGCATTCCGGGCGTGCACACCCTGGAGCTGTATCGCGGCCTGCCCGGCAGCGGCATTCGCCATGTGCTGACCCGTCACGAACAGGGCGCCGGCTTTATGGCCGACGGTTATGCGCGGGTCAGTGGCAAGCCGGGAGTGTGCTTTGTAATCACCGGCCCCGGCGTAACCAATGCCGCAACCGCTATCGGCCAAGCCTACGCCGACTCGATCCCGATGCTGGTGATCTCCAGCGTCAACAGCACTGCCAGCCTTGGCAAGGGCTGGGGCATCTTGCATGAGACCCAGGACCAGCGCGCGATTACCGCACCCATCACCGCGTTTTCGGCGGTGGCATTAAGTGCCGAGGATTTGCCTGAGTTGATCGCCCGTGCCTACGCGGTATTCGACAGCGAGCGGCCACGGCCAGTGCATATTTCGGTACCGCTGGATGTGTTGGCGGCGCCGATCAAGCGGGACTGGAGCCATGACGTGGTGCGGCGCCCAGGGCGTGGCCTGCCATCGGCCGACGTGTTGGACCAGGCCGCGGCCAAACTCTCGGCCGCCAAACGCCCCATGATCATCGCCGGTGGCGGTGCGCTGGCCGCGGGCGAAGCGTTACAGCGCTTGAGTACGCAGTTGGCGGCACCGTTTTTCACCAGTGTGGCGGGTAAGGGTTTGTTGCCGATCAATGACCCGCTGAATGCCGGTTCAACCCTCTGCGTCGAACCCGGCTGGCAACTGATCAGCGAAGCGGATGTGGTGCTGGCGGTGGGCACGGAGATGGCCGACACCGATTACTGGCGCGAGCGTTTGCCCCTCAACGGCGAACTGCTGCGGGTGGATATCGACCCGCGTAAATTCAATGATTTTTACCCGTGTGCGGTGGCGCTGCACGGCGATGCCAATCAGACGGTTGTGGCCTTGTTGGAGCGTCTGTCGTGCGCACCGCGTAACGCTGAATCGGCGATCCAGAAAGTTACGGCATTGCTTCAGTCGATTGAGTTGGGGCACGGCCCATTGCAGTCAATCCACCAAGCCATTCTCGACCGCATCGAGGCTGAACTGCCGGCCAACGCCTTTATCAGCAGCGACATGACCCAACTGGCCTACACCGGCAACTACGCCTACCAAAGTCGTGCCCCTCGCAGCTGGCTGCACCCCACCGGTTACGGCACCTTGGGTTACGGCCTGCCCGCGGGCATCGGCGCTAAGTTCGGCGCGCCGCTGCGGCCGGGGTTGGTGCTGGTGGGCGATGGCGGTTTTCTCTACACCGCACAGGAACTGGCGACCGCCGTCGAAGAGCTGGACAGCCCGCTGGTGGTGCTGCTGTGGAACAACGACGCCCTCGGCCAGATCCGCGACGACATGCTGAGCCTGGATATCGAACCCATCGGCGTGCTGCCACGCAACCCGGACTTCGGCCTGTTCGCCCGGGCGTTCGGCTGCACGGTCAACCAACCGCAGAACCTGGATGAATTGCAGACGGACTTGCGCAACGGCTTCAAACGCAATGGCGTGACCTTGATCGAGTTGAAGCATGCCTGTGCCTGTTGACCTTTAGAGGAGCAAGACCATGAGCGAAAACAACAACAAAATGACTCAAGCGATGCACCGACGGGACTTCCTCAAACACAGCGCCGTGGCCGGTGCGGTGGCGGCAGCGTTTTCCATGGGCTTGCCGTTGCACGCCTTCGCCGAAGAAACGACGCCCAAACCCGGCGGCGTGCTGCGCCTGGGCCTGGCCGGTGGCAGCACCACCGATTCACGCGATCCGGGTTCCTGGGTCGATACCTTTACCTTTGTCGGGTTCTCGGCGGTGTACAACACGCTGACGGAAATTGCCGTCGATGGCAGCGCTATTCCCGAGCTCGCCGAACGCTTTGAATCTACGCCGGATGCGCGGGTCTGGACCTTCACGTTGCGCCAGGGCGTGACCTTCCACAACGGCAAGAGCCTCACCGCCGATGACGTGGTGGCTTCGATTAACCACCACCTGAGCAAAGACTCCACCTCGGCGGCCAAGACCGTGTTGGGTGATGTCGCCAGCGTCAGCGCCAAAGGCAGTGACGCGGTGGTGTTCGAGCTTCACTCAGGCAACGCCGACTTTGCCTATGTGGTCGCCGATTACCACTTGGTGATCATGCCGTCCAAGGACGGCGCGGCTGATTGGCAGGCTGGCGTGGGCACCAGCGGCTATCGCCTGAAAGGTTTCGAGCCTGGTGTGCGCATGGACCTGGAGCGTAACCCTGATTACTGGAAGCCCGGCCGCGCGCATTTCGCCAGCGCCGAGCTGCTGGCCATTGCCGACGGCGCTGCACGGGTCAATGCGCTGGTCACCGGGCAAGTGGATGTGATCAACAAGGTTGATCTGAAAACCGTGGCGTTGCTCAAGCGCAACCCAGGTCTTGTGATCGAGGAAACGAAGGGCGCCCAGCATTACACCTTCCCGATGCTGTGCGACAGCAACGAGTTCAAGAACAACGATATTCGTATGGCGATGAAGCACGCTATCAACCGCGAAACCTTGCTGGCTTCGGTGCTGCATGGTTACGGTCTGGTGGGCAACGATCACCCGATCCAGCCCGGCAGTCGCTTTATCAACGCCGCTCTTGAGCAGCGCGTCTACGATCCGGACAAGTCGCGCTTTTACCTGCGCAAAGCTGGGGTGGAGTCGCTCAAGGTTCGCTTGCAAGCGTCCGACGCTGCCTACACCGGCGCGGTGGATGCCTCGGTGCTGTTTAAGGAGCAGGCGCGCCAGGCGGGTATCGATATCGATGTGGTGCGCGAACCGGCGGATGGGTACTTCTCCAATGTATGGATGAAGCAGCCGTTCACCACCTCGTTCTGGTACAGCAGCCTGACCGCCGACCGCATGTTCAGCATTGGCTATGCAAAGGGTGCGGCGTGGAACGAAACCCACTGGGACAACCCGCGCTTCAACCAACTGCTGACCGCCGCCCGAGGCGAGATGAACGCGCCGTTGCGCCAGGAAATGTACAACGAAATGCAGGCCCTGTGCCGGGATGACGGCGGGGCGATTGTGCCGCTGTTCGCCAGCTCCGTGGCCGCGCGTTCGAACCGGGTCAACCACGGGCCGCTGACCGCGCCTTATGGCGAGTTGGATGGCTTGCGGTTGATCGAACGGTGGTGGCAGGCATAGAGATCGTTCAGATGATGAAGATCAAAAATGTGGGAGGTTTCTGGAACATGTCCGGTCAGGAGATATACGTCCATGAATAGCCTGTTAAAACTGGTCCTCCAACGCCTGGCCCTCGGCGTGCTGTCGCTGTTCGCCGTGTCGGTCATCATCTTCCTCGCCGTGGGCATGCTGCCGGGCGATATTGCCCAGGCCATGCTCGGCCAGTCCGCTACGCCGGAAACCGTGGCGGCGTTTCGCGCGCAGTTGGGTTTGGATCTGCCGCCGCTGACCCGCTTTGCGCAATGGCTGTTGCGCCTGCTGCACGGCGATCTGGGCGCTTCGTTGGCGAACCAGCGGCCGATTGCCGAGCTGATCGGGGCGCGGTTGGGCAACACGCTGAGGCTGGCCGCATTGGCTGCATTGGTTTCGGTACCCACGGCACTGGTGCTCGGGATGCTGGCGGCGCTGTATCGCAACAGTTGGTTTGACCGCTTGCTCAACACCTCGGCACTGAGCGCGGTGTCATTCCCGGAGTTTTTTGTCGCCTACCTGCTGATTCTGGTGTTTTCGGTGAAACTGGCGTGGTTCCCCAGTCTGTCCAACCTGGCGCCGGATGCTTCCTTCGGCACGATCCTAGAACGTTCGGTACTGCCGGTCGCCACCCTGAGCCTGGTGGTGATCGCGCAGATGATGCGCATGACCCGCGCGTCCCTGATCAACCTGCTGGCCAGCCCCTATATCGAAATGGCCCGACTCAAGGGTATCAGCCAGTCACGGATCATCTGGCGCCACGCACTGCCCAACGCACTGGCGCCGATCGTCAACGTGGTGGCGCTGAACCTGGCGTACTTGGTGGTAGGCGTGGTGGTGGTTGAAGTGGTGTTTGTGTACCCAGGCCTGGGTCAGTTGCTGGTGGACTCGGTGTCCAAGCGCGACATCCCGGTGGTACAGGCGTGCAGCCTGATCTTTGCCGCCACTTACATCCTGCTCAATACCGGGGCTGACGTGTTGTCGATCGCCAGCAACCCACGCCTGATGCATCCGAAGGGGTAGACCATGAACCTGTTGACCCAATTGGCCCGGGCGCCGTTGAGCGCCAAGTTCGGCCTGCTGATCATTGTGTTGTACATCGCGGTAGCGCTGTTTGCGCCGTTGCTGGCGCCCTATGGCGAAACCCAGGTGGTGGGTGACGGTTTCGCGCCCTGGAGCGGCCAGTTTTTGTTGGGCACCGATAATTTGGGGCGCGATATGTTCAGCCGTCTGGTGTACGGCGCGCGCAATACCTTGGGCATTGCCTTCCTGACCACCACATTGGCGTTTCTGCTCGGTGGCTTGAGCGGGCTGGTCGCGGCGATCAAGGGCGGCTGGATTGACCAGGGTTTGTCGCGGGTGGTGGATATTCTGATGGCGATCCCGCAGCTGATTTTTGCTTTGCTGATCCTCAGCGTGGTGGGCACCAACGCGACGTCACTGGTGCTGGTGATTGCGCTGCTCGATTCGACACGGGTGTTTCGCCTGTCCCGCGCGGTGGCGATGACTGTGGTGGTGCAGGACTTCGTCGAAGCTGCACGCCTGCGCGGCGAAGGCCTGTGGTGGCTGGTCACCCGCGAGGTGCTACCCAACGCCGCCGCACCGTTGATTGCCGAATTCGGCCTGCGCTTCTGTTTTGTATTCCTGTTTATCAGCGCGCTGTCGTTCCTCGGCCTGGGCATTCAACCGCCGACGGCCGACTGGGGCAGCATGGTGCGCGACAACGCGGTGCTGATCACCTTCGGCGATATCAGCCCGCTGCTACCGGCCCTGGCGGTGGCGTTGATCACCGTCAGCGTGAACTTTGTCGTCGACTGGATGCTGCATAAATCCAGCGGCCTGAAGGAGTGTTGAGGATGGACACGCCATTGCTGGAAATCCGCAACCTGCAGATCGAAGGGCACTATGAAGACGCCTGGCATCCGCTGATCAAAGGCATCGACCTGACCTTGCAGCGTGGCGAGGTGTTGGGGCTGATTGGCGAGTCGGGAGCGGGCAAATCCACGCTCGGTTTAGCGGCGATGGGCTATGCGCGGGACGGTTGCCGTATCGTCGGCGGTTCGGTGTGTTTTGACGGTATTGAGTTGCTGCAAGCCAAACCTGAAGCGCTGCGCAAGTTACGTGGTCTGCGCATTGCTTATGTAGCGCAAAGTGCGGCTGCGTCCTTCAACCCGGCGCACCGCCTGATCGACCAGCATGTAGAAAGCGCGGTGATCAACGGCGGCATCAGCCGTGCCCAGGCCGAGCGCGAAGCGGTGGAGTTGTATCGCGTACTGCGCCTGCCAGACCCGGAAACCATCGGTGAGCGCTATCCCCACCAAGTGTCGGGCGGCCAGTTGCAGCGGGTGATGACTGCCATGGCCATGGCCTGTCATCCGGACCTGATCATCTTCGACGAGCCTACCACCGCCCTCGACGTCACGACCCAGATTGAAGTGCTGGCGGCGATCCGCGACGCGGTAAAAACCTTCGGCAGCGCCGCGCTGTATATCAGTCACGACCTGGCGGTGGTCGCGCAAATGGCCGACCGCATCATGGTGCTGCGCCATGGCAAGTTGGTGGAAGAGGCGGACACCCGCAGCATGCTCAGCCAGCCGCAGCAGGACTACACCAAATCCCTGTGGGCGGTACGCAGTTTCCGCACTGAGCCCAAGGCCTGTCCGGCCCAGGAGACACCGCTGCTGGAGGTGCGCCAGGTGTGCGCCAGTTATGGGCATCAACCGGTGCTACATGAGGTGTCGATGAAGTTGTATCGCGGCCAGACCCTGGCGGTGATCGGCGAGTCCGGCAGTGGCAAAAGCTCCACCGCGCGTCTGATCACCGGGTTGCTGCCAGCCACGGCGGGGCAGGTGCTGTATGACGGCGAGGCGTTGTCGGTGGATTTTCGGCGGCGCAGCAAGGAACAACTGCGGCGTATCCAGATGATCTACCAGATCCCCGACACGGCGCTGAACCCGCGCCAGCGCATCGTCGATATCATCGGTCGGCCGCTGACGTTTTACCTGGGTCTCAAGGGCAAGGCGATGCGCGCGCGTGTCGCCCAATTGCTGGAGATGATTGAGCTGGACCCGGCGGTTTTCATGGAGCGTCAGCCGCGAGAGTTGTCCGGCGGGCAAAAACAGCGAATTTGCATCGCCCGTGCCTTGGCGGCCGACCCACAACTGATCATTTGCGACGAAGTTACCTCGGCGCTCGACCAACTGGTCGCCGAGGGTGTACTGAAGTTGCTCAACCGTATCCAGCAGCAATTGGGCGTGGCCTACCTGTTTATCACCCATGACGTCGCCACCGTGCGCGCTATTGCCGATGAGGTGGTGGTGATGCAGCGCGGACGGGTGGTGGACCAAGGCAGCCGCAGCGCGATTTTTACTCCGCCGTTCCAGGACTACACCGGCTTGTTGTTTTCGTCGGAGCCGGAAATGGACCCTGACTGGCTCGATCATTTGCTGGCCCAACGGGCGGCGCACACCGTTTGAGGAAATGACATGAAGGTTTTGATTGTTCACGCCCATCCTGAGCCACAGTCGTTTACTGCGGCCTTACGCGACCAGGCGGTTGCCACGCTGGAGGGGCAAGGCCACGAAGTGCAGGTGAGTGATTTGTATGCCATGCAGTGGAATCCGGTGGCGTCGGCGGCGGATTTTGCCACGCGGGAGAATCCCGACTACTTGGTCTACGCCTTGGAGCAACGCCTGGGCGTTAAGAAACAGTCAATCGCGGCAGATATCCAGAGTGAGTTGAACAAGTTGCTGTGGGCCGATCTGCTGATCCTTAACTTCCCGATCTTCTGGTTCTCGGCGCCTGCGATGCTTAAGGGCTGGATCGACCGGGTACTCGTGTCGGGTGTGTGTTACGGCGGCAAGCGTTTTTACGATCAGGGTGGGTTGGCGGGTAAGCGAGCGCTGGTCACGGTGACCCTGGGCGGGCGCGAGCATATGTTTGGTGAGGGCGCGATTCATGGGCCGTTGGAGGATATGCTGCGGCCGATTCTGCGCGGCACGCTGGCGTATGTCGGGTATGAGGTGTTGGCGCCCTTTGTGGCGTGGCATGTGCCGTATATCAGTGCTGAGGCGCGGCAGGATTTTTTGGTGGGTTATCAACAACGGCTGCAAGGGCTGGTGGATGAGCAGCCCTTGGTGTTCCCGAAACTTGAGCAGTTTGATGAGGCGCTATACCCCTTGTCTTGAATCCAATGAAGTTCGAATGTGGGAGCAGGCAAGCCAGCTCCCACATTTTGATCCTCACATGCCAGATGGCTCAGTGCTGTTCCCGCAAACGCTCGGCCGCACTGCGCAACAGTTGCTCGGTACCGTCCCAACCCAGGCAACCATCGGTCACCGACACGCCGTATTTCATCGACGGGCTCAGCGGCTGGCAGCCTTCGAACAGATGACTTTCTAGCATCATGCCGATCAGCGAGGTGTCGCCTTGCAGGCGCTGTTCCAGCACATCGTTGAATACCGCCGGTTGACGCAATGGGTCTTTGCCGCTGTTGGCATGGCTGCAATCGACCATGATTCGCGCCGCCACCTTGGACTTGGCCAGGTCCTGCTTCACCTGGGCCACACTCTGTGCATCGTAGTTCGGTCCACGGTGACCGCCGCGTAATACCAGGTGAGTGTCGGGGTTGCCCGGGGTCTGGATGATCGCCGGATGGCCCTGGCTGTCGACGCCGAAGTGGCGGTGCGGGTGGGACGCCGAACGCATTGCGTCACAGGCAATCGCGACGCCGCCGTCAGTGCCATTTTTGAAGCCGACAGGCATGCCCAGGCCGCTGGCCATTTCGCGGTGGATTTGCGATTCAGTGGTGCGCGCGCCAATCGCCACCCAACTGAGCAGGTCATCGAAGTAGCCGGCGGCTATCGGTTGCAGCAACTCGGTAGCCACCGGCAGGCCCAGGCGCAGCATTTCGCGCATCAGTTCTCGCGACAGGGTGAGGCCTGCGGCCATGTCATCACTGCCATCCAGGTGCGGGTCGTAGGCCAAGCCTTTCCAGCCGATGGTGGTGCGTGGTTTTTCGACGTAGGCGCGGATCACCAGCAGCATCTGGTCGCTGACTTCAAGCGCCAGTTTCTTCAGGTTGCGTGCGTACTCCATGGCCGATTCCGGGTCGTGGATTGAGCACGGGCCGACAATCACCAGCAAACGCGAGTCTTCACCATTGAGAATGGCACGTACGGCTTGGCGATGGGCGTGAATCTGTTCGTTGAGGAACGGGCTGAGGGGCAGCTTGTGCTTGAGCTCGAGCGAGCTGGGCAGGCGTTGGGTCAGGGCTTCATTGGCGCTGTTCAGGGCAGAGATAGGCAGAGCGGCAGTGGCGGAGTTCATATTCTAGGCTTCCTGGGCAAGCGGCGGGCTATTCCCGCGCGCTCGGCCCTACTGGGGTGTTCGACAATTGGCCGTATCGGCTACGTGTGTTGGCTTGCCACCAATAGGTGACCGATCGGAGGCGGCAGGCTGTCCCGAGCGGAGCTTGCTAAATCGCCATGCAGTGCAAGTGTCGTAACGGTAATAAGTGGCGTAGTTCATGTCGTGATTCCTTTAAGTGTTCTTGTTTAAGCAAAATTTTATGAGGGCCTGAAAAAACAAAACCCCCGGTCGGGGAGCCGACCGGGGGTTAGATTTCTCTGGTAGGCGACCCCTTGAGCAGTGGGCGCCGATTTCAGGTATCAGGCGCGCCAGTGGCTAAACCAATACCCAAAATAAAAGCTGGCAGGTGCGCTCAAACCGTTCACGCGGGTAGCCGATACCGAGCGCGAGGCGCTGGCAGCAGGGCAAACCTGAGTGTGGGTGAGTTGCAACATGGTATGTCTCCAAATGATGGGAGGAGCTTACTAGAGGCGTAAGGGTGGATTCAATCAGTAATTTCTATTGCCTGGGGGTACTTACCGCTATCGGCCGAGATATGCTGGTAACACTTTGATAATGATTGCTTGGACGCGACCATGACTGATTTGACCCTTGCTGCGGCTCAATCCATTTCCATCGCAGGCGATGTACCGGCCAATATCGAGCGGCACCTGGCGTTTATGCGCTCGGCAGCTGAGCATGGCGTGCAATTGCTGGTGTTTCCGGAGCTGTCGTTGACCGGGTATGAGCCCTCGTTGGCGGCCGGGTTGGCCATTGTTCCAGAGGACCCTGTGCTGGCGCCGCTGCGTGAGATGGCGCAGGAGCTGCGGTTGACGGCAGTGGTGGGGATGCCGATCCGGCTGGCACCCGAAGCGGGTGTGTTGATTGGCGCGCTGGTGTTGGGGGCGGACGGCTCCCTGGCGGTCTACACCAAGCAGCACCTGCACCCAGGCGAAGAGGTGGCGTTTGTCGCGGGGCAGGGCGGTGCGGCACTCGACTGGGGGGATGACCGCATTGCGCTGGCGGTCTGTGCGGACTTTTCCCACGCCAGCCATCCGCGTCAGGCGGCGCAAGCAGGCGCCAATGTGTACGCGGCCGGTGTACTGATCAGCGACGGTGGTTACGCGACGGACAGCGCGCTGCTCCAGGGATATGCCGCCGAACATGGTCTGTTGGTATTGATGGCTAATCATGGCGGCCCATCGGGTGGCTGGACGTGTGCTGGCCGCAGTGCCATCTGGGCAGATGATGGCAGTTTACTTGCCTCCGCCCCCGGCGTTGGCGATGTGCTGGTGGTTGCCCGTCGCGATGGTGGGCACTGGGCTGGCCAAGTGGTAGCCCTCTAAACATGGCGTTTCACCTGCGCGCGGCGACGGAACAGGATCGGCTGTTTGCGCGAACGCTGACGCATGAGGCCATGAGCCGCTACTATCTGCAGTACGGCTTGGTGTGGTCGGACAATGGCTTCGACGTCGCCTGGGCGGGGCGCGAGAACTGGCTGATTTGTAACGGTGATGCCGTGATGGGCTTTATCAGCCTGAGTAGTGACCGCCGTGCGCTCTATATTCGCGAATTACACCTGCTCGAAAACTACCGCAAGCAGGGCGCTGGCAGTTGGGTGCTGGAGCAGATGGTGCTCAAGGCGCAGACGCAGGGCCTTTTGCGCTTGACCGTGTTCAAAAACAATCCGGCGAAAAGGCTGTATCAGCGTCAGGGCCTGAGCGTTGTAGGGGAGGAGGATTGTTTCTGGCGCATGGAGCGTGAATGTCGGGCAGCCGCTGCGGAGTAAAGCAGGCAGGGCTTTCGTGTGAACGCATCGACCTGCGCATCGGCGAAATATTCAGTGACATAGAATGGGGAACTCAAGCCGGTACTCCAACAAAGCTGACCTTTTGCTCAGCATAATCTGCGATCCTGCTGGTCAGCAGAGCCGAACACCGCACGTAAACTCCATATATATGACACTTGCAGCTAGGTCTGCACCTTGGTTTTTTGCTAAGGTGTTCAGCAACCTATAAGACCATATCGCGAGGTGTCTGCTTGATTAGGGTGCTAGTGGTCGATGACCATGATCTCGTTCGTACAGGCATTACACGAATGCTGGCTGACATCGATGGCCTGCAGGTAGTCGGCCAGGCTGAGTCAGGGGAGGAGTCCCTGATCAAGGCTCGGGAGTTGAAACCTGATGTGGTGTTGATGGATGTCAAGATGCCTGGGATCGGCGGTCTTGGCGCCACTACTAAATTGTTGCGCAGCCATCCGGACATCAAAGTCGTGGTGGTGACCGTGTGCGAGGAAGACCCGTTTCCTACGCGCCTGCTACAGGCGGGGGCCGCTGGTTACCTGACCAAGGGCGCGGGCCTGGCGGAAATGGTGCAAGCCATTCGCCTGGTATTTGCCGGCCAGCGTTATATCAGCCCGCAGATTGCCCAGCAGTTGGCCATTAAATCCTTCCAGCCCACCAGCGACTCACCGTTTGATGCGCTGTCGGAGCGGGAAATCCAGATCGCCTTGATGATTGTCGGCTGCCAGAAGGTGCAGGCGATCTCCGACAAGCTGTGTCTATCGCCCAAAACCGTCAATACTTACCGCTATCGCATTTTCGAGAAGCTCACGATCAGCAGTGATGTTGAATTGACCCTGCTCGCGGTGCGCCACGGCATGGTGGACGCCAGCGCCTGACATGACCACACCGTTTGATGCGAGTGCCTTTCTCTCAACCTGCAGTGGCCGCCCCGGCGTGTACCGCATGTTCGACAGCGAGGCGCGCCTGCTTTATGTCGGCAAAGCCAAGAACCTGAAGAATCGTCTGGCGAGCTACTTTCGCAAGACCGGTCTGGCGCCGAAAACCGCCGCCCTGGTCGCACGTATCGCCCAGGTTGAAACCACCATCACCGCCAATGAAACTGAAGCGTTGCTGCTTGAGCAAACGCTGATCAAGGAGTGGCGGCCACCTTACAACATCCTACTGCGTGACGATAAATCCTACCCTTACGTGTATTTATCTGACGGCGACTTCCCGCGATTGAGCATTCACCGCGGTGCGAAGAAGCAGAAGGGCAAGTATTTCGGTCCTTATCCCAGCGCGGGTGCGATCCGCGAAAGTTTGAGCCTGCTGCAAAAGACTTTTTTTGTGCGCCAGTGCGAAGACAGTTTCTACAAGAACCGTACTCGGCCGTGCCTGCAATACCAGATCAAACGCTGCAAAGCACCCTGTGTGGGGTTGGTGGAGCTCGCGGAGTACGCCGAGGACGTGCGCCATTCGGTGATGTTCCTCGAGGGCCGCAGCAATGCGCTCACCGACGAACTTTCCGGTGCCATGGAACAGGCTGCCAGTACCCTGGATTTTGAGCGCGCCGCTGAGCTGCGCGATCAGATCTCTCTGCTGCGGCGTGTCCAGGACCAGCAGAGCATGGAGGGCGGCACTGGCGACGTCGATGTGATCGCGGCCTTTGTCAACCCGGGCGGTGCCTGCGTGCACCTGATCAGCGTGCGCGGCGGACGGGTTTTGGGCAGCAAGAATTTCTTCCCGCAGACCGGGATCGATGAGGAAGTGGCCGAAGTCATGGCTGCCTTCCTTGGCCAGTACTACGTCAGCAGCCCCGAGCGCGATCTGCCGTCGGAGCTGATCGTCAACGTGGTACATGAAGACTTTCCCGCGCTGATTGAAGCCATTCATGAACTACGTGGTCGTGAACTGGATATCAGCCACCGCGTACGCGGCACCCGCGCCCGCTGGCAGCAATTGGCCGTGACCAACGCTGAACAGGCCTTGGGTGCGCGTCTGGCGAATCGACAGCATGTCGCCGCGCGCTTCGACGCGCTGGCCGAAGTACTCAATCTGGACGAACCGCCCCAGCGCCTGGAGTGCTATGACATCAGCCACTCCAGCGGCGAGGCCACGGTGGCATCTTGCGTGGTGTTCGGGCCGGAAGGGCCGATAAAATCCGATTATCGGCGCTACAACATCGAAGGCGTTACCGCCGGCGACGACTACGCGGCCATGCACCAGGCGCTCACGCGACGTTTCAGCAAGCTTAAGGAGGGGGAGGGCAAGCTGCCCGACATCCTCTTGGTGGACGGTGGCAAGGGGCAACTCTCCATGGCCCGTGACGTGCTCAACGAACTGGCTGTACCCGATCTGATCCTGCTCGGCGTGGCCAAGGGCGCTACGCGTAAGGCCGGTTTCGAGACCTTGTACTTGAATGATGCCGCCCATGAGTTCACCTTGAAGGGCGACTCACCCGCGCTGCACCTGATTCAACAGATTCGTGACGAAGCTCACCGTTTTGCCATTACTGGCCACCGGGCCCGGCGTGGCAAAACCCGGCGAACCTCAACCCTGGAAGGGGTGGCGGGGGTAGGTCCGACCCGCCGTCGCGACCTGCTTAAACATTTTGGTGGCTTGCAAGAGCTATCCCGTGCCAGCATTGACGAAATAGCCAAAGCACCCGGTATCAGTAAAAAGCTCGCTGAGTTGATTTATGCGAATCTGCATAGCGAATAGAATGCCTTTCCACCTCGTAGCCAGTTGTGCCGATGAATATCCCTAATCTGATCACCGTTCTACGCGTCCTGCTCATTCCGATTTTCATTTTGTTGTTCTATTTGCCGTACGAATGGAGCTATGCCGCGTCCAGTTCGGTATTCGCGTTTGCCGCTGCAACCGACTGGCTCGACGGCTACCTCGCGCGCCGCCTGGAACAGAGCACACCCTTCGGTGCGTTCCTGGACCCTGTGGCCGACAAGCTCATGGTGGCTGTTGCCTTGGTCCTGCTGGTTCAGGAACACGGTAACCTGTGGCTGACCTTGCCGGCCGCGGTGATCATCGGCCGCGAGATCGTCGTCTCAGCCCTGCGCGAATGGATGGCCGAAATCGGCGCCCGTGCCCATGTCGCCGTATCCAATATGGGTAAATGGAAAACCGCCGCACAAATGCTTGCACTGGTGATTTTGCTGGCTAACCCGTCGGACTTCTCCTTTTGGGTTCTCATTGGCTACGCCTTGCTGCTGATTGCCGCCGGCCTGACCTTGTGGTCCATGCTCCAGTATTTACGCGCTGCCTGGCCTCATCTGCGCACCACGGTTGAAAAGAAATAAAACTTTTTTGAATCAAGGGGTTGACGGGTTCTGATAATTCTATAGAATGCGCACCACCAAGACGCGGGAATAGCTCAGTTGGTAGAGCACGACCTTGCCAAGGTCGGGGTCGCGAGTTCGAGTCTCGTTTCCCGCTCCAAATACAAAGAAAAAGCCACTCAGTTGAGTGGCTTTTTTTTTGCTCGTGTTTTGGCCGGAGTGTTCGGCAGGCTTCTTTTTGAGCTCGGCCATTGACGGCTGAATGTGGTTGCGAGCTTGCACCTGGGGTGTGTCTGGTTTGGGCTTTTTGATTAAGCGGTCGTAACCCTGTCGGCATTTTCTGGGCGCAAAAAGTCAGGCGTCATCTTTATATTGCTTGGCGTTGCTGGCGGCCGGCTCCAGGGGAGTGGTGTCCGGCGACAAGTTCTGCCTGGTGCGTCAGTGATTGAAGTTGCTTGTCTCGTCCGCACCCGATGACCGTGTGCAGTTCGTTCGCGACGATATGGTGCAGGTGCTGGAGAGCTCTGCAAGTCAGGGGTCGCAGTTAACGGTGGGGTTTCAAGCCGGTCGTGCATATAGCTGGGTAGATGTTGCTGCCAATGTAAAGCTGGCGGCTTTGAGCTGCTGATTGTGTTCACCGCAATCGGTGGAGTCGTTTAATCGGCACCCACTAACTTAAGGGGGGGGTAGTGGCGATGTGTTCTGGGGTCTCTGTTGTCCTGATGTTTTGTGCGGGTCTTGGAGGTTTTATATTTTGTAGTGGCGGCCTAGGTTCTTTGGCGGGGAAAGATTTTTCATATAGGGGTTGACCGGGTGATTTAGTCCTGTATTATTCGCCTCCCGCTAACGAGAGATCGGAAGCGCAAGTGGTTGAAGTTGTTGAAGAAATCTTCGAAAGCTTCTGAAAATAATCACTTGACAGCAAATGAGGCTGCTGTAGAATGCGCGCCTCGGTTGAGACGAAAGATCTTAACCAACCGCTCTTTAACAACTGAATCAAGCAATTCGTGTGGGTGCTTGTGGAGTCAGACTGATAGTCAACAAGATTATCAGCATCACAAGTTACTCCGCGAGAAATCAAAGATGTAACCAACGATTGCTGAGCCAAGTTTAGGGTTTCTTAAAAACCCAAAGATGTTTGAACTGAAGAGTTTGATCATGGCTCAGATTGAACGCTGGCGGCAGGCCTAACACATGCAAGTCGAGCGGTAGAGAGAAGCTTGCTTCTCTTGAGAGCGGCGGACGGGTGAGTAATGCCTAGGAATCTGCCTGGTAGTGGGGGATAACGTTCGGAAACGGACGCTAATACCGCATACGTCCTACGGGAGAAAGCAGGGGACCTTCGGGCCTTGCGCTATCAGATGAGCCTAGGTCGGATTAGCTAGTTGGTGAGGTAATGGCTCACCAAGGCGACGATCCGTAACTGGTCTGAGAGGATGATCAGTCACACTGGAACTGAGACACGGTCCAGACTCCTACGGGAGGCAGCAGTGGGGAATATTGGACAATGGGCGAAAGCCTGATCCAGCCATGCCGCGTGTGTGAAGAAGGTCTTCGGATTGTAAAGCACTTTAAGTTGGGAGGAAGGGCAGTTGCCTAATACGTAACTGTTTTGACGTTACCGACAGAATAAGCACCGGCTAACTCTGTGCCAGCAGCCGCGGTAATACAGAGGGTGCAAGCGTTAATCGGAATTACTGGGCGTAAAGCGCGCGTAGGTGGTTTGTTAAGTTGGATGTGAAATCCCCGGGCTCAACCTGGGAACTGCATTCAAAACTGACTGACTAGAGTATGGTAGAGGGTGGTGGAATTTCCTGTGTAGCGGTGAAATGCGTAGATATAGGAAGGAACACCAGTGGCGAAGGCGACCACCTGGACTAATACTGACACTGAGGTGCGAAAGCGTGGGGAGCAAACAGGATTAGATACCCTGGTAGTCCACGCCGTAAACGATGTCAACTAGCCGTTGGAAGCCTTGAGCTTTTAGTGGCGCAGCTAACGCATTAAGTTGACCGCCTGGGGAGTACGGCCGCAAGGTTAAAACTCAAATGAATTGACGGGGGCCCGCACAAGCGGTGGAGCATGTGGTTTAATTCGAAGCAACGCGAAGAACCTTACCAGGCCTTGACATCCAATGAACTTTCTAGAGATAGATTGGTGCCTTCGGGAACATTGAGACAGGTGCTGCATGGCTGTCGTCAGCTCGTGTCGTGAGATGTTGGGTTAAGTCCCGTAACGAGCGCAACCCTTGTCCTTAGTTACCAGCACGTAATGGTGGGCACTCTAAGGAGACTGCCGGTGACAAACCGGAGGAAGGTGGGGATGACGTCAAGTCATCATGGCCCTTACGGCCTGGGCTACACACGTGCTACAATGGTCGGTACAGAGGGTTGCCAAACCGCGAGGTGGAGCTAATCCCATAAAACCGATCGTAGTCCGGATCGCAGTCTGCAACTCGACTGCGTGAAGTCGGAATCGCTAGTAATCGCGAATCAGAATGTCGCGGTGAATACGTTCCCGGGCCTTGTACACACCGCCCGTCACACCATGGGAGTGGGTTGCACCAGAAGTAGCTAGTCTAACCTTCGGGAGGACGGTTACCACGGTGTGATTCATGACTGGGGTGAAGTCGTAACAAGGTAGCCGTAGGGGAACCTGCGGCTGGATCACCTCCTTAATCGACGACATCAGCTGCTCCATAAGTTCCCACACGAATTGCTTGATTCATTGAAGAAGACGATAAGAAGCAGCCCGAAATTGGGTCTGTAGCTCAGTTGGTTAGAGCGCACCCCTGATAAGGGTGAGGTCGGCAGTTCGAATCTGCCCAGACCCACCAATTTTGTGTGGGAAACGCCTGTAGAAATACGGGGCCATAGCTCAGCTGGGAGAGCGCCTGCCTTGCACGCAGGAGGTCAACGGTTCGATCCCGTTTGGCTCCACCACTACTGCTTCTACGTTATGAAAGCTTAGAAATGAGCATTCCATCAGGTTGATGGTGAATGTTGATTTCTAGTCTTTGATTAGATCGTTCTTTAAAAATTTGGGTATGTGATAGAAAGATAGACTGAACGTTACTTTCACTGGTAACGGATCAGGCTAAGGTAAAATTTGTGAGTTACTCAGTTTTGAGTATTATCGAATTTTCGGCGAATGTTGTCTTCACAGTATAACCAGATTGCTTGGGGTTATATGGTCAAGTGAAGAAGCGCATACGGTGGATGCCTTGGCAGTCAGAGGCGATGAAAGACGTGGTAGCCTGCGAAAAGCTTCGGGGAGTCGGCAAACAGACTTTGATCCGGAGATGTCTGAATGGGGGAACCCAGCCATCATAAGATGGTTATCTTACGCTGAATACATAGGCGTAAGAGGCGAACCAGGGGAACTGAAACATCTAAGTACCCTGAGGAAAAGAAATCAACCGAGATTCCCTTAGTAGTGGCGAGCGAACGGGGACTAGCCCTTAAGTGGCTTTGAGATTAGCGGAACGCTCTGGAAAGTGCGGCCATAGTGGGTGATAGCCCTGTACGCGAAAATCTCTTAGTCATGAAATCGAGTAGGACGGAGCACGAGAAACTTTGTCTGAATATGGGGGGACCATCCTCCAAGGCTAAATACTACTGACTGACCGATAGTGAACTAGTACCGTGAGGGAAAGGCGAAAAGAACCCCGGAGAGGGGAGTGAAATAGATCCTGAAACCGTATGCGTACAAGCAGTGGGAGCCCACTTTGTTGGGTGACTGCGTACCTTTTGTATAATGGGTCAGCGACTTATTTTCAGTGGCGAGCTTAACCGAATAGGGGAGGCGTAGCGAAAGCGAGTCTTAATAGGGCGTCTAGTCGCTGGGAATAGACCCGAAACCGGGCGATCTATCCATGGGCAGGTTGAAGGTTGGGTAACACTAACTGGAGGACCGAACCGACTACCGTTGAAAAGTTAGCGGATGACCTGTGGATCGGAGTGAAAGGCTAATCAAGCTCGGAGATAGCTGGTTCTCCTCGAAAGCTATTTAGGTAGCGCCTCATGTATCACTGTAGGGGGTAGAGCACTGTTTCGGCTAGGGGGTCATCCCGACTTACCAAACCGATGCAAACTCCGAATACCTACAAGTGCCGAGCATGGGAGACACACGGCGGGTGCTAACGTCCGTCGTGAAAAGGGAAACAACCCAGACCGTCAGCTAAGGTCCCAAAGTTATGGTTAAGTGGGAAACGATGTGGGAAGGCTTAGACAGCTAGGAGGTTGGCTTAGAAGCAGCCACCCTTTAAAGAAAGCGTAATAGCTCACTAGTCGAGTCGGCCTGCGCGGAAGATGTAACGGGGCTCAAACCATACACCGAAGCTACGGGTATCACGTAAGTGATGCGGTAGAGGAGCGTTCTGTAAGCCTGTGAAGGTGAGTTGAGAAGCTTGCTGGAGGTATCAGAAGTGCGAATGCTGACATGAGTAACGACAATGGGTGTGAAAAACACCCACGCCGAAAGACCAAGGTTTCCTGCGCAACGTTAATCGACGCAGGGTTAGTCGGTCCCTAAGGCGAGGCTGAAAAGCGTAGTCGATGGAAAACAGGTTAATATTCCTGTACTTCTGGTTATTGCGATGGAGGGACGGAGAAGGCTAGGCCAGCTTGGCGTTGGTTGTCCAAGTTTAAGGTGGTAGGCTGGAATCTTAGGTAAATCCGGGATTCTAAGGCCGAGAGCTGATGACGAGCTAACTTTTAGTTAGCGAAGTGGTTGATGCCATGCTTCCAAGAAAAGCTTCTAAGCTTCAGGTAACCAGGAACCGTACCCCAAACCGACACAGGTGGTTGGGTAGAGAATACCAAGGCGCTTGAGAGAACTCGGGTGAAGGAACTAGGCAAAATGGCACCGTAACTTCGGGAGAAGGTGCGCCGGTGAGGGTGAAGGACTTGCTCCGTAAGCTCATGCCGGTCGAAGATACCAGGCCGCTGCGACTGTTTATTAAAAACACAGCACTCTGCAAACACGAAAGTGGACGTATAGGGTGTGACGCCTGCCCGGTGCCGGAAGGTTAATTGATGGGGTTAGCTAACGCGAAGCTCTTGATCGAAGCCCCGGTAAACGGCGGCCGTAACTATAACGGTCCTAAGGTAGCGAAATTCCTTGTCGGGTAAGTTCCGACCTGCACGAATGGCGTAACGATGGCGGCGCTGTCTCCACCCGAGACTCAGTGAAATTGAAATCGCTGTGAAGATGCAGTGTATCCGCGGCTAGACGGAAAGACCCCGTGAACCTTTACTATAGCTTTGCACTGGACTTTGAATTTGCTTGTGTAGGATAGGTGGGAGGCTTTGAAGCGTGGACGCCAGTCTGCGTGGAGCCAACCTTGAAATACCACCCTGGCAACTTTGAGGTTCTAACTCAGGTCCGTTATCCGGATCGAGGACAGTGTATGGTGGGTAGTTTGACTGGGGCGGTCTCCTCCTAAAGAGTAACGGAGGAGTACGAAGGTGCGCTCAGACCGGTCGGAAATCGGTCGTAGAGTATAAAGGCAAAAGCGCGCTTGACTGCGAGACAGACACGTCGAGCAGGTACGAAAGTAGGTCTTAGTGATCCGGTGGTTCTGTATGGAAGGGCCATCGCTCAACGGATAAAAGGTACTCCGGGGATAACAGGCTGATACCGCCCAAGAGTTCATATCGACGGCGGTGTTTGGCACCTCGATGTCGGCTCATCACATCCTGGGGCTGAAGCCGGTCCCAAGGGTATGGCTGTTCGCCATTTAAAGTGGTACGCGAGCTGGGTTTAGAACGTCGTGAGACAGTTCGGTCCCTATCTGCCGTGGACGTTTGAGATTTGAGAGGGGCTGCTCCTAGTACGAGAGGACCGGAGTGGACGAACCTCTGGTGTTCCGGTTGTCACGCCAGTGGCATTGCCGGGTAGCTATGTTCGGAATAGATAACCGCTGAAAGCATCTAAGCGGGAAACTAGCCTCAAGATGAGATCTCACTGGAACCTTGAGTTCCCTGAAGGGCCGTCGAAGACTACGACGTTGATAGGTTGGGTGTGTAAGCGCTGTGAGGCGTTGAGCTAACCAATACTAATTGCCCGTGAGGCTTGACCATATAACACCCAAGCAATTTGCGTCGGCTCTTTAATACAGAGCAGCAGATTGCGGTGTGTGAAGACGATAGAACCGAAAGTTCGAATCTCACAAAACACCGAAAGCTGTCACATACCCAATTTGCTGAAGCGAGGCATTCTTGTCACGACTCAGTACCCGAATTTCTTGACGACCATAGAGCATTGGAACCACCTGATCCCATCCCGAACTCAGTAGTGAAACGATGCATCGCCGATGGTAGTGTGGGGTTTCCCCATGTGAGAGTAGGTCATCGTCAAGATTAAATTCC
>NZ_MDDR01000032.1 GCF_001870435.1 Pseudomonas costantinii | reverse complement strand
GCCGGTTTAGCCGCGCTGGGCCAGGGATGGCCCATCGCGGCGACCCGCGCAGCCGTGCCGGAGTGCGGGCACACCGAGCCTAGGCGAGGTGCCGAGTGGTGGGGCAAGAGCCCTTTTGGTTACTTTTGGCTGGGCCGGCATTCCGGGCTCTTTTCCAAAAGTGACCCGCTGTAAGAGCGGAACCATACTCAGCCGTTACCCAAACAACGGATATGTACTCGCTCCACCTCCACCCCCCCCCCAGTCGCCGCCCCTCCCTGTGCTTGCCATGACCGAGCTGTTGGCTGATCAACAGTTGCCACACACATTGTCGTTTCCAGTACTTACCTGAACCGACGATATGCCCTGTTTACGGGGGCCCAAAACCCGGCATGGCTTGTGCAATGCCCCTGTTCCCGGACTTCAGGCATCAACAATCATGCGAGACCCCGCCCCATACCCGCGACACTCCAGAGCGTTACGCAAGCACGCCCTCATGGTCGGTACCGCTGCGCTTTGCAGCCTGTTGCTCGGTTGCGGCCAAAGTGGCTCGACCGTTGCTCGCAGTGATCAACCGGTAAAGGGCGGCACCCTGGTGTACGCCACCGACCGTGAGCCGACCTGCCTTGATCCACATGTGGCCGGCGACATGCCCCAAGTGTTTGTCGCGCAGCAGTACCTGGACTCGCTGGTGTCGATGGACGCCGAGGGGCGCATTGGCCCCTGGCTGGCGAAAAGCTGGGAGGTGTCGGCCGATGGCCTGACGTACACCTTCCACCTGCGCAACGATGTGCACTTCACCGACGGCACCCCGTTCAACGCTGCGGCGGTCAAAGCCAACCTCGATCACATGGCCAACCCCAAGACCCAGTCCAGTACGGCGGGCGGCTACATTCGCCAATACCGCAGCACCGATGTGCTCGACGAGTACACGGCAGTGGTGCACCTGGCCACGCCTTACGCGGCGTTTCTTGAGGTGCTGGCCCAGGGTTTCCTTGGGATTGAATCACCGACGGCGCTGTTGCGTTCACGCGATGTGAACTGTGAAAGCCCGGTGGGCAGCGGCCCGTTCAAGGTGGTGCGCTGGGACCGCCAGAGCCAGGTCGAGTTGGTACGCAACCCGGACTACAACTGGGCGCCGCCAACCGCCAAACATCAGGGCCCGGCATGGCTGGACCGGATCGTCTGGAAGTTTATCCAGGAGCCGTCCGTACGCTTTGCCTCGTTGCAGGCGGGTGAAGTCGACGTGATCGAGGCCTTGCCACCAGAGTCTCACGAAGCTGCCCGGCGCAATCCGGACCTGACACTGGTGATCGCCCAGCGCCCCGGCAACCCCACCAATGGCACGCTGAACATCACCCGCGCGCCGTTCAACGACCTGCGAGTGCGTGAAGCCTTCGTGCGCAGTGCCGACATCGAGGGCGCGTTGAAGAGCGTGTACTTCAACGAGTTTCCCCGTGCCGGTGGACCGTTGAGTCCCGCGACGCGGTTCTACAGTCCGGAATTCCAACAGGCCCAGGATTACGATCCGGCCAGGGCCACCCAACTGCTCGATCAAGCCGGCTGGACCCAACGCGACAGCGACGGTTATCGCACCAAGGACGGCAAGCGCCTGCAAGTGCATGTGGTGATGGGCAACCGCACGCCGCCTTCGGAGTTCACCCTGTGGGAGCAGGTCCAGGCCACGACCCGGCAAGCGGGCTTTGAGCTGATCGTCGATCAGATGAGCGACGTGCAAGCCACCAAGCGTCAGGCCGACTGGGATTACGACGTCCGCCTGGGGTACTGGAACACCAACACGGCTGACGTGCTGCGGATCATCTTCGGCAGTGAGTTCATCCGTCCGGCGGGCGTCGGGGGTTACCACCAGAACACCGCAGGCTTCAATGACACAGCCTTTGACACCTTGATTCAGCAGGCCCTCACCACCCAGGACAGCGAACAACGCCGGGCGCTGTATTACCAGGCGCAGAAAATCGCTTCCAGCCAGTACCTGCAATTGACCACCTACCCGCAAAGCACGCGGCTGGGTATCTACAAGACCACCCAAGGCGTGCGGCTGGAGCCGTCGCTGGCGGTGACTTATCTCTATGACGCATGGGTGAACAAATGAGCAGCACATCACTTGCCAACCCACGGCGCGAGCGCCTGGCACGCCTGGGTAAACGTGCCCTGTGGCGACTTGCTGGCGGCGTGCTGGTGCTGTGGGCGGTCGCCACACTGACCTTCTTTGCCTTGCGCCTGATGCCCGGCGACCCGGTGCTGGCGATCCTCGGCGGCCCGAGCGGCAACCCCACTGCCGAGACCATCGCCGAAGCCACTCGCGAGTACGGCCTGGACAAGCCACTCGCGGTGCAATACGCGTTGTACCTCGGGCGTTTGGTGCAGGGTGACCTGGGGGTGTCCTATTCCCAGCATCTGCCGGTGACCCGGGTTCTGGCGGAGCAGTCCTGGCCGACGCTGGAGTTGACCCTGACCTCGTTGGCACTGGCCTGGATTCTGGTGCTCGCCCTGACGGTGCTGACCGCCGGGCGTCGGCGTTGGGTCGCCAGTCTGGCCTCGCTGGCAGAAACCCTGGCCGCCGCACTGCCGCATTTCTGGCTGGGGATTCTGCTGCTGGCGGTGTTTGCGTTCGGTCTGCGGCTGTTCCCGCCAGCGGGTAGCGACGGTTGGCGCACCTTGGTGTTGCCGTCGTTTGCCCTGGCGATTCCGCTGGCCGGGTTTATCGCCCAGGTCACCCGCGAATCCCTGGATTTGACCCTCGACCAACCCTTCATTTTGACCGCCCGAACCCGTGGCCTGAGTGACTTCAACGTGCGCTTCAAGCATGCGTTGCGCCATGCGGTACTGCCCGGCATCTCGTTGTCGGGCTGGGCGATTGGCGCGCTGATCAGCGGCGCGGTGGTGATTGAAGTGATCTTTTCCCGCAAGGGCCTGGGCCGTCAGTTGTACCAGGCGGTGCAGGCACAGGATCTGCCGCTGACCATCGGCATCAGCCTGGTGGTTGCCGCCGGTTATGTGCTCGCCAATATCCTGGTCGACCTGCTGTACCTGTGGGTCGATCCTCGCCAACAGGAGGTCCCGGCATGAGCGGCTTGACCCTGGAAACACCGCTGTCCGCGCTGCGGGTTCAGCGCACCACACGCCCGCTGCGGCTTGGCCCGTTGCTGGCCGTGACCTTTCTGCTGCTGGTGATTGTCGCGGCGCTGGTGCCGCAGTTATTCGCCTACAGTGATCCGCTGGCCATCGTGCCGCGCGAGGCCTTTCATCCGCCGAGCTGGGCCCATTGGTTCGGCACCGATCAGTCGGGGCGAGACATCTTTTCACGGGTGATTTACGGCACCCGCCAGTCGTTGTTTATCGGCCTGGCCGCCACGGCGATTGCCATGAGCATCGCCATCGTTCTGGGTTTGCTGGGTGGGCTTGGCGGCGCGCGGGTGGACCGTGGCGTGGGTTGGTTGCTGGAGGTGCTGTTTGCGTTCCCGAGCCTGATTCTGGCGCTGTTGTTCGTGGCGATCTTCGGCAGCGGCATCGGCCCGCTGATCGTCGCCACCGGGCTTGGGAGTGCGCCGGGTTACGCACGCATGGTGCGTGGTCAGGTGTTGGCGGTGCGCAACGCGGGTTACATCGAGGCCGCCCGGGCCCTTGGGCACCCACCGTTGCGCATTATCCTGCGGCAGTTGCTGCCGAACGCCATGCGTCCGTTGATCGTGACCCTGACCATGGGCGTGGGCCAGGCGATTGTCTGGGCCTCGGCCCTGAGCTTTCTCGGCCTGGGCGCACGTCCGCCTGCGCCGGAGTGGGGGACCATGTTGTCGATGGGCCGTGACTTTATCGCGAACGCCTGGTGGCTGACGTTCTTCCCCGGCTTGTTCATTGTGCTGACCACGTTGTCGACCACTGTCACTGGCCGTTACCTGCAACAACGTCTGGAGGGCCGTCTTTCATGAGCGACCAGAAACGCTTGATCGTTGAAGGGCTGTCCATCGAGTTTGCCGGGCAGTCTGTCGTGCGCAACCTGTCGTTCACCCTGGAACCGGGCAAGACCTTGGCCTTGGTGGGCGAGTCCGGTTCGGGAAAGAGCGTCACCGCGCGCAGCCTGATCGGCCTGGCGGGGGCGGGCGCCAAGGTGTCTGCGCGCACCCTGAGTTACAACGGTGTGGATTTGCTGAGTCTGTCCGAACGCGGCTGGCGCCGTTTGCGTGGCAATGGCATCGGCTTCGTGTTGCAGGATGCTCTGGTGTCACTCGACCCATTGCGGCCGGTCGGCAAGGAAATTCTCGAAGTGCTTGAGACCCATCGCTGGGGCGATCGTCGCAGCCGTGGCGAACGGGTGATCGAACTGCTGGACCTGGTCGGTGTGCCCGAACCACAACTGCGTGCCCGCCAGCGTCCTGATCAACTCTCCGGTGGCCTGCGCCAGCGCGCACTGATTGCCAGTGCACTGGCGTTGAATCCCGGTTTGGTGATTGCCGATGAACCGACCACCGCGCTGGATGCCACGGTGCAGGCGCAGATTCTGCAAGTGTTGCAGCAGATCAAGGCCCGTGGCGACTCGTTGCTGATCATCAGTCATGACCTGGCGGTGGTCGCGCAATTGGCGGATGAAGTGCTGGTGCTGCGCCATGGCGAAGTGGTCGAGCAGGGGCCGATGGATCAGGTACTGCTCAACCCACGGCACGCCTACACGCGTTCGCTGCTGGACGCGGTGCCTGCCGAACATGCGCGTGGCACGCGTCTTTCGCCGGAGCGCAGCACGCTTGCGACGCTGCCACGTCCCGGCCCGGACTCGCCGGTGCTGCTGCGGGCATCCGGGTTGGGCAAGCGTTATATCGGCCCCGATCAACAGTCGCGTCAGGTGGTGGACGACGTCAGTTTCGAACTGCGCGCCGGGCGCACATTGGGCATCGTCGGTGAGTCGGGCTCCGGAAAAACCACGGTGGCGCGCATTGCTCTTGGGCTGCTGCAACCGGATGCCGGTGAGGTGCGCTTTCTCGACCAACCATGGGCGGCGACAGGTCTTGAGCGAGTGGAAGAAAAGACTCGACGCTTGCATCGCCGTGACATCAGCGTGATCTATCAGGACCCGTTGAGTTCGTTCGACCCACGCTGGACGGTTGGGCAGATCCTCAGTGATGCGCTGGACGTCGCGGGTATCGCTGTCGATCAACAGGCCGCACGGGTAGCGCAGTTGCTGGAGCAAGTACGCCTGGCGCCGCAGTTGGCCGAGCGTCGGCCGCTGCAACTGTCGGGCGGTCAGCGTCAGCGTGTGGCAATTGCCAGGGCGATCGCCAGCAACCCTAAAGTGATTATCTGCGATGAGCCGGTGTCGGCGCTGGACGTGTCGGTGCAGGCCCAGGTGCTGGATTTGCTGGCCGACCTGCAAGCCTCGCTGGGCCTGGCCTACCTGTTTATTTCCCACGACCTCGGGGTGATTCGCCACGTCAGCGACGAGGTGTTGGTGATGCGCCACGGTCAGGTGGTGGAAAGCGCCAGTGTCGAGGCGTTGTTTGAATCACCCCAACACGAATACACCCGGCGCCTGCTGGGCGCCGTGCCGCGCCTGCCCGGCAGCGGTACGACGCTGGTGGTGCCGGTGCTGGAGCCGGAACACCCCGACTGGCTGTTTGATGAATCGCGCCTGTGGAAAATCGCCATCTAGACCTCAAGGAATTGTCATGAGCACGTTGTCTGCTGTACCCACGCCGCCGCTTGTTACGGTGGCCGAATTGAACGCCCGCGCCGACCGCATCCTGCCGCAGATCGCCGCCGGCGCTGCGCAACGCGAGCGCGACCGCCAATTGCCGTATGAGGCGGTGGCGCAGATCGCCAAGGCCGGGCTGTTTACCGTGCGGATTCCCAAGCGCTATGGCGGCGCCGGTGGCTCGGTCAAGGACGTGATTGCCTTGTTGATTCGCATCGCCTCGGCCGACTCCAACGTGGCCCAGGCGCTGCGCCCCGGGTTTGGCTTTGTCGAAGGGCTGCTGGCCTCCCGCGCCGAGGGTGCCGAGGAGGAGCGTGAGCGCTGGTTCACGCGTTATCTGCAAGGTGCGGTGATCGGCAATGCCGGCTGGGAAGTCGGCGGCGCCAACGGCTCGATCAGCGCGCGCATCGTGCGTGACGGCGAGCACTATCGTGCGTCGGGCAGCAAGTACTACAGCACTGGTTCGCTGTATGCCGATTGGGTCAGCGCCGTCGCCCTGGATGAGAATGACCAGCCGGTGTCGTTCATCCTGCCGCGCGACCGCCAGGGCCTGGAATTGTTGGATGATTTCGACGCCATGGGTCAGCGCCTGACCGCCAGCGGCACCACGCATCTGCATGATGTGCAGGTGTTGGCCAATGAAATCCGCACCCGAACGGTAGAGGAGGGCAAGCGCACCATCGTCACGCCGTTCCTGCAAATATTCCTCGCGGCGGTGCAGGCCGGTATTGCACGCAATGCGCTGAATGATGCGGTGACCTTTGCCAAGGAACACGCGCGACCGATCAAGCACAGCAGCGCCACGCGCTCGGTGGATGACCCGTATGTCGAGCTGACGGTGGGCGATGTTTCGGCCCGCGCCTTTACCGCCGAGGCGGTGGTGTTGCACGCCGCCGCATCGATCGACCGTGCCTGGGCCGCTGATCTCGACGCGGTGGCGGTGGACCAGGCAGCGGTGGATGTGGCCCAGGCGCAGTACATTGCGGCGGAGTCGGCGCTCAAGGCTGCCGAGTTGGTGTTCGATGTCGGCGGTGCGTCCACCACCGGCCGTGCGCATAACCTGGACCGGCACTGGCGTAACGCGCGCACCGTGGCCAATCACAACCCACGGCACTGGAAAGCCGCAGCAGTGGGCGCCTGGCAACTCAAAGGCACGCCGCCACCGACATCGGGTTTGTTTTGAATAAAACCATCGAGCGTAATGTTTCACACGCCCTGGGTGAGATGGGCACAGGCCTGTCTCGCCGGGTGCCGATGATCATGTCTGTGCGTGGCCATGAGACGGTCACACAAAGTGATATAGCCTGAATCATTGTTGTGTGCGCTGTCGGGGCAGGCCTGTCGCCACAGGCGGGCTCGGCGGTGTATTCCAAACACGCAGAGGGTATCTGATGATTCGGGCGGCACGTATTGAGGACGCAGGTGATATCGCCTGGGTGCATATTCGCAGTTGGCAACAGGCTTACCGTGAGCTGATGCCCGCGGATTACCTGGCTTCGCTGGAGGCTACGCAGCCTCGGCGTGAGACTCTTTGGCGGCAGTCTATTGAGCAGGGGCGCGAAGCTGTTTTTGTCGCGCGGGTGGAAGGGCATGTGGTGGGGTGGATTGCCGTGAGCCCGAGCCGTGATGAGGATGCTGACCCCGGCGAAACCGGCGAAGTGCAGGCGCTGTATGTGCTTGCCGAGCATTGGGGGACCGGCGTGGGGCGGGCACTGTGGCTCAAAGGTCTGGAGCATCTGGCGGACTTGGGTTTGGAGACGGCGACGTTGTGGGTACTTGCCCAAAACCAGCGAGCCATTGGCTTTTACCGAAATGCCGGTTGGGTAGCGCAGGCCGACTCGAATCGAACCCTCAGCCGTGGCGGTCGTGACCTGGAAGAAGTTCGCTACCAATCGCAAACATAGGGCATTGCCGGTCAGATCGACAGATGCAACATCCGCTCATCCTTGGCGATGCTCAGCGGGCGACGCTTGTTGACCTTCAGTTCACCGAGGTTGATCAGTAGCGTGCGCGTCACATTGCGGCTCAGCCCCAGCAGTTCGGCCGTATGCACCTGGTTGTGCTGGCAGAGTCGGTAGGCTGCGGCGAGCAGGCTGCGCTCGACCTGCTCGTACAGGTTGTCGATCTGTTCTTCGAACAAGCGCTGGAACGCCTGGTCGAGTAATTCGCGGGCGCTGGTGCTGTCTTCCTGGCGTTCGATACGCAGGTTGGACATGCGCAGGTCATCGGCCTGAATCACCCCGTCACGGCAGATCAGCAAGGTGTGGTGGATGACGTTTTCCAGCTCACGGATATTCCCCGGCCAACTGTAAGTGGCCAGCCGTTGCTCGGCCTCCTTGCCTAAAACAATCTCGCCATACCCGAGGCGGCGGCTGTAGGTGTCGATGAAATACTGCACCAGCGGCAGGATGTCGCCGGGGCGCTCCCTCAGCGGGCTGAGTTCCAGGTTCACCACATTCAAGCGATAGAACAGGTCCTCGCGAAAGTGCCCGGCGTTGATCGCTTTTTCCAGCTGCACGTTGGTGGCCGCCAGCACCCGCACATTGATCGGAATGCTTTTGCGCGAGCCCAGTCGCACCACTTCACGCTCCTGCAGCACACGCAGCAGCTTGACCTGGATCGACATCGGCAGGTCGCCGATTTCATCGAGGAACAACGTCCCGCCGTCGGCTTCTTCAAACCAGCCGGCCTTGGCGCTGAGGGCGCCGGTGAACGCGCCTTTTTCATGACCGAACAGCTCGGCTTCCACCAACGATTCAGAAAACGCACCGCAGTTCACCGCGATAAAAGGTTTGTTTCGTCGGCCACTGAGGTTGTGGATATGGCGTGCCACCAGCTCTTTACCGGTGCCGGTTTCGCCAATGATCAGCACACTGGCTTCGCTCGGCGCGACTTGTTGCACGTGCTTGAGCAACGCCTTCGATCTGGGGTCTTCAAATACCTGCGCCGTTGCGCGGATCGATGTGGCCAGGGCAGGAGAGGGCGGTAATGTCAGCAGTTGCATGTCGATCCCTATGAATAAAAGTTCGGAATTGGCGTGTTTCAATAGTGGATGAGCAGAGCAAGACCCATACCAAGTAACGATAAGCCGATAACGTGCACCTTCTTGTAAACGTGCAGGTGTGGCCACTGTTGTAATCGGAGCTTTTGTTGCGCAAGTGTTGATAACGCCACAGTAGTGCCTGAGTTCGGCGCGGTGCGCGCGTTATGCTTTTATTCATTAAGCCTATAATTAATAGTTACTTTTTTGGGATGTGGAGAATCGAACACTTCGCCAGCAAAGTGTTGTCTCTGTGGCGGTTCAGCAGGACGGTGGGCCACTGTTTATTGAAGTTTTGACGTGGCACGAACCCTGCAAAGTTGAGCGTAGAGCGCGACTATACGAATAGATGCTCCCACTCACTTGAGACCCCAGGAGTATTTAATTCATGCGGCAACTGTTTGATCTGCGCGCTCGTCGTTTTGAGTCACTGGCCACCGCTTCCAGCCTTGGCGTACTGTTGATGTTGATACAGGGCGCGGCCTTTGCCGCCCAGGCCGACCCTACCTTGGCCACCGTTGTGGTCACTGGCGCCGAAGTCACCGAGGCGCAAAAGGCCGAAAAGCAGTTGGCCAAGGTGCCCGGTAAAACCGTGGTAATCGACAACCGCAAGATCGAGCAGGGCCGGGCGGCAAATGCCGAGGATGTGCTGGCCTTGCAGCCGGGCGTATTCGCCCAGGCCACCAGCGGCTCGGGCGCCAACAAGATTTCGATCCGTGGTTCGGGTCTCAACACCTTCTATCAAGGCTATGTGCTGGGGATTAAATTCCTCTACGACGGCCTGCCGTTGACCGGGCCGGGCGGCACCCAGGAAGACATGCTGGACATGGCCTCCGTGGACCACACCGAGGTGCTCTACGGCGCCAACGCCTTTCGTTATTCGGCCTTGTCACTGGGCGGCGCGATCAACTTCGTGAGTAAGACCGGCCGCACTGACCCGGGCAATTACGCGCGCTTCGAAGCCGGTAGCTTTGGCTATCGCAAGCAGCAACTGAGTACCGGCGGCGTGGAGGGCGACAACGACTACTACGTCAGCATCCAACACAACGAGCGTGAGGGTTATCAGGACAATACGCCGAACAAGGGACAGGGGATCGTCGCCAACTTCGGTCATGTATTCAGCCCGCAACTGGAGACGCGTTTCTACATTCGCTACAAGGAAGAAACCCTGAGCCAAGGCAACACCCTGACCCAATACCAACTCAAGCACGACCCCACGAGTAACCTCGTGCCCATCGGGCGCAAGAAGGACGGCTCGACCCTGCTGGGCAGCATCACCACCTACACTTTCGATGACAATGCCAAGCTCGAAGTCGGCCTGGGTTACAACGATTACCCGCTGGACAACGGCTGGCGTTATTCGCCAACACCCCAGGAATGGCGTTCCCAGGACGTCAACCTGACCCTGCGTTACCTGCGCACCGCAGACAGCTTTTTCGGTCTGCCCAGCAACAGCAGCGTGACCTTCAGCAATACGCTGGCGTACCTGGCCGATGTGAAATCCCACAGCAGGGCCACCGGCATCACCCAGCAGAAAACCAACTACACGGGCTCGCGCGACACGGTGTTTTCCCTCGGCAACGAACTGCAACTGGGTGACCGCACCTGGCTGTCCACCGGCTTGTCGTTGATTGATATCAAACGCAAGGCGCAGATCGAATACACCACCGGTACTAACACCAGTGCGTTCCCCAGTGGCGTCGAATACGACGAGACCGACGTCGCCCCGCGCGTGGGCCTGCGCTATCAGTTGACCCCGGAATTCGAAGTGTTCGGCAACGTCAGCCGTTCGGTCGATCCACCGGTCACCTGGCAACTGGGCAGCACCGGCACGCCTTACATCCGCGATGTGCGACCACAAAAAGCCAACACCGTGGAGTTTGGTATTCGCGGCGGCCACGGCATTTTCGACGGCAGCCTGACGGTCTACCGCTCGTGGGTCCAGAAAGAGCTGCTGTCGGTGGTGGTGCGTCAGGCCACGGCGACGCAAGACCAACTGGTGGCCACCTCCAACGGCAGCGCGACGATTCACCAAGGCATCGAAGCCGGTGTGAATGCACAGCTGTGGGACGGCGGCAACGGCAATACCGTGACCTTGCGCCAGGCCTACACCTTCAACGACTTCCACTACCGCAATGACACGGTGTTCGGCGACAACCAACTGCCGGGCCTGCCGCGTCAGGTCTACCAGGCCGAGCTGGAATATCGCCAGGGCAACGGTTTCTACGCGCAACTCAACGCCCGGGCAGCGTCGAGCTATTACGTCGACTTTGCCAACTCCCTCAGTGCGCCCTCTTACACACTGTGGGGCGCCAAGCTGGGTTACGAGGCCCCGAGCAAAAAATGGGAGGTCTTCGTCGACGCCCGCAACTTGACCAATAAACGCTACGCGACAGCCACCAACACGGCCTATGACGCCAAGGGCCAGGACTCGGCCAACTTCTACGTTGGCGATGCGTTTAACGTGACCACGGGGGTAGCGTTTCATTTCTGACCCGGGGCAGCGAGCCTGTTGAACGGGCAGGCTTCTCGAAGGACTCAGCTCAACGACTCAATGGCGGGCTCCGCCGGTATCGGTGCGACAGTTCGGCGACCCAGGAACACAAAGACCACCATCGCCGTGAGCAGGGTGAGCCCTGCCAGTAATTGCAGCAACGTATTGAAACCCGCGATGTAGGCCGTACGCAGCAACGCCAGTGGAATGTCCGCACTGGCTTGTCGGGCATCGCCCATGACCAACTGCTGGGCAATCACTGCAACGTCTTGCGTTGTGCTCGCGTGCAGGTGATGTGCGACCAAGGCGCTCAACACGGCCACCGTGATTGCCAACGCCACGCCTTCGCTGGCGACGCGGGTGGTATTGAAAATACCGGCTGCCATGCCCGCGCGTTCTTTGGGTACCACGCTGATCGCCAGGCCATCCATCAAGCCCCATGGCAACCCCGTGCCGATCCCGATGACCAGCATGGCTGCGACGGTCTGCAAGGGTTGGCCGACCGTGACCAGGCTCAGCCCGTACAAACCCGCCGCCGCGATCAGCAGGCCAATGGCGCACAGCACACCGGCTGACAGCCAGCGCGTCAGCGTCGCCGCGATGATCGGTACCACCAGCATTGGCGCCGACAGTGCGAGCATCATCAAGCCAGCCTCCAACGCGCTGGCGCCTTCGACACCGATAAACCGCAGCGGCAGCAACACGATCAAGACGATGTAGCAGTAACAGGTGCCAATCGGCAGCAGTTGCACGCCAATAAAGCGTGGAAATCTGAACAGGCCCAATTGCAGCATCGGATGGCTGGAGCGATTTTCAACACGGATAAACACCCATAAAAATACGGCTGCCGCTGCCAGCAGCGCGTGAATCAGCGACGAGCCCCAACCACGCTGTGGTGCCAGAATAACTGCGCTGGTCAACGTCACCAGCATGGCCGAAAACGTCAGTACCCCGGCCACGTCCAGGCGCAGTGCCTGTGGGTCGCGGCTTTCACGCATTTTGGGGGCGGCGAACAGCAGCGACAGCCCCGCGAGCAGTGCCGTGGCGAGGAAGATGGCGCGCCAGCCCCATTGCTCGATCAACAACCCAGAGAGCACCGGGCCAAAGGCCAGGCCCGCGCCGAAGGTAGTGCCCAGCAGGCTGAAGGCGCGCGTCCGGGCGTGGCCGTCGAACTCCTGGGCCAGCGCCGCGCAGCCGCTGGCCAATGCCGTGGCCGCCGCGACACCCTGCACCCCGCGCAAGGCATCCAGCCAGAGCATGCCCGGCGCTGCCGCCAACAGCACGCACACCCCGGTAAACAGCGCCATGCCCCACAAGAACAGGCGTTTGCGCCCATAGAGGTCGGCGAGCGTGCCGGCGCCCATCAGCAGGCTGCCGAAACTGAGCATGAACGCGTTGGTGATCCAGGCCATTTGCGTGGGCGTGGCGTTGAAGGTCTGGCCGATAAAAGGCGTGGCGACGGCCCCGCCGGTAAAGCTCATGGGCAATACCAAGGCTGCCAGGCAGACTGCGGCCAGAATGGAATACCGACCTTTGGTGGAGGGTGCATCGATCAGCGTGTTCATGGGCGCATTCCCGCAGCTCTGTAAAGATAAAGACTTTAATGGGGATGCAATTGGCGATAAACCGGCCTACATTCCGGTCATAGCGGACTCAAAGGATGTAATGGCGTGACGGATAACCTCGGTGGTGTGATCGCATTCGTGAAAACGGCGGAAGCCCTGAGCTTCATTGGCGCGGCGCGGGCGCTGGGGATTTCCGCCTCGGCGGTGGGTAAGAATGTCGCCAAGTTGGAGGCTGAGCTTAAGGTGCGGCTGCTGCACCGCAGCACGCGTAAAGTCAGCCTCACCGCGGAAGGGCAACTGTTCTACGAGCGCAGTCGAAAAATCCTCGATGACCTGCAAGATGCGCGCGCCATGCTCTCCCATGCCATCCAGGCACCCCGTGGCAAGTTGCGGGTCAGCTTGCCCACCATCGGTTATCGCTTCCTCTTCCCGCACATGCTCGCGTTCCGCAAGGCCTATCCGGAAATTGAACTGGAACTGGATTTCAACGACCACTTGGTGGATGTGATCGAGGAAGGCTTCGACGTGGTGATTCGTAGCGGCGGCCTGGCCGACTCAACATTGATGGCGCGCAGGCTTGGGCCGTTCCGGTTTTTACTGTGTGCTTCACCCGGCTACCTGCGTGATCACGGTCGGCCGCAAACCCTGGCCGATCTTGAGCACCACCAATGCCTTCGTTATCGGTTTGCCACCACCGGTAAAATCATGGAGTGGACCTTATCCGCCAACCCGGCGATCACCCAGTTGCGCCTGCCCACCGCGCTGACCTTGAACAATATGGAAGCCATGCTCAGGGCCGCGATTGACGGCCATGGCATCGCCTACGTGCCGGACTTCCTGGCCCGTGAAGCGTTGGCTCAGGCGCAGTTGGAAACCCTGCTGGATGGGCATTCGGATGACCAGGGTCAGTTCTGGGCGCTGTGGCCTTCCAGTCGCCATCTCTCGCCAAAAATTCGCGTGTTTGTGGACTTCGCCGCCGAGCATCTTTTTACAAACCCATCAGCCGGTAACCCACCTGCAACTCGGTAATGAAATGCTGTGGCTGCGCCGGGTCCGCCTCCAGTTTTTGCCGCAGGTGTGCCATGTGCACGCGCAAATAGTGGGGGCGGTCCACGTAATCCAGGCCCCAGACTTCCAGCAGTAATTGCCGATGCGTCAGCACCCGGCTCTGGCCGCGAATCATCGCGCAGAGCAAGCGGTACTCGATGGGCGTGAGGTGCACCGGCTGCGTTTGGCGCCACACTTCATGGGTGGCCAGGTCGACTTCAATCTCGCCGAATACCACCTTGCTGGTGGCCGCCACGGTGCCGGTCTGCCCGTGCCTGCGCAACTGGGCGCGGATGCGTGCGAGCAGTTCGGGCACGCCGAAAGGTTTGGTCAGGTAGTCATCGGCGCCGGCGTCCAGGGCGGCGACTTTCTCTTCTTCGCGATCACGCGCCGACAGCACCAGGATCGGCACCGCCAGCCAGCCGCGCAATTCGCTGATCAGTTGTTTGCCATCGCCGTCCGGCAGGCCGAGGTCGACGATCACCAAGTCCGGTTGGCGGCTGGCGGCATGGATCAAGGCGCGTTTGACGCTGTCGGCTTCGAATACCTGAAAACCTTCATCTTGCAGGGCGATCCCGACGAAGCGGCGGATGTTGGCCTCGTCTTCAACAATCAAAATGCGTGCAGTGCTCATAGGGCTTCCATGGACGGCGGGCTGCCCGCCGGTAACGTGATGATGAAATGCATGCCGTGCTCGCGGCCGGGGTTGGCTTCGATGCGCCCGCCGTGGGCCTCGACGATGCGTTTGGCCAGCGCCAGGCCCAGGCCTATGCCCGCGACGGACGACTCTTGCTGGCCGCGCGTGAAGGGTTCGAACAGATTGGCCGGCGCGCGGCCTGGGCCGGTGTCGCTGACCTCCAGCACAATGCTGCCCAAGGTCTCGTGGGCGGCGACGGTAATCGCCGTACCTGGAGGTGTGTACTTGGCGGCGTTATCCAGCAGGTTGACCAGCACCCGCTCGATCAACAAAGCGTCGATTTCTACCAGTGGCAACTGCGGTGAAAGCGTGGTGTGCACGCAGTGTTGCGTCAGCGGCTCACGTAATTGGCGCAACGCGCTGCCGACGATTTCTTCCAGCGAATGCCATTGCCGGTTCAGGCGCACGCCGCGCTCTTGCATGCGCGCCATGTCCAGCAGGTTTTCGATCAACCGCTGCATCGAGGTGGCTTGTTCGTGAATGCCGTGCAGCAGTTCGGTCAGCGGCCCCGGCGGGGCATGGGGCAGGGCGGTGTCGGCGGCGCCGATCAAGGTGGTCAGCGGTGTGCGCAGGTCGTGGGAAATCGCTGCAAGCAGGGTGTTGCGCATCTTCTCGCCTTCCATCTGCACCAGCGTGCTTTGCGCCACTTCGACGAAATGCACACGTTCCAGGGCGATCGCCAGTTGGCTCATGCAGGCCTCCAACAAGTGGCGTTCCTGCGGATCGCTCAGGCGTTCGCTCTGGGCCAGTTCCAGCACCAACACACCCCGTACGCGCATCGGCGCTTTGAGCGGCAAGTAACAGCCTTTGGCCGCCGATAAGGTGTCGGTGCCATGGCCGGCAACCTTGCCGTGGTCGTAGCTCCACTGGGCGATGCTGTCGTCAATCGGCAGCCCGCCCGCACCCACGCTGCGCACGGCATCGGCGGCGTCCGGTAGCGCCAGGCCGACCCGTGCCTCAAACACGCCGCTGAAGGTGCGCAGCGCGACTTCTCTGATTTGCTCCACGGTCAACGCCGCCGACAGGTCGCGGGCCAGCCGCGCCAGTGAGGTGGCGCGCCGTTCACGCGCGGCGGCGGTGCGTGCTTCGTGGCGCAGGCGGGCGGTGAGTTGGCCGGTGATCAAGGCGATGCCGAGCATCAGCGCAAAGGTGAAAAAATACTGGGTGTCATTGACGGTAAACGAGTAGCGCGGCTGCACAAAAAAGAAGTCGAAACACAGCACCGCGAGCATCGCCGCCCAGACGCCGGGGCCGCGTCCATAACGCAGGGCCACCAGCACCACGGTGAGCAAAAACAGCATGACCACGTTGGCCAAATCGAACACTTGCAGCAGCAGCGCGGCGATGGCCGTGGCGGTGAAACAGGCGAGGCTGGCCCAGACATACGCCAGTTTTGTACCCGCTGCCGGCGCGGTTTTTTCGATCGCTGCGGGCTTGCCCGGCAGCAGCCCGTGGGCAATCACGATCTGATCGATTTGCGGATGATGCCGACTGATCCGGTCGCTGACCGACTGATGCCAGAACCGCCATGGCTGGCGCGGATGATGGCCCAGCACCAGGCGATTAGCGTTGTGTTCGCGGGCGCAGGCGGCCAGGGCTTCGGCTACGTCCATGCCCGGCAGCGTCGCGGTGTCGGCACCAAACTCGCTGGCCAGCGCCAGGGTTTTCATCGCGGTCAGGTAGCGCTTGGCGCCGCGTCCCTGATGCGCGGCCACATGCACCACGATCCAGTCGGCTTCGAGTTTCTGTGCCAGGCGCGCAGCCTCACGCACCAGGCGCTCGTCACCGGCGTCGCCCGCCACGCCCACCAGCAACCGCTCACGGGCCGGCCACAGCGTACTGATCGAGCGCTCGCGGCGGTAAACGCGCATCTGCGTGTCGACCCGGTCGGCGGTGCGGCGCAGCGCCAACTCGCGCAATGCGAGCAGGTTGCCCTTGCGGAAAAAGTGCTGCGACGCGCGCGCCGCAGCAGGGCCCAGGTACACCTTGCCGTCCTTGAGGCGTTGCAGCAGGTCGTCGGGCGGCAGGTCGATGACCACCACTTCGTGGGCGTTATCGAACACATGATCCGGCACGGTTTCACGCACGCGAATGCCGATGATTCCACTGACCAGGTCGTTCAGGCTTTCCAGGTGCTGGACATTGAGGGTGGTCCACACGTCGATACCGGCGCTGAGCAGTTCTTCGACGTCTTGCCAGCGTTTGGGGTGGCGCGAGCCGGGCACGTTGCTGTGGGCCAATTCGTCCACCAGTACCACGGCGGGATGCCTGCGCAGGGCGGCGTCGAGGTCGAATTCACTGAGCGCGAACTCGCGGTGCAACAAAGCCGCGCGGGGCAGTTGTTCCAGGCCATGGAGCAGCTCGGCGGTCTCCGAACGGCCATGGGTTTCCACCACGCCGGCGAGCAGGTCACGGCCCAGGTCGACTTCGCGTTGCGCCGCGGTGAGCATGGCGCAGGTCTTGCCGACGCCGGCATTGGAGCCGAAGTAGATACGCAATTTGCCGCGCAAGGCGGCCTGTTCTTCCAACTGTATCCGGGCCAGCAGGGCGTCGGGGTCGGGGCGATCATCGTTTAATGCGGGCATGTCATTCCTGCTAAATGTAGGCGCTGGCAAGCCAGCGCCTACAGTTGATTGATGGTGTGGCTTACACCAAGCCCATTCCGGTCAGTAGCATGTCGATCAACTTGATCCCGGCAAACGGCACCAGCACGCCGCCCAGGCCATAGATCAGCAGGTTGCGATTGAGCAACGCCGCCGCGCCGATCGCCCGGTAGGTCACGCCGCGCAGGGCCAGGGGAATCAACGCGACAATGATCAATGCGTTAAAAATCACCGCGCTGAGAATCGCCGAGTTGGGGCTGCTCAGGTGCATCACGTTCAATGCGCCGAGCTGTGGGTAGGTGGCGACAAACGCGGCCGGGATGATCGCGAAGTACTTCGCCACGTCATTCGCAACGCTGAAGGTGGTGAGTGCGCCACGGGTCATCAGCATTTGTTTGCCGACCTCGACCACTTCGATCAACTTGGTCGGGTTGCTGTCGAGGTCGACCATGTTGCCGGCCTCTTTGGCCGCCTGGGTCCCGCTGTTCATCGCCACCGCCACATCAGCCTGGGCCAGCGCCGGTGCATCGTTGGTGCCGTCGCCGGTCATGGCCACGAGCTTGCCCTGGGCCTGGTAGTCGCGGATCAGTTGCAGCTTGTCTTCGGGGCGAGCTTCGGCGAGAAAGTCATCCACACCGGCTTCCACCGCAATGGCCGCCGCGGTCAGGCGGTTGTCACCGGTGATCATCACGGTCTTGATGCCCATGCGCCGCAGTTCGGCGAAGCGCTCCTTGATACCGCCCTTGACCACGTCCTTGAGTTCCACCACGCCCAACGCTTTTGTGCCATCGGATACCACCAACGGTGTGCTGCCGCGCCGTGAGACCTCATCGACTTTTGCCTGCAACGCGGCGGGAAAACTGCCGCCCAAGGCTTCGATATGGCTGCGAATTGCATCCGCCGCGCCCTTGCGGATCGCCCGGCCCTCGGGCAGGTCGACGCCGCTCATACGAGTTTGCGCGGTGAAGTGCACAAAGCTTGCACCCAGGGCGTTGATGTCCCGTGCGCGGATGTCGAACTTCTGTTTGGCCAACACCACGATGCTGCGGCCTTCCGGGGTTTCGTCAGCCAGGGACGCGAGCTGTGCGGCATCGGCCAGCTCGGCTTCCTTCACACCCGGTGCCGGCAAAAAGCTGCTGGCCTGACGATTGCCCAAGGTGATGGTGCCGGTCTTGTCCAGCAGCAACACGTCGACATCGCCCGCCGCTTCGACGGCGCGGCCCGAGGTGGCGATGACATTCGCCGACATCATCCGGCTCATCCCCGCCACGCCGATGGCCGACAGCAGGCCACCGATGGTGGTGGGGATCAGGCACACCAGCAACGCCACCAACACCGTGGCGCTGATCACGCTGCCGCTGCCGCTCATGGCCACGGCAAAAATCGAGTAGGGACTCAGCGTGGCGATCACCAACAGGAACAACAGGGTCAGGCCCACCAGCAAAATCGTCAGCGCGACTTCGTTGGGGGTCTTCTGGCGCTTGGCCGATTCGACCATCGAGATCATGCGATCCAGGAACGATTCACCGGGGTTGACGCTGATGCGCACCACCAGCCAATCCGAGAGCACCCGCGTGCCGCCGGTGACCGAGGAAAAGTCGCCACCGGCCTCGCGAATTACCGGCGCCGATTCGCCGGTGATCGCGCTTTCATCCACCGAGGCCACGCCTTCAATCACCACGCCGTCCAGCGGCACCAGGTCGCCGGCTTCGATCAACACCACGTTGTCCTTGCGCAGTTGGCTGGCCTCCAGCGGCAGCCAGGCGGAGCCGTGGCGGGGTTGTTGCAGCAGCTTGGCGAGGGTCTGGCGTTTCATCCCCCTAAGGCTTGCGGCCTGCGCACGGCTGCGACCTTCGGCCAGGGCTTCGGCGAAGTTGGCGAACAGCACGGTAAACCACAGCCACAAGGTGATGCTGAGGATAAAGCCGCTGGGCGCCTCACCCTGGCCACCCAGGGACTGGAACCACAGCAACGTGGTGAGGAGGCTGCCCAGGTACACCACGAACATCACCGGGTTTTTCCATTGGGCCTGGGGCAGCAGCTTCTTAAAAGCGTCGACGCCGGCAGCGAGCACGATGCGTCGATCAAACAGGGGTAAACGAGCATTTTTCATGAAGGAATCTCTTACTCACTGACCGCAATAGAAGGGCGACGGGCATCCAGCGCCAGATTGAGTTGCAGCACATTCACCCGTGGCTCGCCGAGTAAGCCGAGGGTGCGGGGGGCGGTGTGGTCGTTGAGCAGTTGCAGCAGTTCGGTTTCGGGGATGTGCCGCACACGGGCGACCCGCGCCAGTTGCAGTCGCGCGTTGGCCACCGAGATGTGCGGGTCCAGGCCCGATGCGGAAGCGGTGACCGCGTCCACCGGCACTTGGGCGCCAGCCGCCAGGGCGTTGTCCTGGCGATAGGCCTGGACGCGTGCGGCGACTTGGTCGACCAGTTTCTGGCTGGTCGGCCCCAGGTTGCTGGCGCCGCTGGAGCCTGCGTTGTATGGCTGCGAGATGCTTTTACTCGGGTCTTGCGGGTCGGCACCGAGGGTCATGCTCGGACGGCCACGGAAGTACTCGGGCTTGGTGAAGTCCTGGCCGATCAGCGTTGAGCCGATCACCAGCCCATCGCGTTCAATCAGCGAGCCTTGGGCCTGGAATGGGAACAACAGTTGCGCGGCAACAGTGGTGAAGGCCGGGTAGGCCAGCCCTGTCAGCAGCATGAAAAACACCGCTGAAACCAGCACCGGGCGCAACAGCCCTTTGAATATCGATTGAGTCGTCATCCACGTGTCCTCAGTTATACGTCTGGCCGGACAGCAACTGCAGTTGCTCCACCAGCGGGCCGAGCGCGAGCGCCGGCAAAAAGGTCAGGCCGCCGACCACCAGCACCACGAACACCACCAAAAACATGAACAGTGGGGTCGCGGTGGGAATGGTGCCGGCGCCGGCAGGCACGGTCTTTTTCATCGCCAGGGAACCGGCCACGGCCAGCATCGGCAGCATCGTGAAGAAGCGTCCGACCAACATCGCCAGGCCGATGGTGGTGTTGAAAAACGGCGTGTTGGCGTTCAACCCGGCAAACGCCGAACCGTTGTTGGCGGTGCCGGAGGTGTAGGCGTAGAGCACCTCGCTGAACCCATGAGGGCCGAGGTTGTTGAGGCTGGCCATGGTGTCTGGCCAGAGGGCTGCGAGGGCGGTGAAACCGAGGATGCTGATGGGATGCGCGAGCACCGAGAGCATCACCAGTTTTATCTCCCTGGCTTCGATTTTCTTACCGAGGAATTCCGGGCTGCGGCCGATCATCATACCCACCAGGAACACCGTGAGCAGGGCGTACTGGATCAGGTTGATAAAGCCCACGCCGTCACCGCCGAACACGCAGTTGAGCATCATCTGCGCCAGGGGCACGAAGCCGCCCATGGGGGTCAGCGAGTCGTGCATGGCGTTGACTGAACCAGTGGTTGCCGCCGTGGTGGTGGCGATAAACAGGCTGCTGTCGGCGATGCCGAAGCGCAGTTCCTTGCCCTCCATATTGCCGCCGCTCTGCTCAATCGACAGCGTCTGGTTGGCACCGGCCTGGGTCAGCAGCGGATTACCGTTTTGTTCGGCGCCATACACCAGCGCAAGGAAGCCGATAAACATCACCAGGAAGGTGCCGAAAAACACCCAGCCCTGACGGCGTTGCAGCAGCATGCTGCCAAAGGTATAGGTCAGCGCCGAAGGGATCAGCAACATGCTGAGGATGTGCAGGGCGTTGGTCAGCGGTGTCGGGTTTTCGAACGGGTGGGCGGCGTTCATGCTGAAGAAACCACCGCCGTTGGTGCCGATATGCTTGATCGATTCAAAGCTGGCAACCGCGCCGACAATCAACTGTTGCTGCGCACCTTCCAGTGTCGTCGCCAGGGCTTGGGAGGCGAATGTCTGCGGCATGCCTTGCCACACATACACCAGCGCCATGCCCACACACAGCGGCAGCATTACGCGGTAGAGCGTGCGGGTGAAGTCGACCCAGAAGTTGCCGATATCGGCCGCGCTTGAGCGGCTCAAGCCACGAATGAAACCCGCGGCTGCCACCACGCCAGAGGTAGCGCCGACAAACATCAGAAAGGTGATGACCGCCATCTGGCTGAAGTTCGACAGGCTAGTTTCACCCGAGTACGCCTGCCAGTTGGTGTTGGTAATAAAGGAGGCGGCGGTGTTGAACGCCAGGTCCGGTGTTTGTGCGGCCAGCCCCAGTGGGTTGATCGGCATCACCGCCTGCAAGCGCAGGATGAAATAGCCCAGCAACATCATCGCCGCGTTCGACAACACCAGTGCCGAGCCGTAGCGGGCCCAGCCCATGGTTTCCCGTGGATCAATGCCCAGCAGGCTATAGGTACAACGTTCCGGCAGGGCATGGCGGGTCCCGGTAAACACCCGGGTCAGCCACTTGCCCATCAGCACGGCGAGCCCGGTCATCAACCCCAGGATCAGCGTAAATTCCAGCAAAGTGCTTAACATGTCGTGGCTCCGTTCAAAGCTTGCCCATGGCGACAATGGCCATGGCAGTCGCAACAAAAAACATCAGGGAGAGGCCGATAAACATCACGTCGTACATGGCGAACTCCCTAGAATTTTTCGGCGCGAATGAGGGCATAACCCAAGTAAGCGAACAGCCCGACGGCGCATAAGCCGCTGGCGATATAAATGAAGGTAAGTGTGAGCACTGTGTAACTCCCCTGAATGAATAAGCCGCCATTGCGGACGCGGGGAGGTTAAGGGCTTGCGTATAGAGTTCGGGCACTGATTACGCGGGGCGGTATTAAGACGGTATATAGATGGGGTTGTGGTGGGCGAACGAAAACAAGGGATAGCCCGGTGTTGGGGTATCCCTTGAAAGTCTGGGGTTCTGCTGATTTCGGCGACCAGCTTATTTGGTTTTCTTTTTCTCTTCGCCGCGGGTGGCGAGGTGCTCGAAGCAAAACGCGGCGGTGCCGAAGAGCGCAATCATTGACAGGACGACCATGCCTAAAGTTGAACTTTCCACGATGACTTCCTACGGGTTTTGGGGGTAGGAGGTGACGGTAGAATGTGTGGGCTTAGTTGTTCAACAGGGACGACGTAATCGTTATGGGGAATGGGGGATCTATACGTATTCTTTACGGGCTGGGTGTGCATATCCGTTATTTGGGTAACGGCTGATATGGGTTCCGCTCTTACAGCGGCTCACTTTGGAAAAGCCCCAAAGTAAGCCGCCGTAAGGGCGAAACCCTAAGCCGCCGTTACCCAAAAAACGGATATGTACTCAATAGCGCCATCCCCCCCACACCTCACAAGTTACGACTATGCCGATAGTCGCTGACAGCCTCATACACCGCTTTACGCAACCGGTTGATCCCGCCAATCGGCCGATGCGCCTCCAGCCCAAACCAGGGGTTGAACGATTGGTTGTCACACGCCAGGTTCAACGCCGGCGTGTCGAAATCCTGAGCCGGGATCCTCACCTTGGCCACAGTCTCATAAGCCGCATCGCTTTCCTTCCACTCGACGCTGGTGTCCTCGATCGGCATGAATTTCTGCGGATTCTGCCGCTGAATCTGCAGCACAAAACACGCAGGTACACGGTCGGTGGACAGTTGCTGGTTCAGCGCACTGCGCAAGAAGTTCGGCAGGTCATGGTTCTGTTGGGGCAGCGCATATTCCGGGCAACTTTGCGGGTCGGGCGCAACGCGGAACTTGGCGTTAGCCGCGCCGAACTTGTAGGGCGAAACTGAAAAATAGGTGGTCTGCGTCGGACTGATCGGCGCAGGAGCCAGGGTCGCCAGGGCGATAAACAGGTGGCGCACCTGCCAACTGCGCGGATCGGCCTTGGGGAAGAACGCCAGGACTTTCTTGCCATCCGCCTGGGCGCCGACGTTCTGTGCATATTCCGCCACATCGCTGACAAAAAAGTTCGGGTGGCTGAACATCACGAAGTCTTGTTCCGTGCGCGTTTGCTGGTCCGCCAGCAGCTGTTTGCCTGGTACATCCAACAGTTTGATCGCCATGCCACGGGCATCTCGAATGCTGTCGAACTGTGGATAGGCATTGCCGTTGGACAGCCGCATCATCGCTTGCCAAGTCTTGCCCGGCTCTGCGAACACGCCTTGGCGTAATGCCGGGTCGAGGTCCGCCAGCACGCTGACTTCGGCTTTCACGCAGCCGTGGGCCTTGGCATGGGCATCACGCAGGTAGCGCGTGCCTTCACGGTGCTGGTCGACGATACGCACCGCCGTCTGAATGATGCCTTGGGTCATCGCCGCTTCACCGGGTGGGATCTGTTCATCCGGCGACACCGGGCCGCTGTGTTGCCAGGCGTACCAAGCGGTGGCCGCCAGCCAGCCGAGCAAGCCCAGGCCCACCAGCCACAGCAGGGTTTTGCCGAGAAACTTGCCCAGGCGCAGCCATAGACGGGCGAGCAGGGAGCGCTCGTTGTATTGAGATCGAATAATCATGGCAACTGTTGCTCCAGCGGGCCGCCCAGCACTTTGAGGTATTCCAGCAGCGCCCAGCGTTCCTGCGGCAGCAAGCTGCGGCCGATCACGCCATTGCCACGTGTGCCGGCACGGAATTCGTGGCCGCTGTTGTGGTTGCCGGTGATTTTGGTATCGAACAGAAAGGCGTTCTTGAATGCACCGGTCTGGAAGCCCAAGTGGCGCGGGTCGTAGTCGAAAGTGCCTTTATAGAAAGTGGTGCTGCGCTCGTCCTGGGGTGAGAGCAATTGGTAGATCGTCGGCACCGAGCCGTTGTGCAGGAACGGCGGGGTGGCCCACACACCGGCCAGTGGCCGGGCTTTGTAGGCACGCAGTTCACGCACGCCGATGGGCAGGCCAAACCCGTCCATGTTTGGGCGTTCGGCTGGGGTCACGCCGGCTGCGCGGTAGGCGTGGTCTTCGACGAAGGCGGTGACGTAGGCCAGGCCCTGGGCCACAGACATTTTGTGCAAGTCCAGAGGGGCGGTCGGCTTCGGGTGCAACTCAACATTGAGTTTGGCCAGTTCCGCCGGGTCCCATTGCAGGGCGCTGAGGTCATAGCGCTGGTCGGCGATGTTGTTGGCGGTGCCGGGGTCGGTGCCGATGTATTCCACGGGGAGCATTTTCAGTTGCTGCACCGGCCGGCCATTTTCCTGGCTGACACTGGGTAGATGGCAGCCGGCGCAGTTCTCGGCGAACAGCGCACGGCCTTGGGCGGCGAGGGGCTTGTCGACAGCACCGAACAGGTCTTCGGGCCAAGTGGGTGGCTTGAGACGTTGCAGGGTTTCTTCGATCAGGTTCAGGTCACGCACCCGCACGCTGGAGGGGTAACGGGCGTCGCCCTGAAGCGGTTGGCCGGCGCTGTCGAAAAAGTCCAGGGTCGCGCCGACGCCGAGGGCTTCTCCGATATTGCGCGCCATGGGCTGCTGGGCCGAACCGTTCCATTGCACCCAGTCGAAGGTCCAGATATCCCACAGATGTGGGTAGTCCACTGGCGCGTTGGCGACGCGATAATTGTCCGGTGAGATGGCGTCGCCGAAGCTGGCGTTGGCGATGCGGCCAAACGCGTCGGTACGTCCCGGGCCTTCTTCGGTGGGGTAGAGGCCGCGGTGGGTGTCGTTCCAGGCGACTTTCAGGAATTTGTTCAGCGACTGCTTGAAGTCCTGCCGCAGTTGCTTTTGGTTGTGCTCGTCGTAATCGTGGCCTAGAACCGTGCGAGCAAAGCGCTCGAACTTCCACGGGTTGTAATAAGTTGCGGCAAGGCTGGCCACCAGGGCCTGGCCGAAACTGCCACCCCGCAAGGTGGGCACGCTGGAGGGCAATACGTGCTGGGCCGAGCCGCCGTCGATGCGCAGGGCCTGGCCTTTGAAATGCAACTCGCCGGTGTGGCAGGCGGCGCAGGTGATATCCAGGTATTCAACGTTGCTGCCGGCATTCTGGTGTCGTGCGAAGCCCACCGGCAGGTTGCCGGGGTTTTGCGCGGTAGGCCCTTGCTTGGGGTCGACCAGGAAGCCAAAGCGCGCCAAATATTCCGGCGTGGCGAACCGCTGTTCGGAAAACGGCAGTTCCAGGGCGGTGAACCAGTCGTAATGCAGGCCTTTTACCTGGGTGCCTTGGGGCGTGAAGTAGTAGGTCTGACGATCAGCCGCACTCCATTGGTCCTGGTAGTGCACCTGCTCCACGGGCACGTAGTCCGGCAGCTTGGGGTTGACGGTGTAGTAGATCACCACGGCCAGGACCAGGCCCAGCGCTGCGAGTATCAGGAGTAAAACACGGGAAAAAATGCGCAAGATAACTATCCTTGTCGGGTTGTAGTGTTCTTATGCCATTGCGCCACACGTGCGGCAAGTGGCCATTAGCGTGGTTGCAGGCGGTCCCGCGATCCGTCGCGGGGTTCCATAATGGATGAAAATGCTTTTAAACACGTGAACTTATCAGAAGTTTCCTGCTCACATGCCGGTAGCCATTGGTCGTGGCCGCCTGATAAGCTCGCGACTTTATTCGAATGCCCTTTTGGCGCATGAACAAGGAAATAGCATGAAACAGCATCGGTTGGCGGCGGCGGTGGCCCTGGTTAGCCTGGTACTTGCGGGTTGTGATTCGCAGACCAGCGTAGAGCTGAAAACCCCGGCGCAAAAAGCTTCCTACGGCATCGGCCTGAACATGGGCAAAAGCCTTGCTCAAGAAGGCATGGATGACCTGGACTCCAAAGCGGTAGCCCAAGGCATCGAAGATGCCGTCGGCAAGAAAGAACAGAAGCTGAAAGACGACGAACTGGTTGAAGCGTTTGCCGCACTGCAAAAGCGTGCTGAAGAACGCCTGACCAAAATGAGTGAAGAGTCGGCAGTCGCCGGCAAGAAATTCCTCGAAGACAACGCCAAGAAAGACGGCGTAGTGACCACTGCTTCCGGTCTGCAGTACAAGATCGTGAAGAAGGCCGACGGCGCCCAGCCTAAGCCAACCGACGTGGTGACTGTTCACTACACCGGCAAACTCACCAACGGCACCACCTTTGACAGCTCCGTGGATCGCGGTAGCCCGATTGATCTGCCGGTCAGCGGTGTGATCCCTGGTTGGGTCGAAGGCCTGCAACTGATGCACGTTGGCGAGAAGGTCGAGTTGTACATCCCGTCCGACCTGGCCTACGGCGCGCAGAGCCCGAGCCCGGCGATTCCAGCCAACTCCGTGCTGGTATTCGACCTGGAACTGCTAGCTATCAAGGACCCAGCCAAGGCTGACGCCCCTGAAGCACCTGCTGCACCAGCCGCCAAGAAGTAATCGGCGCCTGAATACACAACGCCCCGTCTCGACGGGGCGTTGTTGTTTCTGTGACCTGCACAAATCCAAACGAACGCCTACAACCTGCAACAGTCTGATATAAGACTCGAACACGGGTAGCTGCACGTCAGCGCCAAGTCAATGAAATCTTGGGTTTTTTTTATGTGCGCAAAAAACGCCCGATCTGACTGTAAGCCTTGTAGTCCGTGGCTTTCAGCCGTTAAAACAGGCTCTGTTCACAAGGTTATCCACAATTTGTGTGGATAACCTTTTATGTCGCCTGGAACTGGAGTGACGAATGAAACCACCCTTCAATTTCACCCGTTTTCTGCCTATGGCTGCACGCCTGCTCGGTCGCGGACGTTTGCCGACGCTGCTGTTTGCCGTGGCTGCCAAAGGCTCAAGCCAGGGCAACCGGCTGGGTAAGCTCAAGGATGATCTCAAATTGCTCCAGGCCTTGTGCCTGGCCTACTGGCGCGGTGAATACCGGGCGATCAGCCCCAAAGCGCTGATCACGGTGGTGGCGGGACTGATGTACTTCCTCAGCCCGATTGACGCGATCCCGGATTTTATTCCGGTGTTCGGCATGTTGGATGATATCGCCGTGCTGGCATGGGTCATGAAGACCCTGAATGACGAGCTGAGCGTGTTTCGCGCCTGGCGCGACGCCCAGCGCCCGGAAAAACTGGCAGTGGTTGAGCGCCTGCCAGAGACGCCTGCACTGCTGGCCCAAGAAAACCCGCAAAAAAACTGATGACACGGATATCCCCCTGCGACCTTTGTGGCTGTTAGGATTACACTTCTAAGGAAAGAACTTACTTAGTAAGTGTTGTTATCCTACGGGGCAGTCATGGATATTCAGATAATTTCACGCAATGGCGAACCCGAATACGCGGTGTTGCCATGGGACCAGTACCAGGCGCTACTAAAAGCCGCCGGTCAGCAGCCACCCACTCTTGCTTTTTCCCCTGCTGCAACCATCGCCCCCGACCAGGACCTGCGCCTGCTCGCAGACCTGCGCGGCCTGCGTGAAGCCAAGGGCCTGGCTGTCGAAACCTTGGCCCGCACGGTGGGTATCAGCCCCTCGTATCTCGGATTGATTGAAAGTGGTGAACGCCAGCCGGATGCCGCGATACGCCGCAGCCTGGCCTGGGAATTGGGCGTTGCAGGTTGGAGGGATGAATCTTGAGCCTACGTATCAGCCGTCAACACTGGGATGGGTTACTCAACGAACTGGACCAGGCGCGCCGCCAGCGCCATCTGCTGACCTATCGCGCACTGCTGGAGCGCCTGCAATTTCCCTCGCCGGCGATGCAAACGTTGGCCGCAGCCCTTGAGCACTTGGCCGCACTGGATGCCAAGGCCGAGCAGCCGTTGCGCAGCTCCCTGGTGATCAGCCAGGGCGCCAGTCGCTTGCCGCGTACCGGGTTTTTCGAGTGTGTGGAGCGCTTGGGGCGTTTCAGCGGGCCATCCGATGGTGTGGCCGCCGCGTCCTGGCACGCCTCGGAAGTGGTGCGGGTGTTCGAATACGAGTATCCGGAGTCTGCCGAGGCTTAAAGCGCCTGGGGCAGGGCGTCCATGCTGTCGATCACATGGATGCTGTAGCCGGCCACATCCTTGGCATGGTGCTTGGCTTGCGAGGCCAGCTCTGCCAACTGGCTGGCATCGAGTTGTCCACAGGCCTGTGGATACAAATGCACCACGCCGATCGACAGCGACAACAAGGCGAACTCCTGGCGCACGCCTTGGCGGTTTAACGCCACGAAACAGCCGGCGTCGAGGTGTTCGGCGCGGTAGAAGCGTCGGCATTGGGTGTGAAAATCATCCAGCAGTTGGTTAAGCCGCTTGCGCCAATCCTGCGGCCCCAACACCAGTAAAAAATCATCGCCACCGATATGCCCGACAAAGTCGCGGCTGGGGTCGACCCGGTCATTCAGGCACTGCGCCAGGCATAGCAACACCTCATCCCCACGCCCATAGCCATAGATATCGTTGAACGGCTTGAAGCTGTCGATATCCACGTAGCAGATCACCGATTCGCGCTGTTGCTGCAGCAGCCGTGTCAGGCATTGCTGGATCGGCACGTTGCCCGGTAGCAGCGTCAGTGGGTTAGCGTAGCGCGCCTGCTGGATTTTCAGTTCAGTGATCAGCTTGAGTACATCAATCACCCGGCCCAGGCCCAGGTAATCGCCGTTCAACGTAATAATGAAATCTTCTTCAATCCGTTGCCGCGCGCGACTGGTCAACAGGCGGCTGACTTGCTGCAGGGATTGACTTAGTTCCACCGCAAGAAAATCATCGCTCATCAAGCGGCTGATGGGCTTGCGCGCGAACAGGTCGGTGGCGAACGGTTTGAGCAGCGCATCAGACAACGAATGCCGATGCACGATACCGACCGGGTGACCACGCTCATCCAATACGGCCAGCGAGTTAAGGTTGGCCTGGCGGCGGAAAGATTCCAGCACCTGGGCGGTGGCGGTATCTTGATCCACCGCCGGTTGTTCGTTGAGCAGGGCGCTGAGGTCGCTGCCTTCTTCGTTGAGGGCAATATTGGCGTTGTCCTGCTTGGGCAGCATCACTCGCGCTTCCTGGGGCGGCTGTTCCTGCGGACGGCAGAGCAGGTAGCCCTGGACCAGGTCGACGCCCATCTCCGTCAACACCGCTAACTCTTCCGGCAGTTCGATGCCCTCGGCGATGACTTGGGCGCGAGACGCCTTGGCGATTTGCAGGATGGAACCGACGAATTCACGCTTGAGGGCATCCTGGTGGATGCCATCGATAAAGTGCCGGTCGATCTTCACATAATCCGGACGCAGCTCTGACCACAAACGCAGGCTGGAATACCCGGCGCCCAGGTCATCGAGTGCGATGGCAAAGCCCATGTTGCGGTAATGGTGCAGGGCCGTTTGTAGCAGGTCGAAATCGTCGGTGGGTGTCTGCTCGGTGAGTTCGATCACCACCTGGCTGGGCGGAATACCGAAGTCGCGCAGCAGTTGCAGGGTGCGTCCTGGTTGGTGAGCCGTCTCCATCAAGGATTCCGGCGAGATATTCAGGAAGAGTTTGCCCGGCAGTTTCTGTTCGCTGAAGCGCCGGCATGCGCTTTCGCGGCAGGCGACTTCCAGTTCGCTAAGGCGCCCGGCATGGCTGGCCACGGAGAACAATGCGACGGGGGAGTGCAGCGGGCTGTTGGACGGTCCACGGCTGAGGGCTTCGTAGCCGAGAATGCGTCGTTCGGATAGGCAGATGATCGGTTGGAACAGGCTGTGCAAACTGCCTTGAGCCAGGATAGAGCCCAATGCATTCAGCTGTTCGGTCATGGTCATGGCGATCTCGATCGAAAAAAAAGGACCGCAGGCGATAAGCCTGCGGTCCTTCATTTCACGACAGAATGATGTCTATATGATGACACTCCGGGGAGTGCTCACATTAAATCGCCATCATTTACTGCTTGGCCACCTGCTTGCTGATCTTCAGGTAGTCCAGCAGGATCCGACCTGTCTCAGACAGGTAGGCGTCGTCTTCCGGCTTGGTTTTTTCCGCCTCGGCCGGCAGTGCATCTTCATCTTCTTTCTTCAGCTCTTTGAGCGGTTCTTCGCCCTTGGCCTTGCGGCGGGCGTTTTCCAGCACAAGCTGTTGATTTTCGATACTGCTGTGTTGCGCACGGCGATCCGCTTCGTTGAGGCTGACGGTTTTCTCTTCCATCAGTTTCTTGGCCAAGGCCAGTTTGTCGCGGATAAACACGAACTCGGCATCCTTGGCGGAGCGAGCGTCATGGTCAGCTTTCAACTGCGCAATGAAAGGCTTGAACGGGTCCGATGCCGGTTTGATCGCAGGACGGATGGTGTCCCACGGCATGGCTTCGGGCAGGGCGCTCTCGCCGATTTCCTTGGTGTCGATGATCGACGGGAAGTCGATATCCGGCAGTACGCCCTGATGCTGGGTGCTCTGCCCGGAGACCCGGTAGAACTTGGCCAACGTCAGCTTCAACTCGCCATGGTTCAGCGGCTGAATGGTCTGCACGGTGCCTTTACCGAAGGTCTGGCCGCCGATGATCAATGCGCGGTGATAGTCCTGCATGGCGCCGGCGAAAATCTCCGAGGCCGAGGCCGAGAGGCGGTTGACCAGCAACGCCATCGGGCCTTTGTAGAAGGCGCCCGGGTTTTCGTCTTCCAGCACGTCGACGCGGCCGTCAGCGTTGCGTACCAACACGGTCGGGCCCTTGTCGATAAACAGGCTGGTCAGCTCGGTGGCTTCCTGCAGGGAGCCGCCGCCGTTGTTGCGCAGGTCGATGACCACGCCGTCGACTTTGTCTTTCTGCAGTTCCGTCAGGATTTTCTTAACGTCGCGGGTGGTGCTCTTGTAGTCCGGATCGCCCGCACGGAACGCTTTGAAGTCCAGGTAGAAGGCCGGGATTACAATCACGCCCAGCTTGTAGTCCTTGCCATCCTGCTTGAGGTTGAGGATTTGCTTCTGCACGGCCTGGTCTTCGAGCTTCACCGCTTCGCGAGTAATCGAAACGATTTTGCTGGTCTGGTCGTTCGGCGCATTGGTGTGCGGAATCACTTCCAGGCGCACCACGCTGCCTTTCGGGCCACGGATCAGCTTGACCACTTCGTCCAGGCGCCAGCCGACCACATCGACCATCTCTTTGTCGGCCTGGGCCACGCCGATGATCTTGTCAGCCGGGGCAACCTGCTTGGTCTTGTCCGCCGGACCTGCCGGCACCAGACGCACGATCTTGACCTGGTCGTTGTCGCTTTGCAGGACGGCACCGATGCCTTCCAGCGACAAGCTCATGTTGATATCGAAGTTTTCCGCGTTATCCGGCGACAGATAATTGGTGTGCGGGTCGTAGGACATCGCGAAGGTGTTGATGTAGGCCTGGAAGATATCTTCGGCACGGGTCTGGTCCAGACGTGCGAGCTGATTCTTGTAGCGCTTGGTCAACAGCTCTTGAATGGCCTTGGGCTCTTTGCCGGCGATCTTCAAGCGCAGCACTTCGTCCTTGACGCGTTTGCGCCACAGGTCATCGAGTGCGGCGGTGCTGGTCAGCCAAGGCGCGTCCTTGCGGTCCACCAGAAGGGTTTCCTTCTGGGTGAAGTCGAGCTTGTCGACGCCTTTGCCCAACTCAGCCAAAGCGAAGTCCAGACGCGCTTTGACGCGGTCCAGGTAACGCTTGTAGATGGTGAAGCCGGGCTGCAGGTCGCCGCTCTTGAGGAAGTCGTCGAACTGCGTCTTCCACTTGTCGAACTCAGCGATATCGCTGGCCAGGAAGTAGCTGCGCGACGGATCCAGCAGCTTGAGGTAGCTGTCGTAGATGATCACCGAGCGAGCGTCGTCCAGCGGCGGCTTGCTGTAATGATGGCGCTTGAGCAACTCGACGACGTTAAGGCTGGCAATCACCTCATCGCGATCAGGCTGAAGGTTGTCCCAGCTATTGGCTGCGAACGTATTGGTCGACATCGACGCGAAGCCGAGACCAATGAAAAAAGCGAGGGCGGTGCTGGGGAACAAATGCTTCATGCTGATTCGACGCGGGGGCAATTGATAACGCATATTAGGCCGTCTTTGAAGTCGCCGGTTCCACATGGGCCGGTCGCATAATGCAAAAAGCCCGACGCTACAGCTACGGGCTCAGTCCAGACTCACTATGGAGGCACTGTGAAAGCATTGCAAGGCGTGGAAGGTCATGTGGAGTGGTTAGAAGAAGCCAGTCCTACCTGCGATGTAGGCCAAGTTCGTATCCGCGTGGCGGCTGCGGGCCTCAATCGCGCTGATTTATTGCAGCGGGCGGGGCTTTATCCGCCACCGCCGGGCGCCAGCCATGTGCTGGGCCTGGAGTGTTCCGGGGTTATCAGCGAAGTGGGGGCGGGCTCGTCCTGGCAGGTCGGTGATCGCGTCTGTGCGCTGCTGGCCGGCGGCGGCATGGCCGAAGAAGTGGTGGTCGACGCACGCCATGTGTTGCCGGTGCCGGAAGGTTTGTCGTTGATCGAGGCGGCGGCGCTGCCTGAGGTGTACAGCACGGCGTGGCTCAATCTGTTCCAGTTGGCGGGCCTCAAGCCCGGTGAAAAGGTGTTGTTGCATGCCGGCGCCAGTGGTGTGGGCTCTGCGGCGATCCAGCTGTGCAAGGCGTTTGGCAGCCCGTGTTGGGTCAGCGTCGGCTCGGCGGATCGCCTGGCTTACTGTGAGGAACTGGGTGCCCAGGGGGGCGTGGTACGTACCGACGGTATCGAAGGGCTGCGGGATTTCGGGCCGTTCGATGTCATCCTCGACCCGGTGGGCGGTAACTATGCCGCGCTGGATCTCAAGTTGCTGGCCCTGGATGGTCGCTGGGTGTTGATCGGTTTGATGGGGGGCCGCGAGGCGCAACTGGATCTGGCGCAGGTGCTGGGCAAGCGTATTCAGTTGCTGGGGTCGACCCTGCGCAGCCGCGACGATCAATTCAAGGCTGATCTGTTCAGCGACTTAAGTCAGCATGTGTGGCCGCTGTTTGCTGAAGGTCGTTTGAGCCCGCAACTGGCCAAGACTTTCCCGATCAAGGATGCCGAGGCGGCGTTTGCTGAGTTGGCGACCAATCAGGTTTCCGGGAAGTTGGTGTTGGTGATTGACGAGACTCTGGTCTGATCTCAACTTGGAATGCGGTCAATGTAGGAGCTGGCTTGCCTGCGATAGCGGTGTATCGGTGAAGAATGTTTCATCTGATACACCGCTATCGCAGCATAGGTATCTACACCGTTCTTGGAACTGCGCTAAACCTGTGATGCGGGGCTTGCTCGCGAGGCGGGCTTTGGATTGGTCATATTCTTTAGGTCGATTGAGTACATATCCGTTGCTGCGGTAACGGCCTCTATTCGTTCCGCTTTTACAGCGGGTCACTTTTGGAAAAGAGCCCGGAATGCCGGCCCAGCCAAAAGTAACCAAAAGGGCTCTTGCCCCACCACTCGGCACCTCGCTGTGGCTCGGTGTGCCCGCACACCGAGCCTAGGCGAGGTGCCGAGTGGTGGGGCAAGAGCCCTTTGCTTACTTTGGGGCTTTTCCAAAGTGAGTCGCCGTAAGGGCGAAACCATAAGCCGCCGTGACCCAAACAACGGATATGTACCCAGCGGCCCCGCGACAACCACAGAGCCCAAGCCCCACAGTTGACTGAGTTTTAATTCAAAAGGGCGCAATCAGACCCAATGATGAATCGGCCAGCCAGCCTTTTCTGCATGCTCACGCAACACCGGATCCGGGTTCACCACGTGCGGGTGATCCACCTTCAGCAGTAACGGCAAATCATTGCGCGAATCCGAGTAGAAATACGCACCCTCCAGCGTTTCACCTTCCTGCTCAAGCCACGCCAGCAAGCGCGTGATCTTGCCTTCGCGGTAAGTCAGCACGCCCACGGTACGACCGCTGTACACGCCATGGCTGACGTCCAGATCAATCCCCAGCACTTCATCTATACCGATTCTTGCCGCAATCGGCGTGACCAAGTGAGTGCCCGAGGCGGAGATCACCAAAATCCGGTCGCCATTCGCGCGGTGCCGGGCGATGGTCTTGGTGGCGTCGCTGTAGATCAGCGGCTCGATGATGTCTTCAACCCACGGCTCCACCAAGTGTTCGATTTCTTCCGGCGTACGGCCGATCATCGGTTCCAGGCTGAAGTCCATGAAGTCTTCCATCAACAACTTGCCTTGGCTGTAGGCGTCCATCAGTTCGTTGTTCTTGCGCATGAACGACTCAGGGTCGACCCAACCCAGGCGGCCCATTTGCTCGCTCCACAGGGTGGCGCAGTCGCCGTGGATCAGGGTGTCGTCCAGATCAAAAATTACCAATGCCATCAGTCATGCTCTCTCATTAAACGCTGCATCGTCAGGCTACCTCACACAGGGCGCTCGGATCGATGGAAAGTGCCAGGCGCTGCCCATCCGGGTGCAGGTCGTCGGCCGAACGGTTGAGCACGTCGACCACCAACTCCACGCCGCGGGCTTCGATGCGGTAGCGAATCACATTGCCGAGCAGGCTGTGGCTGCGCACCAGGGCGTCCAGCTCGCCGCTGCGGCTTAGTTCGATGGCTTCCGGGCGAATCGCGATGCGCCCGCTGATCGGGCGTTGCAGCAGTTGACTGGCCTTGTCGGCGTCCAGCAGGTTGTAGTTGCCGATAAAACCGGCGGCGAATACATCCACCGGAGCGGTGTAGAGGGTCTCGGCATCCCCGCTCTGCACGATCTTGCCCTGGTTCATCAGGAAGATTCGGTCGGACATGGTCAGGGCCTCTTCCTGGTCATGGGTCACGAAAATCGTGGTCAACCCCAGCTCGCGCTGGATCTGGCGGATCTGTTCGCGCAGGTGCTTGCGAATCCGTGCGTCCAGCGCCGACAACGGCTCATCCAGCAGCAACAGGCGCGGGCGGGTCACCAGGGAGCGGGCGAGGGCCACGCGCTGGCACTGACCGCCGGACATCTGGTGCGGGTAGCGGCCGGCGAGGTCCTTGAGTTCCACCAGTTGCAGTACTTCCTGCACGCGCTTGTGGCTGTCGTCGGCGTTGACCTTTTGCATGCGCAGGCCGAAGGCGACGTTCTGTTCCACGGTCATGTTGGGGAACAGCGCATAGCTCTGGAACACCATGCCGATGTGCCGTTTCTGTGGGCTCAAGGGCACGATGTCCTGGCCGTCCAGCAGGATTTTTCCACTGTCCACCGACGTGAGGCCGGCGATGCAGCGCAGCAGGGTGGACTTGCCGCAACCGGATGGGCCGAGCAGGGTGACGAACTCGCCTTTGGCGATTTCGCAGTTGATATCACTGAACACCGGCGTGCCGGCATAGCCTTTTTGCAGGTGTTGGACGCTGACGAAGCTCATTGGCTTTTGTCCTTGTTCAAGATATTGGCGGCCCAGGTCAGCACCAGCACAAAGAAGAAATAGGAAATAACGATGGCGCTGGTGAAGTGGCCACTCGTGTTGCGCATATTGTTCAAGTAGACCTGCAGGGTTTCGTAGCGTGTGCCGACCAGGATATTGGCGAACACGAACTCACCGAACAGGAACGAGAACGACAGCAGCAGCGCGACCATCAGGCCTTTACGCAGGTTAGGCAGCACCACGAAGATTGCAGCCTGCCAAGTGCTGGCGCCGAGCAGTTGCGAGGCGTCCATCAGGTCGCGCAGGTTGATCGCTTGCAGGTTGTTGGTGATCGCCCGGTACATGAACGGCAGCGCCACGGTGAAGTAGCAGCCGATCAGAATCCACGGCGTGCCCACCATCGCGAACGGCCCGGAGCCGTAGAGTTGCAGCAAACCCACCGACGACACCACTGGCGGCACCGCGAAGGGCAGCAGGATCAGGATGTTCATCAACGCGTCGAGTTTGGGGAAGTGGTAATGCACCACAAACAGCAGCGGCAGAATCAGCACCACCGAGAGGATCAGCGCACCCACGCACACCAGCAGCGACTGGCCGAAGGCTGCCAGGAAGCGCGGATCGCTCCACAACTGCACATACCATTTCACGGTAAAACCGGCGGGTAAAATGGTTGCCGACCAACTGCTGGCAATCGAATAGACAAAGGTGCCCACCAGCGGCAACACCAGGATCGCAAACAACACATACACCACTACCCGATGGTAGAGGGAGGCCGGGCCGGCTTCAGCGCGAGACATGGTAGCTCCTCTTGAGCAGCAGTTGATGGACCACCGTGACCACGGTCATCAGCGCCACCAGCACCACAGCCAGTGCACTGGCCATGTTCGGGTCCAGGGAGATATCGCCGGAGACCATCGCCGCGATACGAATCGGCAGCACGTTGAAGTTGCCGGTGGTCAGTGCGTACACCGTGGCATAGGCGCCGAGGGCGTTGGCCAGCAGGATCACGAAGGTACCGAGCAGCGCGGGGGTCAGCACCGGCAGGCCGATGTGCCGCCAGAACTGCCAGCCGCTGGCGCCGAGCAGCGAGGCTGATTCGCGCCAGTCTTCACGCAGTGCGTCGAAGGCCGGATAAAGCAGCAGCACGCCCAACGGGATCTGGAAGTAGGTGTACAGAATGATCAGCCCGGTCTTGGAGTACAGGTTGAAGTCCTGAATGATCCCGGCCTGCTTGAGCATGATGGTGATGCTGCCGTTGAAGCCCAGCAGGATGATGAACGCGAAGGCCAGGGGCACGCCGGCAAAGTTGCTGGTCATGTTGGCGAAGGCGGTGACGAAGTTGCGCAACGGCCCATCCACGCGGCGCAACGAGTAACTGCCGAGCACCGAGATGATGATCCCGAACACGCTGGAGTAGAAGCTGATCTCCAGGCTGTACTGGATAGCTTGCAGGTAGAACTTCGAGCTGAAGATCTTGGTGAAGTTGGCCAGGCCCCAGCCGAACTCCTCCGATTGCAGGCTGTTGATCAACACCCACACCAGCGGGGCGATTTCAAACACGATAAAGAACAGCGCAAACGGCACCAGGCACAGGATCGCCAGCCATTTGCCACGGGTTAAAGAATTCACTTCAACAGCTCCCGGCATACAGGTTTGTCGTGGGGCACGCCGAGCAGTTCGCAGACGGTGCCGCACAGTTCGGTTTGCTTGGGGGTGGCAGAAGGGTTGAAGTTGAAGGCCGAGCCCAACACGAACAGCGGCACTTCACGTTCTTCCGGCAGCAGGCCGTTGTGCGAGCGATCGTTGTTCATGCCGTGGTCGGCGGTCACCAACACCTGGTAACCGGCGTCGAGCCAGCCTTGCAGGTAGTCAGCGAGGATGATGTCGGCCGAACGCGCGCTGTTGCGATATTGCGGCGTATCGAGGCCATGTTTGTGGCCGGCGTCATCAATGTTCATCGGGTGTACTACGAGGAAATTCGGCGCGTGTTTATGGCGCAGGCTTTCAGCGTCGGCGAACAGGTGGGAATCCGGGTAGTGGTCATTCCAATAGAAATGCCCGTGCTGGATCGCCAGCGCTTTGTCGTCGGTATGACGATCACGCGCGGCTATAAAGGGCGTGCGGTTATACAACTCGCTGACCCAGTGGTAAGCCGCCGCCGCGGTGGTGAGGCCTGCGTCGGTGGCGTAATGGAAAATGCTGCGCTGGTTAGACAACCGCGAGACTTGGTTGTGGACGATGCCGCTGTCGATCGGTGGCACGCCGGTCAGGATGCATTCATACAATGGCCGCGACAGGGCCGGCAGTTCACATTCCAGTTTGTAAAGCGCTGCGCGTCCTGCGCCGATATAGGCCTGGAGATGCCCCATGGCATGTCGGGCAACCTCGTAGTTCAGGCCGTCGAGCACCACAAGGATGACGTTGTGCTTCATAGGGACTGGGGCTCCGCAACTAATAGGCTTGATTCGGTTTTTCGGTAGAGCCCGGACCAAATGTGGGAGCTGGCTTGCCTGCGATAGCGGTGCATCAGGCGACATATATGTTGAATGTCAGACCGCTATCGCAGGCAAGCCAGCTCCCACACTGACCGCGTTCCACTCAGGTAGGCGCGTGAAGCCTTACTGCATATTGATGATGACTTCTTCCTGCCACTTCTGCGGCAGAGCCTTGGAGGTCTTCTCCCACGCGTCGGCATCTTTGATCGGCGTGACCTTCTTGTACTGCTCGTTCGGCAACAGCTTGGCCTGAACGTCGGCAGGCAGGGTCAGGTGCTCGGCACGAATCGGACGTGCGTTGCCGCGCGCCAGGTTGGTTTGGCCTGCGTCGCTGAAGATGTATTCGCGGGTCAGCTTGGCGGCGTTCGGGTGCTTGGCGTATTTGTTGATGATGGTGGTGTAGCCGGAAATCACCGAACCGTCCGATGGGATCAGCACCACGTAGTCATCCGGGTTGGCCATCTTGGCTTTGTAGCTCAAGCCGTTGAAGTCCCAGACCACGCCGACTTCGACTTCGCCTTTTTCCATGGTGGCGATGGTCGGGTTGGCCAGCGACAGGCGACCTTGCTTGGCGATTTCGGCAAACATCAGCAGCGCAGGCTGGATGTTCTTCTCGTCGCCACCGTTGGCCAGTGCTGCAGCGAGTACGCCGTTGGCAGCCTGGGCGGCGGTGCTCACATCACCAATCGATACTTTGTATTTGCCGGTCTTCAGGTCAGCCCAGCTTTTGGGGGCATCGGAACCGTGCAGCAGTTTTTTGTTGACGATAAAGGCGATGGTGCCGGTGTAGGCCAGGGCCCAGTTGCCGTCTTTATCTTTTGCCCAATCCGGGACTTGTGCCCAGGTGGTCGGTTTGTACGGTTGGGCAACGCCCTGTTTTACCGCGATCGGGCCGAAGGCGGCGCCGACGTCACCGATGTCGGCGCTGGCGTTGTCTTTCTCGGCGGCGAACTTGGCAATCTCTTGGGCCGAGCTCATATCGGTGTCGATGTGCTTGAGGCCGTAGGTCTTGGCCAGGTCATCCCAGGTGCCTTTCCAGTTGGCCCAGTCATCGGGCATGCCGACGCTGTTGACGGCACCTTCCGCTTTCGCGGCGGCTTCCAGAGTTTTTAGATCGGTATCAGCGGCCATGGCGGCGGTGCACATGGCAATGGTCGAGCCTAACAGTGATGCCAGGAAAAGCTGTTTCATCCGAAGCTCCTTTGGGCGTTTTCAACGCGGCGTTTTTATGAACGATTGCGGTGGTGTTGGTCTAGGTCAGCAATACCTGAGCCAATCTAGGCTCGATGGATGACAGTTTCATGTCGATGTCGTTTTTAAATCGCTTTTGTCGCTAAGCGCAGACTTAGCGTAGACCATGCCCAAGTGCCCGCAGGCCTTGGACTTGGCCGATGTATTGCAGGGTGTGGTGCAGGGGATAGACACGGACTGTCATCTGTCGGTCATCTGTAATGCCTAGGCTGGCGCGTAGCAGCAGACGCCCAAATAGCGCGCGGTTTGTGCACCTGAACGGTGCTGGTCTAGTCCAGATAGGTAACGTTGATGCGTGATGAGGCAATCAAGGCGGTGACATCCATCGGCCTGGCGCTGCAAGAGCAGATCGACCACGGCCTGTTGCCGCCTGCGAGTAAATTGCCCGCCGAGCGCAAGCTCAGCGAGTTGTTTGGTACCACCCGCATTACCGTGCGGGAAGCCTTGTTACAGCTGGAGGCGCAAGGGCAGATCTATCGTGAGGAACGGCGTGGCTGGTTTGTCTCGCCGCCACGGCTGGCCTACAACCTGATGCAGCGTAGCCACTTTCACGCGATGGTCAGTGACCAGGGGCGGGTGGCATCGACTGAGGTGATTAGCGCGCGGTTGCAACCGGCGTCGGCGGCGGTGTGTGCGTGGTTGCAATTGCCGGCGCTGTCGAGCGTGATCCAGATTTGTCGGGGCCGACGGATCGATGGGCGCTTGGTGCTGTATGTAGAGCACTACCTGAACCCGCAGTATTTTCCGGGGATTCTGGAGTGCGACTTGAATCAGTCGATGACCGAGCTGTATGCCCGCAAGTATGACCTGCACTACGGGCGGGTACGCTTCGAAATCGTCCCGACATCATTGCCGGTGGAAGCCGCCGCCACGTTGCGCGTCTCGGTGGGTAGCCCGGGCTTGCGCATCGCCCGGGTCAATTATGACCAGCATCAACGGTTGATCGACTGCGACCTGGAGTTCTGGCGGCATGATGCGATTCATGTGGGCGTGGACGTTATGGGGTCAGCGTCTTGATCACCTGATCCACATTGGTTTCCAGCTCCGTCACCGGGTCCGCGCCGTCGACGTTCAGCACCAACAACTGCGCACCGCCTGCCGTCACCGCTGCTTTGACTGCATCACTGGGCTGACGATGATGCAGCACCACCGCCACATCGTTGTTCTTCAAGCTGGCGCTCAATTGCTGCAACGCTTCGGGTGTCCAGTCGGCGTCAGGCCGTGCGTCGGTGCTGACCACTTCCAGGTTCAAGCTGCTGACCAGATACGCAAAGTGATCACTCAGGCTGACTACGCTGAGGTTGTCTGATTTGGCCAGTCGCGCTTCGCTGTCGGCGGTGAGCTTGAGCAGGCGCTGTTTGAGGGCGGCCAGGTTGGTGTCGATCTTCGGTTTGGCGTCAGGGGCCAGGCGGCTCAGATCGGCGGCCATCACATCGGCCATGCGCCCCATATTGTTACTCGACTGCCACGGCTGGCTGTTCAGGCCATCGGTGGTGCCCGGTTGCACGGCGATACCCGGCAGGCCACCGTCCACCGGGCGCGCGGCGTCTACTTCGACGATGCGGATATTGGCGCGCCGCGCAACGGGGTAGAGCGGGTCATCCGCCCACAGCGAGCGCAGGCCAATCGCTGCGTCGGCGTCCTGGGCCAAGGTGTTCAGCGCCGGAGCGCCCCGGCCGGTGAAATAGGACACCTGCCGTGAGCCGGGCAGGTTGGCCGGAGCTGCGCGTTCAAGTTGCACATTCGTGCCTTTGAGCAGCACCTCGGCCAGGCCGTAAGTGATGGGCAGTGAGGCCAGGACCTTGACCGGTTTTTTAGTCTTGGTCAGGGCGGCATGGCCCAGGCCTTGGTTGACTTTGAAGTCTTTGGGTTCGAAGCCATCGACGGCCAATGTCGAGGTACTGATCAAACAAGCGATGGCCAAGGCCAATGGGCGAAAGACGGGGCGCATTATCCAATATTCCCTTTGAGGCTGGGCACCGTGCCGCGCGCGATGGCGGCGAAGGCGAAGGCGATACCGGCCACCAGAATAATTGCGGCGCCGGAGGGGATAGGCAGGTCGAAGACGATTGGCAGCAAGATGCCGCACAGTGTGCTGACGGTGGCGATCACCACCGAGACCCAGAAGAACCCTTTGAGCGACTGGCTCAGCAGGCGCGCTGCAGCAGCCGGAATCACCAGCAGGGCGCCCACCAGGATCGCGCCGATCACCTTGACCGCTGCTACGGTGATCAGCGTCACCAGGATCACGAACAGGTAATCCAGTGTTTTCACCGCGACACCACGCACCGCCGCCAACTGCGGGTTGAAGCTGGCGAGCATGATGCGGTTATAAAGAGGCAGAGCCAGGGCCATCACCAGGGAACCGACAACCGCGAGCACCAGCAGGTCATTGCCGTTCACTGTCAGCACCGAGCCGAACAGCACGTTCTCCAGAATGTGTACGTTGATCTTGCCCGCGAGGATCAGCAGCAAACTCGCGCCCAACGCCAGGGACACCGACAGGAACACGCCGATCAAGGTGTCCGGCGCCAGGCCGGTACGGTTGCGCAGGTAGTTGAGCAAAATCCCGAACAACAGGCAGTAGCCGAACAGCGCGCCATACGGCCCGGTGTAGGGTTCTCCCAGCAGGATGCCCACGGCCACGCCGGTCAGCGCGGCATGGCCGACCGCCTCGGAGAAAAACGCAAAGCGCTTGACCACCACCAGCGTACCCAACCCGCCAAGGACCGGGCCGATCAGTAAACCGGCGAGCAGTGCGTTGACCACAAACCCATAGGCCAGTGCTTCCGGCAGATACCCGGAAGAGGCCCAGCCCTGGACCATCAAGCGAAAGGCTTCATAACTCATTGCGCCGGGCTCCGAGGGTGGGTGGAGAACAGGGTCAGCAGGCGATCCGGGGTCAACGCCTCTTTTGGCGTGGCGTCGAACAGCACGCGGCGGTTCAGGCCGGTAACGCGATCAGCCAGGCGGCCGACGGCTTCCAGATCGTGTTCGATCCACAGCACGGTGATCCCGGCCAGGCGCCAGTCATTCAACAGCCGTTCGAACACCTGGATGCCGGCTTCATCAAGCGCCGACATCGGTTCGTCCAGCACCAGCAGGTGGGGCGTCGGGATCAGGCCCTGAGCCAACAACACGCGCTGACGCTCACCGCCGGACAACGCGCCCATGCGGCGCTTGCGTTTGTCCTGCATGCCGACCCGTTCCAGGGCCTCGCCAATGGCGCTGGCGTAGTGTTTGGACAGGCCGAGAAACGCCGGGCGCCGCTGGCACATGGCAGCCATGAAGTCGTCGACGGTCATTGGCAAGCCCCGGTCGAACTCCAGGGCCTGGGGCACATAACCGACGGTGCCTACGGTGGTTGGCCATTGCAGGCGCAATTGGCCCTGGTGTGGCGTTTGCCCCAGCAGGGTCTTGATCAGCGAGCTTTTACCACCGCCGTTCGGGCCCACCAGTGCATGAATACTGCCCGGCTGCACCTGAAAGCTCACGTTATCCAGAATCACCGTACGACCCAGGGTCAACGACACCTTATCGAAATCAATGGTCGGGCCGACGCTGGCTACCTTCAGTTGTTCCGCCGCCGTCATGTCCCCGACTCCTGAATGGCACGGACCACGGTGTTGAGGTTACCGGTCATTTCCACTTCGTATTTCTCAGGGGTGTATTCGCCGTAGGAAATATGCGACAGCGGGTACAGCTTGACCCCGGATTCACGCTGAATGGTCTCGACGTAGGTGGACGGGAAATCCATCTCCGAGAAGATCACTTTCACGTCCAGGGCGCGCAGTTCATCGATGGTCTTTTTCAGCTGGCTGGGGCTGGGCTCGATACCGTGGGCGGGCTCGACCACGGCCGTGACTTCCAGGCCGAACTCGCGCAGCAGGTAGTCGTACGCCGCGTGCACGGTGGCTACGCGCAAGTCCGGGTTCGGTGCACTGGTCAGCTTGGCCAGTGCATCGGCGCGCATTTGGCGCAGACGTTTGCCGTAGGCGCGGGCGTTCTGGGTGTAGGTCTTGGCGTTGTCCGGGTCGAGCTTGCCCAGTTCGCGGGCGATGTTGTTGACCTGGGCAATCGACGCACTGATCGACAGGAAGGTGTGTGGGTTGACCACTTTGCCCGCGCCGCGTGCGGCATTCCCGGTGGCGGCCAGCAGCGGCACGTTGGCGTTGGCTTCGATCACCGGAATGTCCGGGCGCTCGCTGGTAGCGATCATGCGATCGGCGAAGTCGTCATGCCCGACACCATTGAGCACGATCACGTCCAGGGTGCCGATGCGCTTGATGTCTTCGGCGCGCGGCTCGTAGGCGTGGGGGTTGAAACCGGCCGGAATCAACGGCACCACCTCAGCCTTGTCGCCGACGATATTGGCCACGTAGCTGTAATAAGGGTGCAGGGTGATGCCGATACGCAGGCGTTTGGCAGCCTCGGCGTTGGCCAGAGGGGCGAGCATCAGGCTGAACAAACTGACCAGCAACAGGCGCAACAGGGGAGATGAAATAGACATGGGCAATCGGTCTTCTCGTTCAGTGACGGTGCTGGCGGGTCACGCCGGCATCGAATTGCGTGACCACCTGCTGCCAGCCAGCGGCGATCAACGCCGGGTCAGTCAGGTCGGAAGGGGCCGCCAGGTTGGCTTGGCGGTTGAGCCAGATGTCCGGCTCGGCGCCGTGCACGCGCATCAACAGTGAACCGCTGGTGGTCGGTGTCTGGCTCAAGCCCAGATAGGCCGCAGGCGCAAGCAACTGCCAGTGATGGTTGCCACGGCTGACCGAGCTGGCGTCCTGGGCAAACGGCGCGAAGCCTTCTTCGGCCAGTTGCTCGGGCGTCGGCAGGGCGTTTTGCTCCTGTTGCAACAGCTGGATCTCATCCAGTGTCACCCGCAGGTCGGCGTAGATGCCTTGTTCTGAGGCGCTCAGGTCACGGCGCGCATCCAACTGATGGCTGGGCACCGCAACCACTTCCTGGGTTTCACCGTGCAGCGCCACCACCGAGCCTGCCACCGCGAGGATGATCAGACACAGCAGCAGCACGTAGAGCGTTTCGTGACCGGCACCGGCGGGGCGTACAACCTGTGTCGTACTCATTGGGGTTGGATATCCGCTTGGTCGATTTCAACGACGTGGCCTGGGCCGGCATCAAACAAGACATAGAATTCGGCGGACGGCTTTTTGAAGGTCAGCGTCGAATCCTGACCGAGCTTGCCGGGCAGCAGGATGGTTTCGTCGTAGCCGATCACGTCCAGGGTCACACCGGGGGCGCCGCTGCCGTCGGAAAAGCCGCCGGTGCATTTGATCTGCTCGCCGGGGATTTCCTTGCATTCACACATCGGGTTGTGGGCCAGGGCCACGGTACTGAAACCGGCGCACAGCAATAGCACGCTGCAGGCGCGGGTCAGGCGCATCAAAGTCATGGTTTAACTCCTTGCTTGTTCAGCCAGGCAATGGTGGCAGGCGAGGCCTGGTTCAGCGGGATGGACCCCTGGTGCATGCTGCCGTCCCAGCCTTCCATGGTGATCCACAGCTCGGCGTCGACAGGTGTGCGTTCCGGCACCGGCAGGGCGGCGCCCATGCGGTAGGGCGTACCAAAGAAAATGACCCCGGCGGCCCGCAGGCTCCGAGGCTTGCCGATACGCAGGTAAGTGGCCTTGACCTGCTCGGCGCAGGTGTCACACAGGGCAGCGTTGAAGAATTTCATGGGGCCGGCCGGGTCCGGACGCGGGCCTTCATTGCGAAGCTCGGCGAGCTTCAGGCTCCAGGGCCCGACCTGCACGTCACCGATCACCCGCTCACCAATCCCGGTGTCACCGCGAAACAGCGCAACGTCGGCAAAGTACTTGGGCATGAACCCCAGGGGCACCAGCAACAGCAGCACATTGATGTGGAAGCGCCATTTCAGCCAGAAGGCTCGCAGCGGTGAAGGTGGTACAGCGCCAGCCTTGCTCATCATTTGCCCTCCGAAGTTTCAGCCTGCATGACCGGGATGGGGACAGGTTGGCGCTGCGTTTTGGCTTCACGCTTGAGAGCATTGAGGGTGGCCAGCGCGGTGCGTTTGGTCCAGATCAGCAGGCCGCTCAGCACCATCATGCTCAGCACCAGCCCGAAGAACGCCCAGATCAGCTTGATCCATATCCCGCCAAAATCCCCGGTGTGCAGCGGGCGCATGGATTCGGTGACGAACTCCAGCTTGGTGCGGTCGGACAGCAGGTGTGAAGAGGCGATTTCACCGTCATACGGGTTGATTTGCGCAGTCTGGAACATCAGCGGGTACCAGCCCCGGCCGCCAATCTGCAGGTGGCTGTAGGCATTGAGCGGCAGGCTGATGAAGCTCGCTTCCAGCCCCGGGATACGCTGGGTGGCGATCGCGATGGCTTCATCCACGGGAATCCTCGGGGCTGGCACGCCGGGCGCCGAGGTGGGTACTTTTTCCCGGGAAATCACCGGGACGACAGGCTCACTGGAGATGGAAATCTGGTTGTCGCCTAGGATCGCCTGGATCAGGAACCAGGTGCCGGTGATGGAAATGACCGCGATGAACCAGATCGACCAGATACCGCTCAGGCGGTGGAAGTCACCCCAGAAGATCCGCGCGCCGTGGTGGATACGCAGGGTCGGCCTGAAAAAGCCCTTCCAGAAACGCTTGTACACCACCAGCCCTGTGACCAAGGACGCCAGCAACGGTAAGCCGAGCAGCGACACCAGGTACCAGCCCCAACTGTAGCCATTGGTAAACGGCACCAGCCACCAGCCGTGCAGGGCGCGGGTGAATTGTTTGAAGTTGAACGACGGGCTGATGCCCTGGATCGCCCCGGTATACGGGTTGACGTAGACCTCCACTGAGCGACCGTCGGGGTAGCTCAGGTCGACACTCAGCGCGAAGTGCGATTCATCGGGACGGCTGATCGACTGCACGATCACCTGGGGCTCGGCCTGCTTGATGGCGGCGATCACCTTGTCGTAGCTCAGCGGCTCGGCGTCATCCGACGGTTTGCTCGCACGGATATCCGGGTTGGCCAGCCAGACGATCTCCTGGCTCACCACCGCCAGGGTGCCGGTGACGCAGACGATCAGTACAAAAAACCAGATGGGCAATGCCAACCAACTGTGTACGAGAAACCAGAGTTTTGAGCGTGACTTCTTCGACATGTGAATGCGGGTCTTGATCGGAGGGGGGGCGATGGAGGCCCGGAAAAGGCCGGTCGTAGCTTTTGCTGACGCGACGGGCTGTATTTAAGTTAAGACGGATGAGAATGGGAAAACCCTAAGCCGAACATGAAAGAAATTGTTTCAGGTTCGCATTCGCTGCACTTCAGCGCTCCGATCGAACACGAAGCATGTTCTCAGCCATCACCCAGGTGCCATTGATGGGGCCGGGTGGCTGCGTAGGATGGGCTCATACCGTTGAGCGAGCCCCAAGAAAAATGACTGCCAGAACCCTCTACGACAAACACATCGATTCCCATACGGTGTGCCGCCTGGATGATCAGGGCCATGTCCTGCTTTATATAGACCGCCAAGTGATCAACGAATACACCAGCCCCCAGGCTTTCAGCGGCCTGCGCGAGGCCGGGCGCAAGGTCTGGCGCCCCGGCACGGCGCTGGCGGTGGTCGACCATGTAAACCCCACCACGCCCAAGCGCATTGCGGCGATGCCCGATGCGGGCGGTGCGCGGCAAGTGTCGTACCTGGCGGAAAACTGCCGGGACTTCGGCATCGAACTGCTGGATATCCTCGACAAGCGCCAAGGCATCGAACACGTGATCGCTCCGGAGCAGGGTTTCATTCTGCCGGGCATGGTGATCGCCGCCGGTGACAGCCATACCACTACCTACGGCGCCCTCGGCGCGTTTGGGTTTGGCATCGGCACCTCCGAAATCGAGCATCTGCTGGCTTCGCAGACCCTGGTCTACAAACGCCTGAAAACCCTGCGCGTGACCGTCGACGGCGCATTGGCCCCTGGCCTGACCTCCAAGGATGTGATCATGGCGCTGATCGGCAAGATCGGTGCGTCCGGTGCGACTGGTTACGCCATCGAGTTTCGTGGTTCCACTGTCGATGCGTTGAGCGTCGAAGCGCGCATGACCATCTGCAACATGGCGGTAGAAGCCGGTGCGCGTGGCGCCTTCATGGCACCGGACGAAAAAGTCTTCGCCTACCTCAAGGGCAAGCCTCGCGCACCAAAAGGCGACTTATGGGAGCAGGCCTTGGTGGGCTGGCGCCAGCTGCATTCGGACGCCGACGCCGAGTTCGATCAGGAAGTGCAACTCGACGCCACCACTCTGGAACCGATGGTCACCTGGGGCACCAGCCCCGACCAGGCTGCGCCTATCGGTGCCTGCGTGCCCGACCCGCAAAGCGTCAGCGATCTGATCCTGCGTCAGGACATGCGCCGCGCCCTCAACTATATGGGCCTGGAGGCCGGTATGCCGCTGAGCGATATCGTGATCAGCCATGCGTTTATTGGCTCCTGCACCAACGCACGCATCGAAGACCTGCGCGACGCCGCGAGTGTAGTGCGCGGAAAACAGGTGGCCGACCATGTGCGGGCGATGATCGTGCCGGGCTCCACCGAAGTGCGTGACCAAGCCGAAGCCGAAGGGCTGGCGGCGATTTTTATCGACGCCGGTTTTGAATGGCGCCAGTCGGGTTGCTCGATGTGCCTGGCGATGAACGACGATGTGCTGGCTCCCGGCGATCGCTGCGCCTCCAGCACCAACCGCAATTTTGAGGGTCGTCAGGGCGCCGGTGCGCGCACCCATCTGATGAGCCCGGCGATGGTTGCCGCCGCAGCCATTACCGGCCGCCTCACGGATATTCGACATTTTGGAGAGCGCGTATGAGCCTGCAACCGTTCACTGTGGTCACCGGCAAGGCCGCGCCGATGCTGGCGGCGAATATCGACACCGACGTGATCATGCCCAAGCAGTTTCTCAAGGGTATTGACCGTAGCGGCCTGGATCGCGGGTTGTTCTTTGACCTGCGCTTCCTGGCCTCCGGCGAGCCAAACCCTGAGTTTGTGCTGAACCAACCGGCCTGGCAGGGCGCAAGCTTTATGGTGGTGGGGCCGAACTTTGGCTGTGGCTCCAGCCGTGAACATGCGGTGTGGGGTTTGAAACAGATGGGCATTCGCGCGTTGATCGGCAGTAGTTTTGCCGGGATTTTTTACGACAACTGCCAGCGTAATGGGGTGTTGTTGATCACCTTGGAGGAGGAGGTGCTGCACGCGCTCGGGCAGACCGTCAGCCAACCCGAGCAGGCGCAGATCAGTGTGGACCTGGAGCAACAGCAGATTCGTTTGGTGGATGGCCAGGTGATCCCGTTTCAGATCGACACTTTGCGCAAGACCACGCTGTTACTCGGGCTGGATGCGATAGGCAGCACTTTACAGCGCAGTGAGCAGATCAAGGCGTTTGAGCGCCGGCATCTGCAGGCCAACCCCTGGCTTAACTGACGCACCTCAATCCAAATGTGTGGCTTGCCTGCGATGAGCATGGGTATCTACACATCTCTTGGAATTGCGCTAAACCGTGGGGAGGGAGCTTTGGGTGGGCCATTTTCCTTAGGTAGATTGAGTACGTATCCGTTACCCAAAAAACGGATATGTACTCAGCGGCCCCGTGACAACCACAGAACCCAAGCCATAAAGAGATGTGTAGATACCTATGCTGCGATGAGGCTGGTTCAGCTTGCTCATTTGTCACTGACACACCCTCATCGCAGGCAAACCCGCTCCCACATTCGATTGGGTTCACAGGGCTGGATCGGCATCAGATCGAGAGGCCTTTGAAATGCTCCTGCAAAAACTCAACGCACGTCCTTAACTTCCCGGAATACGCCAACCGTGTCGGATACACCGCCCACACGTTGGCGCTCTGGCTGTAGTCGTGCAGCACTTGCACCAGCTTGCCTTGCTCCAGCAGCGGCTTCACGTCCCACATCGAGCGCAGCACTACACCGCGCCCATCCAACGCCCACTGCAACACGATCTCGCCATTGTTGGAGGAAAGCGGCCCACGTACGCGCACACTTTCCTGAGCGCCGTTGTGCTCCAGGTTCCAGATGCCAAACGCGTTGTCGCGCTCCTTGAGCACCAGGCAATCGTGCTGCTCCAAGTCACTCAGCTGTTGTGGCGTGCCTCGACGTTTCAAGTAAGCCGGCGCCGCGCACAGCACCCGGCGATTGCTCACCAGCCGTCGGCCGATGTGCTGGCCGGGAATATCGTCGCCCACACGAATCTCCAGGTCGAAGCCTTCACTGACGATATCCACCACGCGGTCGAACAGGTCCAGGCGGATTTCCAGGTCCGGGTACTGCTCCGCCAGCAGCGACAGGGCAGGGGCCACATGGTTGCGGCCAAAGCCGAAGCTGCTGCACAGGTGCAGATGGCCACGCGGGCTGTCGTGGGCGTCGCTGAGTTCATCGGACAGTTGCTGGAAGTCTTCCAGGATACGCACGGCCCAGCGCTGCACCCGCTCACCGTCTTCGGTCAGGGCGATACGGCGGCTGGTGCGGTGCAGCAGACGGGTGGCGAGGGTGGTTTCGAGGATCTGGATACGCTTGCTGACATACGCAGGCGACAGCCCCAGCTCATCGGCGGCCGCAGCAAAGCCAGCCTTGCGAATCACAGTCAGAAACACCCGCAGGTCTTCGGGGAGGGGCACGCTATCTTTCTTATTGGTCATCGCAAACAGGCGTGGCGGCATGAGCCGCCAGAATAGCACTGCACTATCGTGTGTTCAGCGTAGGAAGGTCAGGACTTCGCCCAGCAACACCTCAGGGGCTTCTTCGGCAATGTAATGGCCGGCCGGCAGGGCCTTGCCACGCACGTCGGTGGCGACTTTTTGCCACTCCTTCAGCGGCTCGAAACAGCGGCCGACGGTGCCTTCGGCGCCCCACATCACCAGTAACGGCAGGTTCAAGTGATTGCCGGTGTCGATATCGGCCCGGTCGTGCTCAAGGTCGATACCGGCGGCGGCACGGTAGTCTTCACAGATGCCGGTGGCAGTGCCTGGCAGTTTCAGGCAGCGCAGGTATTCGGCGAAGGCTTCGTCGGTGAAGGGTTTGAGCCCGGCACTGCGGCTGCCCATCACACTGCGCAGGTACAGTTCGGGGTTGCTCTCGATCAAGGTTTCCGGCAACGGCGCCGGGCGGATCAGGAAGAACCAGTGCCAGTAGGCGCGGGCAAAGGCTTCGTCGGTCTGGGCGTACATCGCCAGGGTTGGCGCAATATCCAGCAGCACCATGCGTTGCACAGCGTTGGGGTGATCCAGTGCCAGACGATGGGCGACGCGGGCTCCACGGTCGTGGGCCAGTACCGAGAAGGTGTCCAAGCCCAGGGTTTTCATCAGTTCGACGTTGTCCTGGGCCATTTCGCGTTTCGAATAATGGGTGTGGTTGTCATTGGCCGGCGGCTTGCTGCTGTCGCCATAGCCGCGCAGGTCGGCGGCGACCACGGTGAAGTGCTGGGCCAGTTGCTCGGCGACTTTGTGCCAGATGATGTGGGTTTGCGGGTGCCCGTGCAGCAGGAGCAGACCGGGACCTGTACCGCCTTTGCGGTAGCTGATGTCCACGCCATTGACGTGGCAGCTGTCTTTTTGGAATCCGGCGAACATGGAATGACTCCTTGTGATGATTGCCTGCATCCTGGAATCACGCGGCGTTTGGGGCAAGGGGGAAAGCGTGGAGGGGGTGTTCATGAAGTGTGTAGCAGCTGTGGTAATTGATCTGGCAAGCACAAATCCTTGTGGGAGCTGGCTTGCCTGCGATGATATCGACTCGGTGTGTCTGAAACACCGAGGTGTCTGCATCGCAGGCAAGCCAGCGCCTACAGTGGATATGTGTTGCCCCTGGATTTTCAGTTTTGCTTGAACATATCGGCGGCACGTTGGCGGATCTGCGCCTCGGTCAGGTCTTCCTTGTGAGTGGCCAGGAACCACACGTGTCCGAACGGATCTTTCAACGTACCGGTACGGTCGCCATAGAACTGGTCCTTGGGTTCGGAGATTGCGGTGCCACCGGCGGCGATAGCTTGTTTATATTGGGCGTCGACATCCGTCACATATAAATGAATGCCGACACTGGTGTGGCCGTCGCGAGGGCTGCCGAAAGGGCTTTCATCACAGGGTGAGCCCAGCATGATTGGCGAATCACCGATGCGCAGTTCGGCGTGGCCGACCTTGCCGTCGGGCATGTCCAGACGCATGACTTGAGTGGCGTTGAAGGCTTTTTTGTAGAACTCGATAGCTTCGGCGGCCTGGTCAACGCCCAGGTACGGCGTGATGCTGTGAAAGCCCTCGGGGATGGGGTTAACGCTCATATCAATCTCCTTGGTTGTGGTTGTGGAGGAGCGGCCTGTTCACTATAGGCCACGCCAGCCGTGGCCTCTGGGCAACCGACGAGGTGTTCGCCAGGCAACAGTGAACGGGCAAATTGCTGCGCCGTAAGCGGTGTTGGACCCCGTTAGTAGCGTCAAACTGCCGGTTTCAGGGCTCGGCACAGAAGCTGCAATGCCTCAGGCAAACCATTCGCCCGAGAGCGTTGTATGTCTGTACTGCCTGTATCTGCCGATTACCCGATCCACACGCCCCACGCGCAATTGATTCGCGACGGAGCCGAGGCGATTGCCGTCGCCCACCGAGTCGCAGCGGTTCTGTTGGCGCAGGATGCTGAGCGCGACCGCACTCGCCAAGTGCCTGCCGAGGTGGTGGACCTGTATTCCAACAGTGGCTTGTGGGGCATCAGCGTGCCACGCGAATTTGGCGGGGCGCAGGTGTCCTACGCGGTGCTGGCCCAGGTGATTGCGATTATCTCGGCCGCTGACCCGTCGTTGGGGCAGATCCCGCAGAACCACTACTGCCTGTTGGAAGACATCCGTTTGCAAGGCACGCCCGAGCAACAGGCGCACTTTTTTGGCTTGGCGCTGCAAGGTCATCGTTTTGCCAATGCGCTGTCGGAAACCGGCGGCAAGAACGTCCAGGACATCCAGGCGACCATTCGCCGCGAAGGCGACGGCTATGTGATCAACGGGCGCAAAGGCTACTGCACCGGTTCGCTGTACGCCCACTGGTTGGCGGTGCTGGCGCTGGATGAAGAGCAAAATGCGCAGTTGGCTTTCGTAAAGCGAGGCACCGAAGGGTTGGTGGTGGTCGACGACTGGGACAGCATGGGCCAACGCACGACCTCCAGTGGTACGGTGCTCGCAGAGAACCTGCGGGTGCCTGCGTTCAACCTGTTTCCTACCCATAAATCCTACGATTCGCCGACCTTGGCCGGCCCTTTCGCACAACTGACCACTGCCGCGATCGACGCCGGTATCGCCCGTGCCGCGCTGCGTGACACGGTGCAGTTCGTCCAGCAATTCGCCCGCCCGTGGATCGACGCCGGTGTGGAAAAAGCCAGCGAAGACCCGCTGACCATCATTCAGGTCGGTGCCCTGGATATTCGCTTGGAAGCCGCCGAAGCCTTGTTGGAACGCGCCGGTTTCGCCTTGGACGCCGCACGGCCTGCGCCGAATGAAGACAACGTCGCCCACGCCTCCCTGGCCGTGGCCCGGGCCAAGGTGCTGACCACCGAAATCGCCCTCGAAGCCAGCAACAAGCTGTTCGAACTCGGCGGCACTCGCTCGACCCTCAAGAAGCACAACTTCGACCGCCACTGGCGTAACGCGCGGGTGCACACCCTGCATGACCCAGTGCGCTGGAAATATCACGTGGTGGGCAACTGGCTGCTCAACGGCACCAAGCCGCCGCGCCACGACTGGTCGTAAGTCATGGCCGAACTGTTCAAAAACATCTACTGGGCCGACATCGGCCAAGCCTGCCTGGAAACCCTGAGCATGCTCGCCGCAGCCTTGGGTTTTACCGTGTTGCTGGGGTTGCCACTCGGGGTGTTGTTGTTTCTCACCGGTAAACGCCAGTTGCATGAAGCGCTGGTGGTGTATCGGTTGTTGTCGGTGGTGGTCAACGTGCTGCGTTCGCTGCCGTTCATCATCTTGCTGATTGTGTTGATCCCGCTGACCACCTTGCTGGTGGGCACTTCCCTGGGCGTGCCGGGCACCATCCCGCCGCTGGTAGTTGGGTGTACGCCGTTCTTTGCGCGGCTGGTGGAAACCGCGTTGCGCGAAGTCGACCGCGGCGTGGTCGAGGCTACTCAGTCGATGGGCGCCAGTACCTGGCAGGTGATTCGCCACACGCTGTTGCCGGAAGCCCGTGGTGGGCTGCTGGCGGCGGTAACGGTTACCGCGATTGTGCTGGTGGATTACACCGCCATGGCCGGGGTGATTGGCGGCGGAGGCCTGGGTGACCTGGCGATTCGCTACGGCTACCAGCGATTCCAGACCGACGTGATGGTGGTCACCGTGGTGCTTTTGCTGGTGCTGGTGCAGGCCCTGCAGATGACCGGTGATCGTTTGGTGGCGCGTTATAGCCGCCGTTAATGCTTATAAAGCTGCCTTCGGAGCAATCATGAAAAAATCCCTGGCCATTTTGGCTGCTGTCCTGTCGTTCAAGGCCTTCGCCAACGAAAAGTTGGTGGTGGGTGCTACCCCCGTGCCACACGCGGAAATTCTCGAGTTCGTTAAACCGGTGTTGGCCAAGGAGGGTGTGGATCTACAGATCAAGGTCTTTACCGACTTCATTCAGCCCAACCAGCAACTGGCGCTGAAAAACATCGACGCCAATTACTACCAGTACCGCCCGTTCCTCGATGACTACAACAAGACCCGTCACACTGACCTGGTGCCGGTGGTGGGGGTGCACATCGAGCCATTTGGCGCTTACTCGACGCGGATCAAAAACATCTCTGAATTGAAGGACGGCGCCACCGTGTCCATCCCCAACGACCCGGTCAACACCGGCCGCGCCCTGGTGCTGTTGGATGAGGCCGGGTTGATCAAGCTCAAAGATCCGAGCAACACCCTCAGCACGCCGCGCGATATTGCGCAAAACCCCAAGCATCTGAAAATCCGCGAACTGGAAGGCGCCTTGCTGGCCCGCTCGGTGAGCCAGGTGGACCTGGCGTTTGTGTTTGCCAACTACGCACTGGAAGCGGGGATTGATACCAACAGTGCGTTGATCGTGGAAAAGGGCAAATCCTTGTACGTCGAGTACCTAGTGGCGCGACCGGACAACATCAACGACCCGCGTATCCAGAAACTGGCCAAGGCGTTGAACTCCGATGAAGTGCGCCAGTTCATCCTGACGCGCTACAAGGGCCAGATCGCCCCGGGTTTCTAAGCCCACCGCAGATCAATGTAGGCGCTGGCAAGCCAGTTTTCCTACATTGATCGGGTTTTCACTTCAGGATTGTGTGGTTGGCTCCAGCAACTGAGCCCCTGGCCCATGCTCACCAAGCTGGTCACCCCCGTTACGCAACGGGCACGCCTCCAGCGACAAACACCCGCAGCCAATACACCCACTGAGCTTGTCCCGCAGCAACATCAGCTTGTTGATACGTTCATCCAGGTCTTCGCGCCACAGCGCCGACAGCCGTTCCCAATCCTGCGTGGTGGGCGTGCGCCCATCCGGCAAGGTGTGCAGTGCTGCGCCAATCGTTGCCAGCGGAATGCCCAAGCGCTGGGCGATCTTGATCACCACCACTCGCCGCAGCACATCCCGTGGATAACGCCGCTGGTTACCGGCATTGCGATTGCTCTTGATCAGCCCCTTGGACTCGTAGAAATGCAGAGCCGTGACCGCCACGCCACTGCGGGCGGCCAATTGGCCGACGGTGAGTTCCTTGGCAACCATAAAAACTCCGGATAAGTGCTTGACCTTGACTTAACTAGAGGTTTTACCCTGCGTGGCATCGAATCGCAAGATTCTGCCTACAGAGAGAGGGGAGTGTTCATGCAGGTATCAGAGAAGAATCGCAGCTTCACTCAATTGATCGAGTTTCAGATCGAACCCCAGCAGCAATGGGCCCTGGTGGCGGCTTTGTCCACCCAAAGCGAACGTTTGGCCCAAGGCCATGGCGGGTTTATCAATGCGAGCGTGCAGGTCAGCGATGACGGGCGACGGGTGCTCAACTACCTGCAATGGCAGTCGCGTGAGGACGGCGAGGCTGCCTTTAAATGCTTTGAGCACGGCGAGGAAGATTTCTGGACACTGATTCGCGCCCACCAGGCCACGGCTGTGACCTTTGGTTCGTTCCAGGTGCTGCGCAGCTTCGAGCGCAGCCATGACAACGCGTTGCACTGCCGACTAAATGGATAGGTGCAACATCCGCTCACCTTGCACATTCTCCCCGGGCCGGCGCTTGTTCACCGCCAACTCACCGATTTTGATCAGGCGGGTACGTGTGACGTTGCGGCTAAGGCCCAGTAAGTTGGCGGTGTGTACCTGGTTGTAATGGCTGAAGCGGTAGGCGGCGCGTAGCAGCGCGTCTTCGACCTTTTCATGCAGAGCGCCGGCCTGTTCCTCGAAGAGTTTTTGAAAGGCGCGCTCCAGCAACGCTTCGGCACTGTTGTCGGTGCCGTGCTGGCTGTCGTCCTGACGCTCGATGCGCATGTTCGACAGGCGCAAGTCATCGCGTTCGATCACACCGTTACGGCAGATCAGCAAGGTGTGGTGAATCACGTTTTCCAGTTCGCGAATATTGCCTGGCCAGCTGTAGCTCTTGAGCTTGTGTTCGGCCTCGCGGCTGATGGTGATCGGGCCATAGCCCAAGCGCTGGCTGTAGGCTTCGATGAAATGTCGGGTCAGCGGCAGGATATCGCCGGGCCGCTCGCGCAGCGGGCTGAGCTCCAGGCTGACCACGTCGAGGCGGTAGTAGAGGTCTTCGCGGAAATGCCCGGCGTTGATGGCCTTTTCCAACTGCACGTTGGTCGCGGCAAGTACGCGCACATCAATCGCAATGCTCTTACGCGAGCCCAGGCGCACCACTTCGCGCTCCTGTAACACGCGTAACAGTTTTACCTGGATCGCCATCGGCAAGTCGCCAATTTCATCGAGGAACAAGGTGCCGCCGTCGGCCTCTTCGAACCAGCCGGCTTTGGCACTAAGGGCGCCGGTGAAGGCGCCTTTTTCATGGCCGAACAGTTCGGCTTCCACCAGGGATTCAGAGAACGCCCCGCAGTTCACCGCCACAAAGGGCCGGTTACGCCGCGCGCTGAGGTTGTGGATGTGGCGCGCCACCAGCTCTTTACCGGTTCCGGTCTCGCCGATGATCAGTACGCTGGCTTCGCTGGGTGCTACTTGCTGGATGTGGGCGAGCAGCGCCTGGGATTTCGGGTCCTCGAAGACCTGGGCCGTGGCGCGGATCGAGGTCGCGAGGGCAGGCGAGGGCGGTAGGGTTAAAAGCTGCATGGGCACCTCTCTTAGGAGTAGAACGTCGGAATCGGCAGGGATTGGTTCAACGCCCAGTCCCCCAGTTCGTGGAGTTTGTAGTCCACCGGGTCGTGCAAGGTTTGCGTGCGCAGGTTGCGCCAGTGACGGTCCAGGCGCAGCGACGCGTGGGTGGAGCGCGCGCCGGTGACTTCAAACAGGCGGCTGCACAGGTCCAGGCCTTGGCGAGTCGCGGCAACCTTGGCGGTGGCGATCGCAATCGCCAGTTGGCCGCGCTCGTGTTCGCTGAGGTTGGGGCCTTTCGCCCATGCCTGGTCGAGCAGATCGGCTGCGTGTTCTACCAGCAAGCGCACGCCTTCCAAAGCAACCCAGAACTCGCCGTAGTGGTGGAGCACGTAAGGGTCCTGACGCACGTCGTTGGCGCTGGATTTGTGCCATGAGCGGGTTTCGGTGAGGGTGTAGTTGCGCGCTTCTTCAAAGGCGCCTTCGGCAATGCCGAGGAACATATGGGTGAAGGTCAACTGGGCGATCAGCGGGCGTAGACAGGCGAAAGGCGTGCTCAGCGGGCCTGGGTCGAGCAACAATTCCGACTCCTCGACGCGCACCCGCTCGAAGCTGGCGCTGCCGCTGTCGGTCTGGCGCTGGCCTATATTGTTCCAATCGTTGTGCAAGGTAATGCCGCTGCGCCCGCTGGGGATTGCGGCGATCAGCAGCTTGCCGCCGGCGCTTTCATCGACTGCCGAGGCAATGAGCATTTCCGAATCGCTGGCGCCGGAGCAGAAGCTTTTTTTGCCGGAGAACTCGCGCCAGCCGCCGAAGTCCTTGACCACCGTGCGCGTGTCCAGCGGGTTGAGCGCGTTACCCCAAAACCAGTTCTTGCGCGCGGTTTGTTCGAACCAGGGTTGCCATTGGTCCGGGCGCGAAAACAGACGCACGGTGGCGAGCATCAGGTGGTGGAAGCCGAAGACATGGGCGATGGAACTGTCGACCTTGGCAAATTCACGCACGATGCCCAGGGTTTCGCTCCAACGCGCGCCGAGGCCGCCGTATTGGGTGGGAATGCTCAGGGCCAGCAGGCCGCTTTGTCGTAGGGCGTCACGTTCGGTTTTGGGCGTTCCGCCGCGCTCGTCGCGTTCGACGGCAGTCAGGGCGAATTCGGCGGCGAGTAATTTGGCAGTCTGCAGAGGCGATGGCAGGGCGCTGTGGGGTTTGGCTGTCACGGGGTTTCCTCTTTATAGGCAGGAACGGGCGAGGCCGTCCCTGCTGGTCTGCCGATCAGGCCTTGGCTGGCAGTACATCGTTGGCAATCATTTCGCCAAACGGGCCAGTGAGGTTGGTGATGCCACGTCCGGCGAGGCTCGCGTAGGGTTCCGGCAGCAGCGGGAACACCAGCTCGGCGAAGCGATAGGCCTCTTCCAGATGCGGATAGCCGGAGAAGATGAAGCTCTCGATACCCAGGTCGGCGTATTCCTTGATGCGCTCGGCCACTTGCTGCGGGTTGCCCACCAGCGCCGTACCGGCTCCGCCACGCACCAGGCCGACACCGGCCCACAGGTTGGGGGCGATTTCTAGGTTGTCGCGGCGCCCATCGTGCAAGGCGGCCATGCGGCGCTGGCCTTCGGAGTCAAAACGCGAGAAGGATTTTTGCGCGGCGGCGATCGTTTCGTCGCTGATGTGCTCGATCAGTTTGTCGGCGGCTTTCCAGGCGTCTTCTTCGGTCTCGCGCACGATCACATGCAGACGAATGCCGAACTTCACGGTACGGCCGTGGCGCGCAGCCCGCTCACGCACGTCCGCGAGTTTTTCCGCGACGGCGGCGGGTGGCTCGCCCCAGGTCAGGTACACGTCTACCTGTTCGGCGGCGAGGTCGTGGGCGGCGTCGGAAGAACCGCCGAAGTACAACGGTGGATAAGGCTTCTGCACCGGTGGGTAAAGTGCCTTGGCGTTCTGTACGCGTAAGTGCTTGCCTTCGAAATCCACCGATTCGCCCTGCAACACGCGACGCCAGATTCTGAGGAATTCGTCGGAGACTTCGTAGCGTTCGCTGTGGTCAAGGAAGCTGCCGTCGCCACGGTTTTCGTCGGGGTCGCCGCCGGTCACCACGTTGATCAGCAAACGGCCATTGGACAGGCGATCCAGGGTGGCCGCCATGCGCGCGGAGACGGTGGGCGAGATGATGCCCGGACGGATTGCCACCAGATAGCGCAGGCGTTCCGTCAGCGGCACCAGCGCCGAGGCGATCACCCAGGAGTCTTCGCACGAGCGTCCGGTAGGAATCAGCACGCCGTGGTAACCCAGACTGTCAGCCGCTTGGGCGACTTGCTTCAGATAATTGAGGGTGACCGGCCGAGCGCCTTGAGTGGTGCCCAGGTAATGACCGTCGCCATGAGTCGGCAGAAACCAGAAAACATCCATGACAAATCCTTAAGCGATTTTCAGCAGAGAGGGGGAGTGCGCAGTGAACAAAGGCGCTGCACGTTCTGCGGCCAGTTGAATACGGGCTTTTAATAATTCGCTGGTTATTTGGTAGTCGGTGAAGTCGGCTTCGGTGGCGTACACGCCGATCGGCAAGGTCAATGCCTGGAAGAAGCTGAATAACGGTCTTAGCTGGTGATCGAGTACCAGTGCGTGGCGTTCGCTGCCGCCAGTGGCTGCGAGCAATACGGGCGTGTTGATCAGCGCGTTGAGGCCGACCAGATCGAACAGGTGCTTGAGCAGGCCAGGGTATGAACCGCGATAAACCGGTGCGGCGACAATCAGCAGGTCGGCTTGTTCGATGGCCAACAGTTGCGCCTCGACCTCAGCCGGTAGTTCATCACGCGACAGCGCGCCGCCCAGGGGGCGGGCAATGTCGCCGAGTTCGATCAGGGTGGCCTGGATCGGCAGCAAGGTGGCCAGTTCGGCCAGCACCGCTTGGGTCAGCACCAGGGTACGGGACGGGCGCCAGGTTCCGCCGGAGAGGGCAACGACATTCAGGGGACGGGTCATGAGCAGTTCCTTTTTCAACAGTGGTTCATAGCAGGAGAAGTGAAACGGCTTGAGCAAGAGCTGTACCAACGGCTACAAGCCTTGATTGGCGGGGTTGCGGGTTCACTGCTGAAACATGAAGCTGTTGTCTGCCTGATGTTTTGTTGAATGACTGTTGCCTAGGCAACAGTTGCGTGGCGAACAGTGGCGACTCGGTGCAGAGGCATTTATAGAGGGTTACTTTTATTCCGTAAATGAACGTATTTCCATATTAATAGATCATAAGTGAATATTAACGGGCGCTATCGAAGGTGTCTGAACGGTTGATAGCAACTATCACGAGTGGTGATTTTTCACTGTGCAGGGGCGGGAGTAGCCTGTGTTCATTGACTTAAAACATCCTTCGCAGGGCCCTCGCCATGAACCGTTTTCTCGCTGTTTCCTTGTTAGTTGTCAGCTCCGTTCTCGCCGGTTGTGCGACTCATCCTTCACCTGAATTACGCCCCTACACCGCCGAAGAAACCAAACAACTGGCCCTGGAAGCATTGAGCCGTCGTGGCTTGTCGTTTGATGAATATCAGCAGCAGCGCGCCGCGCTGACCGGCCAGCCACAGAAACCCTTCGGCTTTGATCGCCAGGGCGAAATGAACGCCGAACGCAGTGTGGCCCTGCATGGTCGTCCCAGTTGAGCCCGCGTTCTATGGCAAAAAGCCCGAGGTTTCCCACAAGGAACCTCGGGCTTTTTGTTTGCCATGGGGCTACTTCAGCCTGTTAAGCTGAATTTCAGGAGCGTTCCTACGCACATTTACATAAAGTGGTCCTTCTTTAATGGCATTCGATTGGTTAAACCTGACGACCTCTGTTCCGGTCGATGCCCCTGAGACGTTGCTCTCGGGAACACGCTCTGCGAGTCTTTAACGTCATGAATAAACGTCCGTTGTATTTCGACTACGCCGCCACCACGCCGGTGGATGAGCGGGTCATTCAGGTGATGGTTGAGTGTTTGGGCTTCAATGCCAATTTCGGTAACCCTGCGTCCAGTTCCCATGCGTTCGGCCAGGCGGCCCGGCAAACGGTTGAGCAGGCACGTCGCCAGGTGGCCGAGTTGGTGGGCGCCCAGCCCGAGCAGATCGTCTGGACCTCCGGAGCCACTGAGTCCAACAATCTTGCGATCAAAGGTGTGGCCCAGGCTCGCGGCTTGGCGGGTGGGCATATCATCACCAGTCAGATCGAGCACAAGGCCACGTTGGACACCGCGCGGCAGTTGCAGGAAGCCGGGGTGGCCGTGACCTACCTGGTGCCGGATGCCGAAGGGCTGATCAGCGCCGAGGCTGTGAGCGAGGCGTTGCGTGAGGACACTTTTCTGGTGTCGTTGATGCTGGTGAACAACGAACTGGGCACCCTCAACGACATCCCGGCCATCGGCGCAAAAGTGCGTAAACATGGCGCGTTGTTGCATGTGGACGCGGCGCAAGGGGCGGGCAAGGTGGCCATCAACCTGGCTGAGTGGCCGGTGGATTTGATGTCATTTTCCGCCCACAAACTCTATGGCCCAAAGGGTATCGGCGCGTTGTACGTCGGGCCTCGGGCGCAGCAGAAGGTGTTGGCGCAGATTCACGGCGGTGGGCACGAGGGCGGGTTGCGCTCCGGCACGCTGGCGACTCACCAGATTGCGGGGATGGGCACGGCGTTCGCTTTGGCGGCGCAGTCGTTTGCCGAAGAGAAGGCGGTGATCGTGGCGTTGCGTCAACGCTTGCTGGATCAGTTGGAGACGATCGCCGGTGTGCGCCTCAATGGCAGCCTCACGCAACGTATTCCCCACACGCTCAGCCTCACGTTCAACGAAGGCGAATTCAATTCCGCTGCATTGAGCGCGGGTATCGCCTTTTCCGCGACCTCTGCCTGTAACTCGGCAAGCAACGCCCCGTCCCACGTGCTTCTGGCTCTGGGCCATGATGCTCGCAGCGCCGGTCGTACCATTCGCCTGAGCTTGGGCCGGTTTACCACCGAGCAGGATATCGATCAGGCCGTGCAACTGATCAAAGCCGCTCTGGCCAGCGCACCGGCGTTCTGGGCGGTCTGATTTTTCTCGCAACACACAACAATTATTAGTGGTTAGCAGGAGACACAATGAGTACACAGCCTTTGACCCATGGAACGGTTCCCCAGCGCCTGGCACATACCCGCGAACTGATGCGCCGCGAGGGCATCCACGCCTTGTTGGTGCCATCGGCCGACCCGCACTTGTCCGAGTACTTGCCGGGTTACTGGCAGGGGCGGCAATGGTTGTCGGGGTTTCATGGGTCGGTGGGGACGCTGATTGTCACCCCGGACTTCGCGGGTGTCTGGGCAGATAGCCGTTACTGGGAACAGGCGACCAAGGAACTCAAGGGCAGTGGTATTGAGTTAGTGAAGTTGCAGCCAGGCCAACCCGGCCCGCTGGAGTGGCTGGCCGAGCAAACCCCGGAAGGTGGTGTGGTGGCGGTAGACGGCGCGGTTATGGCTGTAGCGTCGGCGCGTACCCTGGGCGGCAAGCTGGCAGAGCGCGGCGCGCGCTTGCGTACCGATATCGACCTGCTGAATGAAGTCTGGCAAGACCGTCCGACCTTGCCAAACCAGCCGATCTACCAACATCTGCCACCGCAAGCCACTGTCAGCCGTGGCGAGAAACTTGCCGCATTGCGCGCCAGCTTGAAAGAGAAGGGCGCCGACTGGCACTTCATCGCCACCCTGGATGACATCGCCTGGCTGTTCAACCTGCGCGGCGGTGACGTTTCGTTTAACCCGGTGTTTGTGTCCTTTGCCTTGATCAACCAGCAGCAAGCCACGTTGTTTGTGGCCCTGAGCAAAGTCGATGCCGAACTGCGTGCGGTGCTTGAGCAAGATGGGCTGATCTTGCGTGACTACAGCGAAGTGGCGGGTGCACTGCGTGCAGTGCCGTCGGGCGCCAGCTTGCAGGTCGATCCGGCGCGTGTGACGGCCGGCTTGCTGGAAAACCTTGATGCCGGCGTCAAGCTAATCGAAGGGCTGAACCCGACCACACTCGCAAAATCGCGCAAGAGCCTGGCAGACGCCGAGCATATCCGCCAAGCCATGGAGCAGGACGGTGCGGCCTTGTGTGAGTTCTTCGCCTGGCTGGAGAGTGCATTGGGCCGTGAACGCATCACGGAGCTGACCATCGACGAGCACCTGACCGCTGCACGCACCCGTCGCCCGGATTATGTGTCGCTGAGTTTCAACACCATTGCTGCGTTCAACGCCAATGGTGCGATGCCGCATTACCACGCTACCGAAGAAGAGCACGCGCTGATCGAAGGCGATGGCTTGCTGCTGATCGACTCAGGCGGCCAGTACTTGGGCGGCACCACAGATATCACGCGGATGGTGCCTATCGGTACGCCGAGTGAGGAGCAAAAGCGTGACTGCACGCGCGTGCTCAAGGGCGTGATTGCCCTGTCTCGTGCACACTTCCCCAAAGGCATTCTGTCACCGCTGCTGGATTCGATTGCGCGTGCGCCGATCTGGGCGGAAGGCGTGGACTACGGCCACGGCACCGGTCACGGCGTAGGTTATTTCCTGAATGTGCATGAAGGCCCGCAAGTGATCGCTTATCAAGCCGCCACTGCGCCGCAAACCGCAATGCAGCCAGGCATGATCACCTCGATTGAGCCGGGTACTTATCGCCCGGGCCGTTGGGGGGTGCGTATCGAAAACCTGGTGTTGAACCGTGAAGCGGGCAAAACCGAGTTTGGCGAGTTCCTCAAGTTTGAAACCCTGACCTTGTGCCCGATCGACACCCGTTGCCTGGAACCGTCGTTGCTGACGACGGACGAGCGAGAGTGGTTTAACGGTTACCACGCCGAAGTGCGGGAACGCTTGAGCCCGTTGCTCAGTGGTGCTGCATTGGAGTGGTTGCAGGTGCGTACGGCGGCTATTTGATTGGGACCCAACAAGCACCGCTTGCGATCTGCTCGCAAGCGGTGCTCAAGGGCTGTTGACAATCGACGACTAGCTGAGGGCTTCGCGCACAAATTCCAGACGGTCCTGACCGAAGAACAACTGATCGCCTACAAACATGCTGGGCGCACCGAACACGCCGCGTTGAATTGCCTGTTCGGTTTTGTCCTTTAGAGCGGCCTTAACGGCTTCATCGTTGGCCAGTTCCAACACTTCCTGCGCATCAAAACCATGCTCGGCAAGCACGGTTGCCACCACGGCAGGATCACCCAGATGACGGCCTTCCACCCAAAGGGCGCGGAACAGGCAGTCGATAAAGGCGTGGAAGCGTTCGGGCTGGCGCATTTGGATGCCGGTAACTGCACGCATCAGCACCAAGGTATTGATCGGGAAGTGCGGGTTGAACTTAAGCGCCACCTTGTAGCGCTGGGCGTATCGCGCCAGATCATCAAACATGTAGCGACCTTTGGCCGGGACGGTGATCGGGGAGGCATTGCCGGTGGCTTTGAACACGCCGCCCAATAGCATCGGCTGATACACCAACTGTGTGCCGGTTTCGGCGCACAGGGCAGGTAGTTGGGTGTAGGCCAGGTACGTGGCGGGGCTGCCGAGGTCGAAGAAGAATTCCAGGGTTTTACTCATGGTCGATACTCGCTGCTTATTGTTATGGGGCGTGCTTACCAGGGTTCATTCCAGGGGCGCAGGTCCAGTTCGAAGGTCCAGGCGTCGCGTGGTTGGCTGTGCAGGTACCAATAGTTGTCGGCAATGTGTTCGGGGTTGAGTATGCCGTCCTGATCTTTCAGGGCGTATTTTTGCGGGAAATTGTCGCGAATGAAGTCAGTGTCGATAGCGCCGTCGACCACCACATGGGCGACGTGGATATTCCTGGGCCCCAATTCTCGCGCCATGCTTTGCGCGAGCGCTCGGATGCCGTGCTTGGCGCCGGCGAACGCGGCAAAACCTGCTGCTCCGCGTAAGCCTGCAGTTGCGCCGGTGAACAGGATGGTGCCTCGGTTGCGTGTCACCATGCGTTTAGCCACTTCGCGAGCGTTCAAGAAACCCGAGAAACAGGCCATCTCCCAGATCTTGAAGTATTTGCGCGCGGTTTCTTCGAGAATACTGCAGGGCACATTGGCGCCGATGTTAAAAATGAAGGCTTCAATGGGCCCCAGTTCGGTTTCGATCTGTTCGATCAGCGCGATGACGTCTTCTTCTTTACGTGCATCACAGGCGAAACCATGGGCCTCGCCTCCCGCCGATTCGATGCTGTCTACCAAGGGCTGCAACTTATCGGCACTGCGACGGGTGACACAGGCCACGTAACCTTCGCGGGCGAAGCGCTTGGCAATGGCGCCGCCGGTTGCATCACCGGCACCCACTACCAATACGATTTTCTTGTTGTGTGTCATGGGAACTCCATTGGCTCGAATGTCGAGCAGGAGTCTAGCTGCAGCGTCGCGAATGGCCCGGCCAGTATCAGGAATTTAATGTGGACGTCGGTGTGGAGCAGTCGGAAGAGAACTGCTCTGGCCGTTATTTACAGATCACGATCATGCTGCGGCTGGTGTAGCCGGCAGGGTTGATACCGAAGGGGTAGTCTCCAGGCTCCTCGGAATTGTCGCCGGACTTGGCGATAACCCGGTAGCCCTTGGCGCCGCATGAATTGGTTGCACTGGTGTAGCACTGGTCCCAGGAGGAAGACAGGCCGGAACAGTTGATATGCAGCCCTTTTTTGCCCCGTTTCACTTCTGTCTTGGTGGTCGCGGCACAACCGGCAATGCCTACGACCATTAACAGTATCAAAATTCGTTTCATTCCTATCCTTAATAGCCGCTTCGCAAAAAGGCCCGATGCTGGCTCTACTCGCTCTCGATTCTGGCGTTCGTGCTGTCCTTGTCGAAATTCTCCATGAATGACATCAGCTTACGGCCTAAACATGGCCTAAATGGGCGGCAAATACCAGAGCTACCTGTAAAGACGATCAATCGGCTGGCACTAGCGGTTTGGATTCGTTGCGCATCGTCAGAGTGGCGCCTACGGAGGCCAGAATAATGCAGGTGATGGCCAGCCATTGTGCAAGGGACAAGTGTTCTTGCAGGAAGAACAGACCGGAGAGTGCGCCAAATGCGGGTTCGATGCTCATCAGGGTGCCGAAGGTGCGAGCAGGAAGGCGAGTGAGTGCGACCATTTCCAACGTATAGGGTAAGGCTGTGGATAGAACGGCGACACCAATGGCGACGGGGATCAGTGTGGGGGTCAGCAATGCTGCGCCGGCATGGACGATGCCGATAGGTGCTACGAACAATGCGGCGATCATTACGCCGAGGGCGGCGGTTTGGACGCCATTGTCGTTGCCGGCCTTTTGGCCAAACAGGATATAGAGTGCCCAGCAGATACCTGCCCCTAGTGCGTAGGCGGCGCCGGTCAAGTCGATGCCGCTGCTGGCTTCCCCCATTGGGATCAACAAGAGGAGGCCAGCGATCGCAAGAGCAATCCACAGAAAGTCTACCGCTCGCCGTGAGGCGTAGATGGCGACGGCGAGTGGGCCTGTGAATTCGAGGGCCACTGCAATGCCTAAAGGCACGGTGCGCAATGACATATAGAAGAGGAAGTTCATGCCGCCCAGTGCCATCCCGTAGATGATAACGGTGCGTAGGGACTTGGCCGTCAGCTTTGCGCGCCATGGACGTAATAGAAGCAGCATTATTACGCTGGCGAAAAGCAGGCGCAGGGTGGTGGTGCCTTGCGCGCCGACGACAGGGAACATGCTTTTAGCCAGCGAGGCGCCGGATTGAATGGAAGCCATGGCGATCAGCAGCAGGCCGACAGGGAATAGCACGGAAGCCAGGCTGCGGGGTGGGGTGGTCATTGGGGGTGTTCGTCCGAAGTCATAGTAGAGAAGCGGAAAGAGCTATGATGCTTAACTGTTGAGTCTTGAGCAATATATTGCTCAGTTATCACTGTGTGACTCTATATAGAGGGCGGATTCAGGAGACTTCAGGTGGCTTGATAGAAAATTCAAATTAAGTGTTGACGGCGATTTATATCTGTCTATAATTCGCCCCACTTCCGGCGCAGTCGAAACGGAAAATTCCTTGGTAAACAAAGAGTTATGTAGGTTTCGATAGCGAGTTGCTTCAGTTCATCGAAGCCCAGAAGGAGTTGGTAGGGCAGTGTAGTTTGGCTCTATTAACGTTTCGATCCTCTCGGTCGAAAGCGGAGAAAAAGAGGTGTTGACAGCAGCGTGTAACGCTGTAGAATTCGCCTCCCGCTAACGAGAGATCGGAAGCGCAAGTGGTTGAAGTTGTTGAAGAAATCTTCGAAAGCTTCTGAAAATAATCACTTGACAGCAAATGAGGCTGCTGTAGAATGCGCGCCTCGGTTGAGACGAAAGATCTTAACCAACCGCTCTTTAACAACTGAATCAAGCAATTCGTGTGGGTGCTTGTGGAGTCAGACTGATAGTCAACAAGATTATCAGCATCACAAGTTACTCCGCGAGAAATCAAAGATGTAACCAACGATTGCTGAGCCAAGTTTAGGGTTTCTTAAAAACCCAAAGATGTTTGAACTGAAGAGTTTGATCATGGCTCAGATTGAACGCTGGCGGCAGGCCTAACACATGCAAGTCGAGCGGTAGAGAGAAGCTTGCTTCTCTTGAGAGCGGCGGACGGGTGAGTAATGCCTAGGAATCTGCCTGGTAGTGGGGGATAACGTTCGGAAACGGACGCTAATACCGCATACGTCCTACGGGAGAAAGCAGGGGACCTTCGGGCCTTGCGCTATCAGATGAGCCTAGGTCGGATTAGCTAGTTGGTGAGGTAATGGCTCACCAAGGCGACGATCCGTAACTGGTCTGAGAGGATGATCAGTCACACTGGAACTGAGACACGGTCCAGACTCCTACGGGAGGCAGCAGTGGGGAATATTGGACAATGGGCGAAAGCCTGATCCAGCCATGCCGCGTGTGTGAAGAAGGTCTTCGGATTGTAAAGCACTTTAAGTTGGGAGGAAGGGCAGTTGCCTAATACGTAACTGTTTTGACGTTACCGACAGAATAAGCACCGGCTAACTCTGTGCCAGCAGCCGCGGTAATACAGAGGGTGCAAGCGTTAATCGGAATTACTGGGCGTAAAGCGCGCGTAGGTGGTTTGTTAAGTTGGATGTGAAATCCCCGGGCTCAACCTGGGAACTGCATTCAAAACTGACTGACTAGAGTATGGTAGAGGGTGGTGGAATTTCCTGTGTAGCGGTGAAATGCGTAGATATAGGAAGGAACACCAGTGGCGAAGGCGACCACCTGGACTAATACTGACACTGAGGTGCGAAAGCGTGGGGAGCAAACAGGATTAGATACCCTGGTAGTCCACGCCGTAAACGATGTCAACTAGCCGTTGGAAGCCTTGAGCTTTTAGTGGCGCAGCTAACGCATTAAGTTGACCGCCTGGGGAGTACGGCCGCAAGGTTAAAACTCAAATGAATTGACGGGGGCCCGCACAAGCGGTGGAGCATGTGGTTTAATTCGAAGCAACGCGAAGAACCTTACCAGGCCTTGACATCCAATGAACTTTCTAGAGATAGATTGGTGCCTTCGGGAACATTGAGACAGGTGCTGCATGGCTGTCGTCAGCTCGTGTCGTGAGATGTTGGGTTAAGTCCCGTAACGAGCGCAACCCTTGTCCTTAGTTACCAGCACGTAATGGTGGGCACTCTAAGGAGACTGCCGGTGACAAACCGGAGGAAGGTGGGGATGACGTCAAGTCATCATGGCCCTTACGGCCTGGGCTACACACGTGCTACAATGGTCGGTACAGAGGGTTGCCAAACCGCGAGGTGGAGCTAATCCCATAAAACCGATCGTAGTCCGGATCGCAGTCTGCAACTCGACTGCGTGAAGTCGGAATCGCTAGTAATCGCGAATCAGAATGTCGCGGTGAATACGTTCCCGGGCCTTGTACACACCGCCCGTCACACCATGGGAGTGGGTTGCACCAGAAGTAGCTAGTCTAACCTTCGGGAGGACGGTTACCACGGTGTGATTCATGACTGGGGTGAAGTCGTAACAAGGTAGCCGTAGGGGAACCTGCGGCTGGATCACCTCCTTAATCGACGACATCAGCTGCTCCATAAGTTCCCACACGAATTGCTTGATTCATTGAAGAAGACGATAAGAAGCAGCCCGAAATTGGGTCTGTAGCTCAGTTGGTTAGAGCGCACCCCTGATAAGGGTGAGGTCGGCAGTTCGAATCTGCCCAGACCCACCAATTTTGTGTGGGAAACGCCTGTAGAAATACGGGGCCATAGCTCAGCTGGGAGAGCGCCTGCCTTGCACGCAGGAGGTCAACGGTTCGATCCCGTTTGGCTCCACCACTACTGCTTCTACGTTATGAAAGCTTAGAAATGAGCATTCCATCAGGTTGATGGTGAATGTTGATTTCTAGTCTTTGATTAGATCGTTCTTTAAAAATTTGGGTATGTGATAGAAAGATAGACTGAACGTTACTTTCACTGGTAACGGATCAGGCTAAGGTAAAATTTGTGAGTTACTCAGTTTTGAGTATTATCGAATTTTCGGCGAATGTTGTCTTCACAGTATAACCAGATTGCTTGGGGTTATATGGTCAAGTGAAGAAGCGCATACGGTGGATGCCTTGGCAGTCAGAGGCGATGAAAGACGTGGTAGCCTGCGAAAAGCTTCGGGGAGTCGGCAAACAGACTTTGATCCGGAGATGTCTGAATGGGGGAACCCAGCCATCATAAGATGGTTATCTTACGCTGAATACATAGGCGTAAGAGGCGAACCAGGGGAACTGAAACATCTAAGTACCCTGAGGAAAAGAAATCAACCGAGATTCCCTTAGTAGTGGCGAGCGAACGGGGACTAGCCCTTAAGTGGCTTTGAGATTAGCGGAACGCTCTGGAAAGTGCGGCCATAGTGGGTGATAGCCCTGTACGCGAAAATCTCTTAGTCATGAAATCGAGTAGGACGGAGCACGAGAAACTTTGTCTGAATATGGGGGGACCATCCTCCAAGGCTAAATACTACTGACTGACCGATAGTGAACTAGTACCGTGAGGGAAAGGCGAAAAGAACCCCGGAGAGGGGAGTGAAATAGATCCTGAAACCGTATGCGTACAAGCAGTGGGAGCCCACTTTGTTGGGTGACTGCGTACCTTTTGTATAATGGGTCAGCGACTTATTTTCAGTGGCGAGCTTAACCGAATAGGGGAGGCGTAGCGAAAGCGAGTCTTAATAGGGCGTCTAGTCGCTGGGAATAGACCCGAAACCGGGCGATCTATCCATGGGCAGGTTGAAGGTTGGGTAACACTAACTGGAGGACCGAACCGACTACCGTTGAAAAGTTAGCGGATGACCTGTGGATCGGAGTGAAAGGCTAATCAAGCTCGGAGATAGCTGGTTCTCCTCGAAAGCTATTTAGGTAGCGCCTCATGTATCACTGTAGGGGGTAGAGCACTGTTTCGGCTAGGGGGTCATCCCGACTTACCAAACCGATGCAAACTCCGAATACCTACAAGTGCCGAGCATGGGAGACACACGGCGGGTGCTAACGTCCGTCGTGAAAAGGGAAACAACCCAGACCGTCAGCTAAGGTCCCAAAGTTATGGTTAAGTGGGAAACGATGTGGGAAGGCTTAGACAGCTAGGAGGTTGGCTTAGAAGCAGCCACCCTTTAAAGAAAGCGTAATAGCTCACTAGTCGAGTCGGCCTGCGCGGAAGATGTAACGGGGCTCAAACCATACACCGAAGCTACGGGTATCACGTAAGTGATGCGGTAGAGGAGCGTTCTGTAAGCCTGTGAAGGTGAGTTGAGAAGCTTGCTGGAGGTATCAGAAGTGCGAATGCTGACATGAGTAACGACAATGGGTGTGAAAAACACCCACGCCGAAAGACCAAGGTTTCCTGCGCAACGTTAATCGACGCAGGGTTAGTCGGTCCCTAAGGCGAGGCTGAAAAGCGTAGTCGATGGAAAACAGGTTAATATTCCTGTACTTCTGGTTATTGCGATGGAGGGACGGAGAAGGCTAGGCCAGCTTGGCGTTGGTTGTCCAAGTTTAAGGTGGTAGGCTGGAATCTTAGGTAAATCCGGGATTCTAAGGCCGAGAGCTGATGACGAGCTAACTTTTAGTTAGCGAAGTGGTTGATGCCATGCTTCCAAGAAAAGCTTCTAAGCTTCAGGTAACCAGGAACCGTACCCCAAACCGACACAGGTGGTTGGGTAGAGAATACCAAGGCGCTTGAGAGAACTCGGGTGAAGGAACTAGGCAAAATGGCACCGTAACTTCGGGAGAAGGTGCGCCGGTGAGGGTGAAGGACTTGCTCCGTAAGCTCATGCCGGTCGAAGATACCAGGCCGCTGCGACTGTTTATTAAAAACACAGCACTCTGCAAACACGAAAGTGGACGTATAGGGTGTGACGCCTGCCCGGTGCCGGAAGGTTAATTGATGGGGTTAGCTAACGCGAAGCTCTTGATCGAAGCCCCGGTAAACGGCGGCCGTAACTATAACGGTCCTAAGGTAGCGAAATTCCTTGTCGGGTAAGTTCCGACCTGCACGAATGGCGTAACGATGGCGGCGCTGTCTCCACCCGAGACTCAGTGAAATTGAAATCGCTGTGAAGATGCAGTGTATCCGCGGCTAGACGGAAAGACCCCGTGAACCTTTACTATAGCTTTGCACTGGACTTTGAATTTGCTTGTGTAGGATAGGTGGGAGGCTTTGAAGCGTGGACGCCAGTCTGCGTGGAGCCAACCTTGAAATACCACCCTGGCAACTTTGAGGTTCTAACTCAGGTCCGTTATCCGGATCGAGGACAGTGTATGGTGGGTAGTTTGACTGGGGCGGTCTCCTCCTAAAGAGTAACGGAGGAGTACGAAGGTGCGCTCAGACCGGTCGGAAATCGGTCGTAGAGTATAAAGGCAAAAGCGCGCTTGACTGCGAGACAGACACGTCGAGCAGGTACGAAAGTAGGTCTTAGTGATCCGGTGGTTCTGTATGGAAGGGCCATCGCTCAACGGATAAAAGGTACTCCGGGGATAACAGGCTGATACCGCCCAAGAGTTCATATCGACGGCGGTGTTTGGCACCTCGATGTCGGCTCATCACATCCTGGGGCTGAAGCCGGTCCCAAGGGTATGGCTGTTCGCCATTTAAAGTGGTACGCGAGCTGGGTTTAGAACGTCGTGAGACAGTTCGGTCCCTATCTGCCGTGGACGTTTGAGATTTGAGAGGGGCTGCTCCTAGTACGAGAGGACCGGAGTGGACGAACCTCTGGTGTTCCGGTTGTCACGCCAGTGGCATTGCCGGGTAGCTATGTTCGGAATAGATAACCGCTGAAAGCATCTAAGCGGGAAACTAGCCTCAAGATGAGATCTCACTGGAACCTTGAGTTCCCTGAAGGGCCGTCGAAGACTACGACGTTGATAGGTTGGGTGTGTAAGCGCTGTGAGGCGTTGAGCTAACCAATACTAATTGCCCGTGAGGCTTGACCATATAACACCCAAGCAATTTGCGTCGGCTCTTTAATACAGAGCAGCAGATTGCGGTGTGTGAAGACGATAGAACCGAAAGTTCGAATCTCACAAAACACCGAAAGCTGTCACATACCCAATTTGCTGAAGCGAGGCATTCTTGTCACGACTCAGTACCCGAATTTCTTGACGACCATAGAGCATTGGAACCACCTGATCCCATCCCGAACTCAGTAGTGAAACGATGCATCGCCGATGGTAGTGTGGGGTTTCCCCATGTGAGAGTAGGTCATCGTCAAGATTAAATTCC
>NZ_MDDR01000031.1 GCF_001870435.1 Pseudomonas costantinii | reverse complement strand
GCGATGGGCCATCCCTGGCCCAGCGCGGCTAAACCGGCATCCTTGCCGGTTTACCCGCTCCACCGTGCCTACTTGCGGCCAGCGTGGTTTAACGGGGCGCCTAAGATCAAAATCAAAAGCAAAAGCACGGCGGCCTGAAAGCCGACCTGAGTGGTGTAGATCAAAAGCGGTCGAATAATGTGGGAGCTCCATACATCAGGGAGACTGCAATCTGCCCTGCTTCTGATCTGGCTCTTGATCCACACCACTCAGGTCGGCTTTCAGGCCGCCGTGCTCTGCTTTTGATCTGCTTGTGATCTTGATCTCAGGCGCCCCATTAACCACGCTGGCCGCACGCAGGCTTGAATCCGTGGGTAACCCGGCAGGACGCCGGGTTAGCCGCGATGGGCCAGGGATGGCCCATCACGGCGGCCCACGGATTCAAGCCGGAGTGCGGGCACACCGAGCCTAGGCGAGGTGCCGAGTGGTGGGGCAAGAGCCTTTTGCTTACTTTGGGCTGGGCCGGCATTCCGGCTTTTCCAAAGTGAGTCGCCGTAAGGGCGAAACCATAAGTAGTCGTTACCGCAGCAACGGATATACCCCCAACCAAAAACTACTCCTTAACCTCCAGGTGCCCATCCCACCCCCCACCCAACGCCGCAATCAGTTGCACACTCGCCACCAACCGCGTCTGCAACAAGGTCAACACCGTACGCTCATTACTCAGCGCCGTGGCCTGCACAGTCACCACATCCAGATAAGCAATCAACCCAGCTTTATATTGGTTCTGCGTCAACCGCAACGACTCGCGCGCCGCATCCAGCGCTTCATTGCTGACCACCGCCTCATCCTCCAGCACCTTCAACTGCACCATGTAGTTTTCCACTTCACGGAACCCATCCAGCACAGTCTGGCGATACTTGGCCACGGTCTCGTCATAGGTGGCCACGGTACGATCAACCTCTGCCGAACGCTGACCTCCGTCGAACAACGTCATCGCCACCTTGGGCCCAACCGACCAGAAGCGGTTCGGCAAGCTGATCCAATTGGCGTAAGTGCTACTGGAATAACCGCCCGCCAGGCTCAGGGTCAAATCCGGGTAGTAGGCCGCCTTGGCCACGCCAATATTGGCGTTGGCCGCAATCACCGAACGTTCGGCCGAAGCAATATCCGGTCGACGCTCAAGCAGCTGCGACGGTACGCTCACCGGAATTTGCGGCAGTGCGGGAATGTCCTTGCTCACAGCCAGATTGAAATTGGCTGGCGCCTCGCCGATCAATACGGCAATCGCATTCTCCAACTGGGCACGCTGCCAGATCAGGTCGATCAGGCTGGCCTGGGTGGTCTTGAGCTGGGTTTGTGCCTGGGCGATCGCTGCTTTGTCGGAAACGCCCGCGCGGTATTGGTTTTCAGTCATTTGCAGCGAGCGCTGGTAAGTGTCCAGCGTGGCTTGCAACAAGCGGGTCTGTTCATCCATGACGCGCAGCTGCAGGTAGTCCTGCACCAGTTCCGATTGCTGGCTCAAGCGCATCGCCGCCAGGTCCGCCGAGCTGGCGTCGGCCGTAGCCTCATTGGCTTCAAGGCCACGGCGCAATTTGCCCCACACATCCGCCTCCCAACTCACGCCCAACTGCGTGTTGAGCGTGTCGCGAATACCGCTGCTGGAGCTGCTGAGGCTGGCACTGCTGCTGCCGGTACCTTGGCTGGCGCGGGTTTTCCCGGCACTCAAGTCCACCGTTGGGAAAAACGCACCTCGGGCGCTGCGCACCTGGGCCTGGGCCTGGCGAAAGCGCGCTTCAGCCTGGGCCACGGTCTGGTTTGAGTTATTCAGGCGCACCACCAGGTCATTGAGCTGGCGATCACCATACAACTCCCACCAGGCGCCGCGGGCCAGGGAATCGCTCGGCGTAGCCGGGCGCCAGCCCTGGGCTTCCTTGAATTGTGCGGGCTCGGTGACTTGCGGGCGCTTGTAATCGGGGCCGATGGCGCAGGCGCTGAGCAATGCCCCACACAGCAACAGGCCGACGACGCGGGAACCACGGGGCATGGCCAATTTGGCAAACGTTGAATCGGTCATAGCGCAGTGTCCAAGGCAGCATCGGTACGCACGCCGCGCCAGGCGTTGAAGCGATGGCGGGCGCGGTCGAGATAGAGGTAAACCACCGGGGTGGTGTAAAGGGTCAGGACTTGGCTGAACACCAGGCCACCGATAATGGTCAGGCCCAGGGGCTGACGCATTTCCGCACCGTCACCCGCGCCTAGCAGCAACGGCAGAGCACCGAGGATGGCGGCGAGTGTGGTCATCAGAATCGGCCGCAGCCGCAACAGGCAGGCGCTGCGAATCGACTCCAGCGGGCTCATGCCGTCGTGACGCTCAAGCTGCAGCGCCAGGTCGATCATCAAGATCGCGTTTTTCTTCACCACCCCGATCAGCAGGAACAGCCCCAGCAGGGAAATCAGACTGAACTCACCCCCCAGCAAGTAGATCGAGAGCAACGCACCGACACCGGCAGACGGCAAGGTCGAGAGGATGGTCAGCGGGTGAATGTAGCTTTCGTACAAAATGCCCAACACCAGGTACACCGCCACCAGCGCGCCAAGGATCATGAACGGCTGGCCCTTCTGGGTCGCCGCAAACGCATCGGCGGTGCCGGCCATCTTGGCGATCACGTCTTCGGGCAAACCGACCTTGGCAATCGCCCGCTCAATGGCGGCCGTGCCCTGCTCCACCGTCACGCCGGGAGACATGTCGAAGGCAATGTTTTCCGAGGCGAACTGGCCTTCATGGCTGACGCGGTCATTCGCCAGGCTGTTCTCGTAGTGGGCAATGGTCGACAACGGCACCCGCGCGCCGGTGGAGGTGATCACCTGCATCTGGTTCAGGGTGATAGGGTCCTGGGCGTATTTCGGATTGACCTCCATCACCACCTGATACTGGTTGAGGCTGTCGTAGATGGTCGAGATCTGCCGCTGGCTGTAGGCGTTGTTCAGCACCGCCGTGACCATGTTCATGTCGATACCAAGCCGCTTGGCCTGGTCGCGGTCGACCACCAGCGTCACCTGCGCCGCCCCTCGCCCCTCGCGGGCATCAATGGCGGTCAGCTCCGGCAACTCGCGAAAGGCGGCAACCACTTTCGGGTACCACAGGCGCAACGCGGCCAAGTCACCGCTTTGCAGAATGTAGGAATACTGCGCACTGGTCTGGTCGCGGCTGCCACCAAATTGCAGGTCCTGGTCGGCCATCAGGAACAGCCGCCCGCCCGGCACCAGCGGAACGTCCTTGCGCAGGCGCTCGATCACCGCCTGGGCCGAGATCTTGCGCTTGGCGATGGGCTTGAGGCGCACCAGCATCACCGCGTTGTTAGTGCCGTTGTTACCGCCAATAAAACCGGCCACGCTGAGCACCGCCGGGTCCTTGAGGACCGCTTTGCGGAAGATCTCCATCTTCGGCTGCATGATCCCGAAAGACAGCCCGTCGTCGCCACGCACAAAGCCGATCAACTGGCCGGTGTCCTGCTGCGGCATGAAGGTTTTTGGCACCACCACGTACAGCGCAATGTTCACGCCCACGGTAATCAACAGGCTGAGCAGAGTCAGGCGTCGATGGCGCAGCACCCAGTCCAGGCTGGTGGCATAGACCGCGACCATGCGCTCGTTGACCTTATGACTCCAGCGCTGCAAGCCGGTCATATGGCCTTTGACATGGGGCTTTAACCAGCGGGCGCAGAGCATCGGAGTCAAGGTCAGCGACACGATCAGCGAGACGATGATCGCCGCCGATAAGGTGATCGAGAATTCACGGAACAGGTTGGTGACGATCCCCCCCATAAACAGGATCGACAGGAACACCGCCACCAGCGACACGTTCATCGACAGCAAGGTAAAGCCGACTTCCTTGGCCCCCAGGTACGCCGCCTTCATCGGCGGCACGCCGTCGTCGATATGCCGGGAGATGTTCTCCAACACCACAATGGCGTCGTCCACCACCAAGCCAGTGGCCAGGATCAGCGCCATCAGCGAGAAGTTGTTCAACGAGAAGCCGAACAGGTACATCACCGCAAAGGTGCCCACCAACGACACCGGCACCGCCAGGGTCGGGATCAGCGAGGCGCGGAAATTACCCAGAAACAGGTACACCACCAGCACGACAAGAGCGACGGCAATCAGCAAGGTCATCTCGGCTTCGTGCAAGGTGGCAGTGATCACCGGCGAGCGGTCCATGGCCAGGTTGAGTTTGACGCTGCTCGGCAGCACCGCCTGCAACGCCGGCAACTGGGCCTTGATCTGCCTGACGGTCTCGATGATGTTGGCGCCGGACTGGCGGTTGATCACCAGCAGCACCGCCGAATCGTTATTGAAAAAGCCGCTGTTGTAGCGGTCTTCCACGCCGTCGCTGATCTTCGCCACATCGCCCAGGCGCAGGGCTGCGCCATTTTGGTAACGGATCAGCAGCGGTTCGTAGTCCTTGGCTTTTTCCAGTTGGTCGTTAGCCTGGATCTGCCAGTTGCGTTCGCTGTCTTCCAGGGAGCCCTTGGGCCGACGCTGGTTGGCGTTGGCAATGGTGTTACGGACATCGTCCAGGGCTACGCCGTACTGGTCGAGAGCCTTGGGTTCCAGTTCGATACGCACAGCCGGCAAGGAGCTGCCGCCGATCTGCACTTCGCCCACACCCGGTACCTGGGACAAGCTTTGCGAGAGAATGGTCGAGGCCAGGTCGTACAGCTCGCCCTTTTGCAACACGTCGGAAGTCAGCGACAGCACCATGATTGGCGCCTGGGACGGGTTGATTTTCTTGTAGGTGGGCATGCTGCGCATGCCGCTCGGCAGCAAGTTGCGCGAGGCGTTGATCGCCGCCTGCACTTCCCGCGCCGCGCCATTTATATCCCGGTCAGAGTCAAACGCCAGGATCACCCGCGTGGAGCCCTGACTCGACGAACTGCTCATCGTAGTGATGCCGGAAATCGCGCCGAAGGAGCGCTCCAACGGCGTGGCCACGGTCGACGCCATCACCTCGGGGCTGGCGCCGGGCAAGCTGGCCGACACCACGATCACCGGGAAATCGATCTGCGGCAACGGCGACACCGGCAACAGGTTAAAGCTGACCCCGCCAAGCAACATGATCGCCAGGCTCAGCAGCATGGTCGCTACCGGGCGGCGAATAAAAGGTCCGGACAGGTTCATGACTCAACCGGCTCCAGGCTTTGCGGCTCTTTGCGCCAGCGACGGCCAAGACGGTCGAAGTACAGGTAGATCACCGGCGTGGTGAACAGGGTCAACACCTGGCTCACCAGCAAACCGCCGACCATCACCAGGCCCAAAGGCTGGCGCAGTTCAGCGCCGGAACCGGTGGCCAGCATCAACGGCACCGCGCCGAACAATGCGGCCAGGGTGGTCATCAGGATCGGCCGAAAGCGTAACAACGCCGCCTGATAGATCGCCGTCTGCGGATCAAGGCCTTGGTTGCGTTCGGCGTCGAGGGCGAAGTCGATCATCATGATCGCGTTCTTCTTGACGATACCGATCAGCAAGATGATGCCGATGATCGCGATCATGCCCAAATCATTACCACTGAGCAGCAACGCCAGCAAAGCCCCCACCGCTGCTGAAGGCAGGGTCGAGAGAATGGTGATCGGATGGATATAGCTCTCATAGAGCACGCCCAGCACGATGTACATCGTAACCACCGCCGCCAGGATCAGCAGCAAGGTGCTCGACAGCGAGGCTTCGAACGCCTGCGCTGCACCCTGGAACTGAGTTTGCACACCCACCGGCATGCCGATGTCTTTCTGAGTCTGGTTGATCAGCTCCACGCCTTTGCCCAGAGCGACGCCAGGGGCCAGGTTGAACGACATCATCACCGCCGGGAACTGGCCGATGTGCGCGATCGCCAACTGTGCCTGACGCTGTTCCACATGGGCCAGGCTCGACAGCCGCACTTGACTGCCGCTGGTGGTTTTCACGTGGATCTGGTTCAGGGCGTCCGGGCCCAGGGTCTCGCCCGATTGAGCCTGCAGCACCACACGGTACTGGCTGGCCTGGGTATAGATAGTGGAAATCTGCCGCTGACCAAAGGCGTCGTACAGCGCATCGGTAATGAGCGACACGCTGACGCCCAGGCGCGAAGCCGCATCGCGGTCAATCACCAGGAACACCTGCAAGCCTTTGTCCTGCAGGTCGCTGGCGACGTCGGTCAGTTCCGGCAATTGGCTGAGGGCGTGCACCAGCTTGTCACTCCACAGCGCCAGCAACTCGGCATCGGGCGACGACATGCTGAACTGGTACTGGGTGCGGCTGACACGGTCTTCGATGGTCAGGTCTTGCACCGGCTGCATAAACAGGCGAATGCCCACTAACTTGTCAATTTGCGGCTGCAAACGCGTGATCACCTGGGCCGCGCTCAAATTGCGCTGGCCATGGGGTTTGAGGTTGATCAGCAAGCGCCCGCTGTTAAGAGTGGCGTTATCGCCGTCCACACCGATGTAGGACGACAGGCTTTCAACGGCAGGATCGGCCAGGATGACCTTCGCCAATTCCTGCTGACGCTGGCTCATGGCGGCAAAGGAAATCGACTGCGGCGCCTCGGAAATACCTTGGATCACCCCGGTGTCCTGCACGGGGAAAAAGCCCTTGGGCACCACCAGATACAGCACCACGGTCAGGCCCAGGGTAGCGATGGCCACCAACAGGGTCAGCGGCTGGTGCTTGAGCACCCACTGCAACTTACGCCCGTAGGCTTCGATCAGCCAATCGATCCAGGCACCGCTGGCCTTATAGAATCGGCCCTGCTCTTCTTCCTTCGGTTCACGCTTGAGCAAGCGTGCGCACATCATCGGCGTCAGGGTCAGGGACACCACCAGGGAAATCAGGATCGCCACCGCCAGGGTAATGGCGAACTCGCGGAACAGCCGCCCCACCACATCAGCCATGAACAGCAACGGGATCAATACCGCGATCAGCGACAGGGTCAGGGAAATCAGGGTGAAACCAATCTGCTTGGCACCCTTGAGTGCCGCGGCCAGCGGCGTCTCGCCTTCCTCGATATAACGGGAAATGTTCTCCAGCATCACGATGGCATCATCCACCACAAAGCCGGTGGCGATGGTCAGGGCCATCAGCGTCAGGTTGTTGATGGAGAAACCCGCCAGGTACATCACGCCAAAGGTGCCGACCAGCGACAGCGGTACGGCGATGGACGGAATAATCGTGGCGCTGACTCGGCGCAAAAACAGAAAGGTCACCATCACCACCAAGGCGATAGCAATCAGCAATTCGTGTTGCACATCGGTAACCGAGGCGCGGATGGTCTGGGTACGGTCGGTGAGCACCGTCACATCCAGACCCGCCGGCAGGTTATCGGTGATGCTCGGCAGCAGCGCCTTGATGCGGTCCACCACTTCGATCACGTTGGCGCCCGGCTGACGCTGGATATTCAACAGCACAGCCTGGTTTTCATTGGCCCAGGCGGCAAGGCGTTCGTTTTCGGCGCCATCGACGATTTGTGCCACATCTTTAAGGCGCAAAGGCGCGCCATTGTTGTAGGCGAGGATCAGGTCGGCGTATTGCTGGGGCGAGACCAACTGATCGTTGGCGTCGAGCATCGACACCCGGGTGGGGCCGTCGAAGTTACCCTTGGGCTGGTTGACGTTGGACGCCGCGATCAAGGTGCGCACGTCCGACAGGTTCAAGCCATTGGCCGCCAAGGCCTCCGGGTTAACCTTGATGCGCACGGCCTGGCGCTGGCCACCGGCGATGCTGACCATGCCGACGCCACTGATCTGGGCAATTTTCTGCGCCATGCGCGTGTCGACCAAGTCATTGAGCTTGGGCAACAGCATGGTCTTGGAAGTGATCGCCAGGGTCAGCACCGGGGTATCCGCCGGGTTGACCTTGTTGTACACCGGCGGTGCCGGCAAATCCTTGGGCAACAGGTTGGTGGCGGCGTTGATCGCGGCTTGAACCTGTTGCTCGGCGACATCCATATTGATATCGAGGTTGAAACGCAGGGTCAGCACCGACGCACCGCCGGAGCTGGTGGACGCCATCTGCGTCAAGCCGGGCATCTGCCCGAACTGGCGCTCGAGTGGAGCGGTGACCGCGCTGGTCATTACGTCCGGACTCGCGCCGGGGTACAGCGTCATCACCCGGATGGTCGGGTAATCCACCTGGGGCAAGGCCGAGACCGGCAGCAAACGATATGAAATGATGCCGGCCAGGACGATGGCCAGCATGCTCAGGGTGGTGGCAACCGGGCGAAGGATAAACAGCCGCGACAGGTTCATGCGCCGACCTTTTGCGCCTTGCCGGCGTTAACGCCGGTCTCCCCTTTTGCGGCTGGCTTGCCTTGCAGGTGCTCGGTCGGGGTGGTCGGTACTTCGCTGCTGTCGTTGACCACTTCGATTTCGCTGCCGTCCTTCAAGCGGTCGGTGCCTTCCAGCACCACACGGTCGCCGGCCACCAGGCCTTCCTTGATCACGGTATTGTCGCCATCGCTATCGCCGATCACCAAGGGCTGCATCTTAACCTTCTTGTCCCCATCGAGCTTGTAGACGAAGGTGCCGTTATTGCCGAACTGAATCGCGGCGGACGGTGCCAGCACCACGTTGTGCAGGGTGTCGGCCAGCAAGTGCACATTGACGAACTGGTTGGGGAACAGCGCCTGATCCTTGTTATCGAAACGGCCTTTGAATTTAAGGGTGCCGGTGGTGACGTCGATTTGGTTATCCAGGCTTTGCAGCACGCCCAAGGCCTGCTGCTTCACGTCGCCACGGTCCCAGGCCTCCACGGGCAGTTTGTTGCCGGCGTGGTAACGGGTGAGCACGGTGTCCAGGGTATTTTCCGGCAGGGTGAAGACCACGCTGATCGGCTGGGTCTGGGTGATTACCGCCAGGAAGGTTGTGTCATTCGCCGCCACCAGGTTACCCACGTCGACTTGACGCAAACCTACGCGGCCGCCGATAGGCGCGCGGATCTTGGTGAATTCGAGGTTGAGCTTGGCGTCGTCTACCGCCCCCTGGTTGGTCTTGACCGTGCCCTGGTATTGCAAAACCAGCGCTTCGGCGGTGTCCAGGGTTTGCTTGGCAATACTGTCCTGGGCGTACAAGCCACGATAACGCTCGACGTCGACCTGAGCGTTTTTCAGTTGCGCCTGGTTCTGCAGCAACGTGCCCTGGGCCTGGAGCAAAGCGTTCTGGTAGCTGCGCGGGTCGATTTCCGCCAGCAGGTCACCGGCCTTGACCATCTGCCCTTCTTCAAAGGCAATCTTCACCAGCTCACCGCCCACCCGGCTGCGTACGTTAATGGTATTGAGCGCGGTCACCGTGCCCAAGGCCTTGTAGTACACAGGGAACTCACCCAGCACCGCCGGAGCCACACGCACCGGAATCGGGCCGGTGGAGCCACCAAAGCCTGGGCGCGTCATCCCCGATTTGCCGGCACGCCCGGCCGGTTTCTGCGCGGTAGCCTCCTTGTGGCTGCCAGGCCAGAACTTCCAGCACAGGCCGGCGATCACCAGCAGCACGAGCAGGCCGAACAGCCAGCGGCGGGAATTACGGGGGGAGGATTGCATGGATTGATCAACCATTGGGCGCGAGAGCTTCTTCTTTGGGAGGCTGAAAGATAAGCACTGGGGCGCATTAAGAAAAGCGCCTTTACCGGCTATTTACCTTGGACTTACAACTTTTAACTTCTGACCTTAGTCCATTCGCTATTTAGCTAAGCATCTGAACGACAAATAAAAACGGCCTGGACTAGGCCAGGCCGCAATCATGCATCATGCGTGTTACTGCAAAACGACAGTAATGCGCAGAAACAGTTACTTCAAAACAGCCAGGGCTGCTTCGTAGTTAGGCTCGTGGCCGATTTCGGAAACCAGCTCGCTGTGCAGCACTTTGTCATGTTCATCCAGCACCACTACGGCACGGGCGGTCAGGTTGCGCAGCGGCCCATCAACGATGTTCACGCCGTAGTCTTCAGAGAACGCCGCGCTGCGGAAGTCCGACAGGTTCTTCACGTTTTCCAGGCCTTCAGAACCGCAGAAGCGCGCCTGGGCAAATGGCAGATCCGAAGAGATGCACAGCACAACGGTATTGGCCACATCATTGGCCTGAGCGTTGAACTTGCGAACCGAAGTGGCGCAAGTCGGCGTGTCGACGCTTGGGAAGATGTTCAGTACTTTGCGCTTGCCGGCAAAGGTAGCCAGGGTTGCATCCGACAGATCGCCGGCAGTCAGGGTGAAGTCTGGGGCCTGGGTACCGGCTTTCGGCAGTTCGCCTTCAACCTGGACAGGGTTACCGCGTAGGGTGACTTGAGCCATGAACAGAATCCTTATGCTGGGTTTAATGAAACGAATTCGAGAGGCGGAAGTTAACCACAAAGTACCGTCGCTACCTACCGCCGAACACAAATTGTCATGCCACGCGGTTGTGGTTTAATTGCGCGCTTTTCGCCCGCCCGCCAAGGAACTCGTTGTAGATGAATCAGCCCACCACCAAAGTCCTGGTCATTGGTTACGTCTGGCCGGAGCCCCGCTCCTCGGCTGCCGGCGGGCACATGATGCAGATTCTTCAAAGCTTTCTGGACCAAGGTTGGGACATCACGTTCAGCAGCCCGGCCGCGCTGGGCGAACACAAGGCCGATCTGCCGGCGCTGGGGATCACCGAATGCGCTATCGAGCTCAATAACAGCAGTTTTGATGATTTTATCCGCGAACTGGCGCCGGATATCGTGTTGTTCGACCGTTTCATGATGGAAGAGCAATTCGGCTGGCGTGTGGAAAAGTACTGCCCCGATGCCCTGCGTGTGCTGGAAACCTGCGACCTGCAAAGCCTGCGCGACGCCCGTCACCAGCGCCTCAAGGACCGTATCAAGGCGCACCCCGACAGCGATGATTTCAACGCGCTGTTTGCGCCGGCACTGGAGGAAGAATTCCAGCTGATGGCCGACACCGATGTGGCCAAACGCGAAATCGCGGCGATTTACCGCTGTGATATCAGCCTGATGATCTCCGATGTCGAAGCCCGCCTGCTCACCGAACAGTTCAAGGTGCCCGCCGCCCTGCTCCACTGGTGCCCATTAATGATGGAACCACCGACCGCGCCCTTCGCCCCCTTTGAAGACCGCGCCCACTTCCTCAGCATCGGCAACTTCCGCCACGCGCCCAACTGGGATGCAGTGCTCTGGATGAAAAACAGCCTCTGGCCGCTGATCCGCCAACAATTGCCGGGCGCCCAACTGCATATCTACGGCTCCTACACTCCGCCCAAGGCCACCGCCCTGCACAACCCGGCGCAAGGCTTTCATGTAATGAACTGGGCCGAAGACGCACTGCAAGTGATGACCGCCGCGCGTATCTGCCTGGCGCCTCTGCGCTTCGGCGCAGGGATCAAGGGCAAGCTGGCGGATGCGATGCTCTGCGGCACGCCCAATATCACCACGCCCATTGGCGCCGAAGGCATGGGCGATGAGCGGCCGTGGCCGGGTGTAATCGAACAAAGCGCCGCCGCCTTGGCCTCCGCGGCCGTGGCTCTGTATCAAGACCGTGAGCGCTGGACCCAGGCCCAGGAAATCGGCCGTCAGCTGCTTGCCCGCCGCTACGATCAAACCGTCCACGGCCCAGCCCTTGTGGACTGTCTGGAGCGTTGCCGCAGTGACCTCGACGCCCATCGTCGCCGCAACTTCACCGGCAGCATGCTGCGTCACCACGCGCATAAAAGCACCCAGTACATGTCCCAATGGATCGAAGCGAAAAACCGCGTGCTTTAAACACCGACGCTGGCGAGGTCGCGCGCAAGGGGGCATTATCCTTGGCAGCAACCACAATAAAGCGACGGCAGCATGACCCGAGCAGCGCGAATCACCGACCCTTCCTACGAGCTGATGGACGACCATAACGGCCTGTCCATCATCTATCGCCAACATGGCTTCCCCTGCCCGCTGGTGCGCTGGCATTTCCACAAGGAATACGAGCTGCACTTGATCGTCGCCAGCTCCGGCAAGGTGTTTATCGGTGACTACATCGGCAACTTCTACCCGGAAAGCCTGTTTCTTACCGGCCCCAACCTGCCCCACAACTGGATCAGCCAGGTGGAGGAAGACGAGGTGGTGCCCAAGCGCGACATGCTGGTGAACTTCACCGATGAGTTGCTTGAGGGTGGCAGCCAGATCTTTACTGAACTCAAGGCACTCGCGCCGCTGCTGGAACGGGCGCAGTACGGTATCGAGTTTCGCTGTAAGCGCACGATTGCCCAGGCGATGACATTGATGCAACGGATTGAGGATGCCCAGGGCATGGCGCGACTGGGGCACTTCTTTATTTTGTTGGAAGTGTTGAGTGCGTGTGAGGATTATCAACTGCTGTCGGGGGTGACGACACCGCAGTTGGCGGATGAACACAGCATTGATCGGACTAACCGGGCGGTGGATTACATTTTTGCGCATTACGCGCGGGAGTTGTCGCTGGAAGAAGTGGCGGAGTATTTGGGGATGAAGCCGACTTATTTCTCGCGGGTGTTTAAGCAGGCGACCGGGCGTACGTTTATCGAGTTTGTTAATCGGCTGCGGATTAGTAAGTCATGCGAGTTGTTGGCTGACGGTGACAAAGCGGTGACGGATGTGTGCTTTGAGTCGGGGTTTAATAATATTTCGAATTTTAATCGCAGGTTTCAACAGTTGAAGGGGATGACGCCTTCGCATTATCGGCGGTTGGCGGTGCAGCGGTTGACTGAGCAGAATTTGGCTTGATTGGGGGCATATCCGTTATTTGGGTAACGGCTGAAATGGGTTCCGCCCTTACGGCGGGTCACTTTTGAAAGAGCCCAAAAGTAACCAAAAGGCTCTTGCCCCACCACTCGGCACCTCGCTGTGGCTCGGTGTGCCCGAACGAAGGCACGGCTGCGCGGGTCGCCGCGATGGGCCATCCCTGGCCCAGCGCGGCTAAACCGGCATCCTTGCCGGTTTACCCGCTCCACCGTGCCTACTTGCGGCCAGCGTGGTTAATGGGGCGCCTAAGATCAAAATCAACAGCACGGCGGCCTGAAAGCCGACCTGAGTGGTGTAGATCAAAAGCGGTAAAACAAGCGAGCAAGCCCACATTTGGATCTCCATTCACCAGATAGATATCACTCTGCTCTTGATCTGGCTTTTGCTTCACACCACTCAGGTCGGCTTTCAGGCCGCCGTGCTCTGCTTTTGATC
>NZ_MDDR01000030.1 GCF_001870435.1 Pseudomonas costantinii | reverse complement strand
AAGCCCACATTTGGATCTCCATTCACCAGATAGATATCACTCTGCTCTTGATCTGGCTTTTGCTTCACACCACTCAGGTCGGCTTTCAGGCCGCCGTGCTCTGCTTTTGATCTGCTTGTGATCTTGATCTCAGGCGCCCCATTAACCACGATGGCCGCACGCAGGCTTGAATCCGTGGGTAACCCGGCAGGACGCCGGGTTAGCCGCGCTGGGCCAGGGATGGCCCATCGCGGCGGCCCACGGATTCAAGACTGCGTGCGGGCACACCGAGCCACAGCGAGGTGCCGAGTGGTGGGGCAAGAGCGTTTTGCTTACTTTTGCGCTGTTCAAAAGTGAGTCGCTGTAAGAGCGAAACCCATTTAAGCCGTTACCTAACCAACGGATATGTACCCAACCACCCGCCCCACCCTCAAAACCCCCAGTGCAAAAAAGTATCAGTCCAAGTGCTCCCAAGGATTTGTCACAACCCCATTTAAAGCCTGTAATCAACGCACACTCTTCCTGACTCCCCGTGGGAAGACACAACAACAATAACTGTCCTTCTGTAGCCCCCGGGCGCAGAAATGGAGTGCGCGATGAAGTTCCCAGTAAAAGCACTGCTCGCCTGTAGCTGCATGACCCTCAGCGCCGTCAGCCTTGGCGCGCAAACCCTGACCATTGCCACCGTCAATAACAGCGACATGATCCGCATGCAAAAGCTCTCGAAAACCTTCGAGACCGAGCACCCGGAGATCAAGCTGAACTGGGTGGTGCTCGAAGAAAACGTACTGCGCCAACGCCTGACCACCGATATCGCTACCCAAGGCGGACAGTTCGACGTGCTGACCATCGGCATGTACGAAGCCGCACTCTGGGGTGCCAAGGGCTGGCTGGAACCGATGAAAGACCTGCCGGCGTCCTACGACCTCGACGATGTATTCCCTTCGGTGCGTGACGGCCTGTCTGTCAAAGGCTCGCTCTACGCCCTGCCGTTCTACGCCGAAAGCTCGATCACCTATTACCGCACCGACCTGTTCAAGGACGCCGGGCTGAGCATGCCCGAGCACCCGACCTGGACCCAGATCGGCGAATACGCGGCAAAACTCACCGACAAGACCAAAGAGCAATACGGCCTGTGCCTGCGCGGCAAAGCCGGTTGGGGTGAGAACATGGCGCTGATCACTACCTTGGCCAACGGCTACGGTGCGCGCTGGTTCGATGAGAAATGGCAACCGGAATTTAACGGCCCTGAGTGGAAGGATGCGCTGACCTTCTACGTCGACAACATGAAGAAATCCGGCCCGCCGGGTGCTTCCAGCAACGGTTTCAACGAAAACCTGGCGCTGTTCAACAGCGGCAAGTGCGCAATCTGGGTCGACGCCAGCGTGGCCGGCTCGTTTGTCACCGACAAGACCCAAAGCAAGGTGGCTGACCATGTCGGCTTTACCTTTGCCCCTCACGAGAAGACCGACAAGGGTACATCGTGGCTGTATTCCTGGTCCCTGGCGATCCCAACCAGCTCCAAGGCCAAGGATGCCGCCAAAACCTTCAGCGCCTGGGCTACGTCCAAGGAATACAGCGCACTGGTCGCCAAAACTGATGGCGTCGCCAACGTACCACCAGGCACGCGCAAGTCGACCTACAGCGACGAATACATGAAGGCGGCACCGTTCGCCAAGGTGACCCTGGAATCGCTGAAAGTCGCCGATCCGACCAAGCCGACCCTCAAGCCGGTGCCCTACATCGGCATCCAGTTGGTGACCATCCCTGAATTCCAGGCGATTGGTACCCAGGTCGGCAAGTTCTTCTCGGGTGCGTTGACCGGTCAAACGTCTGTCGACGATGCGCTCAAACAGGCACAGACCACCACCGAGCGCGAAATGAAGCGGGCGGGTTATCCCAAATAATCCAGGCTCACCGCAATAAATGTGGGAGCCCGTGTCATGTGGAAGTTGCTTCCAGGTGGGAGCTGGCTTGCCTGCGATGCAGACACCTCGGTCTGTCAGTTAAGCCGAGTTGATGCCATCGCAGGCAAGCCAGCTCCCACACAAGCCAGCTCCCACATCGACCGCGCTTCGACGCAGATTCTGTATGCATCTGACTGGTTCTGAACACCATGAATACTTCCACTGCCCAAGTGCAAACCACTGTCCCGCAAACGCCGCGCAAAAGCCGCCTGGCCAACCCCGGCTGGTTCCTCGTCAGCCCCTCGGTCGCCCTGCTGCTGCTGTGGATGATCGTGCCGTTGGGCATGACGCTGTACTTTTCGCTGATCCGCTACAACCTGCTCTACCCCGGCGAAAACCAATTCGTGGGGCTGGAGAACTTCACCTACTTCATCACCGACTCGGGCTTCCTGCCCGGCGCCACCAATACCTTGCTTCTGGTGGGCAGCGTGCTGTTGATCAGCGTGGTGTTCGGCGTATTGATCAGTGCCCTGCTGGAGTCCAGTGAGTTCTTCGGTCGCGGCGTGGTGCGGGTGATGCTGATCTCACCATTCTTCATCATGCCCACCGTCGGTGCGCTGATCTGGAAGAACCTGATTTTCCACCCGGTGTCAGGGATTCTCGCCGCCGTGTGGAAACTGTTCGGCGCAGAGCCGGTGGACTGGCTGGCGCATTACCCGTTGCTGTCGATCATCATCATCGTGTCGTGGCAATGGCTACCCTTCGCGATCCTGTTGCTGATGACCGCCATGCAGTCCCTCGACCAGGAACAGAAGGAAGCCGCACGCCTGGACGGTGCCGGCGCCATCGCGATTTTCTGGCACCTGACCCTGCCCCACCTGGCCCGTCCGATTGCCGTGGTGGTGATGATCGAAACGATTTTCCTGCTCTCCGTCTTTGCCGAAATCTTCACCACCACCAACGGTGGCCCGGGCTACGCCTCGACCAACCTCGCCTACCTGATCTACAACCAGGCGCTGGTGCAGTTCGACGTGGGCATGGCCTCGGCCGGCGGCTTGATTGCCGTGGTCATCGCCAATATCGCGGCGATCATCCTGGTGCGGATGATCGGCAAAAACCTGACTGACAAGCCTTGAGGGCCGCGCCATGACGCTTCAACAATCCCGCCGCCTGCAAAGCCTGTTGCTCGGCACATTGGCCTGGGCCATCGCGATCCTGATTTTCTTCCCGATCTTCTGGATGGTGCTGACCAGCTTCAAAACTGAAATCGATGCGTTCGCCACACCGCCGCAGTTCATCTTCACGCCGACGCTGGAGAACTACCTGCACATCAACGAGCGCAGCAATTACTTCGCCTACGCCTGGAACTCGGTGGTGATTTCGTTCAGCGCCACCGCCCTGTGCCTGCTGATCTCGGTCCCGGCCGCCTACTCCATGGCGTTCTACGAAACCCAGCGCACCAAAGGCACCTTGTTGTGGATGCTCTCCACCAAGATGCTGCCGCCGGTGGGCGTACTGATGCCGATCTACTTGCTGGCCAAGAGCTTTGGCCTGCTGGACACGCGCATCGCGCTGATCATCATCTACACCCTGATCAACCTGCCGATCGTGGTCTGGATGGTTTACACCTACTTCAAGGACATCCCCAAGGACATCCTCGAAGCCGCCCGCCTGGATGGCGCCACCTTGTGGCAGGAAATGGTCCGGGTGCTGCTGCCGATTGCCAAGGGTGGCCTGGCGTCCACGGTGTTGCTGTCGTTGATCCTGTGCTGGAACGAGGCGTTCTGGTCGCTGAACCTGACCTCGTCCAACGCCGCGCCGCTGACCGCGCTGATCGCCTCCTACTCCAGTCCCGAAGGTTTGTTCTGGGCCAAATTGTCGGCCGTCTCAACCCTGGCCTGCGCGCCGATTTTGATCTTTGGCTGGATCAGCCAGAAACAGCTGGTGCGCGGTTTGTCCTTCGGCGCCGTGAAATAACGGCCTCATAAATTCAATACGGAGGGCCCATCATGGCCAACCTGAAAATCAAAAATCTGCAAAAAGGCTTCGAAGGTTTCTCGATCATCAAGGGCATCGACCTTGAAGTGAACGACAAAGAGTTCGTGGTGTTCGTCGGTCCGTCGGGCTGCGGCAAATCCACCCTATTGCGCCTGATCGCCGGCCTTGAAGAAGTCACCGAAGGCACCATCGAACTCGACGGCCGCGACATCACCGAAGTGACCCCAGCCAAGCGTGACCTGGCGATGGTGTTCCAGACTTACGCCCTGTACCCGCACATGAGCGTGCGCAAGAACATGTCGTTTGCCCTGGACCTGGCCGGTGTCGACAAGAAGCTGGTGGAAAGCAAGGTCAGCGAAGCGGCGCGCATCCTCGAGCTGGGTCCGTTGCTGGAGCGCAAGCCCAAGCAACTCTCCGGCGGCCAGCGTCAGCGCGTAGCCATCGGCCGCGCCATTGTGCGCAACCCAAAGATCTTTCTGTTCGATGAACCGCTGTCCAACCTCGACGCTGCCTTGCGTGTGCAAATGCGCCTGGAACTGTCGCGCCTGCATAAAGAACTGCAAGCCACCATGATCTACGTGACTCACGACCAGGTTGAAGCCATGACCCTGGCCGACAAGGTGGTGGTGCTGAACAGTGGCCGCGTTGAGCAAGTCGGCTCGCCGCTGGAGCTGTACCACCAGCCAGCCAACCTGTTTGTCGCGGGCTTCCTCGGTACGCCGAAGATGGGCTTCCTCAAGGGCAAGATCACACGCCTTGAATCCCACGCCTGTGAAGTGCAACTGGACGCCGGCACCACCATCGCTTTGCCATTGAGCAGCGCCACCTTGAACGTGGGTAGCGAAGTGACGCTGGGCATTCGCCCGGAACACCTGGAGCTCGCCTCCCCCGGGCAAACCACCCTGACCGTCACCGCCGACGTCGGCGAGCGCCTGGGCAGCGACACCTTCTGCCACGTCATCACCGCCAACGGCGAGCCGCTGACCCTGCGGATTCGCGGCGATATGGCCAGCCAATACGGCGAGACGCTGCACCTGCACCTGGACCCAACGCACTGCCATCTGTTCGACACCGACGGCGTGGCCGTGGCCCGACCACTGCGCGCTGCCGCCTGATTTCGCGAGATTTGTGATGAAACTGAATAAACAGAACCTCACCCAATTGGCGCCGCAAGTGCAACTGCCGGCCTACGCCATTGCCGACACACGCCAGGGCATCGCCCATATCGGCGTCGGCGGTTTCCACCGCGCACACCAGGCGTATTACACCGATGCGCTGATGAATACCGGCGAGGGCCTCGACTGGAGCATCTGCGGCGTTGGCCTGCGCGCCGAGGACCGCAAGGCCCGAGATGACCTGGCCAGCCAAGACTACTTGTTCACCCTGTTTGAGCTGGGTGACACCGACGACACCGAAGTGCGCGTGATCGGTTCGATCAGCGACATGTTGCTGGCCGAAGACAGCGCCCAGGCCTTGATCGACAAGTTGGCCAGCCCGCAGATTCGTATTGTGTCGCTGACCATCACCGAAGGCGGCTACTGCATCGACGACAGCAACGGCGAGTTCATGGCCCACCTGCCGCAGATCCAGCATGACCTGGCGCACCCCGGCACACCGAAAACCGTGTTCGGTTTTATCTGCGCTGCACTGACCCAACGTCGTGCCGCCGGCACACCTGCGTTTACCGTGATGTCCTGCGATAACCTGCCGCACAACGGCGCCGTCACGCGCAAAGCGCTGCTGGCGTTCGCCGCGCTGCACAATGCTGAGCTGCATGATTGGATAGAGGCCAACGTGAGCTTCCCGAATGCCATGGTCGACCGTATCACCCCAATGACCAGCACCGCCCACCGCCTGCAATTACACGACGAACACGGCATTGACGATGCATGGCCGGTGGTCTGTGAGCCGTTTGTGCAGTGGGTTCTGGAAGACAAGTTCGTCAACGGTCGCCCGGCCTGGGAAAAGGTCGGTGTGCAGTTCACCGACGACGTAACGCCTTATGAAGAAATGAAGATCGGCCTGCTCAATGGCAGCCATCTGGCCCTCACCTATCTGGGCTTTCTCAAGGGTTATCGGTTTGTCCACGACACCATGAACGACCCGGTGTTTGTCGCCTACATGCGCGCCTACATGGACCTGGACGTCACGCCCAACCTGGCACCGGTGCCGGGCATCGACCTGACGGCATATAAGCAGACGTTGGTGGACCGCTTTTCCAACCAGGCCATTGCCGATCAGTTGGAACGGGTGTGCTCGGATGGTTCGTCAAAGTTTCCCAAGTTCACCGTACCCACCATCAATCGATTGATTGCCGATGGGCGTGAGACCGAGCGAGCAGCATTGGTGGTTGCAGCGTGGGCCTTGTATTTGAAGGGTGTGGATGAGAATGGCGAGCGCTACAAGATACCGGACCCACGGGCGGATTTTTGCCAGGGGTTGGTGAGTGATGAGGCGCTGATCAGTAAACGCCTGCTGGGGGTGGAAGAGATTTTTGGTAGGGCTATTCCCAACTCGCCTGAATTTGTGGCAGCTTTCGAGCGGTGCTATGTGAGCCTGCGCGACAACGGCGTCACAGCAACACTGCAACACCTCCTGAAGCAACCGGCTTAAGCATGTGGGAGCTGGCAAGCCAGCTCCTACATTGATCGCAGTTCAATCCAAAAATAATACTGCTGAGCACACCATCATGACCCAGCAAAACCTGTTTCTCGGCATCGACTGCGGCACTCAAGGCACCAAGGCCATCGTCCTCGACGCCACCAGCGGCAAGGTCCTGGGCCTGGGCGCCGCCGCGCACACGCTGATCAGCGGCGCCAATGGCCGTCGAGAGCAGCATACCCAGGAATGGCTGGACGCCTTTACCGAAGCCACCCATCGCGCGTTACAACAAGCCGGGGTGGACGGCCAGGACATCCTCGGCATCGGTGTCTCCGGCCAGCAACACGGCCTGGTTCTGCTGGACGACCAAGGCCAGGTGCTACGCCCCGCCAAGCTGTGGTGTGACACCGAAACCGCCCCCGAAAACGAGCGCCTGTTGCAACATCTGGGCGGCGAAAGTGGTTCGTTGGAACGCCTTGGCGTAGCCATCGCTCCGGGCTACACCGTGTCCAAGCTGCTGTGGACCCGCGAGCAACATCCGGATGTGTTCGCGCGCATTGCCCATACCCTGCTGCCCCACGACTATCTCAATTACTGGCTCACCGGCCGCGCCGTCGCGGAGTATGGCGATGCCTCGGGCACCGGCTACTTCAACGTACGCACGCGTGAATGGGATGTGGCGCTGCTCTCGCACATCGACCCCAGCGGTCGCCTGGAAGCAGCGTTGCCCGAACTGATCGAAGCCGATCAAAGCGTCGGCAGCATCCTCCCAGCCATCGCCGAACGCCTGGGCATCAACCCCAACGCGATCGTCGCAAGCGGCGGCGGCGACAATATGATGGGCGCCATCGGCACCGGCAATATTGCCCCCGGCGTGATCACCATGAGCCTCGGCTCATCGGGCACTGTCTACGCCTTTGCCGATCAGCCGAATGTCAGCCCCCAGGCGTCAGTCGCGACCTTTTGCTCCTCCAGCGGCGGGTGGTTGCCATTGATCTGCACCATGAACCTGACCAACGCCACCGGAGTAATCCGCGAGCTGTTCGACCTGGACCTGGCGGCATTTAACGCCCTGGTCACCGAAGCACCGATTGGCGCTGACGGCGTCAGCATGCTGCCGTTCCTCAACGGTGAGCGCGTGCCCGCCCTGCCCCACGCCACCGGCAGCCTGCATGGCCTGACCATGACCAATCTGACCCGCGCCAACCTGTGCCGCGCGGTAGTCGAAGGCACCACCTTCGGCTTGCGTTATGGCTTGGACCTGCTACGCGAGACCGGCCTGCAAAGCCAAAGTATCCGCCTGATCGGCGGCGGCTCGAAAAGCCCGGTGTGGCGGCAGATGGTCGCCGATATCATGAACACCGAAGTGATCTGCACCGAACAAAGCGAAGCCGCGGCCCTGGGCGCGGCGATCCAGGCGGCGTGGAGCCAGTCCGGCGAGTCCCTGGCCAGCCTGTGTGACAAATGCGTAAGCGTCGACCCCGCCAGCCGCACGCTGCCGGTGGCCGACAGTGTGAGCGCCTATCAACACGCCTACGAGCGCTATCAGCAGCTCGTGGCAAACCTTTAAGAGCGAACGACTATGTATCTGGTGTGCGGTGAAGCGCTGTTTGATTTTTTCAGCGAGGAGGATGCCAGCGGGCAGGCTTCCAAGGTCAATTACAAGGCGATTGCCGGTGGTTCACCGTTTAATGTGGCGGTGGGTTTGCGCCGCCTGGGCATTGAGGCGGGATTGTTCGGCGGCGTGTCCACCGACTTCCTTGGCCGACGCTTGTTGCAGGTGCTCAAGGACGAAGGCGTGAATGAGCAATTCCTGGTGGAGTTCGCTGCGCCAACTACCTTGGCGATGGTCGCCGTGGGCGCCAACGGCTCACCGCAATACAGCTTTCGCGGCGAAGGCTGCGCCGACCGTCAATTAGAGGTCGCGCACTTGCCAACGCTGGGCGATGACATTCGTGGGCTACATATCGGCTCGTTCTCGCTGGTGGTACAACCCATCGGCGACACCCTGCTGACGTTGGTCAAACGCGAAAGCGGCAAGCGCCTGATCAGCCTTGACCCTAATGTGCGGTTGAATCCTCAGCCGGACATTCAATTGTGGCGCGACCGCGTGGCCGAGTTGGTCAAGCATGCCGACCTGATCAAAGTCAGCGATGAAGACTTGCACTTGCTCTATCCCGGCCAGTCGCCGGAAAGCGTGCTGCAAGACTGGCTGCAACACCGCTGCCAACTGGTGTTCCTCACCCGTGGCGGCGACGGCGCGACGGTATTCAGCCGTCAACACGGCAGTTGGTCGCAACCGGCAGTCAAGGTAGTGATGGCGGACACGGTCGGCGCAGGTGATACCTTCCAGGCCGCGTTAATTGCCTGGTTGACTGAACAGCAGTTGGACTCGGTAGAAGGCCTGCAACGCCTCACGCGTGCACAGATCGACGCCATGCTCGGCTTCGCCATCCGCGCTGCCGCCCTGACCTGTAGCAAGACTGGGCCAGACCTGCCGTATCGCCAGCAGTTGGGCTGAACACGCGTTCATGAAGGTTTTGTCAGTTAGGCAAAAATTAATCGATGGTTAATCCCGCAAGTCGACAGTGAAGTCGTATCCATTTGCGGAGCACCACCATGAAACTGCGTACGTTAATGCTGGGAGGCGCACTGGCGCTGGCAGCGGTATCAGGTTTGGCCCAGGCCGACAGTCAACAAGACGCTGTCAAACCTGTGCCCTACCACTACGGCATGCCGATGAATATCGCCAAAGTCCTGGCCATGAACGAAACCCAGACCAACGACTGCAAAGTCATCAAGGCCGATATCAAGTTCCTGGATAAGGCCGGCAAAGTGGAAGACGTGAGCTATCGGAAGATGTCCGAAGCCTGCGATTTCCAGAACTGAGCCGTTGAAAGAACGAAAGCAAGCCCGCGCACATAGGAGTATCCTCGCGGGCTTGTCATAAGGCTGAAAGGATTCGCCATGCTGAGTTTCCGCGCCCTCGCCACCTTCACCGCCCTGCTCTGCTTCGCCCTCGCACTGATCTGGGGATTACGCCCCGACCTGCTGCTATGGATGTGGAGTGTTGAGTACTCCAACGCCACAGGCCTGGTCTCACGCCGCAACGCCGCGCTGTTCCTGGCCATTGGCATCATGTTTTATCGAGCCCGCCACGCACCGCCCTCCGACACTCGACGCGCCCTGACCACCGGATTTATCACCGGTTGCCTTGTGCTGGCTGTGCTGGGGTTCGGGGAATGGATCAATGGCAATGCAGGCCCTGGAATCCTGCTGGCGGTGGTGACGGAAACCGTACTGGGCCTGGCGTTTATCCAGGCCCACAAGTCTTCGGTAACTCAACCTCAGGCGTCTAACTAGTAATAGGCTCGCCCTCCCGCTCTTTGCAGGGCAGGTGCATGGGTGTGCTTGAGGTCTTCACGCAACCCGCTGATCAGGTTGCAAATGGCTCGACTGCTGTCGAGTTTGTCGGCGTGTATACCTTTGACCTCCAAGTCCACTCGGTCACGGTCGCGGTCGTCGTAGACCTTGATCGTCAGCGAAGCATCTTCGGCCTTGGTACATTCGCACCGTTTGGGCAGGAAACTTCCTTCAATAATGCTGCGAAGTTCTAATTCCGAAAGCATGGCCAACCTCTCCTTTTATGAGACTGCCAATGGATTTTTCGATGTTTTAAAAAACACCCAACTGCTGGCAGGACACTCGCCCGCCACGTCTTGCCGACCCTGGAAGACGTTTCAATTACCCAGCCTACTCGGCAAAGTCCACCCTCGTTGTAACCATTCCTCATAAGTCGCGACGATACTTATATAGGTTCTGAACGGCTCACAAACTGTCTGCTTGATCGTCGCCGAAACGCCACGATTAAACGTTTAACCTCGCGCCTCGGATTAACCAGCAGCTTGCGCTGCGACTCTTTCTGCAACATATCGCAAACTATCAAAGTTGATATTGGCCCCGGAATTAACCGCCACCAATGTCTGCCCACGCACGCCCTGTTGCGCTACGTATTTGCAAACACCTGCTACCGCCAGCGCACCTGAAGGCTCGGTGATGGAGCGCGTATCGTCGTAGATTAACTTGATAGCACTGCACAACTCGTCGTTGCTGACGGTGATAACTTCATCCACCCAGTCGCGGCAGATTTCAAAGCCGTAGGCGCCGATCTACGCCACGGCCGTGCCATCGGCAAACCCGTCCACACTGGGGAGCACCACCCGCTCGCCCGCGCGCAGGGCCGCCAACAGGCAACTGGAACCTTCGGGTTCAACGCCGACGATACGCACTTCAGGCCTTAGGTATTTGACGTAGGCCGCGATCCCGGCGATCAGGCCACCGCCCCCCACCGGCACAAAAATCGCATCCAGCGGCCCCTGCTGCTGACGCAAAACCTCCATCGCCACGGTGCCTTGGCCCGCAATCACGTCCGGGTCATCGAAGGGCGACACAAACGTGCAGCCTGACGTTTCGGCCAACTGCAGCGCATGGGCCAGGGCAAGCGGAAAACTCTCACCTTGCAGCACCGCTTCAGCACCACGCGAGCGTACGCCCAACACCTTCAACTCTGGCGTGCTGCACGGCATGACGATACTGGCCTTGATCCCCAACTCCCGCGCCGCCAGCGCCACGCCTTGCGCATGGTTGCCCGCCGACGCCGTCACCACCCCCCGAGCTTTTTGTTCGGCCGTAAGCTGCACCAGCTTGTTGTAGGCGCCACGAATCTTGAAGGAAAAGGTCGGTTGCAGGTCTTCGCGCTTGAGCAGCACCTGGTTGCCCAGCAACGCCGACAACGCCGGCGCCAGTTGCAAAGGTGTACGCACCGCCAGGTCATAGACTGGAGCCGCGAGGATCTTCTTCACGTAATGCTCAAGCAGTCCCGAATCAACGGTGTGGGGAACGAGGCAAGTGCTCATCGGTGTCTCCTGGCTTTTGTAAAAGGCCCAAGAGACGGAAAAACAAAACCCGCCTCTAGGGCGGGTTTGGGTGCAGCCGTGTGCTATCCCGCCAAATGAGGAATGGCGGTAATAATGCTTGGCTGGCTGCGGAAGGCTTGAAATGTCATGTGACGAAATTAACCGGCGGTTACCGGGCAAGTCAATGACCAACCGCCATTTAGCCTGCGAGGGTTTACGATGAACATACGAAACATATACGATTTGTATATCAACCCTTCACAGTGAACATCATGGGCATCGTCAAGATCACCGACCAATTGCACGAACAGCTTCGCCTGGCCAGCGCCGCCATGGACCGCTCCATCAACGCCCAGGCTGAGTTCTGGATCAAGATCGGCCTGCTCGCCGAACTCAATCCCAACCTGCCTTACAACGAATTGATCAACAAACTGTTGCTGGACAAGCCCGACCTGATCCGGGGGCGCAGTTGATGATCAAGACCGCCGCACAACTGGCTGTGATGCGTGAATCCGGGCGTCTGCTGGCCCAAGTGTTCACCATGCTCGATGGTTTTGTCACCGCCGGCCGCTCCACCCTGGAACTGGACAGCGCCGTCGAAGCCTTCATCCGCAACGACCTGAAAGCCCGGCCGGCCAGCCTCGGGCAATACGACTACCCCTTCTGTATCAACACCTCGATCAACGAGGTGGTGTGCCACGGCATGCCCAGCGCCAAGGAGGTCCTCAAGGACGGCGATATCATCAATATCGACATTACCCTGGAAAAAGGCGGCTTTATCGCTGACTCCAGCAAGATGTACATGATCGGTAGCGTGGCACCTAAAGCGCAGCGCCTTGTAGAAAAAACCTTTGAGGCGATGTGGGCCGGCATTCGCGTGGTCAAGCCTGGTGCGCGGCTGGGAGATATTGGGCATGCGATCCAGAGCCATGCGCAGGCCAACGGCTACAGTGTGGTGCGAGAGTATTGCGGCCATGGGATCGGGCGCCAGATGCATGAGGAACCGCAGATTCTGCACTTCGGGCGGCCTGGCACCGGGATGGAATTGCGCGAGGGCATGGTGTTTACCGTTGAGCCGATGCTTAACCAGGGCAGCTCTAAAGTGCGCAGCTTGAAAGATGGCTGGACGGTGGTGACCAAGGACAACAGCTTGTCGGCGCAATGGGAACATACCGTCGCGGTGACGGCGGATGGGTTTGAGGTGTTGACCTTGCAAGCGACCGCTTAGGCTGTGGTGGGTGATGGGGTGCTGGGTACATATCCGTTGTTGGGGTAACGACGGCTTATGGTTTCGCCCTTTCAAGGTCTTTAGGTAGAACAGGCAATAAGTAACCGGTGGCAAGCCCGCTCGCCACAGGGACAGTGTTCGCACTTCACTGGTTGGTATCAGCCAGATATGGCCAGTTTTTCAAAGACCTTGAAAGAGCTGGCCGTAAGGGCGGAACCATAAGCGGCCGTTACCGAAATAACGGATATACCCCCCCCCTGCTCACATCACACTCGCACCACCCGCAATCCGCTTCAACCCCAACACCATCAACCCCCCTCCCACCCCCATCGCCGTCAGGAACAGCGGATACGACACCCACCACGGCGTCCCCGCTGTCATCATGCTGAACTCCGACATCCCACCCACACTGGCAATCAAGTTAAGCGGCAGAAACACCACGTTGATCAGCGTCAACTTACGCAACAGATTGTTCATACTGTTGTTCATCAAATTGCCACGCGCATCGATCAACCCAGAGAACACATTGGAATAAATCTCCGCCTGTTTGTAGCACTGGTGATTTTCGATAATCAGGTCGTCAATCAGCCCCAGAACCTCAGCACTGAAATGCTCCTTTTCACCATGGTTACGCAACCGCGAAAGCACCGCGCCGTTGCTGTGCAGCGCGTTAATGTAATAGATCAAGCTTTCGCTGAGGCTGAACATCTGCATCAGATGACGGTTGCTCATAGACGCGTTGAACTGTTGCTGCAACTCCCGCGCAACCAGCTTGATCACCTTGAGGTGGCCCAGATAGTGGTGGATGTTATTGAGCAACAGATCGAGCAACACATCCAGTGGCGTATGCAGCGGACGCCGTGTGCCAAGCCCGGACAACGGGGTTTCATCGGTAGCAATCACCAACAGGCGGTCTGGCGAAAACAACAGGCCGCAGGACGACACTTCGAACACCAGGTTGCCACCGCCAGAATAATTCTCCGGCCGCTTCCAGATCAGGAACAGGTTGTCAGGGTGAAACTCGATACGTGAGACCTCATCCGGGTCAAGCGCCGAGGCCAAGGCGTGCTCGTCGAGTTTATGGTGGTCACGCAGCCATTCGCGTTCCGTAAGGTCGGGGCTACTGACCAGCATGATGGGTAGATCATCACCCTCCCCACTGCGCAATTTCCCGCCAGTCAATTCAAAGCGCTGGATCATCGCGCCTCACCATACCTGGCCCTGGCGTTTCAACTCCAGGCGCCGCACAAACTCCTCCAGCACCAGGGCATACAGATCGTCCTGCAAGTAGGCATCTTCGATACCGGCATCCATATTCGGGTTGTCGTTGACCTCAATCACCACCACCTTGTCGCCTGATTGCTTTAGGTCGACACCGTAGAGGCCGTCACCGATCAGGTTGGCGGTTTTCACCGCCAGCTCCACCACCGCCTTGGGCGCTTCGTGGACCGCCAGGGTGCGGCATTCGCCGTTGATGTCCTGGCCGATGGCCTTGTGGTTGTAGATCTGCCAATGCCCTTTGGACATAAAGTATTGGCAAGCAAAGATCGGCTTGCGGTTGAGTACACCAATGCGCCAGTCGTACTCGGTGTAGAAAAATTCCTGGGCCAGCAACAGCACTGAATGCTCAAACAGTTCGGCGGTAGCCTTGAGCAAAGCCTCCTGGCTTTCCACCTTGATCACGCCCCGAGAGAAACAGCCGTCAGGGATCTTCAACACCAACGGAAAGCCCAGACGCTCGCCCACCCGCTCAAAATCTTCCGGTCGTTCCTTGTAGAGAATTTCGGTGGCGGGCATGCCCAGTTGATGGCTGTTGAGCAGGTCGGTGAGGTAAACCTTGTTGGTGCAACGCAGGATCGACGCCGGGTCGTCCATCACTACCAGCCCTTCGCTCTCGGCTTTCTTGGCGAAACGGTAGGTGTGGTTGTCGACACTGGTGGTCTCGCGGATCAGCAAGGCGTCGTACTCGGCGAGCCGCGAGTAATCCTTGCGCTCGATCAGCTCCACATCGATGCCCAGGCCCTTGCCGACCCGTACGAAATTTTCCAAAGCCTTCGCATTGGACGGTGGCAGTTGCTCCTGGGGATCGTGGAGGATTGCCAGGTCGTAACGGGCCAGTCGACGTGAGCGCGGTTGACGCCAGATCTTGCGGCTGAAGTTGTCGAGGGCGTGGGCGAATTGGTCTTCCTGGTCATCGCGCAGCTTATGCAGTACGCCGGACTTTACGCCTTCGATGTGCCAGCCGTTATTCTTGCGAAACTCAACTAACAAGATCGGGCAAGGGAAGGTTTCAAACAACTGACGGGCCAACTCCTGCAACGGTTCGATATTAGTTCGACCAAAGTAAAGTGTCAGGGTAAAGCCTTCGGTATTACTGTAAAGGTGATGACTCAAGGCTTTATCGAGGGTTTTGTCCAGGTCATCCAAGGCCAGGCCATACAACGACTTTTTAGTCAGTTCGCTGATGGTACGCACGGAGGGAATCACCTTGTGACCGCGCGCTTCGGCCAGCAGCGAGCAGTAGTAGCCGTGCCCCAGGTACTTGTAGCTGCGGCACAGGTTGATCACCTGCACACGCTTGCCCGTCTCGCTTTCGCGGGTTTGCTCGAGGTACTCCTGGGCGGTGACGATGTCTTCGCTGGGGAAGTAGGAGGCCCAGTCTTCCTTGCGCTCGACAATAATCACGACTTGACTGGACCCTTGGGGCTTCGCTGAAAAATAACCGTTGGAAGTTATTGTCGCCGCGACTGTTTGCTCGGATACTTCACGCCAATGACTTTGTACCGCCGACATAATATTTGATCCGCTTTAGAGAACTCGACCTTTTCTATTAAGCACGATCTTTTAGAGAAGTCCCGTTTCGTTACGTAACTTTTACGGCGGTCATATGGCTCTTTCCTTTCGCGTTGCAACACCCTGTGATGTGCCTGAATTGGTGGCACTGGAACAGCACTGTTTCACCACCGACCGGTTGTCATCGCGCAGCTTTCAATGGATGGTCAGCCGCGCCAACGGCCAGTTGCTGGTGGCGGAAAATGACGGGCAATTGCTCGGCTATGCGCTGGTGCTGTTCCATCGCGGCACCTCGCTGGCCCGGCTGTACTCCATCGCCATCGCTGAACACGCACGGGGCACGGGCCTGGGCAAGCAGCTGTTGGCCCGCATCGAGGCCTGCGCCGTGGAGCACGATTGCGCCTACCTGCGCCTGGAAGTACGCACCGACAACCCCGGTGCCCTCGCCCTCTATGAGCGCAATGGCTACCGACGTTTTGCCCTGATCAACGACTACTACGAAGACCACACCGCCGCCCTGCGCCTGGAAAAACGCATTCTCCAACACCAGGCCGCGCGCCCGCAGAGCGTGCCGTATTACCAACAGACCACCGACTTCACGTGTGGCGCCGCGTGCCTGCTGATGGCCATGGGCGCACTGGTACCGGATCGTGTGGCTCAACGCCAAGAAGAACTGCAAATCTGGCGTGAAGCGACCACCGTGTTCATGACCGCCGGCCATGGCGGTTGCAGCCCCCAAGGACTGGCGCTGGCGGCCTGGCGTCGGGGCTTTCGTGTACACATGCAGGTGAATGTGCGCGGGCCACTGTTTCTCGATGGCGTACGTGATCAACATAAAAAGGACGTCATGCGCCTAGTGCACGACGCCTTCGAGGAAGAGCTGGCAGGCAGCGACGTCGAGCAGGTACTCGGCGGCGCGTTGGATTTGCCTCAGGTACTGCGCGATGGTGGGCAGCCGTTGGTGTTGATCAGCAGCTACCGCCTTACCCGCTCCAAGTCGCCGCATTGGGTGATGGTTACCGACTGCGACGATGAGTTTGTCTACCTGCACGACCCGGATGTGGACCACAGCCAGCACCGCCAGCCCCTGGACTGCCAGCACCTGCCGGTCAGCCATGGGGAGTTCGAACGAATGTGCCGCTTTGGCAGCAACAAGCTGCGGGCGGCGGTTGTGCTCTTTTTGCACCCCGTAGCAGCTGCCGAGCGCAGCGAGGCTGCGTTGGCACACCGCGATTTCGCTGATACCCCGCGGCGCCCTTGACGCAGCCTCGTTGCACTCGGCAGCTGCTACGGGAGTCAGTCATTAAGCGACTTTTTTAACCTGAGCCTTGGCCTCCAACTCGCGCACCAGCGGCAATACGCGTTTGCCGAAGTACTCGACTTCTTCCTGGAAATGCAGGAAGCCCGCCAGCACCAGGTCCACGCCCACAGCCTTGAGTGCGACGATGCGCTCGGCAATCTGTTGCGGGGTGCCAATCAAATTGGTCTTGAAGCCGTCGTTGTACTGCACCAGGTCTTCGAAGCTGGACTTAGCCCAGTTGCCCTCACCTTCCGGTGAGGCCTTGCCAGCCTGTTTTGCCGCGTCGCCAAAAGCGTTGACCGCTTCCGGGTCGGCTTTGTCGATGATTTCCGCCAGCACCGCACGGGCTTCTTCCTCGGTGTCGCGGGCGATCACAAAGGCGTTTACGCCGACTTTGACCGAGTGGTTATTGGCCGCGGCCTTGGCGCGAATGTCATCGACCTGGGCCTTGATGCCTTCCGGGGTGTTGCCGTTGGTGAAGTACCAGTCCGACACGCGTGCCGCCATGTCCCGCGCCGCCCGCGAGCTGCCGCCCTGGAAGACTTCCGGCTGGCCCAGCGGCTTGGGCTTGAGGGTGTAGTTGTTGAAGCGGTAGAAGTCGCCTTTGAAGGTGAAATCATCCTGGCTCCAGATACCTTTCAGGGCGCGGATAAACTCTTCGGAACGACGATAGCGCTCATCGTGCTCCAGCCAATGTTCGCCAATGGCCTGGAACTCACCCTTGAACCAACCGCTGACGATATTCACCGCGATACGACCGTTGGTGAGCTGGTCGATAGTCGCCAGTTGCTTGGCTGCCAGTGCCGGTTGCCACGGGCCTGGCAGGATCGCCGCGATGACCTTCAGCTTGGTAGTCGCCGCCAGCAACGCATGGCTGAACGCCACAGACTCGTGCTGGTTCTCAGCACCGTAACCTGCGGTGAAGCGGATTTGCGTGAGGCCGTACTCAAAGCCGGCCTCTTCGGCCAACTGCGCCAGTTTGCGGTTGTAGTCGATGCCCCAATGGGTACGTTGTTCGATCTTGCTGACCACCAGCCCACCGCTGACGTTGGGTACCCAATAGGCAAATTTCACGGCTTGCTGACTCATCGGATGGTACCTCGCTCAAAAGGATGTACCGATAGCTTGAGCAGCAAGCGTGCCAGGCTCCGGCAAAGTGCCGGTACATGGGCGCTGCGCTAAGAAACAGGCGCATCAAAGACGTGGACGTAAATGTCACGGATTGCGCCGGTTTGTCGGTTTGCTGTTGCTGGAGCAACAGCAGACTTAACCCCTTGTCCCGCAAACACTGGCTATAAAACCCGGCATGGACTGTGCAACCGCCCAACCATTAGTTCACTGCCCAGGAGCCGCCCCCATGACCGAGCAACACGTCATCAACCCGCTGTCGATCGGCGTCGACTACCCCACGCTGGCTGCACGTTTCCGGCTGATCTTCCAGCGCATCGCCGACGGCGCGGTTGAGCGCGAACAAACCCGCGCCCTGCCGTATGAACCGATCCGATGGCTGAAGGAAGCCGGCTTTGGCGCGGTGCGGGTACCAGTGGAATACGGTGGCGGTGGCGCGTCCTTGCCGCAGTTGTTTGAGCTGCTGATCGAGTTGGCCACTGCGGACTCCAACGTGCCCCAGGCTCTGCGCGGGCACTTTGCATTTGCCGAAGACCGCCTGAATGCGCCACCCAGTGCCGGCCGAGATCTGTGGTTCAAGCGTTTTGTCGACGGCGATATCGTCGGTTGCGCCTGGACTGAAATCGGCGACGTGACCATTGGCAATATAGGTACCCGGATCAGCCCCGACGGCGATAACTGGACACTCAACGGTGAGAAGTTCTACAGCACCGGCAGCCTTTTCTCCGACTGGATCGACGTGCTCGCCCAGCGCAGCGACACCGGTGGCGATGTGATCGCCGCTACCCGCACGCGCCAGCCCGGCGTGGTGCAAAGCGATGACTGGGACGGCTTTGGCCAGCGCACCACCGGCAGCGGCACCACGCGCTTTACCGACGCCGTGGTAGAGGCACAGAACGTCATCGATTTCGCCACCCGTTTCAAATACCAGACGGCGTTCTACCAGTTGGTGCTGCTGGCAAGCCTGGCCGGGATTGGCCGCGCAGCGCTCAACGACGTGGCCCATCAGGTGCGCATTCGCAAGCGCATCTACAGCCATGGCAATGCCGCGCATGTCAGCCAGGATTCACAGATTCAGCAGGTAGTCGGTGAGGTCGCAGCGCTGGTGTATGCCGCTGAGGCCAGTGCGCTGAAGGCCGCCGTACCGGCGCAACAGGCGTATTTGGCACGGTTTGCAGGGGATGAGGTATTGGAGCGTGAAGCCAATGTGGCCGCCGAGATTGAATCGGCGACGGCGCAGGTGGTGGTGTCTGAATTGATCCAGCGTGCGACGACCGAGCTGTTTAATGCGCTGGGGGCTTCGGATGTGCGTCAGGGTAAATCCCTCGACCGGCATTGGCGCAATGCGCGTACCGTGTCGTCCCACAACCCGGTGATCTACAAGGCACGCATTGTCGGCGATTGGGTGATCAATGGCACTGAGCCGCCGTTTGTGTGGCTGATCGGGAATGGGCCGGGTGAGGCGGCTTCTTGAGGTGTCGATTTTTCAGGGCCGCTGAGTACATATCCGTTGTTTGGGTAACGGCGGCTTAGGGTTTCGCCCTTACGGCGACTCACTTTGGAAAAGCCCCAAAAGTAACCCGCTGTAAAAGCCAGCCCTTTCAAGGTCTTTGAAAAACTGGCCATATCTGGCTGATACCAACCAGTTAAGGGCGAACACTGTCCCTGTGGCGAGCGGGCTCGCCACCGGTTACTTATTGCCTGTTCTATCTAAAGACCTTGAAAGGGCTGGCTGTAAAAGCGGAACCAATAGAGGCCATCACCGCAGCAACGGATATGTACTCAAAACCAACCAGCTCCCACAGATCAAAACGCCAGTTTGTAGCCAATGGTCATCAACATAACCGCCAAGCAAGGGCGCAACACACCATCAGGAACTTTGCCGGTCATGTGGCTGCCAAGGTAAATCCCCGGCAGCGAGCCCATCAGCAAAAAGCCCAGCAAGTGCCAATCCATATTACCCATGCTGGCATGCCCCAGGCCCGCGACCAGAGTCAGGGGCACCGCGTGAGCAATCTCGGTACCCACAAGCCGCCGGGTGGCCAGGAACGGGTACAGGATAAACAGCGCCACGGTGCCGAGGGCCCCGGCGCCGATGGAAGTCAACGCAACCATGGTACCCAGGACCGCACCGGTCACCACCGTGAGTGCGTTCAGATTACGCGGGCTCATGTGGTAGTCATCACCCGCATGGCGCTGAGCAAAAGCCAACAAGCTTTTCTTGAACAGAATCGCCAACGCGGTCAACAACAACACAACGCCGAGCGCCTGCTTGATCACCGAGTTCATGGCGCTGGGGTCGGTGTGCAAGCTGGCAAGAAACCACAGGGTCAGCAAAACGGCGGGCACACTGCCCAGGGTCAACCAGCCGGTGATGGTCCAGTCGATGTTCTTATTCTTGCTGTGTACCAGCACCCCACCGGACTTAGTGATGGCGGCATACAACAGGTCGGTGCCCACGGCGGTGGCCGGGTTGATGCCGAACCACAACAGGATCGGGGTCATCAAAGACCCCCCGCCGACACCGGTCATGCCCACGATAAAACCAACGATCAGGCCAGCCACTACAAAACCAACATTACCCACATCCATTACAACTACCTGCGGCCTTATAAATTTCTGGCCGCAGGATAGCGATTTTTCTTATAACGACTTATATCAATATGGTCTGACCTTATTCACTTTATGCCAGCCGATGACAGACATAGGCTTGGGTCTGGTAAGGGAAAGCGACGGTTTCACGCCCGCGCAAGTCGGGATGGGTGTCGATCAGTGTCCGCAATTGCGCAGTCACCGTGGCTTTTTCCGCCGCCGGCAGAACTGCAATAAAGCTCACCGAGAGAAAGCGATCCATGATCACTTCTTGAGGGCTGCCGACATGACTGTAAGGAAAACAGGTCACTTCAGGCTCGGAAAAGTACCGACCGGTGAAAGCCTCACGCCACAATCCGGTATGAAAACGCGGGGTGTCGCCTTCGTACGGCGTGATGATTTCAGTAATGGCCGCGACCCAACCCACCGATTCATCCCGAACATTCCACACCAGCCCCAAGCGCCCTTCGGGCTTGAGTACGCGGTGGATCTCCGCCAGCGCGGCCTCGGTGGAAAACCAATGGAACGCCTGGGCACACACCAGCGCGTCGGCACTGGCGGACGCCAGGGGGATGGATTCAGCCGTGCCGTTTATCAAGCGCACATCCGGCAACAGTTTGGTCAACTGTGCCCCCATCGCCTCCACGGGCTCAACGGCAATCAGCGTCGGCGCCAGGCTGCTGAGTAAACGGGTGAATTTTCCGGTGCCGGCGCCCAGGTCGATCACCGTCGACTGCGCGTCGATGTGCAACGCGTCGGTCAGCCAGCCGGTGAGTTGTCGTGGATAGTCCGGCCGGCCTTGGGCGTAGGTGACGGCCTGGGTAGAGAAACCTTGTTGAGCAGACGCGTGAACACCAGTCATTGCCAATTTCTCCTCGGGTAAAGCGGGGGCACAGTGTGCGCCCTTCCCTGACGATTTTCTAATTGGCCTTACTGGGCAACCACACCCGAAACCGTGCGCCGCCCAATGGCGACGCCAGCGCCGTCAAGGTGCCGCCTTGGGCTTCCAGCGCGCGCCGGCTGATGGCTAAGCCCAGGCCGAAGCCGCCGGTGGCGCGATCACGGCTGCGGTCCAGGCGGTAGAACGGCTCGAAAATGCGCTCACGCTGGTCGAGAGGAATGCCGATGCCATCGTCATCCACCCAGATTTCACAGCCCTCGGAACACACGTTGACCCCCACCTGTATGCGCTTGTCGCAGTAGCGCGTAGCGTTACGCAGCAGGTTCTGCAAGGCGCGGGCGGTGAGCCGTGGATCAAGGCTGAAACGCTCAACAGCACAGTCGAGTGCTACATCAATCACGATCTCAGGGTTTTCCAGCTCATCATCGACACTGCCCAACACGCTGTCGATAAATTCGTCGAGTACCACGTCCACTCGCTCCGGCAACTGCGCCGGGTTTTGCAGGCGGCTGTAGGACAGCAACTCCAGTACCAACTCATCCAGCTCACGAATATGCGCGACCAGGCTTTGCAAACGCTCGCGACTGGCTTGCGGCAAGTCTTCGGACAGCGCCAGCGCCAGGCCGAAATCCAGACGCGTGAGCGGCGTGCGTAGTTCATGGGAGACTGCATTGAGCAAGTCACGCTGCTGGTTAAGCAGGTGTTCGATATCATCGGCCATGGTGTCGAACACCGTGGCCAGACTGCCGATGTTGGAGCTGGCTGGAATCTGCGTACGCTCGCCCAGGTTTCCCCTGCCCAGTTGCGCGGCGGTACTTTTCAGGCGCTCCAGATCACGCCAGTGTGGGCGCAGCCAGATCAGCAGGCAGGCCAGCAGTGCCGCAACGATCAGCACGTTTATCGCCCAATACAGGACGTTCATGTCCAGCGGGTCCGGCGGGATCGTCAGCTTGACCACGAATTGCGCATTGATCGGCGAGCTGATTTCCTCCATCCAGCCCCACTCCCCCAGGCGGACCACCGGCTTGCCTTGCTCCAGCAGCTTTTCCTCTTCAGGTGTGTAACTTGCGTCCTGGCGTACTAACAGTTGCACTTTCAGCGGTGCGAAGTCACGGCCCAGTTGCTCGGTGACCTGTGACCAGCGCTCCACCGGCGCTCGCAGGTATTGTTTGACGATCAGCTTTTGCTGGCCGCGGGTCTGTTCAATGTTGTAGTTCATGTAGCGATGTTCAAACACTTGGATCACCAGCTTCGGGATCAGGTAGATCGCTGCGCTGTAGGTGACGATGGTGATCAAGTAGAGGCGTAGCAGTACACGAAACATGAATCAGCATTCCCACTCGGAGCGGCTGAACAAGTAACCCTTGCCCCACACGGTCTTGATCTTGCGCGCCTCGCCGGCATGGTCGTCAAACTTGCGGCGCAGCTTGGAGATAGCCACATCCACCGAGCGGTCGGTGCCGTTGAACTCGATACCGCGCAGGCGTTGCAGGATCTGGTCGCGGCTGAGCACTTCACCGGCGTGCCGCGCCAGCACCACCAACAGGTTGTATTCACCGCTGGACAGCTCCACCGCCTGCTCGCGCCATGTCACGGTGCGTTCCGACAGGTCAATGCACAGGTTGCCCATCACGATCTGGTCATTCGCCGCCTGCGGTTCGGAAAGGCTGCTACGGCGCAATAACGTGCGCACCCGCGCCAGCAACACCCGCGGTTCGCAGGGCTTGGTGACGTAATCGTCGGCGCCCATTTCCAGGCCCAGCACTTGGTCGTGGCTGTCATCGCGCGCAGTGAGCATCAGGATCGGCAGGCCCGCCGAATCAGTGCGCAGCAAGCGGCACACTTGCAGGCCGTCGAGGCCGGGCAGCATCAGGTCGAGAATCACCAGGTCCGGCGGGTTGAGGCGCGCGCGTTCGCGTACGTGGTCGCCACGGCTGAGCACGCTGACGTGGTAGCCATTGCGTTCCAGGTAGCTGGCAATCAGCTCGGAGAGTGCGGCGTCGTCTTCCACCAGAAGGATGTTGGGCATGGTGTTTCCAGATAAAACGGTTTGTCGGTGTGTTGCAGGATTGTGCAAGGATATACGCCCCCGGCGCCGAGCGCCGCCGCACCTTACATTTCTTCACAGACGACCTACACAGCTTCACAGCACCGAAGCGCCGGTGACATTAGGATGCGCCAGTCAATATTGGGATATGAGCATGTCGAAGAATCTGTTTGCGCCGTTTTGCCTGCTGGCCCTGACGCTGGCACTGAGTGCTTGTGGCCAGTCGGCCGACGAAGCGCCGGAAATGCCCCCGGCCAAAGTCCGCATCGAAACCCTGCAGGCCAAACCCCTCTCCATCAGCAGCGAGCTGAGCGGGCGTATCGCCGCGCCACGCATTGCCGAAGTGCGTGCGCGGGTCGCCGGCGTGGTGATGCAGCGGGTGTTCAAGGAAGGCCATGACGTAAAACAGGGCGACGTGCTATTTCGCATTGACCCGGCCCCCTTCAAGGCCGACCTGGACAGCGCCCAGGCCAACTTGAGCAAGGCTGAGGCCGATGCTTTCAAGGCGCGCTTGCAAGAGCAACGCTACAGCCAACTGGTCGAAGGCAACGCCATCAGCGGCCAGGATTACGACAACGCCCGCGCCGCCGTGCGCCAGACCAACGCTGAAGTCGCCGCCAACAAGGCCGCCGTCGAACGCGCCAAGTTGAACTTGGGCTACGCCACCGTGACCGCGCCGATTTCCGGGCGTATCGGTCGCGCGCTGGTGACCGAGGGCGCACTGGTCGGCCAGAACGAAGCCACGCCGCTGGCAATCATCCAGCAACTGGACCCGATCCACGCCGACCTCACTCAGTCCACCCGCGAGCTGAATGACCTGCGCCGCGCCTTCCGTGCCGGCAGCTTGAAGCAGGTCGGCCAGGACCAGGCCAAGGCCACGCTGGTGCAGGACGATGGCAGCCTGTACCCGTTGCCGGGCAAGTTGCTGTTTGCCGAAATCAGCGTCGACCCGGGCACCGGGCAAATTATCCTGCGCAGCGAGTTTCCCAACCCGGACCTCGACCTGCTACCCGGCAGTTTTGTGCGAGTGCGCCTGGAACAAGCCGTCGATAAACAAGGGATCAGCGTGCCGCAACGCGCCATCACCCGTGACAGCGCCGGCATCCCGATGGTGCTGCTGTTGGACGCCGAACAAACCGTCAGCCAGCAACCCGTGGAGTTGGGTGCGGTGATCGGGGATCGCTGGATCGTCAGCAGCGGCCTCAAACCCGGCGACCGCATTGTCGTTGAGGGCCTGCAACACGCGCGCCCCGGTGAAAAAGTTGAGGTGGATGACAGCCCAGCCTCTGGCCAGCTCGTAAAGGAATAATCCGCCATGCCGCAGTTCTTTATTGACCGCCCGATCTTCGCTTGGGTGGTCGCCCTGTTTATCCTGCTGGCCGGCGCGCTCTCCATCCCGCAGTTGCCGGTGGCCCAGTACCCCAACGTCGCGCCGCCGAAGGTGGAAATCTACGCGGTGTACCCGGGTGCCTCAGCCCAGACCCTGGATCAAAGCGTGGTCAGCCTGATCGAGCAGGAGCTCAACGGCGCCGACCATCTGCTGTATTTCGAATCCCAGAGCAGCTTGGGCTCGGCCACCATCACCGCCACCTTCCAACCGGGTACCAACCCGGAAATGGCCCAGGTCGATGTGCAAAACCGGCTCAAAGCGGTGGAGTCTCGCTTGCCTCAAGCGGTGACCCAACAAGGCTTGCAGGTGGAAAAAGTCTCCGCCGGTTTCCTGCTGCTGGTCACCCTCACCTCCAACGATGGCAAGCTCGATGACGTAGCGCTCAGCGATTACCTGGCGCGCAACGTGATGAACGAGCTCAAGCGTCTGGACGGCGTAGGCAAGGCCCAGCTGTATGGCGCCGAGCGTGCCATGCGCATCTGGATCGACCCGCAGAAACTGGTGGGTTTCAACCTCACGCCGGCCGACGTGAATGCCGCGATCAGCGCGCAGAACGCCCAGGTTTCAGCGGGCAGCATCGGTGATTTGCCGGGTACGAAAACCCAGGAAATCACTGCCGCGATCCTGGTCAAAGGCCAGCTTTCGACACCTGCGGAATTCGCCGACATCGTGCTCAAGGCCAACCCCGACGGTTCCACCGTGCGCATCGGCGACGTGGCACGGGTGGAAGTCGGCAGCCAGGAATACCAGTTTTCTACGCGTTTGAACGGCAAGCCGTCCACCGCCGTCAGCGTGCAGCTGTCGCCGGGGGCCAACGCCTTGAAAACCGCGACTCTGGTGCGAGCGAAGATGGATGAGCTGTCGCGCTACTTCCCGGCCAACGTGGAATACAAAATCCCGTACGACACCTCGCCATTCGTCAAAGTCTCGATCACCAAGGTGGTGTACACCTTGCTGGAAGCGATGGCGCTGGTATTTGCGGTGATGTTCCTGTTCCTGCAGAACGTGCGCTACACCTTGATTCCGACCCTGGTGGTGCCGATTGCGCTGATGGGCACGTTCGCCACCATGCTGTTGCTGGGGTTCTCGATCAACGTGCTGACCATGTTCGGCATGGTGCTGGCCATCGGCATCCTGGTGGACGATGCAATTGTGGTGGTGGAAAACGTCGAACGCATCATGGTCACCGAGGGCCTGTCGCCCAGGGAAGCCACGCGCAAAGCTATGGGCCAGATCACCGGGGCCATCATCGGTATCACCCTGGTGTTGGTCGCGGTGTTTCTGCCGATGGCGTTCATGCCGGGTTCGGTGGGGGTGATCTACCAGCAGTTCTCGCTGTCGATGGCCACCTCGATCCTGTTCTCGGCGTTCCTTGCCCTGACCTTGACCCCGGCCCTGTGCGCCACGTTGCTCAAGCCGATCGCCAAGGACGAGCACCATGCCAAGGGCGGTTTCTTCGGCTGGTTCAACAAACGTTTTGAGCAACTCACTGACCGCTACGAAGGCTGGGTGGCCTATGCACTCAAGCGCAGCGGCCGATACTTGCTGATCTATCTGGTACTCCTCGTGGGCCTGGGGCTGATGTTCAGCCGCTTGCCCTCCTCGTTCCTGCCGGTGGAAGACCAGGGTTACACCATCACCGATATCCAACTGCCACCGGGCGCGAGCAAGAACCGTACGGTGCAGGTTGCCGAGCAGATCGAGGCGCATAACGCTGAAGAACCGGGGGTGGGCGACACCACCATGATCATGGGCTTCAGTTTCTCCGGCTCCGGACAGAACGCGGCGCTGGCATTTACCACACTCAAGGATTGGTCCAAACGTAGCAGTGAAGATTCGGCCTCGGAAATTGCCGACCGTGCGAACGCCGCGTTCAGCGAGCTCAAGGACGCGATTGCCTACGCGATCCTGCCACCACCGGTAGACGGCCTCGGTACATCGAGCGGTTTTGAGTTCCGCTTGCAGGACCGTGGCGGCGTCGGCCATGCCGCATTGATGGCCGCGCGTACCCAGTTACTGGCCACCGCCGCGAAGAGCCCGATACTGGCCAACGTGCGTGAAAGCGCCCTGGCTGAAGCACCGCAAGTGCAGTTGCAAGTGGACCGCAAGCAGGCCAACGCGCTGGGGGTGTCCTTCGCCGACGTGGGTAATGTGCTGTCCTCGGCTATCGGCTCGGCCTATATCAACGACTTCCCCAACCAGGGCCGTATGCAGCGGGTGGTGGTGCAGGCCGAAGGCGACCAGCGCAGCCAGGTGGCGGACTTGATGAAGATCAACGTGCGCAACAACGCCGGGAAAATGGTGCCGCTGTCGTCGTTTGTCGAAGCCAAGTGGACCCAGGGTCCAACGCAGTTGACGCGCTACAACGGCTACCCCGCCATCGCCATCAGCGGCGAAGCGGCGCCGGGGCACAGCACCGGTGAGGCGATGGAAGAAATCCAGCGCCTGGTCAGCCAACTGCCGGCGGGCCTGGGTCAGGAATGGACCGGCTTGTCGTTGCAGGAACGTTTGTCCGGTTCTCAGGCGCCGTTGCTGTTGGGCCTGTCGCTGCTGATTGTGTTCCTGTGCCTGGCGGCGCTGTATGAAAGCTGGTCCATTCCGACCTCGGTGTTGCTGGTGGTACCGCTGGGTGTACTCGGCGCGGTATTGGCGGTGACCCTGCGCGGCATGCCTAACGATGTGTTCTTCAAGGTCGGCTTGATCACCATCATCGGTTTGTCGGCGAAGAACGCGATCCTGATCATCGAGTTCGCCAAGGACTTGTATGAACAGGGCGAAGACCTGATTGACGCCACCTTGAAAGCCGCGCGACTGCGCTTGCGACCGATCATCATGACTTCGCTGGCGTTTATTCTCGGCGTGGTGCCGTTGGCGATTGCCACTGGTGCCAGCTCGGCAAGCCAGCAGGCGATTGGTACAGGCGTGATCGGCGGGATGATCACCGCGACGCTGGCGGTGGTGTTTGTGCCGGTGTTCTTTGTGGTCGTCATGAAGCTGGTGCGCAAAAGGAGCTAAGCCCGCACTTGTGTGGCGAGCGGGCTTGCCACAACAAGCGCGCCAGCCACAACAAATCGGTTCTGCGCTATGGTGCTCACAACCTCCCCTGTTGTGAGCACCCATGCGCTTCCTCGCCCTTACCCACCCTCGCCTCTCCGCCGCCGCTGTGCTGGGCCTTGCCGCAGGTATCCTGGCGCCGGCGGATACGCTCATCAGCAAAATGCTCATTGGCTGGAACGCCGGGGTCTGGACTTACCTGGTGCTGATGCTGTGGCTGATCAGCCGGGCCCGGGCCGACGATGTAAAGCGCATTGCCGAAACCGAAGATGAAAACGCCGGGCTCGTGCTGTTCATGGTGTGCATCGCAGCGATTGCGAGCCTGGCGACCATCACCCTGAACCTGGTGGGCATCAAGGACCTGGACAGCACTGCGCGCCTGCTGCATTACGGTTTTACCGGGCTGACGGTGATCGGCTCATGGTTACTGATCGGGGTGATTTTCAGCGTGCATTACGCCCGCCTTTTTTACACTTGGGAGGGTGATGAGCCAGCGCTGCGCTTTGCCGAAGACCTGCGCACCCCCAATTACTGGGACTTCCTGTACTTCTCGTTCACCATCGGTGTGGCTGTGCAAACGGCGGATGTGGGTGTTGCTACCCGTGCAATGCGCAAAGTGGTCTTGGGGCAATCGTTGATTGGTTTTTTGTTCAATACGGCGATTCTGGGTTTCTCGATCAATATTGCCGCAGGGTTGTTCAGTTAGGCGCACAAAAAAGGGGAAGCCGAAGCTTCCCCTTGTTCAAGTGCGTGTCTTTAGAAGGCCCACTGCACACCTACAGTGCCACTGTACGGCGTGTCATACGCCTTGCCTTTGCCATGACTGAGTTCGGCATGCATGCTAAAGGTTGACGAAAGCGCAACAGCCATACCCACCGTACCCTCGATACCTGCACCCGACAGGTTGTTTTTAAACTTCTGATCGTTGATATAAACGTTGCTGTCCGGGCTGAAGTCACGTGCTGCAGCAACGCGTACGAATGGCTGGATTTTGGCGCCGCTGTCGAGCTGGATATCGTTACCCAGTGTCACACCCACCTTGCCGATCGCCGAGAGGGATCGATCGCTCTTCGCCTTCAGACCGTTGTCCATGGTGTAGTTCGAGCCACCAATAACAGCGGTGTCCAGCTTGGCGAACGGTTCAATAAAAGCGCCTTCATCGTTGAGCGGCATCTTGCGGCCCACTTCAACCCATCCACTGACCGCATCCTGTGTGTATTTGCCTTTGGCGCGCTGGCCATCGCTCATATTGACCTGGCTTTGGCCGTTCAACCGGTTGTACTTTGTGCCCACGTCGACATACACGCCGCTGTCGTCTTGCCAGATACCATAAATGCCCGCGTAAAAGCTGTTGACCATACCGCTGCTGCCACGGCTCAGGCCCAACTTGGAGTTGCTGTAACCACCCAGGACGCCAACCGTCCACTCTTCATTCAACGTATTGTCGAAACCCAGCGTGAAGCCGTTCTGATTCTGTGAATAGCCCACGCCGTTGCTGTTGGCCGCCACATCAATCTTGTTACCGTAACCGCGCATCCACAGGCCTTGGCTCTTGCCTTCACCGAAGCGCACTTCGCCCATGCGGGTGCGCAGTACGCTCGACTCGCCAATCAATACGGCTGGCGCCGCAGTGGCCAACGCCAATACCGCCTTGGCGCTGGTACTGGTGCCCTTTTTCTCGGTATCCAGAAGCCAGTCAGTGCCTTCCTGCTTGAGCCCGTACTCAAAGGCACCGACATCGACGGTGTCGCCCACCAGGCCAAACTTCGCGCCGCCGCTTTCCGTGTGTACCACCTTGATGGCTTCACCCGTGGCCAACTCTGAGCCACTGGCTGCAATCAACAGTTGGTGGTTGCCTTCGGCATTACCACTGACGTTCAACAGATCGGTCTCGCCGGTGTTGAAGTTGGTGTGCATGGCGAAGGTGCCATTGCCGGTCAAATTGTTGGTATTGAGTTGAAGGTATTGGGTGGGGGTACCAAACACGACGGAGCCACCGCCCATCTTCAAGGCATCGACCTGGCTGTCGCCCACCAATACCCACTGGGCACCACTGTTGACATCCAGTTGCTTGACGTTGAACAACTGGCCGGTCAGCGAGGCATTGTTGTTCAGTTGCACGGTGCCGGTGCTGCCCGTGCCAATCACGACGTCACCGATCAAGGCGCTGTTGTCGATATTCAGGTTGGCGGTGGCATTATTGCCCACCTCCATCAGAACACCATTGCCGCCAATCAGGTTCGAACCGTTAAGCACCTGAATATCGTTCAGGGCACCGCTGTTCACCGAAGGGTTAACCAGGATCGCTGAGCCGGTTCGGCCTTCGACGACTGAATTATCGAGGATCAGGGTATTGGTGCGGCTCAAATTGGAGTCCGCACGCAGATTGACACCGTTCAGCCCACCCACTACGCGGCTGTTATTCCTGACGAAACCGTCTGCGTTCGCCAATACCAAACCGGTGCCGGCGGCGCCCGTGCCTTCGACCACTGCCCGGTCGAGGTTCACGACGCTGTAGGCGCTTGCCGAGATACCACGTGTCAACCCGGAGACGCTGCTGTCGATAACCGTGACGGTTGAACCATCGGTACCCGCCAGTGACCGGCTGGCAGTCACGCCGAAACCACCAGCGTTGGAGACAATACTTTTGTTGGTAATTAATGCACTGCTGTTGCTGTTAACCAAAATGGCCGTCGCAACGGCGGGGCGCGCAGTCACTCGTGAACCGTCAACGACTACGCTGGATCGTAACGTCGCAGAAATTTCCTGAGTCTGGCTGCCTGGCTGAAGGGTCAGGCCGGCCCCTTGCATATCAATCTGGTTGGTGGTCGCACCGACTGAAATCAAGCTCGAACCCGGACGCAATACATAATTATCCACCGCGGTGGTAGACGATATCGTCGTGCCTGGGCGAACGACTTCAGTTCGCGCCTGGGCATCCGGGGCGACAAGAAACAGCAACGTGACCGCGGGAGCCGCCAGGGCAATGCTCAAGGGCGTCTGTTTGAAGTTAAATACTGCCGACATCTGAGTGGACCTCTAATGAATGCTTCTTTACGAAACAATTAAGGCGGGTCGGAACCTCTTGAGCCCCGCTACCAAGCGGCGGCATGATCACCCAGCAGTCCACCTGAATCTGTAGGACATTCCTTAAGCTCAGGCCGTTATGAAACAGTTGATGTTAACGCAGGCAACCTGCGAATCATTATTGACTCTGACCTAACTAAAAACGCCAAAGAGGGCTCCACCCCTCTTTGGCATTCACTGTTTTTACAACCCGACAGATTAAGCAGGAACAGGCAGACCATCACAGTAAACTGGAGAAGTCGTGCCCACTCTCACGCCCAATACTCGATGAATGGCGTCATCAGACGACACTGTTTCACCCGGCAATTGAACGCTGCTACGGATGTTTGCCGACCCCATGTTCACAAAAGCTTGCGACGGTTGAATGGGCTTCAGCAAGGTTGCAAATGACCCGAAGTCGACTTCAAAGCCACTTGCGGCGGCCGTCCCGGGCACCGAGTAAGTCTGGGTATGCGTCACCACAATCGGTGCCGTATTAGTGTTATTGCTGAACCCTTCAAAGGTGAGCGTCAGGATCGAGCCTCCCTGCAAATAAACTGACGGCGGGAGGAACACTTTAAGCGCGCCGGAATTAACAGGCACAAAGCACGGGCAGTTGATTGTCTTGCGCGTGCCCGACGTGTTCCGGATAACGGGTGCGTCCATACGCTTAAAGACAGAGTCAACAATGACGTTAGTCAATGTCGGCCGCTGCGGGTTCGTACTGCCTGCCGTAGTAATCGCATAATAAGCCGACACCGTCGGACCACCCTCGCTGATAATATCGGCCGCCGGAATCGTGAAATCGATAGCGCGACTGACCGGTATCGCCGTGACAAGTTGAGCATACGTCTTGGAGCCGTATACAAGCGTCAGCGTGAACGGCACTGAGTTTTCCGGTGTTGTCGCAACCGTCCACAACTGCACCCGCGCCCGGGCAGGCAGGTTCGCGTCCACACGTTCCAGATGGTTGTCCGGGCCGAACAAGCCATTGGCGCGAATCGCGTTGACTACCAGAGGAATCAAGCTTGGGTTGACATCCGTATCATCTACTGGCGGTGGCCCGACAACGGATTTATCCAGGTTGATCGTGGTAGACAATGCCGAAGGGTAAATCACCCCTCCACGGTCAACGCTCCAGGAAACCGTCAGAGGCAAGTTGCCTCTGGCATTTCCGTACAGCGTAGTCAGCTGAGCTACAGTGGCTGAAGCCCGCAGCGGAAAGGTGCTGGCGCCCACGGTGATAGGTGTTAGATCCACAACACCATTCGCCGTGGTGAGCCTGATCCTGACGATGTCCGATGGGCTGGAACGTTGGATGTTGGTGTAGGCAAGAATCCCCACGTTCATACCGCCTACCTGGGCGATATCTGCGCGGTTGATCAGGCCGTCAGTGGTGATAGCGTCAGCGGCCAGTTCAACGGTCGGCGCCAGCAAGTCGATCGGTACGGGGGCTACGCCGACTTGAGTCAGCCGGTAGGCATTCGACCAGTCACTGCAGTTTCCGGCAACGTCACACACCCGATAAGCAAAACGGTAGTTTCCGTCGGACTCAGCCTCAATGGTTTTCAACGACAATGGAATCGTGGCGGGAATGGCCGGGTCGTTGGATAACTTGAACTTCGTTTCAGGGTCAGGTGGATCAATCGGTGTAGGCCAATCCAGAAAACCTAACCTTGTCTCTGCATAATCGTCCTCGGAACGTCCTTTCAAGGCGTCATACGGAATTGTAAAAAAGACCGTCTCATTTGGTTGGCTCGCGAAAAAAGCCCGATCAAAAGGGACCGGCAGAGGCGATGGAGGCTGCGGGGCGGGCGGAGTTTCATTGGTATACGGCGTTTTGTCGTCGTAAATAAACAGCTGCGGCTCCGAGAAACTCGTGTTACCCAAATCCGGATTATCAACCGAATACCGAACCACGTACACGCCTGCGGACCTTAACGATTTGGGTATAGGCACCGGTATAATGGGCCCCGGGTTGCTAATTTGTACGGTAAAACCTCGACTGTTATCGCTGAAGTATTTATCTTCATCCGCTTCAGTGGGAAATTTTGACAAGTCCGTATAAGGTGCAAGCTGGATAGTTAAGAAGTCCGGAAAATCCGCATCGGTGCTGAATGGCACCCATCTTGTAATATCAAAATTTGCGACAAGCGCTTTGCCCGCTGCACTCGTAATCAAGCCAGTATAGCCAGCCACTGCGTCTTCAAAAACACCGACAGTCAATCTTGGCGGGTTATACGCCCTGACAGGCCGCGCTTCAAAGTCGTCAATGATTTTTCTGTTTGTGGGGTCCATTTTGTTTCTCCAGACACGTAAATCACCAGGATTAACTGCACACTTCGCCATTGAATAAACTTGCGTTTATTCACCACGAACTTTCAAAGTTTATGAACCGTAAAACGACCGTTTATGCTCATCCGCTACTTGGGATCACACACAATTCCAAGTGGCGTGGCATAACAACCGGTGGCATACGTCAAATCCGTTCGCACGCGACCTACTAGCGATTCGGCGACCAGCACACCACCGCGTCGAACTTCGTAAGTGCCCGTCGCCGACGCGTAGTTACGCAAAGGAAACAAGGTCGTCTGGTAAGGCAGTACCACCACCGTCCAGCCACTCGTACTGTGCGTCGACGTCCACGTCACGCTGTCCGTAAACACCACATTCGCGATGGGATTACTCCAGTTATTGGCGCTAAAACCTTGCCATTTAAACGTGAGTACATCGCCCTGCTGAATCGTGCTATTGGGGGCTATTAACCAACAAACACCCTGCACCGCCGGTGGCACCGAACGCGCGGTCAAATAACCGTTGGTGAGTGTGTGCTGTACGGTAGGAGCCGGAACTTTGACGGGGGGAATGACAACGACAAGTGCCACCGTAAAAGGCAGGCCGTCGCTCATTTCGCTAGCGTTCCCTGTCTTGTCCAAAACCTTGTAGAACACCCACGCGTTGCCGTCATTGAGTTTCTCAAAGGCCTTGGCGTCGAGCATCACCCTCCATGGGGTGAAGCTGAAATCGATCAGAGAGCGACCATCCGCGGGCGTTACGGGAGGGGTAGCCTGATTGGATAAATAAAACTCAACCACGTTGTCTATTAACGGCTCGTTGTCGTCGAAAATCGAGAGGTTGAATGCAACGCGGGGGTTGGCATTCAAGTAAGCCCTGTCTACTGCCGGTGTCGGCTGATTTACAAAGCTCAGCCTTTTCGTCTGATTTCGCAGTTGTGGAGCGTCCAGATCGATGATGGCCTGTTTTTCGCTTGACTCACTCAGGCCCGCAGCGTTTTCGATGGAGTAGGAAATAAAGACGGTGCGAGAGCGCAGCCTCACGTCCGCCGGGTCAATTTCAATATCGTAGAAGTCAGGCGGCGAACCTGGGGGCGGCCCGACTGTCACCGTTTTGAGCAGTTTGACGCCATCGTCACTGCGCCAAAACACCTTAACAATATGCTTCGGGTCATCCACCGAGGGTATCGGCAGCCAGGCCGAAATTCGAACCATGAAGGGGCGCAGAAACGCAAGCAGCACCACCCCTCTCTTATCATTGGGATCAACCCCTAAGACCGTCACCGAGTCTAGCCCGCTCAAGACCCCAGATGACCTCATCATCAACCTGGAACGGGAATAGGGTTTCTGGACGGTAGTCATGCTGTGGCCTCGGGTCGGTGACACAACGGAGTGTAAGGAGTGAAGTGTTTCCACCCGCTTGCTGTAGGAAAAATTAAACACCTAAAGCCCCGCGCCAGATACTGTCAGAACTAACAGGTGGGCCTACCCATTCGTCGGTTTGTTGACCTGCGCTCCTGAACAACTGCCCTCAGTCACACTTGACGAAAAAGCTGCGTTGGCGTTTCATGAAACCGGTTTCAGGCGATTACTTCGGTCTGTAAACCCATCCATCCAATAAGAAAGGCCCGCCACCGTGACTCCATTTTCCGCCGCCCAGCGCAGCCGCGTGACCATGCTCGACGTAGCCGAGCGCGCCGGGGTGTCCAAGGCCAGCGTGTCGCGTTTTATCGGTGACGACCGCGCCCTGCTCTCCGACGCTATTGCGCTACGTATCGAACAGGCCATCAGCGAACTCGGTTACCGCCCCAACCAGATGGCCCGCGGCTTGAAGCGCGGCCGCACACGCTTGATCGGCATGCTGGTGGCCGATATCCGCAACCCCTACTCCATTGCAGTAATGCACGGCGTCGAAACCGCCTGCCGCCAACACGGCTACAGCCTGGTGGTGTGCAACACCGACCGCGATGACGAGCAGGAGCGCCAGCACCTGGCAGCGCTGCGCTCGTACAACATCGAAGGGCTGATCGTGAATACCCTCGGCCATCACCTCGACCAGTTGCTGGAATTGCAGCGAGAAATGCCCCTCGTGCTGGTGGACCGCAAGGTCGAGCCGCTGCACAGCGACCTGGTAGGGTTGGATAACCCAGCTGCAGTGCGCATCGCAGTGGAGCACCTGCAACAACAGGGCTACCACGATGTGTTGCTGGTGAGCGAAGCCAGCGATGGCACCAGTTCGCGCTTGGAACGCCAGCAGAGTTTCAAGGCCGAGATTGCCAGCCGCCCGGGGCTGACCGGCGCGGTGTTGGAGTTGAATGGTGAGTTGGAAACCCGCTTACAAGCCTTTCTTGCAAAGCCTGGCCCCAAGGCGTTGTTCTGCGCCAACGGGATTGCCGCGCTGGCCTGTACCCGTGCACTCAAAGTGTTGGACTGCAACCTGTTTGAGGATGTCGGCCTGATCGCCCTGGATGACCTGGATTGGTACCCGCTGGTGGGCAACGGCATCACCGCCCTCGCCCAGCCGACCGAAGCGATTGGCGCCAGTGCCTTCGACTGCCTGCTCAAACGCTTGCGCGGCGATGACGCGCCGACGCGCACCCTGGATTTTTTGCCTGAACTGATCGTTCGCGGCTCCACCCAATCTCTGCGGAAAAAGAACACGTAACCGCTGTCGAGCCTTGGCGAGGCTGCGTCAGCGATTTGTCAGTCAGACCGCCGACGCAGCCTCGCTGGGGCTCGACAGCGGCTACGCAAATGTTAGTTGGCACTCTACGCACAAAAATGAAACCGGTTTCAGAGGTAAACAACAATGCATAAATACCCCGTTTCCATCAGCCTTTCCAGCTACGGCGCCGACCTTGTACGCACGCTTGGGCAATTGAGTTTTGTCGAGTTGCTGAGCGCTGCCGGTGCCCAGCGCATCGAATGGCGTGAAGAACTGCTGACCACCGAACACCCCGCAACACTGGCCCAGGCAGCGGCCGAACATGGCCTGGAGTCGGTGTTTTCATCGCCTCTGGAGCTGTGGGTCGCCGGGCGCGCCCAGCCCAACGCCGAACTCTGCACAACCCTTGACCGTGCCCAGGCATTCGGTGCGCGCTGGCTGAAAGTCTCCCTCGGTTACTTCACCGACACCAACGACCTGCAAAGCCTGCATGCCCTGCTTAACCGTCACCCGGTCAAGCTGTTGGTGGAAAATGACCAGACACTGCACGGTGGACGGATCGAGCCGATGCAGCGTTTTTTCACGGAAGTCGAACGCTTGGGCCTGCCGGTCAAGATGACCTTCGACATCGGCAATTGGCAGTGGCAGGACCAATCCGCCCTCACCGCCGCGCGCCTGCTGGGTCGCCATGTGGATTACCTGCACTGCAAGGCGGTGGCCCGGCGCCAGGACGGCAAGCTGGTCGCCCTGCCGCCCGGCGCCACCGACCTGCATCTGTGGGAACAACTGCTCAAGCATATGACTCAAGGTATTACCCGAGCCGTGGAATTCCCATTGCAAGGCGATGACCTCGTCGCAGTCACTGCGCAACAGGTCACCCACCTCGCCCACCTTGGCCAGCCCCGCGTGGAGAATGCGCATGTCTGAGATCGATATCCTGTCGTTTGGTGAAACCATGGCGATGTTTGTCGCCGAACAGACCGGCGACCTGGCCCAAGTGGCCCAATTCCACAAACGTATTGCCGGGGCCGACAGCAATGTCGCCATTGGTCTGTCGCGCCTGGGTTTTAACGTCGCCTGGTTGAGCCGGGTGGGCAATGACTCTCTGGGACGTTTTGTGGTCGACACGCTGAAAAGCGAAGGCCTGGATTGCCGCCATGTCGCGGTCGACCCGCTGCACCCCACCGGGTTTCAGCTTAAGTCCCGTGAAGAGGCTGGCGATGATCCCCAGGTGGAGTACTTCCGCAAGGGCTCGGCGGCCAGCCATTTGTCCATCGCCGCCATCAGTCCCACGCTGCTGCAAGCGCGTCACCTGCATGCCACCGGTATTCCGCCGGCGTTGTCCGAGGCCACCCGCGAGCTGTCCGTGGAGCTGATGACACAGATGCGCAAGGCCGGGCGCAGTGTGTCGTTCGACCCGAACTTGCGCCCCTCACTGTGGGCCAGCCGGCAGCAGATGGTCCGCGAAATCAACACCCTCGCAGGCCTGGCAGATTGGGTATTGCCGGGCCTGAGCGAAGGTCGCCTGCTCACCGGTTTCGAAGACCCGGCCGACATCGCCGCGTTTTACCTCGACCAAGGCGCGGAAGCCGTGGCCATCAAGCTTGGGCCTGATGGCGCCTACTACCGCACTCACATGGACCAGGGCTTTATCGCCGCCGTACCGGTGGAAAAAGTGGTGGACACCGTCGGTGCCGGCGATGGTTTTGCCGTCGGCATGATCAGCGCCCTGCTGGAAAACTTAAGTTTCCCCGAGGCGGTGCAGCGCGGTAATTGGATCGGTAGCCGCGCCGTACAGAACCGCGGTGATATGGAAGGCTTGCCCACCCGTTCGGAGTTACCCACTCGATCCGTTGCATGACCCACACCCTGTTGCCACAACTACAACAAGCTCAGGAGCAACCCCATGGACACCTTGAAACTCGCCACCCGCCGTTGGTGGTACATCATGCCCATCGTTTTTATCACCTACAGCCTGGCGTACCTGGACCGCGCCAACTACGGCTTCGCCGCCGCCTCCGGGATGGCCGAAGACCTGATGATCACCCCCGGCATGTCGTCGCTGCTGGGGGCGCTGTTCTTCCTCGGCTACTTTTTCTTCCAGGTGCCAGGGGCAATCTACGCGCAGAAACGCAGCGTCAAGAAGCTGATTTTCGTCAGCCTGATTCTCTGGGGCGGCCTCGCGACCCTGACGGGCGTGGTCTCCAACGCCTACATGCTGATCGCTATTCGCTTCATGCTCGGGGTGGTCGAGGCCGCAGTGATGCCGGCGATGCTGGTGTACCTGTGCCACTGGTTCACCCGGGCCGAACGCTCGCGCGCCAACACCTTCCTGATCCTCGGCAACCCGGTGACCATGCTATGGATGTCAGTGGTCTCGGGCTATCTGGTGCAGCATTTCAGCTGGCGCTGGATGTTTATCGTCGAAGGCCTGCCCGCCGTGATCTGGGCGTTTATCTGGTGGCGGCTGGCCGATGAGCGGCCCAAAGATGCCCAGTGGCTGAGCGACAGCGAAAAGCACACCCTGGAAACCGCCCTCGCCGCCGAACAGGTGGGCATCAAGGCGGTGAAGAATTACGGCGAAGCCTTTCGCTCGCCCAAGGTGATCATCCTCGCGCTGCAGTTCTTCTGCTGGAGCATCGGCGTGTACGGCTTTGTGCTGTGGTTACCGTCGATTCTCAAGGCCGGTTTGCAGATGGACATGGTCGAGGCCGGCTGGCTGTCGGCGTTGCCGTACCTGGCGGCAGTGATCGGAATGCTCGCGGTCTCCTGGGGCTCGGACAAGCTGCAAAAACGTAAGCGCTTTGTGTGGCCACCGTTGCTGATTGCCTCTATCGCTTTTTACGCGTCCTACATGCTCGGCGCCGAACATTTCTGGTGGTCCTACACCCTTTTGGTCATCGCCGGGGCCTGCATGTATGCGCCTTACGGCCCGTTCTTCGCCATCGTCCCGGAAATCCTTCCGGCCAACGTCGCCGGTGGTGCCATGGCACTGATCAACAGCATGGGCGCCCTCGGTTCGTTCGGCGGTTCCTACCTGGTGGGCTATCTCAATAGCAGCACCGGTTCACCCGGCGCCTCATACCTGCTGATGAGCGGTGCGTTGATGCTGTCGGTGGTGCTGACGATTTTCCTCAAACCCGGCGCCAGTGACCGCGTGTCGGTGCCAACTCTGGAGTTGAAGGTAAAAACCTCATGAAAAAGTCCGTCGTACTGTACAAAAAACTCTCCGCGCCACTGATGGCCCGTCTGCATGAGAGAGCAGAAGTCACACTGATCGACGCGCTGGACGACACGGGGCTGGCCAAGTTGCGCGACGCCCTGCCCACCGCCCACGGTTTGCTGGGTGCGAGCCTGCGCCTGGATGCCAAGCTGCTCGACCTGGCGCCAAAACTGGAGGCAGTGGCCAGCGTCTCGGTGGGGGTCGACAACTACGACATCGACTACCTGACCGGGCGCGGCATCCTGCTCAGCAACACCCCGGACGTGCTCACCGAAACCACTGCCGACACCGGTTTTGCGCTGATCCTGGCCACTGCCCGCCGTGTCGTCGAACTGGCGGATATGGTACGTGCCGGACAATGGAACAAGAACATCGGCCCGGCGCATTTCGGCAGCGACGTACATGGCAAAACCCTGGGCATCATTGGCATGGGCCGCATCGGCGAAGCGCTGGCCCAGCGCGGGCATTTTGGTTTTGGCATGCCGGTGATCTACCACAGCCAATCGCCCAAGCCATTGGTGGAGGCGCGCTTTGGTGCGCAGTACCGAAGCTTGGTGGACTTGCTCAAGGAAGCCGACTTTGTCTGCCTGACGTTACCCTTGACCGCCGAAACCGAAAAACTGATTGGCGCTGAAGAGTTCGCACTGATGGGCCCCGAGACGATCTTTATCAATATCTCGCGAGGCAAGGTGGTGGATGAAGCGGCGTTGGTCGACGCCTTGCAGCAACGCACTATTCGTGCGGCGGGGTTGGATGTGTTTGAGCGCGAGCCACTGAATCACGACTCGCCGCTGCTGCGTTTGAACAATGTGGTGGCGACGCCGCATATCGGCTCGGCGACTCATGAGACGCGGGAGGCGATGGCCAAGTGTGCGGTGGATAATCTGCTGCAAGCGTTGGCGGGGGAAAAGCCTGAAAACCTGGTGAACACAGCCGCCTGGAAGCAGTAACCCTGACACAACACCGTGACAATGTGGGAGCTGGCTTGCCGACTCCCACAGTAGAGATGTAGCGTCTATTAAATTACAAACCTGGCCACCATCCCATTCAAGTCCACCGCCAGGCGCGACAGCTCATGGCTGGCCGCGCTGGTCTGGTTGGCACCCGCCGCCGACTGAGTCGCCAGGTCGCGGATGTTCACCAGGTTACGGTCCACTTCACGGGAGACCTGGGCCTGTTCTTCCGACGCGCTGGCGATCACCAGGTTGCGCTCGTTGATCAGGCTGATCGATTGGGTGATCTGCTCCAGCGCCACGCCGGCGGCGCGGGCCAGTTCCAGGGTGTTCTGAGTGCGCTGGTTGCTCTGCTGCATGGACTGCACCGCTTCACCGGTACCGCTCTGGATGCCGGCAACCATTTTCTCGATCTCCTGGGTCGACTGCGCGGTGCGATGGGCCAAAGCCCGTACTTCGTCTGCAACTACCGCAAACCCACGCCCGGCTTCACCGGCGCGTGCCGCTTCGATCGCCGCGTTGAGCGCCAACAGGTTGGTCTGCTCAGCAATCGCACGGATCACGTCGAGCACCTTGCCGATATCACGGCCTTGGGAAGCCAGACCTTCGATCAGAACAGAGGTGTTTTGCACGTCCTGGGTCATGGTCTGGATCGCTCCGACGGTTTCCACCACGCGATCGCGGCCCTCGCGCGCCGCCTGGTTGGACTGGCCGGACGCTTCGGAGGTGGACACTGCATTGCGCGCCACTTCTTCTACGGCGGCGGTCATTTCGTTAACGGCGGTGGCGGCCTGGTCGATTTCGTTGTTCTGTTGCTGCAAGCCCTTGGAGGCTTCCTCAGTGACGGCGCTTAACTCTTCCGCCGCTGACGCAAGTTGTGTGGCCGAACCAGCAATGTGTTGGATGGTCTGGCGCAGGTTGGCTTGCATGGCGGCCAAGGCGCCGAGCAAACGGCCCGGTTCGTCCTTGCCGTCAACTTCAATGTCTTTGCTCAGGTTGCCACCGGCAATCGACTCGGCGGCGCTCACTGCCTTCTGCAAAGGGGCGACGATGCTACGGGTCAGCAGCCAGGCCAACAGCACCGTCATCAGTGCAGCCACCACGGCCACGATAATGATCCCGGCAACAGCCTGCTGATAACTGCTCTCGGCATCACGCCCAGATTGTTCGGCATCGGCGCTGTTGATGGCGATCAGTTTGTTCAACTGCTCCCCCATCAAGTCGGTACCGTCCTTGATCCGCGTGTTGATCAGGGTCCGCATGTCCTCGACTTTGTTCTGTTGGGACAGCGACATCATTTCTGCCTGGGCGACGAAGTAGCTGTCGAGTGTGGCGGCGAAGGTCTTGGCCAAAGCCGACTCTTCCGGGCCAGCCGGCAGGGCCGTGTAGGAACTCTGGGCCTGCTTGACCTTATCTACCAGTGCGGCCACGCGCACCTTGGCTTCTTCAAGGGCAGCGGGCTCACGGTTGATCAGAATGCGGAAGGAGAGAATGCGCAAGCGCAGCACGTTCTCAGTCATGTTGCCAAGGAACTTCACGCTGGGTAACTGATTTGACCCCATGTCCAGAGAGGCCTGACGAATTTGAGTCATGCGGTTGACCGCGAACACGCCCAGGATAACAACGAGCAACGCAATGAACGCAAAACCGAGAAAAGCGCGAGGGGCAATATTCAGATTACGAAGGGACATAGAGAGTGCTCTCAAGAAATAGTGTTGGCGAGCGTCCCTGCCGCGACACGATCAGTCGGCGTCAACGCGCCGCTCTGACCTTTGGGCACCACTGTTGTAATTAGTTTGGTGGGCTTACCTACGTTATCGGCAGGCGTGTGGATTTAATGCAGGATGTTTCGAAATATTTTTACACACTTCTGACAGCCGGCACTTTCTGGCATCCTGCGCGCCCCTTTCCCAACCGGGCCCGTATTTTGTCTGACGCTCAAACCCCTCGCCCCCGCTATAAATCCGACCTGATCTACGGCCTGGAAGATCGCCCGCACTTCACCGCAGCGATTTTTGCCGCGCTGCAACACGTGCTCGCCAGCTTCGTCGGCATCATCACCCCCACCTTGATCGTCGGCGGTGTACTCGGCCTTGAAAGCGAAGTGCCTTACCTGGTAAGCATGGCGTTGTTCGTGTCGGGGCTCGGCACCTTCGTGCAGGCGCGCAAGTTCGGCCCGGTGGGTTCAGGACTGTTGTGCCTGCAAGGCACCAGCTTTTCGTTTATCAGCGTGATCCTCAGCGCCGGTTTCATGGTCAAGGCCCGGGGTGGCGGCACCGATGAAATACTCTCGACGATCTTTGGTATCTGCTTCTTCGCGGCGTTTATCGAAGTGGTGCTCAGCCAATTCATCGGCAAGCTGCGCATGCTGATCACCCCAGTGGTGACCGGCACCATCATTACCTTGATGGGGTTGTCGCTGATCAAGGTAGCCGTTACAGACATGGCTGGCGGCTTTGGCTCCAGCGACTTGGGCGCGGCGAGCAATATGGGGCTGGCGGCGCTGGTGCTGCTGACCATCGTGTTGCTCAACCGCTTCAGTAATCCATTCCTGCGCCTGGGTTCGATCGTAATCGGCCTGACCCTGGGCTTTGTGGTGGCCTGGTGGATGGGCCGCGTCGACATGGCGGCGCTGCCCCAGGTGCCGCTGATCAGCGTGCCGGTACCGTTCAAGTACGGCTTCTCCTTCGATTGGGTGGCGTTTATCCCGGTGGCGGTGATTTTCCTGATTTCGCCCCTGGAAGCCGCCGGTGACCTGACCGCCAACTCGATGATTTCGCAACAACCGGTCAAGGGCCCGCTGTATATCAAGCGCATCAAGTCCGGCCTGTTGGCTGACGGCCTCAACTCGGCCATGGCCGCCACGTTCAATAGCCTGCCGATGGTGACCTTCGCCCAGAATAACGGTGTGATCCAGCTCACCGGTGTGGCCAGCCGCTATGTGGCGTACTTCATTGCCGGTCTGCTGGTGCTGCTCGGACTGTTCCCGGTGATCGGCGCGGTGCTGCAATTGATGCCCAAGCCGGTATTGGGTGGCGCGACCCTGATCATGTTCGGCACCGTGGCCGTGGCCGGGATTAAGATCCTCGCCGAAGCCGGGCTGCACCGACGTAATGTGCTGATCGTGGCGATCTCCCTGGGGATGGGCCTGGGCGTCGCCGCTGTGCCGGAAGTCTTGCGCGACCTGCCGAAAGCGCTGCACAACATCTTCGAGTCGCCGATCACCGTGGGTGCGTTCTGTGCAATCCTGCTGAACATTTTCCTGCCGGAAGAGTTCATAGAGCTGGAAGAAGATGAATTTGATCCGGAGTCCTCTACCCTCAAAGTGATGCAGGACCCGGACGTCGCGAAATAGGAGCAACTTTTTATGCGCAAGCTCATGGTTCTATCGTTACTGCTGCTGACCTTGAGCGCCTGCGCGCTATTCCCCAACCGTGACCCGGTCAATATCACGGTGGTGGGCATCGAACCGCTGCAAAGCCAGGATCTGGAAGTGCGTTTCGCTGTGAAGCTGCGGGTGCAAAACCCCAATGAAACAGCGATCGACTACAGCGGTGTGGCCCTGGATCTTGACGTGAATGGCCGGCCACTGGCGTCGGGTGTCAGTGATCAAGCCGGATCCATCCCACGTTTTTCCGAGACCGTTCTTACGGTGCCGGTGAGCGTTTCGGCATTTTCCGTCTTGCGTCAAACCCTGGGCCTGAGCCAGACCCAAAGCTTGAACAACCTGCCGTATGTACTGCGCGGCAAACTGGCGGGCGGGCTGTTCGGCACCCTGCGCTTTGTGGATCGAGGCACGCTGAACCTGCCGAACACGGCGACTTGGTAAACGCCATGCAACCGACATTGATCACCGCACGCTTGATCCTGCGCCCGCTGGCACTTGACGATGCTGAAGGCATCCAGCAGCAATTCCCCCATTGGGAAGTGGTGCGCTACCTCAACGACCAAGTGCCCTGGCCCTACCCGGCCGACGGCGCTCGCACCTATCTGGAGCAAGTCGCCTTGCCTGCAATGGCTCGAGGTGAGGAATGGCATTGGTCGATCCGCCTGAAAAGCACGCCTGAACAGTTGATCGGCAATGTGAGCCTGATGGACGAAGAGGATAACAACCGTGGGTTCTGGCTGGGCCCGCCGTGGCAAGGGCAAGGGTTGATGTCCGAAGCCAGCGCGGCGGTGACCGACTACTGGTTCGACGTGCTCAAGCGTCCCTTGTTGCGGGTGCCCAAGGCAACGCCCAACCGGGGGTCGCGGAGGATCTCCGAACGCACCGGTATGCGTCTGATTCGAAGCGACGAGGGGCAGTTTGTCGAAGGTACTTTTACCCGGGATATCTGGGAGATGACCCGCGAGGAGTGGCTGAAATCCAAATCGTGCAACCGATGACGCTCCAATGCGGGAGATGCGGTGTTCGGGGTAGCCATTTTCTTTAGGTAGATTGAGTACATATCCGTTGTTGGGGTAACGGCGGCTATGTACTCAACCTACCTAAAGAAAATGCCCCCCTGCCCCAACATTTCCCCCGTGCTTCAGTCAGTGACAAAACGCACACCCAGCTTTTCACGCTCATCCACCGTCAGTTCAAAGACATCCGGCCGGGCATAGTGCCCCACCACGTCATAGTCATACCGCGCGAGCACCAGGTCATCAGTATCGATCTGCGCCGTCAACAACCCCGCCTCCCCCAGCAACGGTCCGGCCAGGATGTCGCCCATAGGCCCGACAATCACACTGCCGCCCGCGATCAACGGACGATCATCCGGCCAATTGGCAACCTGCACACCCAGCGCCTCGGGCGACGCCTGCACCTGGCACGCGCTCACCACAAAGCAGCGCCCTTCATGGGCAATATGGCGCATGCTCACCTGCCACATCTCACGTTCATCCACCGTCGGGGCACACCACACCTCCACCCCCTTGGCGTACATCGCAGTGCGCAGCAGCGGCATCATATTTTCCCAACACACCGCACCGCCGATGCGCCCCACCGCCGCATCGATCACCGGCAAAGTCGAACCATCGCCTTTGCCCCATATCAGCCGTTCGGTGCCGGTAGGCATCAGCTTACGGTGCTTGCCCACCAAGCCGCCCGCCGGTTCGAAATACAACACCGTGCAATACAGGGTGCTGCCACTGCGCTCAATCACACCCAGTACCAGACTGGCCCCGGTACGCGATGACAACCCAGCCAGTGCTTCGGTCTCGGCGCCGGGAACGTCGATGGCATTGGCAAAATACCGCGCAAAGGCTTCGCGGCCTTGCGGCAGGCGATAACCCAGTTGCGTGCCAAAACTCTCACCTTTCGGATAACCGCCTAACAACGCCTCAGGCATCACCACCAATTGCGCACCGCTGTGCTTGATCTCGTCCTCGTACGCGAGGATTTGCGTCAGGGTTTCAGCCTTACCGCCGGGCAACGAACCGACCTGCAAGGCCGCCACAATAGAAACAGGCATCACGATCACTCCAGATAATGAGGGTTGCCCATTCTCCGGCCAGCCTTGATCATGAATAAAGCCCACCTCAGTGCTGAATGATATGAGCCAAATGAATATCGCCCAGGTCGACCTCAACCTGCTTAAAACCTTTGAGGCCCTGCACGATGAGTCCAGCGCCAGCCGCGCGGCATTGCGCCTGGGTGTGACTCAGTCGGCTATCAGTGCAGGCTTGCGGCGTTTGCGCGACGTGTATGGAGATCAGTTGTTTGTACGTACCGGTCGTGGCTTGGCGCCGACATTGCGCGCCAATCAGTTGAAGCCAGTGATCAGTGAGGCGTTGGATCGCTGCCGACAAAGCCTGGCCATGATCCATCCGGATAACCACGACTACCACGGGCGTTCGGTAGTGTTGGGTTTATCCGACGACTTCGAGATTGCCTATGGCCGTCGACTGATGGAGGCCATCGCACGTTGTGCGCCGAAACTACGGGTGATTTTCCGCCAGACCCACAGCCAGATCGTTGCAGGCGCCCTGCTCGACCGCACGCTGGACCTGGCCATCACTGCCGGCGGTTTTGCCGAACGCCGACTGAGCCGTCAGGTGCTGGGGGAAGGCGATTACCGCTGCCTGGTGGACCCCGGTAGCCTTGTGCCCGATCAACACGGTATCAACCTGGATGAATTCGTCACGCGCGAGCATGTGCTGGTGTCGTCAGGCGGGTTTATCGGAATTACTGATGAAGGGCTGGCAGCGCAAGGACTAAGCCGCCAGGTGTGTGCGTCCACCAGTCACTTTGCCGCGCTGCCGTTCCTGCTCAAGGGCAGCGCGGCTGTGGCGACGATTCCCGGGCATGCCGCCAAGGCCATTGCCGATCTGACGGGTTTGCGTGTGCTGCCCTGCCCGCTGGCGCTGCCACGCTACCCGGTGGAACTGGGTTGGCGTACCCAAGCGCAGTTGGACCCGATGCTGCTGAAAGTACGCGAGGCGATTGTGGCGTGCTTTATTTCGCCGCCGCCATCAGCTTGTTGACTTCGCTGCGTACCATGTTGGAAAACTCCGGTGGCGACATGCCGTCGAGTTCCGCGCGCACCCATTCGGCCCACTTGCCCTTGCGCTTCGCGCGTTCGCCGAACAACCGCGCCGCTTCGCCCTTGGCCTTGCCCAGGTTGCTTTGCCACAGGTCGTAGAGACGGGACTTTTCATCTTCCAGCTCGGCACGTTCGGCGAGGGTCTTGTTGGCCAGATTGAAGCTCATGTTGAATTACCTGCTGCACAAATAGGTGACATCTTACACTGTAGGTCGATATTTCCTGATTCGGTTTTACCCCGGATGCCCTCGCGGCAAAAAAGCTGCAACTTTTGCCGCCGCCCGACACTCCATTGTTCACTACCACATTTACCTGCAAGGAGTCACACAATGGCCCGCAAAACCGCCGCCCAAGCCGTCGAAGATCAAATCAAGGATCAAGCGTTCAGTGAATTGACCGCGTTGATTGAAGAGTCGGACAAACTGCTCAAAAGCAGCGCCACCCTGATAGGCGAGGAAGGTGAAACCCTGCGTGAGCAGGTTGCCATCAAACTCAAACAGGCCCTGGACTCGGTTTCCAATGTGCGTGAACGCAGCAAGCCCGTGGTCGACGCCACCGAAAACTATATCGGTGGGCACCCATGGCAGACCGTGGCCATTTCCGCAGGCTTTGGCCTGGTGGTAGGCCTGCTGCTCGGTCGCCGTAACTGATTAATAGTGGCTGCGCCAACACGGGTGCAGCCGCTTTTATTGCCCGGCCAATGCCCGCAGCCGTGCAAGTTCCTCAGCCTCAATCTCGATGCCGTGTTCGTCGGACCTCGCCCGCGTGCGATGCCGACGATCCCCCGGCAACCGCCGCAACCCCGCCGCATGCATCTGCCGCACCAACTCCTGACTGCGCTCGGCGAAGCTTTGCCCGGTAGTCTTGCTCGGGTCGATCACGATCAATAGCTGGCCGGTCCACGGCGTGCGTGCACCTGGGTGGTCCGCCCAGTTGAACTCGAAGGAAAAATTACCGCCCGTCAGGGCCGCTGCCAACAACTCGACCATCATCGACAACGCCGAGCCCTTGTGCCCGCCGAAAGGCAGCAGTGCACCGCCTTCCAGTACGGCTTTGGGGTCTTGAGTCGGCTGACCAAGGCTGTCCACGCCCATCCCGGGCGGCAGGCGCTCCCCCTTGCGCGCAGCGATTTGCACGTCGCCATGGGCGATGGCGCTGGTCGCCAAGTCGAACACAATGGGCAAGCCATCCGCACGTGGTGCAGCGAAAGCGATGGGGTTAGTGCCGAACAACGGCCGGTCGGCGCCGTGGGGCACCACGCACGTCATGCTGTTGACCACACTGAGCGCGACCAGGCCTTGCTCGGCGAAAGGCTCGACATCGGGCCACAAGGCGGCAAAGTGATGGGAATTATGAATCGCCAGTAATGCGATGCCGGCACTCCGGGCTTTTTCCACCAGCAGCGGGCGTGCCGCCTCCAGTGCCGGCTGCGCGAAGCCATTACCGGCGTCCACCCGCACAAAACCTGAGGCAACATCAGTAACTACAGGCTTGGCCGTGCCATTCACCCAGCCACTGGCCAGGGTACTGAGGTAGCCGGGAATACGGAAGATACCGTGGCTGTGGGCACCATCACGTTCAGCGCTGGCGCAATTGCGCGCAAGGATCGCGGCCACCTCGGGCGAGGTGCCGTGGTTTACAAAGATTGCGTGGAGCAAGGCCACCAGTTCAGTGAAACCGATGGCGGCATATGAACTGTCAACTGCGGTGGGCTGGGCAGACATCTGAAGCTCCGATTTTATGATTGGAAGGGGCTACGGGCGTGAAATCCAGACCGGTGATTAAACAACGCGGCCTGCGCCTTCTGTCAATGGCGATCGCGGCAAATATCGACCTCCCTCACACCGTGCCCTTAGCCTGCCAATCAATCTCTATTGATAACGGAGTACAGATTCATAGCCTGCTACGGGGGCCTGACCCGGCCCCCGGCAGCTGTGATCAGTCTTTCCGATCACGCAGGATATTGCCCGAAGTGCCCTCAATGCGTGCCTCATAGACAACGCCATCCGCCTTACGCCCTTTGACTTCCCAGTAGCCATTGTCGTCCGCCTCAGCGGCATAGACCTCGGTATAACCGGCCTTGGTCCTGGCGGTTTCGATCGCCTTTTCAATGGTGATCCAGCCCGCCCCCGGCTTATCCGCCAGGGCCGCACCCGCACTGAGCAAGACGGTGGTTGCACACAAGGCGACTAAGATTTTTTTCAGCATTTTCGTTCTCCATTAAGGGAATATCGGACTCATGTCCTGACACTCAAGGTAGTTCCAAACGAGAATAAATTCCAATTGATATGCAATCGCCATGATGGCTGTTCTCGCCATCCGCCTGTGGAGGTTAGAATGTGCGAAATCAGGATGAGTTAATGAGCGAAAAGTCCCTTTCAGAAGCCGAATATGACGCCATCACCGATGCCGCCGCGCATTGGTGCATGCGACTGCACGCGGGCGATTGCACAACCGTAGAGCGCCAGGCCTTTGAACAGTGGCACGATGCGCATCCGCTGCATGCATTCGAATACGCGGCCATGTTGGAAATCTGGGACGTTGCCGATCATTTGCCGCGCAGCGAACCAACACCCATGGTCGTGCCATTCAAACCCCGCAACCGCCTGCGCACTTACGCAGTTGCAGCGGCGGTATGCTTGGCGGCATTGCCGCTGGCCGCGTTTACCGGCTGGGAAGCAGGCTGGCTGCCGAGTGCCTATGAACGTTTCGAGGCTACCAATGGCTTGCGCCACGTAACGTTGGGTGATGGCAGCCAGGTGGAACTGAACCTCGGCACCGAGTTGGTCTACAGCAACTACAAGGACCAGCGCCGGGTCACCTTGAAAAAGGGCGAGGCGTTTTTCAAGGTCAGTCATGACCGTGAACATCCTTTCATCGTGTATGCGGGCGACGGTAAGGTTCGCGTCACCGGCACCCAGTTCAACGTCTGGAAGTATGAAGATCAGGTTCGGGTAATGTTGCTCGAAGGCTCCGTACAGATCGCCAGTGACACACTGCACGCCAGCGTACCGCTCAGCCCGGGCATGCAAGCCAGCTACCATCAGGGCGTTACCACGCCTGAGGTCCAATCATTCAACCCCAATGACAGCGCATTGGCATGGCGTAGCGGCAAGCTGGTACTCGACAACCTGGCCCTGGCTGATGCGTTGCCGCTGATCAACCGCTATCTGAACAAACCGGTGATGCTGGCGGATGCCAGTACCGGGGCGATTCGCATCGGCGGCATCTACAACATCAATGAGGTCAACAACCTCGTCCCTTCCCTGCCCAAGGTTTTGCCGGTCTACCTGACCCAGAATCAAGACGGCAATCCCGTACTCAATTCCATCCCACGTAAAGCACCGAAAGGCTGAGTCTTCCTGCAAGAGCGGGTTTGCTCGCGTCTGAAGTGTCCAGTTTTGAAACACACCCTTCTCCTGAAGCGCCCGCCCTGTGCGGGCTCATCGTTTTGTCATGGCCACTGTTTCATCGCTGAGACAGCTTGAAGCTGGGGCTGGGCATGTCCGCCCGGGCAGGCGCTGTCTCAACGATGAAACACCGTGGCCATCACTTCGCCTCGCTTTAATCGCAACCCTCTGAATAACCGAAATAAATAAAAAGCGGCACGCCTTCTGCTCTCTCCCTTACAGCGCTGTTTAGGGTCAGCGCGAAGAATAAGGAACACTGCCGTGGACACACACAATCCAGGCTCATTGAGCCTCCTGCTAATCAGCTGCGTACTCAGTGCCAGCGTGAGCCTTCCCGTGCTCGCTGCAGGTGATATCGTGATCCAGCGCACCGTTCAAGGCCACATGGCCGGCCGTTCACCCGGCGTCGATCCTAACCCCACTACCGTCAACGCCAACCCATCGGCACTCGTGGTTCGCACTACCAGCGAGCTTAGCGATAACGACATCGCAGGCATCAGCAGCGGCGCCAGCCTTAACCGCCTCATCATGCCTGGCGGCAACGTCACCGGTTTGAACACGCTCAATGGCAACAGCATCGTCCAGGGTGCAGGCAGTATGGCCGGCGGTAGCGGTGCCGGTAACGGCATCTCCGGCACGATCAATGGTGCGGTCTCTCGCGGCCTCGAACCCCTCAATAACATCAGCAGCATGCTGGGGGGGCATTGAGATGAAACGCTTCTGGATAGTTCTTGCGGTGCTGAGCAGCTCTTCAGCGATGGCCGACAGCAGTAACAACAACGCAACCATTGATAACTCGGGCGCCCAGTACAACGGCGTGGCCTCAGTCAACCAGGCGGCCGGCGACCAGCAACAACTGAGCAATAACGTCGCTATTGCGGTGGGCCAAAACGCCCAGGCAAACATTTCCGTCACCCAGAAAATCAGCGGTGCTCCCGCCGACCGCAGCCTGAACGCCAAGGCGGCGATCCAGGGCAACTCCTTCAGCAATGGCAACGGTGCACTGAGCGTCAATCAGTCGGCCGGGGCCCAGAACCAATCAATCAATGCCGTGCGAATCAGCCTCAGCGCTGTCCCGCAAAGCATCGATGACAGCGTCATGTCGCAACAGAACGTTGCGCTTGCAACTGACTCAGGGTCGACCTCTACCACTGGCAGCCGCCAGGTCGTTACCAGCGACCAGGCCTTCACCGGCAGCCGTGGAGTGGTACAGGTCACCCAGAGCGCCGGGGTGGGGAACCGAGTGGCTAACACCCTGAATGTACGACTCAACTGATGGAGCTGAGTCGATAGCTAGACCGTACCAACACTTAACCAACTAATAGAAGCAAGGAGAAACACCATGAAACCTACAATGGCTCTTAAACCACTGGCTTTCGCTCTCGCTGCTCTCATGGCTGTTGCTGTTCAAGCGGATCCTCGGCATCACCATCACACTGCCCCAACCACCCTTGCAGTCTCGGTAGCAGACTCGCAGAACAACTCAGGCAACGTTACGCTCAATGACAAGACGCTGAACAACGCCTCAACCACTAACTCGCTGAACAGCAACAGCGGCATTAGCGGTGGCAACGTGTTGAGCGGCACTGGCAACGCAGGCAAAAACGACGTAGCGATTGGCTCGGCAGACGATGCTGCACAAGTCTTCGCAGCCGTTGGCGTGAGTCAAAACAACAGCGGCAACCTGGTGACCAACTCCGGCAACACCAACAACGCCTCCGAAACCAACTCCAGCAACAGCAACTCGGGCGTCTCTCAAGCGACCGTTGCTGCGGGTACCGGTAACGCCGGCAGCAACAGCGTTGCAATCGCCGCTGGCGATGGCAAATCCGGCGGCGCCAGCATCACCGCGATTCAGAACGTGTCGGGCAACTTGACCCTGAACGCGACTGCTTCTGGCCACGGCTGGGGCTGGGGTAGCAGCAAAATTGTCACTAACAACGCCAGCCTGACCAACTCGGGCAACAGCAACGTCGGCGTGTCGGGTATCAACAACCTGTCCGGTACCGGCAACCTGGGTGCCAACAACGTCTCAATCACCAAGTTCTAATCAAGAACCGGGCCTTGGCAACAAGGCCCATTTTTATTCCAGTGTCCATCAGGCTATTCGATCATGCGCATCGTTGCCCTCACCTTCCTGTTACTGCTCGCCGGCCCAACCTGGGCAGGGCAAATGGCAATTGCCATGCCCGGTGGCGGTGTGATCTACAAGCAGGTCGAGAGTATCCGCGAGCGCAAATTCGCCAACCTGGTGGAACAGAAAACCGATTTCAGCTGCGGCGCTGCCGCATTGGCGACCATCCTGCGCCAGGCCTATTGGAAGGACGTGGATGAAGACCACGTCATCAAAGGCATGCTGGTCAACGCCGATCAGGACCTGGTGCGTACCCAGGGCTTTTCCATGCTGGACATGAAGCGCTACCTGGAAAGCATCGGCATGCGTGCCCGGGGCTACCGGATCAACGGCGACACCCTGCTCACGGTGAAAATCCCGGTGATCGTGCTGCTGGACATCCGCGGCTACAAACACTTCGTGGTGATGCAACGGGCCGATAAGGACTGGGTTTACGTCGGCGACTCCGTACTGGGCAACAAACGCTTTGCCCGTGACGACTTCGTCAAAGGCTGGAACGGCATCGTGCTTGCCATCCTCGGCGAAGGTTACGACAAAACCAACGCCCTGCTCACACCGCCCACGCCGCTGACCGCCAAGAACAAACTGAACGAATTCGCCCCGGTCCGGGACGCTGAATTGATGGATTTCGGTTTCATCCAGAGCGACTTCTTCTAGAAGCGCGATAAGGAGCAGGACGCTCCAGGAGCACACGATGAACACTTACCGTTGGCTGACGGTCATGTGCCTGGCAGCCTCAATGCCCGCTTATGCATCATCGGCGTTCAAGCCGATCGAGCTCAAGGACTCGGAACTGTCTGAACTGCGCGGGCGCTATGTAATGCCTGGGCGAATTATCAGTTTTGGTATCGTCATGAGCAGCACCTGGACCAACGCCGCCGGCGCCACCGTCACCGGCTCGGCCAGCATGCAGGTCAACTCATCCACCGTCACACCGCAGTTTTACGTGCAAATCACCGGCCACGGTGCCACAGGCGGCTCGCAGCAACCCACCGGCACCGGCACGGTCATTGGTGGCTCCGGCCTGGGCACAGGTCAAGGCGTGACGCAAAGCGTACGCGCGGCAGGTGATGGCAACACCGCCAGTAACGGCGTCGATATCAATGTCACTCAAAACGGCCTCGCGCCGGCCAATCTCGTGCAGTCCGGGCAAGCGCTGGTCGCAGGGCAGCCCATTACCGGCGGCACCGCAGCAGGTCAAGTCACCGTTTCAGCGGTGAATGGCGGGCTGCAACTGGCGCTCTTGGCCAATAACAACCAAGGCAATATCGTGCAGCAAATCGGTGGCGGTAATGTGTTGCAGGGCACGGTCATTCAGGGAAACAGCAATTTTGTGAGCAACATGACCCAACTGAATGTGGTGCTGGGGAACAACGGTTTGAACAATTTTGCGCAGAACCTCAACTTGAATCAACTCAAAGGCCTACGCCTTCCCGGATATTGAACTACGCTGAGCCACGACACTTACGCATTAGAAAGGGACGGCTTACTTCATGCATCGATCGTTATCGTTACGTGCCGTGGTTTGTTTGAGTACGCTCCTGCCGGCATCCATGTTGTATGCCGCGCCGGACGCTGATATTGACACTCTGAAAAAGGAACTGCTGGAACTCAAGCAACGTTACGAAGTGCAGCAGAAAGCACTGGCGGTATTGGAGCAACGGGTTCGACAGGTGGAGGACCAACCCGCGACACCGCAACCAAAACGCTTGGCTAAATCGCCGGCAGATTTCCAGAAGAACGGTACGACCGTGGCCGGCAATACGCCGGGCGTGGGTGCCGCTGCCGCTTCGGGCGGTGCAGGTGGGGGAGCCTCTTACGGCCAATCCCTGAAAGATGACTCGGCGCCCGCACAAAGTGTGAGCAACTTGTACAACGAAGCCAGCGGTTTCTTCGGCAACGGCAAGTTCAGCTTCGAAACCGGCGTCACTTACTCGCGTTACGATGCACGCCAATTGACGCTGAACGGCTTTTTGGCACTGGACTCGATCTTCCTCGGCAACATCAACCTGGACCGGATCAAGTCGGATAACTGGACGGTGGACCTCACCGGGCGCTACAACCTCGACAACCGTTGGCAGTTCGACGTAAACGTACCGGTCGTCTACCGTGAGTCAACGTACCAGTCCGGCGGCGCGAACGGCGGCAGCGGCACCGCCACTTCGGAAGAATCGGTGACCCGCAATCCAACAATCGGCGACGTCAACTTCGGCATTGCCTACAAATTCCTCGACGAGAGCGTCAACCTGCCGGATGCGGTGGTTTCGGTGCGGGTCAAGGCGCCAACCGGAGAAGACCCATTTGGCATCAAGCTGGTCCAATCACCCAACAACACCAACCTCTACGTGCCGGAAAGCCTGCCTACCGGCAACGGCGTCTGGTCGATTACGCCGGGCATTGCCTTGGTCAAGACCTTCGACCCGGCAGTGCTTTTCGGATCGCTGTCGTACACCCACAACCTGGAAGAGTCCTTTGGCGACATCAGTTCCAATGTCGGCCAGACAGTCCCCGGCAAAGTACAGCTTGGGGACAGTTTCCAGATAGGCGCCGGCGTCGCCTTTGCCCTGAACGAGAAAATGAGTATGTCGTTCTCGGTATCCGACCTTGTGCAACGCAAAAGCAAGCTCAAGCCTGATGGCGGCGATTGGCAATCGGTGGTATCCAGCGACGCCAACGCCGGTTATTTCAACGTCGGCATGACCATCGCGGCCTCCGACAACCTGACCATCGTGCCGAACCTGGCCATCGGGATCACTCCAGATGCACCATCGTTCAGCTTCAGCCTGAAATTCCCGTACTACTTCTAGCTCAATCGGGACACGGAGCGTCCCTGGCAGCATTCCCACGCAGAGCGTGGGAATGCTCAAGGAAAAGCCCCGCAACGATAAGGGTCGTTGCGGGGCTTTTCGGTTTACCCGCCCTAGCGGATCTGGTGTTTGTGCAGCAACCGGTAGAATGTCGGCCGGGAAACCCCCAGCACGCGGGCCGCGACACTCAGGTTGTCACTGTGCCGGTTGAGCACATCGCACAGCGCCTGGCGTTCAGCGCGGTGCTTGTAATCTTCCAGTGTAGCCATCGGTGGCGCGATTGCCTGTTCACCTTCCAATCCCAGATCAACGGCTTCGATTTGCCGCCCCTCGGCCAACACCAAACCACGCCGCACACGGTTTGCCAGCTCGCGCACGTTACCCGGCCACGGGTGTTGGCCCATCACCACAAGGGCCTCTTCGCTGAAACTGCGCGGCCGACGGCCGGTTTCCTGACTGTAGAAGCGTGAAAAGTGGTTGGCCAGCATGGCCACGTCACCATGGCGCTCGCGCAACGGGGCGGTGATCACTTGCAGTACGTTAAGTCGGTAATAAAGGTCTTCTCGAAAAGTGCCCTTCTCAACCGCTGCTTCCAGGTCAACGTGAGTCGCCGCCAACACCCGTACATCCACTGGGATCGGTTGGCTGCCGCCTACGCGTTCGATCTGTTTTTCCTGGAGAAAACGCAGCAGATTGGCCTGTAGCTCCATCGGCAAATCGCCGATTTCATCGAGGAACAGAGTGCCGCCATGGGCAGCTTCGATACGCCCGACCTTACGCTGATGGGCACCGGTGAACGCGCCTTTTTCATGACCAAAAAGCTCGGACTGGATCAGGTGTTCGGGAATTGCGCCGCAGTTGATCGCAACAAACGGCTTGGCATGGCGCTGGGATTGGCGATGCAGGGTCTTGGCCACCAGCTCTTTACCTGTGCCGCTGTCACCACGAATCAGTACCGGGGACTCCGTTGGCGCAAGCTTAGCCAGCAATTTTCGCAGTTCGCGGACAGGACGGCTGTCGCCCAGCAATTCATGCCCAGGCTCATCGACCAGCGTATGGCCTTTGCCTCGCAGGCGTGCCATGCCGAACGCGCGACCCAGGGTGACCTGCACTCGCGCGACGTCAAACGGTAAAGTATGGAAGTCGAAAAACCACTCACAGACAAAATCACCGACATTCTGCAGGCGCAGAACATCTTGGCTAAGTACAGCGATCCACTCAGTGCCACTACGGCTAATCAACTCCTTGACTGCTTCGGGGCGCTCAAGATGATAGGGCTGTAAACGCAGCAAACCTACATCACACGACCGGTCCCCCACCGCGCCAAGCGCACAGCTGTCCACTTCCCATCCGGCGGTGCGCAAGCCGGGCAATAACCCGTGGCAGTCATCACAAGGGTCGACCACGAGCAGGCGACGCTGAACAGGTGTAACAACCATGATTATTCCTTGGCGCCAAATTGCTAAAGCTTTTTAGAAACAACAGTTTGTGAGGCCTGGGGCTAACACTAGCAAGGTATTGACGCGCGCCTTGTACCGTTTCGCTATAAGTGTTGGCAAAAAGCCATTTCCCGGGGCTGTCGGGTAAAAAGTTGAGACTCGACAAAACGTTTATTGAGCTTTCAAAACAGCCGCTTACATGACGTCAATCACGGAAAGTTGAAATTTATTGCTCTAACATGTGACCCGTACCCGGCCATCGTGCATCAGTACAAGTAACCCGCCGCACGGTCAGCCCAACCGACGGCACTCACTTGATTGGGCATTTAGAGAGAAGACCCACATGAACGCCCCGCTCCGCATCAACGAAGCTCTTTTGATCGCAGACCGTGCTTTCCAGCCCTTTCAGTGCGTGGCCTGGCACGATGGCAATGGCGCCCTCAGCCTGAGCGTCATCGACCGGACCAATACCCGTATTGGCAGCAAACAGCTGTCTTCGAGCACCTATTCCGACCCGGCCCAACTGGAAGACCTGTTATTGCAGGCGCGTGCGGAACTCGACAAAGATGGCTATCAGTTGCTGTCGTGGGCAATGCCGAAGTAAATCGGCCGCAGCAACTTCCGATCATTGCCTGCATGCAATAACAATGATCGGAAGTTCAGTGTAAAACGCTGACGGTTCAACTTGATCTATCGAGCGTCACTTATTGCGCCGCAAGAATAAACCGCTCAATGGCCTCGGCAGCGCCATCCTCGACATTACTGCCGGTGACAACACTGGCTTGACGTTTGACGGCCTCCTCCGCCTGCCCCATAGCGATCGACAACCCTGCCACCTTAAACATCGCAGGGTCGTTGCCGCCGTCGCCGATGGCCGCCGTTTGCTCCAGGGGCACTCCCAGATAAGCTGCCAGGGTCACTAGGGCTTCGCCCTTGTTGGCCTTCATTGCCGTGACATCCAGGTATATCGGTTGCGAGCGTGACACCTGTGCCAGCCCTTCGACCTTGGGATGCAATTGCGCCTCCAGCTCGATCAGCAACTGGGTGTTACCGCTGGCGGCGACGATCTTGTCAATGCGATCCAGGTACGGTTCGAAACTTTCGACCACCACCGGTGGGTAACCCAGGCCATGCTGCTCCCGCGGGACCATCGGCCCCGAGGCATCACGCAACATCCAATCACCGTCGGCAAACACCCAGACTTCGACGTCCGGATGTGGGGTAAACAAGGCCAAGGCGACCAAGGCTGCTTCCGCAGGCAGATGGTGCGCAACCAGAATGCTACCGTCGGGGTTGACCAGCGTGCCGCCGTTGAAGCCCGCCGTTGGCACATCAATACCCAGCGCTTCGATCTGCTGCAACATCGCCTTGGGCGGACGCCCGGTGGCCAGGCTGAAAAACACTCCAGCGTCACGCAATGCGCGCACCGCATCAATGGTCCGCTGGCTCAGGCTGTGATCAGGCAGCAATAACGTGCCGTCCATATCACTCAACACAAACTGGATGGGATGGATCGCGGCGTCACTCATCCTAGGCTGTGCCAGGTGCGACCATCGCGGGCCAGCAAAGCATCGGAGGCCGCCGGGCCATCTTCACCGGCCTTGTAGGCCTGGATACCGTCGTCTTCCTTCCACGCATCCAGGAACGGCTGCACCGCACGCCAGCCGTTTTCAATGTTATCGGCACGCTGGAACAGGGTCTGGTCGCCGGTCATGCAGTCGTAGATCAGGGTTTCGTAACCCGTCGACGGTTGCATCTCGAAGAAGTCCTTGTAGTCAAAACCCAACTCGATGTTGGCCATCTCCAGAGTCGGCCCTGGCTTTTTGGCCAGCAGGTCGAACCACATGCCTTCGTTAGGCTGGATCTGGATTTTCAGGTAAGTAGGCTTGAGTTCATCCACAGCGGTGTCGCGAAACTGCGCATAGGGTGCAGGCTTGAAGCAGATCACGATCTCGGTGTCGCGAATGCTCATGCGCTTGCCGGTGCGCAGGTAGAACGGCACGCCAACCCAACGCCAGTTGTCGATCATCACTTTGAGGGCGACGAACGTCTCGGTGCTGCTGTCGGGCGCGACATTGGCTTCTTCGCGGTAGCCGGGAAGCGGTTTACCACCGATTTCGCCGGCGGTGTACTGGCCGCGTACCGAGTTGGCCCGGGCATCCTCCAAGGACCAGGGCCGGATGGCACCCACAACCTTGGCCTTTTCGCCACGCACCGCATCAGCGCCAAATGCTGCCGGCGGCTCCATCGCCACCATTGCCAGCAACTGGAACAGGTGGTTGGGCACCATGTCGCGCAAAGTGCCGGTTTTTTCGAAAAAATTACCCCGCGTTTCCACGCCGACGGTTTCCGCCGCGGTGATTTGCACGTGGTCGATGTAATGGTTGTTCCAGAACGCTTCGAACAGCACGTTGGAGAAACGGCTAATCAGGATGTTCTGTACCGTTTCCTTGCCCAGGTAATGGTCGATGCGATAGATCTGCTTCTCGCTCATCACCTTGAGCAGGCACGCGTTCAGCGCTTCTGCGGTGGCCAGGTCGGAACCGAAGGGTTTCTCAATGACCACGCGACGGAAGCTCTCATCGGTTTCCGCCAACAACCCAGCGCTGCCCAGACGCTGCACCACTTCACTGAAGAAGCGCGGTGCAGTGGCCAGATAGAACACTGCATTGCCGGTGCCGCTGTCGGCGATCTTCTTGGCGATGTCGGCGTAGGTGCTGTCGTCGAGGAAGTCGCCCTCGACGTAGCTGATGCCTTTGGCCAACTGCGCCCACAACTCAGGGTCAAGGGCATTTTCACCATTGCCCCTGACCTTGCTCGCGGCCTCAGTGCGAATGAAGTCCTCGAGTTTCTTGGCGAAGTCGGTGTCACTGATGGCGTTGTGATCAACGCCAACAATGCGCAGCCCATCACCCAGCAGCCCGTCGCGACTCAGGTTGTACAGCGCCGGCATCAGCAGGCGCTTGACCAAGTCGCCATGGGCGCCAAACAGAAACAAGGTGGTCGGTGGTGCAGGTTCGGCCTTGGGTTTCTTGCCGTTAGCGGTCATTTTTTGGAAGTCTCCACATGGCCGCCAAAGCCGAAGCGCATGGCAGACAACATTTTATCGCCGTAGGTGCTCTGCTGACGGGAGCGGAAACGCGCGAACAACGAGGTGGACAGAACAGGTACCGGCACCGCCTGCTCCATGGCCGCTTCGATGGTCCAGCGGCCTTCGCCACTGTCAGCCACGGAGCCCGAGTAGCCGTCGAGTTTCGGGTCGGTTGCCAGAGCATCGGCGGTCAAATCCAGCAGCCAGGACGACACCACGCTGCCACGACGCCAGACTTCGGCGATATCGGCAACATTGAGGTCGAAGCGCTCGTGCTCCGGCAGACTTTCCGAGTTTTTGGTCTTGAGGATGTCAAAGCCTTCGGCAAAAGCCTGCATCATCCCGTACTCGATGCCGTTGTGAATCATCTTCACGAAGTGCCCGGAGCCCGCAGGGCCGGCATGGATGTAGCCCTGCTCGGCGCGAGTGTCAGCAGCGGCGGAGCGATCCTTGGTGCGCGGGATGCTACCCAGGCCAGGTGCCAGGGCTTTGAAGATCGGGTCGAGGCGCTGCACGGTCTCGGTGTCGCCACCGATCATCATGCAATAGCCACGCTCCAGGCCCCAGACGCCGCCGGAAGTGCCGACGTCGACGTAATGCAGGCCTTTTTCCGACAAGGCCTTGGCACGACGGATGTCATCCTTGTACATGGTGTTGCCGCCGTCGATGATCACATCACCGTCTTCCAGCAGCTTGCTCAGTTCATTAATGGTGTCTTCGGTGGGCGCGCCTGCAGGCAGCATCACCCACACAGCGCGAGGCTTTTGCAGCCCGGCTACCAAGCCCTTCAAATCGGCGACGCCGGTGGCGCCCTCTTCGCTCAAGCCTTTGACGAATGCTTCGTTACGGTCGTATACAACGGTGGTATGCCCATTGAGCATCAGGCGCCGCGCAATGTTACCGCCCATGCGGCCTAGTCCGATAATCCCCAGTTGCATGTGCTGATGCTCCTAACTACTCAATAAATGTGTGACATAGTTTATAGCGCAATGAGGCTAATGAGGGTTAGTCCAGAGCGGAACCGTGTAGTTTCATGACAAAAAGTGGCCACTGCTTCGACATCGCCGCACTAAAAGTCACGAAGACCACAAAAAATAAAAAAGTTCCATTGATTAAAAAAAGAATTCAGAATTGCTTCCGACTGTTGCCGAGAACCTCAATTCAAACGTTCCGGCAGCGCGATCTCCCGGCTATTTGCGAGGTAAGCAATGAGCACTGCACAGATGACTCGCCCGCTACAGACCCTCTACGTCACCATTCGTCGCGATGAATTACGCCACTTAAAAGACGAACGCGATCAGTTGCAGCAGGAAGTCATCCGCCTACGTACGCTCCTTCAAGCCCAACTTGATAAGCCATCGGGCGTACAACCTGTGCTCTGCTGAAGCCGGTGCTTGAGCACTTTGTAAGATAACCCACACAAAAATCTCACAAATTTTTCACATTACCCTCCCGATACTCCCGCGCCCAAGGGCCGCTCCATGCATGGGCGGCCTCTGTTGCGTGCGTCCTTGCGCGTCGACTGCAAATTTATCGGGTTGGAGCACTGGATGGCGATGTTCAAACGCAGCACCACGTCTGCGAAAGGCTTTGATTGGGCCGGCCTTGGCTGGTTGTTCCTGTTTTTCTGGTATTTCTCGGGTATTACCCAACTACTGATCCAACTGACCGGCACCTCCGGTTTCACGGGCTTTCGCCAAGCTTTCTTCCTGAGTGCGCTGTGGCTGGCGCCGATGCTGCTTTTCCCACGCCGTACGCGCTTGCTCGCTGCACTGATCGGTGTGGTGCTGTGGGCCTGCTCCATGGCCAGCCTGGGTTACTTCTTCATCTACCAGCAGGAGTTTTCCCAAAGCGTCATCTTCATCATGTTCGAATCGAACATCTCTGAAGCTGGCGAATACGCCACCCAATATTTCGCCTGGTGGATCGTGCTGGCATTTATCGCCCATACCGCCATGGCAGTGCTCCTGTGGAGCCGCCTGCGCCCGGTTTACCTGCCGCGCGGCCAATCGATACTGGCGGCGACTGCCATCGTATTAGCGATTGTCGGTTACCCGCTGGTTAAACAGATTGCTACCAACCCCACCATGGAACTCGCTATCGACGGCTTCGAAACTCGTGTCGAGCCAGCTGTGCCATGGCAGATGATCGTTGCCTACCACCGCTACACCGAACAACTGAACAGCATGCAAGGCATGTTGACCAGCGCTAGCCAGATCCCCCCCTTGAAGAATCTCAAGGACACCATGGCCGGCCAACCGTCGACCCTGGTGCTGGTGATCGGTGAGTCCACCAACCGCCAGCGCATGAGCCTCTACGGCTACCCGCGCAACACCACACCGGAACTGGACAAGCTGCGCGACCAACTGGCGGTGTTCAACAACGTCATCACCCCGCGCCCCTACACCATCGAAGCGCTGCAACAGGTACTGACCTTTGCCGACGAAGAGAACCCGGACCTTTACCTCAAGACGCCGTCGATTGTCAGCGTCATGAAACAGGCCGGCTACAAAACCTACTGGATCACCAACCAGCAGACCATGACCAAGCGCAACACCATGCTCACGACCTTTTCCGAACAGGCCGACGAACAGGTGTACCTCAATAACAACCGTAACCAGAACGCCCGCCAATACGACGGCGACGTGCTGGCACCGTTCTCCAAGGCCCTGGCCGACCCCGCCGAGCGCAAGTTCATCGTGGTGCATCTGCTGGGCACCCACATGAGCTACCAGTACCGCTACCCGCCGACCTTTGACAAGTTCACCGATCGCCAGGGCGTGCCGGCCGGCATCAGCGACGCACAACTGCCGACCTATAACAGCTATGACAACGCAGTGCTATACAACGACTTCGTGGTGTCGAGCCTGATCAAGGATTACGCCAAAACCGACCCCAACGGCTTCCTGTTGTACCTGTCGGACCACGGCGAAGACGTGTTCGACTCGGCCGGCCATGGCACCCTGGGACGTAACGAAGGCAAGCCGACGGCGCCGATGTACACCATTCCATTCATGGCATACGCCTCACCGAAATGGCGTGAAACCCATGACTGGAGCTTCGCCAGCGACTTACAGCGCCCCTACAGCAGCTCACAGTTGATTCACACCTGGGCGGACCTCGCCGGGCTGAGTTTCGATGAATGGGACCGCAGCAAGAGCCTGGTCAATGACAGCTTCAAGCCCCGTCCGCAGCTGATTGGCGATCCGTATGCCCGCCAGCAAAAGGGTTTGATTGATTTCAGCTTGATCAAGCCAAAGCAAGCAGATCCCTCCGAGGTGGTTGCTAAGTAGCCATGGGTTTGTAACAGAAAGATAACAATCATTCTCGTTTAACCCTAAAGTTCCACGCCTCCTTTCGTCTTTGAGCCATGGCCTTCCCTTTCCGGGGCGGCCTCAAAGACGACAAGGAGTCTGCCGCGATGTTCGCGCCCTTTACCCGTTCCATGACCTTTACCCTCGGCCTGTTCAGCGTGGTGCTGAGCCCTGACCTACTGGCCGAAACCGATCCCGAGCAAGCCCCCGCCAAAGCCCTGGAACTGGGCAGCACCAGCATCACCGCCGAGGGCCTGGGTGCCAATACCGAGCACACCGGGGCCTACACCACCGGCTCGATGAGCACCGCCACTCGCCTGAACCTGTCCATCAAGGAAACCCCGCAATCCATCTCGGTGATCACCCGCCAACAGATGGATGACTTCAACCTCAACACCCTGACCGACGCCCTGCGCCAGACCACCGGCGTTACGGTGCAGCACATGGACTCCGACCGGGCGGGATATTCTTCCCGCGGCTACTCAATCAATAACTTCCAGATCGACGGCATGCTCAACACCTTCGGGCGCATGAAGTCCGATTCCGACACCATCATCTACGACCGCATCGAGGTAGTGCGTGGTGCTGCCGGCCTGACCACCGGCGCGGGCGACCCCTCGGCCACGGTCAACATGATCCGCAAACGCCCAACCGCGCAATGGCAGGCCAAGACCGGCGTCAGCGGCGCCAGTCATGACAACTACTACAGCTATGTCGATGTGGGCGGCCCCCTGGCGTTTGATGGACGCCTGCGTGGGCGTACGGTGCTGGCTTACCGTGACAGCAAATCCTTCCGTGACAACTACGCGATGCAACGGGAAGTGGGCTACGGGATTCTCGAAGGCGATCTGACGGACGACACCGTGCTCACAGTGGGCTTCGACTACCAGAACAAGCATGTGCAGGGCAGTTCCTGGGGCACCCTGCCCTATTGGAACAGCGACGGCAGTAAGGCGCGGCTGTCTCGTTCCGCCAACCTGGCCGCCGACTGGAGTTCCTGGCCGCTGAAAGACCAAACCACCTTTGCCTCCATCGATCACCAGCTGTCCGCGGACTGGCGCTTGAAAGCCGCCTATACCCATCGGCAAAGCGACACCAACGGCAAGGTGTACTACGGCGGCGCAGGAGCGCCCAACCCGGATGGCAGTGGCATGACGGCCTGGACCAACCAGATGGTCGGCACGTCGAAAATGGACGTGGTGGACTTCAATCTTGCCGGTTCCTATGAACTGTTGGGACGCGAACATGAACTGATGGTCGGATATGGCGAGTCCGAACAACGCGATGCTTCGCCTTTCCAGCGTTTTGATACGCCTGACGGCTACACGAACATCAAAGATTGGCAACACATGGGCGGCATCGCGAAGTTTCCCGACCGCACCACCGGCCTCAAGGGCGAACACAGCAGCAAAAAACAGAAGGCAGGTTACCTGGCCACGCGCTTGAGCCTGACCGATCGCCTGCACGCCGTGTTGGGCAGCCGTTATGGCAGCTGGGAAATTGAAAGTGTGTCTCCCTCCTACAACGCCAATAACCAGTTGACCCAGTCAGTAAAAACCAGCCAGACCCACAATGACATGTGGACGCCCTATGCCGGTTTGCTCTACGACATCACGCCGCAATACACCGTGTATGCCAGTTACACCGACATCTTCAACCCTCAGGGCCAACGTGATTCCAGCAAGAAATACCTGGAACCGGTAGTGGGCAGCAACTACGAAATCGGCCTCAAGGGCAGCCTGCTGGACGAGCGCCTGAACCTGGCAACCGCTTACTTCTGGAGCACCCAGGATAACGTCGCCGAACTCGATAACTCAGCTGCGCCAGACCCGATCACCCGCGAGCAGTTCTACAAATCAGGCGGTAAAGGCAACAAGGTGCAAGGCTTTGAAGTGGAAGTTTCAGGCGAGGTCATGCCGGACTGGAACCTCACTGCAGGCTACACCTATACCCATTCGCTGAACGGCGACAAGCAGCGCAACAACACCAACCTGCCGCTGAATCTGCTGAAAGTCTCCACGGCCTATCGGCTACCGGGCGAATGGCGTGGCTTAACGGTAGGTGGCGCGGTGAATTGGCAAAGTGATTTCTACGAGTTTGCCAATCGCCCTATCGGTGGCAGGGACAAGAATGGCTACCTGATTACCGAACGTACCAAGATCACGCAACAGGCCTACACCGTGGTCAACCTGATGTCGCGCTACCAATTTGACGACCACTTATCGGCGTCAGTTAATATCAACAATCTATTTGATAAAAAATATTACGAACGCGTCGGTTTTTATAATGGCGTGTATTGGGGAGACCCGCGCTCCATCACGCTTGCGCTGGACTGGAAGCTCTAACCCCCACCCCCGAAGTTAACAAATTCGTTAACTTCGGGGCAGCTCCACGTTAATTCCCACTTAATAAGATACCTCCATAGTCGCTCCACGAATCTGATCAAGGAGCGACCGGACACCTATCATTCTTAATGGGAACACTGCCATGAAACTCTCGACTTTGATGCTTGCCGGCCTGATGACACTGACCTCCGCTGCTGCTTTTGCCGAAGGTGGCTCCGAGCGCTCCAAGGCGTTTTACAACGACTTCGCCTTCATGCAGCAAAAGACTCACGGCACTAACGAACAAACTGCTGCTGCCGACGGCAAGAACATTAAGACCGGCACTGCTGAACAACCAAGTGCCGAGCAACAACCCAAGAGCTGATTTAATCTTTACTTAATCCGCAATACCCTGTGCCATTCCGCTCCTTTGGCAAAGGTTAGTTTGGCGCCATTTAATGGCGCCTTTTTTATGCGACTTATTTATTAAAGTGGTTTGTTCCAGAACAGCATACGGCCGTGAGCCGGATCAAAGATCGAATCGTCAAAACCGAACTTGCGGTATGCCGATTGTGCCACCTCATTGCCCTCGAGTACCTCCAGGGTAATCTTGCAGCAACCCCGCTGACGGGCGATCTCCTCGACCTTCTGCAGCATTTTCTGGCTCAATCCCAGGCCACGAAATTGATTCATCACCACCACGTCGTGAACATTGATCAAAGGACGGCAGGCAAAGGTCGAGAACCCTTCAAAGCAATTGACCAATCCCGCCGGCTCGCCACCGACAAACGCCAATACGCTGAACGCATGAGGACGCTTGGCCAGTTCGGCAGGCAGTTGCTGCAAGAGGTCGGCAGGCAATGTATGACCGCCGCCCATCGGATCTTCAGCATAATGATTGAGCACCAGGCCAATGGCTTCGGCGTGCACAGGATTGGTGTAGCTGGCTTGCAGCACCAGGATGTCTGGGGTGTCCATTTCCTTCCTCAATAACGACAACAAGGGAATCGGTTCCCTTTGAGGGGGTCGATTGTAAGCGTGGAGTCGGCAGGAGATGAAGGAGATTAACTACAAATACCCGACTGAAAGTACGAAGGTTGTGCACATCAAAAGGCGCCGCCTGACGTTTACGAAGATTTTTCCTAGGCGCCGAAACGCTGCAACTGCATCTCTTGCAAGCGACTCAGGGTGCGGCGGAACGCAAACTCCAGGTAGCCTTCGGTGTAGAGGCTTTCCAGCGGCACCTGGGCCTCGATGAACAAGGGCACCTTGCGGTCGTAGCACTCATCCACCAGCGCAATAAAGCGCCGCACGCTGTCATCGTGCACCGACAACTCCGGCAACTCGCGATCACCGGCTTCCACACGCTGAGCAGCATCTTCGGTGCCACGGGCAATCCGCGCCGGGCGCTTTTGCGCGCTTAGGTTGGGGACCTCCCCCAACAAGATCGCCTTGAAGCGGTCACACAACAGCATGAAATCCATCGCAGCCAGGGGTTGTTCACAGAGGTCAGCGTAGCGGCACCACAGCACTGTGTCGCTGGACTGCACCGCCACAACCGAGCGGAAACCGACGTTTACCGACCCACTGCTCACCACCTGTCCTTCGCTCAATTGCTTGAACACTGAGGCGAGCGCATCCGGCCGATCCACCCAATAACGCTGCACGCCAACACCGGGATGCAAACGATGATCCTCATCGCCATCTACCGCCACGACTTGCATATGCTGCTTGATCGCCGCGATACCCGGCAGGAAACGTTCGCGGTTGAAGCCGTCGGCGTACAACTGATCGGGTGGTTGATTGGAGGTGCAGACCATCACCACGCCCTCCTCGAACATCACCTGGAACAAGCGGCCGAGAATGATCGCGTCGCCGATGTCATTGACGAACAACTCGTCGAAACACAGCACGCGCACTTCCTTGCTCAACTCTCGAGCCAACGCTTGTAAGGGGTCGTGGGTCCCCGTGAGCTGGAACGAACGCTGATGCACCCACCCCATGAAGTGATGGAAATGCTGACGCCGCGCGGGGACACGCAAGCTTTGATAGAACTGGTCCATCAGCCAGGTTTTGCCCCGCCCCACCGGCCCCCACAGGTAAACACCGGTGATCGGCGAGCGGCCTTGGTGCAAGGCTTCGTGGCAGGCTTGCAGGGCTTGCACCGCACGGCGCTGGGCGTCGTCGGGCACAAACCCTTGCTGGGCGATGGCGTGTTGGTAGGCGGCCAGAGGCGAGTCAAAAGTCATGCGCGCCAGTATGGCCTACACAGAGATATCCAGTCGTGAAATCTTGCCCTGCTCGTTCAGGCGAAAGGTGTAGCGCAACTCCAATGGGCTACCGGGGAAATTACCGGAGACCACATTACTGACCAACACCTTGCCGGTGCGGTGCTGCACGTTGAGCACTTCGACCCGAGGCTGGTAACGACGCCCGGCGTCTTCCATCCAACGGGCGATGGCGGCAGTGCCGATCTGATGCTCGCCTTCATCGAACACATTGGCATCGTCGGCAAAACAATGGGCAATGGCAGAGGTGTCGCGGGTATTGGTCGCCGCGATATAGGCCACGATGGCCGGGGCCAACTCAGGAAGGGACATGGCACAACTCCTTGTTTGGTGATTTGTGGTGCCATGCTAAGCCAGGTCTGTGTCAGTTTTTGTCAGGAGTAAACGGCCCGGATTCATGCTGCTCCATCAGCTTGCGCCAGCCTCGCAAAAGGTCACTGCGCCGCCCCGGGTAACGTTCACCCTGGGCATCGGCAGCCGCCACCCGATCGGTACGAAAGGTGCGATAGGCGTCGCGCAACTCACACCAGGCGACGATCACCCGCACTTCATTGAGAAAGCCCAGGGCCAAGGGCCAGATCAGGCGCTGGCTCTGGGTTTGGCTGGCGTCCGCGTAATCGATATACAGCTTGGCCTGGTTGCGAATGGCTTCGCGAAACACGTTAAGCGGCACGCGGTTTTCCGGGTAGCCAAACCCGGGTGGGCCCGGCAACAACGTCGGATTACGCAGAGCCTCCTGCGCCGTGGGATCAAGCACGTCAGCAATCTTCGCCAAGGCATTGGCGGCGGCGCGGCTCAGCACGTCATCACCGCGCTGATCCACATAACGCAAACCCAGCACGATGGCTTCAGTTTCCTCGGCGTTCAGCATCAATGGCGGCAGAAACAGGCCGCTGCGCAACACATAGCCTACCCCCGCCTCACCGAAAATCGGTGCGCCCAGTGCGGTCAATTCAGCGATATCACGGTACAGCGTGCGCTCGGACACCTCCAACTGCGCAGCCAATACGGCGGCGGTCACCGGGCGTTTTTTGCCGCGCAGGGCTTGGAGTAAAGTCAGTAGACGAGTAGTACGCGACACGTGGCCCCCACCGAAAAGGAAAAATGTGCCGCAGCTTAGCAGAGCGTCCTGCCAGAAAATGTCAGCAGTAAACCGCCTCTTGGGCCTGCTCTGACCACGCAATCATCGCCGAGCGCTTCCCCATCGACAATGGCTTCGACACACCTCGGCCACCGGTTATCTGAGACGAAAAAAAACGGCGCTCTGTTTCTCAACAGGGCGCCGTTTTTTCATCGATGTAACTTACGCAAGGCTCTTGCTGACCACCTCGAACACATCACTGGACAGCTCGCCGGATGCACGAATGCGCTCCAGTTCCGCCTTCATCAGCGCCTGGCGCGCACTGTCGTATTTACGCCAGCGGGTCAGCGGCGCCAACTGGCGCGACGCAATCTGCGGGTTGAAACCATTCAACTGGATCACCAGGTCTGCCAGGAAGCGATAGCCCGAACCATCCGCCGCGTGGAAGTTGATCAGGTTCTGTCCGGCAAATGCACCCACCAGCGCGCGCACCTTATTCGGGTTCTTGATAGTGAACGCCGGGTGCTCCATCAACGCTTTAACCCGCGCCAGCCCGCCTGGCAATGTGCTGCCGGCCTGCACGCTGAACCACTGGTCCATCACCAGCGGGTTGTCCTTGAAGTTCTCGGCAAACACCGCCAACGCTTGGGCCTTCTGCGCCTCGAATGGCGAATTCACCAGCACCGCCAATGCAGTCAGGCGTTCGGTCATGTTGTCGCTGGTGTCGAATTGCTCCAGGGTCGCTGCCAGCACTTCAGGCTTACCGCTGAGCATCAAATACGACAGTGCAATGTTCTGCAATGCGCGACGGGCAAAGTGCTCAGCCGCGGCGACGTACGGAGTTTTCTTCGACAGCTCGCGATTGGCCTGGTAGCGCAGCCACAGCGCTTCGTTCAAGTTGTCAGCCAGTTGCTTGCGCGCAAACTCGCGGGCAGCGTGGATGGCATCGACGTCAGCCACTTCGCTGATTTCCGTGAGGTAGGCCTCACCCGGCAGCGACAGCATTTCGGCGACCATCGCCTGGTCCAGGCTTTCGTCGTTCAACACACTGCGCAACGCAGTAATCAAGCGCTGATCCAGCTTCAGAGGCTGGCCCGCCTGATGCTGAGCAATCAACTCCTGCAATACCTGCACCGCCAACTGTTGGCCGGCATCCCAACGATTGAAACCATCGCTGTCGTGCTGCATCAGGAACATCAGTTGGTCACGGTTGTAAGGGAAGCTCAGCTTCACCGGCGCCGAGAAACCACGCAGCAGCGAAGGCAGCGGCTGCTCAGCGATATCAACGAAGGTGAAGGTCTGCTCAGCCTCGGTCACCGAAATCACGCGGGACGTACCACCGGCCGCGGCTTCACCGGTCAGGCGCAAGGCAATACCGGCGCCCTTCCCGTCCAGCAAGCCCAATGCCACCGGAATCACGAACGGCAGTTTCTGCACCTTGTCCGGGGTTTCCGGGCAGCTTTGACGGAAGGTCAGGCTGTAGGTTTTGGCTACCGCGTCGTAGGACTCGCTCACCGCCAGACGCGGCGTACCGGCCTGGCTGTACCAGCGTTTGAACTGAGTCAGATCGGCGCCATTGGCGTCTTCCATCGCCTTGATGAAATCGTCGCAGGTCACGGCCTGGCCATCATGGCGTTCAAAGTACAGGTCGCTGCCTTTGCGGAAGCCTTCGGCGCCGAGCAAGGTGTGGATCATGCCGACTACTTCCGAACCCTTTTCGTACACGGTCAGGGTGTAGAAGTTGGAAATTTCGATAAAGCTGTCTGGACGCACGGCGTGAGCCATCGGACCTGCGTCTTCGGCGAACTGGTGAGTACGCAGGTACGCCACATCCTGGATGCGCTTGACCGTGGCCGAGTTCATATCGGCAGAAAAGCCCGAATCACGGAACACAGTGAAGCCTTCTTTCAGCGACAGCTGGAACCAGTCGCGGCAGGTCACGCGGTTACCCGACCAATTGTGGAAGTATTCGTGGGCAACGATCGCCTCGACCCGCTGGTGCGCGGCGTCAGTGGCGGTTTCGGCACGGGCCAGCACGGCGCTGGAGTTGAAGATATTCAGGCCCTTGTTTTCCATGGCGCCCATGTTGAAATCGTTCACCGCCACGATCATAAAGATGTCGAGATCGTACTCGCGACCGTAGGTTTCTTCGTCCCAGCGCATGGATTTCTTCAGGCTGGTCATGGCGTGCTGGCACTTGTCGATATTTTCCGGCTCGACGTAGATGCGCAGCGCCACTTCACGCTGAGTCATGGTGGTGAACGTGTCTTCAACGCACCACAAGTCACCGGCCACCAACGCGAACAGATACGCCGGTTTCTTGAACGGGTCTTCCCAGGTCGCCCAATGACGGCCGTCTTCACCAGGGCCGCTGGCAATCGGGTTGCCGTTGGACAGCAACACCGGGTAGCTGTGTTGCTCCGCGATCACCGTGGTGGTGAAGGTGCTCATCACGTCCGGGCGGTCGAGGTAATAGGTGATCTTGCGGAAACCTTCGGCCTCGCACTGGGTGCAGAACATGCCGCTGGATTTGTACAGGCCTTCCAGGGCGGTGTTGGTTTCCGGGTGGATTTTGACCGTGGTGTCGAGGGTAAAAATCGAATGCTTCGGATGTACCGTCAGGTGGCTATCGGTCAACTGGTAGTCAGCTGCCGTCAGCTCCTGATCAGCAAGGTTCACGCTCAACAACTCAAGCTGCTGGCCATCCAACACCAGCGGCGGCAAACCCGCGCCGCGCTCAGGGTTGCGGCGCATCACCAACTGCGCGTGGACCAGGCTGTGGTCCTCGAACAACTCGAAGGTCAGGTGCGTCTCATCGATCAGGTAGTCCGGCGCCTGATAGTCCTTCAGGTAAATCATCTTCGGCTGTTCGGTGCGCATGTCTTCGTCCTTTTACTGATGCACGGCGAGCTGGTAGGCCGTGTACTTACGAATGTTGATAACGCCGGTGTCGAAGATCAGGTATTGGCCCTTGATCCCCAGCAGCGTGCCTTCGGCAATCGGGTTCTTGTCCAGGTTGAAGCTGACGATCTTGGCCGGATATTGCTCCACCGGGTAGCGGATTTCGATCGGTTCGATGTCGGTCACCGGCTGGATGGCCTGTAGGCCAAAGCGCTCCTGCAAACTCAGCAGGCCTTCGGCGCAGGACGCAAACAGCTCATCGCGCACCTGCTTGAGGTCAACGGACTGGGCATCGCCCTTGAGCAGCGCGCGCCAGTTGGTCTTGTCGGCCACCTGGCTGCGGAACAGGTCCTCGACGAAACCGGATTGCTGACGGGTCGCCACACGCATGATCGGCAGCGCCTGGCTGGCGCCCTGGTCCAGCCAACGGGTCGGCAACTGGGTGGCGCGGGTGATGCCGACCTTGATGCCCGACGAATTGGCCAGGTACACCACATGGTCGGTCATGCAGAACTTCTCGCCCCAGCCCGGATCACGGCAAGTGCCAGCGTCGTAATGGCAACGCTCGGGGCTCATGATGCACAGGTCACACTGGGCCAGTTTGGTCATGCATGGGTAGCAATAGCCCTGACTGAAACTGGTCTTGGTCTTGCGGCCGCAATGGCTGCAATGGATGGCGCCAAGGTATTCCAGGCGCACGTGAGTACCGATCAACGGATTGACCGGCACCTCGGTATCGCCCAGGCGAAACGCGTATTGAACGGTCGGCTCACCGAGTTGCGCCGACATTTTGCTGACTGCACCGCGACCAATTTCAATCAATGGATCGCATCCGACTTGAACAGGATGTTCGGCACCGGTGCCGACTTGGACGCGCATTCCTGCGGGCCCATGTAGCCGGTGCGCTGGTCTTCCGGCAGGTTCTGGATTTCCCAGGCGATCACCGCTTGCAGGGACAGCTCACGCTGCTCGGCGGTGAGCTTGCGACCATCGGACCATTTGCCGATTTCCACGGCGAGCTTGAGGCTCTCGTAGATATCCGGGGTGATGTTTTCGATCATTTCAGCAAAAGAGGACATTAGGCTCTTCCTTATCAAATAGACGATTTGCGGCGGCTGTACAAACCGCCCAGCAAACCGGTCAAGCAACCGATGACCAACCCGCCCACATGGGCCGCGTTGGCGATTTCGCCGAAGCCGATCATCGAGACCAGCCCCGACATGCAGAGCACCAGCCATATCAGCATCATCGCCAGCACTCCACGGGGCAGGCGATACGCAGGGTTTGGCGACAATAATTGGAAAATCCAGCAATGCCCGAGCAGGCCATACAACACGCCGGACAGCCCACCGAACAGGCCGGGGCCACCGTAAGCGTATTGCGCGTAGTTGGAGACCAGGCTGAACAACAGGGTCAGGCCCAGCAGGTTAATGCTGCCCTGACGCACTTCAATGCGCCGCCCCAGTTCCCAGTACCACATGCCATTCATGGCCAGGTGCAGGATGCCGAAGTGAATCAGCATCGGCGTGACCAGTCGCCACCACTGCCCCGAGGCCATGGTCTCGGCAAACGGCGTGAACTGGATGTACTCACCCATCACGTGAAACGGCAGGAAGGTCAGCCAGCTCATGGCTTGCAGGTTTTCACCGAGCAAGGTCACAGCGCCGACAATGATGCTCGCCAGCAGCACCAGTGCCGTGACCGGGCTCATACGTACTTGCTGAACAAAGCTTGGGCGAGTCACTGGCACCTGTTCAGGAATATCCAGTTGCTGGTCCGGGTCGCCAGCGGGAAAACGCTGGTACAGCACGCGCACGTCGTCGCTGATGTTCTCGGGCACCCACAACACCTGCTCACCCGCCTCTTCGCTGACGCGATGAGGCACTTGCATGCGCTGCAGCAGCTTGACGAAACCCGCCAGGTCAACGCTCAGCGGCAAGCGCAATACAGCCACGGTACTCATGCAATCACCTCAGGTCGCTCAACGTCGACCCATACGAATTTACGCGGATCCAATTGGGTTTCCTGGTCTAGCCGATAGGCCACCAACTTGCCGTACAGCACCGCGCTGTAGTCCAGGCAGGCCAGGTTGTCGCGAATCGGCGCCGGTTTACCGCTGCGCCAGTAATGGCCGACGAACAACAACGGTTCGTCGACGCCATAGCGCAGCAGGGAATTTTTTTCAGTCGACGACAGTGGCGTGCGCGCCACCGGCTCCGGCAAGGCATCAGGCTGGAACACAATGTCGCCGTAGGTTTTCGGGTCGTCTTCCCAGAACTTGGTGCGAAAGAACGAACGCGTCAACCCATCACCACCGGTCAGCGTCAGGCCATCCGGCAGGCGCATATCGGTGCCGCGCAGCAGACGATCGAACGCGTTGCAGGCAAAACTGCCCGGTACGGCGGCGGCCTGCAGGAAGTGCTGGTCAATGCAGCCATCCGCGAAGGTGGCGCGCAACGGCTGGATAAAACCATCGTCCCAGCACGCATGCACCACGCGGAAACGCCCGGCGTCGACAAACAGCGGCATGTCGTAGAACCAGCCGAGGAAGTCGTGCCAGTCGGCCGGGTGATGTTCGAATTGGGTCAGGGTTTCGTGGATCAACCGCGCATGGCGTGGGTTGTGCTCGCGCACAAACTGTTTGCCACTGCCCGGCGGCGCCGGTGTGGACCAGCCCAAGGCGTTGAATTCATGGTTGCCCATGATGCACAGCGCCTGACCGGCCTCGGCCATATCGTGGACGATATGCAGTGCTTCGCGAATACGCGGCCCACGGTCGATGATATCGCCGAGGAACACCGCCATGCGCGTCGGATGACGCCAGGTGCCACCCTGCTTTTGGTAGCCCAACCGGTCGAGCAAGTGCTCAAGGGTATGAGCGCAACCGTGCACGTCACCAATCAGGTCGTAGCTACGCGCGGGATCGAGCATCAGTCGCCTCCACCCCCCAAGCGGCTGCCCCAGCCCAGCTTGGTGCGGCACACTTCGTAGTAGTTGTGGTCCAGCGGATGAATCAGCCGCAGCTTCTGCGCCTTCTTGCTCACGGTGATGGTGTCACCAGGGGCGCAGGTGAAATGGTTCTGCCCGTCACAGGAGACTTGCGGGTAGATCTGCATGTCTTTGGACACCACGATTTTCAGCTCACTGTTGCCGTCGACCACAATCGGTCTGCTGGACAACATATGGGGGTACATCGGCACGATCACAATGGCATCAAGCTTGGGATGCATGATCGGGCCACCCGCCGACAGCGCATAGGCAGTAGAACCGGTCGGCGTGGCGACGATCAGGCCGTCGGCCTTTTGGCTGCACACGAACTGGCCGTCGATATACAGCTCGAATTCGATCATTCGCGTGGATTTTCCGGGGTGCAGCACCACATCGTTAAGCGCGTCGCCCTGGCCGATGGCTTCGCCGTGGCGGCGCACTTCGGCCTGCAACAGGAAGCGGTTTTCCACCAGGTAATGGCCGTCGAGCACCTTGGCCACTTCGACTTCCAGCTCGTCGGGGCGGATATCCGTGAGAAACCCCAGGCTGCCACGGTTGATCCCCAGCACCGGCACGTTATGCCGTGCCAAGGCACGGGCCGCGCCGAGCAGGCTGCCATCGCCGCCGACCACAATCACCATGTCACACACTTCGCCGAGCATCTTGCGTGACGAGGTTTGCAGGCCATGGCCCGGCAGGATTTCGGCGATGGTGTCTTCGAGGATCACATGCAGGTGGCGTTCCAGCAGGAATTTTTTCAGCCGGCGGACGGTGTCCAGCACCTGGGTACTGCCCAGGCGACCGATAATGCCGATATTGCGAAATTGCTCCATGGGGCTCCTGCGGGATTGGGGTGTGGCAAAAAAGAACGATTATGGGCGAAAGGCCGCGTCAGGCAAAACCCTTTGTCGCTGCCAGGCCTTGATGACAATAGTTCTCAGCCACCTGCACAGCCAGTTAAAAGACTATGCTCGGACCATGACTGTATTCCCCGACTTGCACGCCCTGCCCCGCCAACTGCGCCACCCTGAGGTGCGCGATTTGGCGTGGGTGATGCTCGCCCCGCCGATGCTCATACAAACGCCGTGGCCGCAACGCCACCCACTGGCAGGCAGCGACTGGGTGCAAGCGCCCCATCTTCTCGAACATTGGTTACGCACGCTCGATCAAGACAGCCGTCCCTTGCAGCATTGGCTGAGCTTGTCGCGCACCCGGCGCCTGGGCTTGTACTACGAGCGCCTGTGGCAGTTCGCCGTACAGCATGCGCCGGGCGTGGAGTTGCTGGCGGCCAACCTGCCGATCCGCCGCGCCGGAAATACACTGGGCGAGCTGGACATGCTGCTGCGCGACCGCGACGGCGTGCATCACCTGGAACTGGCAATCAAGCTCTATCTCGGACCGCAGGCTGGCAACGGGCAAGATAACGCGCAGTGGCTGGGGCCTGGCTGCCATGATCGGCTCGACCGCAAGCTGGCGCATCTGGCCCAGCACCAACTGCCGATATCCGCGCGACCGGAGAGCCGCGAGGCGTTGGCGGCGCTGGATATCCAGCAGTTCGACGCGCATTTGTGGCTGGGCGGGTATTTGCTCTATCCCTGGCCCGGACAGGCTGAATCCCCCCACGGCGCCCATCCACAGCACTTGCGCGGGCGCTGGCTGCATCAGCGGGACTGGCGGGACTTTGTCAGCGCAAGCCCGCCAGGCCGATGGCAACCTCTGCCACGGCATGCCTGGTTGGCGCCCGCGCATTACCTGGCGAGTGACGTGTGGAGTGAAGAGCAGATGCACGGTTGGCTGGCAGACCTGGAGCCAATGGCACCGGCGCAGTTGCTGGTGCGGCTGGTTCAGAATGGCGAGGACTGGGAAGAAGCCGAGCGGTTGTTTTTGGTGGCGGATCTTTGGCCGAATGTGCCGGGGGCTGGCTGAGGTTTTGGGGGGGGGCACTTGAGGGCCTCATCGCAGCATGGGCTTGGAATTGCGCTAAACCGTGGGGAGGGAGCTTCGGGTGAGCTATTTTCCTTAGGTAGATTGAGTACATATCCGTTGCTGTGGTAACGGCTGCTTATGGTTCCGCTCTTACAGCGGCTCACTTTTGAACAGCGCAAAAGTAAGCAAAACGCTCTTGCCCCACCACTCGGCACCTCGCTGTGGCTCGGTGTGCCCGCACGCAGGCTTGAATCCGTGGGCCGCCGCGATGGGCCATCCTTGGCCCAGCGCGGCTAACCCGGCGTCCTGCCGGGTTACCCACGGATTCAAGCCTGCGTGCGGCCAGCGTGGTTAATGGGGCGCCTGAGATCAAAATCAAAAGCAGAGCACGGCGGCCTGAAAGCCGACCTGAGTGGTGTGGAGCAAAAGCCAGATCAGAAGCAGGGCAGATTGCAGTCATCCCTGATGTATGGAGATTAAAAATGTGG
>NZ_MDDR01000029.1 GCF_001870435.1 Pseudomonas costantinii | reverse complement strand
ATCGCGGACATTCTGATTGCCTATCTCAAGCGCAGCGGTTTTCGCACCGCCCACGCGCTCGACGGACGACGCGCCCTGGAAATGCACCACACGCTCAAGCCGGACTTGGTGCTGCTGGATGTGCTGATGCCCCATGTGGACGGCTGGAAAGTGCTGGCCGAAGTGCGCCATCGCGGCAATACGCCAGTGATCATGCTCACGGCGCAGGACCAGGACCTGGACAAACTCATGGGCCTGCGCCTCGGCGCCGACGACTACATCGTCAAGCCATTCAACCCGGCAGAGGTCGTGGCCCGCACCCAAGCAGTGCTCAGGCGCTCCATCGCCAACAACGACCGAACCAGCCTCGCCATGATCCGGGTGGACGCATTTGAAATTGATATCGAAAGCCATGAAGTGACGGTGAACATTGCAGGCAAAAGCGTTGCCTTGGCGCTGACCGTCACGGAGTTCAGGTTGCTGGCCCAGTTGGCCAAGGCGCCGAAAAGGGTGTTCAGCCGCGCCGAACTGCTGGTCTTGTGCTCACCGGAAAGCGATAGCCTGGAACGTACGGTCGACAGTCACATCAGCAAATTACGTCGTAAGATTGAAGACCTTGGGTTGCAGGGCGTACCGACCAGTATCAGGGGCGTTGGCTACCGGTTTGGAAGTGTCGCTTGAAAATGCTCAGTGGTTTAAGCCGTCATATCATCATTTCGATGTCCGCAGTGGTGCTGTGCGTGATCGCATTAGCCGTTATTGGCTCTTATGTTTTTTATACATTGCTATGGGCGTACTGGCCGCTTCCAAACGAAGACGCGGATGATTGGTTGCCATCTAGCATTGAATGGGCGTGGATAGGTGTGACCACATGTGTCAGCTTGGCGATCGGATTGGTCGTCGCCATTAAGTTATCTCGACGAATTTTAATGCCCTTGAACTCTGTAGCCGAGAATCTGCGCAAGCTGGCAGATGGGGATTTAAATGTACAAGCTGTAGCTGGCGGCCAATCCATCGATGAGGCAACCATCCTGGTCGAGGACTTTAATAGCATGGCCAAGCGCTTGAAGCACATGGCGCACGAACAGGCGTTCTGGAATGCGGCGATCGCCCACGAACTGCGCACGCCCCTGACCATCTTGCGCGGCCGTCTGCAAGGGCTGGCCGAAGGCGTATTCGAGCCGGACACCGCGCAGTTCTACAGCCTGCTGGGCCAGGTAGAAGGCTTGACGCGCTTGATCGAGGATTTGCGCGTCGTTGGCCTGGCCGACAGCGGCTACCTTGAACTCAACCTCCTGGAAGCCGACTTGGCCACCGGCATTGAAGACGATGTGAGGTTGTTCGAGCCGAGCCTGGCGGCCGCCGGATTCGTGCTGCAACTGGACCTGCAACGTCGCACGATGCGGTGCGACCCCGCCAGGATCCGCCAGGCCCTGCTAGCCTTACTGGACAATATCCGCAGGCACGCGACACCGGGTAACGTCATCGTCCACTTGAGTACCCGCGATCGCATCAATTACCTGCGCGTGATAGATGACGGCCCCGGCATCGACGACGGCTTAGCCACGCATATATTCGACGCCTTCCAACGCGGCGAAAACTCCCGCTCCCGCGCCCAGGGAGGCAGCGGTCTGGGCCTGGCAGTGGTGCGCGCGATTGCGCTCGCCCATGGCGGGGCCGTGACCTGCCGGAAAATGGAAAACGGAGGCACACTGTTCGAACTCAGCTGGCACGCCTGATATAACCAGGTATCACAATATGCATCTTCTCTTGATACTCAAGAAAACCACCTGACATCGACTCTTCGCTTTATTGGGTACCAACGGTATTTGTATCGTGCTCAGAGCTGTCGCGCAAAATCTTCCAGCTCACACGGGTAGAAGTTGAAAAGCCCTGGTCACACTCAGATTATTTCAGCAATAGCTGTAGTGCTTTAACTGCGGCGCCCACCACTGACGTAAAGTATATGCTTTAGACTTATGTCAACCGCTATACAAACTCACGTCAACGCCTGCGTTACACCGCCCTTAATGATATCGCGCAAACCAATTCGCATTATTAGCGCAATGACAACAGTCAACAGGTCATGCCTGAGAGCACTTGCACAACCCGTAACGTTAACGACTGCAAGTATTGAAATTGAAGAGTGCCAGATCGATGAAGGGCATCAACATTATAAATATCTCAACTACACGATTAATTCATTATTCACACACACTTCCTCCACAAAGAAGGTGCAAGATCCGCAAAAATAACAAATCCACCGTTGGCTCAAGCGACTGCTAGCACAGTGGAAGATAGTTACACATTCGTCTGTCGCACACCGGTACACGAAAAAACTGACACGTCGACGTAAAGAGAAAGATGGGCACTGACAATTAATTTCAGGCATAAATTAAACCAGCGCACCCAAGACTTTAAGTCACCAGAGAAACAAACATGAATTTAATCACGCTAAAGCAGTTGCGAACCGCTGCCGAAAATGACGATGTCGACAATGTGGTTATCAAAGCTCAAGGTGGCATATTCGTCATCCAGATTCACACCCGAAATGGAGAAAACGCCACGCTCTCCAAAGCACGAAAAAGCGAGCTTCGTAACTTTACAAACTCAACTCAAGCCCTTGGCGTTCTTCATCAACTCGGATTGGCCTTGGGGCAGTTCGATATAGAATCATGGAACCCTAATGATAAGAGTGCCTGTAGAACCAGGCCTGATCGTACAAAAGCATTAAAGTTCTTACTTGAAGCGGCGAAAATTAACAACCCACCTCTTTACCGGCACTAGCGATGCAGCTCTCCATTAATGGACGCTAAGCACTGAACATTACATGCGTGCGTACCAAACCAGTCAAATTTAAGCGTCTCAACACAGATCAGATCATTAGAACTTCTATCCATCAAAAAAGTATGAACACACCCAAATCCTCCGTGAAATATTGACAGGACACGTCATGGACAAAACTGAACAGAGAGCCCAAGTAGTAGACACTCAAATGCTTGTGCTAATTGCTGACGTGGATCCTAAAATCACGGATATTTTGACCACTTATTTGAAACGAGCAGGCTTTCGAACGGCTCACGCTATTGATGGAAGTCGAGCCCTCGAAATGCATCGAACTCTCAAGCCTGCGCTTGTATTGCTAGATGTGCTGATACCCAAACTGGATGGCTGGATGGTCCTCACCGAGATTCGCAACCGAGGCAATACGCCGGTCATCATGTTCACTGCACAAGATCAAGAGATGGAAAAACTTTTAGCGCTTAGAATTGGTGCCGATGATTGTATTGTTAAGCCTTTTAATCCGGACGAAGTCGTCGCGCGCATTCAGGCAGTCCTACGGCGATACGTCGAGCATGGGAACATTAACGGGCAAAGTATTATTCGTGCAGGTGCGCTTGAAGTTAATGTAAAAAACCATGAAGTCATTGTACGCACCAACGGCATCAAATCTCATCTGGATTTAACAGTGACAGAGTTCAAATTACTGGCGCAACTGGCAAAGGTCCCGAAAAGAGTATATAGCCGATCGGAGCTGTTATCAAACTGCTGCCCTGAAAGTGAATGCCTGGAGCGGACAGTCGATAGCCATATGAGTAAGCTGCGTAAAAAAATTGAAGGTCTTGGAATTCGTGGTGTCCCGTTCAGTATTCGAGGCGTTGGCTATAGGCTTGGAAGGGCATGTGAAACTACTGAATAGCATGAGCAAGAAATATGACTTCAGTTTTCCCACCCGTATAGTCTGGCTGACCGGCACTTTAAGCTCGGCGAGCGAATTAAATAAAATCACAAAATACTTAAAACAGGTTACTACACACAAGTTTTGAAACGCTGCCACGCCCCCCAACCTGACTATACCTTTTATAGGCAAGGACACAAAAGGTGTGGAGGGGCGCCAATCCGAGCCCGACATCTCGAGCTCATGGCTAACGGCCAATTCAAGTTTAAGCAACGCGCGCTCTGATGCGCTCTTTTCCGTATCTTTTCATCATGATGAGTGTGCAAACCGGCATACCAACGCACTCACTTAAAGGCCCGACACTTCAAATAGCCTCCCTCAGCGAAATAAATGTTAAAAATCCATCGTCCGCACATAGAACCTCCAACGAAACCCCATACTCATTGTGCAAGCTTCCTACATACATCGTCGCCCGAACGATTTTTTGGCAAACAACGAGGGTGTTGTGGAAAGGACACTTATCTTTCCGAGATCAGCACCCCCTGCTTCGGACTGAAACGGTACTAGAAGGAATTGATATGTCTTTTAATATTGGCCTGAGCGGACTGCACGCATCCAGCAAGCAACTGGATGTGACAGGTAACAACATCGCGAACGTCGCCACCACAGGCTTCAAATCCTCCCGAGCTGAATTTGCAGACATATATGCGGCTTCGAAGCTGGGCAACAGTCAAAACCTCATCGGTAATGGCGTGAACTTGGCCACTGTATCACAGGCATTCACCCAGGGAGATATCAACGGTGGCCGTTCAACGTTAGACATGGCAATCAAGGGGATGGGGTTCTTTGTTCAGAAAGGTAGCGATGGCTCGCTGGAATACACTCGCAACGGTGCCTTCAAGTCGGATAAAGATGGCTATATCACCAACAACACAGGTACTTCGCGACTGCAAGGATACTTGGCAGATGCTAACGGTAAAATCATCAAAGGTGGACTCGCCGATTTGCAGATCAGTTTAACCGATCTGTCGCCCAAGGCCTCTACTCAGGTGGACTCTAGCAGCAACTTAAAATCCTCAGAAAAAGCGATCGACCAAGTAATTAAACCATTCAATCCAAACGACCCCAGCTCTTTTACTACCCAGTACAACACCACACTATATGATACGCAGGGCAATGCACACTCGATGGCGCAATACTTTGTGAAAACCAACGCTAACGAATGGGGGAGCTACACCCTCATTGATGGGCGCAACCCTAATGGCACCCCCGTCACGGGGCCTGGTGCATCCCCTCCTGTGGCATCGATTATAAAGTTCGACGCTACCGGAAAACTATCCAGTGTCATCACTGCTTCCGCACCACTGGCAAATAACAAATTGACTATTACCGATTGGAAGCCCGGCACCGTGGCCAATGGTGTGTGGAGCCCAAATGGCGCTGTCGCAAATCCAGGTGGTATTACCATCAACTTAGGAAGCATCACTCAGTACAACTCCGTAAGTTATCGGAGCCCACCGGTGACCGATGGATATGCGACGGGCAAGATTACCGGATTAAAAATTGACGCCAATGGTGTTTTGTTCGCGAACTTTAGTAACCAGCAAAGTAAAGCTATCGGCCAGCTGTCCTTGGCCACCTTTAATAATGAACAAGGCCTACAACCTGCCGGCGGAACAACTTGGAAAGAAACGTTTGCGTCTGGCCAGCCAGGTTACGACACGCCACAGAGCGGGACCTTGGGCTCAATCGTAGCGAATTCACTTGAAAACTCAAATGTTAATTTGACTAACGAACTGGTTGACCTGATCAAGGCGCAGAGCAACTACCAAGCAAACGCCAAGACTATTGCGGCTGAAAACACAGTCATAAAGACGCTACTGCAAATGACCTGATACCCCAGGTACATAACAGCACGCAAGGTAAGTACAGAGTTCTATAAAATAATTGCTTCGTATATTACCTGGTCGTTCCCGCTTATTTTTCGAGTGCGACACAAGTCAACCTCACAAAAATAGGTCGATCTTATTAGCAGCACTTTGATACCGAATCTTTTTAACAATGTCCGACTGTAGCTGAGGACAAATACCGCAGTATCTACATTAACGTCAACGAGGGTTTAATCATGGCTTTAACAGTGAACACTAATATTGCGTCACTCAGCACTCAGAATAACCTGAGTAAAGCTAACGGCAGTTTACAGACATCAATGCAGCGTCTGTCTTCCGGCCTGCGCATCAATAGCGCCAAAGACGACGCCGCTGGGCTACAAATTGCTAACCGACTGACCAGCCAAATCAATGGGCTGGGGCAAGCAGTGAAAAACGCGAACGATGGCATCTCAATTGCGCAAACTGCTGAAGGTGCAATGCAGGCGTCCACTGACATCCTACAAAAAATGCGAACCCTGGCTTTATCTTCTGCCACTGGCTCCCTGAGCGCCGAAGACCGTAAATCGAACAACGACGAATTTCAGGCGCTTACGTCGGAACTAACTCGTATTTCTCAGACCACTACTTTCGGCGGTCAGAAACTACTGGACGGTTCTTTCGGGACCAAGTCAATTCAGGTCGGCGCTAACGCCAATGAAAGCATCAATCTGAGCCTGGACAACGTGGCAGCCAACAACATTGGTTCGCAGCAAATTAAAAGCGTTGCCATCGTTCCAAGCACTGCTGGCGTTGCAGGCGGCGTCATCAACGTAACCGGTAACGGGCAGAGCGTTCCTGTAACTGTTGCTGCAGGTGCATCGGCTAAAACCATCGCAGCTCAGATGAATGGTGCTGTAGGCGGCTTGACTGCTACAGCGTCCACTGAAGCTCAGTTATCGGTAGGCGCTGCTGCTGCCTCCGCTCCTGCTGGCTTCACTCTAAAAGTCGGCACCCAATCTGTAGATTTCGTCGGTGTGGCTGACACTGCGGGTCTGGCTGATCAGTTGAAATCCAACGCCGCTAAATTGGGCATCAGCGTCAATTACGACCAGAGCAAAAACACTTTATCGGTCAAGTCTGATTCTGGTGAAACCCTGGAGTTTACCGCTGCCGATAAGAATGCCCCCGCTATAGGGGTCGACGTTAAGAACGGTGCAGGCGCGTACTCGGGTACCCCCACTGCGCTGGCTACTGGTTTGAAAGTGACAGGTCAGGTTTCTCTCGACTCAGCCAAAGGCTATGCATTGAATGGCGCTGGCGTTTCCGGACTGTTTGCAGCTGATAAAACGACTGCTGCTGCGTCAGTTAAAACCACTGTTGCCGATACCGATGTTACCAACACCACTAGCGCGCAAAACGCACTTTCCGTTATTGACAAGGCCATCAGCACTATAGATAGCGTTCGCTCGGGCTTGGGTGCCACTCAGAACCGTCTGACCACTACCGTCGACAACCTGCAGAATATTCAGAAGAACTCAACCGCCGCACGCTCTACCGTACAAGACACTGACTTCGCAGCTACAACAGCCGAGTTAACCAAGCAACAGACGTTGCAGTCAGCGGCTACAGCTATCCTGGCACAAGCAAACCAACTGCCAGCAGCTGTTCTTAAGCTACTTCAATAATGCCAGTGCTTAATAGCTAAACGTTTCATATTGAGGTGGAAGAGATGTTGACTGGCACTTAATGACAGCTCCGTCTCTTTCACCCGACTTAGATCGGGACACGACTAACCTTTCTTAAAATCAGCCACTACATCAATTGAAAGGGTCGCCCCAACTAATATTTCTTTAACCTTAGTTTCATGGTGCCTCGTCGAACGCGATAGAGGCTGTTGCTGACAAGGAGAAAAACCATGGCGGGTACAACCATTAGTGGTGTTGGCTCGGGTATCGATATACAAGCGATTGTGACATCTTTGGTGAACGCCGAGAAACTTCCAAAGCAGGACCAGATTAACACGCAGTCGAAAAATGTTGCCGCTACACTCTCATCAATCGGTAAAGTTAAAGCAGCATTGGATGCCTTTCGTGGCGCCTTGACTACTATGGGCAGCGACAACAGCTTTAGCGGTTTGACTGGCGCGTCATCGGATGAAAAAGTCGCCACAATGACATTGGGCACTGGCGCCACTAACGGAAAATTTTCGCTGATCGTTTCACAGTTAGCACAACCTTCGAAGTTATCGACAACGAACTTTGCAGGCGGAGAGACTACGGTCGTTAACAAAACAGATAAAACTACCACATTGACCATTTCGCAGTCAGGTAAGAATTTCGACCTCAGCATTCCTCCCGGTGCAACCCTGCAACGGGTACGGGACTCGATTAACGCGCAGTTTTCCAGCGTTGGATTAGGCGCCAACATCCTCACCGATTCAAACGGCTCCCGGTTAGTCCTGACATCAATCAATGGCGGAGTGGGCTCGGACATAACTATGTCGGGCAACTCGGTCATCAGCACTGGTTACAAAGTAATCAATTCACCACAGAATGCCAAATACACTATTGATGGGTTCACTTCCGAATCGAAGTCCAACAATATTAACGATGCCATTAGTGGCGTGAGCATTAAATTACTGACAACCTCGCCGCTGGTCAGCACTGGTGATACCTCCCCAAACGCGACTCGCACACCTTTAACTATTTCAATAGAGAGCAACACTTCCGCACTAAAGTCGGGGGTCAAGGGTTTTATTGATACGTACAACGCATTACTGAAGGTGATAAAAGCTGAAACTGCAGTGACCATCGATGCCGCGGGGCGCCCTGTAGCGGCGACCTTGTCTGGTGATACAACGATGCGCACATTACAATCAGTCATTCGCAAGGAGCTCAATTTATTATCGAGTACAGGGACACTCAAATCGCTGGCACAGTTTGGGGTCCTAACCGACAAGACGACTGGTTCGCTGTCTATAAATGATAAAAGTTGGAACAAAGCAATTCTAACCAATGCCGCCGATATCAGCAGTATATTTAATGGCAAGAGCGGCTTACTGGCACGCCTCTCGATAGCAACCGACATTTACGCCAAACCCACCACTGGAATACTAGCAGGCCGCTCGGACTCCTTATCCTACAAACTTAACGACCTTACCAAGCAACAGTCTACTTTAGACAAGCGTATAGCTGGACTACAGTCTAGTCTTACGAGTAAATATGCGGCAATGGACTCTCTCGTTGCTCAGCTACGCCAACAGAGCATTAATATGCTAGGAACGCTTAATGCCCTGAACAACAAATCAAACAGTTAGGGAAGATCTGAAGCATCCCTCGTTTTTATAATGGTTAACTAATCCCGGACACGACGTTAAGTTTTTTATCGGCCTGAGCCGGGGCAAACAGCAGTCCCTGAGGCCTGCCACGCTGCTCGTAGCCATGTCCAACGCGGTTTGCTCGACAACCAGGCAATGCCACTTCTCTTGAGCCCAGATGTAGGGATACCGCCACACCAGACCTGGTTGGGTGCTGGCACTTCAAACTCTCGACTCAAGATGCTCGGAGTATCCGGCCGCTCGACCGAGTGTCGCTTGTTTGTAGGCATATGATCCAGGTTGGTACTGGGTTTGCCTTGGCAGCGGGTCGGCGCGGGCGGCTCGATCACAGTGCTCTAGTACCTGCCATTAGCCTATCGGTTTATCGCCGCTGAACGCCTGCTCTGGCACAATCAACGGCATGACTTCCTCACCCAATCTCGACCAGATGACACCGGAACAGCTGCGCGCTTTGGCCGAACAGGCCGTGGTTTACGACTTCAGTCCAAGCCGAGCGGGCGAGCATGCGCGTAACTTCCTCGGTTCCTGGAACGGAAAATTGGTGTGCGACGACTTTGCTGGCTACAAAGCCGGGTTCGAGAAAGGCATGACCGAAATAGGCTGCATGGCTCACGCCCGCCGCAAGTTTTTCGATCTGCACGTCGCGAATAAAAGCCAGTTGGCCGAACAAGCACTGCACTCGATTGGCGGCTTGTACGAAATTGAACGCCAAGCGCGGGACATGAGCGATGAGGATCGCTGGCGAATACGCCAGGAAAAGGCAGCGCCGATAATCAAAACGCTGCATGACTGGATGTTAGCCCAGCGAGATCTGGTGCCCAATGGATCAAAGCGTTGGATTACAGCCTTAAACGCTAGGTAGTGCTGACGCGCTACCTGGACGATGGGGCTGTGCCCATCGACAACAACCAGGTTGAGAACCAGATACGGCCATGGGCACTCGAACGCTCGAACTGGTTGTTTGCCGGGTCGCTTCGCAGCGGCAAACGGGCAGCCGCGATCATGAGTCTGATCCGGTCGGCGCGCATGAATGGACATGATCCGTATGCCTATCTCAACGATGTACTGATGCGGCTGCCGATGCAACGGTCTAGCGAGATCGAACAGTTGCTGCCGCATCAGTGGGTGTCCGCCTAACTTAGAATTCTTGCTATCAAGGATTGGCTAATGAAATGCATAGAAGATTTGGTTGAAATTAATGACCCAGCCATGATTTCCATACGGGAGATGCTGGAGCAGGCCGACCGCCCCTACGACTTGCTTGCCCCCTCACCTCAAAACACCAGCGTCCTCCTACAGCTACAGGTAACGACCAAGTCGACTTTGGGGGCTATAGCATTTGAGACTGGCGGGATACTGATTGATCATGGCTGGCTTCGTATTCTTGGTTCAGGCCACCAAAAACTCACAAGAACCCTGGCGGGATGGAGCGAGGGACGGGCGCAAGGGCATCTGCTGGTGGCAGATGACGCGACAGGTGGATGCTTTTCCATCAACGGCGGCGGCTTGGGTGATGATGTGGGAGCGGTGTACTACTGGGCGCCCGATAATCTGCTTTGGGAGCCATTGGGCATCGGTTATACCGCCTTCTTAGAATGGGCTGTGAGCAATCGTACGGCGGCCTTCTATGAGGACCTACGTTGGGAATCCTGGCACGACGACATTCAGCGTGTGAGCGGTGATCAATGCGTGTCTTTCTACCCATTCCTATGGACACAAGAGGGCTCAGTGGCAATAAGCGCGCGCAGGGTTGTCAGCATGGCTGAACAGTATGATTTGAACTGCACATTAGCCGGCCAGTTGCAGGCCCCCGCGATCACGCCTAATTAAAGTAAGGTAGGCTGGCAGCGATTCAAAGTGGGCTGGTAACGCACAGACATTTAAAATGTTGAATGTGTAATTACCGGACGCTCACCATCAAAGACGACGCAAAGCCAATCAACCAGCTTTCGTGGCTGGTGGTGATTAAGGGAGGAGTTTGGATTGGCGGGTGCTTTCAGGTAATACGCGACGCGAAGAGTTCGGAGCTTCGGCTAGTTCGCGTCGTCGTTAGTGCCTAACACTTTTCGACCGCCCAAAACAAAACCCCTGT
>NZ_MDDR01000028.1 GCF_001870435.1 Pseudomonas costantinii | reverse complement strand
CACATTTGGATCTCCATACATCAGGGAAACTGCAATCTGCCCTGCTTCTGATCTGGCCTTTGCTCCACACCACTCAGGTCGGCTTTCAGGCCGCCGTGCTCTGCTTTTGATCTGCTTGTGATCTTGATCTCAGGCGCCCCATTAACCACGATGGCCGCACGCAGGCTTGAATCCGTGGGTAACCCGGCAGGACGCCGGGTTAGCCGCGCTGGGCCAGGGATGGCCCATCGCGGCGGCCCACGGATTCAAGACTGCGTGCGGGCACACCGAGCCACAGCGAGGTGCCGAGTGGTGGGGCAAGAGCCTTTTGCTTACTTTTGGGCTCCTTTCAAAAGTGAGCCGCTGTAAGAGCGGAACCCATCTCCGCCATCACCTAAATAACGGATATACCCCCAGATCAATCAAACCACTCCCGCCGCCCCTCAAACGTCCCCACAATCAACTCAACAATCATCTGCACCGCCCCCGCATCCCGCACGTGCGCATTCACCGCCAGCCACACCTGCCGCTGCATGGTCTGCGCCAACAACCCCGGCAACGCCACCAGCCCACGGTCAAAACTGCCCATATAGTGCGGCAACAACCCGATGCAGGCACCACAGCGGATCATCTCCAACATCAGCGAGTAAGCCTGCACCTGCACCACCGCCGCCAAACGCTGTTCCACCACATTGTTCCAAGGCTGCAACGCACCAACCTGCTCATCGGGTTGCCACTGCACCAGCATGTAGTCGTCGAGATCTTCGACACTGTCCGGCCGCGTCATCAACCGCGAATAACGCTTGGCGATATGCGGCAAATACTGCAACCGCGCCAGAGACCGAGGCGGTTCGGTGGCAAAACTCGGGCCGGGCACAGGGCCGTCGGCATCCGACAACCACACCACCACGTCCGCATCCACCGCTTGCAGGGACAGATGACTGTCGATCGAGATGATCTCCAAACGCACACTGGCATTGCGCCGCAACAAGGCGATCAGATCACGACCGAGAATGTCATGCAGGATCGGCTCGGCCACGGCCAGGCGAATCAGCGGTTGTTCCACCACCGGCAGGCGCCGCTCGCGGGCCAGGGCCGCCAACTGCGCTTGCAGTTGCTGGCCGTCGCGGCTGAGCACCAGGCCATTACCCTGATAGCTGAACAGCGAATGACGCAGGTGTTCTTCCAGTTGCGCCAAGCGTTTGCGCAACAGCGTCGCCTTGATATTCAAGCTGCGCGCCGCCTGCATGAAACAGCCACAACGCGCGCTGACCATGAAGTAACGCGCCACCTCCGGCTCAATCTCATCGGCCAGTGCCAGCCAGGCGCCGCGCGGTTCATTCTGCGCGCGATAAGGTGCAGCCCCCTGGGGGCCGGACGGTTCTAGATATGCCATGGGAGACTCCCTGTCTTATAGGTCTTGTGCATCCAATCCACGCCCGCGCGTGTTACTGCAGCAGCTTGTTCAACTCGGCACCGTCGATGCTCAAAGTCGCGGTATTGAGCATGCCTTCCAGGTAGGCCTTGGCGATCTGTTCCTGACGCTGGGCGCGCAAGGCTTGGGTAAGGCGTTCACGCAGTTCATCCAGGGTTGCGGTACGTGCCGGTTGCTGGCCGGTGAGTTTGAGCACATGGAACCCCGCCGCACTTTGCACCACGTCCGAGACTGCGCCGACCTTGAGGCGCGACACCGCGCCGCGGACTTCGGGCACCAGTTGCTGCAACGGCTGCATCCCCGAATCGCCACCTTGTTGCGCGGTGCCGGGGTCCTGGGAGTATTGAGTGGCCAGAGCGGCAAATTCACCCGGTGCCGCCTGGGCCTTGCGACTCAGTTCCTGGGCCAGGCGACGCACGGCGTCAATGCTTTGTGGGTCATTCACCGCGAGGAAAATCTGGCTGACCTTGTACAACGGCGGTGTCACCCATTGCGCCTTGCCGCTGTCGTAAGCCTGCTGCAATTCAGCGGCGCTGGGGTAGTCGGCCGGCACCTGGCTGACCGAGAGCATGTAGTCGCGAAACACGATTTGCTCGGTGGCAGCTCGGGTTTGTTGCTCCACCTCGGGACGCTGACGCCAACCTTGTGCGTCGGCCTGCTCGAGCACGACCTTTTGCGCCAGGCGCGAGCGAATCCAGCTCTCCAGTGCGCCACGGTTACCGCGCAATTGCTCGCGGGATTCGGCCGGCAGGCTGGCCAGCACCGTTTGCAGTTCAGGCAGGTCGATCTGTTGGTTACCCAGGCTGGCCACCGCTGGCCCATTGCGTTCGGGGCTCATAGCCGGTGCCGGTTGCTGGGCGGCGATCGGGTCACTGCCCGGTCGCAGACTCAACCCCACCGCCACGACCAGCAAGGTCAGCGCCCCCACGCCGACCAGCAGAGTTGGCTTCTTCACAGGACAGGCGCCTCTTCATCCACCGCAACTGCGGCGGCCTGGGCTTGCAACTGCGCGGCTTGCTGACTGTATTCACGCAGGTAGACGATAAATTCCTGCAACAGGCGATCCCACAATTCCAGTTGGCTGCGCAAGTGTGTGGCGCCGACGCCGGCCACCACCACGTCCATTTCCATCAGCAGAAATTCACCCTGCACCGACAACCGCGCAAAGCGTCGCGACGTGTTCCACACCTCAGCCAGGCCCTTCGGTAATTCGCCCTGCACGCGCAGCGCACAGCTGTAGGTGAAGTCCACATAACTGCCCTGCTCCGCTGCCGGGTTGCCGAAGCGCACGGCAAAGCCGATGCCTTGGCTGGCGCTGAGCAATTGCACGCTACCGTTCTGTTCGGTCTGGTTGACGCGGTAACCGGCTTCCTGCAACAACTCGGTGAGGCTTTGGGCGGTAACGCTGGTGATCAATTCGCTCATGGTGATCTCTTCCTTGTCTATCAGTGATTGGCAGTTGCCTGGGGCGCATCAAAACGGCTCTTGTACAAATCGTCGCCAAAGCCCTGGGCCAGTTCCTCGAACTTGACCCGAGCACCACTGGCGAAGGGCTGGCGAATACTCATCACCTCGGCCACATCGATTTTTTCGTAGGCGGCGAGCAGTTGCTGCGCCACGCCGTACATCTGTTGATTCTTGACTGAACATTGCTGCACTTGTGTGTCACGTTCGGTCAATTGCGCCTGTAAGCGGGCGCGCTCGGTCTCTTTGCCCTTGGCCAGCACCAACAGTTCGTCGTAGGCGTTCTTGAACTTGCCGATCTGTTCATTGCTTGCAGCTACCTGGGCTTGCGCCTGGCTGTGCAAGTTCTGTTGCTGGCCGGCCATTTGTTCAGCCACGCCACGGGCCTTTTCAAGCTCGGCGGTCAGCTGCTTGATCTGCGCCTGGGCCTGCTTGGCTTGGGCCTCGGCGGCAAGCCGCGCAGCACTGGCCTGGGCCTGCTCGCTTTGCAACGCCTGCAACTGCTGGGTGGTGCTGCGCAGTTGCGTACGCAGGCGTTCTTCCATGCCTTCGGCACACGCACTGCCGACGACCAGCAGGCCCAGCAGCAACCCGTAGCGCGGGTGGATTCGCATCTTCATGTGTGAGCCCCTTGCGCGTTAAAAGCGCGTGTTGATTTCAAGCTGCAAGACGTCGATGTCGAATGGTTGGCCATACACCGCCTGGGAACTCAACCAGCGCCCGGTGGCGGAAACGTTCTTGGCCAAGCCATAGTTGCCGCCCAGGAAGTAGCCCTTGGCATTGGTCCCGCCAAGGTGGAACGAAGAGTCGTTGAAACCGTCCGGCAAGGCGTCGGGCTGGATGTACTTGTAGCCGGCGAAGAGGTTCCAGTCGCCCTGCTTCTGGAGCTCCAGTGCGTTGCCGAGGGTGAACTGCACCATCATCGCGTTGGCGCCGCTTTCGATTTTGCCGTCGCGGATGTTATTGACGATCTCGCCTTCGGAGCGCTTGCGCATCTCACCTTCGTCATAACCCAGGTTGTGCACGTAATTAGCTTGTGTGCGCAGCTTGAAGTCCGCCGGCAGTTCGGATTCCCAGGCCAGGTTCAGGTCCAGCAAGTTGAACTCCGAGGCCAGCCCGACAAACTGTGGGCGCGGTGTGGTCACCGGGTTAAGCGGGTCGGCAGTGAGGTTGCGCAACAGGAACACGGTGTTGCCCTTCTGCATGAAGGCTGGACGACTGCTGTCGGTGTTGCAGCCCGGCTCGCCTTTCCACGGTGAGCAAGGGTTGGAGCGCTGACCCTGAATATCGTCGAAGCGGTAATAGGCCAGCGCACCTTTGAGCTTGTTGCTGTCGTTGATTTTCCAGTTGGCACCCAACTGTGCGCCGTACAGCCACTTGTTGCTGCTGCTTTCCTTGTCGAAACCGTTGCTGGTGGAGGTGTCAGAGCTGTAGTCCACCGGGAATGCACCCACGGTACCGAACAGCCCCCACTCCCGGTTCAGTGAGTGATTGAAAATCGCCGCGACGCCGTCGAAGTTCAGGTCGTTGGAGTACAACATGTCAGTGGAGTAGAACGGGTTGGCGATACGCCCACCGGTCAGGGTCAAGTAGTCGGTGGTACGCCAAGTCAGGTAACCCTGATCCAGCCAGATTTCTTTCTTGTTGAACCCGCCACCCAGGGTCTGGGTGGTGGACACCGGATTGTTATCGGAGCCAGTCCCGATACGCACGCCTGCGGTCCAGTCCGGCGCGATTTGCGCCTTCATGCCCAACCGTGCACGCAGGCGGAACAGATTGGTGCGGTCCTCGCGGGTGTTAAGCAAGGGCGGCGCGGCGAAGTTGCTCTTGTTGTTGACGTCGTAAGGGCCTCTTTCGTTGAGCCTCGCGTAGTCGATCATCTCGTTGCCGTTTTTGCCCGAGAAGTAGCGCGACTCATCCCGCAGGCGGATGTCACCGTCGAAGCTGATCCGCGAGACCCAATCCGGGAAGGTATTGGGCTGGGCCCAGTTTTCCTGCTTGGCGGTGGCCATGACTTCAGCCTTGACCTCATCGCGAATCTGCTCGCGAACGATGTTTGGAATGTACTGCACCCGAACATCGCCTTTGCCCGTCGCCGGCGCGGCGGCCACGGCGGCATTGGTTTGCCTGGCTTGCACCGCTTCCTTTTCCGCCTGGGCAATCAAGCCGTCGGCCTGATCCTGCTTGAGCACGCCTTGCTGGACCAGCAGGCGGATCAGATTGATCGTGGCGTTCTCCGATGGCGCGGCCGACGCCGCTGCCGCCGGCCCTATCAGGGTGGTCATGACCAGGCCGATCGCCAGGGACAATCGATTCACGTTGGAAATCATCGCTACACAGCTCCTATGTACACATCGTGTGTTCAAGTCGTTAACAGGTTCGGTTAGCCCGGACGCCGCCCTTGCAGGGACACGCGCACCGGCAAGGTCATGCTGGCCGGTGGTCGCTCGCTCAACGCCGGCGCTGCACGCAGGGCCGCAATCACCTGGGTATCGAGCTGCGGGTTGCCGCTGGACTTCACCAACTCCACCCGGGTGATCTCTCCCACGGCGCTGAGCCACACATCGGCTTGCAACGAAAACGCCTGGTTGCGCAGGTCCGGGTTGTCCCGCAACACCCGCTGGAAGGCATAAGCCAGGAACTGGCTGTAGGTGCCATTGCCCAGGCGTCCTCCTCCCGCACCGGCCATCCCGCCGCCCTTGCCTGCGCCGATGTTGAAAGCGTCGTTGCCGGACTGGGCGTCGCCGTCCATCTGCATCGGCTTGGCCAAGTCGTCCGCCGGGCTTGGCGGTGCCTCCTCTTCAGGCTTGACCTCTTCGGGTTCAGGGGTGGGCTCCGGCTCCACCACTTTTTCTTCCACCTGGGGCTCTGGTTCCTTGGGTTTCTCCGGTGGCGGAGGCGGTGGTGGCGGCAATGGAATGATGGTCGGCACTTTCGGCGCCTCCCGCCGTACGCCGCTCATGTCATTGGCCCACTGCCACAAAAACCACGCGGCGACGGCGCCCAGCAGCAGGCCGGCAGCCCATTGCGCGATACGCCGCGCAGACGGCTTGCCCTTGGGCGTACGCACTGGCGTCGGGTTGATTGGTAATTTGGCGGTCATGGTCAGCCCTGGCTCGGTTTGCCGGTCACCAGCCCGACCTGGGACAACTCCAGGCGCCGCAGCAGGTCCAGCACTTCGATGACCTTCTGGTACTGCACCGTCGCATCACCGCGCACGATCACCGGGAAGTCAGGGCTTTGGGCCTTCTCAATGCGCAAGCGGTCTTCCAGTTCGGCCAGGGTCACCGGGTAGGCGTCGAGAAACACTTGCCCACCGTCGTTGACCGAAATCGCCTTGGTCTTGGCTTCGGACAGCGACACTGATGCACTGGCCTTGGGCAGGTTGATCTGGATCCCCGAGATTTGGGCGGTGGCGGTGAGGATGAACATCACCAGCACCACCATCAGCACGTCCACCAGAGGCGTGATATTGATCGAGTCGACGGGAGCGTCATCGTCGTCATCATGGGAGGTGTTCACACTAGCCATGCTGATTCCCCTCAGGCCGGTACGGACGTGTTGGCGTGATTGCCGCGCTGGTGCGCCGCTTCACTGAACTGGCTCTCCCCGTGCATCTCCGCCAGGCGAGTAATGAACTCGTCGACGAACACGCGCATGTCGGCGCTGACTTCCTTGTTGCGGGTGATCAGGCGGTTGTAGCCAAACAGCGCGGGAATCGCCACGAACAGGCCCATGGCAGTGGCCAGCAAGGCGGCGGCCATGCCCGGGGCGATCGCATTGATGTTGACGTCACCGGCCATGGCCGTGCCGAGGAACACCACCATGATCCCCAGCACGGTACCCAGCAGCCCGATGTACGGCCCACCGGCGATGGCGTTGGACAAGGTCGACAACTTGGAACTCAGTTGCTGGTTTTCCCGGGTACGCACACCGTCCATGGAACAGCGGATCGCTTCGATGGTGGCTGCCGACACCGAGGAGGTATCGGCGCCCTGCTGACGGCGGGTACGGATTTCCTTGACCGCCACCTGGTACAGGCGCCACAACGACGAATGCTCAAGGCGCTCGGCCAGCTCCCTGTCGTCGGCAAACATCTCCAGGCGAGTGCCGACCGTGGCGAACTGTTCGCGGAAAATTTCGTTGGCGTTGCTGACCCGCGTCACGCTGCGGTTTTTGCGGATCATGATGATCCACGACTGGAACATCATCAGCACCAGCACCGCGATGATCACCCAGGCATCGATCGGTACGGCCTTGAGCAGAAAGCCCAGGCTGCCGAAGCCAAACCCTGACTGCTGCTCATCGACGCCATACACCACCAGCTTCGACTCGGCGCCCTGGGCGCTGGCATCCGCCAGCAACAGTGCGGCCGGCCGGGCCACTTTGGACAAGCGCAGCTCATCGATGGCGCCAGTGAACCCCTGATACGCACTGAGCGCTTCAGCACCGGCCGGGGCCGGCAGATCGGCGCCAATCGCCATGACCGAATTGAACGCCGGCATGGCCACCGCCAAGCTCGCGGTTTCGCGACCATTGACGTACAGCGAAACCTTGCTGCCTTGTGCCGTCAGGGCCAGGTGCTGCCATTGGGCGGGGTTCAGCGGGCGGCTCGACAGCGCGCGCTGGCCGTCGATTTCCACGAATGGCGTGCCTTGGCTCAAGCCCACCAGCAGGCTATTGGTGCCCTCGCGACGCGCCAGCACCAGTTGCTCGCCATTGGCCTGATCCATGCGTAACCAGGCACTGAGGGTAAACGCACCGTCAATGCTGTGTTGCAACGAAGGGCTGGCCGGCAACAACAGGGGGTGGCCGCCGAGTTGCAGCGCACGCCCGATCACCCCGTCGATGCTCGCACCGGTCGCGTTCTGCGCGGTGTTTCCATAGGCCGTGGTGTCTCGGGGCGGGATACCGTTGGCGCCCTCAAAGTGATACAGCGCGGTGTAGCTCGGATCGAAAGTCAGCTGACCGCTGCCGGTGGCCGGGGCTTTCGGATTGCCGTAGTACATCCACAGGTCCTGGCGTTGACCGCCTTCGACCTTGGGCACGTCGACCCAGATCAGCGCCATCCCCATCAGTGGGTCGAAGCTTTCGATCTGGTGGTTGAGCACAGTTTTGTCATCGGCGGCGACGAAGCGCAGGTCCGAGCCATCCTCCTTCACGCCGTCAAAGGTGAAGTTGCCGGTGTGCAAGCGCACCAGCATCGCCGTACGCCCCAATGCTTCGTTGATGCCCGCGCCCTGGGGCGTGGTGTCCACCGAGATTTGCTTGCGGTAATGCCAATCGTCCTGCCACCAGGCATGGGCCGTCGCCGGGAGCGCGAAGCCCAGGCAGATCAACAGGGAAAGAAGTAAACGCTGCATGACTAATGCTCCGGATAAGGTCAAAACGTCGCTTGCACGCTGAAGTGCAACCGCGAGGCTTGTTTGGCGGTGTTGGGGCCATCGATCAGCGGGTAGCCCCAGTCCAGGCTGCCGGACACCCATTTGCTCAAGCTGGCGCGGGTGCCGAGGCCGACACTGGCCAGGCTGAAATCAGCTTTCTGCTCGGGAAGTGGCTCACGCAGGGACAGCTGAGCGCCTTCGGCGAACGCATAGAAGCGCCACTCGTTGACGTAACTGCCCAAGTACTTGGCCAGCGAAGGCGTACGTAGCTCCTGGGACAGCAAATAACCGTTGTCCCCGGTGCGCTCGGCCGCCAGGTAGCCACGCACCGAAGTGGCACCACCTGCGGAGAACTGCTCGTTGGACACCAGCGGCCCCGAGGCCAGTTGAAACGCAGCCTTGGACGCGGTTTGCCAGTCATTGGCGAAGGTGTAGGTGTAATTGGCATCGCCTTTGAGCACGGCAAAACTTGGGTTGGCGCGATAACGCTTGTAGTCGAAGTCGTCTTCGGAACTGTTGTAGCCCAGCAGGCTGCGCGTCCCGACGACCAGGCTCAGGCCCAGCCCCAATTGGGATTTTTCGGTGTAGCGAAAGCCGTTGTAGCCGAAGGTAAACGGCGCGTATTTGAGCGGCACGCTGTCGGAACTGCTGCCGAATTTCAGCTGTTCCTCGAAGTCTTTGAAGTCCACACCGACAGAAAAGGAATTGGCCCAACTGCCTGCGGCCGGCAAGGTATAGATCGCCGACACGCCGTAAGAGTGACCTTTGCCCAACACGTTGCTGCCACCGATGGTGGCCACGTTGCTGTCGGACTTGTAGCCGGAGAACTGCACGCTCCAATGTTCGTTCAAGGGGGCCGAGTAAGAACCTGACCACACCTGCGCGTTGTCACGGTCCTGAGGCGCGGTGAACCAGGTCAACGAGATGCTGTGACCCAGTTGCCACAGGTTGTCGTAGCCCACGCTGGCGATGCTGCGCAGCTTCTCGGTGTCGGCGCTGTAGTCGTTGTTCAAGCCCAACGTGGCGTGCCAGGGGTTCTTGTCATCCACCTGCAGGTCGACGTCCAGGGTGCCCGGGCGCTGGCCTTCGCGCACCAGAGGCATCACCTGGCGCCCCGGGGTTTTGTTGAGGTCCGCCAGCTCGCTCTGCACCTTGCCGAAGTCCGGGACTTCGCCTTCTTTGAGAGCGGGTACTTCGTCACGGATCTCCACCGGCGAATAGTGCTTGGCACCTACGACCCTTACGCGACCGACACGGGTCTCGCTGACCTGCAAGAACACGATACCGTCTTCGACCTTTTGCTCCGGCAACTCGACGAACACCGATTGATAGCCACGGGCCTGGTAGATCTTTTGCAGTGCCTCGCGGGCGCCTTCGATGTCGCTCAAGGCCTTTTGCGGCCCCAGAAACGGGTACACCGCCTCTTCAATGTCACGCGCATCGAGCACTGTGTTACCACGCACGAAGTACTCATTGACGTCGACCAACTTGGCCGCTGCCTCCTCGGCCAATGCGGGGTGTGCCAGCATCAGCCAACACAACGCCACGCCCCCTGATCTGAACAAACGCTCCACGCCGCCCCCTGGATTTTCGATGGTTGCCTTCACTGTCTGCACAGCGTTCGGCCCGTTCAATGGTTGAAAGTCTGGCTGGCACCGTGCCGGGCAACCCAGGTGTGCAACAGCGCAAAGTTCAAGGAGAACTCCGGCATTTGCAGCAGGCCACCACAGAACACTTCACCGATGATTTTCTGGATCAGCAGCACCGCCTGCGGGTGGTCCAGCAACGTGGCAATGCTTTGCTTGAAGGCATTGAACGACCAGACCGATTGGTTCAGGTCCAGGCCGACAAACCAGCGGAACAGCAGGTTGTAATTGAGCTGCTCATACAGTTGCTGTTCGCTGGGTACGGAATAGAGCAACTGCAGCAGCAGGATGTGTATGACCGTGGGCGGTGCGATCAGCATGCCTGGCACGCCGTTGAGGCCATCCAGCACTTCGCGGTGCAGGTCGAACAGATCGTCGATTTGCGGCCTGAGGGCGACCAGGGAATGGCCCGGCGGGACATAGCTGGAAACGCCCTTCATTGCACCTTGCCAATCGTCCTGGGAGACGATCCATACCCATGGCGCACCGTAGCGATAAACCGACACCGGCTTCTTGCGCGCGGCCTCGACAATCTTCGACAGGCGTTGATCCAACTCCTGCATGCCCACTTTTGCGTAGCGTTCCATAGTCCCCATCGCCTCACTCCCGACGCCCTGCCCACCGCAGGAAAGGTGGCCTTACGGCCAACTCAATCACTTCACATAGGCATGACGGGACTGGTGAAGGGCTACCGAACTTTTGTCATAAAAGCTTCATTCTGCTGCGCACGTGGGGGGCCGAGATAAGCAGGAACAGCCTGAATCTGGCGTCATACAAACAAAAAAAAGGGGCACCAAAATGGCTGCCCCCGGGAAATGCCCAATGAGAGATCTTTACAGCATCAGCTTGCCCCGCTCCTCCTCGGTCAGACGCGCGCGCGCCTGCTCATCCAGCGCCCCGGCACCGAGTATCTGCACCGGGCTTTGCGGGTCGTAACCCGCGCGGCTGGCGCCGTCACGTGTGGGGGCCAGGCGCTCCTGGCCGAAGCTCAGAACCTGCACGGTAAATACCGAAGGCAGGTTCTGCCGGGACGCCGCCTGCTGCTGGCGCGCCATGTCTTCAGCTGCCTGAGTGGCGGAGGTTGCCGCCGAGCTGGCCGAGGTGATTGCCCCAGTGTTGACGGTTGCACTGATGGGCACGCCCGTCGATTTGCCCTGCACCTGGATGTTCGCCGCGTTGACCACATGCAGCGCCGCAATGTTGACGTTGCCCGATACCCGAATGCCCGCCTCGCCCGCATCAATGGTGCCGGCCGGGGCCAACAGATCGATGTCACCGGCCGGTACCTCGGCAATCGGTGCCAGCGTGGCAATACCGGCGCCGGAGCTCGGCACGCTAGGGGACAAGGTCACGTTGCCCCAGGTGTCATAGACTCGCTTGGGTGGGGTGTAGAGCACGGTGGTTTTTGAGCCTCGACCGGCGTTGATATCGCCTTCGTTGGACCAGGCGGAAATCGATCCGCCAAAGGTGGTCATGACGCGGCTCTGACCCAGCAGGATGCTGCCCTGGGCATACAACTGAATATCCCCGGCACCTTGAGTCAGCACCCCGGCACTGGCCGGCGGCGCAGTGCCTTCAATGCCGAACACCTGCTGCCCGCCCGGGCTGAGCATCTGGATATTGCCGCCAAACAGGGTGTGCACTCCGGCGCCGCCATACAGGGTGATGTCGCCGTCATACACGATCGGGTTGCCCGCCACATCCTTGCTTGGCAACAGCGCGTTGATGGTCGCGCGGCTGCGGGCAAAACTGCCGGAGCGTGGGCCTGCAGTCTGATTGTATTCGCGACCACCTGCGCGCACTTCGGCGAAGTACACCGAGCGGGCGAAGATCCGTTGTTGCTCAGGGCCCAACCCTGCGAAATAGGCCCGCGCCTGCCCGGCATCGCCACTGAAGGCATAGCGCTCGTTAAGCCACTGCAACAGCTCGGCCTCGTAGGTTTTCGCCACCTTGCCGGTCTGCGCGGCCAGCGACACACCCTCGACCGCCTGATTGGCGCGGTCCAGATACGGCGTGACGAACTTCAGGTAATCCAGGCCATTGGACCCAACCCCGGCTTCCAGCACGATAGACGCACCCGGACGCGAGTCCCCCACCGCCACCGGTCCCAGGCTGGTGATGGAGGCTTTGTCTTCCATCAACAGGTTGCGCCCGGCGCTGACCTCCAAGGTACCGGGGCCGGCGACGTTGAAGCTGCTATACACAATATCGCGTCCGGCGGAAACCACCGACACGTCCTCGGGACGGTTGTGAACGAACAGGTTGCCGCGGCTTTCGCCGTTGTAATCGCCGTTGTAGCCCAACAGGGAAGGAATCACCGTCGGTAAGCCCAAGTCCGTGCCTGAACTGACAATGTCGCGCCCCGCTCGAATCCATACTGGGCCGGCGGACTCATAGCGTACCTGCCGTGAGCTGTTGAGCGTGATGATTTCACCACTGCGCAAACCAACGATGTCGCCTTGCTGGGCGTAGAACCTGGCCGGTTCTGCCTGGGAAGCCGGGCGCGCAAGATCGGTCGGGCTGCGGAAGGCAAAAAATGTGTAGCCCTGCTGAAAGCTTGCCTGTATCGCGTCACCACCCAGGTTGTTGATGAGGTTGTTCTGACCCGCTAATGGGGCACCGACAAAGGCCGGCGCGAAAGGTGTCGGTATAGAACCCTGACTGTCTCCCGACTGGTTAACCGCGTAACCGCTGGCGTAGATCGAGTCCCCGGCCAACATCGCCAACCGTCCTTTGCTCGACGGTGCCAGCAATAGCGAGTAAGCGGGATTATTGAGGGGTGGGCCACTGCCCAACGCGGACGGGCCAAGATAGATACTGCCGTTGGCAGCCACCACGCCAAGCTTGGAGGGGAAGATAAAACGCCCATCCGAACTGGAGTAATTCTGCCCTTGCTGGGGAACCATGCTGCCACTCGAACCAAGCGCCACGGTCTGCACGCTTGGCGTCAAACTGCCACCTGCGGAGAACAAATCAATGGCAGTACGCTCGGTCCATAACGAGAACCAAGTGGCCCCACTGCCATAGTCTTTGCCGTTGTAACGGAACGCCTGGGTGTTTTCGGTAGAAACACGCCCCGGGTCACCCGTCCCCGCCAGCACCAGGTCACCTCGGGTCGACAGGTTGGCCGTGGCATCTCCCAACATCAGGGTGATCCCACCGGTGGCCGTGCCCAGGCTTGCGGTATACGGCGAGTAGGCACGGCTTTCCTTGGCATCCTGATCCCCGCGCAAACTGCCATAGTTCAGGGCTATGCCCCCCAAGCTGCCCGCCTGCAAGCTCAAGGCGCCCCGCAGGTTGGTCAACACACCGTTGAGGCTGAGTACCTGCTGTTTATAGTCGGCTGACAGCGTACCGGCGGTGTTAGCAAGGCGGCTCGCACGAGCGTCCAGCCCTGGGTTCAAATCGCCGCCCATGCGCACATCCAGGTCACCGCCACCGGTCAGCAGCAATTGGCCGTCGACCACCCGCCCGGTGCTGCCCACGGCCAGCACCAACCCTTCGCTGCGCGGTGCCGTGAGTGCGTCGGCAGAGCCGCGACGAGCCAGCATGCCGCCATCGCTGCCCAAGTCCAGGGTCAGGTTGCCGCCGCCCAAGGTGCCGACACCGGTGAACCCCACCAGACGCGGCAATAGGTTTATCTGTGTGAGGTCTTCAAATCGACTGTTAGCGCCGCTCGTGCCCTGCACATAAGTGCCAAAGTTGATCCACCAACTGGTGGCAATGGGGCTGACACCTGCGGTGTTGCCCGTGCCTTGGCGCCACAACCAGTTACCCAGATTCGCACTGTTGAGTTGGCTGCGCCCATCGTTGACACTCGGCGTGTTTGTGAACGGCGTCCAGACCTCGCCCGTCAGGCTACCGCCCGTGCGCAGCAACAGGTTGCCACCCCCGTCGGGGTACCAGGCGGCGTAAGGGCTGGTGCTGCTTTTATCTACCAAGGCTTCATAAGCCTTGGCCGCGCTGCCCAGCACCGTGCCATCCGCAGCGGTGGTGCGGGCCCGATTAAAGTCGGCGGCGGCACTGCCTGCGCGAGAAGCGCTGGATGCCCCTGCGGTATAGATACCGTAGGGCGATTGCATCGACACGTTGCCCGCAGCGATCAGGTCCAGGTCACCGGTACCGGTACGCAGCACGCTGAAATGCTGACTCACGGGAGAAACCAGTTTTACCTCGCCGATGGTCACGTGCTCGGGTATTGCCGGAATGGCTTCGCCCAACGACACGCAGAAATCCTCACCGCACATGCTTTCGTCCTCGGGCGATACCGGCTGACCGGGAACAAAACCGTAAATTACGCCGAGTTCGCCCCACACGTATTTGACGCGGATACAGATACCCTCCTCACACGCCCCCCAATCCGGCTCTGCCACGGGGGTACCCGACACACCGCCGTAGAGCTCGGCGCCCAGATCAGTCCAGTACCAGGCGCCGCCCGGCCGGGCCGGTTGCCCCGGGACGATGGTTTTACCGTGGGTTTCGTAAATACCGTAGTGCGTGTCGGCCAGGGTCAGGTCGCCAGCAAAGGCCGGCTGGATCGAACGGGTGTCGGCAGCCTGGGTATCGGCACCGGACACCAAGCGCAACGACCACGACTGCGAGCCTTCAGCCAACATCGGCGCAACGGCCCAGTTTTGGCGCGCGGTGGCGCCGGTCACAGTGCGCAGAGGCACCGACAGCGCACCATTGGGCAGTTTGACGTCAGTGCCATAAGGAATCAGCGCCCCGACCTTAAGTGCCAGGCTACCGGCCAGCAACACACCGTTGGCCGTACCGCCCGGCAATGGCACGCCCGCAGGCCAAGTCATCGCGCGCAAGGAGGCAGCACCCGCCAACACCGTGCCCGCGTCCAGTTGCGTACCGGCGACAAGCACAACGGGCTGCTGCAATAAAGTGCCGGCGGCATACAGCAGGTTGCCCGCACTGTCGCGCACCGCGGCGCTCAACACGGTGTTGGCAGGCAGGGTCAGTGGCGCATCGAGGATGCCCTGCGTCGGCAACACGGTGCCTTGGGCCAGTCGGGTGGCCTGGATCGGCAACGGGTAGTTGAGGGTCTTGCCCGTGGGGAACGCGCTGCCGTCTGCCAGGACCACGCCAGGGCCGGGCACAATCACATCGCTGCCGAACCCTTGCAGACCTGGGGTCAACACCCAACCGTTGTCGTCCGGGGTGGCCGGCGGCGGGGCAAAACCGTCGTTGATGCTGCCGTAGACGTCCAGGTTGCCACCGGCACGTACCACCAGGCTACCGACCTCACCCGAACCGTAGACCGAGGTCTTGGGTGTGTTGGGGTTGACGCTGGCATAGCGCATGCCCGACAGGTCCAGGTCGCCACTGACCACCAGATCACCTGCGGTGACGATTTCCACGCCTGGGCGCAGGTGGAAGGCATTGCTGTAGGTGCTGTTGTTCAAGCCCGCGAGCTTGCCTTTCATCAGCCCGTCGTTGTTCAGAGCATTGTTGATAAAGGTTTGGCTGAGGGCGTGTTTTTGATCCAGGTAATGCTGGTCGATCACCTGATACGGTCGGCCAGTCGCCGACGGCGCGGTGCCGATCGGCGCATCGGTGTAACGGGCCACCGCGTTTACCGCGATGGAGCGGGCGCCCAGAATATTGACCCGCCCGCTTGCATCAATCGCCACGTCATTCGCATTGAGGCGTGGCGCATTCAGCTCCAGGGTGCCCCGGGCCAAACCGTCGTATTGCCCCGGGCGACTGCCCAGGACCGCTGCCGTGCCGTGGCGCAAGTCGATACGCGCGCCATCGGCCAAGGTTAATTGACCGTCACCGCTGTTGAGCTCAACCGTCGCACGGTTCGGCGCATCGATGATTTTTCCGTAGCTGTCGACCCGCAATGCCGTGCCGTGGGCATCCAGCACGGCGCTGCCGGCAAGGGTCAGGCCCTGCTTGGCGGCCAGGCGAATGCTGCCGACCCGCTCGCCACTGGCGTCAATGGTGCCCACCACTGTCAAGCTGCCGTTGTCCACCGAGACATTGACTTGATTGGCCTTAAGTTCATCGCCAATCACCAGGTTGCCCTGTTTAAGTTGGAAGTTGCGCGAGCCGAACACCTGACCCTGATTCAAGCGTTGGTTCAGTGCAGCGAAATCCCCCACCTGCTGCGCACGAATGTCCACCCCACCCGCCTTGTACGGCACCAGGGTGCCACCGGCATCATAGTAGCCACTGGCAGCGGCGCGGATCTGCCCTTGCAGGTCGACCTGCCCTGCACCGGCGTCCACGGCCACGGCTTTGAGCAAACCACCTTGGTTGTATCGGGCTGACAGGTCGATCAACGAGCCCGCCGCCTGACGAATGTTGCCATGGCGACTTTCCAGACTGACGTCACCGCCCCAGCTGTATTTGCTGACGTCATTGATCTGCACTTTGCGACCACTGAGGTCCAGACGCGAAGCCGCGCCCAGGGTCAGTGCTTCATCGGCGCTGAGGGTCAGCTTGCCGCTGGGCAGCACCACCGACGTATCGAGGGCCAGGCTGCGTCCGGACAGCAGCAACTCAGCGCCCAAGGCGTCGATGGCCGCCGCATCCACGGGGGCCGCGCCGCTGGCCGGGGCCACCACGGTCACTGCGCCACCGGCGGTGATCCGGTTGACCGAGCCGGCTTCGCCGGTCAGTAAGGGCGCGGTAATGGTCAGGTTACCGCCGCTGTAGGTAAAGCCTTTGCCGGCCTCATAGGCACCCTGGGACTGATGCACCGTCAGGCTGCCTTTGTGGTTGGCGGTGATGCGTTCACTGGCGTTGAGATTGACGTTGGCAAAGCCCAGGGTCATCCGGCCATTGTTGGCCAGGCTGTCGGGCTGGGCATTGCGGCCATAACCGAACTCGATGCGCCGCGCCTGCAACTCCAGGGTGCCGCTGCCGGTGCCCGCGCCATTGTTGATCACCGCCGGCGGCGCGCTGGTGTCACCGCCCCACACCAAGGTGCCGGTCTGGATCAGCGCCACGTCACCCGCGTTGCCATAACCATAGATCGCCGGGGTCGTCAGCAACAGCTCATCGAGCAGCGATTTGCCCGAGCTGTCGAGGGTACTCAGGGTGGTGGTGCCATAGAAATTCAACGATTGCCCGGCGGTCAGCGCCAGGCTTTTCAGGGCCGGCGCGCCGTTGCTGGTATCGCCGCGCAACAGGCGATCCAGCACCTGCTGATTGAGGGTCAAGCCCGATGGCAACGCCCCCCGCGCGGCGGCCTCGGCCAGTGCCTCGGCGCTGCCAACGTTGATCCCGCCCACCGCCAGTGCCAGATGGCGGGTGCCGTAACGCACACTGTCGCCCAAGGAGAAACGGTTGGTGGTGGCAAAGGCAATCGAGCCCTCGGAATAGAGTGATGTTTCACCGCCGCAGACACCTGGATTGCACTGGCCGATCAGGATGCTACCCGGCCCTAAACCATTGCCACCGGGAGTCGGCGCCAACATCTGCAAGCGCCCATTGGAGACTGCCAACACGCTGCGACTGCCTGGCCGATAGATAAAACCATCATCCGAGTCATAGGCTGCCTTGCCGCGCCCCAAGGTGTTGATCGATGCACCTTGCTCAATCTCAATGGCTCCCGAGGAGCTACCCGTCATCAAGAACACTTCCGGCGCGGCCAGGGTCGCACCCTGGCGCACACTCACCGAAGTCGCAGCGGTTCCTACGTCGAACCCTACAAAATTGCCACCCTGGCCATACACCACGGTCATGTCACCGCCCACCACCAAACGGGCAGCCCCCAAGGCATTCAAATCGCTGGCCCGCACCGACACCATTGACGCAGCGGCACTGGCCTTGGCAGTGTCAGAAATCACTTCCATGCCGCCGCCGGATAGCACCGTAACAGTGGCACCAAATCCACCTTCCGAGGGTTTAAAACGCCCTTCACCGTCAAAGGTGAACCCTACGTCTTTTTGACCGGCAATCAGTTGCAACCTCAAGGTTTTGGCGTCGGCTTCAAGTGCTGCCCGTGGTACGCCCAGCCGCGTAGCATCAGCGCGAACAAAGTCCGCGTAGCGGGTTTCGTTGTACTGGGAATAACGGCGCAATACTGCCGCCGGTGTGACGATCACCTGGCTCGACAGGCTGTCGCGAATCCCGGTGTGAGCAATCGACAGGAAGCCCTCGGTTGACCAGGAACCGTTGTTCATGGCCGATGCGATGGGCGTCGAACCACTGGCGAACGCCGCCGCCAACCCGTTGATCTCCACCCGAAACGCCCCCGGCAACAAGGCGTAAGTGGACGGCAACAGGGTGTAGGTGCCCGCCGGTAGGCCGGGAACGCCTGCACCAATATTGATTTGTTGCCCCACCAGCGGCTGGGTCGCGCCCGCTTCGCCACCGCTGGGCGCTACCCCCGGCTGAACGCCGGGAACAATCGCATAGATCGGATTGGTGACCAGCCCCGGTAAGGTAAAACGTCCGTCCGCGCCGATTTGTACCAAGGGGTTGTAGCGCGCATCGGTGGAGCCGCCGCGCCCGGAAACAAACGCCGCGCCGAGCAATTCGCCGCCGCCGGAAAGGTCCAGCACCGCGTCCTGCTGCACATTCAGCGAGCGTCCCGTGAGTTGTACGCCGACCGCCAAACTGCCCGTTTTATAGGTGCCGCCCACGCCCAGCAGTTCCACCTGCTTGCCGTCGTACCGCCAGGTCACACCGTCGACTGTCCCGCCATACGGCAACACCAAGCCCCCGGCGCTGACGGAGGTCAGGCTGCCCGGCAACAGGTTGATCACTTTGGTAGAACGTGTGATGCCACCGTCCACGCCCAAGGTGAGCTTACCCATAGGCGCTCGCAGTACACCGCCTTGTTCGATGGTTGAGGCACCCAGCAATAAGCTGCCAAACACTGAGTACGGTTGCGCCGGGTCAGCGCTGCCGACCCGGCCGATGCGCAAGGTACGCGTCGGGTCAAAGTCGCCTCCCGTGTTGCCGGCCATGACCTCGGCAACGGCCCCGGTAGCCGGGTAAATTTGCGCCGCCGTAAGGTTCAGGTCGGCCTGGGTGGTCAAGGTAGTTTTGGTCTGGGCGGTCGTGCCCGCTAGAAAACGCATATCCCCCTGGCTGACCAAATGGGTCTGATCGAATGCACGACGATCGATACCATTGACCAACGCTTTGGAACGTTCGGCATGGGCGCCGAGGTTGACGCTGTCACGCACATCCAACACGTTGGCGGCTTCAACCCTCAAAAGACCGGCGGCGCCCTGAGTGGAAATGCCGCCCTGGACCGTCGGGCGAACGGCGCTGTCGGTGCCCATGTAGTTACCCACCCCGGCCAGACGCACATAAGACGCCGCCAGTAACACTTGGGACTGCCGGGCTGCGCCATCCGTCAAGGCCATGGCCCCGGAGTACAGGCTCAAGCTCTGCCCCAGGCGCAGGGACACGTCACCGTCGAAGCTGATCAGGCCATTGCTCAGCAGCGACAGGTTATCGAAGCCGCCCGCGTTGACTTGGCTGACCGTCAGCCGGCCATGGCCATAAGTCAGGCTGCCAGCAACCGATTCGGGGGTACTGCCGCTCGGCAACGGTGCGCCTGGATCGGCGGCACTGACGATCAATTCACGGGCTTGCCGCACGCGGGCGGTGGCCAAATCGTTGGGGTAGAGCGGCACTTCCAAGGCCAGGCTCAGGCTACCGCCTGCCGCACCTGCGCCACCGCTGTTGGCCTTGAGCGTACCGTCCAGGTACACGCCGTTGTTGGACGCCAAGGAGATATTACCGCCACGGCTGGCGATCACTCTCGGACCGGCACCGGCCAGGTCCAGCACCGCCTGGGTACCAGAGGCATCAAGGCGTGCGCCTTCGCGCACCACCACAAACAGGTTGGCCGCAGTGGCGATCCCGGTGGCCGGGTCAATCACCCCGCCAATCACAATGTTGCCGCCCTGCCCCACCACGCCGTAGCGCCGGCCAAGGCTGTCGACTGCGGTCGCCGCCCGTGCGGCCACATCCAATATCGCGTGCTCACCGATCCAGATTGAGCGGCCGTGGCCTTGAGCTTCAACGCCATCAGCCACGGAGGATTGCACACTGACGCCGCCCAGGGTGATGCTGCCACCCCAGGCATTCAGGGTGCCGTCCACGGTCAACTGGCCAATGCTGCGCACGCTGATCGCTTGACCCGGGTCAACGTTGATCTGCGCGCCCTGGCCAATGCGCGCTTGCGCCGACGCCATCTGCGCCGCTGTCGACAACAGGCTGCCGACTTGCAGGCTCAGGCTTGCGCCTTTGCGCGGGGTCAACAGGCCCTTGGTGGGGTTTTCCTGGTATTGCGGGGGGGTCCAGATTTCCAGTGCGCTACGCGGGTCCGCGCCGCTCACTACGCCCTGTGCGTTTTCATTAAGGCGGTACACCGGCGCAGTCACGTTTACCTGAGTACCGTCAGCTACCAATAACCCTTCATTGCCGGTGATGTCATAGGCCCCAAAGCCCTTATTGAAAAACCCGCTGCCGAGTTGCAACGTCCCGGCTTGTGGAGCCGCCGCCGCATCGCTGATCAACACCTTGCCGGCCTGTACACTCAGCCGCCCGCCACCATTGACCCCGTACCCAAGCAACTCACCGTTGAGTGCCAGGTTGCCCCGGCTGTCGGCGGTATTGGCGTTGGCCGCGAGCGTCAGGTCACCGCCCTTGCCGCCGGTGAGCCGGCCCTTTGCATCCAGTGCCGCGCCGGACGACACATCCACCCGGCTGCCCGCCGCCAGCGTCACATCACCGCTGCTGCGCAACGCTACGCTACCGCCGTTGAGGTAGGGTAAACGGCTGCCATCGCCGGCACCCAGCCGCTGGTTGCTCCACAGGCCGCTGGTGTCCAGGGACACGCCCTTGTTCACCGTCAAACTGCCGCGACCGCCGAGGGTCACGTCGGCTTTGCCGGCCGGGGTAAGCTGCGTTTGCACGTTGCCCAGTTGCAGGCTGCCGGCATGCGCGGTCAGGTTGGCATTGACCTCGATTTTAGGACCGTACAGGGTGATTTCACCGGCGGGAGCCACTTCCAGCGCGCCGTTGACCAAAATCGAGCCGGTGCTGGCGATTTTGATCGCCCCCAGCTTCGTTGCGTTTAACGCGTCGCTGTCCAGGTAAAGCGTGGACGCCCGATCAGCCGGCAATACGCTGCTCAAGTCCAGACCTGCGGCAATGGCCGGCGCGCCCTGCCCCAGCACTACATTTTTCAACGTGCCGGCATCCGCCCCCAGAACGTACTGCAACGTGGCGCTGTCCTTGACGTAATACGGCACATAAGTACCGACCACCAATTCGGCGCCTCGGGCCACGGCTTTCTGCGATTGCAAGTAACCGTCCAGGCCTTTTTGCGCGGCCTGGGTCTGGCGTTCACCCTGGTAGGTGTCGCCGACAATCTGCCCCTCCAGAATCGCGCTGGCGGTACTGACGACCAGGCGTCCGGCATCGCGCCCCACGGTGTAGGCACCCTCGGTACGCTCACGCGGTGCGATCAAGGGGTTGTAGTAATACTCGGTCACGCCCCAGCGCTGGCTGTGGTCCTCGTAACCTTTGTAAATCCCGGTGTAGAGCAAATCCCCCGGCGCGGTGGACAGCTCATACAAACGCCCGTCGGCGCCTTTGAGCCAGGTTTGCTGGACCTTGCCCGCCTGCACGTCAAGGGTGCCGCCGGACAGGTTGATCTGCGAGCCCTGTTGCGTCACCACGTCCTTGCCGCTGAAGGTCACCGTGCCGCCCTGGGCCATCCATTCGCCAATGCCATGGTTGCGGGTGCCCAAATAACCGCCCACTTCCAACAGGCCGCCTGCGGTGTACCAGCGGTCGGTGGCATAGCCGTTGGTGCCGGCCGCGACAAAAATCAAGTCGCGCACATCCACCCACACATCGTTGTTGTTAAGGGATTTGCCGTCGCGGTTGACCGATGAATCGCGCTGCTCGTTGCCCTGGATGTTGACCTTGACGCTGTTGGACTCCATCGACACCTTGACCCCGGTGGCCCCGGAGACGTCGATCACCGCACCATCACGCACCAAGGTGCGCTGCGCGGCCTTGATACCCACCTGGCCACCCGTGGCCAGGGTCACGGAACCGCTGCGAAAGTCCACCGTGCCGTCGCTGGTGATCTCCACCAGAGACTGGTCACGGCGGTAGGGATCCGTCGCTACTATGTTGCCCGGCTGGTCAGCCGACGGCGTGATCAGGCCGGCACGCTGGCTGTCGAGGGCGCTGCTGCTGTCGAGCAAAATTGCGCTGAGGCTGCCCTCACCGAGGGTCACACTGGCGTTGTTACCCGTGCCTTTCAAGTGCAAGGTGCCGCGGGCTTCGACCGAAGAGCTGGCCAGCAACACACCGTTTTGCAGCACCTGCTGACCGGTCAGGGTGATGTCACCGGTGGAGGCCTGAATCAGCCCGCTGTTGCTGACCTTGCCGCTGCCGGTAACGCTGACTTCGTTGCCGCGCGTGGTGGAGGCAACGTTGCCGTCAGTACCGTAGCCCTTCTTGATCACAAAGCTGTCGCCCGCCGCCAGGGTGGTCTGGCCCCGCGCGGTAGAAATGCTCCCGGCGTTCGCCACCTCTTTGCCGAGCAACAGCACGTAACCGCCGCCTGCGGTGGAAGTGGCGGGCAGTTGGGTCTGGATCTGCGCGCCACGCTCGATCGTCACGTTGCCGGCGGCCTGGGTAAAACTGGGCGCGGTGTTGCTTGAGCTGTACAGGCCACGGGCCGTGAACTGTTCATCACTGAAACTGGTCGCTGCGGCCACCAGGTTGCGCACGTTGACCTGGCTGCTGCCGGTGAACACGATGCCGTTGCTGTTGAGGATCATCACCGTGCCATCGGCCTTGATCGCCCCCTGGATCTGGCTCGGCGCGGTGCTGTTGTTGACCTTGTTAAGCACAGCCCAATCGCTGTTCTGTTGGAACTGCACGGTGGTGTCGCGACCAACGTTAAAGGTTTCCCAATTGAGGATCGCCTTGTCAGCCGTCTGCTTGATCGACACCAGGGTCTTGCCGTTGGCATCGGTTTGCACCGGACCTTCAGCGTTGACGAACAGCGGCTTGCCATCCGCACCGATCACCACGTTCAGGCCATTGCCACCCAGACCGTTATGAATGGTCTGCGGGCCCAGGCTTGCGTTACCCCGGCCAGCCGCCTGCGCGGCCTGTTGCGCGGCAATCGCGGCGACGCTGGTATTGAGGGTTTGAAAGGAGCGCTGCAACTGCTGATCAACCCGTTGTTGCTGGGCCAACGGCGGTGGCGTTCCGGGCACGACTGCGCCCGGGCGTGCACTGCCATCGGCCTGCGCCGCACCCTTGGCGGCAAACCAGCCCGAACTGAACGCCTGGGGCTGCGCCGCGTGGGCGCCACCGGCAAACACCAGCAGCGCAATGACGTGGGCCAGGGGCGTGAGGCGCAACACCGGTTGACCGGCGGCGGTTGGCACGTGGGCAGCGCGGGTAGCAGGCAACTTCAGACGGGAACGCATCACTTACAGGTCCTTTTGACGGGTCTGGCGAACGACGGGCGCGCGAACAGTGCGCGGGCACGTGTTGTGGTTATTGCTAAGGCGGTTACCAAGGGACGCGACCGAACTGATGTCACACAATGTTCATACGACGCGGTTCAACTGGTCGGTCTGGGTGAGAAACGAAAAAACCGGCAATGACGCGAAGTCATTGCCGGTTATGGGGCAAACCCTGTCGAGACGGGGTCTTACAACGGACGACCAATACCGTTGCAGGTGTTGGTGTCGCCTACGCGCAAGGAGCTAGTGCTGGCGTAGAAGGTGTCAAGGATCGCTTTCTGCCAGTTGGCTGGCACCGGGATAAAGGCGTGGCTGCTGACAGCTGCGTTGTCCACACCGGTGTTGTGACGGTTGAGGAAGTTACGGATGCGTGCGCTGTCAGTGGTGTCTTTGTAGCACTGGCTGAAGATCAGGTTGGTGTAACCAACGATTGGGTAACCCTGGGAAGGGTTAGGGAACGTTGGAACCCAATCGATAGGGTTACTGGCGCTTTTAGCCGGGTCAACGGTTGGCAGGGTAGCTTCTGTGAGAGCGAGCTGAACGTTGTCCTTGGTTGGCAGAGAGCCGTTGATCGCTGCTACAGCCGAGGCCTGGTCGAACTGGGAGAAGTCCGGGCTGACATAGCCGATGGCGCCGTTGTTGTTGCTGTCAGCAACAGCCGTGGCAACGCCCTGGCTGCCGGTTGCACCGATGTAGCTTGAACCGGTTGGGGCATTGGTGGCTGGGTTGAAGCCAACTGCGGTGGCGAAGCTATTGCTGACGGCAGGCACCGAAGCAGGCTTCACGGTTTTCAGGTGGTTGGTGAAAATCTCGGTGGTGCCGCTGGTGTCCAGACGATAAACCACTTTGATCTGCAGGTCTGGACCGGCCACTTGCTGCCAGTTAGTGATTTTGCCGGCGAAGATATCAGCCAACTGAGCGCTGGTGAGCTGAAGCGACGTTTGACCGTCGATGTGATAGGGCACAGTCACCGAGGTGGCTGCAGATGGGATCTGGATCAACGGGCCAAAGCTGGCACGGCCATTGGTGGTGTTGGTAGCAGCGTTGTAAGCGGCCAGTTCCGCAGCGCTGACGATCGAGTCGCTACCTGCATAGTCAACGGTGATGCCGGCGGCCAATTTCAGCTTGGTCGAATCGTTACCGAAGAACGCCTTTTTGCCGTCGCCGCTGCCCACGCCAACGTAGGCGTTAAAACCAGGGTTGGTAGACGCGAGGATGCCGGTACCGGTAGTGGTGCCGTAGAGTTTTTCCGGCAGGGTGGCACCGCCGCCGACTACTGCGGCCATGGATTGGGCCGAAGCCAGTGCTGCAACTACCAAAGAGGCCGCGATCATAGTGCGCTTAAACATGAAGAATCTCCTTTCGTCGTGTTTGTACGTTTGGGGTAGATGGCTCTTGCATGACGCCATGGCTCCGGTCCCAAGCCGTGTACTGGGGGTGACCCGGGGTGAAACCATGGGAGATAAAGTCGCAGTTACCGATGACAGATAAAGGAAAAAACCTCGGGAGGAACGCCTTGATTTTAAAAAGATTCTCGGGTGTTTCGGTCATGGTTTTGAGCGCTTTCGACCCAGGTGACAGCGAGGTTTCAGCACGCACCTCAGGCCCTGGGCTGGAGGCAGCGCGGGCTGTGTCGGTGCGTTTGGAAAATGACAGCATCAGGAACCCGAGATCAACCAAGCGATGCGTCGCGGCTTAAGTGACCAACTGGTTTATCTCAATGATCGGCAACAGCACCGCCATGACGATCACCAGCACCACCGCGCCCATCACCACGATCATCAGCGGCTCAAGCAAGGCGGTCATGCCCATGGCACGGCGCTCGATATCTCGCGACAAGGTCTGCGCCGCACGCTCAAGCATGGGTGGCAACGAACCGGTTTTTTCGCCGCTGGCGATCAGATGGATGAGCACCGGCGGGAAGACTTTTTCGAGCGCCAGCGCGGGAGCCAGGTTGACGCCTTCGCGCACCTTGGCCGTGGCATCGTTGACGCACTGGCTCAGGCGATCATTGGACAAGGTCTGACGCGCCGCTTCCAAGGCGCGCAACAGCGGTACACCGGCACCGCCGAGGATCGCCAGGGTCGAGGCAAATCGCGCGGTATTCAGGCCCAGCACAAAGCGCCCGATCAATGGAAAACGCAACACACGGCTATGCCAATTCAAGCGCGCCACGGGGTTGCGCAGGTACAGGCGCCAGCCCCAAAAACCGCCGACGATCCCGGCAAAACACAACCAGCCCCAGGCACGAATGAAGTCGCTGGCGTTGAGCATCGCCAGGGTCAGCCCCGGCAGATCCTGGCGCGCCTGGGAAAACGCACTGACCACCTGGGGCACCACATAGCTCAACAGGAAAATCACAATGCCGATGGACACCAGGCCGACCACACCGGGGTAGATAAACGCGGTCATGATCTTGCCCCGCAGGTTGTTGCGCTCTTCGATGTAGTCGGCCAGGCGCTCCATCACCTGGGCCAGGTCACCGGACTCCTCCCCCGCTGCGATCAACGCGCGATAGATCGAAGGAAAGTCCCGCGGCCGCGCCGCCAGCGCATCGGCCAGGCGCATGCCGCCGCGAACATCCGCGCGCACCGCACTCAAGGTCTGGGCGATGTGTTTTTTCTCGGCCTGCTCCACCGTCGCACTCAACGCCGCTTCCAACGGCAGACTGGCGCCCAACAGGCTCGCCAGTTGGCGAGTGGCCCAGGCCAGGTCGTTATCCGATAGCTTGGCGCTGAACAGGCCACTGCCGCCCGCCGTTTGCGGGTTGCCTTCGACTTGCATCAGCAACGCGGTCAAACCTCGCCCACGCAGGTTGGCAAACGCTGCGCTCTGACTGTCGGCTTCAACGTGCCCGACCTCAACTTTGCCGCTGGCGTCGGCGGCTTCATAGCGATAGCGATTCATCAGGCGTCCCGTGTCACGCGCAGGATTTCTTCGGGCGCGGTGGCGCCACTGCGCACCCAACGCTCACCGTCTTCACGCATGCTGAACATCCCGGCGCGGCGCGCGGCCAGACGCAAATCCTGCTCACCGGCACCCTGGTGGATCAGGCTGCGCACCTCGTCGTCGACGCAGAACAACTCATGGATACCGGTTCGCCCGCTGTAGCCGATCTGGTTGCACTGGGCACAGCCCACCGGGCGCCAGGTACCGGGCGCGGCCGGGTCTTCCTGTTTGCAATGCGGGCACAGGCGCCGCACCAGACGCTGGGCCAATACGCCCAATAGCGAAGACGCCAACAAGAACGGTTCGACGCCCATGTCGATCAAGCGGTTGACCGCCGAGACGGCGTCGTTGGTGTGCAACGTGGCGAGCACCAAGTGGCCGGTGAGCGAAGCCTGCACAGCGATTTGCGCGGTCTCCAGGTCACGGATTTCGCCGATCATGATGATGTCCGGGTCCTGACGCAGAATCGCCCGCAATGCCAGGCCGAAGGTCATGTCGATCTTGGCGTTGACCTGGATCTGGCTGATGCCCGGCAGGTCGTATTCCACCGGGTCTTCCACGGTGAGGATATTGCTGGTGCTCGCATCCAGCCGCGCCAGGGCGGCGTACAGGCTGGTGGTTTTGCCGCTGCCGGTGGGGCCGGTGACCAGCACGATGCCGTGGGGCTGGCGGATCAGGCTATCGAGTTTGGCCAGCACGTGGGGGTCCATGCCAAGGGTTTCCAGTTGCAGGCGCCCGGCCTGTTTGTCGAGCAAACGCATCACTACACGCTCACCGTGGCCGGTGGGTACCGTGGACACCCGAATATCAATCGGCCGCCCCGCTACACGCAGCGCGATGCGGCCGTCCTGGGGCAAGCGTTTTTCGGCGATATCGAGTTGGGCCATGATCTTGATCCGTGACACCAGCGCGCCATGCAGCGCCTTGCGTGGCGAGACCACGTCACGCAGGGTGCCGTCGACGCGGTAGCGCACCACGGAGTGGGTTTCGTAGGGTTCGATATGGATGTCGCTGGCTTCGTCGCGGGCGGCCTGGGTGAGCAAGGCGTTGATCATGCGGATGACCGGTGCGCCGTCCTGGGTGTCGAGCAGGTCGGTGATTTCGGGCATGTCTTGCATCAGGCGGTCGAGGTCCACCTCGTTTTCAGCGGCGCCGACGACGGCGGCGGCGCTGCCGGTGTCGGCGTAGGCGCTGGTGAGCAGGCTGTCGAGTTCGTCGTCGCGGATGTGTTCGAGGTGGGTTTGGCCGAACTGGCGGTGGACTTCACTGATCGACCAGCCGGGGGTTGAGGGGCACACGGTCATCAGCATGCCTGCTTCGGTTGGGCGCAGGAGAATGCGGTGGGATTTGGCCCATACGTAGGGGAGCAGGCTCACTGGGGTTTTCCTTTTTTACCGGGTGCATATCCATTGCTGCGGTAACGGCCACTTAGGGTTCCGCTCTTACAGCGGGTCACTTTTGGAAAAGAGCCCCAAAAGTAACCAAAAGGGCTCTTGCCCCACCACTCGGCACCTCGCCTAGGCTCGGTGTGCCCGCACACAGGCTTGAATCCGTGGGCCGCCGCGATGGGCCATCCTTGGCCCAGCGCGGCTAACCCGGCGTCCTGCCGGGTTACCCACGGATTCAAGCCTGCGTGCGGCCAGCGTGGTTTTATGGGGCGCCTAAGATCAAGATCAAAAAGATCAAAAGCAAAAGCACGGCGGCCTGAAAGCCGACCTGAGTGGTGTAGATCAAAAGCGGTCGAATAATGTGGGAGCTGGCTTGCCTGCGATGGCATCAACTCTGTGTACCCGATACACAGAGGTCTCTGCATCGCAGCGGTGCGGCGATCCGACAAGCCAGCTCCCACAGAAGAGCAAATCTGCGGCGTACGCCCGATCTGTTTTTGATCTGCTTTTGATTCACACCACTCAGGTCGGCTTTCAGGCCGCCGTGCTGTTGATCTTGATCTCAGGCGCCCCATAAAACCACGCTGGCCGAACGCCGGCTTTGGAGCGTGGGTAACCCGGCAGGACGCCGGGTTAGCCGCGCTGGGCCAAGGATGGCCCATCGCGGCGGCCCACGGTCCAAAGCCTGCGTGCGGGCACACCGAGCCACAGCGAGGTGCCGAGTGGTGGGGCGAAGGCCTTTTGGTTACTTTTGGGCCTTTCCAAAAGTGACCCGCTGTAAGAGCGGAACCATAAGTGGCCGTTACCGCAGCAACGGATATGTACTCAAGCAGACTCACGGCCGCACCTCGGAAACCGGCACCGCCCGAATCACCGCCCGAGGCCCCGGCTGCTGCTGCGCCCCCGGAATCGCCTTCTCCACCGTAGGCAACTGCGGCGCCTGCACATCCGGCATTACCCAGCTGCGCTCCGGCTGCAACCCACCCTGCGCCCGGCGCATAAACTCATACCGATTCAACGTAATACTGCGCCCCGCCCCACTGTCACGAATAATGTAAGGCCGCAAAAACACCATCAAATTAGTCTTGGTCACACTACGCTTTTCATTACGAAACAACGCCCCCAACCCCGGGATATCCGACAACCAAGGCACCGCATCATTACTCTGGCTATACCCATCCTGCAGCAACCCGCCCAGCACCATGATCTGCCCATCATCGAGCAAAATACTGGTATCAATCGCACGCTTATTCGTCACCGTGCCCGCGTCCACCGACGCCCGTGAATCAACGCTGCTGACCTCCTGGTAAATATCCAGCTTCACCGTACCGCCCTCGGAAATCTGCGGCCGCACGTTAAGCTTGAGCCCCACCTCTTCACGCTGCACCGTCTGGAACGGGTTATTGCTGGTGCCCCCGCCGCCAGTCACATAGCTGCCGGTGACAAACGGAATGGTCTGCCCCACAAAAATGCTCGCCGCCTCGTTATCCAGGGTCAGCAGGTTCGGCGTGGACAACACGTTGGTGCCGCCCTTGCTCTTCAACGCCCGGGCCAGCACCTTGAGGTCCAACACCTTGCCGATCCCGGGGATGTCCACCGAACCGTTGACCAGGCCGATATTCAGGCCCTTGGGCAACACGTCGATGCTGGTCTTGCTGGTGGCTGTGCCATTCAAACCGCTGCCGCCCAGGTTGACGCCGCCGAAGCCGCCCTTGCCACCGAGGTTGCCGGCCTGCCATTGCACGCCGAACTCACTGGCGTCGTCTTCGCTGACCTCCACGATCAGGCTTTCGATCACCACCTGGGCGCGGCGCTGGTCGAGCATGTCGATCACTTCGCGCAGGTTTCGGTACAGCGGGTCGGGCGCGGAGATCAGCAAGGTGTTGGTGGTGGCGTCCGCCTGGATCGTGACGCCGCCTGCGCTGAACGCGGTGTTCTGGTCGTTGGAGGTGCTGCTGCCGGTGGGTGGTTTGTCCTGGCTGTAACTCGATTGCACGCCACTGCCGGTGGGTGTGCCGCTGCTGTTCTGCGCCGTGCTGCCTTGAGTCTTTTGGGCATTGCCACCCATGCTACTCAGCTTGCCACGGGCCTCGTCGCTGACGCCGGATTCGCTTTCGCCGGTCAATAACCCGCGCAGGGATTGGGCCAACTTGCCCGCCTGGGCGTTGCGCAGGTACACCACGTGCATATTGCTCGGGTTGCTCTGGGCGTTGTCGAGTTTGTAGATCAGGTTGCGCGCCAGTTCCGTGCGTTCGGGGCTGCCGGAACGAATGATGATCGAGTTGGAGCGCGGATCGCCCACCACGTTGATCTTCTGGGTCTGGTCGACGCCCTGGGTTTCCAGGAGTTCGGAGACCATGGCCGCGATGTCGACGGCAATACCGTTCTGCACCTTCACCACATCAGTGTCGATGGCGCTGGGGGTGTCGATGCCGTTGATGATCTGCGCCACCCGTGCCAGGTTTTCGGCATAGTCGGTGATGACGATGCTGTTGTTGCCAGGGTAAGCGTTGATCGGGTTATTCGGCGACACGATGGGGCGCAATACCGGAATCAGGTTCACCGCGTTTTCATATTGCAGCCGGAAGGTGCGCGTCTGCATGCCGCTGCTGCCGGCGCTGTAGATCGGCCCGCCGAGCAACTTGGCGTCGGCTTCCGGCACGACCTGGGCCACACCGCCCACATCCACCACACTGAAACCCTGCATGCGCAGCGCCGCCAGCAACATGTCGTAGGCCTGGTGCGCCGGCACCTGGCCTTCGCTGACCAGTGTGAGGTTGCCTTTTACCCGTGGGTCCACCAGAAATTGCTGACCGGTGGCGCGGGACAACGCACGCACCACCGCCTGGATATCGGCATCCACAAAGTTGAGCTGCACCGGTTGGTCGCCGAGTGGGTTGCGTGCCTTGACCACCGCAGGGGCGTGGCCGCGCGCGCTGTTAGTCACCGGGTGTTGAACCCGAGGCGCGGGCGCAGGCTCCTGCTTGCGGTCCAATACAGTGTCGCTACTGCGTCGGGTATCAGCCAGGGGCTGGCCAAGTTCGCTGTCCACCAGCAACGGCTTGTTCGACTGCGGGGTGCTGCACGCGCTCAAGGCCAGTAACAGCAGCGGCGCGACCTTGCGAAACGGCGCGGGGTTGGGGACTGACCACTTCATGAAGCTTCCTTAGCGCCAAGCGCCTGATCCATGCGAACGGTCCCGGACACAGTGCCGGCCGAGTTGTCGACGGCATCCGCCGCGCGTTGCAAACGCGCCTCGGACACTTCCAAAGAAAACGCGCGGGGATTGCCCAGCAGCCAGCCCACCACGGCGTCGGCCGGGGCGTTGTCGAAGGTCAGGCGCCAAGCGCCGGGGTCCAGCGCCTGCAACTGGTAACGACCTTGCAGACCGGCGCTATCCAGGGCTTGGCGCAAAGCAGCTTCGTCAACCTGCCGAGGCGCGGCGACGCCTTGCAACAGCACCTGCAAGGCCTCGGCCTGGGAGCGCAATTTCGGGGTTTCAGCCTGCCAGTAATCGATCTTTTTCAACGCCGGTTGAACCAGCACCAGCCAGGTCAACAAGCTCGCCAATACCAGGCCGCCACCGCTGAGCATGCGTTTTTCACGCAAGGCCAAGCCGCTCCAGAACACCTGGGACCGGCTGCGTAAACGCTGCCACTTATTCATCCTCGGCTCCCGCAGATGCGGCTGCCTGGGCGGGGCCAAGGGTCCAGCCCTGCTCATCGCGGGTGGCGGCAAAACCCGCCTGGGCCAGGGCCGCCTGCCAATCACCCTCTACCGCCGGGTTACGACTGTCCGCCAGCAAGCCGAGGTGCAGGCGCCCCTGTTCGAAGGTCAAGTTGTCGACGCTGCCGACCATGAACGGCAAGTTGCTGCCGGCCAGTTGCAACAGGCTGGTAAAGCGCTGGCCTGTGTCCGCGACCGCACCGGCTTGTCGCGCGGCCAACTGTTGGCGGGCCTGCTGCAGGGGGTTGAGGATGACCGGTAATTCGGGAAAAGCCTGGCGCACCTGCTGGCTCATCAACGCCTTGATGCGCAGACCTTCGTCCGCTTGACGGGCAGCGTACAGGTTCAGGCCAACGGTCCAGATGGCGGTAGCCAAGACAATACAGGCCAGCGCCCTGCCCCATCCGCCGGTAGCCGGTTGGTTGAGACGGCCGTGCAGGCCCCAACTCGGTATCACGCCACCCCAACGCTGTGCCTCGTCCCCTAGCTGCACATCAAGCAATTCATCCAGGGCCTGCTGCCCCAGCGGATGCACTGCCCCTTGTTGCAGGCTATGGCGCGTCAGCAAATACCCTTCATCCATCGCCGCTGTGGCCACCGGCAAGGCATACGGTGCCGGGTACAGGCCGCGCAGTTTGAGCGGTACCTGCGCCAGTACCTGACCCAGTCGTTCCAGCCCGGCCTTGGGCACCCAGGCCACCTGCACGCGCCCATCGCTTTCGCGTGGGCCGTGGGCGACGTGCATCTGTTCCATCGGGCCGAGGATCAATGCCTGCGCCGCACAGGCCACGGCGGCGGCGGTTTTTGCGGAGGGTAAAGGCGGCAGTTCAAGGCTGGTGAGCAGGCTGTCGCGGGGGTGCAGAAAACAGTCCACGATCTGACGGTTTTTACCCAACTGCTTCAAACGCTCCTGACCTTCAGCAACCACCACGCCGCGCTCCAGCCAGGCGAATTTCACCTGGCTCTCAACCGTCAGTTGATTGAGTGGTGGCAGACCGATGCGCAAACGTTTCATACGCCCACCCGCGACCAGATCACCTGAGGCTGGCGGTCTTCCGGCCGGTGCAATAACGCCTCGATCGTCACGCGACGTTGCTCACGGCGAGCCTGCCCCTGCAAACGAAACCATTCACTGGTAATGCCCACTTGCACCGAGTCCACCGCCACCTGGGGCATGCGCAACCGGTTGACGAAATCCCCACGGTTGATAAACCAACGCCCGCTGTCGCGCTCGGCCACCAGTGCCTGGGCCTGCGGCAGGCTAAGCTGCGGCACCACCGCACTGAGTACTTCGGCGCTGGCGGTATTGCCGTTGACCCAAGTATTGCCGGGCAACACGCTGACGTAGGTTTGCAAACGCCGCAGCAGGCGTGGGTCGACGCCTTCGATACCGCTCAACTCTTCCAGGCTGCGCAGCATGGGGTATCTGGCGGGCATTTCACGTCGGTCATAGGAGGCGATCACCCGCTGGCTGATGCGCCGACTCACGGCCGGGTCGACGCCAATCAAACGGCACAGGCGCTCAAAGCCCTGCAATTGTTCCGCATCCGTTTGCTGACGATTGACCAGATTGCGCAGGTTGAACTTGCCCTGCTCATCGTCCAGCCGCCCCTCAAACACGCCAACCTGGGCACGCGCCCACGGTTGATCGAGGCGCGTCAGCACGTCCCTCTGACGCGCATCCCAGAGCAATTGCCGACTGCGTTCCAACCCGCCCTGCAACAGCCATTGCCCCTGCACACGCAGTTGCTCGGCCTCAAGGCTTCGGGTGAACACGGTCTGGCGTGTGAGCATGGCACCGGCAATCACCGCCACCACCGCTGCGATCAGCAGCGCGCTGATAATCGCCATGCCGCGCTGCTTCGCCGCTGTGGGCGAATGTCTGTTCATGGCGCGCCTTACAACTGCCAGGAGCCGATATCGGCATTCACGCCGTCGCCATCCGGTTTGCCGTCGGCGCCCAGGGAGAACACGTCGACCTCACCATTGGCGCCGGGGTTGAGGTAGTGATAGGGGTTGCCCCAAGGGTCATTCGGCAGTCGCTCCAGATAAGCGCGCCAGTTGCTGTTCTTGGCGTCCGCCGGGCGCTCAACCAATACTTTGAGCCCCTGGTTCATGCTCGGGTAAGTGCCGTGGTCAAGGCGATAAAGCTTCAGCGCCTGCATCAAGCCGCCGATGTCCTGCTTCGCCGCCGTGGCTCGCGCCTGATCGGGACGATCGAGCACCTTGGGCACCACCATCGCCGCTAGAATCCCGAGGATGACGACCACCACCATAATCTCGATCAAGGTGAAACCACGCTGGCCGCGAGGGCCTGGCAATGGGGACGTTAGGGGCGCGATATCCATCTCGACATTCCTTGGCTTGAGTGCATTTCGTGGCGCAGTGTTGCAAGAACACATGTCAGTCGTATTGAAAATCCTCGGGAGGTTTGGTCGCCAATCGGTCAACTGCCGGCGCTAGTCTGCGAGCCTGTTTCCGGGCTTTGAGAACACCATGCGCAGGCCTCGCCACGAGCAAGGTTTTACCCTGATTGAAGTGCTGGTGGCGCTGGCAATCATCGCCGTGGCCATGGCCGCCGCCGTGCGCGTGGCGGGGTTGATGACCCAGAGCAACGGCCTGCTGCGGGATAAGTCCATGGCGTTGCTGGCGGCGCAAAGTCGTTTGGCGGAGTTGCAGTTGGGGGGGTCTATAAGCAGCGGCAAAAAGACCTTCGATTGCGACCAGGGGCGACTGAAACTGCGCTGTGAGCAAACCATCAACGCCGATGGCCGCCTGTTTCAGGTCAAGGTGCAGGTGCTGGACGCCAGCCGCGAAGCGCCACCACTGGCACGCCTGGAAACGCAGGTCATGGCCGAGTGAGCAGCGGCAATGCCGGTGCATCCGGCAACTTGTCGAGGTTGACGCGCAGCTTCTCGCCACCGCGCTCTATCTCTACGCCGTCGCCTTCGATGGCCGTTAGCCGTACGCCGGGGCTGAGGCGCTCACCGAGCAAGAAGCTGCGTGGCGGCCCGTCGTTAAGGCTGAGAATCGCCACCGCGCCACGGGCGCCGGCCAGCACGCCCGACACCTTCACCTGCAAGGCCGTCGGAGCATTGGAAAACCACTGCAATGCCGGGTTATCGCTGCGCGCCGCCAAGGCCTGGGGCGCGGCTTGGGGCGTGTGGGATTCGGCGGAGGTGAGCAACAGCGGCGTCCAAATTGCAAGGCCGGCCGCTGCCGCCAGCAAGGCCACAATCTGCACGCCATGGGCGGGTGAAAAACGCGGGGAAAATGCCATGAATGGGACCTCCTGTTTGTCCGTGCCTCCAGCCTACAGACCAATTCCCACTTTTTTATTTCACAAGCTCACCAGTTCGACAGGTGCCATCCGATGAAACAGCAAGGCTTCACCCTGATCGAGTTAATGGTGGTGCTGGTGATCATCGGCATTGCCAGCGCGGCTATCAGCCTGACCATCAAGCCCGACCCGCTGCACCTGCTGCGCAAGGACGCCGACCGACTGAGTCAATTGTTGCAAGTAGCCCAGGCCGAAGCCCGCGCCGACGGCCGCCCCATCACGTTGCGCACTGACGCCAAGGGTTTTGGCTTCAACCGCCGCAGTGAAGATGGGCTGGGCATCGAGACCTTCAAGGCCGATGCCCAACTGCGCCCGCGCGCATGGGACAGCACGCCGATGCAAGTCACTATTGAGCCTCGGCAAACCCTGGTGCTCAACGCCGAATGGATCAACCCAGCCTTGCGGGTGGTGCTGTCCGACGGGCAACACAGCCTCAGCCTGCAACGCGACGCCGCAGGTCTGATGCGCGTGGTGAGCTTGCCATGAATGCCTCCCAGAAAGGCTTCACGCTGATCGAGGTGATGGTGGCGATCATGCTGATGGCGGTGGTCAGCCTGATCGCCTGGCGCGGGCTCGACAGCGTCACTCGCGCCGATCAGCACTTGCAGGCAAGTACTGAACAGACCGAAGCCCTGCTGCGGGTGCTGAACCAGTTGCAGCGCGATATCAGCCTGCGGGCCAGCGTCGAATTGAACGCGCCTGGCATGACTGAAGACGAGACGGCCAAGCCCGCCGGATTGGCTGGCGTGACGGTGCGCAGTTCCGACAGCAAGGGCTTTCAGCTGGACGTGATTCGCAGTGCGCCGGCAGCGGGAGACGGCTTGCAGCGGGTGCGTTGGTGGCTCAAGGGCGACAACCTGTACCGTGCGGCAGCCCCTGCACGGGACCGGTTCCCGCTGCCGGCGGCCAAGGAAGGTGTGGTGGTGCTCAGCGGGGTCAGTGACCTGCAAGTGCGAGTATGGGAGACCGATAAAGGCTGGCGGCAGTTGAGCGGCAATCGGCGGGAAGACCCGTTGGGGTTGGAGATCAGCCTGGTGCGGCAAACGCCTCAAGGGGTGGAACGCTATCGCCAGGTGCTGGGGCCGTTGAGGTGAGCTGAACGTAGCAGACCGCCAAATCAAGCCTTGAACATCCGCAGGTTTTGCATGAGTCTAGTGCAGCACACCTTTCGGAGCGCCGCACCATGTCCTCGTCTGCAAGCCCTACGGCCCCCAACTTCTGGCGCGACGCCGCGCTGCCGTTTATCGAGGCGCGGACCATTGCCGACGGGCGCAAGGTGACTTACACCCGACACTCTCACGAACATTTTTCCATCGGTGCGATCACCGCCGGACGCAGCTATTACCACTACGGCACGCAGACCTTTGAGATCAGCGCCGGCACGGTGGTACTGATGAACCCCGGCGATGTGCACGCCTGCAACCCGATCTACGACCAGCATTGGTCCTATCAGATGTTGTACATCGACACGCCCTGGCTGACCGACCTGCAGCACCAGTTGGGTTTCAGCACCGATGAGGGTTATCGGCCGTTCAACACGCCGTATACCCGGGACAAGGTGCTGTACAGCGGCCTGCTGGAGCTGTACCGGACATTGGTGGACGAGCAAGCCGAACACCTGCAAAAGCAGAGTGCGCTGGTGAGTTTTTTCAGTGAAGTGCAGCAGCGCCTGAACCCTGCCGAGATGCCGGTACGTGAGGTCAACCACAAGCTGGAACGGGCCGCCGAGTACATCCGCGAGCATTGCACCCAGGCGTTGAAACTGGAAGATATTTGCCAGGCGGCCGAGCTGTCGCCGTCTTACTTGATCCGCGCGTTCAAGCAATATTACGGCCTCACGCCCCATGCCTTCCTGGTGAACCGGCGCATCCAGTTTGCCCGCACCCAGTTGCGTAACGGCGAGCTGATCGCCGATGTGGCCCTCGCCGCAGGCTTTGCCGACCAGGCGCATTTCCAGCGCGCCTTCAAACAGCATTTCGCCGCCACGCCTGGTCAGTACCGTGACTTGCTCAAGCCATCAGCAAATAACCCACACTGGCCACCAGCAACGCGGCCATTGAGCGGTTGAACACGCGCACGCCTTGAGGATTGCCCAGGTAACGCCGTAAAAAAGTCCCGGCGTAGGCCCAGCACGCCACCGACAGGTAGCAGATCACCAAATAGAGCACCGCAAATAGCCACACTTGCCCAGCATCGCCATCCGCGACAAACAACCCCATCCCCGCTACGCACGCCAGCCAGGCTTTCGGGTTGAGCCATTGCATGATTGCGCCGTACAGCATCGACGGTGCGGTTGCCGTGCCATCGGCGTCCAGCCGACCATCGTCCACTGCCAACCTCCACGCCATGTACAGCAAGAAGGCCACCCCGCCCCACTGGATCAACTGGGTCAGGATTGGCCAACGCACCAGCACTTCATGCAATCCCAGGCCGATCAGCACCAGCAGCACGGTGAAGCCGACCGCGGCGCCGAATACGTGTTTCTGGCTGGCGGCAAAACCGAAGCGCGCGCCGGAACTGAGGGCGACCACATTCACAGGCCCCGGCGTGATGGAGGTGGCCAAGGCGAAGGCGGCCATGGAGATGATCAAGCTCATTGCGATTCCCTTTTTGTTGTGACGATGACGTCACGGTAAAGGGCGAACCGCGTGCAGTATTGAAGAAAATGCCCCCGCCGTTCTATTTCACACACAACACCCGGCCCGCATCTTCACTTGGCCGGGGCGTGGCGATGCAGCCTTAGCGCTGCGAAGGAATCCGAATATCGCCGTCGCGGCACTGCGTCTTCACGCTACGTGGGCAGCCGGCGAACGCCAGGTCCTTGGTCAGGCACACCCGTACCTCCGACAGCACCTTGCCCTTGCAGATCACCGCCAGCCCATGGTTGCCCATGCGCGGGTTGCTTTCGCGGAACAACGCCTCGATCTCACTGGCCTGCAATGAAGGTGGTGTGTTGAACGGCTGCAACTGCTGCGGAATGGCAACCACCCCCAGCGCCGCATCGGTTTTCTCCAGGTACGCCAACGGCTCAAGCCCGCTGCACGTGCCATGCTTGGCCCATTCGTGCTTGAGCAGCGAGCGGGTCGGAAACAGCGTAGCGCCCTTGTCCATTTCTTCACGAGACAATCGCGACTGCGGCTCACACGAGGCCGGCCAGCCGCCCTTTGCGTATTGCGGCCACAAGCCATGCAGCACAAAGCCGTAGCCCTTGCCCGAACACTGCTCATTGTCCGGGTGCGTCAGGCAAAACGTTGGCGACCACGACAATGACAACACATAAAAATCAAACTCCCCAGGCGTCCCTTGGCTGCGCGGAGCTGCCATCGCACTCGTGGCAAGCGCCAACCACAACACCATCCAGTATTTCATCCGTCTGTTCCTTGAAAAAAGTAGATTACCCAGCAAGCCTAGTGTGATTAGCCAGGTTGATGGGCGTTACGTTGTAGCACCCGGTCCAGAATCCGATCGGTCTTCAACGCCTCGATCGCCAGCGACGGGTGCTCGGCCTCCCCACGAATATGCGCATTCATGCCAAGCACGTGGTGCCACTGAATATGCGCGTGACACGGCACCTCCAGCACCTCGTTGGTCTCGCCTTCAAGCCGCAGCGGCTGGTCTTCGAAGACTGAAAACTGAATACGTCCCCGACTGCCAATCAGCTCGACGAGGTCTTCGCGACGGTCGGCTACAAAATTCCAGCAGCCCATGCCCAGCGCGCCCGATGCAAAACGCCAACTGGCGGTCACGGCATCCTCCGCCGCATAACGGCCCTCTTGGCGCGAGGTGAACCCAGCCACGTCGACGATATCCCCAGCCAGGTACTGGAAGAGGTCAAACCCATGGCTGGCCAAGTCGGCAAAGTAGCCGCCCCCGGCTATCGCCGGGTCGGTGCGCCAGTTGGCGGCGCTTGCGTCTGCGGCGGAAGGCGGTTTGCACAAGGTCCAAGTGAGATGGCGCAACTCGCCGATGCGCCCGTCCTGTAGCCAGTCGCGCACTTGCTGAAAGCGCGGCAGTGAGCGTCGATAGTAGGACACGAACAAGTGCAGCCCGGCATTCTCGAAAGTGCGCTGCATCAACGCACTCTGCTCGGCATTCAGCGACATGGGTTTCTCGACGCAGCAATGCTTGCCTGCTGCCGCCACCATCAGGCTGTATTCAAGATGGCTGTCGGGCGGTGTGGCGATGTACACCGCGTCCACTTCGGGGTCGTCGATCAGTGCCTGGGCGTCGGTATAAAAACGCGCAATACCGTGGCGTGCCGCATAATCGCGCACCGCATCGATACGGCGCCCCATCACGGCCACCAAGGCCGAACCTGGCGCTTTATAGAATGCGGGTCCACTCTTTAATTCAGTAACACTGCCACAGCCGATCATGCCCCAACGTACGGTGTTCATCGGTTTTCCTCGTCCACTTCCGTCAAGCGGGCAGTATCCACATCCCCACACGTGCGCGCCACCAGCACCTAGCATGACATTTGCATTACACTTTTATGACGATCATCCCGCCGTGGGGCACACACCATGAAAATAAGGGCAACCGTCATTTGCGAACACGAGGGGCATATCCTCTTCGTGCGCAAAGCCAGATCAAAATGGGCATTGCCGGGCGGCAAGGTCGAGCGTGACGAACGGCCGGTCGGCGCGGCCGAGCGCGAGCTGGAAGAAGAAACCGGGTTGAACGTGGATGGGTTGCTGTACTTGCAGGAACTGAAGGCCCGCGACACCGTGCACCATGTGTTTGAAGCCTCGGTGGTGAACATTGCCGATGCCCAGCCACGCAACGAAATCATCGATTGCCAGTGGCACGCCTTTGGCGCCCTGGACGAGCTGGACACCACCGACGCGACCCGGCACATCGTCAAATCCTTCCTACGTCGCCTGTAGTTCAGCGCTCTGCCCGCTGTCCAGCAACCCTCGTTTCACCACACCATTCTCTTTCTGCCGTTCGACAAAGGATTTGACGAACGCGGCAGCGGCTGCATGCATCACCGGAACCGCCATGGCTTGGCGGATCGTCATGAAGTCATCCTCCACCAGACGCCATTGATCAGAAACCCGGGTTCGCAGGAAATCCCGTACACCCGCCGCGGCATCCAAGCGCTGTTCGATAAACCAGTCCACCGCTGCCGCAGAAGTTGGTGCCCGCACCAGTTCGGCATGTTGCACGGTACGGCTCAAGTACAAGTCGTAGGCCGCACCCTGGCCGACCGCGATACGCCGACCCGGTGCGTCCAATTGCGCGACGTGCGTGAGCGGTGAATCCACCGCCACCAGATACGTGCCCTTGATCGCCACATACGGCGCGCTGAAGGCTATTTCCTGTTCGCGCACCGGTTCAATCGCCAGGAACGCAACGCGCCACACGTCATCGGCCAACGCGGCGAAGACCTTGCCCGCCGCCTCAAACGTGATCAATTCCAACTCGACACCCAACGCTTCGGCCAGCGCCTTGGCCAACGCCACGGAGACGCCCTGAAGCTCACCGTCCGCACCGCGTTGTGCCAATACCGGGTTGCCGAGGTTGATGGCGGCGCGCAGCACGCCATTGGGGGCTAGTTGTTGCAGTACCTGGGGGTCAATCATCGAACGCTCCTTGACGGTCTTGCCAATCACTAACGGCAATATGCCGCTGCGTTCACAAGGTACCCAAGCGCTTGCAATGCGTCGAGGTGCAAGGCCGAGGTGTCTGCATCGCGGCCTAGGTATCTGCACATCTTTTTTAGGGGGTAGGTTTTAGGGTTGTTGCGGGGGCGCTGGGTACATATCCGTTATTTGGGTAACGGCCGCTTATGGTTCCGCCCTTACGGCGGGTCACTTTGCAAAAGCGGCAAAGTAACCAAAACGCTCTTGCCCCACCACTCGGCACCTCGCCTAGGCTCGGTGTGCCCGCACTCCGGCACGGCTGCGCGGGTCGCCTAAGATCAAGATCAAAAGCAGAGCACGGCGGCCTGAAAGCCGACCTGAGTGGTGTAGATCAAAAGCGGTAAAACAAACGAGCAAGCAAGCCCGCTTCCACATTTTTAATCTCCATACATCAGGGATGACTGCATTCTGCCCTGCTTCTGATCTGGCTTTTGCTCCACACCACTCAGGTCGGCTTTCAGGCCGCCGTGCTCTGCTTTTGATCTGCTTGTGATCTTGATCTCAGGCGCCCCATTAACCACGATGGCCGCACGCAGGCTTGAATCCGTGGGTAACCCGGCAGGACGCCGGGTTAGCCGCGCTGGGCCAAGGATGGCCCATCGCGGCGGCCCACGGACTCAAGCCTGCGTGCGGGCACACCGAGCCACAGCGAGGTGCCGAGTGGTGGGGCAAGAGCCCTTTGCTTACTTTGGGGCTTTTCCAAAGTGAGTCGCTGTAAAAGCGAAACCATAAGTAGCCGTTACCGCAGCAACGGATATGTACTCATTCAGTAGCCCTTCTCCAACCGCTCCGTCTCAGCCGCCTTCGCAAGCTTCTCCTCCCGCTCCTTATCACACTTTTTCTGATTCCCCGGAACCGAAACGTCATAAGAACAGCTGCTTGGAAGCGCCTGGCCTTTAGTTACCACCACAAGCACCACATACAACGGAATGGCAGCCGCCAACACCACCCAATCCAAGACACCGGCACGCACAACCTCAGGCTTGCGCGTATACCCTTGCCCAGGCGTCAGGGTCTTGGATTGCAGCGTGGCCCAAAGCGTATAACGGTAGGCCTCCCCTTCCAGCCCTTGCCCGGTAAACCGCTTGCAGGCATCCACCGTGTGGACCGCACTAAAATCCCCTGACTGCTGCGTATTGAAGCCATCGACCACGGCCTTGAGTTGCGCCTCATCCGCGTGCTGGGCAACCTGGCATTCAGGTTCGGTGAAATACAGCTTGCTGGTTTTACTCACGGTATCCAGCCACCAACTGGAATCCGCATAAAGCCCCAGCACACCGCCGTCCGGGGAGGCTTTCAAATACAGCTCCAGGGCGCCGTCATAGTTCTTGTAAATACGAGTCAACGAATCGAACTGCTCACCGGTCATTTTTTGATAGAGCGTGAACCCATAGACCTCAGGCCCTACAACCGTCGGCCTTGCCGGCGCCGTCGCACAGCCACCCAGCGATGATGTGATGATCGCCAGGCTCAAAATACCGCATAGCATCCTTTGCATGAAACGCCCCAAGGCAGACGGTCGGCTAAACAGCCACGCGCAAGATTACGCTTAATCCCAGCTGCTGTTTCGGCTCGTTTACCCAAAACCTTAATCGGCATTACGACTCAAGAGCGCGGCTTATTCCCCACCACTTGGGGCAGCTTCTCCTTGGTTTTGGCCTGCCCACGCTGGTACAGCGCCTCAACCAGTTTCTGCCGCTCATCCTGTGGCAAGTTGCTCGCAAACTGCGCCAACGTGGTGTCCACCATAGCCCTGAGCGCAACGTCTGCCTCGCGTGCCTTGGCCAGCTCAGTGACGAGCACGTCGCGATCCAGGGTCGGCGCTTCCAATTGTTTGATCACGCCCAGGCGTGCTTCGCGCCCGGCCATGATCAGCGGTTGGCTGTCAGCACGGTTATGGCGCAGCAACTCACGCAGTTCCTTGCGTCGTTCTGCCGGCAGCTTGATCATCGCCTGGCGCAAACCGTGCTGGTTGACCACCGCCTCGGCAGGCTTGGCAATGGCTATCCAATGGTAGAGGCCGCCACCCACACCGCCGATCAAAAACACGTTGAGCAACACCGAGACAACCAACCACGGTTTAAGGGATTTGGGGGTCATTGCTCGGTTTCCTCGGCGTTGACGGTGAAAACGACTTCGGCATCGCCCTGATCGAAGACACTGGGCAGCACTTCGGATGAGAGCATTGGCAATGGCACGCTCAGCGACGTCACCAACACCCCCGCGGCGATGCCCGCAATGCCCACGCCGACGAGGCCTGCGGGCGATAACCAACTGGCGTAGCGCGACCAGAAAGAGGCCCGGCGCGGTGCGGACTGGCGAATCTGCCGCGCCAGCGCCGGGTCAATGAAGGCCAGTTGATGACCGTCCAACTGCGTATCGAGCCAGCTTGCCTCGTGCAATGCCTCGCGGGCGTTGGCGTTACCACTGTCGAGCAGCGCCTGGGCCGCGGCTTGTTCGGCGATGGGCCAGCGATGCAGGCTGGCCCCGTAGGCATCAGCCAAGTGAGCAAATCGTTCGGGCGTCATGGTTTTTCCCTTCCTGGGCGGGCAAGCCCTGGTGTGTCGGCAAGTTGATTGCGCAACTGGCGTCGGGCCCGCGACAGCAGGCTCTCCAGTGCCTCGACGCTGATATTCATCAGGGCCGCGGCGTCGATGTTCGACAGCTCCTGGTAATACTGCAGCACAATGGCTTCGCGCTGGCGCTCGGGCAAGGCCGCCAACGCGGCGGCCATCCGTGCGCTGCGGTCGGCGGTTTCCAACTGCTCATCCGGGGACGGCGCGCTATCCGCCAGCTCAAGCACCTCGTCCTCGTTCAACGGGCGTTCCTTGCGCCGGCGCAAACGGTCATGGCACAGGTTAAGTACCACTCGGTGCAGCCAGGTGTCGAAACGTGCTTCACCGGCGCGCCAGTTGGCCGCCTGGCGCCAGATCCGCAGGAAGCTTTCCTGGGCCACGTCCTTGGCCTCGTCGGCATCCCCCAGGATCCGACTGGCGAGCGCCAGCAACCGCGGCAGCTTGCGCGTCACCATTTCGTTGACGGCGGCTGGTTCGTTGTTGCCGATACGCGCCAGTAGCTCAACGTCCGGATCAGTGTCTTTCAATCGGGTAACTCTCGGTCCGGTGGCTAAGTTTCAGGTTTCAGCGGATCCAATGGCCTTCGCGCCAGTACCAGTTCGGCCCATGGGATTCCCAGTGCCCAGGTTCCCAACGCGCATTACGCATCACCGGCTGCCAGTGACCCGGCACCCAGGCATAGGCACCGCCTTCCCAACGCCAGTGCCCACGGTCCCAGGCGTAACCCGGACGTTCGGCGGGAATCACCTCGACGCGCTCCACCGGTGGCGCCTGGCGAATGATCACTTCGGTCTGGGCAAAGGTCGGGGTGCTGACAAGCGCGGCGAAGGCCAGCGGGACGAGCAAGGCATAACGCAGTTTGGCCAGTGGGTTCATGGCAACTCCTTCATACGGCGGACGAAAATGTTCGCTGCTGATGGGTTGAACGATGGGGTGGCGGGAAATCCGTCGCGAAAAACGCGAATTTTTTCTCGACGCTGATAGAAGGGAAGTATTGCTCAGCGAATGAACACGCTGGATGAAATGTTTGAAAGTATCGCGACGGATTTGTGCGGGTGGTGCCGTTCAACGGTTAACGCAGAACACACCATGAGGAAACATCATGTCCCGTCGCCTATATATGCTCGTTGCCGCCCTGTTGATCGTCAGCCTCAGCGGCTGCGTGATCCTGCCTGAACACCGGCACTGTTGCTGGCGCTACTACGGCGCAGTCTCGACCCCAACCGCCACCGTCAACAGCTAGCCCATCGCCGCAAAACCACGGCGCCCGGCCTTGATCTCGGTGCGCAGCTCGCCAATAAGGTTTGAGATGGAACGGATGCTGTCCAAGCCTTGGGGCGAAACCCGGGTCAGCAGCAAGTCGACGCGACCGGACGCCGGTTCAAAGACGCTGATGCGCAATGAGCCGTCGCTGTTCAGGCTGCAATCACAGGCCAACGGCAGGAAACCCGAGGCCATGATACGGTTGAGTTCGGCGATCGAAATCATGATAAGTCCCCGTCCCTGGGTTCTACCCTGTAGGTGTGATGCAACCAGAATAGATAAGGTTTTGCCTGCAACGGAACAATTAATTCAAAAGTGTTACCTATGCCTCATTTTGCCTTGTAAGCGCTGGCACACTGACGCCAAAAACCCAGCACACGACCTCTCGTCTGCTGCCCAGGCTTAGGCTTGACTCCCGGTGTCGATCACCAGAGGCTCTTGGTTCTTCGCCCTCTTCTTGAGCAGCCCTGCATGAGTATCGACCCTCCGAACCAGCCCGACAGTGACGTGTACAAAACACTGTTGGAGTCGACCAAGGCGATCCCTTGGCGCATCGATTGGCAGACTATGACGTTCAGCTACATAGGCCCACAGATCGAGGCACTGCTGGGTTGGACCCCGCAAAGCTGGGTCAGCGTGGACGATTGGGTTGAACGTATGCACCCGGACGACCGTGAATATGTGGTGAATTTCTGCGTGTCGCAATCGCGCGCCGGCGTGGACCACGAGGCCGACTACCGGGCGCTGACGGTCAACGGCGACTATGTGTGGATTCGCGACGTGGTGCACGTGGTGCGCAAGGAGGGAGAAGTCGAAGCACTGATCGGCTTCATGTTCGATATCAGTGAGCGCAAAAAGACTGAAGAACACCTGACCCGTCTGCAAAAACAACTGGAGGAGTATTCCTTCCAGGACGGCCTTACCAGCATCGCCAACCGCCGCATGTTCGACACCGTGCTGGAGCGGGAATGGGCCAGCGCCCAGCGCAGCCAATTGCCGCTGTCGTTGATCATCCTCGATATCGATTTTTTCAAGCAGTACAACGACCATTACGGCCATATCAAGGGCGATGAATGCCTGCGCCAGGTGGCACGCACCTTGTCGCTGGCGGCCAACCGGCCACGAGACTTCATTGCCCGTATCGGCGGCGAGGAGTTTGTGTGGTTGCTGCCGGAGACCGACGCGGCCTCAGCCAGGCAGGTGGCGCAACGCTGCCTGCATCTGATTAGCCAGCAACAGATCGAACACGACTTTTCACCCGCCTCGAAGCTGCTGACCCTGAGCCTGGGGGTCGGCACCCATATCGTTACGCCAAACAGTGCGATGTTGGGGTTTGTCGAAGCCGTGGATAAGTTGCTGTACCAAGCCAAACACAATGGACGGATGCGTGCAGAGTTTGCCGACATTGAAGTTTGACGCCGAGGTCAAATTCCAGGCAAAAAAAATCCCAAGTAGCTGATGGAAACTTGGGATTTAAAAATGCATAAACCGTGGGAGGTGAACGCACGGCTATAGTACCGATTGTAAAAATCCGTAACAAGATTATTTTAATCCTTTCGTCGGATTAAAATCGCTGTAAGTCATTCAATAACCACACATTTTTTAAGGTGGCCGGCATTATAAATGCCATTTTTTGGTGCGCGCGTCGTTATACACCTCACTACTTCATCGCTGCATTCCCGCCATTAAAGTGTGGTTATTAATTATAACGGCGCAACCGCTCCGGAAAAACGCTTCCTTAGTTGCTTACAGTATTCGGGAGATTCGAACTTCGTGGATAAGGCTGCGCGGGCAACACTCTCTATATGTTGGCAAAGCGCCAGACGCTCGGCGGCCTCTTCCCGCTCCTGATCGACCTGGGCATTGTGCCGTACAAAATAGATGCCGAGCAGCACGGCGACGCACAGAACCCCGATCGCAAAGTAGCGGAAGTTGTTGGGCGCAGGGGGTTCTGGTGGGTTCATGGGACTAAGACGCCCTGCTCTTCTCATAACGAACGTCGTCTCCATCGACCCGCCCCACCACCGACCAGCCCAGTCGCTGGTAAAACCCGTTGGCGCGGATTTCATCACGCCCGTCGGTGATCAGGAACAACGTGTCATGGCATTCAAACAAAGCCGCTTCAGCCACCGCCATCAACTGGCGACCTAAACCATGGCCTTCATAGGCAGGCTGCACGAACATCGCAAACACCTCGCCTTCGGCCAGGTCGACCATGGAAAACGCAGCCGGGCGGCCATCCACTTCGGCAATCCACACACACGGCGCTTCACGGATGCTGTCCGCCAGCACCTGTGGCGTAATGCCAAGGTCCGTCATTTGTTCACGGCTCAAGTGGTTCTGCACGACAGAGGTGCGAATGGCGAACAACGTGTCGATATCCACAAGCGTCGCCAGCCGTACAACGATTTCCATAGGCGCCTCCTCCGTTGAAGCACGCGATTGTATGCAAATAGAAACATATGCATTGTCGTGGATTTGTAAAAAGCGAGAGATTACAGGGACTTTTCTTGCTGCTGACGACGAAATTTCCCCGGCGCCAAGCCATGGGCCTTGCGAAAGCAGCGGGAAAAGTACGCTTCATCAGTGAACCCACAGCGCTGGGCGATAACCCCAATCATCTGCGCGCTGTTGAGCAACAAGGTCCGCGCCAATTGCATACGGCGATCCAGCACCCATTGAGAGAAGGGTTTGCCGGTTTCCTTGCGCAGCAGGTGGGTGAGGTAGTTAGGCGACAAGAAGGCAGCAGCGGCCGTGTCGGAAAGGTTAAGGGTCGGCTCGTGCAGATGCTCGCGGATATAACCCTGAACGCGAGCCAGCGCATCCTTGCGCCCGCGCCGGGTGGCATTGTTGGCGGCAAGCGCCTGCAGCGGTTCGGCGTACTGTTCGCAGACCAGGCCGATCAGTTGAAACAGGTAGCCTTTTAGCCGCTCACGGGCGCCGAAGGTGCGATGGGCGTCGAGGGTACGCATATGAGCGAGCCAGGTTTTCACTTCGTCGAATGCCGCATCGTCGAGGATGAAATCCAACTGTTCCTGAAAGCGAAACGGCGACAACTCGGGTGCCTGGCCGATGGGAATGTCCTCCAGGTCCAGCGGGTCGCACGTCAGTTGCGGCAGGAAGAACGCTTGGCTGAAGTTAATCAGCATGAACTCGCCGTCTTCGGGATGGGGAATCACATGCAGGCGATGGGGCAGGATAAACGCCAGGGCTTTACGTGGAAACGGCCGCACCGCACCACCGATATGCTGCACGGTGTCGCCGCCTAAGTTGATCTGGATCTGAAAGTATTCATGCCGATGGGGACTGGTCAGCGCCGCCCGCCCGCGTTTGTCGCGGATATAGAAGTCGGGGCGGTCGCTGCGCTGTTCCATGCCATAAGTGGTGACGCGGGTGCCTGGCATAACTATCTCTCGGGTGGCCTGGGCACCACTTTAGCCTCAACCCTGGCCGAGAGTGAAACTCAACTCGCCCACACCGTCGATACCGGCGGTGACCACATCCCCCGGCTGCAACGCACCGACGCCTGCGGGAGTACCGGTGAAAATCAGGTCGCCGGCCTTGAGCGCGACGGATTTTGAGGCATGACTGATCACTTCGCTGACGGACCAGATCTGGTCGGCCAGATCCCCGATCTGGCGCTGTTCACCATTGACCTTCAGCCAGATTGTCCCGGTGGACGGGTGCCCGACCGCGCTCACTGGTTGTAACGCGGTACTCGGCGCCGATTCATCAAAGGCCTTGGCCCATTCCCACGGACGAGAGAGCTTTTTCGCCTGGGCTTGCAGGTCGCGGCGAGTAAGGTCGATGCCGACTCCGTAACCCCATACGTGGGAAAACGCCTCTTCGGGGGTGATATCCACCCCACCCTTGCCGATGGCCACCACCAGTTCCACTTCATGGTGCAGGTCGGCGGTCAGCGGCGGATACGCGATCACGCCTTTGGCCGGCACCACCGCATCCGCCGGTTTCATAAAGAAAAATGGCGGCTCGCGGTCCGGGTCATGCCCCATTTCCCGGGCATGTTCACTGTAGTTGCGGCCCACGCAGAATACGCGGCGTAGCGGAAACCGCGCGTCGCTGCCCTGTACGGCAAGGGATGGCGTTTGCGCGGGGGTGAATACGTAATCAGTCATGGCCTGTGCCTCTTGGTTTGCCTGGCGCCAGTATGGCGAGGCGCACCTGGGCAAAGTTGGACGGGCTTACGCAGATTTTGCACTGGCCGGTGCAAAGCGCTCGCGAGTTACTTACGCGCCACCTTGTAGCGCAGGCAATCCTGATAAAAGCCCTGGCGAATCGCCTCGGGTTTAAGCCGTGAGCGGCTGTCATAAGTCTGTTCGGTAATGCCCATGGCCATCATGCGCATCCACGACTTGCTGAACTTGATGGTCTGGATCTTCTGCCGCGCGGCATATAACGACACGCCCGACAGCTTGAGTTCCTGCGCTCGGGCGGCAGTGCCAGCACCCCAACTGCACATGTACTTGTCACCTTCGCGCAACTCCCGTGCCTGCACGGTAACCGCGCCGCCGGCCAGGGAGCAGGCGATCAGCATGATTCCAACAGTGCGCATTTGCTTCCTCACCTAACCACCTGAAAATAAAAGTGATTCTGGCGAGAATTTTGTTACAAAGGGGCCATTAAATTGCCTTATCGGCGAGATTTCACCACTGATAGGCCGCACTCGCCTGCACGGTGCGCTGTGAGCCATACCAGCACCACGAGCAGGAATAGCAGGACGCCATCTATTCCTTGTTCGCCAGGTCAGTGACGTTCAACGCCGGGCGCAGATTGGCTTTGGGATTGCTGAGAGTCTTTTTTTGGCGGCTATACATGTATGCATGTGAGCTGCCGCGTAAATACAAAAAATACACCAACAAAGAATTTCTGGAACATGACTTCAATGAGTATCTGAAACAGGGAAAGGCCAAGAAAATCCCCGGCTCCATGTCCAACTTATACTTCATTCAACCTGACTGCCCGGACTGATGAGCGATCGGGCCTTAAACCTCTCACCCCCACGCCACCACCAACAACCCCACCCCCAGCACCAAACACAACGGCGAATAAAAATACGTATCCAACCGCGCAAACCTGGACCCACCGACCTTCTTGAAAAACCCCACCAGTTCCGAATCCCCAATCGCCCTGGCAAACATCACCACGGCAATCGCGCTGATTCCCCATTGCAGCGCCCCATGGGACACTGGCGAAAAGTACAGCCCGGCACGCAGGCAGACGAGCAACGCAATCGCCACCAACCCCATCGCCACCAGGAACGTGCCCAGCGCCGAAGGTTTAAACGCCGGCCTTGGTCCACGGGCAAACTCGCCGGGTAATTGGGGAATAGCCGCAAGACTGCCCAGTTTGCCGCCGGCGGCCCAATACAAGTGCACCATGCTGATGCAGGTAAAAACCCCGACGATCCATCGCGCGATGACAAAGCTCATGACGGGCGCTCCCTGAAAATGTGCGCATGAGCATAGTCGCCCTGAGATTTTTTGTAGGCATTTCGTCGGCGGGTGATGGTAAAGTGCCGCCCCATGAAAATCGCCCGTGCCGACCGCTCGCTCATTGCCTGGATGCTCTACTGCTGCGTCCTGTTCAATGTGTTCGCGTGCAGTATTGGTCATGGACAGATGCTGGGGATGCAGCTCAACGGCATCGGCGGTCAGTTTTGTACGGTGGACCCGCGTACCCAGGCACCCACGCAGAACAACTCCACGGATGAGAACCTGCCGACGCTGTCCAAGGCGTTCGGTTGCCCGTTGTGCTCAACCGGTGGCATGGGCCCGGCACTCAACACCAGCCTGAATGTGGCGGTTTTGCCACAACCCCACGCGCCGCCTCCGGCTGTGGTTATCGCCGCTGACATCCCTGCCCGCTTCACCTGGCCCACGGCCCACCCGCGTGCGCCTCCCGCTTTCGCCTGATCCCTTCGCTTTCTGATCTGCACCACCACCGCTCCCATCGGGGAATACGGACGGCTGTGCGTTGTTTTCAAGCCAAGTTTTTCAGGATTCAACCATGAAACATTTACCCCTGTTGGCAGGCCTGTTCGGCTGCCTGCCTGTCTGCGGCTGGGCGCTCGAGTTGGCCCCGACCACCATTGATGGCGAACAAACCGCTGAGCCCGGCCTGGCCCTGGATCAATCCAGCGGCATGGCTTCACGGCTCGGACTGAGCGTGCGCGAGACTCCGGCGTCGGTAGCCATCGCCAATCGCAATGACATAGAGCGCCATGGCGCCAAGACCTTCCGTGATGCGGCTAACACCTTGCCCGGCGTCAACGCCAGCGCGCCGCCAGGGTTTGGCGGTTTTGTGTCCTACCGTGGATTTACCAGCAGCCAAATCACACAGATGTTCAACGGAATCAACGTCGCCACCGGCTTGGCCCGGCCGGTGGATGCGTGGATCTATGACCGTGTCGAACTGGTCGGCGGCCCCTCCTCCCTGATCAACGGTGCAGGCTCCGTGGGCGGTTCGCTGAACTACGTGACCAAGCTTGCGACCCGTGAGGAACAAGCCGCTGAGGGCCAACTGACCTATGGCAGCTACGACACCGCCGGTATGGCCTTTGGCCTGAACCACGCCCTGACCGAACCGGGTGCCGAGGTGCAGCATTACGCGCGCCTGGATGTCAGCCGCAACACTAACCATAGCTACATCGACCGCGACCAGCGTGATGCCTGGAGCGTGGCGTTTTCCCTGCTCAGCGACTTGACGCCCAGCCTGTCCCACACCCTGGCACTGGAATACCAGGACGAGCATGAAGACAGCCCCTACTGGGGGACGCCGGTACTCAACCCCAAAGCTGGAGAGTTGAAGATCGACAAACATAACCGGTTCAACAACTACAACGTCGCCGATGGCCGTTACGAGCAACGTACGCTCTGGGCGCGCTCGATCATCGACTACCGGATCAATGACAGCACCACGCTGAAAAACACCTTGTATCACCTGGACAGCCAACGCGATTACCGCAACCTGGAAACCTACCAGTACAACGCCGACAACAGCGCGGTGAACCGCTCGACCGCCTATCAAGTGCGCCATCAGGGTGAACAGCACGGCAACCAGTTCGAGCTGCGCCATGACGATAGCTTCTTCGGTCTCTCAACCACTTGGTCTGGCGGCTTTGAGTACAAGGTCAACAGCACCACCAGCAGCCCGTTCAGAGTGGCGGGCAACAGCACGGTAAACCCGAACAACTACGACCCAGGGCATTTCTATGACATCCCGGGTACCAAACCTGACCTCATCAAGGACAAGACCAACGAGGTCACCACCAAGGCGTTATTTGTAGAAAACCGCCTGGGCCTGACCGACAAATTGTCACTGCTCACCGGTCTGCGTTACGACGCCATCGACCTGGATGTAACCAACCATAGCACCGTGACGGCCAGCAACCCCCGGCACTTCAAACGCAGTTGGGAGCCGGTGACCGGTCGCGTGGGCCTGACCTACCAGTTCATCCCGTCAGCCAATGTGTATGTGCAATACAGCACCGCCGCCGAGCAACCATCAACTACGACTCAAGTGTTCGATGTATCGACCGGCAAACAGTGGGAAGTGGGCAGCAAGTTCGACTACCTGGACGGTCGCGGTTCGGCCACCGTCGCCGCCTATAAGATCGAACGCAAAGACTTTGCCGTTACCGACCCGCTGGACCCGAACAACAGCATTCCGGTGGGCGCACAGTCCTCCAAAGGCATCGAGTTGGCCAGCTCATTGCGCATCACTCCCAAGTTGCTGGCCGAGGGCAACTTCGCCTGGGTAGATGCGGAGTACGACGACTTCAACGAGAAAATTGCCAGCGGCGCCGTGGTCTCGCGCAAGGGTAATACACCCACCAACGTGCCCAAGCGCGTGGGTAATCTCTGGCTGACTTATGATTTTGCCGAGGATTGGCAAGGCGGTGTGGATGCGCGGTACGTGGCGCAGGTGTATGCGGACAATGCCAATACGATGACGGTGCCGGCCTACACGTTATTCGGGACGTTCCTGCGCTATAAGGTGGACTCACACACTTCGGTGACGGGCCGGGTGCGTAACCTGACGAATGAGGTGTATGCCGAGTTTGCGCATGTGTCGCCAGCGTATTATTTGGGGTCGCCGCGGACGTTTGAGTTGGCGGTACAGACCCGGTTCTAAACCTGGGATGCAATCAAAAATGTGGGAGCGGGCTTGCTCGCTCCCACATTGGGATCTCCACTCAATTGAAAGAACTTCGGCTACTTGAGGCTCGCCTCAACCTTCTGCGCCACATCCTCCGTCAACCACGTCCTCCACACCTCAGGATGTTCCTTCAAAAACGCCTGAGCCACATCCCGTGGCGGTGTGTGGTTCTCACTCATCGCCGCCAACGCTTTATTCAGCGGCTCAATGGGGAATTGGACCTTGGTAAAAAACTCGGCAATCTGCGGATGTTCCTGCTGGAACGGCGTCGACACACCAATGCTCAATTTGGACGCCAACGAGCGAGTCGGACGTGGATTAGGATTATCCGCATCGGTCAGCGTCTTCCAGGCATCGGCGTCAAACGCCGGCTCCTCAAGCTGGATCAATTTGTAACGCCCCATCAAGGGCGTCGGCGACCAGTAATAGAACAACACAGGCTTGCCCCGACGGATCGACGAGGCGATCTCGGCATCCAGCGCCGCACCCGAACCGCTGCGAAAGTTCACGTAACTGTCGTCCAGGCCATAAGCCTTGAGCTTCTGTGCGTTGACCACTTCGGAGGTCCAACCGATCGGGCTGTTGAGAAAGCGCCCTTTGCCGGGGGACTCGGGGTCCTTGAACACGTCCTTGTAGCGCGCCAGGTCCTGCACACGCTTAAGGTCCGGAGCCAGTGGCTGGAGGCCTTTGGCGGGGTCACCCTTGACCACATATTCCGGCACCCACCAGCCTTCGGTGGCGCCCTTGACCGTATCACCCAGGCCCAGCACTTTGCCTTCGGCCTCGGCCTTGATCCATACCGGACTACGGCCGGCCCATTCTTCGCCGATCACCTGGATATCATTTTTCGCCAGTGCGGTTTCCAGGGTAATGGTGGTACCGGGCAAGGTGTCGGTGGGCAGGCCGTAGCCCTTTTCGACGATAAAGCGCAGTACTTCGGTGATCAGACTGCCACTTTCCCAGTTCAGGTCGGCGAAATGCACCGGTGCCTGGGCGGCCGATATCGGCAATGAGGCCACCGACAATCCCAAGGTCGTCAGGGACGCAGCAACCAGCAATTTCAATCCTCTCATGCCTTTGCACCTCGCGTTTTCGCAGCAAATAGCGGGTGGCTTTGCTGCTTATGCGCGAAGCCTCTGAATAGTTAAGTCAACTCAACTGTAGTAGAGGTTCCGGGAGAGGAAAAATGCACAGCTCGTTTATGAATTACTCGCTGGCCTTGAAGGTGACCAGTTCACCCTTGCGCCACTTGGCGGCCTTGCCGGTCACGGCTTTGAGGGTTTTAGTCAGGCCTTCCTGCAATTGCTCAACGGCGGCAAACACCAGCATCACGCTATGGCCTTCCTTGAACACAATGCCCTGGCCTTCGGCCGAGGAAACAAAGGCGTAATCGCCCAAGCCATACACCGTCAACTTGATATCGCGGAATTTCAGCTCGAACTTGCCGCCTTCGCGACTAGGCAATACGGCCGCGCGAAAATGGTCGCCTACCTTAAGTTCCAGGCGCGGTTTGTCATCCACAACCATCGCTGCCTCGGTATCGATTTCGGCGATGTAGATGCCTTCCGGCGTCTGCTCAGTGATGTAGACGAAACGGGATTGAAACTGTTTGACCAACTTTGCGCGCAAATCACCCAGCACGAATAACGCGTGCATATCCAGATTACTGACTGCCAAGGAAACGCCCCCACATCAAAAAGAGCGCTGACCGCCGGAGCAGGCAGCACAAAAAAACGGCCGTTACGGCACGATCACACATTCGTTAAAAAACTGAAGAGAACCCGTTGCTGCGACGTAAGACTAGTACAGACATGCGCGATGAACCTTATGCAAGGTCATCAGGTGCCACAGAAAATCACAGGTTCAACGGTCTGAGAATACAGGCCGACCAGCTTCAGAGAATAACCCAATTAAAAACGCAGTTTCCGACAACTCACACATAACAAAATACCTGGCATGGAACCAAGCATCGACTGCCGACGACAATACTAAAACAGCAACACGGGTCAAAACCACCTGAAACGCTGCTGGTGGGTCAACAAGATCGATCGACAGGAGCTGACCATGCAACCCTATCAACACGACGCTACGTCTTCCCGTACTCGTCCTTCTTCCCAAGACGAGCGCCAATACTACTGCTTGCATAGCGCCAGCGGGTACTCCAATTCTGTTCTTTACCAGGTTGTACCGGCCGGGCGGAATTTCTTTCATATCCTGGAAGTGACCAGCGGCAGGATCAAAGGCTTTCGCAGCAACCATATCCAGGCCTGCGAGTTGGCCAAAGAGCTGGAAGCCAGCCTGTACGCCCTTCACGGCGGGATCGTTTCGTCACCTGGGTGACTTTACTACGCCGTCGTCCCTCAACAACTGCCATACTGGCCCGTCCATTGAAGTTTGCCCCTTGCGGGTCAGGTTTCATCAGTGCAGTTACCTTGAAGGGAAGGCTATACGTGACGGAATTTGATATTGGCGAATTTTTCATCCATGGCGATGCCAGGGAAGTAGACGGTGAGTTCCAAGCGGTCATCATCATGCGGGCCAAACCACCACTGACCACGGTCACAACCCACCAGGTAGAAAAAGATCGTTGGTTCAAAACTGTCGACGCCGCTGCAATCGCTGCAAAGGATGCCGCCAAGGCCCTGAAAACCGCCGTGGATTCAGGTGCACTCAATTCCTGACAATTGGGCAGAACGCTGCCGCACGCCAATCCCCACTCTCGAAAGCCTATTTGAACAACTGGACCTGGACTCGACACTCGAGCCAATCGACGCACTCATCAATGCAGGCAGTCTGACTGCTCCAGACACATCAGCGCTTGCCAGGCCGCCCTGCACTCCTCTGCTTCATCACGGCTGGAAAATGCCGTGCCGCGTTGTTCACCATTGAGCAACACTACCCAGCAGGCTTTCTGACCCAGCGCACGCAGGGTTTCGGGTACGCCACTGCCGATCATTACGGCGACATCGACCTTGTTTTGCATGGGGCTTCTCCGCAGCATTAGTTAGCTGGCTAACAATATTTGCCATGCTACGGCTTTCTGCCAGTAGGAAAAAGCTATCCCCGGAATAGCTCCTTTGCATAAACAGCAACAATCCCTAGCGCGCGGCCTTCGCCTCTTCCGGTTTATAGCCCAAACGCAAGCCGCCCCAATGCCGGCCCTTGACCATGATCGGTACCGACAAATCGTGCATCAACTCACCGGTATCGCGGGTATAGGTTTGCAACAGCACCGCTTGTTGATGGCTGCCGCAACGAATGCCGGTGCGGTCTTCAAACTTGCGCTTGGTACGGTTCTGCACCGCATCGACTTGGGCATCCCCGGTGAGAGCGTGAGAGAACGCCTTGTTGTGCGTCGGCACATAGCCTTGAGGTGTGCAGGCAATCGCAAACACCAGCCCTTCATGGTGCGGCAGCAGCGCCTCTTGGATCGCCGGCAATACCTGGTCGGTGTAGCGATCAAAACGCGTGTGATATTTGCTCGGGCTGGTATTCGGGATTGGCGTGTAGCTACGGTCAAACAAGTCATCCAGGCTGATACGGTTTTGCAGTACATCGGTCTCGAACTGCTCGCCAATGCGGCTTGCGCCTTCCCGGGCAAGGTCATAGATGCGCTGGTGATAGTCATCCAGCCCGACTTCCGCCAGGCGCTCACTGATGGTTTCAGCCTGCCCTTCCATTTGCACGGCGACGTCGGCCAGTTGGCGGGTCTGCTGGTCGCTCACCGACAAATCGCTGCGCATCTGCTCCACGGCATGGAACAAACTGTCGAGTTGCATACGGTTGGTATCGGTGCCTTGGGCGATCTCATTGACTTGCCCTTCCACATCCGCGGCCAGGCTGGCGATGCTCTCCAACTGTTCACCAGCGTGCTCAACCTGCTCGACGCCGACGTGCAGGTCCGTCGACAGCTGGCGAATCTGCTCCACGACCTGCGCGGTGCGCTGCTGGATATCGGCGACCATCACCCCGACTTCATCAGTGGCCGTGGCTGTGCGTCCTGCCAGGCCACGCACTTCGTCGGCGACTACGGCGAACCCGCGCCCGTGCTCACCGGCGCGTGCCGCTTCAATGGCCGCATTCAATGCCAACAGGTTGGTCTGGCTGGCAATGGATTGGATCACCAGCGTCACACGCTGGATCTCTTCGCTGCGCTGGCTCAACGCTTCGATCAGCTCGCGGCTGGCGTTGGCGCGCTGGCTGAGCTGGCGCATGCGGGTGATCGATTGGGCCAGTACCTCGCGCCCTTCGGTGCTGCGTTGATGGGCCTGGCTGGCCGCACCCAAGGCTTGTCGGCTGAGCTGCGAAGTGACCTGCTCGGTGCCGATCATCACTTCGGCACTGCTGACAATTTGCTTGGCCGCGCTCAACTGCGACTGCAACCGTGCCGCCAGTTGTTTGACCGAATAGGCCACGCCGGCAGCGGAAAGCGCGTTATGACTGGTGGTATAGGAAAGATCGCGAGTCAGCTCGCCAATCGTATCGGCGGCCGGGGAAGGCACCACACGCGACGTTCGGGCTTTCAGGGAGGGCAGCCAGATCACCAGCAAAGCCAGTGGCAGGCAGACGTAGATCGGCAAGCCGGCGAACACCAGGCCCAGCAGTACCAGCACCAGGGCGGTACTCTGCAAGAGCGGCGTCAGCCAGCCGGGTAACACGCGCACCACCGTGTGCGGTGGCACTGCTGCGCCCATCAGAGATCCGTCTCCAGCCATCGTCGTTACCCCACTGCTTGTCGTTATTGTTTCTGCATTAGACGCCACTATTTGGCCATTATCCATGGGCCTTTAGTGGAGTAGCTTGCAGTAGATCAATAGACAGGGGTGTAACCGGTATTTCTCTGGGGCACCGACTGTGCGGGCCCCAGCTTCACCGCATCAAGCTTGACGCTGGTGCTTGTCGATCTGCTCGTGGCGCTCTTGCGCTTCGATGCAGTACTTGGTGGTCGGGCTGATCAGCAGGCGCTTGAGGCCAATAGGCTCGCCGCTGTCATCACACCAGCCAAAGGAATCTTCCTTGATGCGTTCCAGAGCACGCTCAAGTTGCGGCAGCATGCGCTGGTCGCGGTCGATGGCATTCACCAGCCAGGTACGCTCTTCTTCGACAGAAGCAGCGTCGGCCGGGTCGGCCGGGGTGTCCAGGCTTTCAATGGCGATGCGGTTCTGCTCAATGCGCTCGTGGTGTTCCACTTTCATGTCTTGCAGCAACTGCTCGAAAAAAGCGTGCTGTTCGGCATTCATGTAGTCATCCGCCGGCATGGCCAGCAACTTTTCCTTTGTCATTGATTTCTCTATAAAAAATACGTGCATTAAGGCGAATAAGGGAGCGTTCCGGCCGACCTCTGCAGGTCTCGGAAAGGCGCCATCCATTCCAAGCGCCACCCGGCACTCAATTTACGAGGGGCGGCAGTCTAAGGCCGACTTGAGGGCGCAGCAACTGAAAAGACAGGCAATTTTTCCGAGATAACCCCCAAAAGCACCAGGACGGGCTCGGCGAATGGTCATCGGAGTGCGTTTATAGCAAGAAATTCAGTGTTGTGGAGCTATATAGAAGACAAACGGTTAGAACTGCCTGATAAACATCAAATGTGGGAGTCGGGCTTGCCCGCGGTTACCGAGTTGGGGCAATCGCAGGCAAACCAGCTCCCACATTCGACTTGTGTTGGCCGTGAGTTGGTCTCAGCGTTTGAGTTTGCGCTTGTTACGGTACTGGTCGATCACCACCGCCACCACGATGATCAAGCCCTTGATGATGTCCTGGATATACGCGTCCACCCCGACAAAGGTAAACCCGCTGGCCATCACCCCGAGGATCAGCGCGCCGATCACGGTACCGGTGATGCGCCCTACGCCGCCTGCCAGGCTGGTGCCGCCAATCACTGCGGCGGCAATCGCATCCAGTTCATAGGACATGCCCATGCCCGCCTGCCCGGTGGCGGCACGTGCCGAAGCCACCACACCGGCCAAGCCTGCAAGCAAACCGGCGATGCTGTAGACGATGATCAAATGACGCTTGACGTTGATCCCCGAAGTCCGCGCCGCCTGCATGTTGCCGCCGATGGCGTAGGTGTACTTGCCGTACTTGGTGTAACGCAGTGCGATATGAAAGATCACCGCGACCACCAGGAAGATAATCACCGGCATCGCGCCGTGGCCGATGGCGGTGTAGGAATCCGAGAGCATGCTCACCGGCTGGCCTTCGGTGTAGTAACGCGCCAGGCCACGGGCCGACACCATCATGCCCAGGGTTGCGATAAACGGCGGGATACCGGTAACGGCAATGATACTGCCGTTGATCGCCCCTGCCAGCAGCCCCACGCCAAGCCCCATCGCCACCGGAATCCATACCGGCAGGTCAGTCAGGCTGGGAAACACCGCCCGGGAAAAGTCCGAGGTCTGCGCCAAACTGGCGGCGATCATCGCCGACAGCGCCAGCACCGAGCCGGACGACAAGTCGATACCGGTGGTGATGATGACCTGGGTCACGCCGATCGCCAGCAGGCCGATGATCGACACCTGCAGAATCATCAGCACCAAGCGCTGGGAGTTCATCAGGAAGCTCTGGTCACGTACGATCCAGCCAAACACTTCAAACACCAGGCCGATGCCGATCAGCACCAGGAAGATGCTCAGTTCGGTGGGCAAGCGTCTGCGGCTTTTGACCGGTGCCGTGGCAGGCTTGTTGTCTGTTATTGCGTTCATAGCCAATCACCTTCTTATTCTGTGACACGGGCCAACCGCAGGCCCGCGCTGCTGTTCGTCAGTGGACTGCGGTCATACCGGAAGCCAACTGCATGACTTTTTCCTGGGTCGCGTCAGCGCGGTCCAGGGTGCCCATCAGGTCGCCCTCGTGCATCACCATCACCCGGTCGCTCATGCCCAGCACTTCGGGCAGCTCGGAGGAAATCATGATCACCGCCATGCCTTCGCTGGCGAGGAAAGAAATCAGACGATAAATCTCAGCCTTGGCGCCGACGTCGATGCCGCGCGTGGGCTCATCAAGAATCAGCAAGCGTGGGTTGGTCATCAGCCAACGGGCCAGCAACGCCTTCTGTTGGTTGCCACCGGACAAGGTGTCGATGCATTGCTCAAGGGATGGGGTTTTCACCCGCAGTTTCTTGCACATGTCTTCGCACAGGGCGCGCAGGGCTTTCTGCTGGATAAAACCTTTACCCGAGTAGTGCGGCAACACGGCCATTTCCATGTTTTCCAGCACCGACAGGCACGGGAACAGGCCACTGAGCTTGCGATCCTCGGTCAACAGCGCGAAGCCTTTCTCGATGGCCATGTGCGGGTCGGTGATACGCACCGGCTTGCCGTCGAGGGTGATCTGCCCACCGCTGCTTGGGGTGATGCCGAAAATGGTTTCCGCCACGTTAGTGCGGCCCGAGCCCATCAACCCGGCGATGCCGAGGATTTCACCGGCGTGCAGGTCGAACGACACGTCCTTGAACACACCGTCCAGGCGCAAGTCGCGTACCGACAGCAGCAGCTCGCCGATGGGCGTCTCGCGTACCGGGAACAACTGGCTGAGTTCGCGGCCGACCATCATCGAGATCAGGCTGTCGCTGTTCATGCTGTCGGCGCGTTGCAGGCCGATATAGTGGCCGTCACGAAACACCGCCACTTCGTCGGCGATGGCAAACACTTCGTTCATTTTGTGGGTGATGTAGACGATGCCTTTGCCTTGGGACTTGAGGTCGGCAATGATCGAAAACAGGTGGGCCACTTCCTTGTCGGTAATGGCCGAAGTCGGTTCATCCATGATCAGGATGTCGGAGTCGTAAGACACGGCCTTGGCAATCTCGACCATCTGCCGCTCGGCGATGCTCAGGTTACCCACGTGCTCCTCAGGGTCGAGGTTGATGCGCAGGCGCGCCAGTAACTCTGCGGTGCAGCGGTGCATTTCGCGGTGGTTGACCATGTGCAGGCTGTTGAGCTGCTCGCGGCCGATCCAGATGTTCTCGGCGATGCTCATGTGCGGCATCAGGTTGAGCTCCTGGTGGATCATCGCGATCCCCGCCTTTTGTGCCGCCAGCGGTGTTTCAAATACGATCGGCTTGCCGCGCAGGCGAATTTCGCCGGCGTCGGGCTGGTAGATGCCGGCGATGATTTTCATCAAGGTCGACTTGCCCGCACCGTTCTCGCCCATCAGCGCCAACACCGAGCCCGGGCGCACCCGCAGTTGCACATCGGCCAGGGCCACGACGCCGGGAAAGCCTTTGCTGATGTTGACGATTTCCAGCAGGTAGGGTTCTTCCAGCAGCGGGGCCTGGATACCGGGAGGCTGCGAGACAGTCGCTTGAGCGAGCATAGAGAGGTACTCCATCTGCAGGGCGGCCGTGACCGCCCTGCCGGCTTATTGTTGTTATGTCAGGGCTACTTGAACTTGGCGACGTTGTCCGGGGTGATCAGCTGGAACGGGATGACCTGGTTCTGTTCCACCGGCTCTTTCTTGGCCATCTTGCGCGCCGCTTCCACCGAACCGACTGCCTGGCCATTGGCGTCCTGGAACGCCGATGCCGCCATGTCGCCCTTGGTGATTGCGTTCAAGCCGTCCGGCGTGCCATCAACCCCCGCGATCAGTACGCCTTTCTTGCCTGCCGATTTCAGGGCCATCGATGCACCAATCGCCATTTCATCGTTGTTGGCGAGCACCGCATTGAAATCGCGGCCTTGAGTCAGCCAGTCGTTGACCAAGGTCATGCCCTTGTCACGCAACCAAATGCCGGTTTGTTCCTGTTCGATCTTGATGCCCGGGTACTTGGCCAGCACTTCTTTCACACCCTTGGTGCGGTTGGTGGTGGAGTTGTTGGCCAAGTCGCCGAGCAGAATCACAATGTTGCCCTTGCCGCCGAGTTTGTCGGCGATGTACTGCATTTGCAGGCGGCCGGCCTCAGTGTCATCGGAGGTGACGGCGACTACATCCTTGGGCAGATCTTTTTGATCGGGACGACGGTTGACGAAGACCAGCGGGATACCGGCTTTGGTTGCCGCGCTGATGATGTTCTTGGTCGAGGCGGTGTCCACCGGGTTGACGATAATCGCGTCAACCTTCTGGCTGATGAAGTTTTCAACCTGGCTCAGTTGCTTGACCACATCGGCGCGAGCGTCTTCGAACTGCAACTGTACGCCGTCGCCCTTGGGATAGGACTTGGCTTGCTTGTTCATGTCTTCACGCAGGTAAGTCAGAAAGGTGTCATCGAAGGCGGACATGGTCACACCCACTTTGATATCGGCGGCAGAGGCGAAACCGCTGGCCAACATCATGGACAAGGCCAACGCGGTAAAACGGATCGGGGTCTTCATGAACGGTCTGTCTCCAAATTCTTGTTGGTTTTTTGGACGTTGCGTTTATCAGAACGGGGCTTGCGAGGACGGCAGTCGAACAACCGGTGCGCCTGGAATGCAGCAGACCAGCGCGCCTTTGTTTTCGACGCACAGCACATTAAGGAAGGAGAAGTAAAACGGCCGGGCGCGGGGCAGGCCACGTGGCGCAAGGGCTGGGCGTAAAACTCGCAGTACAGCGTTGAAGATTTTCATCTGACGGTACCTGGTTGTTTTTGATCTTGTTTTTGTTGAGTCGCCCGAATCGAGTCCGAACGTACTTTATGCAACCTGGAAAAGACTTTATTAGAAAATAATTTCCATATCAACAACTTTTAGAATTTTATTCTATTTTTGTTGAAACCACCTGCTGGCGCTCGCTGCTAAGGCGCGCGGCGTCCAATATACGGGTGGTTTCCAGCGCCTCATAGGCGTCAACCGGCAGCGGTCCCTGCCCTTGCACAGCACTTTGCAGCTGGCGATAGAATTGCGTCCAACAGCCTTTCTCCGACGGCACCCGCTCACGCTCCGCCCCTTGTTCAAACCAGCCCCAGCGGCGGTGCTCTTCGGCGCCCCAGTGCTCGCCTTCGGTTTTTGGCGACTTGCCGGCCATCAGCGCTTCTTCCTGACCATCCAGACCCTCGACGGTGTAGCAACCCAGGGTGCCATTCACCCGAAAACGCGGTGCCTGGCTGTTTTGCAGCGCGCTGCCCCACAAATGGGAAATCACGCCGTTGGCGTGGGTCAACGAGACGAAGAAGCTGTGGTCGAGCGTTGGGTGTTCCGGGCTGAACTGTAATTGCGCAAACACCCGATCGACCGGGCCGAACAGTTGCAGTGCCTGATCCACCAGATGGCTGCCGAGGTCGCGCAGCCAGCCACCACCACTGGCATTGCCCACCGCTTGCGGGTTGTAGCGCTCGACGCGGGATTCAAAACGGGTGATATCGCCCAGGGCCCCGGCATCGATCAGTTTGCGCAACGTGAGGTAATCCGAATCCCAGCGTCGGTTCTGGTAGACACTGAGCAGCACCTCCTGGCGCTCGGCGGCGGTGATCAAGGCCTGGGCCTGTTCGGCGTTGGCGGCAAAGGGTTTGTCGCTGACTACCGCCACCCCATGTTCGATGGCTTCCAGCACCAGCGCCGGGCGGCCTTTAAGGGTGGTGGAAACTACCAGCGCATCGACCCCCGCCTCGACAATCTGGCCAATGGAGTCAAAGGCCTTGAGGCCTGGGTGGTCGGTTGCCAGTTGCTGGCGCCGCTCCGGGGAACGGGTCACCACGCCGACAAAGGTCGCGCCTGGCAGGGTTGCTATCAGCGGTGCGTGAAAAAAGCGGCCGCCGTGGCCGTAGCCGACTAGTCCGATTCGCATGGGTCGATTCCTTGATCGTTCCCACGCTCTGCGTGGGAATGCAGCCCGTGACGCTCTGCGTCACATTCAAAAGCGGACGCGGAGCGCCCATTGGGGCGTTCCCACGCAGAGCGTGGGAACGATCTACCAACGGGAACCCCCTCCCACACTGACCGAGTTTCTCCAGTGAATTAGCCGTAAAAGTGCGGACGCTGCGGCAAACTGACCTTCACAATCTGCTCACTGCCCTGCGCCTCAATACACGCATCCGCCGCCACCGCCGCTGCAAATCCATCCCACGCCGACGGCCCGCCGACCTGCCCGGCCCGCACGCTGTCGATAAATGCCTGCAACTCCACGTCATACGCGCCAATAAACCGGTCTTTCCAGTCCATCAAAATCGCATTCGACAGCTTCGCGCCACTGCGCAGTTGAACCTGCGAAGGCTCCGGTAACTTGGCGATACCGGTCTCCCCCACCACTTCGCACTGTATGTCGTAGCCGTATTGGCAGTTCACAAACACTTCCACATCAATGCGTGTGCCCTTGGCGGTTTCCAGCAGCACGATCTGCGGGTCGCGTAAATGGGCCAACGCCTTGCTGGTCTTGCGTGGAAACACCACTTGTACCGACACGTAGTCGTCGTTGAGCAACCAGCGCAACACATCCAGCTCGTGGATCAACGTGTCGGTGATCGCCATGTCGGTCTTGTAGTTCTCGCCCACCGTCGGGTTGCGATGCGCGCAGTGCAGCATCAAGGGCTCGCCGATCTGGCCACTGTCGATCACCGCCTTGAGCGCGCGATAGCCTTCGTCATATGGGCGCATGAAGCCCACTTGCACCAGGCGTTTGCCGTAGGCTACTTCGGCGTCGACGATCTTGCGGCAACCTTCGGCAGTCACCGCCAGGGGTTTCTCACAGAACACCGGTTTGCCGGCAGCGATGGCGGCGAGCACGAACTCCTCGTGGCTCGGGCCCCAGGAGGTCACGAGAATCGCCTCGACTTGCGGCGAGTTGATCAGCGCGTGACCGTCCGCATACACCTCGGCGTCCAGCTTCAAATCTGCAACAACCTTGGCGGCTTGCTCAAGGTTGATATCAGTCACCGCCACCACCTGGCTATTGAGCAAGGTCTGGCTGCAACGACGAATATGGTCCCGGCCGATGGCGCCCGTACCGATCACGCCAAGCCGCAACGAATTAGAAAGCAACGACATACAAGCACTCCTCTTGTTATTAGTACTGCCGGGCCTTCGCCAGGTGTTCATTGAGTTTTTTCGCGGCTGCGTTGGTGCGTTCGCTGGTAGATACCTGCGCCACGCCCACCCGCCACCACGACAGGTAGCCGTGGATCATGGTCTTGGGCAGCACCTTGATATCGATCAAGGTCGAGACGGTTTGCGTACGTACATCGGCCAGCGCTGCTTCCAGCTGTTCCACGGTGCTGACCTTGTAAGTCTTGCAGCCATAGGCCGCCGCGCTCATGGCGAAATCCACCGGCACCAGGCCGCCGTCGAGCTTGCCGCTCTCGGGGTTGCGGTAGCGGAACTCGGTGCCGAAGCTGTCCATGCCGTTACCGATCTGCAGATTGTTGATGCAACCAAAGGCCATATTGTCGAGCAGCACCACATTAATCTTGCGCCGCTCCTGGATCGAGGTGGCCAGCTCCGAATGCAGCATCATGTAGGAGCCGTCACCGACCAGGGCATAGACCTCCTTCGTCGGTTCGGCCAGTTTCACGCCGAGGGCGGCGTTGATTTCGTAACCCATGCACGAATAGCCGTACTCGACGTGATAGGTGTTGACGCCCTTGCTTCGCCAGCTGCGCTGCAAGTCGCCGGGCAGGCTGCCGGCGGCGGCGACGATGATCGCGTCATTGGCCAGGGTCTCGTTGAGCACGCCGAGCACGCGACTTTGGGTCAGGCACGAACCGGTCAATTCGATGAATTCACGCAACACTGCGCGGTCCAGGCGGTCGTCGACCTCGGGCACAAAGGTGTCGCCCTGGTATTCCACCTGATGCACGCGGTCCACCTCCGCATCCAGCTGCGCCTTGGCATCGCAGATCTGCTCACCCCAGCCGGAGCGGTAATCCCCCAGGGCATCGGCCAGTGCTTCGAGAGCAACGTGCGCGTCCGCGAGCACTTGCACGCCGTCCAGTTTCAAAGCGTCGCAGGGGCTGATATTGAGGTTGAGAAACTTCACGTCAGCGTGCTTGAACAGTGACTTTGATGAGGTGGTGAAGTCGGTATAACGCGTGCCGATACCGATGATCAAGTCCGCTTGCGGCGCCAGCAGGTTCGCCGCCAGGCAGCCGGTCTCGCCAATGCCACCGACGTTCAGCGGATGACTGGAAACCACTGCACTTTTACCGGCCTGGGTTTCGGCGAAAGGAATATCAAAGCGTTCGGCAAAGGCTTGCAGCGCGGCATTCGCGCCGGAGTATTTGACCCCGCCACCACAGATGATCAGCGGCTTGCGCTTGCCCCGGAACGCAGCCAGCGCATCACTGATCATTGCGCTGGTAGCCGGACGACGCTCGATGCGGTGCACGCGTTTTTGCAGGAAGTAGTCGGGATAATCCCAAGCTTCGGCCTGCACATCCTGCGGCAAGGCCAGGGTCACCGCGCCGGTTTCCGCAGGGTCCGTGAGCACGCGCATGGCGTGGATGGCTGCGGTCATCAACTGCTCGGGGCGGTTGATGCGGTCCCAGTATTTGCTCACAGAACGGAAGGCATCGTTGGTGCTGATGCTCAGGTCATGGAATTGCTCGATCTGTTGCAACACCGGGTCGGGCTGGCGGCTGGCGTAGACATCGCCGGGCAACAGCAGCAACGGAATACGGTTGGCTGTGGCGGTCGCGGCGGCGGTCAGCATATTCGCCGCGCCCGGGCCTACCGAAGCCGTACAGGCGTAGATCTTGCGGCGCAGGTGCTGCTTGGCAAAACCGATAGCGGCGTGGGCCATGCCCTGCTCGTTACGGCCCTGATGCACCACCAGGTCGCCGCTGTCCTGCTCCAGGGCCTGGCCCAGGCCCAGCACATTGCCGTGGCCGAAAATCGTGAACACCCCGGCGACGAATTTGCTCTGTACGCCATCGACTTCGATGTATTGGTTATCCAGAAACTTCACCAGGGCCTGGGCCATGGTCAGTCGGGTTGTGCTCATGTTGCGCCCCTTATCGTTTTTGCAGGTGGGCGATGCTTGCCCCCAAGGCCTGCTGGATATCTGCAAGCGTGTGTACGCTTTCGGCAAACGGCTCGAACGACAGGTAGCCGCTGTAGCCGGTACTGAGCAAGGTGTCGATTTGCGCGGCATTGCCGAGGATATCGCCCTCACCCACCAGCACGCGGTGGCCGTCGCGAATTGAATTGAGCGGTGCTTCGGCATCTTCCACACCGGAGATATGCACCAGGCCGGTCAGTTCCGGGAAGAACTCATGCTCGCTGGCCAGGTGGTGGTGGAAAGTGTCGTGCACCAGGCGGAACACATCCAGACCACCGATGGACATGATCGCGTCCACCGCCACGCGCTTACGACGCAACGCACATTCCTCAAAGCCCAGAGGCTCGATAAAACCGAGAATCCCGTGCTCGCGCAGGATCGGTGCCAACTCGCTCAACGCGGTGCGCAAACCAGCAGCGCGCTGGGCTTCGCTGCGGGTATCACCACGCTCATTGAGCGGGCACATCACCAAGCCTTGGGCGCCGCATTCACGGGCATACGTGGCGAGCTTGATCGCCTGGGCGCGGCGTTCGTCATTCCAAACATCAAAGGGGTACAACGCGTTGATCGACAGCACCGTAATGCCCTGCACCGCGCACAATTCGCGCACGCGACTGGCCGGGGTGCCGAATTCAATTTCTTTGTCCGCAAGGTCATTACGGATCTCGATGGCATCGCATTTCAGGGCCGCCGCCAACTGGATGAAATCCGGCAGGGAAAGATTGGGCGCGACCATGCGGTTAAGGGCGAAACGTAGAGGCGACTTCATTGTTATTGTTCTCCGTCCAAAACCGCTTAGAGGTCCAGCAGCCAACTGTGCTGCGGGTCGTTATGGAAATGCCAGGCACGCTTGGGACCGGCCATCACGTTCAGGTAATAAGACTCGTAGCCGTACGGCACGCTGACCGGGTGGTAACCCTTGGGCACCACCACCAGATCACTGTTTTCCACGGCCATGGCCTGGTCGATGCTGCGATCGTCGGTGTACACGCGCTGGAACACGAAACCCTGGGGCGGATTAATCTGGTGGTAGTAGGTTTCTTCGAGAAAGCTTTGGTGTGGCAGATCATCGGTGTCGTGTTTGTGCGGCGGGTAGCTCGACGAGTGCCCCGACGGCGTGCGCACTTCTACTACCAGCAGCGAATGGGCCGGCTCAGTGTCGGGCAGGATGTCGCACACATAACGAGTGTTGGCACCCTTGCCGCGCACACTGCGCTTGCAGTGTTCGGGGCGGATCAGCCGCGGTTCGTAGCCAGGCGCACCGGGAGCGGCGCAGACGGCAATCTGTACGTCGCTCAAGGCGGTGACCTGAGCGGTGGTGCCCTGCGGCAGGTAGGCGGCGAACGGTGATTTGTCCTCGAACACCGACTGGCGATCACCCAGGTTTTGCCAGTTGAAACCTTCGCCCTCAATGTTCACGCGGCCACTGAGCAGCACCAGGCACAGCTCTTTATCACCGGCGCTGATCGGCAGGGCTTCCCCCAGGCTCAGGCGGTAGGCGCTGAAACCCACGTACTCCAGACGCCCCTCCTCCAGAGCGACCATGGTTTTTCCACGCGTGTTGCTTTTGATCAACAGGCTCATTGTCCAACCCTCTCATTGAGAAGAGCACGCAACGTGTCATAGCCCTTTTTCGCATAGATATAGCTGGGCGCAACCGCTGGGTCTTGCTCGGCTTCCACTACTAGCCAACCCTCATACTTCGCGGCCAGCAGCACATCGAGCAATTGGGCAAAGTCGATATCACCATCGCCAGGCACGGTGAAAGTGCCATTGACGATGCAATCGGGGAAACTCCACATCTGGTTGCGCGCCAGTTGCACCACTGGCTTGCGCACGTCCTTGAAATGCACGTGGCAGATGCGATCAATGTGTTTGCGCAGTACGTCGATAGGTTCGCCGCCGCCCATGTAGCAATGGCCCGAATCGAACAGCAAGCCAACTTCCGGACCGGTGCGGCTCATCAATTGATCGATGTCTTCGGGCGATTCGACGTAGGCCCCCATATGGTGGTGGTAGGCCAGGCGCACGCCTTGGGACAGGGTGAAGCGAGCCAGTTCCGTAAGTTTGTCGGCGTAGTCCTGCCAGGCGTGTTCGCTGTGGAAACGCGGGCGTTCGATCAGGCGGATTTTGGAGCCCTGGATCGAGTCGGCGACTTCGCCATATACCAGCACCTTGGCGCCGTTCTGCTTGAGCAATTCGACGTGGCCGGCAATGGCCTCGATTTCCTCCGCCACCGAGCGCCGCGCCAGACGGCTGGAATACCAGCCGGAGACCAGCGCCAGGTCATAAGGGCGCAGCACATCGGCCACACCCTTGGCGTCCTTGGGGAATTTACCGTTGAGCTCAAAACCTTCGTAGCCGATCTCCTTGCCTTCGCTCAGGGCGGTGCTCAAGGGCGTTTCACCGCCCAGGGCCGGCAGGTCATCGTTGCTCCAGGAGATCGGGTTGATGCCAATTCGGATTGCGGGCATGGCTGCACCTTTTGTTTTTATCTGACTTAAGCCTGGTGAGGTTTGCTTTATGTGGGAGCGGGTTTAATCTCGAGCGCTGCGCCAGGCGTTGATGAGCTGTTCGAAGGTCTGCTGCACCTGTTGGATCAGGGTTTCATCATCGATCTCCCCCGCCATCCACGCACGGCTCGGCTCCTGGAAAATCGTGCGGCCCACGGCAAAGCCACGGCAGGTGGTGCTCTGGCTGGCTTGCTGGAAGCCGTCGGCGAGACACTCGGCCGAAGCATTCAGGCCCAGCAGCACCACGCCACGGCAGTACGGGTCGCGTTCATGAATCAGTTCGTCGAGCTTTTTCCAGTCCTCGGCCGACTGCGCCTCAATCTTCCACCAGGCCGGGTAGATGCCCAGGTTGTAGAGGCGCTTGAGGCTGCGATAAAGCACGTCGGGGTAAGTGGACGGGTGATCCTTGGGCGGGATGACTTCCAGCAGCAACTCATGGCCACTGACCAGGGAAGCCTCGTAGACCGCCTTGAGTTGCGCTTCCTGTTCCAGGCGCAACAGCGGCTCGTCATCCGGGTGGAATTGCACCAGGCACTTGATGATTTGTTCCTGGGGCCAGGCAATCATGTTGCTGCCGATCGAGCGGCCATGTTCAAACGCCAGCGGGCGTGAGTTCTGCACTTCCACTGGGCGTGCAATCCACCAGCCGCGACCGGTAGCGGCATTGAGCGCGTCCTGGCCGAAGCGTTGGTCGGCCAACAGCCCTACGTCGGCTTCAACACCCAGATCACGCAATTTGCCTTCGACACGTTCGATGGCTTGGATAAACAGCTGCTTGATGTCGCTGATACGCGCTGGGTCCTGGCCGCCTCTTTGTGCCAGGTCCACCAGTTGCCAACGGTGGTCGAAGGCAAACACGAACAACTGCTTCCAGGTTTTGCGCGGCACCGTGACACGGTGCAGGCGTTGCAGGGTCACATCCTGATCAGGCCGGGTGATGGGCACCGGGCTGTTGAACAGGTAGTCGAGTTCGGCAGGCGTCGGCATGGCCGGTGCGCAGGCGTGACGGGAAACGACGAGGCCGCCGCAGGCATTGGCCAACTGGCTGCAACGCTCATCGCTGGCGTCATTGATCCAGCCGCTGAGGAAGCCCGACATAAAGGCATCGCCGGCGCCCAGCACGTTAAGTACTTCAACACGCACACCGGGATAGATCGCACCGTCTTCCAGGCGCGCCGGGATCGCACCGTGGATCACCGTACACCCTTGCGGGCCGAGCTTAACCACCAGGGTCGCCGGGGTCAGTTCGCGTACGGTGCGCAAAGCGGTGAGCAAATCTTCACTGCCACCTGCGATCAAAAATTCTTCTTCAGTGCCGACGATCAGGTCGAAACGCGGCAGGATTTTCTGCACGTGCTGGCTGACATTCTGATCAGCGACAAACCGCGTTTCGCCATCCGCCTTGCCCGCCAGGCCCCACAGCACCGGGCGATAGTCGATATCCAGCACGCGCTTGACGTTGTGCTTGGCGGCATAGTCCAGCGCCTGGATGCTGGCCTTGTACACGCCGTCGGTGGAGAAATGCGTGCCGGTGATCAGCAGGGCTTTGCTGGAGGCAATAAAGGCTTCGCTGATGTCTTCGGCGCGCAAGGCCATGTCGGCGCAGTTTTCGCGGTAGAACACCAGGGGGAAGGTTTCGCGGTCCTTGAGGCCCAGCAACACCAATGCAGTAAGGCGTTCCGGGTCGACCTTGATGCCGCTGACATCGCACCCTTCGCGGGCCAGGGACTCCAGCAGGAAGCGACCCATGTGGTCGTCCCCTACTCGGCTCAGCATCGCCGACTTGAGGCCAAGCCTTGCAGTGCCGAAAGCGATATTGGCGGAGGATCCGCCGAGGTACTTGGCGAAGCTGGACACGTCCTCAAGCCGCGCACCCACTTGCTGCGCATAGAGGTCGACGCCCAGGCGCCCGAGGCAAATCAGATCCAATTGACGCCCACTGGCAAAACGAGTCTGGCCCATGCTGGCTCCTGTTATTTTTATCAGCCTGCGTTGTGCCGCCGTGGCGACGGCAAACGCTCTTGGTGGGAGCAGACTAGAACGTTCAGCGGCCTCAATCAATATTTATTCCATAATTATTTTTAGTGGAATATTTTTTCCAATAAGCCAACATAGAGGCATGCCAGACCCCGTGCATCGTTTCAGCAGGCCACGGGGGCCGTGATGCCGGGGTATTTTTTTGCGCCTACCCTGTAGACTTGCGCCACCCATCAGCGCACCAGAAGAACAAGCCAGAAGGATTGCCCATGCCCGAGACCCCTTCACAAGATGCTCTCGCCAGCCCTCCGATCAATGCCGAGCGCCTGTTGCAGCTGATCACCGACGAATACGAAAGCCTGCCACGCCAGCTCAAGCGCATCGCCAGCTACATGAGCCAGCAGAGCGACCGGATCATGGTCGACCGCATCAGCGACATTGCCCGCGAATGCGAAGTGCACCCGTCGGCCATCGTGCGGTTTTCCCAGCGTTTCGGCTTCAGTGGGTTCAGTGAAATGCAGGCACTGTTTCGCGAGGCTTATACCCACAAGACCACGCCAGTGCAGAACTACCAGCAACGTATCCGCAGCATGATCGCCAACAAGTCACAGAAAGCCAGCGGCGGCGATCTGGCGCGCGAATGCGTCAACGCGACCCTGTCCGGTATCGAGCGCCTGGGGTTGGAACTGGATGACGTAGCGTTTGAAAAAGCGGTGGACCTGGTGGTCAACGCCGACAATATCTACGTGGTCGGCGTGCGCCGCTCCTTTGCGGTGGCCGATTACCTGGTCTACAACCTGCAACACACCAACAAGCGCATCCACCTGATCTCAGGCTTGGGCGGCAGCTACCGCGAGCAGATGCGCAGCGTGCGCGCCAATGACCTGGTCATCGCCATCAGCTTCACGCCCTACGGCAAAGAGACCCAGCACTGCCTGCGCATTGCCCAGCATCACCAGGCCAAGACCTTGATCATCACCGACAGCAACCTGTCACCCCTGGCCAAGCGGGCGAACGCGGTGCTGTTGGTGAATGAAGGGTCGTCGTTTGCCTTTCGTTCGTTGAGCGCCACCTTGTGCCTGTGCCAGGCGTTGTTTATTGCCGTGGCGTATCGGCTTGAGTTGAAGGTCGATGAGATTCACGAGCAGGTCGGCTTCGACGACTGATGTCCCAACGATCGCTCCCACGCTCTGCGTGGGAACGATCAGTTACGGCGCATCAGGTAGTACGCCGCCGGGATCACGAACAGTGACAACAACGGCGCAGTGAGCATCCCGCCGATCATCGGCGCGGCGATGCGGCTCATGACTTCACTGCCGGTGCCGCCGCCCAATAGAATCGGCAATAAACCGGCGATGATGACCGCCACGGTCATCGCCTTGGGCCGTACCCGCAGCACCGCGCCTTCGGTGATAGCGGCAAGCAAGTCACCGTCCTTACGCTCAGCCCAGGCGTTTTTCAGGTAGAGCAGCATGATCACGCCGAACTCGGCCGACACACCCGCCAACGCGATAAACCCTACCCCCGTGGCCACCGACAGGTTGAAACCCAGCCAGTACAACAGCCACACACCGCCCGTCAGGGCAAACGGCAACGTCGCGAGAATCAGCAAGGCCTCATCCACGCGGCGGAAGGTCAGGTACAACAGCACGAAAATGATCAACAACGTTGCCGGCACCACCAGCTTCAAACGTTCATTAGCCCGCTCCAGGAATTCGAACTGCCCCGAATAGCTGAGGCTCATGCCCGGCTGCAAGTGCACCTGCTGATTGATCGCCCCACGCAGGTCCTTCACCACCGACGCCAAGTCACGGTCACGCACGTCGATATACACCCAACCGGAAGGCCGCGCGTTCTCACTCTTGAGCATGGGCGGACCTTCGCTGACCTTGATCTTGGCCAGCGTGCCCAGGGTGATCTGACTGCCCTGCGGCGTGTAGACCGGCAAGTTACGCAGCGCCTCCACCGAGTCGCGCCATTCTTTCGGGTAACGCAGGCTGATCGGGAAGCGTGCCAGGCCTTCCACGGTTTCGCCGATGGTTTCACCGCCAATGGCCCCTGACACGATCGACTGCACATCAGCAATATTCAGCCCGTATTGCGCGGCGGCTGCGCGGTCAATATCCACGTCGATATAGCGCCCACCGGTCAAGCGTTCGGCCAATGCCGAACTGACACCGGGTACCCCCTTGGCGACCTTCTCCACGGCCTGAGTCACCGCGTCGATCTGCATCAGGCTGGTGCCTGCGACCTTCACGCCAATCGGGCTTTTGACCCCGGTGGCGAGCATGTCGATACGGTTGCGAATCGGTGGAATCCAGATATTGGTCAGGCCCGGCACTTGCACCACACGGTCCAACTCTTTCACCAGTTTTTCCGGGGTCATGCCGGGGCGCCATTGATCTCGAGGCTTGAACTCGAGGGTGGTTTCAAACATCTCCAGTGGCGCCGGGTCAGTGGCGGTTTCGGCGCGACCGGCCTTACCGAATACGTGGGCGACTTCCGGTACGCTCTTGATCAGGCGGTCGGTGCGCTGCAGCAGTTCACCCGCCGTTTGCGTCGACAGCCCTGGCAATGCCGAAGGCATGTAGAGCAAGTCACCTTCATCCAGCGGCGGCAGGAACTCACCACCCAACCGCGACATCGGCCACAAGGCGCTGACCACCATCAACAGCGCCACCAGCAAGGTTATACGCGGCCAACGCAGCACCGCATCGAGGGCCGGTTGATAGAGCTTGATCAGCCCACGATTGAGCGGGTTGCGCTGTTCGTCGGGAATCCGCCCGCGAATCCAATAGCCCATCAACACAGGGATCAAGGTCACCGACAACCCGGCCGCTGCCGCCATGGCGTAGGTCTTGGTGTAGGCCAATGGGCCAAACAGACGGCCTTCCTGGGCCTGCAAGGTAAACACCGGGATAAACGACAGGGTGATGATCAGCAGACAGAAAAACAGTGCCGGCCCGACTTCCACTGCCGCGTCGGTCACCACCTTCCAGTGCTCTTCGCCTTTCAATTCCCTGCCGGGATGAGCGTGATGCCAGGCCTCGATTTTCTTGTGGGCGTTTTCGATCATCACCACCGCCCCATCCACCATCGCGCCGATGGCTATCGCGATGCCGCCCAGGGACATGATGTTCGCGTTGATCCCTTGGAAGCGCATGACGATAAAGGCGATCAACACCCCCACCGGCAGCGAGATGATCGCCACCAGGGATGAACGCAGGTGCCACAGGAAGATCCCGCACACCAACGCCACCACCAGGAACTCCTCCAACAGCTTGTGGCTGAGGTTGTCGACGGCGCGGTCGATCAGCTTGCTGCGGTCATAGGTGGTGACGATCTCCACACCGGGCGGCAGGCTGCTTTTCAGTTGCTCCAGCTTGGTTTTGACGGCGGCGATCGCCTCACGCGCATTTTTGCCGCTGCGCAGGATCACCACGCCGCCGACGGCTTCGCCTTCGCCATCCAGCTCGCTGATGCCCCGGCGCAAGTCCGGGCCCAGTTGAATGGTTGCCACATCACCGAGGGTCACCGGCACATTGTTGCTGTCGAGGCGCAATGGAATGGCGCGAAAGTCAGCCAGGCTTTTCAGATAGCCGGAAGCACGCACCATGTACTCAGACTCGCCCATGTTCAGCACCGAGCCCCCGGTTTCCTGGTTGGCCTTGCCGATAGCCTCCGCCACTTGCGCCTGGGTGATGCCACGGCTGGCCAACGCTAGCGGGTCCAGCTGTACTTGATACTGCTTGACCTGACCGCCGATGGTCGCGACTTCCGCCACGTTCGGCAGGGTCTTGAGTTCGAACTTGAGGAACCAGTCCTGCAACGCCCGCAATTGCGCCAGGTCGTGCTGACCGCTACGGTCAACCAGCGCGTATTGGTAGATCCAGCCGACCCCGGTGGCGTCCGGTCCCAGCGACGGCTTGGCCGATGCAGGTAGCCGCGCCTGTAACTGGCTGAGGTATTCCAACACCCGCGAACGCGCCCAATACAGGTCGGTGCCTTCGTCGAACAGTACATACACATAGCTGTCGCCAAAGAACGAAAAGCCACGCACGGTCTTCGCGCCCGGCACCGAAAGCATGGTCGTGGTCATCGGGTAGGTGACCTGGTTCTCGACGATCTGCGGCGCCTGCCCCGGGTACGGCGTGCGGATGATCACCTGCACATCCGAGAGATCCGGCAACGCATCCACCGGCGTGTTCTGCACCGCCCACACGCCCCATGCCGTGACAAACAGCGTGGCGAGCAATACCAGAAAACGATTAGCCACCGACCAGCGAATCAACAGGGCGATCATGGCTGGGCTCCCGGTTGCAGGCTCATCGGCGCTTGGGCAGCCGTGACACCTCGCAGGCTCGCTTCGGAATCAAGCAGGAATTGGCCTGAGGCAACCACCTGCTGGCCTTCCAGCAAACCACTACGGATGACGGTCTGGTCCTGGTTTTCCGCGCCCACTTCAACCTCGACCGGCCGAAAGCGCCCACCCTCCTCGGCCAGCATCACCAGCACACGCTTGCCGGTGCGGATCAACGCCTCGCTGGGCACCTGCAATACCGATTGCCCGTTGCTTTGCGTCAAGAGCACCTGGGCAGTCATACCTGGGCGCAAGCTGCCGTCCGGATTGGGCAACTCGACTCGCACTTGCACGGTGCGACTGTCCATGGCCGTGGCTGGCAAGATCGCGCTGACGCTGCCGTTGACGGCCTTGCCCGGCAAACCGACAAAGCGGCTCTCAACGGTTTGCCCCACGTTCAAACCCGCACCTTGGGCTTCAGGTACTGCTACCTGCAACCACACCGTGTCCAAGCCATTGATGCGCGCCAGGGTCTGCCCCGCCGCCAACGTCATGCCTTCACGCACCTCCAGGGTTTGCAACGCACCGCCCAACGGACTGGTAACGGTCAATACCGCCTGCACCTGGCCGCTACGCTCCATCTGCGCAATCAACCCGGAAGGCATACCGCTCAGGCGCAGGCGTTGGCGCGCAGCGGCGATCAAAGCGCCGTCGCCGCTGTGGCGCAGTGCAAGGAATTCCTCTTGGGCCGCCGCCCACTCGGGTATCAGCAAGTCCGCCAACGGCGCGCCGGCCTTGAGCACATCCCCCGGGGCACGCGCGTAGACCCGCTCGACAAAACCAGCGGCCCGCGCCTGCACCACCGCCACATCCCGGTCATTGAACGCGAGGATGCCCGACAGGCTCAGCGTGGAGGTCATCACGCCACGGGTGACACTCGCCAAGCGCACGCCGATGTTCTGGGTCTGGCGCGGGTCAATCTGCACGGTTGGCGTATCCAAGGAAGCGCCCTCGGCGTAGCGCGGTACCAATTGCATGTCCATGAAAGGCGACTTGCCGGGCTTGTCGAACTTCTGCTGCGGGTACATCGGGTCGTACCAATACAGCGCCTGTTTGTCGTCTTTGGCGGGAGCAGAGGCAGTTGGGTGCAGTTGCGCCAACCCATAGCCCGCACCTAGCCCCAGCAGCAACACCGCTGCCGCAATTCGATTATTCATTGGCGGGTTCCTCATAGGCGAAATACAGCTGGGCGCCGATCAAGGCACGCTGCTCGATGGCATCAATCTGTTTGAAACGGGCTTCGACCAGCTCGCGACGAGCGCTGACCACCGTCATCAAGTCGCCCTTGCCTGAGCGATAACCGGCCAAGCTCAAGGCAACCTTTTCTTCGGCCAGGGGCACCAGGCTGTCCTGGCTGCGCTGCACCGCGCGGTCCAGGCGTTGGTAACCCGCCAGGTCGTCGTCAAGCATCTGGATGTGTTCGCGGGTGGCGGCTTCGCGCTCGGCGTCCAATTGGTCCACCTCAGCCTGCTTGGCAGCAATGCCGGGGTTTTGCCGACGGCCGGGGAAGATCGGCAGATCAAAGCTCAATTGCAGGCTGACCATGTCACCGTACTCGCGGCCCCGATGCTGGTAGTCCACTTCCCAGCTCCAGTCCGAGGTCTTTTGCGCCTTGGCTTCCTGCAAGCGCGCTTGCGCCTCGCGAGTGCGTGGCACGAAGGCTTGCAGCTCAGGGTGCTGATGCAGGTTGTGGCTGTAGCCGTGGCTGTCGATGGTCCAGTTGGGCAACTGCCCACTGGGCGCTTCGTTGGCCGCCGGGCCGATCCAGCGCTTGAGAGCGGCGCGAGCCTGGGCGCGTTGTTGGGTCAACTCATCTTCGCGCCCAGCCAGCTCGGCGGCTTCCTGCTTGGGAATGACCGCATCAGAGGCCTGGCCACGACCACCGGCCAACTGTGCACGCACGCTGTCTTGCAGCAGGCGGTTCTGTTGGTAGAAGCCCTTGAACAAAGCCTCTTTGCGCTCCACCGCATAGGCGCGAATCCACGCCTGGGCGGTGGCCTGGCGTACGTTAAGGCGTTCGATCCGCCCTTGCGCCGCCGTGCGTTCCACCGTCGCATCGGCCAGCTCGACCCGAGCCTTGCGCTTGTCGCGGCTGGGCACTTGTTGCTGGATACCGATCATTTGCTCGGTCATGTCGTCGCCATACAACGTGCCGCGATTCGGCCCGCCGATGGGGAAGTTTTGCAGCCCCACCACCAGTTTCGGGTCGGGCAATTCACCGGCCGGGATCGCTGCCTGCGTCGCCGCGTGCAGCTTGGCCGACTCAGCCGTCAGCGAGGGCGCGTTGTTTTGCGCCAGGCGCAGGGCGTCATCCAGGGTCAACGCAGAGGCTAATGCCGACCACGCCCAAAAGCTCACCACCAAACTTCCCCGTAGCAGCTGCCGAGCACCCGCGAGGCTGCGTCGACGGAGTGCCTGACACACCGCAACGCAGCCTCGCTCGTGCTCGACAGCTGCTACGCAGAGCTCTAAGTCTTTCATGTTGAAGATTCCTGATCTGTTGCGCTGCGCGCCGCTTTACGCGGCCCACAGCAAGGCCATCCCGAACAAGGGATGAGGCTTGAGGTGCAACAGGAATCAGGAACGGGGTGGGCGCCAGACGCCGGACGGCGAGCGGTCGGGGATGAAATCCGAGGAAAGGCTGACGGCCAGAGGATGAGCCGGGGTCAAGGGGGCTTTCAGCACCGGCATCGACAATTGCAGCAGGCCGCCGGTCTTGCATTCCTGGCCTGGCTTACAGGCCTTGCCATGGTCAGCGGAGGCGGCGCCGTCCTGGCAGCAGTCCGGGGACATGTCCGCCATCATCTGCATGTCCGACATTTTCATCGGGCAAGGCTCTGTGCTCGACGGCACACCCGCCATCCCGGTCAGGGGAAGCGTGAGGCTTATCAACATGACCAGGATTAAACGCAGCAGGCGGCTCATGGGGCGCGAGTCTAGCCAAGCGCGGGTTAAGCCGCCATTAACAATTGCGCGAGGGCACGCCCGTGATAGCGGATCTGTGCCAGGGTCAGCGCGGTGTAACCGATGATCACCGCCGGCGGCAAGCTTGCGTCAACGCAGAACGTGCCCAGTGGCTGCAATGTCAGCCCGACTGCGGCGGCGCGGGTGCAAAAATCACCCTCTTCAACACCTGCCGGCAACCACAGCACAAAGTGCAATCCAGCTTGCTGCCCGCTCACGGTGCAGCCATCTGGAAGACAAGCAAGCAAGGCATCGCGCCGCGCTTGGTACGCCTGACGCGAGGCGCGCAGATGGCGCACAAAGGCCCCGCTGCCCAGGAAGTCCACCAGCCCCAACTGATCGGTGGCGCCCACCGAATGCCCGGTGAGTTGCAGGGTACGCAGCAGCGCTGGGCGCAGCATTTTCGGCACCACCATGAAACCCACGCGCAGCCCGGGGAACAGGTTTTTGTTGAAGCTGCCGCAGTAGATCACCCGGTCGCCGGAGTCCAGGGACTTAAGCGCCGCCAGGGGCGCGCTGTTGTAGTTGTACTCGCTGTCGTAATCGTCTTCGACCACCCACGCATCGGCGCGAGCGGCCCAGTCCAACAACGCCAGGCGACGGGAGACCGACAGGGTCATGCCCAGGGGTGCCTGGTGCGCCGGTGTGACGTAGGCCAGGCGCGCAGTGCTGGGGAGTTGGGCGGTGTCGAGGCCTTCGGCCGTGACCGGGATCGACTGGACTTGCGCACCGGCAAGCTTAAACAGGCGGCGCGCCGGTTTATAGCCGGGGTCTTCGATGCAGGCCGTATCGCCAGGTTTGAGCAGCGTGCGGGCGATCAAGTCCAGGGCATGGCGAATACCGGTGGTGACGATCACTTCATCGGCCTCGCATTGCATGCCGCGATGGCTGCGCAGGTAGTCGGCGATCTGTTCGCGCAAGGCAGACAACCCGGCCGGGTGCGCGGCTTCCAACACCCCAGGCCCCACGGATAGAAGGCCACGGGAGATGCAGCGCGCCCAGGCTTTCAGGTCGAACAAGCTCGCATCCGGGCGCCGGGCAACGAAGGGCACATGGCTTTGCACTCCCGTCTCGGGCTGATCGGCTACGGCCTTGCGGCGTAGAGCCTCACTCGACGCCGGGGCCGCAATAAACTGCTCAGGGATCACCGCACACACCCGCGTACCGGACCCCGCCACCCGCTGCACATAGCCTTCACTGTGCAATCGCTCGAAGGCCGCTTCCAGCGTGCCACGGGACACCAACCAGCGTTCGGCCAGGCTGCGGGTAGACGGCAATCGACTGCCTGCCGGCAACTGTCGGTTCAGGATCGCCCCGCGCAACGCCTCGTAGGCGCCCTGTTGCTTGCCTGCGTCCAGCGTATCGGGGCGCGGCAGGTCCAGGGCGGATGCGGCTTTTCCTCGGCTCATAAGTGGTCCAATCATTCCAGGCATAAGTGGCCCTAAGGATTAAACCACAAAGTCGCTAGAGTTCAGGCTCAACAAATTGCCAAGAAGCGTCCCATGACTCAACGCGCCCTCTCCTCCGGTTTCTGGCTGGTACTGCTGACCGTGCTGATCGCCCTGCCACGCCTCACCCTGGACATGCACCTGCCGGCGCTGCCCGCCATGGCCGATTACTTCCACACCCGCGACAGCCAACTGCAACTGACCCTCACGCTGTACACCCTCGGCTCAGCGATTTCCTTGCTGGTCAGTGGCCCTCTGACCGACCGCTTCGGCCGCCGCCCGGTGCTGTTGGCGGGGCTGTTTCTGTACGTGGTGGCGACCGCAGCCTGTGCGATGGCCGACAGCCTCGACGTGCTGATCATCGCCCGCCTGTTCCAGGCCCTGGGCGGATGCTGCACCACGGTGATCGGCCGAGTGATCGTGCGCGATTACTTCGACCGCCATGAACAGGCGCGCTTGCTCGGGCTGATTTCCATGGCCATGGCCGTGTCACCGATGGCCGCGCCAGTGCTGGGCAGCCTGATGCTGCCCTTCATCAACTGGCGCGGCCTGTTTGTCTTGCTTGGCGTGATCGGCGCGATGCTGTACCTGGTGGTGTATCGCCGCCTCCCGGAAACCCGCCCGCCGGAAGTTGCTGCCGCGCCGCCGAGCAATCTGCTGCGCCTCTACGGCCAACTGCTGCGCGACCGCTACTTCCTGCGTTACTCCCTGGCCATTGGCTGCGTGTACAGCACGTACTTTCCGTTTATCAGCGAGTCTTCGGCACTGCTGCAGCGGGGCTTCCACCTCTCTGCCACGGCCTACGCACTGGTATTTGCGGCGACGATCAGCGGCTACATGCTGGGCGCGAACCTGTTTCGGCGGCTGGTGCTGCGTTTCGAACCCGACCGTTTGATCGGCGCCGCGATCGCGCTGAATGTGCTGGGCAGCGTGATGCTTGCGGCCACCACCACGGCGTTACCGCAAGTTTGGCTGGCGATTGTGGTGCCGATGGTGGTAATCATGGTGTCGGTAGGAATGGTGATTCCGGCGTGCCAACTGGCAGTGTTACAGCCTTACGGTGCGATTGCCGGGACGGCGTCGGGGCTGTTCTTTTTTACCCAGATGTTCCTGACCGCCGTGAGCAGTTGGGCCACCGGGCTGCTGTCTGACGGTACTTCTGAACCGTTGGTGATTATGACTTCAGTGGCCAGTGCTTTACTGGTCTCAGGCTGGCTGGCACTGCGCAAAACCAAATGTGCCAGCCATAAAAAAGTGTCGGTTTTGCCAATATGAAGTTTAATTTAGGAAGCGTTCAGGCATTTCTTGGCAAAATGCCCCCACTTCTAGTGTGAATCGCTCACCAGGTAATCCTATGACCCGTATTTTGACCATCGAGGATGACGCCGTAACGGCCCGCGAGATCGTCGCAGAGCTGAGCAGCCATGGACTGGACGTAGATTGGGTGGACAACGGCCGTGAAGGCCTGGTCCGTGCTGTGAGTGGTGATTACGATCTGATCACCCTCGACCGCATGCTGCCGGAACTCGATGGCCTGGCCATCGTCACGACCCTGCGCACCATTGGTGTGTCGACGCCGATTCTGATGATCAGCGCCCTCTCCGATGTCGACGAACGGGTACGTGGCCTGCGGGCCGGTGGTGATGACTACCTCACCAAACCGTTCGCCTCCGACGAAATGGCCGCCCGCGTCGAAGTGCTGCTGCGACGCAAGAGCACCGTCAAGGAATTCGAAACCGCCCTGCGCGTGGCAGACCTGGAACTGAACCTGATCAGCCGCGAAGCGAGCCGCGCCGAACAGCCGCTGAGCCTGCTGCCGACCGAATACAAACTGCTCGAATTCCTGATGCGCAACACCGGGCAGATTCTGTCGCGGATGATGATTTTCGAGGAAGTCTGGGGTTATCACTTCGACCCCGGCACCAACCTGATCGACGTGCACATCGGTCGCCTGCGCAAGAAAATCGACCCACCGGGCCTGACGCCGCTGATCCGCACGGTACGAGGTTCCGGCTATGTCATTGCTGAACCCCTCTAAGGGTTGGCGCTCTTCCAGCAGCCGTTTGCTGGCGCTTTACAGTTCGCTGTTTGTGGCTTGGAGTTGCATCCTCATGGGGGTGCTGTACTACGAGGTGTCGGGGTACCTGGGCGACTTGTCGCGCCACTCCCTGATGCAGCGTCAGCATCTGTTCCAGCGCTTCGACGGTGAGGAACTGGTGGAGGCGCTGACCACCAGCATGACCTTCGACATGAAGGGCGTAGACGCCTACGGCCTGTTCGATGAGCAATTTCGCCCCTTGAGCGGGCCGATCCGCGCCGTGCCGCCCGACCTGCCCCTGGACGGCAAAATCCACGCCCTGGCCAATTGCGTCGACTCCGACGATCCGAAACTGCCCAAGGACAGCTGCGACGCTGTGGCCACCCACACCGACGACGGCCGCTGGCTGGTGCTGGTACGCGCCAACGGCTCGCTGTTCGGCGTGACCCGGATCATCTGGCATGCGCTGCTGTGGGCGCTGTCCCTGACCATCATCCCCGGCGCCGCCGGCTGGCATTTGTTGCGCCGCCGCCCGTTGCGACGGATTCGCGGGATCCAGGCCAGCGCCGAGGCCATCGTCGCCGGCGACCTGACGCACCGCCTGCCGCTGTCCGATCGGCGTGACGAACTGGACATGCTCGCGGCCATCGTCAACGCCATGCTCGACCGCATCGAGAAGCTGATGAACGAGGTCAAGGGCGTGTGCGACAACATCGCCCATGACCTGCGCACGCCGCTGACGCGTTTGCGCGCACAGCTCTATCGCATCAAGCAACAGGCCGAGGAAGATTCTGCCCATGCGGTGAAGCTCGATGATGCGATTGCTGAAACCGACACCCTGATGGCGCGCTTTCGTGGGCTGTTGCGGATTTCGGAACTGGAAGATCACCAGCGTCGCTCAGGCTTCCTGGTGATGGACCCGCTTCCACTGTTGCGCGAGTTGCATGACTTCTACCTGCCCCTGGCGGAAGAAGGCGAATTGCAACTGCGCCTCGAAACCCCGGAGTCACTGCCTTGGATCACCGGCGACCGGGCGCTATTGTTCGAAGCCTTGGCCAACCTGTTGAGCAACTCGATCAAGTTCTCCCCAGCGGGCGGTGAGGTGATTCTGCGGGCAGTGAATGACGCCGGCAGCACGCGCATCGAAGTACACGACTCGGGGCCGGGGATACCGATCGCTGAACGCAACGCGGTGTTCCAGCGATTCTATCGCGTGGATGAAAGCGACCAGCAAGGTGGGTTTGGATTGGGCTTGTCGATTGTGGCGGCGATCATCAACTTGCATGGGTTCAAACTTGAAGTCGGCACCAGCCAGTGTGGGGGGGCGCGGTTGGTGTTGGAGTGTCGGCAGCAGTTGATGCCTGAAGCCTGAGGGGTACGCCGGTCCAAATGTGGGCGTTGGCTTGCCTGCGATAGCCATATCTATGGTTGTCGCTAGGCCGCTGAGTACATATCCGTTATTTGGGTAACGGATATGTACTCAACCCATCTAAAAAAATGACCACCCGAAAGCCAGCACACGGGCAATCCCGCTCCCACATGGGTTCAACTCAGAAATTGGCCCGCAACGCCTCAACCCCACCCTTGTACACACCGGCAAACAGCTCTTCCACCGCCGCATCCGTCACACCCGCCACCGGGGTGAACACACCCGACCAGGTCACCTTCGTCGATGAGTCGGTCAACGCCTCAACCTGCAACGTCGCCAGGTAAGCACTCACCGGAAAAGGTGATTGTTCAATGGTGTAGCTGTACGTGCGCGACACGTTATCAAAGGTCTGCAAACGCTCGACCACCACACCGCCATCGGCAGTTTGCAGGTGACGCACACGGCCGCCATCGCTCGGCTCGCTCTTGACGATCAGCGGCAGCCAGTCCGGCAGGGAGTTGAAACCACCCACCAGTTGCCATACCTGATCGGCCGATACCGGGATTTCAATCACAGCAGATGCTTTGGGCACGGTAAATCTCCAGAAGTCGTAGAAAAACGTCGCCCAGCCTGCCACGCCCGACGCATCAATGCATCAACTCGCGCAACCGATGCCATAACATCCCCAACGCCAACAGCGGCGAACGCAACGCCTTACCGCCTGGAAACGTCATGTGCGGCACCTGGCTGAAAATATCCAGGCCTCTGCTGTGGCCTGCGTGAATGCCTTCGGCGAGCAGCCGCGCGCACCAATGGGTCACGTTCAGGCCATGGCCGGAATAGCCTTGGGCATAGAACACGTTGGGGTATTGGCGCAGGCGCCCAACCTGGGGAAAACGGTTGGCGGTGATGCCGATCTTGCCGCCCCACTGGAACTCGATGGCGGTGTTGGCCAACTGCGGGAATACCTTGAGCATCTTCGGTTGCATATAGGCGGCGATGTCCGCCGGGTCACGCCCCGAGTAATGGCAGGCACCGCCGAACAACAGGCGCCGGTCGGCGGACAGCCGGTAGTAATCCAGCCCGACTTTCTGGTCACACAGCGCCAGGTTTTGCGGGATCAACTGTTTGGCCACGGCCTCCGATAACGGCTCGGTGGCGATGATGTAGCTGCCCGCCGGGAGTACCTTGCCGCTCAATTGAGGTTCAAGCTCTTCCAAGTGCGCGTTGCAGGCCAATACCAGGTTGGCGGCCCGTACGCTGCCCCCAGCGCAACGCACGTACACCGTTTCCCCGTGGAGCAGCTCCAGCACTTCGGTTTGCTCAAAAATCTGTACACCGAGGGATTCGGCGACACGCGCCTCGCCCAACACCAGGTTCAGCGGATGCAGGTGCCCGGAGCCCATGTCCACCAGGCCACCGGCGTATACCGTCGAGCCCACCACTTGCTGCATATCGTGAGGGCCCACGAGGCGCATTTCATGGGTGTAGCCCTGCGCGGCCAGGCTCTCCTGTTCGCCCTTGAACGCGGCGAACTGCGCCGGGGTATTCGCCAGCTCGCAAAAGCCCCAGCGCAAATCACAGTCAATGCCGTGTTCGCGAATGCGCTCGCCCACCAGCGCCACGGAATCAATCCCGGCCCGCTCCAGGTCACGCACGCCCTCCTCGCCCACGTACTTGGCAAATCCCGACACATCGTGGCCAATGCCGCGAATCAACTGCCCGCCATTGCGCCCGCTGGCGCCCCAGCCAATACGCCGGGCCTCCAGCAGGATCACCGAGAGCCCGCGCTGGGCCAACTCGATGGCGGTGTTGACGCCGGTGAAGCCGCCGCCGATTACACACACATCGGCGGTCAGATCAGCGCCCAGTGAAGGTCGCTCAGGCATGGCATTGGCCGAGGCCCGGTAGTAGGACCGGGCGTGGTCGTTGGATTGAATCATTTGTTGGTCTTCACTTTGCTCCAGGCGCGGGTCATCAGGCGCATGGTCGCCGGGGTCGGCGTGGTGGAAATATAGAGTTTGTCGAGCACTTCCTGGGACGGGTAAACCTCAGGATTATTCACCAATTCCGGGGCCATAAAAGGCTTGGCTGCCGGGTTGGCGTTGGCATAGCCCACCGAGGCGCTGACCTTGGCGATCACTTCCGGGTCGAGCAGATAGTTGATAAAAGCGTGGGCTTCTTTCGGGTTACTCGCGTCGGCCGGAATGGCCAGCAGGTCGAACCACAGGTTGGAGCCTTCTTTCGGAATCGAGTACGCAATGTTCACCCCGTTCTTGGCTTCCTTGGCGCGGTTGGCGGCCTGGAACACGTCGCCGGAATAACCGAACGCCACGCAGATATCACCGTTGGCCAGGTCCGAAATGTACTTGGAGGAATGGAAGTAAGTGATGTACGGCCGCAGCGTCAGCAGCTTGGCTTCGGCCTGTTTGTAGTCCTCGGGGTTCTCGCTGCGCGGGTCCTTGCCCATGTAGTTGAGGATCGCCGGAAACAGTTCATCCGCCGAATCGAGGAAGGCTACGCCGCACTGGTTGAGCTTCTTGATGTTCTCCGGCTCGAACAGCACCGCCCACGAGTCGATATGGTCGATGCCCAGCACCTGCTTGACCTTGTCGACGTTATAGCCGATGCCATTGGTGCCCCACAGGTACGGCACCGAGTGCGCGTTGCCCGGGTCGTTTTTCTCCAGCAGCTTGAGCAACTTGGGGTCTAGGTTCTTGAAGTTCGGCAGTTGCGAGCGGTCCAACTTGAGGAACGCACCGGCCTTTACCTGGCGCGCCAGGAAGTGGTTGGACGGCACCACCACGTCATACCCGGTGCGCCCTGCGAGCAACTTGCCCTCCAGGGTCTCATTGGAGTCAAACACGTCGTAAATCACTTTTATCCCGGTCTTGGCCTGGAAATCGGCCAAGGTGGTCTCGCCAATGTAGTCAGTCCAGTTGTAGACACTGACTGTCTGGGCAGCCTGGCCGGCACTGCTGAACGCCGCGACAAGAGCCAGCGGGAGAAGTTTTTTCACAAGACGCATATCGACACCCCTTTGCATGGTTGATTTTTATGTATTCATCCAGCCACTACGTAGCAGCTGTCGAGCGCCAGCGAGGCTGCGTAGCGATGTATCAGACACAACTGCGGGGCCCCAACGCAGCCTCGCTAAAGCTCGACAGCTGCTACGGGGCGGGTTGAGGCGCGTCAATACTGTCAGACACTGAGGAGTAGGAACTCACGCTCCCAGGAACTGATCACCCGCTTGAAATTCTCATGCTCGGCGCGTTTCACCGCGACGTAGCCGCGCACGAACTTGTCACCCAGGTACTGCTTGACCGTGTCGCAATCCTCCATCCGCGCCAGCGCATCTTCGAGGGTGAATGGCAGGCGCAGGTTGCGGCGCTCATAGGCGCGACCTTCCACCGGAGCACTCGGCTCGATCTTTTCGATCATGCCCAAGTAGCCGCACAACAAGCTGGCGGCAATCGCCAGGTACGGGTTGGCATCAGCGCCCGGCAGGCGGTTTTCCACCCGCATCGCATCAGGGCTGGAGGTAGGCACGCGCAGGCCGACGGTGCGGTTTTCTTCGCCCCACTCGACGTTGACCGGCGCCGAGGTGTCCGGCAAAAAGCGGCGGAACGAGTTCACGTTGGGCGCGAACATCGGCAGCAACTTGGGGATGTACTTTTGCAGGCCGCCGATGTGATGCAAAAACAGCTGGCTCATCTTGCCGTCAGCGTCGACAAACACCGGCTTGCCGGTGGCGATATCCACCACACTCTGGTGCAGGTGCATGGCGCTGCCCGGCTCGTCGGCCACCGGTTTGGCCATGAAGGTGGCGGCCACGTTGTGCTTGAGCGCGGCTTCACGCAGGGTGCGTTTGAACACGGTGATCTGGTCGGCCAGGTCGAGAGCATCGCCGTGCCGAAAGTTGATTTCCATCTGCGCCGGGCCGTCTTCGTGAATCAGCGTATCGAGGTCCAGGCCTTGGGCTTCGCACCAGTCGTAGACGTCTTCGAACAGCGGGTCGAATTCGTTGGCGGCGTCGATGGAAAACGACTGGCGGCCGGTTTCGGCGCGACCGGAGCGGCCGACCGGGGTTTTCAGCGGCAAGTCCGGGTCTTCGCAGCGCTGAGTCAGGTAGAACTCCATCTCCGGCGCGACAATCGGCTGCCAGCCCTTGTCGGTATAGAGCTGCAAGACCTTTTTCAGCACGTTGCGCGGCGACAATTCGATGGGATTGCCCTGCTTGTCGAAGGTGTCGTGGATCACAATCGCGGTGGGTTCGATAGCCCATGGCACTACGTAAGTGGCGTTGGACACCGGGCGGCAGATCATGTCGATATCGGCCGGGTCCAGCAGGTCGTAGTAGACATCGTCATCGACAAAGTCCCCGGTCACCGTTTGCAGCAATACACTTTCCGGCAGGCGCATGCCTCGCTCATGCAGGAACTTGTTGGTAGGCGCAATCTTGCCGCGTGCGATGCCAGTCAAATCACTGATCACGCATTCGACTTCGGTAATCTTGTGTTCTTTCAGCCAGGCGGACAGCTGATCGAAGGGGGCGTTCATAAGGACCTCGTCATGAGTTGGATGCTGCGCCGACTTGTACTCCCGGCGCATTGAGGTCTATCTTGAGCCAGCCTTCAACGGGCATCTATCCACTTTGCACGAACCATAACGCACCAATAGAGTGCGCACGGATCACCCATGACACAGGCAACAGCTTTGCGCGTACAGGCCTTCACCACCGGTGATGTGGCCGCTCAATGCAGTGCGACACCCGGTTGGGTACAGCAGTACCAGCAAATGTCTCCCGGGCATTTTTCCGGGCAGATTCGCTACCTAGACCTGCAAGGCGTACAGGTGTACGAAGAGTGCATGAACACCCGCGTGGAGCAGCATTTCAACGCGCCGCCGGGTTCATTGGCGTTCTGTTTCGACGGCAGCGACAACGCGCTGTACATGCTCAATGGTGAAAGCCACAACACCTGGATCACCCCGGAAAACTACCGAGAAGTGGCGGTGGTGTTCGGCCCGCAATTCGTGCAGCGCCATGGCTTGGATATGGCGAGACTCGAAGGCCTGTTCCTGGCGCCGCTGACCTGCGGGCAGAATGCGCTGTTCACCCGCTGGCTCAGTGGAACATTGACGCGTTTGTCCGCCATCACCGACCCCATCAGCCGCGACGCCCTCACCCAGCAACTGCTGGACGATTGCCTGTTTATCCTCGACAACGCCTGTGTATGCCTGGACCGCAGCTCGTTGCAGCGGCGCAGCGACGAACGCCGGTTGATGTCGCGCATTGGCGAATGGGCGGCGGATGCACCGGATGAAACCGTGAACCTGTTGGAGCTGGCGCAGATTGCTGGTGTGCCCTTGCGCCACTTGCAACAAGGGTTCAAGACCTACACCGGGATGAGCCCGGCGCAGTGGTTGCGGTTGCGCCGCTTGAATGGCGCGCGGCGGGAGTTGTTGAGTGGCGCCGACACCACCGTGGCGCAGGTGGCGATGAATTGGTCGTTCTGGCATTTGGGGCGGTTTTCCAACAGCTATCGGGCACTGTTCAAAGAGCTGCCCAGCGAGACCCTCAAGCACGCCGGCTGAGATGCAATCAAAACTGCAGGAGGGACTTGCTCCCTCCCACAGTGGATCTCAATCGAGCGGTAGCGTGTGTTTCAAGCCGCGTGGCTTTCCTTCTTCAAACTCGCTATATCGATCACGAACCGATACTTCACATCACCCTTGAGCATCCGCTCATAGGCTTCATTGATGCCTTGGATATCGATCATCTCGATGTCCGAGACAATCTTGTGCTTCGCGCAGAAGTCCAGCATGTCCTGGGTTTCCTGAATACCGCCAATCAGCGAGCCGGCCAAACTGCGACGCTTGAAGATCAGGTTGAACACGCCGGGAGATGGATGCGGGCTGTCGGGCGCGCCGACCAGGGTCATGGTGCCGTCGCGCTTGAGCAGGTTGATGAAAGCATCGAGGTTGTGGGGCGCGGCGACGGTGTTGAGGATAAAGTCCAGGCTATTGGTGACCTTGGCCATTTCGTCGGCGTTTTTTGACACCACCACTTGGTCGGCCCCCAGCCGCAGGCCGTCTTCGCGCTTGTTCGGTGAGGTGGTAAAGAGCGTCACATGCGCGCCCATGGCATGGGCAATTTTGACCGCCATGTGCCCGAGGCCACCGAGACCTACCACGCCGACTTTCTTGCCGGGCCCTACCTTCCAGTGATGCAGCGGCGAATAGGTGGTGATGCCGGCGCACAGCAACGGCGCCACGGCCGCCAGGTTGGCATCACCGTGGGAGATGCGCAGCACGAACTTCTCCTTGACCACGATGTTGTCCGAATAGCCGCCGAAGGTATTTTCCCCACCGAACACCGGCCCGTTGTAAGTGCCGGTAAAGCCGCTCTCGCAATATTGCTCCTCGCCTTCAGCGCAGGAGGCGCACGCCTGGCAGCTGTCGACCATACAGCCGACACCAGCCAGGTCGCCCACCTTGAACTTCGTCACATTGGCGCCGACCGCCGTGACGCGGCCGACGATTTCATGACCGGGCACCGAGGGGTACAGGGTGTTGTGCCACTCGTTGCGGGCGGTGTGCAGGTCGGAGTGACAGACCCCGCAAAATAAAATGTCGATCTGTACGTCGTCAGCCCCTGGCGCACGGCGCTCGAAGGTAAAAGGCTTGAGCGAATCCTTGGAATCCCGAGCGGCGTAGCTGTATGTCTTGGCCATTTGGTTCACCTGTTGATCTGACGGTAGAGGTCAGTGGACCAGCATAGACGCTAAACCGTTCAACCGAGCACGTCCGTACAATCGGCCCCACCGTCGTGCGCCTAAGCTCGTGGCTTTCGATCATCTTGAACGTCGTGGAGAGTGGGCATGTGCAAACGAGTGATGACGGTATCCCTGACCTTGGCGCTGCTGACCGGGCAGATGATGGGCAACGCCTTTGCGGCAACATCGGCCGTGGCCGTGGCGCCACAATATGACACCAGCCACGTCTATGTCGCGCCGGGGGATGTAGAACGTTTCTCCCAGAGTTTCCTTGCCACTTTCGGTGGTAAAAGTACGGCCCAGGTCGTCGTGAACGTATTGCCGGTGCCCAGCAGCACGACCTCGCAATTGCTGCAGACGCCCGCAGGCACGGTGTCGCTGTTCGGTTTTACCACCCCGATCCCGCATCCCTTTGGCCAGGAGCGTAACGGTTACCTGGTCAAGGACATGGACGTCGCGCTCAAGGCTGCCCGGGAAAACGGTGCATCGGTGATCGTCAGCGACTTCCCTGATCCGATCGGGCGTGATGCCGTGGTGCAGTGGCCAGGCGGCGTGAATATGCAACTTTACTGGCACACCAAGACCCCGGACTACGCGCCCTTCCAGACCGTACCGGAAAACCGCATATACCTCTCCGCCGACCGTGCGGACACTTTTATCAAATCATTCCTGGGTTTCTCCCATGGCAAAGTTCTGGCCGATGATAAACATGCGTCCGCCGTCGATATCGGCCAAGCCGGCGGTACCTACCGTCGCGTCGATATTGAGTCGCCGTTCGGGCGTATGGCGGTGCTGGTCACTAATGGTCAACTGCCCTACCCCTTCGGCCATGAGACCACCGGTTACCAGGTGACTGACCTGACCACCACGCTGGGCAAAGCCACCGGTTCCGGCGCCAACGTGTTAGTGCCTGCCTTCGAGAGCAAAGGCCGGCGCAGTGCATTGGTTGAGTTCCCGGGCGGTTACGTCGCGGAGATTCACCAACTCAACGCAGCCAAGTGAGCGCCTGCCAATGACTCGCCGCAAAGGCTGGGGCCTGGCCGTGCTGTGGCCACTGCTCGCGGGCAGTGTCCACGCTGACGATCAACCGACGCGACCGGTCATCATGACCAACCGCTGGCAGGAAGACTGGTCGGTGTTGCAAAACCCTGCGTTGCGCACACAACCGCTGGATAACTTGAAGTACATCCCGCTGTCCAGTGCCAATCCGTTCACCTACCTGTCTCTGGGCGCGACGCTACGCGAGCGTTTCGAGGTGAACGACGCCAGCGGTTTCGGCGTGAAGAACGTGAAACGTGATAGCTATTTGATCCAGCGCTTCCAGGTGCACGCCGACCTGCACTTGAACGAGAACTGGCGAGTGTTCACTCAGCTAGAGGATGCGCGGGCCTACGACAAGACATCTGTCAGCAGCGCCGACCAGAACCGCCTCGACCTGCGCCTGGCATTTGCCGAATACGTTAAAACCTTCAACTCCGGCACTCTCAAGGCGCGTGCCGGGCGCCAGGATTTTGCCTTCGACCTGCAGCGTTTCATCTCCTCACGGGACGGCCCGAATGTGCGGCAGTCCTTTGATGCGTTGTGGGCCGATTGGGAGACGTCCAACTGGCGCTTTATCGGCCTCGCCAGCCAGCCGGTGCAGTACCAGGATGATCGACACTTCGACGATAAATCCAACGGCGACTTGCGCTTTCATATGCTGCGGGTCGAGCGGCTGGTGGACGGCAAGAATGAGCTGTCGGCCTACTACGGCGTTTACGAACGCAGCGCCGCCCATTACCTGGACGCCGACGGCAATGAGACCCGCCACCTGCTCGATACACGCTTGGCCGGCGCGGCAATGGGGTTCGACTGGGACATCGAAGCCATGCTGCAAAGCGGCTCCGTGGGCAGTAAGACTATTCGCGCCTGGGCGGGCGGCAGCCGCACGGGCTATACCTTCGACAGCCTGGCCTGGAAACCGCGACTTGGCCTGCAACTGGATATCGCCTCGGGCGACCGCAAAGCCGGTGACGGCACCGTCGGCACCTTCAATCCGCTGTTCCCCAACGGTTACTACTTCTCTCTGGCGGGGTACACGGGCTACAGCAACCTTATCCACGTAAAGCCGTCAATCACGGTCAAGCCCATCGACAAGCTAAGCGTGCAAACCGCCGTCGGCCTGCTCTGGCGCCAAACCACCAGCGACGCGGTGTACACCCAGCCGAATGTGCCCGTTGCCGGAACCGCCGGCCAGGGTGATCGCTGGACGGGCGCCTACACCCAACTGCGCACCGACTACAGCTTTACCCCCAACCTCACCGGCGCTGTCGAAGCGGTGCATTACGCGGTGGGCAAGACCCTGCGCGATGCCGGTGGCGATGACAGTAATTACTTGGGTGTGGAGCTGAAGTTCAGTTGGTAAGCCCAACCGAGCACACCCATACAAGCCCTTCGTCCGGTTTACCGCAATAGTGAGGCTGAGCTTTTTTGCCCACCCTCCAAGGAGTTTTCCATGAGCACATTCGTTGCCAAAGACGGTACACAGATCTATTTCAAGGACTGGGGCAGCGGCAAGCCCGTGCTGTTCAGCCATGGCTGGCCGCTGGATGCCGACATGTGGGAATACCAGATGGAATACCTGAGCAGCCGTGGCTTTCGCACCCTCGCGTTTGACCGCCGTGGCTTTGGCCGCTCGGACCAGCCGTGGACCGGCAACGACTACAACACCTTCGCCGACGATATCGCCCAGTTGATCGAACACCTGGACCTCAAAGACGTGACCCTGGTGGGCTTCTCCATGGGTGGCGGCGACGTGACACGCTATATCGCAAATCATGGCAGCGCGCGTGTCGCCGGCCTGGTGCTGCTGGGTGCCGTCACCCCGATCTTCGGCCAGAAACCGGATTACCCGCAGGGCGTGCCGACCGAAGTGTTCGACGGTATCAAGGCCGGGCTGCTGAAGGACCGCGCGCAGTTCATCGCCGACTTCAATGCCCCATTCTTCGGCCTCAACAAGGGCCAGACCGTCTCCGAAGGCGTGCTGACCCAGACCTTGCAAATCGCCCTGCAGGCCTCGCTCAAATCCACCGTGGATTGCGTTACCGCCTTCTCGCAAACCGACTTCCGCCCGGACATGGCCAAGATCGACGTGCCGACCCTGGTCATCCACGGTGATGGCGACCAGATCGTACCGTTCGAGACCACCGGCAAAGTGGCGGCACAGCTGATCAAGGGTGCAGAGCTGAAGGTCTACAAGGATGCACCGCACGGTTTTGCCGTCACACACGCTCAGGCGCTGAATGAAGACCTGCTGGCGTTCCTGAACCGCTGAAACACGCTCTCCTTATTTGGCCGGGCTTGCCCGGCCTTTTTTTGTCAGGAAAAACGCTGGCTGAGGGCCAAACGACCCGGCCCACTGATCAGCAGGCTGGTGAAAATGATCAACAACAACCAGCCGAACTGCCCCTCAAACAAGCTCCACTCTGGATGCACCACCAGCAATGCCACCAGCAATACACACAGGATCGGCAAGCACGCCAGGCGCACCATCACCCCGGCGATGATCAGCAGCGGACACAACACTTCGGCGAAAATCGCCAGCAACAATGTGATGTGGGCACCGAGGTGGAACGGGTCTTCGATCAACGCCAACTGTTCGCTGTAATGCAGCAGTTTGGGTAAGCCGTGCACCCACAGCAAAAACAGCCCTGCGCTGCCCCGTAGAAACAGCAGCCCGAGGTCCTGACTTTTTGATGCGTTCATAAACGACGTCCTAAAAAAATGAGCGACATCGATTGTGTCCGTTGAGGTGTCCTCGGGCTTGCAAGCCTGTGCTGACCTTAATCCCCTGTACCGGCAAACGCCGCGACGATTTCATCGATCACCACCCGAACCCTCGCGGTGTGGCGCAAGTCGGCGTGGGTCACCAGCCATACGTCGTAGGGCAGTGGCCGGGTGCGCTCTGGCCACAGGCGCACCAACCCATCCCGCTCGCCGATATGCAGTGGAATCTCGCCGATACCCAGGCCGGCGGCAATGGAGCGGCGCACCAACAGGCTGGAACTCAGCGCCGCAACAATGCGCCCACGCCCCAAGGGTTCGCAGACCAGGGTCATGTCCTTTTGGCTTTGCAGGTGCGGTTGATAGACCACCAGATCATGGCCTTCAAACAGGCTGCCGGGCTGCGGCACGCCATGACGATCAATATAGGTTTGGGATGCAAACAGGCCCACTGGCCAGCGGGCGATACGGCGGGCGATCAGGTCGGGGTTGTCTGGGCGAGTGTTGCGCACGGCAATATCGGCTTCGCGCTTGGCCAGGCTGAGAATCTGGGTGGAGGCATCCAGTTGCACGCGTACATCTGGGTGTTTGTCGTGCAGGCAGGCAATGGCCGGGATCAGGAAGTCGATGGCCATTGAGTCGGTGGTGCTGACCCGTACAGTACCGGTCAGGCGATCATCCAAGCCTTGAATCTGGCGCTCCAGGTCCAAGGCTGAGCGCTCCATTTTTTCCACCGAGAGCAAGGCGGCTTCACCGACAGCGGTCAGCACATAGCCCTCGGAGGTGCGCAAAAACAATGTCGCACTCAGGGATTTTTCCAGGGCGTTGATACGCCGACCAACGGTGGCCTGGTCCACCCCCAGCACACGCGCAGCGCCACGTAGCGTCGACTCACGACACACCGCCAGGAACACCCGTGCATCATCCCAATTCATCTTCGCCCCTCTTGATGCACATTTGCATCGCAATGCAGTGTAATCGCAGCATTATTGCATCAGCGGTTCTCGGTATGCTGGGCGCCATAGAGAAATACTCAGCACCGCCGACTGCTGGCCACGGTCCCACCCCATACGTTCATCGCTACAGGAATGTTCAAATGCCTCTTCCTCAAGAAATGACCCTGATTGAAATCACCACCCCTGGCGGCCCAGAGGTGTTGAAGCCACGACAGGTACCGCTGCCCTCCCCGTCTACCGGCGAGATCCTGATTCAGGTGCACGCCGCCGGGGTTAACCGCCCCGACGCGTTGCAACGCGCAGGCAAGTACCCGATGAAGCCGGGTATGAGCCTGATTCCAGGGCTGGAAGTGGCCGGTGAGGTGATTGCGCTGGGCGATGGCGTGACGCAATACCGCGTGGGCGACAGGGTCTGCGCCCTGACCAACGGCGGCGGCTACGCGCAATATTGCGTGGTGCCCGCCAGTCAGGCGCTGCCGCTCCCTGATGGAATGGAGTGGATTCAAGCTGCGGCGATTCCGGAAACTTTCTTCACCGTGTGGGCCAACCTGTTCGGCATGGGTGGCGCACACAAAGGCCAGCGCGTGCTGATCCATGGCGGCACCAGCGGTATCGGCACTACCGCTTTGATGCTGTGCCGTGAGTTCGGTATCGAAGCGTTTGCCACCGCCGGCAGCGAAGACAAATGCGCCGCCATCCGCGCCTTGGGCGCTGAAGCGATCAACTACCGCGAGCAGGATTTCGCCGAGGTCATCGCCGAGAAAACCGGCGGCCAGGGTGTGAATGTGATTCTCGACATCATGGGTGGCTCGTACCTCAACAACAATCTCAAGGCCCTGGGCATGGACGGGCGCCTGGTGATGCTGGGCTTCCTCGGCGGCGCCAAGGCCAATGAGGTTGACCTGCTGACCATCATGGCCAAACGCGCGGTCATCACCGGCTCGCTGCTGCGTGCGCGCACCCGGGATGAGAAAGCGGCCATCGCCGACCAACTGCGTGAACATGTGTGGCCGGTGCTGTCGGCGGGGCGTTGCCTGCCGATGATCGACCAGGTGTTTGGCTACACCGAGGCTGATCAGGCTCATGCCCGGATGGAAGGCGGGGATCATATTGGCAAGATTGTGTTGCGGGTGGTGTGATTAGCTGGCGTACACCGGGTAATCGATACGAATCCGGTTTCGTACCGGTAAGCATCGGTCTCTACACATCTTTCTTATGCTTTGGGTTCTAGAGGGTGTGCTGGTTTGCTGAGTACATATCCGTTGTTTGGGTCATGGCGGCTATTGGTTCCGCTCTTACAACGGGTCACTTTTGGAAAAGAGCCCCAAAAGTAAGCAAAGGGCTCTTGCCCCACCACTCGGCACCGAGCCACAGCGAGGTGCCGAGTGGTGGGGCAAGAGCCCTTTGCTTACTTTGGGGCTTTTCCAAAGTGAGTCGCCGTAAGGGCGAAACCAATAGCCGCCGTTACCCAAACAACGGATATGTACTCACAAGCCATAAAAACCAGGTGTAAATACCTATGCCCCCTCAGGCAATGAGCAGGCTGTTAATGCAACGCCGCCCGCGTAATCAAGTAACTCACCAACTGCGGATCATCCTCCAGCTCGATCGTCTGCACCGGGCGCGGCAGGTTATCCAGCACCGAACGCCAGAACGCCTGGGACACTTCATCCTGGTCATAGAAACGCACCAACCAATTGGCCTCACCACTGCACAGCACTTGGGTAGCAATGGCACGGCCTATACCCTTGCGGCGATAACGCTTGAGAATAAACAGGTCAGCCAACTCCAGGGCGTCCATACCCGGTAACTCGCTGCCTTCGATCAACAGGAACCCGGCGATAAAGCCATCGACCAGCAGCAGGTTGGCGCTCCATTGCGGGTCTTGCCAGTAGCGGGCCAAATGTTCGTCATGAATATAGAAACGGCCATCCGCGTCTACATCTTCTTGCTCCCAGTCCGAGGACTCGTAGGCGTAATACTGGTAAAGGTTGCGAATCAGCTCAGCCTCTTCAGGGCCAGTCTGGATCAGTTCGACGGTGGTTTCAGGCATGGGGCTCTCGGTCAAAAAACGCAGGGCGCCATTGTTCACAAAACCCTGGCGCAGGCCAATACATTGCATAACCTTTCTATTTGCTGAACCGGTTGCGGATTTGTCGTGTCCCGCCCAAAATCCTGAAACATTTAGAATAAACTTCGTTAGCTTCCACCTTTTTCTCAAGGACACCTATTTTGACCAACGTCTGTTCCGCCGGCTTGGATGTGGGCTTTGCCTCCCTGGATTACCTGCAGATATTCATCCTGGGCGTGATCCAGGGCATCACCGAGCTACTGCCGGTGTCCTCCACGGCCCACATGCGTGTGGTACCGGCGCTGCTCGGCTGGCAAGACCCTGGCTCGGCGTTTTCAGCAGCCATGCAATTGGCGGCGCTGGCGGCGGTGGTCAGTTACTTCTGGCGCGATGTACGCCAGGTGACCACCGGCAGCATCAGCGCGGTGCGCCGAGGTGACTACAACGACCGCTGGTTCAAGTTGGCGGTGGCAATTGTGTTGGCGACCATCCCGATTGGCATCGCAGGCCTGGCCTTGTCCTCGACCCTGAATACCTGCAACTCGCCGTTGCGCGGCCTGATGGTGATCGGCATTTCCTGTGTGGTCATGGCGGTGTTGCTGGCAGTCGCCGAGCTGCGTGCGCGCCACACCCGTGAAGTGAGTGAAATGCGCCTGCGCGATGCGTTGATTGTGGGCGTTGCGCAGATTGGTGCGTTGATTCCAGGTGTATCGCGTTCGGGCTCCACGCTGACCGCTGCGCTGTTCCTCAACTTCAAGCGTGAAGAAGCTGCGCGTTTTTCCTTCCTGCTGGGCCTGCCCGCCATCGCCCTCGCCGGTTTGAAAGAGCTGTCAGCGCTGCTGCACGCCGACATGCCCGCCCACGCCTGGCCGCACTTGATCTTCGGTCTGGTGGTCGCCAGCGTCTCGGCGTTCTTTGCGATCTGGGGCCTGATGAAGTTCCTGGAGCGGTTCTCCACCTGGCCTTTCGTGATCTACCGCGCGCTGCTCGGAGTCTTTCTGATTGTGGCGGTCAGCACCGGGCTGTTGAGTTAAGCCGTAGCTTCGCGGTCGGCCAGGGCTTCGAGCAGGTCGGCCGAAGGCACGAAAAACAGGCCGCCGGTGACCGCCGTGCTGAAGTCCAGCAAGCGGTCGTAGTTACCGACGGGGCGGCCGACGAACATGTTTTCCAGCATCTGCTCCAGCGGCTCCGGTGAACGCGCGTAGCCGATGAAGTAGGTGCCGAATTCCCCGGCACCTGGGCGGCCAAAGGGCATGTTATCGCGCAAGATCTTCACTTCTTCACCGTCCTGGGTGAGGGTGGTCAGCGCGCTGTGGGAGTTGCTCGGCTTGGTCTCGTCGTCCAATTCGATGTCCGACAGTTTGGTACGCCCGATTACCTTCTCCTGGGCTTCCACGGTCAGGCCGTTCCAGGCAGTCATGTTGTGCAAGTACTTCTGCACCAGCACGTAGCTGCCGCCGCTGAACTCAGGGTCTTCATCGCCGACGATGGTGAAGCCCACCGCCTTGCGCCCCACCGGGTTCTCGGTGCCGTCGACAAAACCGATGATGCTGCGCATATCGAAGTAGCGGAAACCCTGGACTTCATCCACCACCTTCACGCTGTCGCCCAAGGCGGCCATCAATTGGGTCGCCAGTTCAAAGCACAGGTCCATCTGGTCGGCGCGGATATGCAGCAGGATGTCACCCGGGGTCGACGGAGCCTTGCGCCCTTCTACGCCGAACTCCCGAAACGGGTGCAGCGCTGCCGGACGCGGTGCGCCGAATAGGCGGTCCCATGCATCCGAACCAAACCCGCAAACGCAGGTGAGGTTACCCGCCGGCACTCGCTTACCCACCGAACGCACCAGCCCGGCGATGTCGGCGCACCAGGCGCGAACGGCGTCGAGATTGTCGGGGGCTAAGGTCGCAACCATGAAAATCGCGCTGCTGGTGATCGGATTACAAACGGACTGCGGTTCAAGGGACGACTGAACAGGGCATGTCTTCATGATGAAAGTCCACAGGCTAAGGGCGAGATTGAACCCGCGCAGATTAGCAGATCATCTCTGACAGCTCTGCCACACCCCGCGAATCAGCGCCTGCATTTTAAGCGCCTCGGCCCAGCGATCGCTGATTTCACGGCCGTCCGCGCCGGTGATCGCATAGGGTGGCGGGCCCAATTCGCAGGTGAAGGACAGGCTCTGCGGCGTGTCGGGGCGGGCCAACCAGTCTTCGATTCCGTAGCGCCACCAATCGGTAAAGCGGTCGACCCAAGGTTGATGCTGGGGGAAATCCAGGGACACCTGCACCTGTTCGCTGCTCGCCACTCGACCATGAAAACCCCAGCTGTGGCGCAGGATCGTGCGTATCTGCTCGTCGTCCTCGGCCGCGCCAGGTTCGGGCAACTCGCGACCGACGACGTAGTGGGACAAATCCGCCAGTAGTTTCAAATCGGGCATTTGCGCCAGCAGGTCGAGGGTGAACAGCAGGTCGTTGGTGAGACGGTAACGGTGGGTTTCCAGCAGGACCGGAAAGTCGACCTGCTCGGCCAAGCGCTGCCAACCTTCGACCAGCTTGGCTGCTTCAGACTGAGTGCGCGGTCGCACATCGGCTTGCAGGGTCAGGTGGTGACACCCGTAGCGGCTGATCACATCCAGCGCGGCGGCCAGGTCATCCACGCTTTGCGGGAACAGCTGACCTTCGATCTGCAACCCCCTGGCCTTGGCGGCGGCGTGCAGTCGCGCAACATCGGCGGGCTTCCAGTAATGGTCGGTGATGCCGTCAAACCCGGCGGCGGCGATCCGGTCCAACTGCGCTTCGAGGGAGCCCGGCTCGGTTTGCATGGCCCACAGGGATTGGAATACCAGGAATTGGCGCATATCAGCCTCGCAGCAAGTGTTTAAGGGACAGGTCAGGGTCCGCCAAGTTGGCCTCGTTCAACGGGATAGAAGCGGTGATCAGGCGTTCACACAGCTTGATGTCCTTGGCCACGCTGTTGCCGGGTGCCCAGCCGCAGGCGCCTTGCAAACGGTGATCGGCATCAAGGTAGAACAGCAGCAAGCCACCGTTCGACAGTGGGCGGCTGACCATCAGAGGGGTGATCCCCCCAACCGTCTGCAAGCCCCAGTCGTACTGGTCGGACCAGAAACCGGGGATCGCCTCGAACGGCAATTCACGTCCCAACAGATTCAGGGCTGCATGCCGCCCCTGGGCCTCGGCGTTGCGCCAGGTTTCCTGGCGTTGGTACAGGCCATCCAGGCGAAATTCGCAAACGTCGCCTGCCGCGTAGATATTTGGCGCGCTGGTTCGCAACTGCGCGTCGACGCGAATGCCCTGCCCCACTTCCAGCCCCGCCGCGGCGGCCAGTTCGATATTGGGTTGCATGCCGATGCCGACCACCACCAGGTCGCACGCCAGAACCTGCCCGTCCATCAGTTGCACGGCGTCGGCATGGATGGACTCCAGTGCCACGTTCAAGCGTACATCCACACCCTGTTCTCGATGCAAATTCAACAACGCCTCGCAAATAACGGGCGGCAGCACTCTCCCCGCCAGTCGTGGCCCGGCTTCGAGCAGCGTGACCTCGCACCCCAGGCTGCGGGCGGTCGCCGCCACTTCCAGACCGATAAACCCACCGCCGACAATCACCAGCCGTGTGCCGGGGCGTAAGGCCGCGCGCAGGGCCAACGCTTCGTCGTGGGTGCGAAGATAAAGCACATTCGCCTGCTCCTGAGGTAAACGCCGTGCCCTGCCCCCGGTCGCCAACAGCAAACCGGCGTAGGGCAGCCACTGCCCATCGGCCAGTTGCAGGCGGTGTTGCTGCGGCTCCAACCGGCTGACGGGGTTACCTGCGATGTGTTCAACACCCAATTCGGCAAGCCGGGCGCTGTCGCACAGGCTGCAACCCGCCAGGTCCATCGTGCCCTGCAACAGGCCTTTGGACAGCGGCGGCCGCTCGTAGGGCAAATGCGCTTCATCGCCGATCAGGATCAGGCGCCCGGCGTAGCCTTCGTCACGCAAGGTCAGCGCCGCACGGCCACCGGCATGGCCGGCCCCGACGATTATCAGAGGTGCGTTCATCATCAAGCCGTGACGGCGAGCAACACCCGCCCCGCTTCGACCCGTACCGGGTAGGTCTTGAGGTTGACGCACACCGGCGCACCGAGGGCCTTGCCAGAGCGGTAATCAAAGCGCCCGTTGTGCTTGGGGCACTCGATCACGTGGTCCATGACCAGGCCGTCGGCCAGGTGGATTTTTTCGTGAGTGCACAGGCCTGCAGTGGCAAAAAACTCATTGTCGGCGGAGCGGAACACCGCGTAGGTGTGCGGCCCATGGTCGAAGCGCATCACGTCTTCTTCCTCTATTTCGCCCACGGCGCAGACATCGATCCATTGATCGTTCATGGCAGCTTCTCTTGTTGTTGGGTGGGGAATCAGCCAGCAGTGGCTTCGGCATGCACCGGGGTATTCGCGACGGGTTCAGCACGTTGGCCCACAGGGCGCTGCACAAAATAGGTCGCGTCGCTGCGCTGCTTCCAGATCGTCGGAATGATTTCCTTGTAGGCCTCAAACAGATTGGCGTACGGCGGCGGGCAGTCGCTGCGAATCTCTTCGTGGAGTTGCGCCAGGGCGTGGTACGGCACCATCGGATACATGTGGTGTTCGAGGTGGTAGTTCATGTTCATGTAGATAAAGCGCAGCACGCGGTTCATGTAGATGGTGCGGCAATTGCTGCGGTGGTCGAGCACATCTTCGGCCAAGCCCACATGCTGGGTAAGGCCGAACAGGTAGCCGAGCCAGGCACCGTAGACACTCGGCAGGCCCACCAGCATCAACGGCAACCAACTGTGCAGGTACAACGCGGTACCGATGACTAGCGCATAAATCCCGACCCAGATTCGCGCGGTACGGAACACCTTGGGCCACTCGGATTCGGGGATAAAGTCCTGCTCCTGGGCGCTCATCTGACCCATTGCGTGACGCGCCACGCCGCTGAAGGTCTTCCATGCCAGAGGCAGGTTGAACACGCTGAGGAACATCATCAGCAGGCTGGGCGGACGCGGCTCGACAATCTCCGGGTCACGGCCGACGACGATGGTATCGGTGTGGTGCCGGGCGTGGCTCCAACGCCATACATGGGGTTCGAAAATGCACATGAAACTGGCCACCTGGTACAGCACGTCATTCATCCAGCGGGTCTTGAACGCGGTGCCATGACCGGTTTCGTGCCAACGCGGATTGGACGCGGTGCCGTACAGCACGCCATAGGCCAGGAAGAACGGCACGCAGGCCCAGGAGCCCCAGAACCAGTAGCCGCCCAAGCCGGTGGCGAGTAACGCCAGTACCCAAATAGCCGTGTCGAGCAAGGCCGGGCCGTCGCGGCGCTGCATCAGTTCTTTCATGCGTTTGCGGGAAATGGGCGACTGGTACCAACTGGCCGAGACCAGGCCTTTTTCGGCCGCGCGGGCGGCTTCGGGACCCGTGAGGCTGTAGTCGCGCCGGGCGGGATGAGCGGTGTGTTCAGGCATTGTTATTGTTCTCCGCAAGCGTCAGATTCAGGTGCGTTGCGAGAGAAAATATAGAGAGCGGTTAAATCACCCTCAAGGCCTTGAATCCATTCCCTATCAAGCTATCATCCAGGCCCAGCGGGGCTTGATAGTTTTCTATCAAGACGCTTAGGGGCCAGCCATGAACAACAATAAACGCCCAACCATCTCCACCGTTGCCGCTTACGCCGGGCTCAGTGTGGCCACCGTCGACCGGGTCTTGAACGCGCGTGCACCGGTGAATCCGGACACGGCCGAGCAAGTGTTCCAGGCCGCCGAAGCGGTGGGTTACTTTGCCGCGCGACTGATCGGCCAGCGTATTCGCGAACGTCGCCCGACTTACCGTTTCGGCATCCTGTTGTTGGGCACCGCCCAAGCGTTCTACGCCAATCTGGCCCAGTCGATCAGCGATGCGGCGCAGCATCACGCCACCGCCAACCTGACGTGCCAGTTCGAATACATTGTCGATCGCACGCCCAGCGCCATCGTGACGCAGATCGAACAATTGGCGGTGCAGTGCGATGCACTCGCGGTGGTCAGCTTTGCCCATCCGCTGATCAACGCCACCCTCGCACAGATCCGCGAAGCCGGCGTGCCCGTGGTCGCCCTGCTCTCCGATATCCACGAACACGCCGCCGAGCCCTATGTGGGCCAGGACAACCATGTGGTCGGGCGCACCATGGGCTGGTTGCTGGCGCGGACCTGCGGTGCGCGTAAAGGCAGTGTGGGAATTTTGCTGGGTGGCCACCGCTTCCTCGGCCATCAGGCGCGGGTCGAAGGCTTGCACAGCTACCTGGCCGAGCACGCACCCGGGCTAAAACCCCTGGAGCCGCTAATCAATCTGGACAATTGCGACATCACCGAAGAGGCCACCCTTGACCTGATCAGCCGTCACAGCGACCTGCGCGGCCTGTGCGTGGTGGGCGGCGGCGGTGATGGGATCATCAGCGCCCTGGCGCAACTGCCCAAGCGGCCGGCGCTGTGTTGCATCCTGCAGGAATCGACGCCGCTGTCGCGCCAGGCCCTGAGCCAAGGCTTGATCGATGTGGCGATGGATTCACAGCCGCGCCAGACGGCGACGGCATTGGTGGAATTGCTGGTGGAATTACAGACCGCAGAAGCATTCGATCCTGCGCGACATCGTGTGTACATACCGCCGCGAATCGTGACGTCGGAAAACCTGCAAGACTGACAGCCTCACAGCCTCCTGAAGTCCCCGGCACTCAAGCCAAACCGGCTCATCTTGTTGTACAGCCCGCCGCGCGACACCTTCAGTTGCCGGGCGGCCAGGCGGATATTGCCGCCAGTGTCCTTGAGCGCGGCGACGATGGCGTTCATTTCATGACTGCTCAGGTCCTGCGCGGGCTGAGGTTCGTATAGGCGCTGCGCTGCTCGCGGCTTGGTTTCCAACGGCAAATCCGCAGGCTGGATCAGCTCACCCATCGCCAGATTGGTCGCCCGCTCGATACTGTTTTCTAATTCGCGCACATTGCCCGGCCAAGCGTAAGCCGACAGCAGCTCCAACGCTTCAGGCGAAAAACCCTGCACCGATTTACGCAGCGAACGCGCGCAGCGGCCAAGAAAATGCCGTGCCAGCAGCGGGATATCTTCACGGCGCATGCGCAGCGGTGGCACGGTCAGGTTCAGCACGTTAAGCCGGTAATAAAGGTCTTCACGAAACGCGCCCTCGGCCACCGCCTGGCTCAGGTTACGGTGGGTCGCCGCAATGATGCGCACATCCACCTGACGCGAGTTTTTCGCGCCCACACGGGTGACTTCACCTTCCTGCAAAACCCGAAGCAAGCTGACTTGGGCGTCGAACGACATGTCGCCAATCTCATCCAGAAAAATGGTCCCGCCATCAGCCAATTCAAACTTACCCGCCGAGCCGCCACGGGCCGACCCCGTGAAGGCGCCCTCGACATGGCCGAACAATTCACTTTGCACCAGATCCCGGGGAATCGCGCCGCAGTTGACCGCTACAAACGGGCCCTTATTGCGCTCGCTGCCGTTATGAATCGCCTGGGCGAACAACTCCTTACCGGTACCACTTTCCCCGAGGATCAAGGTGGTGGAATCACTGCGACTGGCGATGCGCCCCAAGTGCAGCGCGTCTTGGATCGCCCGCGAATGACCCTGGATGGTTTCGAAGGTGTAACTGGCTTGGGTGCCGATGATGCGTCGGGTGATTTCGCGAATACGCCGATTCTCCCGCAGCGACACGATCACCCCACCCTGATCCAGCGGGCACACCGAAACCAGGCAGGCGAGCTGGCTGCGATCCTGCAAATGAAAGGTGCAATCCAGGTCGCGCACCGCCTCCCCGCCGCGCAGCAGGATAGCGTCACTCAACTCGCTGCGGCCCAAGCGTTGGAACGGGCTGCCGAGCAACTCCAAACCGACCCCGAACAATTGCCGAGCGTAGCGGTTGAGCGCCTTGATGCAGCCACGCTCATCCAACACCACCAGGCCTTCGTTGAGCACTTCGAGCACGGCTTGCTGTTCTTCCAATAGTGCCTGAAGCGCCATCTGCCGCGATACCGCTTCGGCCGCCGCTTGTACGGTGCCCAGGGTATGAAAGTGAAACCAGCCGGGCTCGGCGGTAAGGGTCAGCATGGCCAAGGTCTGGCCCTGGGCATTTTTGATCGGCGCAGCGGCGCAATGCATGCGGCGTTGGCGCAAACCGCTGCCGAAATTTTCCTCGGCCAGCACATACACCAAGTGGTCTTCGGCCAGGGCCAGCCCGGTGCAGTTGGTGCCTTGGACCGACTCCAGCAAGCGGCTACCGACCGGCGTGATATCCAACCCGCAAAAGTACAGGGTGGTGCCGTCAGTATCGGTGAGGTTGATATGGCCCCGAGGGTTGTAGGCCAGCAAGCCCTGCATCACTTGCGCAGCGGCAGCGATCAGCACGCGGTGAGTCGCCAGGGCAGCAGCCAAGGCTTGGGGGGCGACAAAACGATATTGGTTGTCATTGGGATCGATACCGGCCTCGACACTGCGCCGCCACGAATCCCAGATCACCTGCCGGACATCGGCCGGGCGTTCGACCTGGCCGGCCAGGCAATCGCGCCACGCCCGTTCCAGCACGGCGACGGGACCGTCATTCAGCGCCGCAGGTCCCAGGGCCGTCAGGTAATCGAGGTCTTGTACGCTGAACGCCATGGGGGCCGGGGTCATCAGGAGTATCCATGTTCATATTTTCGACATGTCAGTATAGACATGTCATAAAAATGAACACATTTTGTTTATGATTTTTTATAACTTATTGAATATAAACAACTTATAAATTGGCATAGCGTTTGCTTTTTCCCCTCTGCCGATCAGGAACGTCCTGAGGCCAACAATAAGAAGGGGTCATTTCATGAGTACACAGAACATCCGCCTGGGTTTGATCGGTGCCGGTCGCATGGGCAGCTTCCACGGCCTCACCGCCGCCCGGCACATCCCCGGCGCCAGCCTGACCGCCATTGCCGACCCCACCCCCGGCCAGGCTGCACGCCTCGCGGCTGAATTGGGCGTGGACAAGGTCTACACCGAACCACAGCAGTTGTTAGACGACCTGGATATCGACGGCGTACTCATTGCCGCCCCCGCCCGCAGCCATGCCGAATTGGTAATCAGCGCCGCCCGCGCCGGCAAGGGGATCTTCTGCGAAAAACCCATGGCCATCACCCTGGACGAGGCCGACCGCGCCATCGCGGCCGCCGCCGATGCCCGCGTGCCGCTGCAAGTCGGTTTCAACCGGCGTTTCGCCAAAAGCTTCCGTACCGCCCACCTCGACGTGGCTGCCGGCCGCATCGGCACACCACAGCTGTTGCGCTCGCTGACCCGCGACCCGGCACTGAATAACCCCGCCGCCTCGCCGCAGTGGGTGATTTTCCTGGAAACCCTGATCCACGACTTCGACACCCTGCGCTACCTCAACCCCGGCGCCGAGGCGGTGCAGGTCTACGTGATGGCCGACGCGCTGATCGCACCCGCCTACAAAAGCAAAGGTTTCCTCGATACCGCCGTGGTCGCGATCCGTTTCGACAACGGTGCGATTGCCACCGCCGAGGCCAACTTCCAGGCGGTGTATGGCTACGATGTGCGCGGCGAAGTGTTCGGCAGCGAGGGCATGCTGACCATGGGCAGCCTCAACGACTCCGACCTGGTGCGTTACCTTGCCCACGGCATCCAGGCCGATACCCAGCGCATGGACACCGACCTGCTGCGCGACGCCTATATCGCCGAGCTCAACCACTTTGTCGACTGCCTGCGCACCGGTGCCAAGCCCCTGGCCAGCGGCGAAGATGCACGCGCCGCCCTGGCGATTGCCCGCGCCTGCATCGAGTCATTCGAGCAAGGCAAACCGGTGGCCGTGCAAGGAGCCCGCGCATGAGCTTTGTCCCCTTCAAGCTGGCGATCAGTGCCGAGATGGTGTTCCTCGACCTGCCCTTCGTCGAACGCGTCAAACGCATCCATGCGCTGGGTTTCAGTGCTGAAATCTGGAACTGGACCAACAAGGATATCGCCGCACTCGCGGCCACCGGCGCGGACTTCACCTCCATGACCGGCTATATCAGCGGCAATTTCATCGACTCCGACGGTATCCGGCAACTACTCGACAGCGCCCGCGAATCCCTGGGCGTGGCCGAGCGCCTGAACTGCCCCAGCCTCAACCTGCATGGCACCGGCCTGGGCGACCAAGGCTTACCGGTGCAGCCCGTCACTCAAACGACAGGCCGCATGTGGCTGAGTGCCTGCAAGACCCTGGAAAAAATCGCCCGCCTGGGCGAAGACGCGGGCCGCGTGTTCCTGCTGGAAAACCTCAATACCGAAGTCGACCACCCCGGCACCCCGTTCGCCCGCGCCGACGACACCCTAGCACTGATCGAAGCGGTGGGCAGTCCGCACTTGAAGATGAACCTGGACCTGTACCACGCGCAGATCGGCGAAGGAAACCTGATCGAACTGATCCAACGCGCGGGCTCTTCTATCGGTGAAATCCAGGTAGCCGACGTACCTGGACGCAAGGAGCCTGGCACCGGCGAGATTCACTATCCTGCCATTGCCAAGGCCTTGCATGCCATGGGCTACACCGGCGTGGTCGGCCTGGAAGGCTGGGCCAGTGGCGACAGCGAACTGGCATTGGAGCGTTTCCGCCAAGCGTTCACCCTATAACAATAAAAGGAACACCCTCATGCATCGCTATTCATTGATAGTTGCCACGTTGTTACTGCTGTTCAGCCAATGGACCTTCGCCGCTTATCGCATCGGCGTGAGCATTGCCCGGGTTGACGATAACTTCATGACCTACGTGCGCAACGGCCTGGAGACCGCCGCCAAGCAGCAGGACGTACAGATTCAGTTCGAAGACGCTCAAGGCGATGTGGTGCGCCAGCTCAACCAGGTCGAAGGCTTTCTCAACCAGAAGGTCGACGCGGTGATCGTACTGCCGGTGGACACCGCCGCCACCGCCAACATGACCCGCGCAGCCGTCGCCGCGAAGACGCCACTGGTGTACGTCAACCGCCACCCGGACGAACGCACCCTGCCTAAAGGCGTGATCACCGTAGCCTCCAACGACATCGAGGCCGGGCAATTGCAGATGCGCTACCTCGCCGAGAAACTCGGCGGCAAAGGCAATGTGGCGATCATCATGGGTGACCTCGCACAAAACGCCACCCATGACCGTACCGAAGGCGTCAAACAAGTGCTCAAGGACTTTCCCGGCATCAAGATCGTCGAACAGCAAAGCGCCGAATGGCAACGCAACAAAGGCATGGACCTGACCAGCAATTGGCTGTTGGCGGGTACGCAGTTCGACGCAATTGTCGCCAACAACGATGAAATGGCTATCGGCGCCGCGATGGCGTTGCAGCAAGCCGGCAAGGCCAAGGGCGATGTGGCGATTATCGGCATCGATGGCCTGCCCGACGGCCTGGCGGCGATCAAGCGTGGCCTGCTCACCGCATCGGTATTCCAGGACCCCAAGGCCCAGGCGACCCAAGCGGTGCAATCGGCGATCAGGATGATCAAGGGCCAGCCGATCGAATCCGAGGTTTGGGTGCCGTTTGAGCTGATCAAGCCCGAGCAAGTGGCGGTCTTCGAGCAACGCTATAAGTAACACTCCAAACCGCCGTGTCGGCCATCAGGCCGACGCGGTCAAAGTACCCGCGACATATGCTCGCCTATACGCGTTCTCAACCAACGCTCCGCCGGATCATTGTCGTGCACCCCGCTCCACACCATCGACAACTCCGCTGCATCGATGGCGAACGGCGGATCTTCAGCACGCAAGGTGGTGCCCTCGGTCAATGCGCACGCCGCATAATCCGGCACCGTCGCAATAATCTGCGTCCCGGCCAACAGCGCACGTAACCCACTGAACTGCGGCACCGCCAACACCACCCGCCGCGCCCGGCCAATGCGCGCCAGATCAAGGTCGATATTGCCGCTCAGATCCCCGGAAAACGACACCATCGCATGCGGCCGTTCGCAGTAGTCATCCAGGGTCAACGGCGCCACCCCATGATCCCCGCGCAGCACCTTGCAGGGAATATCCCGCAGTTTCTTGCGCTTGGCATTTGCCGGTAATTCGGTGGTGTAACTCACCCCCACCGAAATTTCGCCACTGGCGAGCAATGCCGACATCAACAAGTAATTGGCGCGGCGCACCACCACGATAATCCCCGGTGCCTCTTCGCGCAGTTGGCTGAGCAACGGCGGAAACAGGCCAAACTCGGCGTCATCGGACAGGCCGATACGAAACACCGCACAACTGCTGGAAGGGTCGAAATCCTTGGCGCGGCTGACGGCGCCTGAAATGGTGTCCATGGCCGGTTGCAGCTCCTTGAGTATCGCCACTGCGCGTGGCGTGGGTTCCATGCCCCTCCCGTTGCGCAACAGCAACGGGTCATCGAACAAATCCCGCAACCGCCCCAACGCTGCACTCACGGCAGGCTGGCCCATAAAGAGTTTTTCGGCGACCCGAGTCAGGTTTTTCTCGAACATCAACGCTTCGAAAATCACCAGCAAATTCATGTCGACGCGGCGCAGGTCGTTGCGGTTCATGGCGCTATCCAAACGGTTTTCAAGCCGCCAGATAAACATGCCAATCGACACGTTGATTGCACATCTGTGCTGTCTTTTCTGCGTCATAACCTGACGAAATTAACAACGATTAACTCGTCAGCCGGACGGTCCGGCGCCAAGAATGGAGCGATCTACACTGGTTCCATTCACCGGGAACGCTCCCATCGACTGCGGATATTTGTCATGGCCCGACTTGAGTCCTGTACTCCCCGATTACCCGCGACCGGCGGCCTATGCCCCCGGCGCGAACGTATTGCCAAACAACTGATCCTCGCCAACCTGGGCGAAAGCCTGGCGATCGCCGACCTGGCCCAGGCCTGTGCACTGTCGCGCAGCCATTTTTCTCGCGCCTTCAAGTGCACCACCGGGCTGTCGCCTCAGGAATGGATTCGTCAACAACGTATTCGACGGGCCAAGGAGCTGATTACCGGTTCCTCCTTAAGCCTGACGCAGATCAGCCTGGAGTGCGGTTTTTGCGACCAGGCGCACTTCTGCCATATGTTCACGCGCAGCGAAGGGGTTAACCCGATGACCTGGCGAAATCGCCAATCGCTTCACACGCTGCGTCACACACCACAAGTGATCGCGGCCTAGTGGTCTGCACACGCCTGGAATATGCTGGCCTGACACTTTTCCCAGAGCATGGGCATCCATGAGCGACCTCGGCGACCAGGCCGTGCATTTCGGCCCCTACCGCATCCACCCGCGCCAACGCCTGGTGCTGGAGGCCGGTCGTCCGTTGCGCCTGGGGCGACGAGCGGTGGAGATCCTGCTGATCCTGCTGGAACACGCCGGCAATGTGGTGAGCAAGCAAGAACTGATCGCGCGGGTGTGGCCCAAAAACGTGGTGGAAGACGGCAACCTGCGAGTGCATATGGCGGCCTTGCGCAAGGCGCTGGGCGACGGCCAGGCCGGGCAGCGCTATATCGTCACCGTGGCCCAGCGTGGTTACAGTTTTGTTGCGCCACTGAGCATCGAACCGATGACGCTACCCACCGACGGCATCCCCCAAAGCCAGGGCCATAACCTGCCACTGCGCCGTACGCGGATGATCGGCCGCCAGGCGCTGATCGATGCACTGGTGCAGCAACTGCCGCAGCAACGCTTTATCACCCTGACCGGCGCAGGTGGCATCGGCAAGACCACCGTGGCACTGCGGGTCGCGGAATTGCTGATCGGGCATTACCGCGACGGTATTCACCTGCTGGACCTGGCGCCGCTCAGCGCGCCGTCGATGATCCTGCCCAACCTCGCCGCCCTGCTCGACCTCAAGACCGCCGAGCAGGAACCGCTGGCCGTATTTGCACACAGCCTGCACGAGCGCCAGTTGCTGCTGGTGATCGACAACTGCGAACACCTGCTCGACGACATCGCCCTGATCAGCGAAACCCTGCTGCGCCATGTGCCTGAGTTGCACATCCTGGCCACCAGCCGCGAGGCATTGCGGGCCGAGGGTGAGTCAGTGCAGCGCCTCGAACCCCTGGCCTGCCCGCCCACCACCGGCAACCGCGCCCAGGCGATGGGCTACCCGGCACTGCAATTGCTGATTGAGCGGGCGATGTCCCATCAGGAAAGCTTTGAACTCAGCGAAGCCGAACTGCCGTTGGCGATTGATATCTGCCAACGCCTGGACGGTATTCCTCTGGCGATCGAACTGGTGGCAGCGCAAATTGAACGCTTCGGCCTGCCGGGCTTGCTGGCGCAGATGGAAGACAATTTTCGCCTGCTCACCCGTGGCCGGCGCAGCGCCCTGCCCCGTCAGCAAACCCTGCGTGCGACGCTGGATTGGAGTTTTGATTTGCTCACACCGTGCGAGCAAATTTGTCTGCGGCGCCTGGCGGTGTTTCGTGGCGGGTTCAGCCTGGCCAGCGCTGCGGCGGTGATTGCCGGGGAGCACATCGCGCCGACCGAGGTGCTGGGGTCGATCACTCAGTTGGTGGCCAAGTCACTGCTGAATGTGGAGGCCGGCGATGATGAGATGGTCTATCGCCTGCTGGATATCACCCGCACGTATGCCTTGGAAAAACTCAGCGTTGCCAAAGAACTGGAAAACACCCGTGAGCGTCACGCGGCACGCTGCCTGGCACTGATGGACCAAGCGCGGGACGACTGGGAACTGATCGCGACCCAGCCCTGGATCGACCGCTATGCGCCGCTGCGCGAAGACATCCGCGCCGCCCTCGACTGGTGCCTGAGTGACCAGGGTGTGCACCTGCTGGGGATTCGCCTGACCGTCAGCGCGATGCCGCTGTGGCAGGAATTGTCGTTGCTGCGCGAGCACGGTCTGTATGTGAGCAAGGCCTTGGCGCGGCTCATGCAGTCCACCGAGCCGAACCGGCGCTTGCACATGGCGCTGCAATTGGCGTTGGGCAGTTTTTCCTATCACACCCAGGGCGGTACGCCGCAGACCGTCGAGGCGTTTGACTGCGCGCGACGCCTGGCGGAGGCAGAAAAGGACCTCGCCGGTCAGCTACGCGCAGTATCGGGCCATATGGCGGTCAACCTGTGCAGTGGCAACTATCGCGAGGCGTTGGCGCAGAGCCTGTACTTCGATCAATTAGGGCCACAAACCGCCCCCCTATTGGCGTTCAGCGCCCAGCGCCTGCGGGTACTGGCGCAACATTTTGCCGGTAACCAGACACTGGCGCTGCAAAACGCTGAGCATGTGATCCAACGCATGGCCCAGAGCGGCCATCTCAATCGGTTTACCCATGGTTTTGGCGTGCAGTACGACCAGAGCGTGGCCTCGCTGACGATCCTCGCGCGCATTCTGTGGCTACGGGGTTTTCCCGAGCGTGCCTGGCGCACGGCGAGCCAGGCCCTGGAGCTGGCACTGCAGATCAACCACGGCACCTCGATCTGCTACACCCTGGCCCTGGCCGGTGTGGTGATCGCCCGCTACAACGGCAACACTGCCTGCGCGCGCTCGCTGCTGGACCTGTTGCGGCAACAGGCACAAAAACACTCGGTGCAGTTATTCCACACCTGGGCTCGGCATTACGAGGGCACGGCACCGCCGGAGGATCTGCATGGATTGGGGCTGGTCCAGGACATCCTGATGACCTTCAGTGACGCCCCGGCGGATGACGCTGTATTTGAACGCGCCAGAAGCGGCGTGGCCGGTTGGTGCACACCCGAGATTCTGCGGGTACGGGCCGAGGCACTGCATGACACGCGCGCAAGTGAAGCGCTGCTGCTGGAGGCCCTTGGCCTGGCGCATCAACAAGGCGCCCTCGCCTGGGAACTGCGCAGTGCAACTTCATTGGCGCGATTGTGGCAAAGCCAGGGGCGCCTGCAAGCGGCCCGTGAGCTATTGAACGGGGTCTACGGGCGATTTACCGAAGGCTTTGCTACCCACGATCTGATCCGCGCACGCAGCCTGCTCAACGAGTTGCAAGACAAACGGCCGGCCTGAAAACGGTCCCAGGTAATGCCCATAGCCCTGCTGCAAACGTGCCACCTGCGCCGGGTCGCGCAGTTGCGCCAGGGCATAGCTGCGCACGCTGTTGAGCAAGCGGTAGCGCTCGGGACCGGGGCCCGGCTCCACCACCAGCAACGAAGTACCGACCAGGCGTGCCAGCAGGTAGGCCAGGTCGGCGTGTTCCAGTTCGGTGCCTGCGACCAGTTCGCTCAACGTCGGCAAGGACACCGCCATTTTGAACAGCCCCAATTGCAGGAATAACCAACGCTGCGGCAGGCTCAAGCGCTCATAACTCCACCCCAGGGCAGCGGCCAGGGATTGGTGACGTTCCACCGCCGTGCGCCGGCCACGGGTCAGCACCTGCAAGCCCCTTTGCAATTGCGTCTGCAAGCCGTGTATTCCCAGGGCATCGACCTGAGCGGCTGCCAGTTCAAGGGCCAGGGGAATACCATCGAGGCGTCGGCAGATATCGCGCAGCGGCGCCAGGTCCTGGGGCCGCAAATCAAACCCCTGCTGACCGGCGCGCACCCGCGCGACAAACAACTGCACCGCCGGGTACGCCATCGCCTGCTCGACGCTCCCCCAGGCCGACGGCATTGGCAGCGCCAGCCTGGGCACGCGTTGTACCCATTCACCGGGGACCTGCAAGGCCTCACGACTGCTCAACAACACCGCCACCTGAGGCGCCCGCTCGCGCAGGGTGCGCACCCAGTGACGGCAGGCGCCGAGTAACAAGTCGGCGCCATCCAGCACCAGCAGGAGTTGACGCGCGGCCAACTGGTTGCACAGTTCAGCGGCGCTGCCACACGGCTCAAGGTCCATCGCCTTGGCCAGGTGTCGCAGCATCGCCACTGGTGCCTCTACCGTCGACAAGTCCACCCACCACACACCGTCGCGATAACGCGGCAACACACGTTCGGCCAGGGCCAGGGCCAAGGTGCTTTTGCCCACGCCGGCGCAACCGGTGAGGGTCATCAAAGGTTGTGCACTCAAGCGCCGTACCAGCACGCCCAATAGCTCGTCGCGGCCGATCACCGGGCTGAGTCTCGCGGCCAGGTTGTGCCTGGGCATCGCTGTCGGGAGCATCTGCGGCGCAACGCAGCAATAGCCGCGCTGCGGTTCATTGCGGATATAACGCGGCCCATCCAGCGCACGGCGCAATGCAGCGATATGCACGCGCAGGTTGTTCTCTTCCACCACACTGTTCGGCCAGACCCTGGCGATCAGGGTGTCCTTGCTGACAAATTGCCCTGGCGCCTCCAGCAGCACCGCCAGGATATCCAGCGCACGCCCACCCAATGGCACCGGCAGGCCTGACTTGCTGACCAAGCGTTGTTGTCGGTGAAAGGTGTAGGGGCCGAAGCTCACTGCGTGTGGGTTGTTCATGCCTGTAAAAACGCTGAAACACCCGGTCTTGGGCGTTCGCGCATCCTTTTCCATGGGCTTGACGTTATCTTGCCAGCTACCCGTGACAGGACAATGCCGACACGGGGAGCAATACGGACAATCGGGTGCGCGAGACGGACATCCTGTCGTTAACTGAACTGCTGTCGGTACTGAGTAGGGTTCAAGCCAAGCTTTTCACTGAACAAAAAGCGCATATGCCGCACGCTGCCGAAACCTGCGTGAAAAGCCACGGTCTTGAGCGGCAGGTCGGTGGTTTCCAGCAGGTGCCGGGCACGGTCGATGCGCGCGCCTTGCAGGAAGGCCATCGGTGTTATCTGCACCTCCTTGGCGAACAACCGCGCAAAGTGGCGTGGGCTCATGCCCGCAAGCTCAGCCATGGAATCAATGGTGAACGGCTGATCCAACTGGGCCAGCACTTGGTTCTGCACCCGGGTGATCGGCGTTTCCAGCGGGGCGACGGCAGCGGTCATCGGGCTGAACTGGGCTTGGCCACCCTGGCGTTTCATCACCACCAGCAGCACCTTGGCCACGTCCACTGCCACCTGCTTGCCGTGGTCCTGGGCGACGATCGACAGCGCCAGGTCGATACCGGCCGTAACCCCACCCGAGGTGATCAACCGTCCGTCTTGCAAATAAATACGATCGGTTTCGACGATGGCCTTGGGAAAACCCTTGATCAGGCGTTCGGTGTAGTGCCAGTGAGTGGTTACGCGGTGGCCGTCGAGCAGCCCGGCATGCCCCAGTACAAAGGCGCCGGTGCAGATCGAGCCGAACCGCCGCGCGCGAGGTGCTGCGGCCTTGAGCCACGGCAGCAGTGCGGGATGGCATTCGTTGTAGGCACCCGGCCCACCGGGCACCAACAACAGGTCATAGCCGTCGTGAGCCTGATCCAGCAGCAGGTCGGGCTGCACCACCACGCCATTGGAGGCACGCAAAGGGCCCGGCTCGGTGCCGATGGTCAGGATCTGGTAGTGGGCCGCCGCCGGCAGGTAGCGGTTGGCAATGGAAAACACTTCGAGTGGCCCGGCCATGTCGAGCAGGAGGAAGTCCGGGAACAGTGCCATGGCCACGGTTTTCATAAAGAGAAACGTCCATCTGGAAGGAATGCGGTGGACATTATGGCACGTCTCTAACTGTCAACCTTAAAGAGACAGTTATTCAAATTCTATCTTATTAATGAATTTATCAGTAACCATTAACCTTCTTCTCAACGCAAGAGCCCTGCATCTCGCAGCCCGCTCCGACTTGAGGACACCACCATGCTGACCCTTCGCAAAGCTTCCGAACGCGGCGCCGCCAATCACGGTTGGTTGAAGTCGTTCCACACCTTCTCGTTCGCCAATTACTGGAACCCCAACGAGCAGGGTTTCTCCGACCTGCTGGTGATCAATGATGACCGCGTCGCCGCCGGCAAAGGCTTCGGCCAGCACCCGCACCGCGACATGGAGATTTTCTCCTATGTGCTCGAAGGCGCCCTGGAACACAAGGACACCCTGGGCACCGGCTCGGTGATTCGCCCTGGTGATGTGCAACTGATGAGCGCCGGCAGTGGCGTGGCCCACAGCGAGTTCAACCACAGCCAGAACCGTGGCGTGCACTTCCTGCAAATCTGGATCGTGCCGAATGTGGCGGGTACCAAGCCGCGCTATCAGCAAGAGCACTTCAGCGAGGCGCAGAAACGTGGGCGCTTGCAGTTGATCATCTCGCCGGATGGCGCCGATGGCTCACTGCATGTTCGCCAGGATGCGCGGGTGTATGCCGGGTTGTTCAACGGCGACGAAGCCGCAAGCCTGGACTTGGCACCGGACCGTCACGTGTACCTCCATGTGGCCCGGGGCAGCGTTGAAATCAATGGCCAGCGCTTGCAGGAAGGCGACGGCGCCCGAGTGCGGGATGAACGGCAGATCCGCCTGAGCCATGGCGAAGATGCCGAGGTGCTGGTATTCGACCTGCGCCCTCAGGAACTGCCGCAGATGCCATGACCGCCTCCACGATGGCCCTTTGAGAGGGGCCATCGCTGGCGTCGATAGTCACCATCATCGCAATGAAGTTCTCTAAAAAAATCCAACGCGTAACATCAAACCCATACCCAGCGGCACCCAACTAAAACACTCGGAGCACACTCTCATGAAACGCCAAATCTTGCTTAGCCTCGCTTTCTCGGTACTCGCTGCAAACGCTTTTGCTCACCCTGTTGTCGCTGAAGGCGGCGCGGATCGCCTGATCGAAAGCCGTGTTGCCGAGGGTGGTGCTGACCGCCTGCAAGGTAACCGCGTCGCTGAAGGTGGTTCTGATCGCCTGCTGGAGCGTCGTGTTGCTGAAGGTGGCGCGGATCGCCTCCAAGAACGTGGCCTGGCTGAAGGCGGTGCTGATCGCCTGCAAGAACGCGGTCTGGCTGAAGGTGGTGCCGATCGTCTGCAAGCACGCGGTCTGGCTGAAGGCGGTGCCGATCGTCTGCAAGCACGCGGTCTGGCCGAAGGTGGTGCTGACCGTCTGCTGAGCAACCACGCATAATCCTCGCGGTTCGCGGGGCACCCCAAACCGGCCTGATCAGCCGGTTTTTTTTCGTCCACGATTAGTGCAAGTCGCGGTCAACCCACATCACCGCCTTGCCAATCTGCTGCCGTGCCTCGATGCGTTCGTGCACCTGCTGCACCGTCTCCAGCGTGTAATGCCCTTCGATATCCACCGTCAACGACCCTTCGAGCATTGCCGCGAACACTGCATTGGCACGCCGTTGCACGGTAGGGCCATCGGCCATATGGTCGGCCAGCCGAGGCCGCGTTAAAAATAATGAGCCGGCTTCCCCCAGTTCAATCGGGTCCAGGTCTGTCAGCGAACCCGAGACATTGCCGTAGTTGATGATCAGCCCGCGCGTGCGACACGCCCGGAAACTGTCACGCAGTGTGGTTTTGCCCAGCGAATCGAAGACCACGTCCACCCCTCGCCCGCCCGTGGCTTCCAATACGTGGTCGGCAAACCGCCCTTTGTCATACGTCCAGGCTTGATGGGCGCCGCGCTGCAGGGCAATCGCACATTTTTCAGGTGTGCTGCCGGTGGTAAAAACCGTCGCCCCCAACTGACGTGCCATCTGCACCAGCAACTGGCCGATGCTGCCGGACGCGGCTTGAATCAAGCAGGTGTCACCGGCCTGTAGTCGCGCCACATCATCAATCAGGTAGTGAGCGGTGCAGCCCTGAAACATCGCGGCGGCGGCCTGATCGAACGGGATGGCATTGGGAATCTGCGCCACCTTGTCCGCCGGTACATTGGCGTATTCGGCATACGCACCCCAGGCGATACACCAGGCCACTCGATCGCCCACGGCCAAATGGCTGACGCCTGCGCCCACTTCCACCACGACGCCCGCGCCCTCCATGCCCAACGTGCAAGGCAGGCGCACCGGGTAGGTCATCGATTGCGCGTATTTACCTTGGCGGGTGTGGATGTCCATAAAGTTGATACCGGCACAGGCAACCTTGACCAGCACATGCCCGACGCTGACGTGGGGCTTGGGCACGTCGTGGCGCAATTGCGCAACCTCAGGGCCGCCGTAAGTTTGCAGGGTGATGGCTTTCATCGGGGAACAACTCCGTTTGCACTGGGAAGCGGCCATGGTAAAAGGACTTATTCAGTAGGAAAATTCCCCAATCACTCACATCCTCCGTGCGGAAATAACCCGATGTTCGATTGGCAGGATCTGTATTACTTCACCGTATTGGCACGCACCCAGTCGCTGTCGGCGGCCGCCCGCGAGTTACAAGTGGAACACGCCACCGTTGGGCGCCGCGTCGATGCGCTGGAAAAAGCCCTCGGCGTGAAGCTGGTGGATCGCCTGCCGCGCAGTCGGCCGCTGACCGCCCAAGGTCTGGCGTTGGCTGAGCTGGCAGCGGGCATGGGCGAGATGGCCACCGACGTGATGCGTCTGTCCCGCGTCGCCTCCATCGAAATGGCCGGCACGGTACGAGTCAGTTGCCCACCGTCCATCGCCAACCACTGCATCGCACCCCATGTAGCGCGACTGCGTGCGCAGTACCCGCAACTGAATCTGGTGTTAATCCCCTCGACCCAACTGGCAGCACTGGACAAGGGCGAGGCCGACATCGCCTTGCGTACCGTGCGCCCTGATGAGGACGCGCTGGTACGCCGCAAGGTTGGCATCGTGCGCTTCGGGCTCTACGGCTCGCCCGAACTCAAGCAACTGCCCGCCGCCCAATGGGCGTTCATCGCCTACGACGGCAGTCGCGACCACTTGCCCCAGCAAGCGTGGATGCACCAGTTGCGCGGCCACCGCCCGATCGTGTTTGCCGCCAGTGAGTTGATCACCCAGCAAATGGCAGCCCGCGCTCAAGTCGGCGCGGTGGTGCTGCCGACGTTGGTGGGCGATCACGACCCGTTACTGGTCAGGCTGCCCGCCGCCACCGACGGTCCGGCACGTGATATCTGGCTCACGGTATACCCGGATATGCGCCGCTCACCGTCGGTGAAAGTGGTGATGGAGTTTCTGGTCGAGTGCATCGAAGGTGAGCCGCAACTGCGCCGCTGAGTCAGCCCAGGGCACTGAGGAATTTCTTGCGATACGCCGCAGGCAGCACCCCCACCCGCTGCTGGAACAATCGGCGAAACGAGTTGCTGTCTTCATAGCCCACCGCATAGGTGATGCTCTCCAGGGTCATGCGGGTAGACTCCAGCATCTGCTTGGCCCGCTCCAGACGCAGGGTTTGCACGTACGCAATCGGCGTGTAGCCGGTGGCGTCCTTGAAGCGTCGCTTAAAGTTGCGCACACCAAAACCAAAGCGCTGCGCCACCTCGTCGATCACCAGCGACTTGGCGAAGTGCTGCTCCAACCAGTGCTGCACCCGCAGGATCTCTGCATCGCCGTGGCTCTTGGGCAGCGACCACATGGCATACACCGACTGCTCGGTGCGCACCTTGTCGATCAACAGGTATTTGCCGCAGGTCTGGGCCAGTTCCGGCGAACCGAAGCGACGGATCAGGTGCAGCATCAAATCCATCGCCGCACTGGCGCCGCCAGAGGTGATCACGCGGTTTTCTTCGCAAAGGATCTGTGTGTCATCCAGCATCACGTCCGCATAGCGCCGCCGGAAAGATTCGGCAAGCGCCCAGTGGGTGGTGGCCCGCAAGCCTTGCAACAGACCGCCCTCGGCCAACAGAAATGCACCGGTGCACATCGAGGCCAGCACCGCCCCCTGGGCATGCTGTTCGCGCAGCCAAGGGCCGTACGCAGAAAACCTCGGCAAGGCTTCTTTCAAGGTGAAGAGAAAGCCTGGGATCAGTACCAGGTCGGTCTGCGGTATCTGTGCCAGTGCGCGATCCACCTGAAAACACTGCCCGCCCCAGACGCTCACTGGCTGCCCCTCCAACGAAGCCGTCACCACTTCAAAGGGTGGGCTGTCGGCAAACAGGTTGGCGGCGTTGAGCATCTCCAGGGCCATGGTGGCGCTGGCGGCGGAACAGTGATCAGCCAGAAGCAAAGTAATGTGCATAAAAGGAGCCTGCTTGCGCTTTTCGCATGGAATGAGTCATTTGCGCACCTACCTTAGCTGATTCGACGCCCCTACAGTGACGCCACTGATCAACTGCCTGGCGTACTTATGAATCTCTGGTTTCGATTGCTGTACATGCTGTGCCGTCGCCCATGGCGCAAACCTGCCCATGGCCTGGCCACGACCGTGGTGCGTATGCGGGTCTGGCCGCTGGACCTGGACATCAACCGGCATGTCACCAATGGCCGGTATTTCTCGTTGGCGGACGTCGCGCGGATGGATTTGGTATTGCGTACCGGCGCATTTCGCGTGGCCCTGCGCAACAAGGCATTACCGGTCGTGGGCGATACCTGGGGCAAGTTTCGCCGGGAATTGAAGCTGTTCGAGGTGTTCGAGGTGCACAGCCGCATGCTCGGCTGGGACCACAAATGGAGTTTTATGGAGCACCGTTTCATCAGCAAAGGCCGGGTGGTTGGTGTGGTGGTGATGCGCGGGCTGTTCCGCTCAGCCAAGGGCATCCTGCCCCCGGCGGATTTTGTACGGGAGCTGGGCCTGGCCGAAGCGTCGCCGCCGATGCCGCAGTGGCTGAGCGACTGGGCAAAGAGTTGCGATGACATGAGCCTGCAGTTGCGCGAAGAAGAGCAGGCCTGAAGTCATGGCGTTGGTGCTTACGCCTCCCGCGCCTTGACCTTCAAGTGCCGCGCATACCACGGCCGCTGCGGCACGCGTTTGAACAGTCCCTTGAGCAGGTCCTCATCGGAACCAAAGGTGATCCGCAGCGCCAGCTTCATGATTTCGGGGTCCATCTCCATCGACCGCCCCGCCTGCAAACCGGGTGTGGTGCTGCAGCCATGGGTGTCCGGCCCCAGCCAGGGGTCGCCGACTTCGACCCAACGCCCCGGCGCAAACCACTGCACTCCATTGACCTCCAGCCGGCTGACCTCTCCCGGGTTGAATCGCTCGTGGGCCCGAAACCAGTCCTCGACACGATCATCGATCCAGCCATGGAAGTGCCAGAACACCGGGTTGACGTGGGATGAAAACGGATCGCCGAGAAAGTCGTTTTCCGGCGCATACCAACGCGCGGCAAAATCCGCCGGGTCGCGGGCGAACGGCACCGGGCCGCCGTTGGACGGGTCACGCGGCACCGAGGCCCAGCGCATGTGCAGCCAGTCATGCAGGCCCAACTCCATCTCGGAACCCAGCTGCCCCAGGCTCAGTTTGGCCAAGTAGCGCGGGTCGCGGTATTGGGACTCCCAAACCTCAAAGTTGCTGTGGTAAGTCTCGGCCGCCTTGATATCGCTGACCCACTGGGTGTAGACGCTGTCGCCAGAGGCAGACCAGGTGGGCGGCAGCGCGAAACCGTCATGGTTGTCGAAGTAACGCACAAAGCCCAGGCGATCACGCTCCAGCGCCGGTTGTGGTTCCGGGAATGCCGGCCATGAAGGCAGGTCCTGCATTGAGCGGGCGGTGCCGAGCATATGCCGGTGCATGAAGAAGAAGTCGATACCCGAGCCGTTGCGGTCCTTACGGTTACCCCGCGCGTCGCGCTCCTGACCACGTGGCCCGGGTTGCCAACCGATACCGCGCAGGGCGTCGCGCTTTTCTTCGGACAACTTGTGCCACTGATCACGGGTGGCATGCCACAGCTGGTGGAACAGGCGGTGCTCGGGGGAAATCAGCCACGCCAGCAGGGTCGGGTTGAGGCCGATGCGCTGACGGGCTTCGGGAAACAGTTGCTTGTGGGCGATGAAACGGCTGTCACGCTCGGTCAATGCCAGGGGGCGGTCCAGGTTCAGGATCTGCCCACTGAGGGTGGCACTGCCGGCATTGCCGAAGTTGGCCCAGACTTCATCGAGGGTCATCTTGAACTCATAGGCTGGCGCCTGATCAACCGCGTCGCGGTCGATCAGGCGCCAATAGAGCAAGGCACCCTCGCCCGTCAGCAGATCACCCAACACCCGGTAACGAGGTTCGCCATCGGCTCGCAGGTGCTCGGCGGTGTCCAGGTAGCCACGCAAGCCTCGACCACGCGGTGCTATGTCCAGCAGCAGCTCCAGGCCTTGCAGCGGCAGGCCCTTGAGGCCGGCATCACGCCCTTCCAGCCGTAAGCTCCACACGCCGCGCAGGGTATTCGCCAGGTGTTGGCCGCGGGTGTCGGCCAGGTCCACCGTCGCTTCGCCGGGGGTGATCGGAAATTCTTCACGCGTCAGCTCGCGATGGGCATAAAAGGCCGCCGGCACGGCAGCACCCGTCAGCGCCAGGCCTGCGATGAACCCACGTCGAGAGATCGTCATTGTCTACCTTAGGAAACGGCTTAATCAGAGCTAGAACGTTTGCCCGTGCGCAAAATTTACCGCCTCACGGCCATCGCCTAAATTTCTCCTGCCATCACTCGTTCTTCCCAGATAGCAAAGGCCTCAACTGACTGAGATGGCAATGACAAAACCACGTTCGAAAAAGGCGCTGTATCTCGGCCTGCCACTGGCACTGGCCGTCAGCGCCGGGGCCGGTTTCCTGGCCTGGGATCACTGGTTCAAGGGCAATGCCGGCTACCCGCTGGAGGTGATCAAGCAGGCCAATGAAATGCAGGACCGCCTGCTGTCGTTCGACAGCCATATCACCGTGCCCCTGGATTTCGGCACCGCAGGCTTTGAGGCCGACAAGGATGGCAGCGGGCAGTTCGACCTGGCCAAGACCAGTCGAGGGCGCCTCTCGGGGGCGGCCCTGACGATTTTCGGCTGGCCGGAAATCTGGAACGGCGCCAATGCGCCGCACAATCCCACGGATGGTTTTGTCGAAGAAGCCCGCCATGAACAGGAGACCCGCTACAAGATCATCTCCGGCATGGTGCGCGACTATCCCAACCAGGTCGGCATTGCCTACACCCCGGATGATTTTCGGCGCCTGCATGGCGAGGGTAAGTTTGCGATTTTTATCAGCATGCTCAATGCCTACCCGCTGGGTAATGACCTGAACCAGTTGGACCTGTGGACGGCACGCGGCATGCGCATGTTCGGCTTCAGTTATGTCGGCAACAACGCCTGGTCCGACTCGTCGCGCCCACTGCCGTTTTTCAATGACACCACCGACGCCCTCGAAGGGCTCTCGCCCATCGGCCAGCAAGCGGTACATCGCCTCAATGACCTGGGGGTGATCATCGATGTGTCGCAGATGTCGACCAAGGCCCTGGAGCAGGTGGCGCAGTTGAGCCGCACGCCGATAGTCGCCTCCCACTCGGCGCCGCGCGCCTCGGTGGATATCCCGCGCAACCTCAGCGACAAAGAGCTGCAACTGATCAAGAACAGTGGCGGCGTGGTCCAGGTGGTGGGCTTCCCCGCCTATTTGCGCCCACTGAGCCAGCCGACCCAGGACAAGCTCAATGCCCTGCGCGCACGTTTTGATTTGCCACCGCTGCCTAATCTGGCCGTGGCCTTGATGCCGGGTGACGCGATTATTGCCGCCTGGTCCGAGCAAAAATTCGGCCAGTACGCCAGCGCGCTGTACGCCATCCTCGAAGAAGAACCCAAGGCCACGCTCAAGGACCTGGGGGATGCCATCGACTACACCGTGCGCAAGATCGGTATCGATCACGTCGGCATTGCGTCGGACTTCAACGACGGCGGCGGTATCAAAGGCTGGGAGAACGTGGGTGAAGTGCGCAACGTCACCGCCGAACTGATCCAGCGCGGCTACTCCGAAGCCGACATTGCCAAGCTGTGGGGAGGCAACTTCCTGCGCGTGTGGGACCAGGTACAAAAAGCCGCCAAGCCATTGGCCAACCGCTAATTACCCGCGAAGTAAGTCCATGACCGACCGCCGTACATTTCTCAAGCAAGCCGGTGTATTTGCCGCCAGCCTGCCGCTGGGCGCCGCCATCCTCCCCCAGGCCATGGCAGCCAACCCGACAGACAGCCCATGGACGGGGCTCAAGCAACTGTTCAATCAGGACCCGAACTACCTGCACTTCTCCAACTTTCTGGTGGCGTCGCACCCCAAGCCGGTGCGCGACGCCATCGAGCGCTACCGCCTGCAAATCGACCGCAACCCTGGGCTGGCGATGGACTGGGACCTGCAGGAAACCTGGAAGCGTGAAGGCCAGGTACGCGAATGGGCCGGTCGCTACCTGAACGCAAAACCTGCGCAGATCGCCCTCACCGGCAGCACTTCCGAAGGGTTGGCGATGATCTATGGCGGGATCAAGGTGCGGCCCGATCAAGAGATCCTCACCACCGTTCACGAGCACTACGCCACGCATAACTGCCTGGATTTTCGCGTGCTCAAGGAAGGCACCCAGGTGCGCCGGATCAGCCTGTTCGAGAACGCGGCCCGGGTGTCCGTCGACGAAGTCCTCGGCAACATCAAGCGCAATATCCGCCCCAACACCCGCGTACTGGGCATGACCTGGGTGCAGTCCGGCAGTGGCGTGAAGCTGCCGATCGGCGAAATCGGCAAGCTGGTGGACGAGCACAACCGCAACCGTGACGACAAGGACCGCATCCTGTACGTGGTCGACGGCGTGCACGGGTTTGGCGTGGAAAACCTCGACTTCCCGGATATGCATTGCGACTTCTTTATTGCCGGCACCCATAAATGGATGTTCGGCCCACGCGGCACCGGATTGGTGTGCGCCCGCGACGCCGAGAATAAATACGTCACGCCGATGGTGCCGACCTTCTCCGAAGACACCAATTTCGCCACCACCATGACCCCCGGCGGCTACCACGCCTTCGAACATCGCTGGGCGGCCGATGAAGCCTTCAAGCTGCATTTACAACTGGGCAAGGCGCAGGTGCAGACGCAAATTCATGCGCTCAACACCGAGCTGAAAAATCAGCTGCTGGCTCACCCGAAAATTGAACTGGTCACCCCACGCAGCCCTGACCTGTCAGCCGGTTTTACCTTCTTCCGGGTCAAGGGCCAGGACAGCCGCGAGGTCGCCGCCTACATGATGAAAAACCGCGTGGTGATCGATTCGGTGTATCGGGATGCCGGCCCGGTGGTGCGCACCTCGCCCGGCCTGCTCAATAGCACCGACGAAATCCAGCGCTTCATGGCGTTGCTGAGCCCGCGCGCGTGACACCCCTTTTTTCTTTGAACGAGATGCCCACATGAAACCATCCCGACTCAAACCCCTGGCGGCTCTGGCATTGACCACCCTGTGCGGCGCCCTGCTGCCCAACCTGGCGCAGGCCGCCACGCCACAACCCGGCAAGGTATTCAAGGACTGCAAGGACTGCCCGGAAATGGTGGTGCTGCCTGCCGGCACGTTCACCATGGGCACCCCGGAAGACGAGGTGGGCCGCGAACCGGACGAGGGCCCGATGCATGACGTGACGTTCGCCAAACCCTTCGCCATGAGCCGCTTTCAAGTGACTGCGGGCGAGTGGGACAGCTACGTGCGCCAGTCCGGGGTGAAGATTGCCAATGGCGATGAACGCCCCGGCCGTGAATGCGTCGCCAGCAAACCCCGCTATCCACAAGGGCCGCGCCAGCCGGCGGTATGCATGGACTTCCAGGACGCAGAACACTACGCGGCCTGGTTGTCGAAAAAAACCGGGCAGCGCTACCACCTGGTCAGCGAAGCCCAGCGCGAGTACGCCGCGCGCGCGGGCTCGACCGGTCCATTCCCCTTCCCGTTCGATGAAGGCAAGGGCTACAGCATCGCCAAGCATGCCAACACCTACGGCCCGGCGGACGGCTACAGCTACTCGTCGCCGGTGGGCAGTTACCCGCCGAACGCGTTTGGTATGTATGACATGCACGGCAACGTCTACGAGTGGACGGCCGACTGCTTCAACGACGATTACATCGGCGCGCCAACGGATGGCAGCGCCTGGCTGACCGGCAAGTGCGAATTCCGGCGCATCCGTGGCAACGACTGGGGCGAGGCCCCGGTGTTCTCCCGCTCCGGCAACCGCAACGCGCTGATTCCGGACAATCGCGGCGACTGGATCGGCTTTCGCGTGGTGCGGGACTTGTAAGGCCGCCCGTTAAATTAAACCTCCCCCCCATCGTTTTACAGGTGTGCACGATCCGCCCAGCGCGGCGTGCCACCGCCCTCTACGCCACCCAAGCCACACCGCGACCGACGCGGCGCAGGCCATTCTTCCAGCAGGGAACCTCCATGAGCAAACAGACACGCGGGGTGATCAATGAATTGTTCACCCTGCTCAAACCCTTTCGACTGATTGTTGTGACCTCCATTCTGCTCGGCATGGTCGGCGGCCTCAGCGTCACGGTGTTGCTGGCCACTATCAATAATGTGCTGCACAGCGACAGCGGCCTGAGCAACACCGTGGTCGGTGCCTTTGCCGGGCTTTGCCTGTTGGCACTGGTCAGCTCGATTTTTTCCGACATCGGCACCAACTATGTCGGCCAGAAAATCATCGCCAAGCTGCGTAAGGAACTGGGGGAGAAAGTACTGTCGGCGCCGATCGAGCAGATCGAGCGCTACCGCAGCCATCGGCTGATTCCGGTGCTCACCCATGACGTGGATACCATCAGCGACTTTGCCTTCGCGTTTGCGCCACTGGCGATTTCCCTGACCGTGACCCTGGGCTGCATGGGCTACCTGGCGATGCTGTCCTGGCCGATGTTTCTGATCATGGTCGTGGCGATCATCATCGGCACGGTGGTCCAGTACATTGCCCGCGGCCGAGGAATCAAAGGCTTCATGCAGGCGCGCGACGCCGAAGACGAATTGCAAAAGCACTACAACGCCATCGCCGAGGGCGCCAAGGAGTTGCGCATCCATCGTCCGCGCCGGCATCGCATGTTTGTCTCGGGGATCGAGCGCACCGCGGACAATATCTGCGATATGCAGATCCGCTCGGTGAATATTTTCGTGGTCGCCAAGACCCTGGGCTCGATGCTGTTTTTCGTGGTGATCGGCCTGGCCCTCGCCTTGCAATCGTTGTGGCCGAGCGCCGACAAATCGGTCATGAGCGGGTTTGTCCTGGTGCTGCTGTACATGAAAGGCCCGCTGGAACACTTGATTGGCACGCTGCCAATCGTCAGCCGGGCACAGATTGCGTTCCGCCGCATTGCCGCGCTGTCGGAACAGTTCTCTTCGCCGGAACCCCATCTGTTGCTGAGCGACCCGTCTCACCAGAAGACGCCCGTGCACAGTCTGGAACTGACCGACGTGTCCTACAGTTTCCCGCCCTCTGAAGGCAGCGCCCCCTTCCGCCTGGGCCCGGTGAACCTGAAGATCGAGACAGGCGACATTGTGTTTATCGTCGGCGAAAACGGTTGCGGCAAGACCACGCTGATCAAGCTGCTGCTGGGTCTCTATGCACCGCAGCAGGGTGAGATTCGTCTCAACGACCACGTGATCAGCGCGGTGAACCGCGATGACTATCGCCAATTGTTCACCACGATTTTCGCCGACTACTACCTGTTCGACGATGTGGTGCAGGGCGATACCCATATCCCCGAAGACGCCAACACCTACCTGCAGCGCCTGGAAATTGCCCACAAGGTCAGCGTGCTGGATGGCAAATTCACCACCACCGACCTCTCCACCGGCCAGCGTAAACGCCTGGCACTGGTCAATGCCTGGCTCGAAGAACGCCCGGTACTGGTGTTCGATGAATGGGCGGCGGACCAGGACCCCACCTTCCGACGGATTTTCTACACCGAGCTGCTGCCGGACCTCAAGCGCCTGGGCAAGACCATCATCGTGATCTCCCATGACGACCGTTACTTCAACGTCGCCGATCAATTGGTGCGCATGGAAGCCGGAAAAGTCCTCACCGAACTGCAACCGGCCTAAATAACTTTAATTCTCATCTGGTTTCATGAAGCTCGTGCGTCTAATTAAGAATCGCTAACAACTACACAACCCTTAAAACCAGTAAGAGTGAGCAACATGTCAGCAATTCCGGGGCTTCCACGTTTTACAAAGGCGCTGATCATGCGTCGCATGCTGGTACCGAGCTTCAGCGCAAGCGTATTCAGCATGGCGCTGGCGTTGCCGCTCAGTGCACAGGTACAGGCTCAGGAAACCGAGCTGAATATTCCAGCCCAGCCGCTGGCCGGTGCACTGCAGGCCCTGGGCAGCCAGTCCGGTATGCAGGTGCTATACAGCGTCGATGACGTGAAAGGTAAAAGCAGTCAGCCGGTGAACGGCCGACTAGCGCCTGCCCAGGCGTTGGCGCAGATGCTGGTGGGGACCGGCGTCACGTTTACCGTCCAAGGCAACACCGCCAATGTACGCGCCAGGGCGACGGGCGATTCTCTGGAACTGGACGCGACCAACATCAATGCCAGGGCGACGGAATCGGCCTACGGCCCGGTCGATGGCCTGGTTGCCACCCGCAGCGCCACCGGCACCAAGACGGATACACCGATCCTGGAAATTCCTCAGACGGTTAACGTGGTGACCGCCAAGCAAATCGAAACCCAGGGCGCCCGCAACCTGACCCAGGCCCTGCGTTATACCCCCGGCCTGAACACGGGCGGCTTCACCGATCGCAACGCGATTGCCGACGAAATCACCAGCCGAGGCTTCGCCCCTACCCAACTGTACCTGGACGGCGCCTACCTGCCTTACGCCGGCAGCCTCGGCGGCGCACCGCAAATCGACCCGTACACCCTGGAGCGCATCGAAGTGCTCAAAGGCCCGGCGTCGGTCTTGTTCGGACAAAACCAGCCGGGTGGCCTGATCAACATGGTGTCCAAACGGCCCACCACCGAGCAGCGCACCCAGGTCAAGATCGGTGCAGGCAGCTACAACCGCCTCAACGGCGCCATCGACACCAGCGGTCCGATCGATGACCAGAAAGAATTCAGCTACCGCGTGATCGCGGTGGGCAAAAAAGGCAACCAACAGGTCGACCACACCCACAGCGAACGCATGCTGCTGGCGCCAAGCCTGACCTGGGCACCGAACGACGACACCTCGCTGACCGTGTTGGCGCAGATCCAGCGTGACAATGGCCTGGAAGACTATCAGGCACTGCCGCGCATCGGTTCCCTGGAGCGTGGCCCCAACGGGCAGCGTATCGATCGCAACTTCTTCTCCGGCGACTCGAACTGGAACGACTACAAACGCGACCAGTTCGTGCTGGGCTACGACTTCACCCACAACTTCACCGAAAACCTCAAGTACCGCTCTACCGCGCGCTACACCGACGTGCGAGACGACTACAAAGGCTTTTACCTGCGCAGCTTCGTCACCACCGGTGGCGTCGTCGACCAGACCCAGGCCAATCGGGTAAAACTCGACTGGCGGCAGCACAACTCCGCCTACACCCTCGATAACAACCTGGAATACAAATTCAACACCGGCATCCTGGAACACACCACCCTGGTGGGCCTGGACTATCGCAACTTCAACCGCAAGTACACCGGCTACAACGCCTACAACGTGGCGCCCATCAACCTGTACGGCGCCAATAATAACTACGACACCAGCAGTGTGACCCCGGTGAGAGACACCAAGTGGGACAACACCGTGCGCCAGACCGGTGTGTACCTGCAAGACCAGATCAAACTGGACAAGTGGATCCTGACCATTGGCGGCCGCCACGACTGGGCCGAAGTGGAAAACAAGGACCTGCTGGCGAACACCATTACCGAGCAGCGTGACAAAAAGTTCACCGGCCGCGTGGGCCTGACCTATGTCACCGATTTCGGACTCGCACCTTACGTCAGCTACTCCGAATCCTTCCTGCCGACGGTGGGCACCACCGCACCCGAGCGTGGCGCCAAGGCTTTCTTGCCGGTCGAAGGCGAGCAATACGAAGTGGGCGTGAAGTACCAGCCGTTCGAGAAAACCCTGATCACCGCGTCGGTTTATCAGATCAAACAGAAAAACGTGCTGAGCAGCGACAACGACTACCCCCAGTACTCGACCCAACAGGGTCAGGTCCGCTCCCGCGGTGTTGAACTGGAAGTCAAATCCACCCTCGACAACGTTGACATCCTGGCCGCTGCGTCCTACCTCGATGCGTTCTACATCAAGAACAACTATGGCAACACCGGTAACCGCACCGAGCAGCAAGCACCGGTCTCCGGCTCGCTGTGGGTCGATTACCACTTCACCCAGGCCGTGCTCAATGGCCTGACCTTCGGCGCAGGCGCGCGCTACACCGGCCCGAAACCGGGTGATGCGGCCAACTCGTTTGAGGTTCCAGGCTTCGTCGTCTACGACACCACCATCAGCTACGACATGAGCAAAGTGTCGCCAAGCCTGCGTGGGGTACAAACTAGCCTGAACGTGCAGAACGTGTTTAACCGCGAATACGTCTCCCACTGCAACTACTCGTTCGGTTGCTACTACGGTCAGGAGCGTGTGGCGTCGGTGGACGTGACCTACGACTTCTAAACAACACCGCACACAAAAAAACCGGGCCATGCCCGGTTTTTTTGTATCTGCCACTCAGCCTGCCAGTGCCGTGCGTAACGCCAGGCTCAATTGGTCGTACACGCCATCGACATCCGGCACCACGCTCTGCAAGCGCAGGAAATCGTGAATCAGCCCTTCGTATTCGATCAGCTCCACCCTCACCCCCTCGGCCTGCAAACGCCGGGCATAGGCGCGGCCTTCATCCAGCAAAGGGTCATGCCCGGCCAATGCAATCAGGGCCGGGGCCATACCCTGGTAACGGGTGGCGAGCAACGGCGAGAAGCGCCAATCCAGCCGATCTGCCGGTTCGCGCGCGTAATGCCGGTAAAACCATTCCAGCGTGTCACTTTCCAGCAAATAGCCCTCGCCGAACAATTCGGTTGAAGGGCTGCGCGTGGACGCATCCGTCACCGGATAACACAGCAGTTGCCAACAGGGTTTGATCGCCAGTGCCGATGGCTCCAGGGCCGACTGCAACGCCAAGACTGTCGCCAGGGTCGCCCCGACGCTGTCACCACCGAACGCCACACGGGTAGCATCCAACCCTTCGCCACCGGCGTTGTGCGCCAGCCAGGCCAGGGCATCTGCGCCATCGTTCAGCGGCGTCGGGAACCGATGTTCCGGCGCCAAACGATACCCCACGGAAAGCACCGCACAGGGGGTTCTGGCACAGAATTCACGGCACACCCCGTCATGAGACTCCAGGCTGCCGACGACATAACCACCGCCATGGAAGTACACCAACACCGGCAACGTTTGCGTCACTGGCGTGGCGGGACGGTACAGACGCAGCTCCAGCGTGACTCCATCACGGGCAGTGAACGGGATCGACGCACACGAGACCTGCGCCGGCGCGCCCCAGCGCAACTGCAAGGTGGTGCGCTCGAATGCGTCCCGGGCCTGGGCCGGCGTTGACAGATGAAAGGGCCCAGGGCCATCTGCCTGGCTTTCTTGCGCCAGGTCGAGAAAGGCATTGAGTTCCGGATGCAGGGACATCGCAGGTTTCCTTATGAAAAAGCCACAGACGAAAGAGGAGCCGCAAGGGCCCCTCTTGGTATAACGATGGATCGACGGCAATACTTAAGCCGCTTGTGCAACGCAGTGTTCGATCAACGCCTCCAGCTCTGCCTGATACTCGCGCATCAATTGCTCGACCGTTTGCGCACGGTAGCGACGCGTGCTGAAAATGCAGCGCATCGACAGCCGTCCGTCATACACCTGCCCGACCACTTCCAGCCAGTTGCCAAGGGCGGCTTGCGGGCTATAACAACTGCCGTAGCTCTCTGCCGCCGGCACCAACATGGCCTTGTCATCGAAGCTCTGGTCGAACTGCCCCAGGTAGTTGAACGTGATACGCGCCTGCGGCGCCTGGCTCAGGGTGTCGGCGATAGTCCCGCCGCTCATGTGGCGCAATATCCCGTAGCCCAGGCCTTTGTTCGGCACTGCCGCCATCTGCCGTTGCACCGCCTTCACCGAGGTACCGAAAGCGCTGTCCAAACCTGGGGTCAGACGCACCGGGAACATACTGGTAAACCAACCCAGGCTACGGCTCAGGTCGATATCCTTGACCAGGTCTTCGCGGCCATGCCCCTCCAGCTGGACCATCACCGACGACTGCCCGCTCCAGCGACATAGCACGCGGCTCAGCGCTGCCAGCAACACATCGTTGATCTGCGTCTGGTAGACCGCCGGCACTTGCTTGAGCAACTGCTGGGTATGCGTTGGCGACAGGTTCAACAGCGCCACCGACTGGTGTTGCACCTGGTTCTTGCCACGCGGGTTATCGCACGGCAACTCAAGGCCCGGCTGGTCGATCTGCTCAAGCCACCAGGCTTGCTCCTGGGCCGGGAAGTTCTCGGCATAGGCTTGCAAACCCTCAGCCCAGGCCCGGTAGCTGCTGGTACGAATCGGCAGGTTCGGCACCTGTCCTTTGTCATAGGCCTCGTAAGCCGTCTGCAGATCCTGCAGCAGCAAGCGCCAGGACACCGTGTCGATCACTAGGTGATGAATGACCATCAACACCCGCACCTCACCATTGCCCAAGGTCACATGGGCGGTGCGCCACACCGGGCCGTTCTGCACATCCAGGCTGCGTTGCACCTGCTCGGCGTACAGCTCAAGCTCCGCTTCGTCCGCCACCTCGTGCTGCCACAACAGCGGTTCGCCAGCCCATTGCGCCTGCATGTCTGCCAGCGGTAAATAGTGCTGGTAGTGCTGGGCGCCGACCTGATTGAAGCGCAGGCGCAAGGCGTCGTGCTGCTGCAGCATGCTGCGCAGCGCCAACTCCAGCGCCGACAGGTTCAAGGCCTGACGGGCACGCAACATCAGCGCCTGATTGTAGTGATGCGGCTCGCTCATCTGCTGGTCGAACCACCACTGCTGGATCGGAATCAGGTTGAACTGCCCTTCGGCAGCCACCTGGGAGATGTCCTCGGTCCGAGCCGTAACGCTGCTTGAGCGCTGCTCGAAAATCGCCTCGATGGTCTGGCCACGCATCAGGTCGCGCAGCTTGAGGTCCATGTTCAATTCGGGATGGTTGCGGACCCGAGACACCACTTGCAGGCTCAAGATCGAGTCGCCGCCCAACTCAAAGAAGTTGTCGGTAATGCCCACCCGTTCCACTTGCAACACATCGGCCCAGACCTGCGCCAGCAATTGCTCGTCACGGGTACGACCGGGCACATACTCGGCGCCCTTGAACTCAGGTTCCGGCAAGGCCTGGCGGTCCAGTTTGCCATTGGGGGTAATGGGCATTGCCGCCAGGCAAATGATCTGTGCAGGCACCATGTAATCAGGCAACTGCGCACGCAGCTCAGTCTTGAGGCGATCACCCACGGCCACGCCCTGCGGCGTCACCACATAACCGATCAGTTGCTTACCCGATGCGCTGTCGCGGGCGATGACCAGCGCATCGCTGACATCGTCCAGCAGACGCAGGCTTGCCTCGATTTCTCCGAGCTCGATGCGGAAACCGCGCACCTTGATCTGGTGGTCGATACGCCCGACGTAGTCCAACACACCGTCGGCGCGTTGGCGCACCAGGTCGCCGCTGCGGTACAGGCGGTCGCCCGGCTGCCCGAACGGGTCCGGCACAAAGCGCTCGGCGCTCAGGTCCGGGCGACGATAGTAACCACGGGCGATACCCTGCCCACCGATGTACAACTCACCGGCCAGCCCAGGCGGCAACGGGTTGAGGTCTTCATCGAGAACGTACAAGGCGCGCTCGCCGACCGCCCGGCCAATCGGCGCATAGGCCGCTTCGCAACGGCTGCTCACCGGTACTTTCCACAGCATGGGCGTGACCACCGTTTCGGTCGGACCATAGCCGTTGGTAAAGAACTGTGGACGCAACGCCGCTTTTACCTGTTCGAACGTCTGGTCGGGTACCGCGTCGCCACCAAAGCAATACACCCGTACCGGCGGTGGCACCAATTGGCTGTGGGCAGCGTATTCGGCCAATTGCTTGAGGTAGGCCGGCGGGAAACAGGCAATGCTGATGCGCTGTTGATGCAAGGCCTCGAAGGTCTGCTCCGGTGTCCACAGGTTGGCGTCGCGGATCACCAGGGTACCGCCGCTCAACAAGGTGCTGAGCCAACGCTCATGGGCACCATCGAAAGCAAACGACATGAAATGCAGCTCACGGGTGTGCTCATCCATGTCATACAGCTCGGCAATGGCCTGGCAATGCATGCTCATCGGACCATGGGCCACGGCCACGCCTTTAGGCCGTCCGGTCGAACCCGAGGTGTAAATCAGGTAAGCCAGGTTAGCGCCGAGCAATCCGCTGACAGGCGGTTGGTCGCTATAGCCCCTGCCGTCGAATGCGTCGATAGCCAATTGCGCCAGGCCCGCGATCGCCGGCAAGCGCTGCTGGACGTGGCTGTGGGTCAGCAACAGCGCCATGGCCGAATCGTCCATCATGAACGCCAGGCGTTCCGGTGGATAATCAATGTCCAGCGGCACATAGGCCGACCCGCTCTTCATCACGGCCAAGAGCGCCACGACCATCTCCACGGAGCGCTCCAGGGCCACCCCGATCACCACTTCCGGCCCGGCGCCGAGTTCGATCAAGCGGTGGGCCAGGCGATTGGCGCGGCTTTCCAGCTCAGCGTAACTCAGCGACTGTTCGGCACACACCAACGCCGTGGCCTGCCCACGCGACTGCGCGTGGCGACCGATCAACGCCGGCAGCAACTGCGCGTGATAGCGTGCGTTCGGCGCCGCGCTCCACTGCTCGAAGGCTTGCCACTGTTCGGCACGCAGACGTTGAAGGTTGCCCAGCCGCTCCCGCGGCGCAACGATCATCGCTTCAAGGGTGTCTTCCATACTGCGGCGAATCAGTTCCACCGCTTCGACGCTGAACGCGTTGCGCAGGAACAGATACTCGATCGACAGTTGTTCGCCGAGGTTCACCGCCAGGTCCATCGGGAAGTTGGTGACGTCATGGTTACGCGACTCGCCGAAGCTCAGGCCGGTGCCCTGCTGCTCCCCCAGGCGCTCATCGATCGGGTAGTTTTCAAACACGATAATGCTGTCGAACAACCCCTGCCCGCCCAGGCCCGACCAGCGCTGGATATCCGCCAGCGGCGCATGGGCGTGCTCGCGGATGTCCATGTTGTAGGCCTGCAACTGGTGCAGCCATTGGTCCAGCGGCTGCTCGGGATCAAGCGTCTGGATCACCGGCAACGTATTGATGAACAGCCCCAGGATGTTGTCGGCGTTGGCCAATCCCGCCGGACGCCCTGCGACGGTGGCACCGAACACCACGGTGCTCTGCCCGGTAAAGCGCTGCAACAGCAACAGCCACGCCCCCTGGATCAACGTGTTAGGCGTGATTTGCAAGGTGCGGCAGGCCTGCTGCACGCGTGCGGTTTGCGCCGCGTCCCATCGCGAATACAGCGCTTGGTGCCCGGGTAAATCCTCGACATGCCGTGGGAACATCGCCTGATTGAGCGACGTCGCCTGCTCCAGTGGCGCCAGGCGGCCTCTCCAGAAATTTTCCAAAGCCCCCTGATCCTGGCGTTGCAGCCATTCAATGAATTCGCGATAACGGCCATTGCGCCCCTGGACCTGGCCATGGGCGTAAAACTGCATCACTTCACCGAACAACCGCGAACTGCTCCAGCCATCCATAAGGATGTGATGGCAGGTCCAGATCATCTGATAACGGTCGTCCTCAAGGCGCAACAGCAACACGCGTTGCAAGGGCGCACGGGTCAAGTCGAAACCTTGCAGGTAGTCCGCAGTCGCCCGTTCGCCGATGGCCTGCTCGCTGATGTCCTGGCCACGCCAGTCCTCGATCAACAGCGGCAAGCGAGCCTCACGGTGCACGATCTGTACCGGCGCGCTCAGGCCACCCTGCCAATGGAAGCTGGTGCGCAGGATGTCCTCGCGCTCGATCACCGATGCCCACGCCCGTGCAAAACGCTCGGTGTCCAACCCATGCACCGGCAGGCTGATCTGGTTGATGTACAGGCCGGAACTGTCGTCGGCCAGGGTGTGGAACAACATGCCGTCCTGCATCGGCGACAACGGGTAGATGTCTTGCACCTGGGCCACCGGCACCACAAGCGCGTCCAGTTGCGGCTGGTTCAGGCGGGCCAGTGGGAAGTCGGACGGTGTCAGGCCCTGATGCTCCTGGGCGCAGCAATGCTCGATCAAGTCCTGCAGGGCAACGGCGTAGGCATCGGCCAATTGCTGGACGGTGGCTTCGTCGAACACTTCGCGGCTGAAGGTCCAATCCAGGGACAATTGGCCGTTGAACACCCGACCGTCAATGCTCAGCCAGTTGCTCAATGCCACGTCGTCGCCATGCCCGTCACCGCTGCCTTCATCGCTGGGTACAAACAGCGCGTGCTCATCGAAGCTCTGGTCGAACTGCCCCAAATAGTTAAAGGTGATCCGAGCCTGGGCCAACGTTGCCAGGCGCGCCTGCACCTGTTGCGTACCGAGGTAACGCAACACCCCATAACCCAGCCCTTTGTTGGGTACCGCACGCAGTTGTTCCTTGATGCGTTTGAGCGAGTCACCGGGGTGCGCCGAGGGCGTGAGCACCACCGGGAACAGGCTGGTGAACCAGCCGACGGTACGGCTCAGGTCGACCCCGTCAAACAGGTCTTCGCGGCCATGGCCTTCCAGGTTTACCAGGCAAGCAGGTTGCGCCGTCCACTGGCAGATGACGCGCGCCAAGGCACTGAGCAACAGGTCATTGACCTGGGTGCGATAGGCCGCCGGTGCCTGTTTGAGCAAGCGCTGGGTCTGCTCGGCATCCAGCCGCGTGTTGACCCGCTGGCCATGCAACGCAGCCTGGCTGCCGTGCGGGCGTGCACGCGGCAACTCCGGCAGGCCCTGATCGAGTTGGCCGGTCCAATAAGTGAGTTCTGCGTCCAGCGCCTCGCTGTGGGCGTAGTCGTGCAACTGCTCGGCCCAGGCCTTGAAGGCCGTGGATTTTGCCGGCAGCGCCACCGGCTGGTGGGTGATCAACTGGCGGTAGGCAGTTTGCAGGTCTTCCAGCAGCACACGCCACGACACACCGTCGACAACCAAGTGGTGGATCGCCAGGTGCACGCGTGAAGTGCCGTCTTGCACGGCAATCAGGCTACAGCGCAACAACGGCCCCTGTTCCAGGTCCAGGCTGCGTTGCGCCTGGTTGGCGATGGCAATGATTTCGTCGGCGTTTTCAGCCTGGTGCTGCCAGATCAGCACGTCTGCAGTGTCGACGGACTGGTGACTGGCCTGCCAAGTGCCGTCACTGCCTTGCCGCCAGCGCAGGCGCAAAGCGTCGTGATGGGCCACCACACACGCAAGGGCCTGCTGTAAACGGTCGGCGTCCAGCGGCTCACGCGGGGTGAGCATCAGCGACTGGTTCCAGTGCTCGCGGTGCGCGATCTCATTGGCGAAAAACCAGTGCTGCATCGGCACCAGGTGACTGTCACCGGTGACCGGGCCCTGATCGATCGTTACCCCTTCATCAGCGCTGGCAACGCGGGCCAGGGCCTGGATGGTCTGGTTCAGGAACAAGTCCTTGGGGGTCAGGCCGATACCTTGCTGGCGCGCACGGCTGACCACTTGAATCGAATTGATCGAGTCGCCGCCCAGGGCAAAGAAGTTGTCGCCGGTACCGACGCGAGCCACCCCCAACACGCCTTGCCAGATCTGCACCAACGCCGCTTCGATGGCGTTGGCCGCTGCCACGAAGTCCTGCTGCACCTGCGCCACATCCGGCGTCGGCAAGGCCTTGCGGTCGAGCTTGCCGTTGGGGCTCAGGGGCATTTTTTCGAGCAGGGTCAGGTGCGACGGCACCATGTGCTCCGGCAGGGTCTGGCGCAAATGGGCAGCCAGCGCTTCGCGCAGCACCGGCCAGTCGCCGCCCATGCCGGTCGACGCGACGACGTAGCCGCTCAAGACTTTGCCACTGCGGCTGTCTTGCGCCACCACCACGGCCTCGCGCACCGCCGCATGTTCCACCAGGCGTGCCTCGATTTCCCCCAGTTCGATACGGAAACCACGGATTTTCACTTGGTGGTCAATTCGACCAATGTATTCGATCACCCCGTTGGCCCGGTAACGCGCCAAATCACCGGTGCGGTACAGCCGCTCGCCCGCCACGAATGGGCTGGCGACGAAGCGCTCGGCAGTCAGCTCCGGACGACGATGGTAACCCCGCGCCAGGCCCTGGCCACTCAGGTACAGCTCACCGTTGACGCCGCTCGGCACCGGGTTGAGCTCATCGTCGAGGATATAGGTCATCAGGTTGGCAATCGGCTCGCCGATCGGCACCGCATCACGCCCTTCGTCACGACAGGTCCAATGCGTCACGTCGATCGCCGCCTCGGTCGGGCCATACAGATTGAACAGCCCGGCACCCGGCAACTTGGCAAACACCTGTTGTTGAGCATCCACCGGCAACGCTTCGCCACTGCACACGATGCGTGTGAGCGAGGTGCAACGGCTGACCTGGCTATCCAGCAGGAAGGCTTGCAGCATCGACGGCACGAAATGCAGGGTGGTGATGTGTTCATGCTCAATCAGGCTGACCAGCTTCGCCGGATCGCGATGATCGCCGGGCGCGGCGACGACCAGGCGTACACCGGTCATCAGCGGCCAGAAAAACTCCCAGACCGACACATCAAAACTGAACGGGGTCTTTTGCAGCACGCTGTCGCCGGCACCGAGGCTGTAAGCCTGCTGCATCCAGCACAGACGGTTGGTCAGTGCGCCGTGGCTGTTGCCGGCCCCTTTGGGTTTACCGGTAGAGCCGGAGGTATAAATCACATACGCCAGGTTCTGCACGACCACCGTCGACACCGGGTTGCTCTGCGGTGCGTGCTGCAACCAAGCGTCGCCGTTGTCGAGGACCAGGGTGTGCACGCGCGCCGGGATCGGCAGGGTTGCCACCAGCGCCTGTTGGGTCAGCAACCAATCGATAGCGCTGTCGTCGATCATGTAGGCCAGGCGCTCGGCAGGATACTCCGGGTCCAGCGGCACATAGGCTCCGCCCGCCTTGAGGATCGCCAGCAACCCAATCACCATGTCCAGGCTGCGGTGTACCGAAATGCCCACCAGCACATCCGGGCCGACGCCACGTTCGATCAAGGCATGCGCCAGTCTGTTGGCACGGGCGTTAAGCTGGGCGTAGGTCAGTGACTGGCCCTCGAACACCAGCGCGACGGCATCGGGTTCACGTTCCACCTGCGCTTCGATCAAGCGATGCACCGGCTGGTGATTGGGGTAGTCGGCGAAGGTGTGATTCCAATCGTCCACGATAACCCGGCGTTGCACCGAATCGAGCATCGGCAATTGCGCGATGCGCTGGGTCGGGTTGGCGACGATGGCGCGCAGCAGGTTCAACCAGTGCTCGCCCAGGCGCACGATGGTGGCCGGTTCAAACAGGTCGGTGGCGTAGGACAGTGCGGCACTGAGGCCGTCGTCGTATTCGAAGGTGTCCAGGCTCAGGTCGAACTGGGCAGTGCCCGACTCCCAGGTCAGTTGCTCCAGGTTCAGCCCCGGCAGTGACTTGACCTCAGCACGGCCCTCGCTGGCATGGTTGAACATCACTTGGAACAGCGGTGTGTGGCTCAAGTCACGCACCGGCGCCAGCAACTCCACCAGTTGCTCGAACGGCAGGTCCTGATGCGCCTGTGCCTCCAGCGCGCGCTGCTTGACCTGACTGAGTAGCTGGTCAAAACGCACACCACCTTCAATGTCGGCCTTGAGGACCTGGGTGTTGACGAAGAACCCCAGCAGGCCTTCGGTTTCCGTACGGTTACGGTTGGCAACCGGCACACCGACACGGATGTCGTTCTGCCCGCTGTAGCGATGCAACAACGTCTGCAAGCTGGCCAGCAACAGCATGAACAGCGTGCTGTGTTGCTGCTGAGCCAGGCGCTTGAGGCCATCGACCAGCGAGGGCTCGAGGACGACCGGCAGGCGTGCCCCGCGGTAGCTTTGCTGGGCGGGTCGCGGATGATCGGTGGGCAGTTCGAGGATCGGTTGTTCGCCGCCCAGTTGCGCTGTCCAGTAGGCCAACTGACGTTGTTGCTCACCCGCCGCCAGCCATTGGCGCTGCCAGTGGCCGTAATCGGCGTACTGGATCGGCAACACCGGCAATGCCACGGATTGGCCCCCGCTGAAACCACGGTACAGCTGCATCAGGTCATCGACCATGACACGCATCGACCAGGCATCGGACACGATATGGTGCTGGGTCAGGATCAGCACGTGATCATCCGCCGCCAGTTGCAGCAACTTGACCCGCAGCAACGGCCCGCGCTGCAAATCGAAAAGCTGGCGGGTCTCGGCTTCGATCAAGCCACGCAGGTGGCCTTCATCCTGCGCGGACACTGCGGTTTCGTAGCGGATAGCAACCGGGGTCGGCGCATCAATCAATTGCACGGGCCGCTCAGCGTCCAGCACAAACCGGGTGCGAAGGGATTCGTGACGCTCCACCAGCGCGTCGAAGCTCTGTTGCAACGCGGCGCGGTCCAGGTCGCCACGCAGGCGCAGGGCCGCAGGGATATGGTAGGCGCTGCTGGTGGGTTCCAATTGCCACAGGAACCATTGGCGTTGCTGAGCGAATGACAGCTCCAGCGTTTGTTCGCGGGAAATGCGCGGAATCACCGCTGCATCGCCCGTTGCTGCCGCGCTCATCGCCTCGACGAACGCCTGCAACGTGTTGTGGGCAAACAACAGGCGCAACGGCACCTGAAGCTGCAAGCGCTGACGAATCCGCGACACCACTTGGGTCGCCAGCAATGAGTGGCCGCCCAGTTCGAAGAAGTTGTCACTGAGGCCAACCTGCGGCACGTTCAGCACCTCGGCCCAGATCGCCGCGACCGCCTGCTGTTCAGGCGTCTGTGGGGCAACATAGGTTTTCTGCCACTGGCTGGCATCCGGCGCCGGCAGTTGCTTGCGGTCCAGCTTGCCATTGGGCGTCAGCGGGAAACGCGCGAGCAGCACCATGTGCCCCGGCACCATGTAGTCCGGCAGGTTGACCTTCAACTGCGCATTGAGACGCTCGCGCAGTTGCCCCTGCCCTTCGGCGTCGAGGCTGTCCAGGTCGACGCTCGGCACCACATACGCCACCAGCGCCTGACCTCCCGGGGCGTCCTGAGCCAATACTGCCGCCTCGCGCACCGCATCCTGTTCCAGCAGACGCGCTTCGATTTCACCCAACTCAATGCGGAAACCACGGATTTTGACCTGATGGTCGATCCGGCCCAGGTATTCGATGATGCCGTCGGCGCGCCGACGCACCAAGTCACCGGTGCGATACAGCCGCTCGCCGGCCGTGGAAAACGGATGGGCAACGAAGCGCTCGGCGGTCAACGCCGGACGCTGGAAATAACCCCGCGCCAGGCCTTCACCGCCGATCAACAACTCACCGGCCACACCGTAGGGCACCGGCATCAGATCGGCGCCGACGATATACAGCGAAGTGTTTGCGATCGGGCCACCCAACCACGGCTGCGCGGACTGCCCATGCAGTTGGTGCAACGCCGACCAAATGGTGGTTTCCGTCGGACCATAGAGGTTCCAGACCTCACCGCCCAGGGCCAGCATGCGCACCGCCAGCTCCTGAGGCAAGGCTTCGCCGCCACACAGACACTTGCAGCCGCGCAGGGCCTGGGCATTTTCGTTATCGAGCAGCATGCGCCAAGTGGAAGGCGTCGCCTGGACCACATTGACCTGTTCGGCCTCGATCAACGCCAGTACCGCGTAAGGGTCCTGCGCTACTTCCTGGCCCGTCAAGACGATGCAAGCCCCGACCATCAGCGGTACATAGACTTCCAGGCCGAAAATATCGAACGAAAATGTCGTCAACGACAGCGCCCGATCCTGGCGGCTCATCCCTGGCGCCTCGGCCATGCTCGCGACAAAATTGGTCAGCGCAGCATGCCGCACCATGACCCCTTTGGGCTGGCCGGTGGAGCCGGAGGTGTAAATCGCGTAGGCCAGGTGTTCAGGGTCCAGCGCCTGCGACTGGTCATCACTGGCAAAACCGGCCAGCCAGTCACCCGGCTGATCCAGCACCAGCGCCTGGACACCGTCCGGCACCGGCAATTGATTGAGCAGCACCGCCTGGGTCAGCAGCAGCTCGATGCCGCTGTCTTCGATCATGTAGGCCAGGCGGTCCTGGGGGAACGCCGGGTCCAGGGGCAGATACGCACCGCCTGCCTTGAGAATTGCCAACAGCCCGATCAGCATCTGCGGGCTGCGCTCTACGGCGATGCCCACCAGCACATCAGCGCCCACACCCAGGCTGCGCAGTTTTGCCGCCAACTGATTGGCCTGGGCATTGAGTTGGCCGTAGCTCAAACGCTGGCCGTCGATGACCAATGCCGCTGCATCCGGGGTCCGCGCCGCCTGGGCTTCGAACAGTTGATGGACAAACCCGGCCTCAGGCATCGGCGCCGCAGTGTGGTTCCAGTCGTTGAGTTGCGCCTGGCGCTCGGTTGCGTCGAACAGCGGCAGCTCACCAATGCGTTGCGTCGGGTCGGCAACAATCCCTCGCAGCAGGTTTTGCCAGTGCCCGGCCATCCGCGTGACGCTGTCCACACCGAACAAGTCGGTGGCGTAAATCAGCGCTGCCGACAAACCGCCCGGATGCTCCACGGTCTCCAGGGTCAAATCAAACTGGGCGCTGTGGGTGTCCCAGCGCAACCCCTCGACCTTCAAGGCACCCACCGGCCCGTCACCGGCCTCGCCTTGGGTGCGGTGGTTGAACATCACTTGAAACAGCGGGCTGTGGCTCAGGTTGCGTTCCGGTTGCAGGGCTTCGACCAATTGCTCGAACGGCAGATCCTGGTGGGCCTGGGCGTCCAATGCGGTCTGCTTGACCTGTTGCAACAGGGTTCTGAATGCATCCTGGGCCTGTACGTCGCCCTTGAGCACCTGGGTATTGACGAAAAAGCCGATCAGTCGCTCGGTTTCAACCCGATTGCGGTTGGCCGTCGGCACACCGACCCGAATATCCGTCTGCCCGCTGTAGCGATGCAGCAAGGCCTGATACGACGCCAGCAGGATCATGAACAGGCTGACCCCTTCGCGCTGGGCCATGTGCTTGAGTTGCCCTGCCAGCTCGGCATCGAGGTTCAGCGCCAGCCGCGCGCCGCGATAACTCATCACGGCAGGCCGCGCAAAGTCGGTGGGCAGCTCAAGTACCGGCTGCCGGCCGGCCAGTTGCACGGTCCAATACGCCAACTGACGCTCGCGTTCGCCCGCCTCCATCCAATGCCGCTGCCAGATGGCATAGTCGCTGTACTGGATCGGCAGCGCCGGCAGTTCCAGCTCAAGGCCCTGGCTGAAGGCCGCGTAGCCCTTGACCAACTCTTCGACCATCACCTGCATCGACCAGCCATCGGAAACGATGTGGTGCAAGGTCACGATCAGCACATGGTCATCCGCGGCCAACTGCAACAGCCGCGTGCGCAATAAAGGCCCCTGTTGCAGGTCGAACAGCTGGCGAGTCTCGTCTTCAATCAGATGCCGCAGTTGTGTTTCATCCGGCATCTGCGCAAGTGGTTGCGCCTGCAACGGCACGGGTGCCGCTGCGTGCACCTGCTGCTGCGTCTGCTCCCCACGCGTCACAAAAGTGGTGCGCAGGCTCTCATGACGCGCCACCAGCGCATCGAAACTGCGTTGCAAGGCGCCGATGTCCAGCGGCCCGCGCAAGCGCAAGGCCGTAGGCATGTGATACGCCGCACTCTCAGGGTCCAGCTGCCACAGGAACCACTGGCGTTCCTGGGCGAAAGACAGCGACAACGTGTCGAACTCGGCACTGACAGGCGGAATCGGCAGGTTCGCCGGGGAAACGTCCTCTTCGAGCATTTTCTGCAGGTACAGACGACGTTTTTCCAGCGGCAGCGTTATGAAGCGCCTGGCAATACGTTGTGCGACAGCGGTGTCCATCAAACCTCCTCAAATTCATCGAGCAGCGCTTCAAGCTTGCTCAATTTCGACGTACTCATGTGTTCGCTGGTCGGTGCCAGTTGCGCGACAAACGCGCCCAGCACCGGGAATTGGAATAGCAGTTGGGGCGTCAATTTCAGGCCCAGTTCGAGTTGCAGGCGCGAGACCACATTCACCACCAGCAGCGAATGCCCGCCCAGTTCGAAGAAGTCGTCACCCAGCCCGACCTGCTCAAGCTTGAGCACGTCCTGCCAGATCGCCGCGACCTTGCACTCCAGGTCGCTGACGGGAGCCTGGTAGGCCGAATGCAATGGGCGACTGTCGGGTGCGGGCAAGGCCTTGCGATCGAGTTTGCCGTTGGGCGTAAGCGGCAGTTGATCGATAAATACCAGGTGCGTCGGCACCATAAAGTCCGGCACCTGCTCGGCCAGTCGGCGCTTGAGCTGTTCACCGAGGAAGGCCTGGGCCGAGGCGTCGAGCGTGCGGTCCTGGCTGACCAGCCAGGCCACCAGGCTCGCACCGCTCGCGGCTTCCTGGGCGAGTACCACCACCTCACGCACCTCAGTGTCGGCCAGCAAGCGCGCCTCTATTTCGCCCAACTCGATACGCAAGCCGCGAATCTTCACTTGGTGGTCGATACGGCCGATGTACTCGATCACGCCGTGCTCGGCATAGCGCACCAGATCGCCAGTGCGGTACAGGCGACCGGCGCCAGCGGCGTCGAACGGATCAGGAATGAAGCGCTCGGCGGTCAGCGCCGGACGCTGGTGGTAGCCGCGCGCCAAGGAGTCGCCTGCGATGTACAACTCGCCGATCACACCCATCGCGCAAGGTTGCAACCCACCGTCCAGCACATAGGTGCGCACATTGTTGATCGGGCGGCCGATGGCGATGATCCGCGCATCGTCATCCACGGCACGATCCACCCCGTGGCTGCTGGTATCAATCGTGGCCTCGGTGGGGCCGTAAAGGTTATGCAACTTACCGTCGAAAACCGCCATCACTTGACGTGACAGGTGCGCGCTGAGCGCCTCGCCGCCACACAGCAACAGACGCAAGGAAGCCAGTTGCTCGCGAGTGGCCAGGGGCAGCAGCGCTTGCAACAGCGAAGGCGCCATTTGCAGCACGCTGATACGCCAGCGCGCCACTTGCGCCCACAGCGTGGTCAGGTCGAGGTTGAGTTGCGGCGCCGCCAGCACCAACTGCGCGCCGCTCATCAACGGCAGCCAGAACTCCCAGACCGAGGCGTCGAAACTGATGGCGGTCTTTTGCAGGACCCGGTCACCGGCGTGCAGTTGCAGCGTGTCTTGCATCCACTGCATGTGATTGCTCAGCGCGCCATGACGAATCGTTACGCCTTTGGGTTTGCCGGTGGAGCCGGAGGTGTAGATCACATACGCAAGGTTGTTGGCGTCGAGTCTCGGTGCAGGTTCAAGCGCGCTGTGGTCGTCGAAACGGTTATGCGGCTGATCCAACAACAGGCTGGTCACGTTGACAGTGCCAAAGCGTGGCAGCACCGCGCTTTCAGTCAACAACAAGGCAATGCCGCTGTCTTGCACCATGTACATCAGGCGGTCCTGGGGATACGCCGGGTCCAACGGTACATACGCGCCGCCGGCCTTGAGGATCGCCAACAAGCCAACGACCATCTGCGCGCTGCGAGACATGGATAGCCCCACCAGCACATCCGGGCCAACACCCCGCTCGATCAACGCATGGGCCAGGCGATTGGCGCGGGCGTTGAGCTGGGCGTAGGTCAGGGATTCTTCATCCGTGCACACGGCCAGCGCATCCGGCGTGCGGCGTGCCTGGGACTCGATCCACTGGTGGACGTGGCGCGGATCTGCGGCCTGCACGGCTGTGGCATTCCACTCGCGCAACAGTGCACGCGGGGCATCGCCCAACAGATCGATATCACCCAGGCAGCCGTCGACAGCAAGCGTCACCATTTGCGCAAGCACGTACGCCAGCTGTTCAGCCAGGCGCTCGATGGTGTGTGTAGGGAAGGCAGCATGGGCATAAGTGAAGTGCAGGCTCAGGGTGTCATTGAGATTAACGGCCAGGGTCAACGGGAAATTAGTCTGTTCCTGATTACCGACGGTGCCGAAACTCAAACCTGACGGTGCTTGGGCCTGCAAGGCCTCGGACAGCGGGTAGTTTTCGAACACCAGCAAGGTGTCGAACAACCCTTCGCCGCCCTGCCCGGCCCAGCGCTGGATCTCGAACAGCGGCGTGTGTTCGTGCTCGCGCAACGCAACGTTCTGGGCCTGGATCTGATGCAATAAGCCGCTGACCGATTGCTCCGGACGTGGGCTGGCAATGACCGGCAAGGTATTGATGAAGAGCCCGATCTGCTGCTCGACATCCTTGAGTTCGCTCGGCCGTCCCGACACGGTGGCACCGAAGGCCACGGTGTCATGCCCGGTGTGGTGCTGCAGCAGCATCAGCCATGCGGCCTGGACCACCGTGTTGAATGTCACTTTCTGCCGCCGGGCGAACTCGCCCAGGTCCTGGGTCTGCTGCGCGGTGAGCCAGTGATAATGGTTGGCGTGGCTGTCGGCAAACGCTTCCTGTGGGCCGGTGAAACGGGGGTCGGCCAATCGGGTCGGCGTTTCGAGTGCTTGCAGTTGTTCGCGCCAGAAGGTCTCGCTGGCCTCGGCATCGCGCCCTTGGAGCCAGGCGATATAGTCACGATAGCGCCCAGCGTGGCGCGGTAGCACCTGACCGTCGTAGCGTTGCAGCACTTCGCCGAGCAACTGCGAATTGCTCCAGCCATCCATCAGAATGTGGTGGTGGGTGTAGATCCAGTGGTAACGCTGTGCACCGGTTTTGACCAATACCAGACGCAGCAACGGCGCGCGCGTCAGGTCGAAACCCTGTTCGCGTTCGCTGCTCGCCAGGTCTACCAATGCCTGGGCCACATCACCGCGCGTGCTCCAATCGAGTGTGCGAAATGGCACACGTGCTTGTTTGTGCACAACCTGCACCGGACGCTCGCAACCCTCCCAGACAAAACTGCTGCGCAGAATGTCATGGGCATCGACCGCCGCCTGCCAGGCTGCCTCGAAACGTTGTGGATCAAGGCCATCGATATCCAGGCCCATCTGATTGATGTAGTGGCCGCTGCCCTGCTCGTACAAACTGTGGAACAACATGCCCTGCTGCATCGGCGCCAGTGGGTAGATGTCATCCACCGCGCGCGCCACCAGCGGCAACCCATCGAGTTGCGCCTGGGTGAAGCCGGCCAGGGCGAAGTCAGAAGGCGTCAGCCCCTGGCTGAGCGGGTCGCAGCAATGGGCGATCAGCAAGCCCAGCTCGGTCGCATAGTCGTCAGCCAAGTGCTGGATGGTCGCCGGTTCGAACTGTTCATCACTGAAGGTCCACCCCAGGCTCAATGCACCGTCAAACACCCGCCCGTTCAGGGTCAGCCAATTGCCCAGGGTGGTCAGCGGACTTTGCTCGTCACCGGCACTTTCGCTGGCCGGGTTGAACAACGCGCCCTGCGCCTTATCGAAACTGGCGTCGAACTGCCCCAGGTAGTTGAAGGTAATACGTGGCACCGGCAGCGCCTGTAAGGCGGCTCGGCTGGCGTCGTCGCCGAGAAAGCGCAACGCGCCAAAACCAACGCCTTTATCGGGTATCGCGCGCAGCCCTTGCTTGATCGACTTGATCGAATCCCCAAGCGCTGCGCCAGGCGACAACTTCACCGGGAACAGGCTGGTGAACCAGCCCACAGTGCGGGTCAGGTCGATGTTCGCCAACAGCTCTTCACGGCCATGACCTTCCAGTTGGATCAGCGTGCTGGCATGCCCGGTCCAGCGGCAGATCACACGCGCCAGTGCGGTCAGCAACAGGTCATTGACCTGAGTGCGGTAGGCGGCCGGTGCCTCTTGGAGCAGTTGCCGGGTCAGGTGTTTATCCAGGCGCGTGTGCACGGTGAGCGCCTGTCGGTTCTGCGCAGTGGCCTCAGGGTTCAGGCACGGCAGATCCGCCGGAACGTCGTGCAGTTGCGCTTGCCAATAAGCCAACTGCTGCTGCAACTCGGTGCTGCGCGCATGCGCTTGCAGCTGTTGTGCATAGGCCTTGACCGAGCTGGTCTTGGCGGGCAATTGCACGGTTTTCCCGGCGAGCGACTGGTGATAAGCGGTTTGAAGGTCGTCGAACAAAATCCGCCAGGACACACCATCCACCGCCAGGTGATGGATCACCAGCAACAAGCGTTGGCTACCGTCACTCAAGGTGGCCAGGACCCCGCGCAACAATGGACCGTCGCGCAAATCAAGGCTGCGTTGCGCCTGGTTGGCCAATGTTTCCAGAGCCGCGGCGTCGGCGACTTCACGCACCCACAGCAATCCTTCCGCAGGCTGAACCGCCACTTCGCGGTGGCTGGCGCGCCATCCTTCAGCGGTCTCGCTGAACGACAGCCGCAAGCTGTCGTGGTGCACCACCAGCGCCTGTAATGCTTGCTCCACCCTTGCGCCTTGCAATGGCGCAGACGGGGTCAGCAGCACCGACTGGTTGTAATGATGACGCTCAGGAATGGCGTCGGCGAAGAACGCCTGGTGGATCGGCAGCAGCAACGCCTCGCCTTGCACCGGCGCCTGGTCGATCACGCGTTGCTCGGCACCGGTTTGTGCAACGGTTGCCAGCGCTTGGACGGTCTGGTGTTGGAACAGGTCCTTGGGTGTAAAGCGGATACCGGCCTGACGGGCACGACTGACCACTTGAATCGAGACGATCGAGTCGCCACCCAATTCGAAGAAGTTATCGGTAAGGCCTACGCGCTCCAGCTTCAAGACGTCCTGCCAGACATTGGCAATCTGCTGTTCCAGCTCGCTGTGGGGCGCCACATAAGCCTGCTGCACCTGACTTGCATCTGGCTGCGGCAACGCCTTGCGGTCGAGTTTGCCGTTGGCGGTCAACGGCCATTCGGTGAGGAACAACAGGTGCGTCGGCACCATGTAGTCCGGCAAGTCGGCCTTGAGTTGCGCCTTGATGTGTTCTCTCAAGTCGTCTTCGTGACCTGGAGCCGCGATGACATAGCCGACCAATTGCTGGCCACTTGGGCCATCCTGAGCTAATACCAAAGCTTCGCGCACGACAGCCAGGGCATTCAGGCGCGCTTCGATTTCACCCAGTTCAATTCGGAAACCACGGATTTTCACCTGATGGTCAATACGGCCGACATACTCGATCACCCCGTCGCTGCGGTACTGCGCCAGGTCACCGGTGCGGTACAGGCGTGCGCCGCTTTCGCCGAACGGATCGGGAATAAAGCGCAGCGCAGTCAGGTCGCCACGATTCAAATAGCCCCGCGCCAGACCCGCACGACCGACGTACAACTCGCCGATGCAGCCTTTGGCGACCGGGTTCAGTTCGCCGTCGAGCACATACCAGGACAAGTCGGGAATCGGTTCGCCGATGGGGCTGTTGGCGTCCTGTTCCAGGTCCGCAATCGACAACGGACGGTAGGTCACGTGCACCGTGGTCTCGGTGATGCCGTACATGTTGATCAGTTGCGGCGCACTGTCGCCAAAGCGTTCGAACCACGGGCGCAGGCTCTTCACGTCCAGCGCTTCGCCGCCGAACACCACATGGCGCAAGGCGTTGCTGCGGCTATCGGTACACGCGACGTGCATCAATTGCTTGAACGCCGACGGGGTCTGGTTGAGCACCGTGACCCCGCTGTCGCACAGTAATTCCAGGAAGTCCTGGGGCGAGCGGCTGACGTCGTACGGCACGATCAGCAGTTCACCGCCGTGCAGCAGCGCGCCGAAAACTTCCCAGACCGAGAAGTCGAACGCGTAGGAATGGAACAGGCTCCAGACGTCCCGCTCGCCAAAACCGAACCAGGCGTCGGTGGCGGCGAACAGGCGCAGGATATTGCTGTGGGGCAGCAATGTGCCCTTGGGTTTGCCGGTGGAACCGGAGGTGTAAATCACGTAGGCCAGGTTCGACGGCTGCATCGACACTTGCGGGTCGCTGTCGGCAAACGCACTCATATCCGCGTCCAGCAGCAGGGTTTGCACGCCCGGCGGCACCGGCAATTTTCCGGCCAATGAGGCCTGGCTCA
>NZ_MDDR01000027.1 GCF_001870435.1 Pseudomonas costantinii | reverse complement strand
GGCTGCGGCAACGCCTTGCGGTCGAGTTTGCCGTTGGCGGTCAACGGCCATTCGGTGAGGAACAACAGGTGCGTCGGCACCATGTAGTCCGGCAAGTCGGCCTTGAGTTGCGCCTTGATGTGTTCTCTCAAGTCGTCTTCGTGACCTGGAGCCGCGATGACATAGCCGACCAATTGCTGGCCACTTGGGCCATCCTGAGCTAATACCAAAGCTTCGCGCACGACAGCCAGGGCATTCAGGCGCGCTTCGATTTCACCCAGTTCAATTCGGAAACCACGGATTTTCACCTGATGGTCAATACGGCCGACATACTCGATCACCCCGTCGCTGCGGTACTGCGCCAGGTCACCGGTGCGGTACAGGCGTGCGCCGCTTTCGCCGAACGGATCGGGAATAAAGCGCAGCGCAGTCAGGTCGCCACGATTCAAATAGCCCCGCGCCAGACCCGCACGACCGACGTACAACTCGCCGATGCAGCCTTTGGCGACCGGGTTCAGTTCGCCGTCGAGCACATACCAGGACAAGTCGGGAATCGGTTCGCCGATGGGGCTGTTGGCGTCCTGTTCCAGGTCCGCAATCGACAACGGACGGTAGGTCACGTGCACCGTGGTCTCGGTGATGCCGTACATGTTGATCAGTTGCGGCGCACTGTCGCCAAAGCGTTCGAACCACGGGCGCAGGCTCTTCACGTCCAGCGCTTCGCCGCCGAACACCACATGGCGCAAGGCGTTGCTGCGGCTATCGGTACACGCGACGTGCATCAATTGCTTGAACGCCGACGGGGTCTGGTTGAGCACCGTGACCCCGCTGTCGCACAGTAATTCCAGGAAGTCCTGGGGCGAGCGGCTGACGTCGTACGGCACGATCAGCAGTTCACCGCCGTGCAGCAGCGCGCCGAAAACTTCCCAGACCGAGAAGTCGAACGCGTAGGAATGGAACAGGCTCCAGACGTCCCGCTCGCCAAAACCGAACCAGGCGTCGGTGGCGGCGAACAGGCGCAGGATATTGCTGTGGGGCAGCAATGTGCCCTTGGGTTTGCCGGTGGAACCGGAGGTGTAAATCACGTAGGCCAGGTTCGACGGCTGCATCGACACTTGCGGGTCGCTGTCGGCAAACGCACTCATATCCGCGTCCAGCAGCAGGGTTTGCACGCCCGGCGGCACCGGCAATTTTCCGGCCAATGAGGCCTGGCTCAGCAGCAGTTGAATACCGCTGTCCTGGATCATGTAGGCCAGTCGGTCTTCGGGGTAGCTCGGGTCCAGTGGCACATACGCGCCGCCGGCCTTGAGGATCGCCAACAGGCCGACAATCATCTCGATACTGCGTTCGGCTGCCAGCCCCACAAGTACGTCGGGGCCAACGCCGTGGGCGATCAGTTGATGGGCCCGACGGTTAGCCTGGGTATTGAGCGCGCCGTAGGTAAGCGTCTGGCCGTTGCAGCGCAGGGCAATGGCATCGGGACGACGGCGCGCCTGCTCGGCGATCAACTCATGGGCGCAACGCTCGCTGGGGAAATCCTGCGGGTTGGGGTTCCATTGATTGATGCTGTGTTGTTGCTCGGCGGCATCCAGCAGCGGCAAATCACCAACACGTTGACGGCAATTGCTAACGATGCCACGCAGCATGTTGAGCCAATGACTGGCCATGCGCTGCGCGGTACCAGCATCGAACAAGTCAGTGGCGTAGGTCAGCGTGGCGCTCAACTCACCCTCGGCATCCAGGGTGTCGAGCGTCAGGTCGAACTGGGCCGTCCGGCTCTCCCACGGCTGGGCTTTGATCACCAGCCCCGGCAGTTGCGTAACATCTTGCCGACCGGCGCTCTGGTGGTTGTACATCACCTGGAACAGCGGGCTGTGGCTTAGGTTGCGCTCAGGACGCAAGGCCTCGACCAGTTGCTCGAACGGCAGGTCCTGATGGGCCTCGGCACCCAATGCGGCAGTCTTGACGTGTTGTAGCAACGCGTTGAATGGCTGCTGCGGATCGACTTCAGCCTTGAGCACCTGGGTGTTGACGAAGAAACCGATCAGACCTTCGGTTTCCAGGCGGTTGCGATTGGCAATCGGCACACCGACACGGATATCCGCCTGGCCGCTGTAGCGGTGCAGCAGGGCCTGGAACGAAGCCAGCAACACCATGAACAGCGTACAGCCCTCGCGCTGGGCCAATTGGCGCAACTGTTGGCCGAGTGCCTGGGGCACATCAATCTCCAGGCGCGCACCGGCAAAGCTCTGGCGGGCCGGCCGCGCACGGTCGGCAGGCAGCGTCAACAGCGGTTGTTCGCCGCCCAACACGTCGGTCCAGTAAGCCAGTTGCCGCTCGCGTTCACCCGCCTCCATCCAGTGGCGTTGCCACACCGCGTAGTCGGCGTATTGGATCGGCAGCGGTGCCTGCTCAATCGATGCGCCCTGACTGTAGGCGGCGTAACACTGGATCAGCTCCTGCACCAGCAACTGCATCGACCAGCCATCAGAAACGATGTGGTGCTGAGTGAGCACCAGCACGTATTCCTCGGCTGCCACCTGCAACAGGCCGACACGCAGCAGCGGACCGTGCTCAAGGTCAAACGGCTGACCGATCTGCTGATGCACGAAGGCCTGAATCTGCTCTGCCGAACCCTGCTCCAGAGACTGCACGTTCAGCGCCGGATACGGCTGGTGATTAATGACCTGCACCGCCCTCTCATCCACCTGTACAAAGGTGGTACGCAAGCTTTCATGACGTTGCACCAGCGTGGCGAAGCTACGTTGCAGTGCCTGCACGTCCAGGGCGCCATGGATCCGCAGCGCTGCCGGAATATGGTAGGCGGTGCTGGACGGCTCCATTTGCCAGAGGAACCACTGGCGTTGCTGGGCATAGGACAGCGGCAAAGGCTCATCCCGTGAAATCGCCGGTATGCACGCAGACGGTGTGGCCTGCACCGGCTCAAGCGCCGCGACACAGGCTTGCAGGCTGGCATTTTCAAACAGTGCGCGCAGCTTAAGGTTGCGATTCAGGGTCTGGCGAATGCGCGACACCATCTGCGTGGCCAGCAGCGAATGGCCGCCCAGCTCGAAGAAGTTATCGGTAAGACCTACGCGCTCCAGTTGCAACACGTCCTGCCAAATGGCCGCGACCTGCTGCTCCAACTCGGACTGCGGTGCCACATACGCCTGCTGCACCTGGCTCGCGTCCGGCTGCGGCAACGCCTTGCGGTCGAGTTTGCCGTTGGCGGTCAACGGCCATTCGGTGAGGAACAACAGGTGCGTCGGCACCATGTAGTCCGGCAAGTCGGCCTTGAGTTGCGCCTTGATGTGTTCTCTCAAGTCGTCTTCGTGACCTGGAGCCGCGATGACATAGCCGACCAATTGCTGGCCACTTGGGCCATCCTGAGCTAATACCAAAGCTTCGCGCACGACAGCCAGGGCATTCAGGCGCGCTTCGATTTCACCCAGTTCAATTCGGAAACCACGGATTTTCACCTGATGGTCAATACGGCCGACATACTCGATCACCCCGTCGCTGCGGTACTGCGCCAGGTCACCGGTGCGGTACAGGCGTGCGCCGCTTTCGCCGAACGGATCGGGAATAAAGCGCAGCGCAGTCAGGTCGCCACGATTCAAATAGCCCCGCGCCAGACCCGCACGACCGACGTACAACTCGCCGATGCAGCCTTTGGCGACCGGGTTCAGTTCGCCGTCGAGCACATACCAGGACAAGTCGGGAATCGGTTCGCCGATGGGGCTGTTGGCGTCCTGTTCCAGGTCCGCAATCGACAACGGACGGTAGGTCACGTGCACCGTGGTCTCGGTGATGCCGTACATGTTGATCAGTTGCGGCGCACTGTCGCCAAAGCGTTCGAACCACGGGCGCAGGCTCTTCACGTCCAGCGCTTCGCCGCCGAACACCACATGGCGCAAGGCGTTGCTGCGGCTATCGGTACACGCGACGTGCATCAATTGCTTGAACGCCGACGGGGTCTGGTTGAGCACCGTGACCCCGCTGTCGCACAGTAATTCCAGGAAGTCCTGGGGCGAGCGGCTGACGTCGTACGGCACGATCAGCAGTTCACCGCCGTGCAGCAGCGCGCCGAAAACTTCCCAGACCGAGAAGTCGAACGCGTAGGAATGGAACAGGCTCCAGACGTCCCGCTCGCCAAAACCGAACCAGGCGTCGGTGGCGGCGAACAGGCGCAGGATATTGCTGTGGGGCAGCAATGTGCCCTTGGGTTTGCCGGTGGAACCGGAGGTGTAAATCACGTAGGCCAGGTTCGACGGCTGCATCGACACTTGCGGGTCGCTGTCGGCAAACGCACTCATATCCGCGTCCAGCAGCAGGGTTTGCACGCCCGGCGGCACCGGCAATTTTCCGGCCAATGAGGCCTGGCTCA
>NZ_MDDR01000026.1 GCF_001870435.1 Pseudomonas costantinii | reverse complement strand
GCGGTCTATCCCAAACCTCTTCAGAAAGCCGATAACCCCAATCAGCTCTGGAGTGCCGATTACAAAGGTCAGTACCTGACGGGGGATGGTGCCTGGTGTTACCCCTTGACCGTAATGGATCACGCGAGTCGCTTTTTATTGGCATGTGAAAGCATGCCCAGCACGACCTTTCAGGAGGCCAAGGCAGCCTTCGAACGCCTATTCAAAACGTATGGGATGCCTGAACGGATCCGCACAGATAATGGTGTTCCCTTTGCCAGTAGCGGGCGCGCAGGGTTATCCCAGTTATCGATCTGGTGGGCGCGCTTAGGCATCATCCACGAACGGATTCAGCCAGGCAGACCAGAGCAAAACGGGCGGCATGAGCGCATGCACCGAACGCTGAAAAGCACGCTACCAAGACCACCAGAGGTCGATTGGGGAGCTCAACAGAGACACTTTGATCTTTTCATACAGCATTACAATCATGAACGGGTGCATGAGGCCCTCGGGCAGAAAACACCTGGTTCTTGTTACACAAACTCCCAGCGAATGTATCCGGAACAGCTACCGAAAATGAGATATCCGACTCATGTGGAAGCCTACCGGGTGGACTCCAATGGGGTGGTTTACCGAGGGCGGCTCAGAATTTATGTGGGTAATGTGCTCAAGCATGAAATAGTAGGTTTAGAGAGCATAAGCGAAGGTGTTTGGGACATTGTTTTTGGCCCGATTGTCTTGGGCCGCATCGATGAAAAGGATGTAAAGGAAGATTACGTAACACTCAAAGTGATCAGAAGTAAGTGACCTGGTGTTACCCATGTGACTGAACTCTTTTGTTACCTATGTGGTTGATCCCTTCACTTGCCCCACCACTCGGCACCTCGCTGTGGCTCGGTGTGCCCGCACTCCGGCACGGCTGCGCGGGGCGCCTGAGATCAAGATCAAAAAGATCAAAAGCAGAGCACGGCGGCCTGAAAGCCGACCTGAGTGGTGTAGATCAAAAGCGGTAAAACATGTGGGAGCGGGCAAGCCCGCTTCCACATTTTTAATCTCCATCCATCAGGGAGACTGCAATCTGCCCTGCTTCTGATCTGGCTTTTGCTCCACACCACTCAGGTCGGCTTTCAGGCCGCCGTGCTCTGCTTTTGATCTGCTGTTGATCTTGATCTCAGGCGCCCCATTAACCACGCTGGCCGCACGCAGGCTTGAATCCGTGGGTAACCCGGCAGGACGCCGGGTTAGCCGCGCTGGGCCAAGGATGGCCCATCGCGGCGGCCCACGGATTCAAGCCGGAGTGCGGGCACACCGAGCCTAGGCGAGGTGCCGAGTGGTGGGGCAAGAGCCCTTTGCTTACTTTGGGGCTTTTCCAAAGTGAGTCGCTGTAAGAGCGAAACCCTAAGCCGCCGTTACCTAAATAACGGATATACCCCCGCCCCCCTGTCATCTAAGCGTCACCGGAACTTCATGGAGATGACACCGAGCCTACATAGCCTGACTTTGGACAACAAAGTCGACCGGCCGAAACGTGGCCGGCACTCGGAGACTCGCCATGACTCAGATCGCCCGCATCAGCGACACCGGCAATGAACGCCGTCTGCAAGCCGAACGCCTGATCGGCGCCCAGGCTTTGCAGGAAGCCCAGGCCCTGCGTTTCAACGTGTTCAGCGGCGAATTCAACGCCAAGCTGAAAGGCGCGGAACTGGGTCTGGACATGGATGACTATGATGTTCACTGCAGCCACATCGGCGTGCGCGACTTGAACAGCGGTCGACTGGTAGCCACCACCCGTTTACTGGACCACCAGGCCGCCAGCACCCTGGGCCGGTTCTACAGCGAAGAAGAATTCAGCCTGCATGGCTTGCTCCACCTGCAAGGCCCAATCCTGGAAATCGGCCGCACCTGCGTCGACCCGGCCTACCGCAACGGCGGCACCATTGCTGTGTTGTGGGGCGAGTTGGCAGAAGTACTGAACCAGGGCGGCTACAGCTACCTGATGGGTTGCGCGAGCATCCCGATGCACGACGGCGGCATCCAGGCCCACGCGATCATGCAGCGCCTGCGCGAACGCTACCTGTGCAACGAACACCTGCGCGCCGAACCGAAAAAACCACTGCCGGCGCTGGACCTGCCGTCTAACGTGATCGCAGAAATGCCGCCACTGCTCAAGGCTTATATGCGCCTGGGTGCGAAGATCTGCGGCGAACCGTGCTGGGACGAAGATTTCCAAGTGGCCGACGTGTTCATCCTGCTCAAGCGCGATGAGCTGTGCCCGCGTTACGCCCGCCACTTCAAGGCAGCCATGTGATGAGCCGTATTCGGGTGTACGGGCGCATTGCCCGCGTGCTGTTGGTGGTGGCGCTGGGCTTGAGCATGGCCAGTGTGTTTGGTGTGTTTGAGCGTTTGGGCGTGGCCAACTCGATGGTGCGGCGCCAGCGCTGGTCGCGCTTCTTTATGGCGCGGCTGACCAACGCCCTGCCCTTTCGCGTGACGGTGCACGGTGAATTGCCGACGCAACCGATGCTGTGGGTGAGTAATCACGTGTCCTGGACCGATATTCCGCTGTTGGGCGCCGTGACGCCGATGTCATTTCTGTCCAAGGCCGAAGTGCGCACCTGGCCGGTGGCTGGCTGGTTGGCGGCCAAGGCCGGTAGCCTGTTCATTCGCAGGGGGTCGGGCGACAGTCAGTTGATCCGCAAACAGATGACCCGTCATCTGGAGCAACAGCACCCACTGCTGATGTTCCCCGAAGGCACCACCACCGATGGGCGCAGCCTGCGTACCTTCCACGGGCGTTTGCTGGCCAGTGCGATTGATGCGGATGTGTCACTGCAACCGGTGGCGATTCGTTATCTGCGCGGCGGTCAGGTCGACCCGCTGGCACCGTTTATTGGCGATGATGATTTGCTGTCGCACCTGATGCGTTTGTTTGGCAATGATCAGGGCGACGTAGAGATTCATGTGCTCAAGCCGATTGCCTGTGCCGGGCAGGAACGTGCGGCGCTGGCGTTCCAGGCGCAGCAGGCAGTGCAGAAGGCCTTGTTTGGGCCGGTACCGGAAGCAGAGCAGTTACCCGTGCGGCCAGCCTTCGCAGCCTGAAGTGATGTGAACACAGGTCAAAATGTGGGAGGGGGCTTGCTCCCGCCCACATTTAGTTTTGTGCTGTCAGTTGGATTTGTGCGAACGCTTGCAACTCGGGATAAAACAGCCGGAAGTCTTCACTCAACGGCTCATACAAAAGCCGCAACTCCTGCATCGCATGCCCCAACTCCTCGGGCTGTGTCAGCCGCCGCGAAATCCCCCTCAACACCTGCTCCATCACTGCAAATTCGCGGTACGAACCCAGCCAATCATCCGCGGCCATATACGGCGCAATCTGCGCCAAGCGCCCCGGCAACTGCGGCTCAGCCGCCAGCACGCGGTACACCTGCGACGTGAAGCGCTCCAAAGGCTGGTCGGCATAAAGCGCCCAATCCCGCGCGAGGCAGTGATCGAAAAACACATCGAGGACAATCCCGGCATAACGCTTGCGGGTCAGGCTGAAACGCGACAACGCCTCTCCCACCAGCGGGTGGCTGTCGGTGAAGCGGTCGATTGAGCGGTGCAGTTGAATCGCCGACTCGATTTGCGGGCTGAACTGGCCCTGCAGGCGACCTTTGACGAAGTCGCCATAGAGGCTGCCCAGCAGTTGTGCAGGAAGTTGGCCGCCCAGGTGCAGATGTGCGAGATAATTCATGGCGCGCAGTCTATCACTGCCACAAACATATCGTTATAACCCGATATACCGATTCAATCTGGTTTAAGACCAAAATCATATTGGTATATCGGGATAGACCGATTTAAAGTTCGCCTCATCGCGATATAACGTTTCAAGAAACCGAGCAACTGCCATGTCCATTGACCTCGACGAAATAATAAAAGCCCTGGCGCACCCAGTACGGCGAGACATCCTCAACTGGCTGAAAGACCCGAAAGTGCAGTTCCCCGAGCAACTGCACAACCATGAATACGGCATCTGCGCCGGGCAGATCGACCAGCGCTGCGGCTTGTCCCAATCAACCGTGTCGGCCCACCTGGCCACGCTGCAACGGGCGGGATTGATCAGCAGCCAAAAGGCCGGGCAGTGGCACTTTTTCAAACGCAACGAGGAAACGATCCAAGCGTTCCTCGATGCGCTTATCACTGAACTCAGCGCTGAAGCCCGCGCATCGCTGTAACAAGGAAACCAAAATGCCCCTCTCGCTACTCATACTGGCCCTGAGCGCCTTCGCCATCGGCACCACCGAGTTCGTCATCATGGGCCTGCTGCCTGATGTGGCGGCGGACCTGGGTGTGTCGATTCCCGGCGCCGGTTGGCTGGTGACCGGCTACGCCCTGGGCGTGGCCATCGGCGCCCCCTTCATGGCACTGGCCACCGCCAAGCTGCCACGCAAGGCCGCCCTGGTAGCGTTGATGGGCATCTTTATTGTCGGCAACCTGCTCTGTGCCCTGGCCAGCGACTACAACGTGCTGATGTTTGCCCGTGTGGTCACCGCGCTGTGCCATGGCGCCTTCTTTGGTATCGGTTCGGTGGTCGCCGCCAACCTGGTGCCGGCCAACAAACGTGCTTCGGCCGTGGCCTTGATGTTCACCGGTTTGACCCTGGCCAACGTGCTCGGCGTTCCGCTGGGCACCGCCCTGGGTCAGGAAGCCGGCTGGCGTTCGACCTTCTGGGCCGTGACGGTGATCGGGGTGGTGGCGCTGATCGGCCTGATCCGCTTCCTGCCGGCCAAACGTGACGAAGAAAAACTCGACATGCGCGCCGAACTGGCCGCCCTCAAGGGTGCAGGCATCTGGTTGTCGCTGACCATGACCGCACTGTTCTCCGCATCGATGTTTACCCTCTTTACCTACGTTGCCCCGCTGCTCGGCGATGTCACCGGCGTATCGCCAAAAGGCGTGACCTGGACCCTGCTGCTGATTGGCCTGGGCCTCACCCTGGGCAACATCATCGGCGGCAAGCTGGCGGACAAGCGTCTGGCAGCCACGTTGATCGGCGTGTTTATCAGCATGGCGGTGGTCTCCACTGCGCTGACCTGGACCAGCGTCGCGGTGATCCCGACTGAAATCACCCTGTTCCTGTGGGCCACTGCCGCGTTTGCCGCCGTCCCCGCGCTGCAAATCAACGTGGTGACCTTCGGCAAGGCCGCACCGAACCTGGTGTCCACCCTGAATATCGGCGCCTTCAATATCGGCAACGCCCTCGGCGCCTGGGTCGGTGGCAGCGTGATTGCCCACGGCTTCGGCTTGACCAGCGTGCCCTTGGCGGCGGGTGCCCTGGCGGTCCTGGCCCTGCTGGTGACCTTGATTACTTTCCGTCAGGGCGGCGATGCCGACCTGGCCCCTGCGACCAACTGATCAACTTAAAGAGAAGGTATTTTCCAATGACGACTATTTTCGATCCGATCAAACTGGGCGACCTGGAACTGTCGAACCGTATCATCATGGCGCCGCTGACCCGCTGCCGCGCTGATGCCGGTCGCGTGCCTAACGCGCTGATGGCCGAGTACTACGTGCAGCGCGCTTCCGCCGGGCTGATCCTCAGCGAAGCCACCTCCGTGACGCCGCTGGGCGTGGGCTACCCGGACACTCCGGGCATCTGGTCCAACGACCAGGTTCGCGGCTGGGCCAATGTCACCAAGGCCATTCATGGCGCGGGCGGCAAGATATTCCTGCAACTGTGGCACGTCGGCCGGATCTCCCACGAGTCTTACCTGGACGGCGAAACGCCGGTGGCACCGAGCGCGATCCAACCTAAAGGCCACGTCAGCCTGGTGCGCCCACTGGCCGACTTCCCTACCCCGCGCGCCCTGGAAACCGCTGAAATCGCCGACATCGTCGACGCCTACCGCACCGGCGCCGAAAACGCCAAGGCCGCAGGCTTTGACGGCGTGGAAATCCACGGTGCCAACGGCTACCTGCTTGACCAATTCCTGCAAAGCAGCACCAACCAACGCACCGACATCTACGGCGGCTCCCTGGAAAACCGTGCACGCCTGCTGCTGGAAGTGACCGACGCTGCCATCGAAGTCTGGGGCGCCGGCCGTGTGGGTGTGCACCTGGCACCACGCGCCGACTCCCATGACATGGGCGACGATAACCTGGCCGAAACCTTCACCTACGTTGCCAGCGAACTAGGCAAGCGTGGCATCGCGTTCATCTGCTCGCGTGAAAAAGAAGGCGCTGACAGCCTCGGCCCACAACTGAAAAAAGCCTTCGGCGGCCCATACATCGCCAACGAACGCTTCACCAAGGACAGCGCCAACGCTTGGCTGGCGGCTGGCAAGGCAGATGCGGTGGCCTTCGGCGTACCGTTCATTGCCAACCCGGACCTGCCCGCTCGCTTGAAGGCCGATGCGCCGCTGAACGACGCGCACCCAGAAACCTTCTACGGCAAAGGCCCGGTCGGCTACATCGACTACCCAACGCTGGCGATCTGATCTAAGCCACTGAAACGAAAAAGCCCCGGTTCGCAAGAACCGGGGCTTTTTCATGGGGGCCGGGAAACATTCCTTCACAGCCTTGCAACAATATCACTACAAAATACTTAGGCGGCTACCTATCAACCACCCGCCAGCCCGTATATAAAGTCACCCCACCAATCAGGCAAAGGGACGATTGACCGTCTCTAGTCTTTACTGTTGACACAACTAGACGCAATTACGCATTTTGTCTTAATTGCGCAGGCTGGGGCTCAAGCGCAGCATGTCCAACCCGGTGTCAACCCAACGCTCGGCGTCCTGATGCAGCTGAAAACTATCGGGCACCAGCAGCCATTGACCAATCAGCCCATTGATATAGGCATGAATGCACACCGCACCGCGGGTGGTATCGAGGTTTTCCGGAAGTTGACCACGATGGACCGCATTGCGCAGCGTCAGGCCAATGCGCAAGTTGCACTCAAGACTATGGGTCTGGCGCTGACGGCGCATGTCACACATTTCATCGGTGAATTCGCACTTATGGAACAAAATTTCGTTGATGCGCCGGGTTTTAGGATCCAGGGCAACCTGATGAAACAGATGAATCAGCAGCTTGCGCATACAACCCAGCGGGTCGACTTCATCCTCGCTTTCACTCGCCCGGGCCAATTCGTCCAAGGGTTCGTGCAGCGTGTCGAGCAGCGCCTGCAGCAAATCGGACTTGTTGCTGAAATGCCAGTAGATAGCACCGCGCGTCACACCGGCCAGCGCAGCGATGTCCGCCAGCGTGGTCCGCGCGACGCCGCGCTCATAAAAGGCGTGCTCGGCGGCTTCGAGAATCTGGCTGCGCGTTTCCTGAGCTTCCTCTTTGGTACGACGAACCATGGCAGTAAAACCTCAATCAGGACACTGTGGATGGTGCTTGACCATCATCTGAATAATTGTGGGACGACGCCGTCATGGGCGCCGAACGGACTAGAATCGAGGCTTTCAGCGGTGCTTTGTCAACATTCCGCGCAGCCTGTCAAGAGTTTACAAACAACCATGAACGTAAGTATATTGCGTAGCAAGCTACTTATCCACTCACCGCTTGTTTTTTACCCTTCCACACTTCTTGTGCGCACTCTGCGCGCCTGACCCGAGGATCTTCATGCAACTTAAGCCAGCTGTTACCGCTCTGGTCACCGCCGTCGCCCTGGCATCGCTGCTCAGCGGATGTAAAAAGGAAGAAGCGGCTCCGCCCGCTCAAACCCCTCAGGTCGGCGTGGTCACTATTCAACCGCAAGCGTTTACCCTGACATCCGAGCTACCAGGCCGCACCACCGCCTACCGCATTGCGGAAGTTCGCCCTCAGGTCAACGGCATCATTCTCAAGCGCCTGTTCAAGGAAGGCGGCGACGTGAAGGAAGGGCAACAGCTCTACCAGATCGACCCGTCGGTGTATGACGCCACGCTTAAAAGCGCACAAGCCAGCCTGACCCAGACCAAGTCGATCACCGACCGCTACAAGCAGTTGGTCGACGAGCAAGCCGTCAGCCGTCAGGAGTACGACACCGCAGTCGCCAACCGCATGACCGCAGAAGCAAACGTTCAAACCGCCCAGATCAACGTGCGCTACACCAAAGTGTTCGCGCCGATCTCCGGGCGTATCGGCCGTTCTTCGGTCACCGAAGGCGCACTGGTCAGCAATGGCCAGACCGATGCCATGGCCGTGATCCAGCAACTGGACCCAATCTACGTCGACGTCACGCAGTCTTCCGCTGAAATGCTGAAACTGCGTCGCGACCTGGAAAGCGGCCAGCTGCAAAAAGCCGGTGCCAATGCCGCCAAGGTCAAACTGACCCTGGAAGATGGCACCGCCTACGGCCAGGACGGTACTCTGGAGTTCTCCGAAGTATCGGTCGACCAGACCACCGGTTCCGTGACCCTGCGCGCCGTGTTCCCCAACCCTGACCACACCCTGCTGCCCGGCATGTTCGTACACGCCCAACTGCAAGCCGGTGTGAACAGCAAGGCCATCCTGGCACCGCAACAAGGCGTGACCCGTGACCTCAAGGGTATCCCGACCGCGCTGGTGGTGAACCAGGACAACAAGGTCGAGCAGCGTGTCTTGGTCGCCAACCGTACTGCCGGCGCCTACTGGCTGGTGGAAGATGGCCTCAAAGCCGGTGACCGTGTGATCACCGAAGGCCTGCAGTTCATCAAGCCGGGCATCGAAGTCAAGGTCAAGGACGCTGACAACGCCAAACCCGCCGGTACTGCTGCTGCGCCTGCTGCCGCTGCTGGTAAAGGGGAGTAATTCATGTCGAAATTTTTTATCGACCGTCCCATTTTCGCCTGGGTAATTGCCCTGGTGATCATGCTGGTCGGGGCACTGTCGATCCTGAAGTTGCCCATCAACCAATACCCGGCCATTGCGCCAACCGCCATCGACATCCAGGTGACCTACCCTGGCGCGTCCGCACAAACCGTGCAGGACACCGTGGTGCAGGTCATCGAGCAACAGCTCAACGGTATCGACAACCTGCGTTATGTCGCCTCGGACAGTAACTCCGACGGCAGCATGACCATCACCGCGACGTTCAACCAGGGTACCAACCCGGACATCGCTCAGGTTCAGGTGCAGAACAAGCTGAACCTGGCGACCCCACTGCTGCCGCAAGAAGTGCAGCAGCAGGGCATCCGCGTAACCAAGTCGGTGAAGAACTTCCTGATGGTGATCGGTCTGGTGTCGGAAGACGGCAGCATGACCAAGGACGACTTGTCCAACTACATCGTGTCCAACATTCAGGACCCGATTTCCCGTACCGCGGGTGTAGGCGACTTCCAGGTCTTCGGTTCTCAGTACGCCATGCGTATCTGGCTCGACCCGGCCAAGCTGAACAACTACCAGTTGACGCCGGTCGATGTCAGCAGCGCGATTGCTGCACAAAACGTACAAATAGCCACCGGCCAATTGGGCGGCCTGCCTGCCCTGCCCGGCACTCAGCTGAACGCCACCATCATCGGTAAGACTCGCCTGCAAAGCGCTGACGAGTTCGGCAAGATCCTGATGAAGGTGAATACCGACGGCTCGCAAGTTCGGCTGCGCGACGTTGCCCGCATCGAACTGGGCGGCCAGAACTACAGCATCAGTGCGCAGTTCAACGGCAAGCCGGCTTCCGGTATGGCGATCAAGCTGGCCGCGGGCGCGAACGCCCTGGACACCGGCAAGGCGATCCGCGCGACCGTGGCGTCCCTGGAACCGTTTTTCCCGCCAGGCATGAAGGCCGTGGTGCCGTATGACACCACGCCTGTCGTCACCGAATCGATCTCCGGTGTAGTTGACACACTGGTCGAAGCGATCGTGCTGGTGTTCCTGGTGATGTTCCTGTTCCTGCAGAACTTCCGCGCCACCATCATCACCACCATGACCGTACCGGTGGTATTGCTGGGTACCTTCGGGATCCTGGCCGCGTTCGGCTTCACCATCAACACCCTGACCATGTTCGGTATGATCCTGGCCATCGGCTTGCTGGTGGATGACGCCATCGTGGTGGTGGAAAACGTCGAGCGGGTGATGGCCGAGGAGCATCTGTCGCCGAAAGAAGCGACGGTCAAGTCCATGGGCCAGATCCAGGGCGCCCTGGTGGGTATTGCTCTAGTACTGTCGGCGGTACTGTTGCCGATGGCGTTCTTCGGTGGCTCCACCGGTGTGATCTACAAACAGTTCTCCATCACCATCGTTTCGGCCATGGCGCTGTCGGTACTGGTTGCCCTGATTTTCACCCCGGCCTTGTGCGCCACCATGCTCAAGCCAATCGACCCGGAGAAACACGGCCAACCCAAACGCGGCTTCTTTGGCTGGTTCAACCGCACCTTCGACAGCGGCGTTCTGAAGTACGAGCGTGGCGTCGGCGCCATGATCAAGCACAAGATCCCGGCGTTTCTGGTGTATGCGCTGATCCTTGCCGGCATGATCTGGATGTTCACCCGTATTCCAAGCGCGTTCCTGCCTGAAGAAGACCAGGGTGTAATTTTTGCCCAGGTGCAGACACCGGTCGGTTCGTCGGCTGAACGTACGCAGAAGGTCATCGACGACATGCGTGCCTTCCTGCTCAATGACAAGGAAGGCGAGCCTGGCGAAGGCAAGGCTGTGAAGTCGGTGTTTACCGTGAACGGGTTCAACTTCGCCGGCCGTGGCCAAAGCTCGGGCCTCGCGTTCGTGATGCTCAAGCCGTGGGGTGAGCGCGATGCGTCCCAGTCGGTATTCGAGGTGGCCAAGCGTGCCCAGGGTTACTTCTTCGGGGCCTTCAAGGACGCCATGGTATTTGCCATCGTGCCGCCTTCGGTTCTGGAGTTGGGTAACGCCACCGGTTTCGACGTGTTCCTGCAAGACCAGGGCGGCGTCGGCCACGATAAGCTGATGGCTGCGCGCAACCAGTTCCTCGGTGCTGCGGCACAAAGCAAGATCCTGGCAGGTGTGCGCCCTAACGGCGTGAACGATGAGCCGCAGTACGAACTGACCGTTGACGACGAGAAAGCCAGCGCCCAAGGCATCAGCCTGTCGGATATCCAGAGCACCCTGGCGATTGCCTTGGGTGGTAGCTACGTCAACGACTTTATCGACCGTGGTCGTGTGAAGAAGGTGTATGTGCAGGGTGACGCCGCTAGCCGGATGTCCCCGGAAGACCTGGATAAATGGTACGTGCGCAGCACCTCCGGGAAGATGGTGCCGCTGTCGGCCATCTCTTCGGGCAAGTGGATCTACGGCTCGCCGAAGCTCTCGCGTTACAACGGTGTAGCGGCGATGGAAATCCTCGGTACTCCCGCACCTGGTTACAGTACCGGTGACGCGATGGCGGAAGTCGAGCGCATTGCCAAAGACCTGCCGGCCGGCGTTGGTTACTCCTGGACCGGTCTGTCGTACGAAGAACGTCTGTCCGGTTCCCAGGCGCCTGCGTTGTACGCCCTGTCGCTGCTGGTAGTGTTCTTGTGCCTCGCGGCACTGTACGAAAGCTGGTCGATCCCGATCGCGGTGATTCTGGTGGTGCCACTGGGTGTGATCGGTGCGCTGATCGCCACCAGCCTGCGCGGGTTGTCCAACGACGTGTTCTTCCAAGTGGGCCTGTTGGTAACGGTGGGCCTGGCAGCGAAGAACGCCATCCTGATCGTAGAGTTCGCCAAAGAACTCCATGAACAAGGCAAAGGCATCGTCGAGGCGGCCATCGAGGCGTCCCGGATGCGTCTGCGGCCGATCATCATGACCTCCATGGCGTTCATGCTCGGCGTACTGCCACTGGCGGTTTCCACCGGCGCAGGTTCGGGCAGCCAGCACGCGATCGGTACCGGCGTAATTGGCGGTATGATCACGGCCACTGTCTTGGCGATCTTCTGGGTGCCGTTGTTCTTCGCAACCGTGTCCGCCGCCGGCGAACGTAAAAAGACTGACACTACTGAAACTCCTAAAGAGGCTGGCCAATGAGCAAGTCGCTACTTTCCTTAGCCGTCACGGCATTCGTGCTCAGTGGCTGCTCGCTGATACCTGACTATCAGCGCCCCGAAGCGCCGGTTGCAGCACAGTTCCCGCAGGGGCCGGCGTATTCGTCGGCCCAGGCGCCGAGCCAGGCCGCTGCCGAGCAAGGCTGGAAGCAGTTTTTCCATGATCCGGCCCTGCAACAGCTGATCCAGACTGCGCTGGTGAACAACCGCGACCTGCGTGTCGCGGCCCTGAACATCGACGCCTACGCGGCGCAGTACCAAATCCAGCGTGCCGACCTGTTCCCGGCCGTGTCGGCCACCGGCAGCGGCAGCCGCTCGCGCACGCCGGCCAAGCTGTCGAGCACCGGCGAATCGACGATCGCCAGTCAATACTCGGCCGGTCTCGGGATCAGCTCTTACGAGTTGGACCTGTTCGGCCGCGTGCGCAGCCTGAGTGAAGAAGCACTGCAAAAGTACTTCGCCACTGAAGAAGCGCGTCGCAGCACCCAGATCAGCCTGGTGGCCAGCGTGGCCAACGCCTACCTGACCTGGCAGGCCGACAAGGAACTGCTCAAACTCACCCAGGACACCCTGGGTGCCTACGAGCAGAGCTACAAGCTGACCTCACGCAGCAACGAAGTCGGCGTGGCCTCGGCTCTGGACCTCAGCCAAGCGCGCACCTCGGTGGAAAACGCCCGCGTGGCACTGGCGCGCTACACCCGCCAAGTGGCCCAGGACGAAAACAGCCTGACGCTGCTGCTGGGCACCGGCCTGCCGGCGAACATCGCCAGCAAGCCGCTGTCGGATAACCTGCTCAGCGAAGTGCCGGCCGGGTTGCCATCGGACCTGTTGCAACGTCGTCCCGACATCGTGCAGGCCGAGTACAACCTCAAGGCAGCCAACGCCAATATCGGCGCAGCCCGTGCGGCGTTCTTCCCGAGCATCAGCTTGACGGCCAGCGCCGGTACCGCGAGCCCGACCCTGGGCGGTTTGTTCAAAGGCGGTTCGGGCACCTGGTCGTTTGCCCCGCAGATCAACATCCCGATCTTCAATGCCGGTAGCCTGCGCGCAAGCCTGGACTACTCGAAGATCCAGAAAGAGATCAACGTGGCGAACTACGAGAAAGCGATCCAGACCGGCTTCCAGGAAGTGTCCGACGGCCTCGCCTCGCGTGAAACCTACAAGCAGCAACTGGACGCCCAGCGTGGCTTCGTCGCGGCCAACCAGGATTACTACCGCCTGGCTGAGCGTCGCTACCGCATTGGTGTCGACAGCAACCTGACGTTCCTCGATGCCCAGCGCCAACTGTTCAGTGCCCAGCAATCGCTGATCACCGACCGCCTGGCGCAGCTGACCAGCGAGGTCAACCTGTACAAGGCCCTCGGCGGTGGCTGGAGCGAGCAGACTGCGAAAAACGAGTCGTTGAAAGAAGAAGCACCGCCGCTGAAGTTGTTCTGATAGCAGCGTTGTAGAGAAAACCGCTTCCCTTACCGGAAGCGGTTTTTTTATGCCTGGTGATCAAGCAAATGTGAGAGCAAGCCACCTTGCTTTCCCTTCAACCTTTCAGGGTAAAATTGGTAACAGATTCTTACAGACCACAGAGGGAGCTTGTCGTAATGATCGTAGGAATCGACCTGGGGACCACCAACAGTCTCGCCGCCGTCTGGCGCGGCGATGCCGCCGAATTGGTGCTCAATGCCCTTGGCCAGTTGCTGACCCCAAGCGTGGTTGGCCTGGATGATCAAGGTCGCGTCCTGGTTGGCCAAGCCGCCAAGGAACGCCTGCACACCCACCCGCACCTGACCACCTCGCTGTTCAAGCGCTACATGGGCAGTGCTACCGAAGTGCGCCTGGGTGACCGCTCATTCCGCCCCGAAGAACTCTCGGCGCTGGTGCTCAAAAGTCTGAAAGAAGACATCGAACGCACCTACGGCCACACCGTCACCGAAGCCGTGATCAGCGTGCCCGCCTACTTCAGCGACGGCCAACGCAAAGCCACGCGCATCGCCGGTGAACTGGCGGGACTCAACGTTGAAAAACTGATCAACGAACCCACCGCCGCAGCCTTGGCCTACGGCCTGCACCAGCGTGACAAGGAAACCTCGTTCCTGGTGTTCGACCTCGGCGGCGGCACCTTTGACGTATCGATCATCGAGCTGTTCGACGGTGTGATGGAAGTGCGCGCCAGCGCTGGCGATAACTTCCTCGGTGGCGAAGACTTCGACACCCTGCTGCTGGAGCACTTCGTCGACAGCCAGCGTAATGCCCAGGATTTCCCGCCCACCAGCAGCGTTTTGCAAGCCCTGCGCCGCGAAGCCGAGCGCGTGCGCAAAGCCCTGGGCCAAGACGACAGCGCCGAATTCGCCCTGCGCGTCGACGGCCAACAATGGGTCAAAACCATTACTCAGGCGGAACTCGCCAAGCTCTACACACCATTGCTGGAGCGCCTGCGCGCGCCAATCGAACGCGCCCTGCGCGATGCGCGAATTCGCGTCGGCGACCTGGATGAAATCCTGCTGGTGGGCGGCACCACGCGCATGCCGCTGGTGCGCAAACTCGCCGCCGGCCTGTTCGGGCGCTTCCCGTCCATCAGCCTCGACCCGGATCAAGTGGTTGCCCACGGCGCCGCGATCCAGGCCGCACTCAAGGCCCGCTCGGCTGCATTGGAAGAGGTCGTGCTGACCGACGTCTGCCCCTACACCCTGGGCATCGAAACCTCAAACCAGTACGGCGGCCATATCGAAAGCGGCCATTACCTGCCACTGATCGAACGCAACAGCAGCGTACCGGTGAGCCGGGTCAAAAGCGTAGTTACCCTCTACGACGACCAGACTCGCGTGTTGTTGAAGATCTACCAGGGCGAAAGTCGCCTGGTGAAAGACAACATCGAACTCGGCCAGCTGGACATCACCGTGCCCAAACGCAAGGCGGGTGAAGTCTCGCTGGACGTGCGTTTCACCTACGACAACAACGGTTTGCTGGAAGCACAGGTGAACATTCCACTGACCGGCGAGCAGCATTCACTGGTAATCGAGAACAACCCTGGCGTGCTCAGCCCGCAAGAGATCCAGCAACGCCTGCAAGCCTTGGCGCTGTTAAAGATTCATCCGCGCGACCAGCAGGTCAACACCGTGCTGACCGCCCGCCTCGAACGCCTTTACCAGGAAAGCCTGGGCGACCTGCGCGAACAATTCGGGCACTGGGCCGCGCAGTTCCAACAGGTCCTCGACACTCAGGACGAACGCCGCATCCGTGACGCCCGCAGCGAACTCACCCGGCAACTTGAACAACTCGACAACGGGTTCTGGCGCTGAGGAAACACAACATGGATTGTTGGACTGTGTTGCAACTGACGGACGATGCGGACGAGCGCACGATCAAGCGTGCCTACGCGCGACTGTTGAAAAGCTGCCGCCCGGACGATGACGCCGAAGGTTTTCAGCGCCTGCGTGAAGCCTATGAACACGCGCTGAGTGAAGCACGCTGGCGAGCCGACAATGAGGAAGAGCAAAGCGCTTCGGCGCCGGTGCTCGAACAGGCCTATGGCAACCTCAACGACCTGGCCGAGTTAATGGACATTCGCCCACTCAGCCCGGCGCCGTTTGAGACGCCCAAGCCGGACCCGGCCCAGGCGCTGGTGACCGGCCTCAACGTGCACAACCTCGATGAACGCTGGGCCCAGGCCCAGCAACAACAATGCGCCGACGCGTTCCAGGCCGGTCTGCTGCGTCATTGCTTCGAAGCCCCCGGCGAACGTGGTGCTATCACCCGCTGGGCGGTGCAACACTTGGAATGGCTGACGCCGTGGCAACGTGTAGCCATGACGCCCTGGCAGCACGAAGCACTCACTGGCGAACTGCTGCAGGAATACCGCCACACCTTGCAGGACCTGCTGGAGCAAAAGGCCGAGCGCGAGTTCGTCACGCAACTGACGCACTACAACGAGCAAGCTTGGCTGCGTGTGTTCGACCAACAGCAACAGTGGCAACGCATCATCCTGCAACTGCTCCACGACACCCAATGGAGCGTGCCGCTGTTCGAGCGCGTGTGCCAGGCGTTTGGCTGGGATGACCAAAAAGGTGTGTACCCGGAACCTGCGTGGATGTGGCGTGGGCTGGTGTCGCGCTGTGAGCAGGAAAGTTTTTACGCCAGCCTGCAAGACAAAGCCCAGGACACCCGGCGCACCTCTGCCGATGCCCTGGCCGCACGCTTGCTGCTCATACCTATGACCGCGACCCAACAGATGCGCATCATCGAAAGGTTTGGCCAAAACGAGTGGAACGCCTGTCAGCACCTGGGCGATACCCTGACCTGGCGCTACCCGCAACTGATCGAACGCCTGCCCCAGAGTGACCTGTTCTTTTGGCGAAAATTTGTCCCACGACCGATTTACACCCAATTGCTTATCCGGCTTTGGGCGATCTTCGCCTTGGCCGTTGGCTTGAACCTCGCCCATGATCAAACCGAAAAGCTGGACTTCGGGGTCGTACTCATCTTCCTCGTGTTGGCAATCGTGCCGGCCGCGATCGGCTTTCGGATCACGCAGATGTGGGCCGGGATGAGTTCGTCCTTTATGGTTGCGGACGTGTGGCTGAGCCAGTATTTGATCCCCAAGCGCCTGAACCCCAACCAGTACTGGCTAGTGTTACGCCATGGCATCCCGCAATTGGCCATGCTCGTGGCATGCGGGCTGATGCTAGGCATTCTGGGTGCGGTGACCTATGCCGGGACGCTGCTGATCAACCTGCTGCATACCAAACGCATTGGCCACCTGGGTGATAAAAGCCTGGCCTACCCGTGGCTCAATGGTCTGCACTGGGCATTCTGGAGCCCGCTGCAAGCGGTGTTCCTGGTGGTGATGGTGGCGGTAATCATCGTCGCCCAGCATTACCTGCCCGCCGTGCCCTGGACCCACATCGACCTGCCCAAACGGTAACAAGGAGATCGGGCCTGGGCGCAATGCGCAGGCCCGTCAACTTGCGTTCGATCATCGCCCACAACCCGCTCTCCCCCACTTTCATCGCCCCCGCACCGCCAAGCAACATGGCCCGCACCTGCATAACCCCAATAACAACAGGTCTAACGCCATGAGCACTTTCCACCCTCGTCAGCTGTTGCTGGCTACCGCTGTTGCCAGTCTTGCCCTACCCGTAGTCGCCGAAGAGCACGGCTTCCTCGAAGACGCCAGCGCCAACCTCAACCTGCGCAATTTCTTCTTCAACCGCAATTTCACCAACCCGACCAAAGCCCAGGGTGGGGCACAGGAATGGACGCAAAGCTTCATCCTCGACGCCAAATCCGGCTTTACCCAGGGCACGGTGGGTTTCGGCATGGATGTGCTGGGTTTGTACTCACAAAAGCTTGATGGCGGACGCGGCACCGGCGGCACCCAACTGCTGCCTCTGGACCACGATGGCCGCCCGGCGGATAACTTCGGGCGCCTTGGCGTAGCGTTCAAGGCTCGGATTTCGAAGACCGAAGTGAAGGTCGGCGAATGGATGCCGGTCCTGCCGATCCTGCGTGCCGACGACGGCCGCTCGCTGCCGCAAACCCTGCGTGGCGGGCAGATCACCTCTAAAGAGATCGCCGGCCTGACCCTTTACGGTGGCCAGTTCCGCGCCAACAGCCCGCGCGACGACAGCAGCATGAACGACCTGTCGATGACCGGGAAACCGGCGTTCACCTCCGATCGGTTCAACTTCCAGGGCGGCGAATACGCGTTCAACGACAAACGCACCCAAATCGGTCTGTGGAATGCCCAGCTCAAGGACATCTACAGTCAACAATTCGTCAACCTGACCCACAGCCAGCCACTGGGTGACTGGACCCTGGGCGCCAACCTCGGGTTCTTCTACGGCAAAGACGACGGCAGCGCCCGCGCCGGTGAGCTGGACAACAAGACCTGGTCCGGCCTGTTCTCCGCCAAGTACGGCGGCAACACCTTCTATGTCGGCCTGCAAAAACTCACCGGCAGCAGTGCCTGGATGCGCGTCAACGGCACCAGCGGCGGCACCCTGGCCAATGACAGCTACAACTCCAGCTACGACAACGCCCAGGAAAAATCCTGGCAAGTGCGCCACGACTACAACTTCGCCGCCCTCGGCATACCGGGCCTGACCCTGATGAACCGCTACATCAGTGGTAGCAACGTGCACACCGGCACCATCACCGACGGCAAGGAATGGGGCCGCGAGAGCGAACTGGGCTATACCGTACAGAGTGGCGTACTCAGGGATCTCAACGTACGGTGGCGTAATTCCAGCATGCGCCGGGACTACAGCAATAATGAGTTCGATGAAAACCGGTTGATCGTCAGTTACCCGATCAGTCTGCTGTAAACCGGCGCCAAACTTGCTGTATGGTGCGCGCCTGCCGCTGCTGATCCACCCAGCAGCGGCCTTTTTTCGAGCCCGCGCACACCATGAAATCCTTAGCCATCGCGTCTGCCGTGCTTGCCCTGGCCTTGAGCCTGAGCGGCTGCATTGGCCCGCCCATCGCCCTGACGCCACAGACCGAACAGCGCCTGCAGGCGCAGGCACCGATCCGCTTTCTGCTGACCTTCGATGACGGCCCCAGCGCTTCGGGCTATAACAACCCGAGCCGTTCGGTGATGGCTGACCTTGCGAAAAACCCAATACTGCCGGGCATCAAGGCGGTGTTCTTCCTGCAAACCGAAGCCTCCCGTTCCGGTGGCAGCCCCCGGGGCCGCAAGACCATGGAACGTGAATACGCGGCGGGCCACGTCCTGGCCTTCCACACTGCCACGGCGTTTCATACCAATCACCGTTGGCTGAATGATGCCGAACTGGAAAGCACCCTTACCCAGGGCGCGGCCGATATTGCATCGATCACCGGCGCGTCACCTGTGCTGGTACGTCCGCCCTTCTGGAACTACGACAAACGCACCTTCGCCGCCTACCAGCGCCACGGCATGCACGTGCTGCTGACGGACCTGAGCGCCAATGACGGCAAGATCTGGGGCTTCAATGGCAGCCCTCGTCGTCGGGCCAACCTGTATCGGCAGCTGTCGGTGGTGCGCGAGCGCATTGCCCTGGGGGAGTTGCCGACGGTGGACGGCGTGATACCGGTGGTGGTGACCTTTCACGATATCAACCGCTACACCGCCCGGCACTTGCAGGAGTATCTACAGATCCTGATGGACAGCGCCCGGATCAACGGCATGAAGACCGCCGTCGAGCCGTTCTACACCGACCATGCCACGCTTGAACGCGCGGCCCTGGCGCGCACGGTGAAGGATGTGAATGAAGAAGTGCATCTGCCGGGCGTGTGGAATTGGGTGTGGGACTCGGATTCCCACTGACCCCCCCGATGCAATGGAGATCTCCGGTGTGGTTTGCTTGCGATAGCCATAGGTATTTTTATGGCTTGGGCTTTGTGGTTGTTACGGGTCCGCTGGGTGCATATCCGTTGCTGCGGTAACGGATATGTACTCACACCCCGAAGACCTCCCCCACATTTAACCGCATTTCAAATTCAGTCCTGCTGCCGCGACTCCACACCCAACTCATCCCACACCGACTCCGCCAAGTGAAACGTCGCATTCGCGGCCGGAATCCCGCAGTAGATCGCGCTCTGCATCAGCACTTCCTTGATCTCGGCACGAGTCACCCCATTGCTGGCCGCAGCGCGCAGGTGCAGCTTCAACTCTTCACTGCGGTTCATGCCGATCAGCATCGCGATGGTGATCAGGCTGCGCGTATGCCGAGGCAGGCCGGGCCGGGTCCAGATATCACCCCAGGCGTGGCGGGTGATCATTTCCTGGAACTCACTGTTGAACTCGGTCAGAGCATTGAGGCTGCGATCGACATGCGCGTCGCCCAGCACTTCGCGACGCACTTGCAGACCCTCGGCGTAACGTTGTTTCTCGTCCACAAAACGCTCCTCAGCGAGCCAGCAAAAATTCAATCACCCGGTCGCTGAACGCAGCGCCGGCTTGGACATTGGACAGGTGCGCCGCATAGAACTCGGCATATTCGGCGCCCTGCACATGGGCCTGGATGAAGTGGCTGCCGGCGGGTGGTGTAACCGCGTCTTCAGTGCCGGCAATCACCAGGGTCGGCGCCTTGATCGACGACAACTGCTCACGATAATCCGCATCACGTACAGCCCCGCAGTTGGCGGCATAACCCTCTGGTGAGGTGGCGGCGAGCATGTCAGTGATCAGCTTGGCTTGGTCGGGATGAGCCTCGGCGAAGTCCGCCGTAAACCAACGCGCAATCGATGCATCACGCAGGGCCACCATGGCCGCCGCGCCATCGCGCAGTACCATTTCGATGCGCGGGTTCCACACCTCGGGCGTGCCGATCTTGGCCGCGGTGTTACACACCACCAGGCGCTGCAGACGGTCGCCCGCGTTAATGCCCAGCCATTGGCCGATCAAGCCGCCCATGGACAGCCCGCAAAAATGCGCACGCTGGATATCCAGTGCGTCGAGCAGCGCGATCACGTCGTGACCGAGTTGCTCGATGCTGTACGGTCCCTCGGTCACCAGGGATTTGCCGTGGCCACGGGTGTCGAAACGCAACACACGAAAATGCTCGGTGAAAGCCGGGATCTGGAGGTCCCACATATGCAGGTCGGTGCCCAGGGAGTTGGACAGCACCAGCACCGGTGCGTCGACCGGCCCATCCAGTTGGTAATGCAGTTCGCCCTCGGCGAGTTGTACAAAAGCCACAGCGGTCTCCTCAAGCAGTCAGGCGTTCAAAGCAAAATGGTCGGCCACCGCGCGGGTGACCCAGGTGTGCGCCTGGCCCAGGTAGTGGGCCGGGTCGAGCAAGCGGTCCAGTTCAGCCGCTGACAACTCGGCGGTGACCTGCGGTTCGTCGGCCAGTACCGCGCGCAAATGGCGCCCATCGGCAACGGCGCGTTTGCAGCATTGCTCCAGCAGATGGTGTGCGGTTTCGCGGCCCAGGCGTTGGGCGAGCACGATGCTGACCGCTTCGGCCAGCACCAGGCCCTGGGTCAGGTCGAGGTTTTGCGCCATGCGCGCAGGGTCAACTTCCAGCCCTTCGCTCACCAGCAGCGCTTGTTTCAAGGCTCCGGAGACCAGCAGGCAAATCTGCGGCAAGGTTTCCCATTCGGCATGCCACAGGCCCAAGCTGCGCTCGTGCTCCTGGGGCATGGCGCTGAACATCGTCGCCACCAAGCCAGGCACGCGAGTGGCGGCGCTGATCAGCACAGCGGCACCCACCGGGTTGCGTTTGTGCGGCATGGTGGACGAGCCACCTTTGCCCGGTGCCGACGGCTCAAACACTTCCGCCGCTTCGGTCTGCATCAGCAAGCTGATATCTCGGCCCACTTTGCCGAGGCTACCGGCGATCAGGCCAAGAACGCCGGCGAACTCCACCAGGCGATCACGTTGGGTGTGCCAAGGTTGCTCCGGCAAGGTCAGTTGCAGTTCCGTCGCTAAAGCCTCGGCCACTGGCATTGCGTGTTCGCCGAGCGCCGCCAGCGTTCCGGACGCCCCCCCGAATTGCAGCACCAGCAGGCGCGGTTTCAGTTCAGCGAGACGTTGTCGACTGCGCGTCACCGCCCCCAGCCAACCGGCGATTTTCATCCCCAGCGTGACCGGTGTCGCGTGTTGCAACCAGGTACGCCCGGCCAACGGTACGCCCGCATAACGTTGGGCCTGCACGGCCAGAACTTCACCCAAGCGCGCCAGGTCGGCTTCGATCAATGCCACAGCGTGTCGCAGTTGCAGCACCAGGCCAGTGTCCATCACATCCTGGCTGGTCGCGCCCAGATGAACATAGCGTTCAGCACCGGCATCTTCACTGGCAATCAACTTGCCCAGCGCTTTCACCAACGGGATCGCAGAGTTCCCCGCCGTGGCAATCGCCACGCCGAGGGCATCCGCGTCGTACAGCGAAGCCAGGCATGCCTGGGCAATCGGTGCGACGGCGGCCTGCGGGATCAGCCCGACCTGGGCCTCGGCCCGGGCCAGCGCCGCCTCGAAATCCAGCATGCCCTGCAAGCGCCCCTGATCGCAGAACACCTCGGCCATGCTGTCAGCGGTGAAATAAGCGTCGAACAGTTGATTGCTCGTGCGCAGTGTCATAACTCATCCCTACTTCCGGTTACAGATCGTGGTGCAAGTACGCCGCCTGTTTCGGCAAGCGCAAGCTGAACAGGAAGGCTACCGCCATCATCGCGGTGACGTACCAATAGAAGGTGTTTTCCATGCCGATGGATTTCAGGCTCAGTGCGACGACTTCCGCCGAACCGCCAAAAATTGCGTTAGCCACCGCATAAGCCAGGCCCACGCCCAAGGCACGAACCTGGGGCGGGAACATTTCCGCTTTGACCAGGCCGCTGATGGAGGTGTAGAAGCTGACAATCGCCAGGGCCAGGGTGATCAGCACAAAAGCCAGGAACGGGCTGCTGACGGTTTTCAGCGTCAGCAGGATTGGCACCGTGAACAGGGTGCCGAGGCCCGCGAACCAGAGCATCGAGTTACGTCGGCCAATCTTGTCCGCCAACATGCCGAACACCGGCTGCATGCACATGTAGAGGAACAATGCGCCGGTCATGATGTAACTCGAGGTCTTGGCGTGCATGCCTACCGTGTTCACCAGGTACTTCTGCATATAGGTGGTGAACGTGTAGAAAATCAGCGAGCCGCCGGCGGTGTAGCCCAGCACCGTGATAAAGGCTGCCTTGTGATCGCGAAACAGCGCGGCAATGCTGCCGGCGTCTTTGTCCTCGCGCATTTCCTTACTGGTGGTTTCTTTCAATGTGCGACGCAGCAGCAGGGAGATCACTGCCGCGATGGCGCCGATCACGAACGGAATCCGCCAGCCCCAGGCTCGCAGTTCGTCCTCACTGAGAAACTGTTGCAGGATGACCACCACCAGCACCGCGAGCAATTGCCCGCCGATCAAGGTCACGTACTGGAAAGAGGCGAAAAACCCGCGCTGGCCCTTGAGCGCTACTTCACTCATATAGGTCGCGGTGGTGCCGTACTCGCCGCCCACGGACAAGCCCTGAAACAGACGTGCTACCAGCAGCAGGACCGGCGCCCAAACCCCGATGTCTTTGTACGTCGGCAAAAAGGCGATGACCAGCGAGCCGGCGCACATCATCAACACCGAGATCATCATCGAGTTTTTTCGGCCGTGCTTGTCGGCCACACGCCCGAACAACCACCCGCCAATGGGCCGCATCAGGAACCCGGCAGCGAACACTCCGGCGGTGTTAACCAACTGTACGGTGGGGTTGTCCGACGGGAAAAACGCTGGGGCGAAGTAGATCGCGCAGAAGGCGTAGACGTAGAAGTCGAACCATTCGACGAGGTTGCCGGAGGAGGCACCGACAATCGCAAAAATCCGTTTTTTGCGTTCTTCTCCGGTGTAGTGATCCGTTGTTGTTGTCATGTTTTTTCACTCAGTGGGAACGGTTGTAGCCTAGACATACTTTGCAACAACCATGTTCCGCAAGCAGACTTTTGGATATCTGTTGCTTGAACCGACCTCTTCGAGAGCAAGCCCGCTCCCACATTGAAATGCGATCACCTGTGGGAGCGGGCTTGCCTGCGATAGATTTCAAGCCAACTCAATAATCAAAAAACACCGTCTCTTCATCTGTGCCCTGCAAAATCACATTCCACTGATACACGCCGTCCGCATCCGTCTTGGCAATCAGGGTGCGGCGGCGCTCTTGCGGCACACACGCCAGCAACGCGTCATCCCCATTCAACGCCTCACCGTCAAAATAAATCCGCGTCAGCAGGTGCTTCACCAGCCCACGAGCAAACACCAGCACCACCAAGTGCGGCGCCTGGGTCGTGCCCTTCAAACCCGGCACACTGCCCGGCTTGATAGTGGTAAACCGAAAACGCCCTTCGGCATCCACCGGCACTCGGCCAAAGCCTTCAAAGTTCGGGTCGACGGCCTTGTCCTGCTCATCCTCAGGGTGGTCGTACTTGCCGGCGGCATTGGCCTGCCAGACTTCCAGCATGGCGTCGTTGACAACATCACCGTTGCCATCCACCACTTGCCCGCTGATCGCCACGCGTTCACCGAGGGTGGCGGGCACGGTCAGGTCTTCGCGGTTCAGCCAGGTCAGGCCGATGTGGTAATACGGCCCGACGGTGTGGGACGTGGTCGCGTTGAGTGTCATCTCATTTCTCCATCGGCGTGGCGTCGCGGCCGCGCAGGACGATGTCCCAGCGGTAGCCGAGGGCGTAGTGCGGGACGGTTTTTTCCAGGTCGAAACTGGCGATCAAACGCTGCTTGGCCGAGGTGTCGGGCACGCAGTTGTAGATCGGGTCGTATTCCAGCAGCGGGTCGCCGGGGAAGTACATCTGCGTGACCAAACGCGTCAGCACGCTTGGGCCGAACAGCGAAAAGTGGATATGCGCCGGGCGCCACGCATTGTGGTGGTTGCCCCACGGGTAGGCCCCAGGCTTGATAGTCTGGAACTGGTACCAGCCATCCGCATCGGTAATGGTACGGCCAGTGCCGGTGAAGTTCGGGTCCAGCGGCGCATCGTGCAGGTCACGCTTGTGGTTGTAGCGTCCGGCGGCGTTGGCCTGCCAGATTTCCACGAGGATGCCCGGCACCGGCAGGCCATTCTCATCCAGCACGCGGCCGTGGATGATGATGCGCTCGCCCTGGGGCTCGCCTTCATGCTGGGCGGTCAGGTCGTTGTCCTTCTCGTTAACCCGCTCGGCGCCGATGGTCGGGCCGGTGATTTCCGACAAGGAATGGGGCAGGAACACCAACGGCTGGGACGGCGAACGCAAGTTCGTCGACTGGTAGGCCGGGTGCAGGTAATCAGGTTGGGTGCCCGCTTGCGGGCGCCGGTAACCGGGCTTGTCACTCATGGAGCAATCCTCTCTTATTAGACGCGTTCAATCGCCAGGGCCAAGCCTTGGCCGACGCCCACACACATGGTCGCCAGGCCTTTGCTGCCGCCGGTTTTTTCCAACTGATGCAGGGCCGTCAGTACCAACCGTGCGCCACTCATGCCCAGGGGATGGCCGAGTGCGATAGCGCCGCCATTCGGGTTGACCTGAGGCGCGTCATCGGCGATGCCCAGTTCACGCAGCACCGCCAAACCTTGGCTGGCGAAGGCTTCGTTGAGTTCGATCACGTCGAAATCGGTCACGGCCAAACCCAGGCGTTCCACCAGCTTGCGCACCGCCGGTACCGGGCCGATACCCATCACGCGCGGTGCGACACCGGCGCTGGCCATGCCCAATACGCGGGCACGGGCAGTGAGGCCGTGTTTCTTGACGGCTTCGGCGGAGGCCAGGATCAGCGCCGCCGCACCGTCATTCACACCGGAGGCATTGCCAGCGGTGACGGTTTTGTCGGGGCCGTTGACGGGCTTAAGTTTGGTCAGCGCTTCCAGGGTAGTGTCGGCGCGTGGATGCTCATCATGTTCCACCACGGTCTCGCCTTTTTTATGGGCGATGCGCACCGGCACAATTTCTTCGGCGAAGAACCCGGCGGCCTGAGCGGCGGCGGTACGTTGCTGGCTGCGCAGGGCGAAAGCGTCCTGATCCGCACGGGATACCTTATAGTCGTCAGCCACGTTATCGGCGGTCTGCGGCATCGCGTCGACGCCATACTGAGCCTTCATCAACGGGTTGATAAAGCGCCAGCCGATGGTGGTGTCTTCCAGCTTCATGTTGCGCGAAAACGCCGCATCGGCCTTGCCCATCACGAACGGCGCGCGCGACATCGACTCGACGCCACCGGCAATCGCCAGCTCCATTTCGCCGCTGGCGATGGCGCGAAAGGCGGTGCCGATCGCGTCCATGCCCGAGGCGCACAAACGGTTGAGGGTCACCCCGGGAATGCTTTCCGGCAGGCCCGCGAGCAGTAGCGCCATACGCGCTACGTTGCGGTTATCTTCGCCGGCCTGGTTGGCGCAACCCAGGAACACTTCGTCGACTGCGCTCCAATCCACCGAGGGGTTGCGCTCGATCAGCGTCTTGATCGGCAGCGCCGCCAAATCATCGGCGCGCACGGTCGACAGGCCACCGCCAAAACGGCCGATGGGGGTGCGAATAGCATCGCAGATAAATACGTCACGCATCAGGCTTCTCCTGGCGCTTGGCCGTGGGCGGCGGCAGTACGCGCTTCGAGATCACGCAGGGCAGTCAATTCGACTTCAGTCGGTTCAGCCGTGGTGGTCACTTGATCCGCAAAACGAATCGCCCAACCGGTGGCGGCAACCACTTGCTCGCGGGTCACGCCTGGGTGCAGCGCGGTGACTACGAACTCATGAGTGCCCTCTTCCGGCTCCATAATGCACAGGTCGGTAATGATCCCTACAGGACCGGCACCCGGCAGGCCCAGGCGTTTACGCGAATCGCCGCCTTCGCCGTGACCGACCGAGGTAATGAAGTCCAGCTTGTCGACAAACGAACGCGACGACTGCTTGAGGATGATCAACACGCTTTTGGCGGAGCCTGCAATTTCCGGCGCGCCACCAGCACCTGGCAGGCGCACTTTTGGCTGGTGATAATCGCCGACCACGGTGGTGTTGATATTGCCGAAGCGGTCGACCTGCGCCGCGCCGAGAAAGCCCACGTCAATGCGCCCGCCTTGCAGCCAGTAGCGAAAAATCTCACCGGTCGGCACGACGGTATCAGCCGTTTCCGCCAGCTCGCCGTCACCAATGGACAGCGGCAGTACGTTGGGCTTGGCGCCAATCGGGCCGGACTCGTAGATCAGTACCACATCGGGCGACGAGGTCAGGCGTGCCAGGTTGGCCGCTTTGGAGGGCAGGCCGATACCGACGAAGCATACGGAGCCGTTCTTGAGACGGCGCGCGGCGGCGACGGTCATCATTTCATTGGTCGAGTAAGCCATTACTTGGCCTCCTGCGCGGTGGCCAGCTTGGCCTGGAATTCACTGAAATCGGCAGTGCCGTGGATGTACTCATCGATCCAGGCGGTAAAGGTCCCGCGGTCGCGAGCGATTGGGTCCCACGCTTGGTAGAAGCGGTTATCACGCTCGTTGTAGCCGTGGGCGTAGGATGGGTGCGCGCCGCCGGGAACATGGCACACCGCCGTCAGAGCCCAGGTTGGCAGCACGCAGCTATTCATCGGTGCATTCAGATCGTCGACGATTTCTTCGACGGTGACGATGCAACGCTTGGCCGCCAAGGCCGCCTCCTTCTGCACGCCGAGAATGCCCCAAAGCAATACGTTGCCTTTACGGTCGGCCTTCTGCGCGTGGATCACGGTGATGTCCGGGCGCACCGACGGCACCGCCGCGAGCACTTCGCCGGTGAAGGGGCAGGTCACGGTTTTAATCAGCGGGTTGACCTTGGGCAGGTCGGAACCGGCGTAGGCACGCAGCACCGCGAATGGCAGGCCCGAGGCACCGGCGACGTAGGCATTGGCCAGGTCGGCGTGGCTGTGTTCTTCGATCTCCAGCGGTTGCGGCCATTGCTTCTCTACCGCGTCGCGCAGGCGATGCAGGGAGCCCACACCCGGGTTGCCGCCCCAGGAGAAAATCAACTTGCGAGCGCAACCGGCACCGATCAACTGGTCGTAGATCAGGTCAGGCGTCATACGCACCAGCGTCAGGTCTTTCTTGCCCTGACGAATGATTTCATGACCCGCTGCCGTTGGGATCAGATGGGTGAAGCCTTCCAGTGCGACGGTATCGCCGTCGTTCACGAATTGCTTCACCGCGTCACGCAGCGAAAGAATTTCAGCCATGGGGTTTGGGCTCCCGGTGTGGATCGAAAAAGGCGCTGAGGTCGCGCCGAAGTGCTTGAAGATTAAGCCGGAGAAATGGGTCAAACAATCCGATAATCGACTCAGCGTTCGATTATCGAACAGATTGTTGCCTTGCTAATCATCTGTGCAAACTCGGTCAATGCAGGAGGGGGCTTGCTCCCTCCCACATTTGACCGCACCAAACCTCAGGTCGCGTCGGAGTGGCTGACCATGCCTTTGATCACCACCGCGGCCGTGGCCAATGCGGCCGGAATCACCAACGCGGTGAGCACCTGTTCGAAGTTCCAGCCCAGGCCCAGCAAGGTAGCGCCCATCCATGCACCGAGGATCGCGCCGAAGCGGCCGATGCCCAGCATCCATGACACGCCCGTGGCGCGGCCCTGGGTCGGATAAAAGCGCGCGGCCAGGGACGGCATCGCCGATTGCGCACCGTTGACACACATCCCGGCGATCAACACCAAGGTCGCCAGCAGCGTGATATTGCCCAGGCTCTGCCCGACCGCGTAGGCAAACACCCCGGCCAGAAGATAGAAAGTGCCGATGACCTTGTGGGGATTGAACCGGTCCATTGCCCAGCCCACGCCGACCGCACTCAACACGCCACCAAACTGGAACAACGCGCCGATAAACGCGGCCTGTTCCATGCTGGCGCCGCTGTCGCGCATCAGCGTTGGCAACCAACTGGTCAGCAGGTAAACAATCACTAGCCCCATGAAATAGGTGAGCCACAGCAGCAAAGTGCCAGCGCTGTAGGTGCCGGAGAAGATCACCGCAAATACGTTGCGAGCCTTGACGGTTTTTTGCTCGGGCACACTGAAGCTGGTGGCTTGGGCGACTATGTTCGGCTCGATGGGTGACAGCGTCTTGCGCACCTTATCGGTACCGCGATTACGCACCACCAGGTAGCGCGCCGATTCCGGCAGCCACAGCACCAGCACGACGACCAGAATCAACGGCAGAATGCCGCCGATCATCAGCAAAGCATGCCAGCCGAACGCAGGGATCAGCTTGGCCGAGATAAATCCGCCGCCGGCCATGCCCAGATTGAAGCCGCAGAACATGCTGGTCACCAGCAACGACTTGTGGCGCTCGGGGGTGTATTCGGACAACAGCGTGGTGGCGTTCGGCATGCCGGCGCCCAAGCCCAGCCCGGTCAGGAAGCGCAGCACCAGCAACTGGTCGACGTTACTGCTGTAGGCCGAAGCCAGGCTGAAGACGCCAAATACTAACACCGCACTCACCAGCACCACTTTGCGCCCGAAACGGTCTGCCAGCGGGCCGGAACCCAGTGCACCGAATACCATGCCGATCAACGCGGCGCTCATCACCGGGCCGAGGCTGGCGCGGTCGATGCCCCAGTCCTGGGACAGCGCAGGCGCGATAAAGCCCATGGCAGCAGTGTCGAGGCCATCAAGGAAAACGATCAGGAAACACAGGATTACCACGCGCCACTGATAGCGTGACAGTGGCTGGGCATTGATAAAGGACTGGACGTCCAGGTTAGTACCGACAGAGGGCTGATTCATTATTCTTATTTCCACACCGATGGGCGGGCGAACGACCTTGGGTCGTGATTATTATTGGGGCGGCGCTGACAGCGCTGCCGCACATTAATAAGCCAGGGGAAACATCGTCAATTCATCGAGCCGGTATCTGTGCGGTCACCGAACACTTAGGCAAACAGCTGCGCACTCAACTCACGACTCGCACTGAGCATGCTCGGCAGAAAACGCTGCTCCAGTTCGCTGCGACTGACCCGCCCGGCGTGGGTGCTGACGTTGAGCGCGGCCAACACCTGGCCGGATGCGTCATACACCGGCACAGCGATGGAACGCAGACCCTGCTCCAATTCCTGGTCAACGATGCACCAACCCTGCTGACGCACTTGTTGCAAGCATTCGAACAAGGCCTCGGGCGTGGTCAGGGTACGGCTGGTCTTGGTTTGCAGGTCGGCGTGATCGAGGTAGTCCTGCAGCGAAGCATCGTCCAGCGCCGCGAGCAGAATACGGCCCATGGAGGTGCAATACGCCGGCAAGCGTCCGCCCACCGAAAGGTCTACGGAAATCAGACGCTGGGTGGTGGCAGAACGGGCGATATAGAGGATGTCGTCGCCTTCGAGCGTAGCCATATTGCAGGCTTCGTGGAGTTGTTCGCTCATGCGGTCCAGATAAGGCTGGGCCGACACTGCCAAAGGCGTGGACGATAAATAGGCATGCCCCAGGGTCAGGACCTTGGGCAACAGCGAATAGGTACGCCCGTCGGTCGTGGCGTAACCCAGTTTGATCAAGGTATGCAGGCAGCGACGCACGGCGGCGCGAGGGATTTCGGTGCGGTGGCTGATCTGCGCGATGGTCAGGTGCCGCTTGCGCTCCTGGAACGCCTGCACCACGGCCAGGCCACGGGCCAGGGAGGTCATGAAGTCCGGATCACCGGTAAACGCCTGGATGCGCTTGGCCGGTGAAGCCACGATCGGCGGCGCCACTGACGCAAAGGAGTTGCGCAATTGATCGTTCATTTCAGGGGTCCTTTCTCTTATTTTCAACCGCGGGGAGAGTTGGCGGCTATTACAAGCCGCGCCGGTCGGTATGTTCAAGGCAAAGCCTGCAACATTGGGCGATTATCGGACACCCATTCGATTATCGCAATTTTGCGAGTCGACTGGGCGCCTCCCCCAAACCTCGACCTTGTTTGATAGCGCCAAAAAGTTCGAACACTCGCGCCGACATGTAAAAGAGCACAGAATTTACGACGCCCGCTTTTCGTAAATACTGACGCCTACCTGTAATAAAACCCTCACACCACGTTGACGCTTTTTAACTTCATGATGATAGTGTTATTCAAATGCAGCGCTATAATGCAGCTTGTGCAGAGGTCAGCCCGGTATCAATTATCGGGAGCGGAGCTCACCAGGCGTTGCGGGCTGTGTGCATTGCCGGTCATAAGTATCAGCTTAAAAGAACTGCCCTTCGGTCCGCCTTTCAAACTTGAACGGTTCCACTGTTCAACTTGAAACAACCCGAGGACGATTTTCAGGCATGACGCTGCACAGTAGATAAACTCAACTTAATTAGGTAACACTGTGACGAAAGACGAACTGCGCGCAGAACTTGAGCGCCAGGAGCAACGTTACAAGGACGTTTACGGCGGGGAAGTCACCACCTACGCCGCCCAGCCTGAGCCGGAGCGCAAGCCATGGCGCAAGCGAGCCAGCTTGCTGGATCAGGCATTTGCCCAGGAAATCCAAAAGATTGAACAGGAACTCAAAACCGAAGAGCCATAAGCGCTTCGATTTGAGACGCCAGGGTCTTGCTGTCTCTGCCGGCCCACCACCGGCGGAGGGCACCTCACATCGGTCCCGATTGGTCAGCGTCCTGCTGCTACCAACGAAATTTCATACAAATGTTTCAGACATGACGTTTGGATGACAAAAACCCGCGTTTTTGACCCTGTGCTTTATAAATCAAAGACTTGCCAAAGCCCCGAAAAGCCTGGGATGCGCACCTTTCCCTTATGGTTTTTCAATGAAGATTGTTACCGATGAGCAGCTAGTGCATCGATTACTGAGGTTTTCTGGCATAATCGCGCCCCCTTACGACCGGGTCAGAAAACCTTCATGATCGATTTATTCAGCGGACTGGATGCTTGGGTTCTAGTGAGCCTGTTGCTCGCCCTGGCCTTTGTCCTCGCCTTCGAGTTCATCAATGGCTTTCATGACACCGCTAACGCGGTGGCCACAGTCATCTATACCAAAGCGATGCCGCCGCACCTGGCCGTGTTCTTCTCCGGGGTGTTCAACTTCCTCGGTGTGTTGCTCGGTGGTGTGGGTGTCGCCTACGCCATCGTGCATTTGCTGCCGGTGGAGTTGCTGATCAATGTGAACACCGGCCATGGCTTGGCGATGGTCTTCTCCTTATTGGCAGCGGCGATTACCTGGAACCTGGGCACCTGGTACTTCGGTATCCCGGCCTCCAGCTCCCACACCCTGATCGGCTCGATCCTCGGTGTCGGCCTGGCCAATGCCCTGATCAACGACATTCCCCTGGCTGACGGTGTTAACTGGCAGAAAGCGATCGATATCGGTGCGTCCCTGGTGTTCTCGCCTATGGCCGGCTTCCTGGTCGCGGCCCTGGTACTGATCGCGCTGAAATGGTGGCGCCCGCTGTCGAAGATGCACAAGACCCCAGACCAGCGCCGCAAGCTTGACGACAAGAAGCACCCGCCATTCTGGAACCGCCTGGTCCTGGTAATTTCCGCCATGGCCGTGAGCTTTGTACACGGATCAAACGATGGTCAGAAAGGTATCGGCCTGATCATGCTGGTGTTGATCGGTATCGTACCGGCACAGTTCGTACTCGACCTGGGCAGTACCACTTACCAGATCGAACGTACCCGTGACGCGACCGTGCACCTGAACCAGTTCTACCAGCGCAATCACGAAACCCTGGGCGAGTTTCTGGCCCTGGGTAAAAGCGTGAAGGACGATCTGCCGGGCAAGTTCCAATGCAACCCGCAGCAGACCGAGCCAACCATCAACGCGCTCGTCAACACATTGAAAGGCGTCTCGGACTACCACTCGCTGACTGCTGATCACCGTATTGAGGTACGCCGCTACTTGCTCTGCCTGGATGACACTGCGAAGAAGGTCGGCAAGTTGCCTGGCCTGGATGCGCGTGAAAAATCCGACCTCGACAAGCTGCGCAAAGACCTGACCGCCACCACCGAATACGCACCATTCTGGGTGATCCTCGCCGTCGCATTGGCCTTGGGCCTGGGCACCATGGTGGGCTGGAAACGTGTGGTATTGACCATCGGTGAGAAGATCGGCAAGCAGGGCATGACCTATGCCCAAGGCATGTCGGCACAGATCACCACCGCGAGCATGATTGGCTTGGCCAACATTTTCAGCTTGCCGGTTTCCACGACTCACGTACTGTCTTCGGGTGTTGCCGGGACCATGGTTGCTAACAAAAGCGGCCTGCAAGGTGGGACCGTGAAGACCATCCTGATGGCTTGGGTATTGACCTTGCCGGCGACCGTGGGCCTGTCGGCCGGGTTGTTCTGGTTGGCTTCCAAGGCGTTGGGTAGCTGATAGATAGTTGCTGTTGAAGAAGGCGTAATCCGTGAGGGTTGCGCCTTTTTTGCTTCTTGTCGGTGTACATATCCGTTGCTGCGGTAACGGCTGATATGGGTTCCGCTCTTACAGCGGGTCACTTTTGAACAGCGCAAAAGTAACCAAAACGCTCTTGCCCCACCACTCGGTGCCTCGCCTAGGCTCGGCATGCCCTCACTCCGGCATTACTACGCGGGCCGCCGCGACGGGGCGTCCCTGCCCCGTCGCGGCTAAACCGGCGTCCTGCCGGTTTACCCGCTCCGTAATACCTGCGTTCGGCCATCGTGGTTTAACGGGGCGCCTGAGATCAAGATCAAAAGCACGGCGGCCTGAAAGCCGACCTGAGTGATGTAGATCAAAAGCGGTAAAACATGTGCGCGAGCAAGCCCGCACACATTTTTAATCTCCATACATCAGGGAAACTGCAATCTGCCCTGCTTCTGATCTGGCTTTTGATCCACACCACTCAGGTCGGCTTTCAGGCCGCCGTGCTCTG
>NZ_MDDR01000025.1 GCF_001870435.1 Pseudomonas costantinii | reverse complement strand
TGAATCGCCCCGGGTTTCGTAGACACCTCTTTGCCTTAAACTGAGGCCAATTAGGAGGTGCCATGAGCAACCCGCGTTACCCCGAAGAATTCAAAATCCAAGCAGTCAATCAAGTGACCGAAAAGAAGCTGGCTGTCGCTGAGGTAGCGGCCCGTCTTGGTGTGTCGACGCATAGCCTCTATGCCTGGATAAAGCGCTACAGCAAACCTCAAGAAGAACGGCAGCAGGATGATGATCAGCACGCTGAACTGCGTCGTCTGCGAGCGGAACTCAAGCGCGTCACTGAAGAGCGAGACATATTAAAAAAGGCCGCCGCGTACTTTGCCAAGGAGTGCGGCTGAAGTACGCCTTTATCAAGCAGCGCGCTGGCGACTATTCGATTCGACGGCTTTGCCTGACGCTGAAAGTCCATCCCAGCGGTTATTACGCCTGGCTGTCTGAGCCGCAATCTGCACGCGCCAAAGACGACCAGAGACTGTTAGGTTTGATCAAGCACTCCTGGCTGGAGAGCGGCGGCGTTTATGGCTATCGCAAAATCCATGACGATCTGCGCGAGGTCGGTGAAGATTGTGGTCGACATCGTGTGGCGAGGCTGATGCGTCTTGAAGGTCTGCGTTCTCAGACAGGTTATAGACGCCGCCCTGGAAAGTACGGCGGTAAGCCAGCTGTCGCCTCACCCAATTTGCTGAAGCGCCAGTTCGATGTCGTGGAGCCCAACAAGGTTTGGGTTACCGACATCACCTACATTCGTACGTATGAAGGCTGGTTGTACTTGGCTGTGGTGCTAGATCTGTTTTCTCGCCAGGTTGTAGGCTGGTCAATGAAGTCGCAGATGACCAGCGATTTAGCCATTGATGCTTTATTGATGGCGGTTTGGAGGCGTAAACCGAAACAAGAGGTAATGATTCATAGCGACCAAGGCAGCCAGTACAGCAGCTCCGATTGGCGTAGCTTTTTGAAGGCAAACAATTTGGTTGCCAGCATGAGTCGCCGAGGCAACTGTCATGACAACGCTGTGGCCGAGAGCTTTTTCCAGCTTCTGAAACGGGAACGAATCAAGCGAAAAATCTACACCTCGCGGGAAGATGCTCGTAGTGACGTGTTCGATTACATCGAGATGTTCTACAACGTAAAACGCCGCCATGGTTTCAACAATCAGCTGTCACCGGTAGAGTTTGAAAAGCGTTACGCAATGAGCTTGCAAGGTGTCTAGAGAATCCGGGGCGATTCACTCGCCAGAGACAAACCTTTGTCGGATGCGTAGGTTTCATTCGCTTGCCCGTTAGAGCCAAGGGCCTCTCTCAACAGATCGATACAATGAGCGCACTCAGCCTTCTCTGCATATGCGAGCGCATCCTTGCCTTCAGGATCGAGCAGCTCAGGCTTTGCGCCAGCAGCCAAAAGTAGCTGCACAACACCCTTTTTCCTTCGAGCAGAGGCCAACATCAAGGGAGTGGCTCCCCCTCTGTCGCGAGCGTCAAGATCATCGCCACGTGCGATGTGGAGCTTAACTGCGACCTCAACACCAGCAATAATCGCCATGCGGAGCAGTGGGTTCATCTTAGCCACCGATCGGCCCACATTCCCATGTCTCCGCCTCATAAGTCGCTCTCGCAACGATGACTCGAAAAATGAGCTGGTTGTATATACCTGATTTCAGGGTCGACTCCTTGTCCATATCCTGCTCTCTAAAACTTGCTAACTCGACGTTGGCATTAAAAAGATATTCACGAAAAGTGATTGGATCTGATGTGAAATTATCAGAAAACTACTTATGTTGGAAAATCACCAACCGTCTGGCAGTGGCGCAATGCCATTCACAATATCCACTTGTCATCACCACGTAAAGGAACAGCAGTGCCACCGTGCGAGCCTTGGACAGTTGGCGCTTAATTTGCCGAAGTGGGCCCGATGGTAACGGTACATGCCAAATCGAGAACGAGGTATCTCAGCCTCTCGTCGACGGTACAGAGGTATAAAGTCTGATCCGCCTATACCATCGTCAACTTGGGATATCGTCATGATATCAATGCACCATTGATCTCACCTAAAAGCGTGGATAAAAATCACGTAGCAATGATTCCAGCTGGAAAAACTTGCTAGATTCTCTAAGAGGAATAGATCTACAAAAATCAGGGTCGAGGACCTGCCTCGTCAAAAAAAAGATTTCTTCATTGGGAAAGCCTTGAATGAGTGCAGACATCGTCACACCAGAACAACGCTCTCAGAACATGTCCAGAATTAAGGGAAAAAATACCAAGCCCGAAATGATTGTTAGATCGGCATGCCATGATTTAGGGTTTCGCTATCGTCTACACCGAAAGGATCTACCAGGGACACCAGACCTAGCATTCCCGAAGCACCGATTATGTTTGTTCGTTCACGGGTGTTTCTGGCATAGCCATCCTGGCTGCAAATACGCGTACACGCCTAAAAGCAGACTGGATTTTTGGCTACCTAAGCTCGCAAAAAATGTTGAACGAGATATGAAGGCTAAACGAGCGCTTGAAGGGTCAGGTTGGCGCGTATCGATTATCTGGGAATGCCAGACGAAAAATAGAGACACATTGCGGGCTGAAATCCAAAAAATGATCAACCCCGAAATCGATAGTCAGCACATCTCAACTGAAATGGAATGATAACTCTGAGAGCTTGACGGCCTCCAACCGCCCACCTACCCTCACCATTCGGCGCCTAAGAAACGCCTCAACCAGAGCGGTCCTCCGCACCCGACAGCCATGCGGCTTTTTTTCGCCAGCGGTTTCTCTACGCCTGTGAAAAATCCCCGTTATGTCGGGAGTGGGCGAATACAAGACCCGAAAGGGGAATATGTCCGGCCCGTCTCTGGTGGGTTTCTTAGCTCCCGACACCCATAACGCCTGCCCTAAGAAAGCAACCAGAGGTAACGGAAATGCCTGGATACTTTGCATCACCTGCGAAGGTCATTCGCAGCACCCGCACCATTTCTCAAACACGCTCCGGCTCGGAGGTGTGTCATGCATGAACCTACCGTCTTTATCCGCCAAAACCTGCATCTGCATGCCCTGCTGCTGGAGAACCAGCCATGGTTCTGTGCTCGCGACCTTGGTCGGCTGATGGGGCTATATCTGCATGAACGAATGGTCAGCAAGCTCGATGAGGATCAGCGACAAACACTGGAAATCTGCTATCACGGCCAGCCTGAGAGCATGCTGATGATCAGTGAGTCCGGTGTGTATGCATTGTTGGTGTATCACTACTCACCAGGGCATCGCCTGCTGCGTGAATGGTTGACCCATCAAGTCGTGCCGACTTTGCGTGACAAGCATCAACCACGATCTAAAGACCGACCGATGCTGAGCTTGCTGGATTGGCCGGAGATGTCGTTGAGCCTTCTGCATTGGCAGGATGAAGGGTGGATTCGGTTACGTGATATGCCGTATCTACTGCTCAATAGGACTCGCCGACGAGCACCGCCGAGCAAGACTTGGTTTCAAAAAATGGCAGAGTATTTCCAGCCGTCGAGCCATTCGACACGCTGATATCCAAAAAGCGGTCCGTCCGGGCTGATGCTCGGACGGATCACCAACAACCCTTTCCCTGTCCGCGCTGTAACAATGCCGGATGCCTTCCAACGTTCATTCCTATGCCCGACCGGGTAAACTCCCTTGATCATTGCCAGTAAAAGCACAACATCACTCTGTCTGGCTGATCTGAATTGCATAACCGTTGTCAGCCTGAACCCATGCAGTGGGCATCAGTCACACAGTTATCAGAACCCGCTCCAAACGATCAAGGACCACCCGTGAACCCAGACATGCTCGAAGCCGGCCCCGCTGACGCCAAAGTACTTTCCGTCTTTGACTTCGACGGCACCCTGACCCACCACGACAGTTTTGTGCCGTTCCTCAAGTTTGCCTTTGGCAAGGGTGAGTTCTGTCGGCGGATGGTGAAGCTTGCGTTGCCTGGACTGCAGTTTTTGTTACGCCAGATCAGCCGGGATGAGTTGAAGGCGCAGTTGATTCGCACCTTTATGACGGGTGTGGAGAAGGCTTGGGTTCAGCAGCAGGCGCAGGCGTATTGCCAGGCGTATTGGAACAAGCTGATGCGCCCGAGCGGGTTGCAGTCGGTGGCGGATGAGGTGCAGTCCGGGGCGGTGGTGACGTTGTGTTCGGCGTCACCGGCGTTGGTGTTGCAGCCGTTTGCGGATCGGCTGGGGATCAAGTTGATCGGCACTGAGCTTGAGGTGGTCGATGGGGTGTTGACGGGCAAGCTCACCGGGAATAATTGCCGCTGTGAGAATAAGGTGCTGCGGCTTGAGGCGGTGTATGGGGACCTGGGGGAGTATCGGCTGAGGGCTTGGGGTGATACGCGTGGGGATAGGGAATTGTTGGCGGCGGCGCAGGATGCGCATTTTCGGCATTTTCATGCGAAGAAGAAGCGCAAGCAGCTGCGGTAGTCGCGCACTAGCATGGGATGCTAGGGGTTGAGAGATTGAATCACATTGCCCCGAATTTCGTTTTCATTAAGCCCAATCTAGAAGGTTGGGCTTTTTTACACGCACTGTGATTCGATACCTAACTCAATTCTTACGGACGGTTTCTGTCTCAGCCTCGTTGATCAGATCGTCGAGAGACACATGAATGGGCGTCTCGTTGGCGTCGAGACGTTCATGAACTATCTGATTTAACTCCAGAACCTCCAATCGGTCATCCTCAGACATAAAGTCGCCGGACACTGATTGGCCATGGAGGAAGTAGCTGTCCCAGATGCCTTCTGCTGGGGGGCTGTTTTTTGTTTGAGTCATGGGCATCCCTCCTCAGGGTTAGCTGAAGACAGTACAAGTCTGGTTGTTTGTTGCCCAGGCGGAAAATGTATCGATGCGAACGGCAGGTTCGACAGAGAGACCGCGTCGATACCTTCGCAGCCTCGCTGGAGCTCGACAGCTCCCACATTTGATCTCTTTCAGCCCGTTGTTTTGTGTTCGGCGGGTGTTTATGTGGCTGTTTTCAGGTCTACACCCAACGCCGTTGCGAAGGCTTTTACCATCGGGCTGCGCGGCGCGTTGTGGCGCAGGATCAGGTTGAACGCGGTGCTCAGGTGAACCTGTTCCGGGCACAGTGCGCGTAGGCGCCCTTCTCTTACCAGTGGTGCGGCGTAGTGTTCCGGCAGGAAGCCCAGGAAGCGGCCTGTCAGGATCAAAATGGCGACAGCTTCCACTTGCGAAGCCGAGGCGGACTGGCTGTCGCAAGTGACGAAGTTAGCCTTGTCGCGATGGATCGCATAACGATGGTTGACCACTTCGTATTGGCGCAGCACGTCAGGTGTGATGTCGCTCGCGTTGAACAGTGGATGTCCTACAGCGCAGTAGGCGTGGGCCTTTTCTTCGTACAGCGGGAAATAGTCGAACTCTTCACGGCGCTGGTACACCGGAACGATGCCGACGATCAGACGCCCCTCCACCACGCCGCGTTCAACTTCGTCTAACTGTGAAGCATGTAGGCGCAATCTAATTTTTGGTGAGTCGCTATGTAGTTTTCCCAATGCGGCAACTAGCGGTGAATTAACGTCAGACACGGTGTTATCAATTACACCCACACTAAGATCACCGATCAGTTCATTCTGCGCCGAACTAAGCTTGTCTCTGAAACTGTCCACCGAGGTAAATAACTCGATGGATGCTTGATACACCAGCTTGCCTTCTTCGGTCAGGCCAAACCCTTCCCTGCCCCGTGTACACAGGCGCATGCCGATGCGAATCTCAAGGTCGGAGATCTGTTTGCTGATGGCGGCCAGGCCCACATTCAGCTCGTTTTGCGCGGCGCTGAAGCCTCCCGCTTCGACCACGGCCATAAATACCCGCAGCAATTTGAAGTCCAGCCCGCTCAGTTGCAGGGGCGGTCTTGTGCCGGGTTTTGGCGGTATGTTTCCAGAAGTGGAAAGTGGGGTTTCCATAATACGCGTTGACCTCAAGTGCCATATTCAACAGGCTTAAACCCAATCCTTGAACATAGCCAGGCGGCGATAATGAACATAAACATCCGCCCTTGGCAACCTTGAATATAGCGGGTTGAACAGCACACAGAGGCTGATTTAACACCCCGCAAAACCTGACAGTACGATCAGGACTTTTTAGTTTTCTACTGCCTCCGACTCTTCTAAAAACAAGCGTGAGGAACACCCATGTCTCAGCCCACCGATCGCCTTTGGGGCGCTCGTTTCAAGACCGGTCCGTCTGCTGCTTTGGCCGCGTTGTCGCGTTGCCCTGAGCGCTATTTCCGCCTGACACCCTACGACCTGGCCGGCTCCCGTGCCCATGCCCGTGAGTTGCAGCGCGCCGGTTTGCTGGATGAGTCGGAGACCTTGCGCACCCTGCAAGCCCTGGACGGTATCGGCGCGGACTTCGCCGCCGGCAACCTGCATCCGACGCTGGATGACGAGGACGTTCACACCTTCATCGAACGCGTATTGACCGAGCGCCTCGGCGCCCTGGGCGGCAAGTTGCGTGCCGGGCGTTCGCGTAATGACCAGACCGCCAATGACTTGCGTCTTTTCCTACGGGACCATGCGCGCACCATCACCACCGAGGTGCTGGGTTTGCAGCAGGCGTTGGTGGCGCAGGCTGAGCAGCACATCGAAAGCATTTGCCCGGGCTTTACCCATTTGCAGCAGGCGCAACCTATCGTCTTTGCCCACCACTTGTTGGCTCATTCGCAGTCGATGCTGCGCGATGTGCAGCGTTTGGTGGATTGGGATGCGCGTACGGCGTTGTCGCCGCTGGGTGCGGCGGCGATGGCAGGTTCAGCGATTGCGCGACAACCGGAGCATTCGGCCAAGGAAATGGGCTACACCGGGCCGTGCGAAAACTCTATCGACGCTGTGGCCAGCCGTGACCATGTGGCGGAGTTTCTGTTTGTAGCGAGCATGCTTGGGGTGAATATTTCGCGGCTGTCGGAGGAGTTTTGCCTGTGGTCTTCACGGCAATTTCGTTGGGTGGTGCTGGACGATGCCTACGCAACGGGCAGCTCGATCATGCCGCAGAAAAAGAACCCAGACATTGCCGAATTGGCGCGGGGTAAGGCTGGGCGCTTGATTGGCAACCTGACTGGGTTGATGTCGACGCTCAAGTCGTTGCCGCTGTCGTACAACCGTGATTTGAGTGAAGACAAGCACAGTGTGTTGGACAGCGTGGATACCTTGCTGCTGGTTCTGCCGGCGATGGCCGGAATGGTCGCGACCATGAAGGTTCAGGTGGAGGAGCTGCGGCGTCAGGCGCCGATGGGATTTACCTTGGCGACTGAGGTGGCGGATTGGTTGGCGACCCGTGGTGTGCCGTTTAAAGAGGCGCATGAGATTACGGGTGCGTTGGTGCAGGCCTGTGAGAAGCATGAGATTGAGTTGTGGGAAGCCTCCCCGGCGATGTTGGCGGAGGTGGATGCTCGGTTGTTGCCTGAGGTGCGGGACTGTTTGACCCTGGAAGCGGCGATTGCGGCGCGCAGTGGTTGGGGCGGAACGGCGCCGGAGCGGGTGAAAGAGCAGATTGGGCGATTGAAAGTTGCGTTAGCCGCCCAGCAGAAATGGGCCGACACCTACACCGGATTTCGTATCTGACGATCGTTCCCACGCTCTGCGTGGGAATGCCGCCCCGGACGCTCTGCGTCCCGTTGCAAGGCTTGAGTCCTGTGCAAGGGTGACGCGGAGCGTCACGGGATGCATTCCCACGCGGGAGCGTGGGAACGATCAAGCATCAAGAATAATTTTGGAGAGTCACCATGAACCAAACCCCGGCAGAGCGCTTGGCAGCCGAGCGCAAGCAGTCCGAGAACCAGTTCGATATCACGCAGTACGAGCACGTGCCGCGTCGGTATTACGGGCGGATGTTTTTTGCCACGTTGATCGTGATTGCCCTGGCCGCGTTGTTGCGCGCCTTCGCCAATGGCCAGATCGAATGGTCCTACATCGGGCAGTTCCTCACGTCTGAGGCCATTCTCTGGGGCCTGGTGAACACTATCGTCATGTCGATTCTGGCAATGGCGCTGGGCGTGGTGATTGGCGTGATCACGGCGATCATGCGCATGTCGGCTAACCCGATCCTGCGTTATGTGGCCATCACTTACACCTGGCTGTTTCGCGGCACGCCGCTGATTCTGCAATTGCTGCTGTGGTTCAACCTGGCGCTGATTTTCCCGGTGATCGCGATTCCCGGCGTGTTCAGCATCGACACGGTCGACCTGATGACGCCGTTCGTGGCTGCCCTGCTCGGCTTGAGTATCAACCAGGGCGCCTACACCGCCGAAGTGGTGCGCGCCGGCCTGTTGTCGGTAGACACCGGCCAATACGAAGCCGCCAAATCAATCGGCATGCCGAGCCTGCAAGCGCTGCGTAGGATCATTCTGCCGCAAGCGATGCGGGTGATCATTCCGCCCGTAGGCAACGAGTTCATCAGCATGGTGAAAATGACCAGCCTGGCCAGCGTCATCCAGTACTCGGAGCTGCTGCACAACGCGCAAAACATCTACTACGCCAACGCCCGGGTCATGGAGCTGCTGATTGTGGCCGGCATTTGGTACCTGGCGGTGGTGACTGTTCTTTCATTTGGCCAAAGCCGCCTCGAGCGTCGTTTTGCCCGCGGCGCCGGCAAGCGTTCGTAAGTTTGGGTTGAGGAGATTTGCCCCATGAGAAGCATCGTCAAGGCCGTCAACTTGAACAAGTATTACGACCAGTATCACGCGCTGCGCGACATCAATATTGAGGTCGAGCAAGGCGAAGTCATGTGCATCATCGGCCCGTCCGGCTCGGGTAAAAGCACGCTGCTGCGTTGCGTCAACCAGCTGGAAAAAATCGACAAGGGCGGCCTGTGGGTCGACGGTGAGCTGGTGGGTTACCGGGTCGTTGGCAACAAGCTGCATGAAATGAATGAATCGCAGATCGCCCGTCAGCGTTTGGCCACGGGCATGGTGTTCCAGCGTTTCAATTTGTTCCCGCACATGACCGTGCTGCAGAACATCATCGAAGGCCCGTGCCAGGTGCTCAAGCGCTCGCCCAAGGAAGCCACCGAGGACGCGCTGGAGTTACTGGCCCGCGTCGGCCTGGCGGACAAGCGCAATGCCTATCCGGTGGAATTGTCTGGCGGGCAACAGCAGCGTGTGGCGATTGCCCGCGCACTGGCGATGCGCCCCAAGTTGATGCTGTTTGACGAACCCACGTCAGCCCTCGACCCGGAGCTTGTAGGCGAAGTGCTGTCGGTGATGCGCGATTTGGCCACCACCGGCATGACCATGATCGTGGTCACCCATGAATTGGGCTTCGCCCGCGAAGTCTCCAACCGCATGGTGTTTATGGATGCCGGCCAGATTGTGGAAGCCGGCAGCCCCGAAGAAATTCTAATAAGCCCACAAAACCCGCGTACCCAAAGCTTTATTTCTGCCGTTCGCACTTAACTAAAAAACAAACGAGAACGCCCCCATGAAAAACATGTTTATCCCAAGTTTGCTCGTAGGCCTGATGGCCTCCACGTCTGTTTTCGCGGCATTGCCGGCGGCAATCAAGGACAAGGGTGAGATCAGCGCGGCCATCGTGCCGAACTATCCGCCGATGGATTTCAAGGACACTGCGACCAACAAACTCACCGGCCTGGACTTCGACCTGGGCAACGCCCTGGCCGAGCGCTTGGGCGTGAAGATCAAGTGGCAGGAAACCGGCTTCGAGCAGATGCTCAGCGGCCTGACCACCAAGCGCGTAGACATTGTGCTGTCGGGCATGTCCGACACCGCAGAGCGACAAAAGGCCGTGACCTTCATCGACTACTTCACCAGTGGCCCACAGCTGTACACCCTGGCCAAGCGTGAAGACCTCAAGGAATTGACTGACCTGTGCGGTAAAAAAGTCGGCACCAGCCGACGTACGACCTGGCCGTCGGAAATTGCCGCGTGGAGCAAGGAAAATTGCGAAGCGGCGGGTAAGCCGGCGATCGTGGTAATCGGGACTGAAGGTTCGGCAGATGCGCGGGCGCAGTTGCAGCAGAACCGCCTGGATGCGGCAATGCAGGGTAGCGAGACGATTCCTTATTTGATGTCGTTGGATAAGGGTAAGTACAAGCCGGTGGGGTTGGCGATTTCCAAGCAGTTCACCGGACTGGGGATTGAGAAGAGCAACACTGAGCTGGTCACGGCGATCAGTGAGGCGTTGCAGGGGATGATTGATGATGGGACGTACGGCAAGATCCTGAAGAAGTGGGATCTGGAGCAGGGTGCTGTTGAAAAGATCAGCATCAACGCAGGCCAATAACTCCAAACCGATCGTTCCCACGCTCCGCGTAGGAACGATCGAACAAAAAACAAGGACATCCGCCCCACCGTGGCTACCTACTCCCTGGTAATCCGCCGCCTGATGATTTGCTCGGTGACGATCGTCGTCAGCCGCGCGATGACCAGCCCACTGCTCGCCTTGCTCTTGAGCACCCGCCTGGGCCTCAACCAGCAGGACATCGGCCTGTTGATGGGCATCGCCGTGTTCATCGCCACACTGCTGGGACTCTACGGCGGCTACATCATCGACCGCCTGGAGAAGCGCAAGCTGCTGATCCTGGCCATGCTCTCCAGTTCCATCGGTTTTCTGTTGCTGACCTTTGCCAGTAACCTCTACCTCACGACCTTGACCCTGGTCATCACCGAAGCCGCTTCAGCGTTATTCCTGATTGGCTCTAAAGCCATCATCAGCGAAAACCTGCCGGTAGGTGATCGTGCCAAAGTATTTTCCCTGCGCTACACCCTGACCAACGTCGGCTACGCCACCGGCCCGATGGTCGGTGTTGTGATCGCCGGCCAGATGCCGCTGGCGCCGTTCCTGATCGCCAGCGCGATTGCCTTTGGCAGCCTGTTCCTGATGATTGGCATCCCGCCGACCCAACGGGATAACAGCAACAAACCGCTGAGTTTTCTCAGCACCCTGCGTACCTTGCGCGGCGACCGCACGCTGATCCTGTTCACCAGCGGCAGCCTGCTGAGCACTATTGTCCACGGGCGCTACACGCTTTATCTGTCGCAGTTCCTGCTGGTGGCCTACAAGCCTGCCGAGGCGCTGAAGATTCTATCGGCGGTGCTGGCCTGCAACGCCATCACCGTGATTTTGATGCAGTACCAGATCGGCCGCTTTCTCAAGCGCGAACAACTGCGCTACTGGATCGTACTGGGCACCTTGTTGTTCATTATCGGGCTGATCGGTTTCAGCTTGGCGGACAGCCTGCTTACATGGTGCCTGGCGATGTTCGTGTTCACTTTGGGCGAGATGATTATCTACCCCTCAGAGTTCCTGTTTATCGACACCATTGCCCCTGATGCCCTGCGCGGCAGCTATTACGGTGCGCAAAACCTGGCAGCCTTTGGCGGCGCCATGAGCCCAGTGATTTGCGGCTATCTACTCATAAATGCGGCTCCGGCCAGCATGTTCTATGCCCTCGGGGCCCTGACCGCCGTGGGCGGGACACTGTGCTTCTTGAGTGGCCGCCGGGTTGCAGGTTCTTGCTGATATTTACGTAAGATCCCGCTATTAATAGCGAAACCTCTCACGGACCCGAGCCCCATGAAATTCGACACGGCCTACAGCCTGAGTCTCGATGACAAGCTGTCGATCTATGACGTACGAGACCTGAATTTCGACGAAACCAGCCCTTTCGATTCCGACAAGGACAGCTTTCTCTGCCCCAACGATGAATGCCGCGCGGCGTTTGAAGCGGGCAATACGCTGAGCACGTTCAACGCGAAAAACGTCAACTACCGGCGCACACCACACTTCAAGAACAAGAACGGCACCCGGCATATCGACGGCTGCCGCTATGCCAGTACGCTCAAGAGCGCGGCCAGCGAAAATGACGACGAGCGCGAGGACAATTTCCCATCGGAATTTGTACTGACACGGCGTCAGTACGAACGCAAAACACCGCCTGCAGGCACCGAGGGCGGCGTCCCACAGGGTTCAACGAAGGCACCTTCAAATCGCGCCACCCCGTCTCACAGTGCAAGCGACACCACCCCGGATAAAACCAGCGTCTTCGCACATCCGGTGGAATGTTACGTGTCGAATATCGATGGCAAGGACAAGCTCAAGCGCATGCCGTTGAAGATCGGCGACCACACGGCAACCTACTGGACGTTTTTCAAGAAGATCGAGTACCTGCAGGACAACAAGGGCCTGATCTACTGGGGCAAAATCAAAGAGATCAAGGACTACACCAGTAGCTTTCGCATCGACTTCGAAAAGAAGGTGTGGCTCGATAAAAAGCCTTACTCGGTCAACGTCTACCTGAATAAAAAACTCATCGAGAACTACCGCAAGCGCACGGCCTTCCTGGAGCAGATCAAGGCAGCGGTGGACAGCGAACGGGCGTTGTATTGCTTCTTCTACGGCGTAACGCCTGAGTTGAAACAGGTGCCGAGCAAGAAAAACCCCGAACAGACATTCGGGGTATTCAGCGCGAATATCGAAAACCTGGATCATCTGATTATCCGGGAGGCGCCGGGGGCGGAATCGTAGGCGGCGAAAACGCTATCGAAAAAATCCAGTTGATGAACGGTCAAAACAACTGTACAAAAACACAGTATAGTTTGACCTCCCTCGTCGAAACCTGGAGAAACCCCATGTCCTCTCTGGCAATGAGCTCTTTCGTAGAACAGCAGATCGTCCTGCATCAATTCACGGCAAAACATAGCGTTCAGGCTCGTGCGATGTTGGGCTGGGGTCGAGAAGACCTGGCCCGCCAGGCAGGTGTGGCGGTGGAAGCCGTTCAACTGTTTGAAAGCCAGGGGGATGTGGATGATCAAACCCGGTTGACCCTGGCGTTTCGGCTGGAGGCCGAAGGTCTGGTATTTTTCCCGGGGTTTGCGCCGGGGTGGGGAATGAGTGTGCGCCGGTTTGACGCCACGCCATCCGAACCTGCGGCACAAAGCATCATCTCGCGGTTGATGGGCTCAACAGCTGCATCAATTGACTCAGCAACGCCTCAACCGAATGGTGCGTAGAGTCCAACCGAATCACCGGGCAGGTCAGCGCTCTTAACCAGGTTTCATGCCGGCGATAGCTACGTAGGCTGTGATTACCATCCTCGTAACGAGCAGCCCAGGCGAGGAAGGCGACGCTGTTTTCATGGCGACTGCCGCCCTTCAGAATCTGGTCGCCGTAGCGTTGCACTTCCCGCAGACGCAGTCGGTGCAGGCGAACTTCAGGAGCCAAACGCAGGAACACCACGTGGGTGAACTGCGTGATCATTGCATCGCCCCAACCGCAGAGTGAGCCGGACAGCACCCAGCCTTCAAGGTCAGTACTCTGTTCTTGCAGCAGGCCGATGCGCTCATCACGAGGCCGGGCGATGGTGAAAGGGTCTGGGGTTTGCTGCCAGTAAAAATAGTCGGAGTCGAAATACGCGACATTCAGGCGTTCGGCCAAGGCCTTGCCCAAGGTGGTGGTGCCGGTACCTGCGGCACCCAGGATGTGAACTTTGTGGGCCATGGCGTTCCTCCATGACATTGAGTGTAAACCGTGGACAAGCCGGGCTTGCAACTGCAGCGCTTACAGTTTCCAGACATTAAGGCCATCACCGCTCACATCACAGGATGACTCAGTACGCCCAGTTGTCGCGCCGCGCCGCCTGGTACGCAGGCACTAATCTGTCGATACGCGCGCAACAATGTGGGCAACGAATCACGCGACCACCGCGCGCCATAAATCCAGAGTTTCGTCCCACCCGCCAGCGGTTCGCAAAGAGAGGGGTACCCACTTCTGCACGCCCGATGGAACGCAGCACTTTGACCGTCGGAAACCAAGGCATCGAGACGATGCTCGGTCACAAGATCATCGATTTCATTGCGAATTTGTGTATTGAAGTGAAGGGTGTCATCGGCCCGTTGCGCATCCACCGCAACCAGCTGCGCACCGGCTTGGCGCAAGATATCCAAGGCCCGGAAGAAGGCCTCACTGTGTGAGACCGATTCGACATGCCCACCGCGCACATACCGGCCAGCGAACCCGATGCGCCACCCCGACAACAATTGGGTCTCTGTGAAAGTGGTGTTGTTCAGCACCAGGGGAACCTCCACCATCACGGGCTCTGTGGGGTCAATACCACTCAAGGCGATCAGTGATAACGCAGGGTCCCGCACCGTTTTGATCAACGGGGCCAGGGCGTTATATCCGGGAATGGGTGCAGCGCCCTTATGGTGTTCGGCGCTGAAAACAATACTGCCTGGGTCCGCGCCGTCGGATTGAGAATGGGTCGAGGCGGGCTCCAAGCCAACCGTATTCTCAGGCAATGACAACGACTGCCCTGGGCGACAAGGCATGCCCAAGTGCCAATATTTCCTGCAATTGCCTTCCATCAGAACCTGCCCCCCGAAAATAATATTCGCGGGATCATCGCACTCTCATCTGACGTTTGTCGCAGGGCTGAAACACCCTGAAAACTCCTTTTTCAGGGAACCCTTTTCTCAGCCCACAACATGTTCTTCCACACGTTGAGCGTCCACCTCCAACCACCACGCATGCCCGCGTTCAGGCTGGTTCAAGCTGAAAGCCTGGCCCATCGCCGGCGTGGTGATCGACACGTTACGCTCCCAGGCCAGGGCCATGATGCGGTCGAACGGTTCGTGCCAGGCGTGGAACGCCAGGTCGAAGGTGCCGTTGTGAATCGGCAACAGCCAGCGACCCTTGAGGTCGATGTGTGCTTGCAGGGTTTGCTCCGGCTGCATGTGCACATGAGGCCAGTCGACGTTGTAAGCACCTGTTTCCATCAGCGTCAGGTCAAACGGGCCGTATTGTTCGCCGATACGTTTGAAACCGTCGAAATAGCCAGTGTCACCGCTGAAAAAGATCCGCCGTGCGCCGTCGATCATCACCCAGGAACACCACAAGGTCTGGTTGCCATCAAACAGGCCGCGTCCGGAAAAGTGTTGCGCCGGTGTGGCGACAAAACGAATGCCATCAACCTCCGTGCCCTCCCACCAATCCAGTTGCCGTACCTTGCTGGCGTCCACGCCCCATTTGACCAGGGTGTCGCCAACGCCCAGCGGCGCGAGAAAGTAACGGGTTTTGTCGGCCAGTTGGACGACGGCCTTGTGGTCAAGATGGTCGTAATGGTTGTGGGAAAGAATCACCGCCTCTATCGGCGGCAAGTCATCGAGACTGATGGGCGGCTGGTGGAAACGCTTAGGGCCAGCCCAACTGAACGGTGAGGCACGCTCGGCAAATACCGGGTCGGTTATCCAGAACTTGCCGCGCATTTTCAGCAATACGGTGGAGTGCCCCAAACGGAACACGCTGTGATCCGGAGCGGCCAAAAGCTGCTCACGGGTCAGCGGCTGCACCGGGATCTTCCCCACTGGCCGCGTAGTGCGTGGCTTGTTGAAAAGCATGTTCCAGAAAATGCGCAGCGTCTTGCCAAAGCCACCGTGCTGTACCGGAGCATCATTGCTGAAGTGCCCTTGCTCCTGTTCGGCAGGCTTGGGTGCCGCAGGCGCTGGGTCGAGACGGGTTGAAATCGTGGCCATTGCAGAGTGACTCCTACGGTCCGCTCAAAAATTACACTGCACGCTTAAATTACACTGCACAGTGTAGTTTCTAGATTGCAACAAAACCCGGAGCAAGTAAACTACCGAGTGTAACTTTCCTTTTAGAGCCGAACGCCATCCATGACTGCCCCCCAACGCCTCACCGACCGCAAACGCGAAGCCATCGTGGCAGCTGCCATCGTCGAGTTTCGGGCAAACGGGTTCGAGGTCACCAGCATGGACAAAATCGCCGCCACCGCCGGCGTCTCCAAGCGCACGGTGTACAACCACTTCCCCAGCAAGGAAGAGTTGTTTGCAGAAATCCTTCACCAATTGTGGGCCAGCAGCGTGGCGCAATTGGACGTGAGCTACTCCAGCGATCGCCCCTTGCGCGATCAATTGCGCGAGTTACTGGCGGCGAAGATGCAGATGATGTCGGATGCCAATTTCCTCGACCTGGCCCGTGTCGCGATTGCCGCCACCATCCATTCGCCGGAACGCGCACAGGACATGGTCAACCGCCTGAGCAAACGTGAAGAAGGCTTTACCCAGTGGGTACGCGCGGCCCAGGAAGATGGTCGTCTCTCCTGCAGCGATCCGGCTTTCGCGGCCCACCAAATACAGAGCCTGCTCAAGGCTTTCGCTTTCTGGCCACAAATTACGCTGGGCCAACCTACCCTTGACGTCGCCAGCCAAGCCAACGTTGTCGAGTCGGCAATCGACCTGTTCCTGGCCGGCTACGAAGTCTGCGCTCCCCGCCTGCACTAAAAACCTGTTGCATGAACGACATTCCGGGTCGTTTTTAGCGTATTCGCACGTTGTGCTGCGCAAATGGCCCGGAAGGACACTGATTATTCCCACGCGAATAACTGACAATATTCACAACTATTATCCGATCAACGGTTCTCCCCGCTGACGCATGTCGTCGTATCTGCAAAAAAGAGCTACCCGGAAACTATGGAAAACAGACGAGGCAAAGGGCTTTCATTTGCCAGACGCATCTACAAGCCAAGGATCATCGGCCTGGGTATCGGTTGTCTCAGTGTCGCCGGTGCCCTTTACCCTTTGGCGATGCCTGGCTGGGTCTGGGCGTTCCTGATATTCAATGGCTATGTCTGGGCCCATGTGGCGTATCAGCTCTCAACTCGTTCGCAATTTCCCTACCAGGCCGAACAGCGCAACCTGCTCTATGACTCGTTGTGCGGCGGTTTCTGGACCGCTGCCACTCAGTTCACGCCGCTGACGGCCGTAACCATTCTGTCGATGATGACCATGAACAACTTTGCAGCCGGCGGTAAGCGCCTGTTCCTGCGTGGGTTGCTGGCACAAACGGTCGGTATTGGGGTGGCATGGGGCCTGTTCGGGATCAAGTTCAATCCGAATGTCAGCCTCACACAGGTCTACACCTGCCTGCCGATGCTGACGCTCTATCCGATGGCCATCGGGATGGTCTGCTATCAGTTGGCAATCAAGCTGTCGGAACACAAACGCGCCCTCAGCGCCCTGAGTCGCATCGACAGCCTTACCGGCCTGCTCAACCACGGCTCATGGAAAGACCTGCTGAACCTCAAGTTCCACAAGTGCCAGCAGCAACACAGCCAAGCCACTGTCGCCCTGATCGATATCGATCACTTCAAGCAGATCAACGACACCTACGGCCATATCGTCGGTGATGCGGTATTACGCCAGTTGAGCCAGGAATTGCGTCAGCATCTGAGGGAAAACGACCTGGCCGGACGTTACGGAGGCGATGAGTTCTGTGTGATTCTTCCGCAAATGTCCCTGGAAGAAGCGGCGCAGGTCATGGAGCGCATGCGCGAAACATTCAGTAATTATCGCAACCCGCAGATCCCCGAGCTGCGCGTGAGCCTTAGCATCGGCCTGGCAGACTTCCAGCCCGTCTTCAGCGATGCAGCCATGTGGCTCAACGCCGCAGATCGCGCGTTGTACGCAGCCAAGGACACCGGACGCAACCGGGTTAATGTCAGCGACTACATAGTCGCGCACTCCGCCTAAGTGGCCCTGCAACACCTCGTCTGAATCTTCTATTGCCGTCCTGCCGCAATAGCATAATGCCGCCATCGGTCGCCTGCCCAATATTGGTCCTGCCCTAACGGCGAACTTCTTGGCAGGCTGATCACTCTGAGCCTTTTGTTCCCCCCCTCTGTCAGCACCAGGAAGCTGGCAATGAGCACGTCAACCGTAAGGCCGGGAGCCCTACGGGGGCAGGCGCATATCCATGGATACCTTTGACGCGTGCTTGCCCGAGCCCTCGAACATGCTATTCAACGCCCATAAGAAAACTATCAACACCCTGCAATACACCAATGCTCAACAAGCCTGCCTGCTGGAAGCGATCGAGCGTTCCATGGCAGTGATCGAGTTCGACCTGCAAGGCACTGTGCTGCGGGCCAACGACAACTTTCTCAAGACCATGAACTACCGCGCCGAACAGATCGTGGGCCAGCCCCACCGCATGTTCTGCACGCCCGCGTTCGCCCGCAGCGCTGAATACAGCCAACTGTGGACACAACTGCGCAATGGCCAATTCCAGTCAGGCACCTTTGAACGAGTAGCCGGCGACGGTCAGTCGGTGTGGTTGGAGGCCAGCTACAACCCGGTGCGCGATGACGCAGGCCAAGTCATCAAAGTGGTGAAGTACGCCATGGATGTCACCCCACGCCTGCAGGCCGAAAGCGAAGCAAACGCCAAGCTGGGTGCCATCGACCGTGCCATGGCGGTGATCGAGTTCAACCTCGACGGCACCATCATTACCGCCAACGCAAATTTCCTGCAGCGCATGGGCTACAGCCTGGCGCAGATTCAGGGCAAGCATCACCGTCTGTTCTGCAAGCCGGAGCTAGCCAGCAGCTCGGCGTACGTAGAGTTCTGGAAACGCTTGAACCAGGGCGAACTGTTCAACGGCCAGTTTGAGCGCGTCGATAAAAACGGCCAAACGGTGTGGCTCGAAGCCAACTACAACCCGGTGTACGACGCCAGCGGGCGCCTGTGCAAAGTGGTGAAGTTCGCCTCCGACGTCACCGCCAGGGTACAACAGCATGCCGCTGACGCGCAGAGCGCCGCACAGGCCTACCACATCTCCTTGAACACCCGGGATATTGCTGAAAAAGGCGCCGAGGTGATCCAGCAAACCGCCAGCGGCATGCGCGAAATTGCCGCCGACATTGACGGTTCGTCTCAACTGATCGCCAAGCTGGGCGAGCGATCGCAGCAAATCACCGCCATCGTCAACACCATTCGCGGGATTGCCGACCAGACCAATTTGCTGGCACTTAACGCCGCCATCGAAGCCGCCCGCGCCGGCGAGCAGGGGCGCGGGTTTGCCGTGGTGGCCGATGAAGTGCGGCAATTGGCGGCCCGCACCAGCGGCTCCACCGCGGAAATTTCCAGCATGATCGCCATGATCCAGGAGGAAACCCGTCAGGCCATCGACAGCATGGAAGGTACCCGCGACCGTGCCGCACAGGGTGTGGAACTGGCCAATCAAGCCGGGACGGTGATCCTGCAGATTCGCGAAGGCACCGGCGAGGCCGTACAGGCGGTGAGCGCGTTTGCCAATGAGCGGGGCAACAACTGACCCGTTTTTCATGTGTCTGTCCGGGGGCTCGGTCTATAGTGTTGACTGTTTTTACGCTAAGGACTCGAGCCCCTCATGACCCCAGATAAACCCGAAGCCGCCCCTGTTGACCATCTGCGCTTCCATCGAGGCCACGCCCACCTGGCGCCGACTTTCGGCAACGACACCTTTGCCCTCAAGGCTGAAGCCTTCGCCCGCTTCTTTGGCACACCGACCTTCCTCGGCGCACAAACCGCGATCGTAGTGTTGTGGGTGATACTGAACATCACAGGCGTCACGCACTTCGACGTGTACCCGTTCATCCTGCTCAACCTGGCCTTCAGCCTGCAATCGGCCTACGCCGCACCGTTGATCCTGCTGGCCCAGACACGCCAGGCCGCCCGCGATAAAGCCCAGTCAGACGCTGATGCACAACACCGTGAAGCTCTGGCGATTGCCAACACCGAACGCCAAGCCCAGGCCGAGCAGACCACCCAGCAACTGATGGAATTGCTCGAGCAAAACACTCGGCTGACGGAAATGACCAAGCAACTGACCGAGCGAATCGAGACCCTGACTTGCGAAATGCATGAGCAGTTTGTGCGTAAAGCCTAACGGCGCGGCCAGCGCACATGCCGCCCCAGCTCATCAAACAATGTCACCACCGAACGCAGCGCCCGGCAATCCGGGCGCGTCAGCAGCCATAAAGCCGTGTCACGCCCTGCCAATGCGGGGCCCAGCGGTTGCAGGCCATCGCCCAATAAAAAATCCGGCAACGCCGCCACACCCAACCCCGCCCGCACCAGTTCGGTAACCGATAACATACTGTTACAGCGATAACTGGGGCGTACACCGGGCAGGTGCTCGCGACGCCAGGCAACCGTGGGGTGATCGGGCAGGAAGTCATCCGGCGCAATCCAGGCCAGGTCGGCAAAGTCGTGGCCGTCATGCTGGCGCGCATAATCTGTGCTGGCGCACACCTGATAGGCCACTGTGCCCAGGCAACGCCCTACCAGATGCTCCGGTGGGGTCTTTGTCAGGCGTAGGGCGATATCCGCGTCGCGACGGCTGAGGTTGGCGAAATCATTAGAGGTACTCAACTCCAGGGTTAACGCCGGGTATTCAGGCATGAACTGCGCCAGGGCCGGCAGCAGCAAGCCTTGCAGCACCGAGTCGGTGCAGGTCAGGCGCACGGTGCCGCTGATCACTTCGCCGCCCTGCTCCACACCAATGCGCGCAGCCTCCAAGGCCTGTTCCGCGTGCTCGGCCTGCTGCGCCAGGTTGCTGGCCAAATTGGTTGGCAGGTAGCCTGCGCGGCTTTTTTCAAACAGCGTCTGACCCAGCGCCGCCTCCAGCCGCCGCACTGCGCGGAACACGGTCGACACGTCCACCCGCAACAGCGCCGCCGCCCGCGCCAGCGTGCCGCCGCGCACCAGGGCGAGAATCAACGACAGGTCGGAGTAGTCAATTTGATAGTGCGTAGCTGCATTGAGCATATGGGTAAACGCCAATATTGATTGCGTGAGCGCCAATCTATAGTGCGCACCAGGACACAACAAGCCATGGGACGTACACGATGAAAAGCACCACCCTGCACCTCGCCCTGATCGGCGACTACAACCCCGACGTTATCGCGCACCAGGCCATTCCCGTGGCCCTGCAACAGGCGGCAGAAACCCTGGGCCTGACTGTTCAAGTCCAATGGCTCGAGACGGACTCGCTCACACCCACCACCCCGTTGCATGCTTTCGACGGTTTCTGGTGCGTGCCCGCCAGCCCATACCGCGACACAGACGCCGCACTGCGGGCGATCCGCTTTGCCCGCGAACAGCGACGCCCTTTCCTCGGCACCTGCGGTGGTTTTCAGCACGCGGTGCTGGAATATGCGCGCAATGTGCTGGGCTGGGCGGATGCCGAACATGGCGAGCTGGCTCCGGATGCGAAACGCGCGGTGATCGCGCCGCTGAGTTGCTCACTGGTGGAGGCGACCGACACCGTGCGCCTGGCGCCCTACACCCGCATCGCCGAAGCCTATGGCACCCTGGATATCCATGAAGGCTATCGCTGCCGTTACGGCATCAACCCCGAGTTCGCCAATGCGTTGCTTGAAGGCGAGCTGATTCCCTGCGGCCATGACTCGGCGGGCGACCTGCGTGCCGTGGAGCTACTGGACCACCCGTTTTTCGTCGCCACCCTGTTCCAACCGGAGCGTGCCGCGCTCAAGGGCATTACGCCGCCATTGGCGATTGCCCTGCTTAAGGCTTGCCAGGAGGTGTCTCGATGATCGCCAACACACCCGTTCCTCCTTACTACGCGGTGATTTTCAGTTCACTGCGCACCGAGGGTGATCAAGGCTACGGCCAAGCCGCGACCCGTATGCTGGAACTTGCGCGCGAACAACCGGGGTTTCTTGGGGTGGAGTCGGCACGGGAAGATGGCTTGGGGATTACCGTGTCCTACTGGGACAGCGAGGCGGCGATCCTGGCCTGGAAACAGCAGGCCGAGCATCGAGACGTGCGCGAACAAGGCCGCGCCACCTGGTACTCGGCGTTTCACACGCGCGTGTGCAAGGTAGAGCGGGCTTACGCATTTGGGGGTTAATAACACTTGTGGCGAAGGAGCTTGTCGTGGCGAGCGGGCTTGCCCCGCTCACCACAAAAACCCGCTCACCTTAATGACTGCCCGAGATTGATTAGCTCACCAAACTACGCAACGCACTGATCTGCGGTATCTCCACCCGCCGCATATACACCCGCAACGGCTCGGTGATGTTGATGCGATCGTCGATGTTCTGGTCCAGCAACAACTGAAGGCGCTCCCGCGACAGCGTCATGGCGTGGTCGGCGGCAGGCAGCCAGACAAATTCAGCGGTGGGAATAATGCCGTCATCGGCCACATCCATGCCGAAGGAATCTTCGCTGAAACGCACAATGTACTGGCCGCTCTTGCGGTTCAGTCCGACAAAACCGTGGAGTCTGTCGGCAGCCTGGCAGATAAGTTCTGAAGTGATGCGCATGGTAAACCTCACTGAAAAGTCCCATAGGGACTGGAAAGATGGTTTACACGCGTGGCAGAAATTACTGCCCTCTAACGGGGCAGCTTCGGCCAAGAGTACTGCAATGGAGCACAAAAAAACCCAGAAAAATGGACTGTGCGCACGTTAATGTCGGTTTGGTGATAGCGCCTTTCGCAATCAATTGTTAAAAAGGACGACTTCTCAAAGTTACCTCCACGAAAGGACTTCGCATATGCCTGTCACGTTTACCAACGGCCCGGTGCCCACCACTCTAGGGAGCGCCTTGTTGCTTGCCCTGATGCTCGGCCTTGGCCCCGCGCAGGCTGCAGACCCAATCACCCCGGCTGAGTTGGCGACAAACGAAGGCATTCCGTACCCGGCGGTCATCGCTCACCGTGGCGCTTCCTACGACGCCCCCGAATCCACCGCCGCTTCCTACAAGCTCGCACGCGACCTCGGCGCCGACTATCTGGAAATGGACCTGCAGCGCAGCAAGGACGGCGTGCTGTTCGCCCTGCACGACAACAACCTGCAACGCACCACCGACGTCGCCACCAAGTTCCCCGAGCGCAAAGACAGCCCGGCCAACGAATTCACCTGGGCCGAGTTGCGCACCCTGGACGCCGGCAGCTGGTTTAACGCCGCCTACCCGGATCGTGCCCGCCCGGCGTTCGTCGGCCTGAAAATCCAGAGCCTGGACGAAATCATCAAGATCGCCGAAGGCAACCCTCAGCACAAACCCGGCCTGTACATCGAGACCAAGGAGCCCAAGCAATTTCCGGGTATCGAAGCCGACCTGAAAAACAAGCTGCTGGATAAGGGCTGGTTGAGCTCCGCCGGCTCCAAACTGGGCAAGAGCAACACCGGCGTTGGCCAGGGCAAGGGCCGCGTGGTCCTGCAGACGTTCGAAAAAGACAGCTTGAAAGAGCTGCAGAAAGAAATGCCCAACACCCCGAAAATCCTGCTGTTGTGGGTCGGGGCAGGCAGCATCGAGCCGAAATCCACGCAGACCTTCGCCGAGTCCGGCGAAGCGACCAAAGCCGCCTACTACGCCAAGCAAGAACCAAAAGATGCGGCCGAGTTCGAAAAATGGGTCGACGAAGCCAAGAGCCTCGGCGCCATCGGCACAGGCCCATCGGCTGAACTGACCAACCATGGCGACCAGAGCTACACCGACCTGGTGAAGCCTGAAATGAACCAACTGACCCACGATAAGGGCCTGCTGGTGCACGTCTATACCGTCGATGAGCCGGTGGATTTCGACAAGGTGATGAAGGCCGGTGTCGATGGCATCTTCACCAACCGCGCCGCCGAACTGCTCAAGTACTACAAGCGCTGGCCGTCCTCGAGTGTGTCGGATCTGCTGAAGGACAATGGCTACTGAGTGAAGACCGAATGGTCAGGCCGCCTGTGGTTAGGGCGTGACTACGGCCTGATCCTCGGCGAGCTGGGGCGCACCGCGCCCCATGCGCACTATGCCCATCAGCTGATGTTCTGCCCCACCGGGCCGGTCACGGTCAGCCTTGATGGTCGGGTCGTCACGACCCATCGCGTGTTTATCCCCTCACGACACCCCCACGCCATTCTCGAGTCCGAGGGCGAGGTGTTGATGCTGTATGCCGAGCCAGCCATCTTTGAGGCCCACGCCTTACAGCAGCTGTTGATCAACGCTCAACCCTGCCTCGACACGTTGGACACACACCTGCGCCAATTGCCCCGGCAAACCCTCGAAGACCCGCGCATGGAGCGTGCCCTGTCAGCCCTTGATCAGCAGCTCACCGGCAAGGTTTCAGCCCTGGCTGTGGCCGAAGCGGCGCACCTGTCACTGAGCCAGCTGGAACGCCTGTTCGCTCACCAGTTGGGCCTGCCCGTACGTCGCCTCGTACTATGGCGGCGTTTGCGCGTGGCCTTGCAATTGGCCCTCGCCGGCAACTCGCTGACCGAGGCCGCCCACGGTGCGGGCTTTGCCGACTCGGCGCATTTCTCACGGACGATGAAGCAGTTGTTTGGCGTCACCGCCACCGCGTCCCTACGCCGGTTGGAGGTGCGGTTTCTAACGTAGATCGTCTGGTAGCGGCGGTTCCTTACCCACCTGCACCGGCACAAAGGGATCACGCAACTGCGCCCTGTACTCCACTGGAAAGTCTGGCCGACTGCCAATTCCCAGATCACCCGGCCCCATGCGGTAGTCCTCGCGATAAAACGCCGTGCCCAGCAGCCAATCCCACAGGTTGAAAAACAACCCGAAATTCACATCACCGGCCCGGCCGTACTTCATATGGTGAAACCGATGCACCGGTGCCCAGGCGAACACCCATCGCAATGGCCCCAGGCGCATATCGACATTGGAATGCTGCAACAACAACTCAATAGCAATGGCCAACGCCAACAGCTGCGCGACCTCCAGGGGTATGCCCATAAGCAACAGCGGCAGCAGGCCAGCCGTGGCCTCCAGCATCTGGTGCAAAGGATGCTTCATCAAACCGTTGAAACCATACAGCCGCTGCACACTGTGATGCACCGCGTGCAAACGCCAGAGCGGGGCAATGCGGTGGCTGGCGTAATGCATCAAGGTGATTCCCGCGTCGGCGATCACGATCGCCAGCAGCAATTGCGCCCACAGCGCCCAGCCTCGTGGCCAAACCCCGTCGAGCGCTAGCAGCGCCGTCAGCCCCGGCAGAATCAACAGGCCAAGAGCATTCAGGCTTTCGTTGACCAGCGCGTGGAGCGTGTCCCGCCGACGATCCCCCAAGCTGCGATTCCACTGCGGCTCATAGGGCAACCACTGCTCCATTAAAAATGACACCGCCACTGCCGTCGCAAACACCAGTAACAACCACTGCGGCCGACAAACGCCCCACCCGATAAACCCCACAAAAAATACAGGCCCATAAATCCAGCTCACTAAGCGTTTCATCCGAGTCTCCCTTTACGTGAGCCCCCAGCATGAAATCCCCCGCGCAAGGCGAATTGAACAAACGACGCAACCGCCTGAATTAATTAAGGGTGAATTAAGTTGTGCCGGATAACCTGAGCCCACTTAAACAGCTCACCGAAGAAGGACAACCACCATGAAAACCCTGACCGCCCTGTTCGCCGCCACCGCCCTGACCCTGACCGCCGGGTTGGCCCAGGCCGATGTACGCCCGGACCAAATCCCAAGCCTGCTCAAGTCAGGTGAGGTAATGGCTTTCGAGAAACTCAACGCCGCCGCCCTGGCCAAACACCCAGGCGCGACCATCACCGACACCGAGCTGGATCACAAAGCCGGTCGCCTGGTCTACGAAGCAGACCTGACTGACACCACCGGCAAAAAGTGGGACGTAAAGCTCGATGCCAAGACCGGTGAAGTACTGGAAAACAAGCAAGACACTTAAGCTAACTGCCAAAAAAACCGCGCCACTTTTTAGAGTGGCGCGGTTTTTTTATGCACGCTCGTCAGTCGGGGGGTAAGAAAATCGTCTTTGCCACACATCAAACTATATCTACGTCCCGCAAGGTCGCTAGACTCCCAACCATCAGCCATAGCCTTACGAACCGAGACCATTTAATGGGGCAGAAAGCCGCCGACATCGCGACCATTGGTCGCATCAGCGCAGTACCTGCGATGCTCAAAGTCATCAGCGACATGACCGGCCTGCGCTTTGCCGCCGTTGCCCGGGTGACTGAAAACACCTGGACCGCCTGCGCCGTACTCGATCAACTGGAGTTCGGCCTCGGCGTCGGTGGCGAACTGGACCTGACCACCACTATTTGCCACGAAATTCGCGGTTCCCACGTGTCGGTCGTGATCGACAAGGCCAGCGAAGACCCGCTTTACCACGACCACCACACCCCGCGAATTTACCAATTCGAGAGCTACATTTCGGTGCCGGTGTTCCGCACCGATGGCCGCTTCTTTGGCACCATTTGCGCGCTGGACCCCAACCCCGCGCAACTGCGCAACAGTACGATCCAGTCGACCATGGAATCGTTTGCCCGGGTGCTGTCGTTGCAAATTGAAGCGGAAGAAAGCCAGCAGAAAACCGAAGCGGACCTGCAAGAAGAGCGCGGAACGGCAGAGCTGCGCGAGCAATTCATCGCCGTGCTCGGGCATGACCTGCGCAACCCGCTGTTCGCCATCAACTTCGGTGCCGAGCGGTTGCTGCGCAAACACCCCGACCCCGCGACCGATTTGCTGGTGCGCCATATTCTCGCCAGTGGCCGGCGCGCTTCGCAACTGGTCGAAGATGTACTGGATTTCGCCCGGGGCCGGATGGGCAGCGGCATCCCGCTGCACCTCAATGACTGCCAGGATTTGCAAGAGGCTTTCCAGCACGTGGTGTCCGAAGTGCAAAGCGTGCATCCACATCGCCTGATTCACGCCGATATCGGCGACTTGCGGGGCGTGCACGGCGACCGCGATCGACTGGCGCAATTGCTCTCCAACCTGGTGGCCAATGCCATCCATCATGGTCGCCAGGATGGCCCGGTTGAGGTCACGGCGCGCGTTGAGCATGACCTCTTCACACTGACGGTGAAAAACTCGGGGCAGATAAGCGAACAAGCCTTGCCTCGATTGTTCCAACCCTACTCGCGCCCCATCAGCGATACGCCCCAGGCGGGTCTAGGCCTGGGGTTGTATATCGTGAAACAAATTGCTGATGCTCATGGCGGTGAACTGAGCGTTTCGAGCACCGAACAGCACGGCACCCTCTTTAGTTTCAGCCTGCCAATGGCCTGATCACGCGCCAAGGCGCGCCGTAACATCATTCAGCTCACCCGATAACCCACGCAGGTTCACACTTGCCGCCTCGGTGCGCTGCACATTGTTCAGGTTAGCGGTGGCCACTTGGGTGATCTGCGTGATATTGCGAGAGATATCCTCGGCCACCGAGGTTTGTTCTTCCGCTGCTGTCGCAATTTGACGATTCATATCGCGGATCGCTTCCACAGCCAGGGTGATCTGATTGAGCATGGCACCGGCCTCGGTGACTTTTGCCACGCTGTCATCGCTGCACGACTGGCCGCTGATAATCGCCTTGGCCGCCTCTACCGCGCCCGTTTGTACCGCGTGAATGATCTGGTTGATCTCGATGATCGACGCAGCCGTGCGTTGCGCCAGACTGCGTACTTCATCGGCGACCACCGCAAAGCCACGGCCAGCCTCGCCTGCCCGCGCGGCTTCAATGGCAGCGTTGAGTGCGAGCAGGTTAGTCTGCTCGGCGATCCCCCGAATCACTTCCAATACCTTACCGATGCGCACACTGTCGGCTTCCAGGCGGCGAATGATGGTGCCGGTGTTGAGGATTTCATCGCGCATCTGGCCGATGGTAGCGATGGTAACCTGCATCACTTCGCCACCTTCACGAGCCGATTGGTCTGCCTCATCAGCAGCGCGCGAGGCACTGGCAGCGTGACGTGCCACTTCTTGGGCGGTAGCGGACATTTCGGTCATCGCCGTAGCCACTTGGTCGGTGCGGTTGAATTGCTCGTGGGTGCCGGTCGCCATCTGTCCCGCAATCGAATTCAACTCGCCACTGGCGCTGACCAGATCGGTAGCACTGTGTTGCAAGCGGCTAAAGGTTTCGGCGAGGAAGTCGCGCAAAGTATTTGCTGCGCCAGCCAAATGGCCCAGTTCATCCTGACGACGACTGGCGACTCGCTCGGCAAAGCGGCCATGACTCAGTTGGGTCACGTAGTCGATCAAACCACGGATCGGCAGGATCAAGTTGCGATTGATCAACAACAAACTGAACACACCGATCACGGCACCGGACAGCAACATAATCGCCAAACCCACCATCACTGTACGTTCGGCATAGGCACTGATGGCAAGGGATTGTTGGCGACCCTGAGCGCGCAGATCGCTGACCAGAGCGCTCATCTGTTCGCTGGTGGCACGGTCGACACCTTTAACTGCGTTGTCGCCGGCAACCGGATCGGCGCCAGCGGCCAAGTAGGTGTCGCGCCCTTTCTGATAGGCGACGCCAAGTTGCTGATGTTCCTGACGCAGGGCATCAATGCGCCGGCTCAAGCTCGGGTCATCATTCGTCTGAGTGACCAACCGCGTGAGGATGCCTTGCACATCACGTTGCCGATCCTGGAACTGGCCCCAATACTTCTCCATGTCCTGAGGCGACTTGCCACGCAGCAAAACGTTTTTCCATTCCTGCACCTGCACCTTAAATTGCAGGTTGGCTTCGTCTATCAACTGTGAAGTGAGCAAGGGCCCTTCGATCAAGTTGCGATAACTCTGCACGCCGTTAGAGAGGAAATTGAAACACGCCAGGGCGATCAACAGCATCGCCAGCAGACTGCCACCGAGCAACGACAAGATTTGTGCTCTTAAGGAGGTTCGCAAAACATTCATCGGGGTAAAGCCTCGATACAGGGAAGGTGTTGAATGCACGCCGCAACTTCCCTGTCATCAAAAGCACCGCTGGTCCACAGAATGCTCATGCGCTGAATCGGCTGCCTCAGACGCTTCTTGAGGCTATCTGACCAGTGGTCAAAAAAGTGTCTTATTACCCGAGCACACCTCAAACCGTCACATTTTTGTCAAATTTACTTGCAATGATTCGCCCACGCGAACCTGTGAAACGTCCTACAGGCGCTTTCTCTGCGAGCCTCCATGAACCACAGCATTGACCACGGCCACCAGGATCCCGATCTGTTTGGCCTGCTTTACGGTTTTCGTTTTCGCCCCGGTGAAAAGGGCCAGCAGATTGATTCAGCTACCGCGCTTGCAGCCTTACAGCAACCGCAAGACCCGGATGAGTTTCTGTGGCTGCACCTGAACCTGGCCCATGCCGCTTGTGAGCGGTGGATGCAGGCACACCTGGCGCTGCCGGATGAGTTCTTCGAAGCCCTGCACGAAGGCTCGCGCTCGACCCGTATCGAACACGTCGACTCGGCGTTGCTGGCGGTGGTCAACGACGTGGTGTTCAACTTCAGCAGCATGGTCTCGTCGGATATTTCTACGCTGTGGGTGTGCGCCCGCAGCCGTTTGCTGGTCAGCGCACGCCTGCAACCGTTGCACTCGGTGGATAAATTGCGCTCGTCGGTGAAGGCCGGTGAACGCTTTCGCTCGCCACTGGAGTTGCTGGTGCATTTACTGCGCGATCAGGGTGAGGTGCTGACGCAAATCGTGCGCAAGACCAGCCTCAGCGTCGACCATATCGAAGACCAGTTGCTGTCCTCGCGCCTGTCCACCAACCGTGCCGAACTCGGTGCGGCGCGCCGGGTGCTGGTGCGTCTGCAACGCCTGCTGGCGCTGGAGCCTGGTTCATTGCTACGCCTGCTTAATCGCCCGCCGCAGTGGCTGCAAAAGGAAGACGTGAAGGAACTGCGTAAATCCACTGAGGAGTTTGCGCTGATCATCAACGACCTGATGACCCTGGGCGAGCGAATCAAGTTGTTGCAGGAAGAGATCGCCGCCAATCTCAACGAGCAGAGTAACCGCACGCTGTTCACCCTCACGGTGGTGACGGTGCTGGCGCTGCCGATCAACATCATCGCCGGTTTTTTCGGCATGAACGTGGGCGGCGTGCCGCTTTCGACCGACCCGGAGGGGTTTTGGATTCTGGTGGCGTTGGTGGCGACGTTTACCTTGATTGCCGGGCGTTGGGCGTTCCGCAAACGTAAAGACTACTAGCGCCAAACTTCGCATAGCAGCTGTCGAGCTGCCAGCAAGGCTGCGTTGGGAGCACCGCTGTTATCAAGCCTGACTTGGTACCGAGGCGCGCCCAACGCAGCCTCGCTGGCGCTCGACAGCTGCTACGGGATGAACTCAAGTGATTTGTAGACCAGTGGCACCCCCAATCTCCTAAACACTGACTTACCGCAGCATCTCTGTAACATTCTGCAATGATCATGAACGCCATCCTCCTCACTCTGGATGCTCCGGCATGGCCACCCCTTCCCTGACTGCCTCCTCTACCGCGTCACACGCTGACCCCAAACCCAGGCTGGACAAAAAACCCAGCCTGGTGACAGTGATCATCTTCCTGGCCGTGCTCGCCATGGGCCTGTTGTTTACCGCCTACAGCCTGATGCACGACATGCATGAACTGGGCACGGTGGTCACCACCTGGACGCCGTTCCTGCTGCTCGGCGTGGCGCTGTTGATCGCCCTGGGCTTTGAGTTCGTCAACGGTTTTCACGACACCGCCAACGCCGTCGCGACGGTGATTTACACCAACTCGCTGCCGCCGCATTTTGCGGTGGTGTGGTCGGGCTTTTTCAACTTCCTCGGGGTGCTGCTGTCCAGCGGCGCGGTGGCGTTCGGGATCATCGCCCTGCTGCCGGTTGAGCTGATTTTGCAGGTGGGCTCATCGGCCGGTTTCGCGATGATCTTCGCCCTGCTGATCGCGGCCATCCTGTGGAACCTCGGTACTTGGTGGCTGGGTTTGCCGGCCTCCTCGTCCCACACCTTGATTGGCTCGATCATCGGCGTCGGCGTGGCAAACGCCTTGATGCACGGCCGTGACGGCACCAGCGGTGTGGATTGGGGCCAGGCGATCAAGATCGGTTATGCCTTACTGCTGTCGCCGCTGATCGGCTTTGCCTTTGCGGCGTTGCTGCTGTTGGCCCTGCGCGCCTTTGTAAAAAACCGCTCGCTGTACAAAGCCCCGAAGGGCGACACCCCGCCGCCATGGTGGATTCGCGGCATGCTGATTGTTACCTGCACCGGCGTGTCCTTCGCTCACGGCTCCAACGATGGGCAGAAAGGCATGGGCCTGATCATGTTGATCCTGGTCGGCACTCTGCCGATGGCCTATGCACTGAACCGCACCATGCCCGCCGAGCAGACGATGCAGTTTGCGGCGGTGGCCGAAGTCACCCAGGTCGCCTTGACGAAAAGTGCGCCGCAAGTAGTGTCGGGCGACCCGCGACCGATCCTCTCAACCTACGTACGTACCAAGGAAGCCACGCCGGAGCTGGTGCCCGCCCTCGCCGCCCTCGCCGGCAAGATCGGTGAAGAAGTGAAAGGCTACGGCTCCCTGGCCAAAGTGCCCGCCGAAGCCGTCGGCAACGTACGTAACGACATGTACCTGGCCAGCGAAACCATTCGCCTGATGGACAAGGACAAGGTGGGCAACTTCGACGCCGACACCCAAGGCAAACTGAAACTGTTCAAAGACCAGATCGACACGTCCACGCGTTTTATCCCGCTGTGGGTGAAGATCGCCGTGGCCATCGCCCTGGGGCTGGGGACCATGGTCGGCTGGAAGCGCATCGTGGTGACGGTGGGCGAGAAAATCGGCAAGACGCACCTGACTTACGCCCAAGGCGCCTCGGCGGAAATGGTAGCGATGCTGACCATCGGTGCGGCGGATATGTATGGCTTGCCGGTGTCGACCACCCATGTGTTGTCGTCGGGTGTGGCGGGGACCATGGTGGCCAACGGTGGTGGCTTGCAGATGAAGACCATCCGCAATTTGCTGATGGCCTGGGTGCTGACGTTGCCGGCGGCGATTTTATTGTCGGGTAGTTTGTACTGGTTGTTCACCAAGCTCTTCTGACACAGCACCGTTAAAACATGTGGGAGCAAGCCCGCTCCCACATTTGGTTTTGTATTGCTTCAGTGATTGAAGAGTCCGGCCATGGCCTTGAGCCGTTTTTTGTAGATCCGCCGCGCCTCCAGCGCTTCCTCCAATGTCACCGCCACAAACCCCGCCCTTTGGTTCGGCTGCATCTGCCCAATCAAGTCCAGGTCCGCGCTGATCACCGTACCGATCATCGCGTAACCACCGCCCGATACCGCATCCCGATGCAGCACAATCGGCTCTAACCCGGCCGGGACTTGTATCGAACCAATCGGGTAGCAACTGTCGACGATGTTCGACGGATCAGACCCCGCGCCAAACGGCTGCTCCCGTGGCTGAAAGCTCAGCGCACTGCCACCCTTGAAGCGATAGCCGATGCGATCCGCCTCGGAACCCACCGTCCACGGCTCGGCAAAAAAGCTGCTTTTGGCAGCAGACGTCAGGCGTTCGTAATACAGCCCCGGTACTACGCGCAAGGTCACGTCACCGCCCACCGACCGACGCAAGGCCATCGGCAGACTATTACCCGCTCGCCCCTGTCCACTGGGCTCACCGATGGGCAGTTCGTCACCTTCCTGCAAGCGCCGCCCCTTAAACCCACCCAGCGCACCGAGGGTGTAGGTCGAGCGACTGCCGAGTACCAGCGGCACATCAATCCCCCCCGCCACGGCGAGATAAGCGCGGGCTCCGGCCTTGGGAAATTCAAAGCGCAACACCTGTCCCGCGCGCACCTGGAACGCGGTGTCCTGGTGCACCACCTCACCGTCCAGGCGCGGCGACATCAAGGCCCCGCTGAGTGCCACCAGTGTGTCCTGCTGAAACTCCAACTCGGGCCCGATCAACGTACATTCCAGGCCCGCCGCACCCACCGGATTGCCCACCAAATGGTTGGCCGCACTCAACGCGTATTGGTCCAACGCGCCCGAAGGCGGAATGCCCAGGTGGTAATAACCTTCGCGGCCAAGGTCTTGCACAGAGGTGGCAAGGCCGGGTTTGAGGACCTTGATCATGCCAGCGCCTCCTGCAAGGTTTTCGGGTAGCCGATGGGGTCGGCAAGAAAGGCGTCGAGGGAAAACTCTACCGGGCGAATGCGCAGGTCGAAACGTCCGGCGTCCACTTCGGCGACGGCCAGGTCGTAGGCCTCTCGGTCCATCGGTTTGAATTGCACAATGTCGCCTGGGCGAAAGAACACCATGTGTTCCTTGAGGTACGCCAACTGCTGCGCCGGGTCGTAGATCGGTGCCGGGGTCACGCCGAACATCTGGTAACCACCGGCGCCGCGCACCGAGTAGATACAGCCGAAACAGCCGCCATGGCCGAGGGTCAATTTTGGCGTGTCGGTACGCGGGCGCAGGTACTTGGGCACCTGCAATTGGCGCTCGCGCTCGACCATTTGGAACATGAACGGCAAGCCCGCGACAAAACCGACAATCGACACAAACCACGGCGCGCCACTGTGGGCGGCGATAAACGCGTCGACGTCCGCCAGACCATTGATGCGCGCCGCGTATTCCAGATCCGTACCGCTGGGGTCTTGATGACGGTCACGAAAACGCATCAGGGTTTCATGGGTCCACGGGTCGTTGTAGAGCACCGGGATTTCGATAATGCGCGTGTGCAAGGTGCGTTCGGCCACCGCCTGGGCTTCGGCGCTTTGCACAGCGTCGAGCAATACATGAGGCGCGATACGGTCAGGGTCGAAGCGAATCTGGAACGATGCATTGGCCAGGCACACATCCAGCACGCCTTCCAGCGCCAGGCGCTCCACTGCACGGGTCACCGCCATGCCCTTGAAAAAAGCCTCCAGGGACATGCTGTCGCTGACCTCGGCAAACAGGTGTTCATCACCGCCGAAGCTGTAGCGGATGGGGGTCGTTTCGGCCATGTCTGTTCCTCTTGGAATCATTGTAGAAAGGCAGGCAAAAAGTAATGTTTCGATCTTATTGGGGTGTTCTGACGTCGATGCCCGCTTGGTCCAACGCTTCGCGGGTGGCTTCCACCAGTTCCAGGGCGCCGGGGGTGTCGCTGTGCAGGCAGATGGAGTCGAATTCGATAAACAGGTCTTCGCCTTCTACGGTGCGTACAAGCCCGGTCTGACAAGCACGCAGAACCCGCGCCGCGACTGTTGCAGGATCCAGTGCGCGCACATTGCGGGTAAACACGATGGAACCGCTGAGATCGTACGCACGGTCGGCATAAAACTCCCGCACCACCGGTTGCCCCAACTCCTTGGCAACACGCCAGATCACCGAGTGGGGCATGCAGTACAGCAACAGTGTCGGTTCGATGATTTGCAGGTTCTGCACCAGCAGCCGCGCGGCCTCTTCGTCGCGGGCCAAGTGCATGTAAAGCGCGCCATGGGGCTTGATATGTTGCAGGGTCACGCCTTGGGCACGGGCCATTTCGCGCAGGGCGCCGAGCTGGTAAAGCATATCGTCCACCAGTTCTTGGGCCGGCGCATTGATATGCCGGCGACCAAACCCGACCAGGTCGCGAAAGCCCGGATGTGCGCCGATGGCCACACCCAATTGCTTGGCACGCTCGATGGTACGGCGCATGGTACCGGGGTCGCCGGCGTGGAAGCCGGTGGCGATATTGGCCGAGCTGATGTAGGCCATCAGTTCCGCGTCGACACCATCGCCGATGGTCCAGGGGCCGAAGCCTTCGCCCATATCCGAATTGAAATCCACTGCCTGCATCGGGACTGCTCCGCCAAAAGGTGATGGCTGAAAGTAGGCTGCGGCTTGACCCCTTGGGAAGATCTATTATCAGATAGGGCATCTTCTGAAAAACAGATAAAGCCATGTCCCTGACTTTGCGCCAAGTCCGCTACTTCGTCGCCACCGCCGAGATCGGCCAGATCTCCCAGGCTGCGATTCACCTGAACATCTCCCAGTCGGCGGTGACCACGGCGATCAAGGAGCTGGAAGCCATGCTCGGCGTGCAGCTGTTTGTGCGCTCGGCCCAGGGCATGAACCTGACCGACGCCGGGCGGCACTTTCTCAACCGCGCCTATGTGATCGTGCGCAGCGTCGACGACGCGTTGAATAGCCCCTTGCCGGACTACCGCGCCAGTGGCGTGCTGCGGGTCGCCGCCAGCTACACGGTGCTGGGTTATTTCCTGCCCCACCACTTGCAGCGCATGGAGCATTGGCACCCGGACGTGACCATCGAGGTCTTCGAACAGGAACGCCAAGCCATCGAACACGGCCTGCTCGACGGCCAGTTCGACATGGCGGTGGTGCTCACGGCCAACCTCACTCACCCGGATATCGTCTCCGAAATCCTGTTCAATTCGGAACGCCGCCTATGGCTGCCCAGCCATCACCCGCTGTGCGAACGCGGCGCCGTGAGCCTGGCGGATGTGGCCGAAGAACCCTACATCCTACTCACCGTCGACGAGGCCGAACACAGCGCCATGCGCTACTGGGAGCAGGCCGGGCAAACACCCAAGGTGCGGCTGCGCACCAGTTCGGTGGAGGCGGTGCGCAGCATGGTTGCCAATGGCAGCGGTGTGGCGATTTTGTCGGATTTGGTGCACCGCCCTTGGTCCCTGGAAGGCAAGCGCATCGAGACCCTGACCGTCACCGACCCAGTGGCGCCCATGAGCGTCGGCCTGGCTTGGCACCGCGAGCGTACGTTTACGCCCGCGATGCAGGCGTTTAGGGACTACTTCCACGACGCCTTCCTGGCACCGCAGCAATTGTCAGCCCGGCGTTAGAGCCGGGATTGCAGCGTGGCGGCCAGCCAATCCATGAACACCCGTACCCGCTGCGGTAGATGCCGCTGTCCCGCGTAGAGCAGGGACACGTCCAGCGCCGGTGCCGGGTAGTCCGGCAATACCGCCACCAGCTCACCGCTGTCGAGTAAATCGCGAATGCCCAGGATCGGCACTTGGGTAATGCCAAAGCCACCCAGGCACGCCACTTTATACGCATCGGTGCTGTTGACCGTGACCCGCCCGGCCATCGGTATGCGATGCACCTTGTTGCCGAGCTGGTATTCGAAGCCTGCCGAGCGTGAACCCAGCGGGCGCACGTAATGCACCAACTGGTGATGCGCCAGGTCGGCCAAGGTCTTGGGCACGCCGTGGCGTTCAACATACTCGGCGCTGACACAGTTGATCATAGGCATGCTACAGAGCAGCCGCGCCACCACCGACTGATCCGGCTGCGCGCCCACTCGCAGTACACAATCGAAGCCTTCGGCCAGCAGGTCGACCTGGCGGTCGGTGGTGCTGATTTCCAGCTCAATCAACGGGTGCGCGGCCATGAATTGCGGCAGACGCGGCAGGATCAATTCGCGCGCCATCACATTCGGCATGTCCACGCGAATACGCCCGGTGAGTTGCGCCTCGTCCTGACGAAACAGGCCTTCCAGCTCTTCCATGTGCGACAGCAGATCCTTGCTGCGCTCATACAGCACACGGCCGTCCTGAGTCGCCTGCACCCTGCGCGTGGTGCGTTGTAACAAACGCGCGCCGAGCAGTTCTTCGAGGGCCTGCACATGCTCGGACACGGTGGAGCGTGGCAAACCAAGGCTCTCACCCGCCTGGGTGAAACTCGACAGTTCGGTAACCCGTACGAAGGTGCGCAGCAGTTCCAGCTTGTTCATTGGATTGTTCGCCTTATCCGGCCAGTGATTCCGATATCCCTATGTTTATCACGTTACGGCCGGACAAATACACTCAGTCCACGATCAATCAGAGGACTGCACCATGCCCCTTAAAACCACCCCCCGTAAAATCGCACTGATCACCGGCGCCAGCCGCGGCCTGGGCAAAAACGCTGCGCTGCACCTCGCGGCACAAGGTATCGACATCATCGGCACTTACCACAGCGCTGCGGCCGAAGCCCAAGCCGTGGTTGAGCAGATCGAAGCCCTGGGTGGCCGCGCCGCCATGCTGCAACTGGATGTGAGCAAGAGCGACACCTTCAACGACTTCGTCGGCGAAATTGCCACCGTACTCAAAGATGTTTTCGCACAGGATCACTTCAACTTTCTGATCAACAACGCCGGCATAGGCGTTCACGCCAGCTTTGCTGAAACTACCGAAGAACAGTTCGACCGTCTGGTGGCGATCCACTTTAAGGCGCCGTTTTTCCTGACCCAGAAGCTGTTGCCACTGATCAGCGATGGCGGGCGCATCATCAATATCTCCAGCGGTCTGGCGCGGTTCAGCCTGCCGGGTTATTCGGCTTACGCGTCGATGAAAGGTGCGGTGGAGGTGCTGTCGCGCTACCAGGCCAAGGAGCTGGGCCCGCGCGGTATCACCGTCAACACCCTGGCACCGGGCGCCATTGCGACTGACTTCAGCGGCGGCGTAGTACGAGATAACCCGGACGTCAATGCGATGGTCGCCAACAACACGGCCCTGGGCCGTGCCGGTTTGCCGGACGACATTGGCGGGGCGATTTCGATCTTGCTGGCCGATGGCAGTAACTGGATCACCGGCCAACGCATCGAGGCCTCGGGCGGGATGTTTCTTTAAACCCTCTGCGCTAGCGACGCGTTATCAGGAAATCGCCCGCTGTTGGGAGCGGGCGTTTCCTGATTTTGTCGTGGCCCTCAAGCTTGGCTAGGCACACGTTGCTGTACGACTTTTTCCCGAATTACGTCATACCCCCAGTGATACACATAGGTGTACGGCAGGAAGAACAGCAGTACGCCGATGTCGAGGATAAAGGCGTCCATCAGGCTGATATTCAGCCACGCCGCGATCAACGGCACGCACACCAGGATCAAGCCACCTTCAAACATCAGCGCATGCAGCACGCGGGTCCAGCCGTTGGTGGCCAGTTGCAGGCGCACTTTGAGACGATCGAACAGGCTGTTGAAAATAATGTTCCAGGTCAGCGCCAGCAGGCTGATGCCCAGGGTAACCGCACCCATTTCAAGGGCCGGCCTGCCGGTGATCCAGACCAGCAGCGGTGTGCAGATCAATAAGGCCAAGCCTTCAAAACCCAGGGCTTGGCAAACGCGTTCAGTAATCGACTTGGTAGGGTTCATAACCTGCGCTCTGTGAGTGACGATGGTTGCCATGATTACCCTTTGACTCGATACTTCATAACTAATAACCATCGATCAAGGCGATAGTCATGGCCTCAAACGAAGTGCTGCAGGCGTTTGTGCAAGCGGCCACCCAAGGCTCGTTTTCGGCGGCCGCGCGCAAACTGGGCAAGAGCCAGTCCACCGTCAGCGCTGCAGTGGCGAGCCTGGAGATTGACCTGGATGTGGTGCTGTTTGATCGCAGCAGCCGCAAGCCGACGTTGACTCCGGCGGGGCATGTGTTGCTGCAACGAGCCGAGCAGGTGCTGGAAGCCAGTAGTCGCCTGGAGTTGGCGGCAAGTCAGTTGTCACACGGTTTGGAACCCAAGTTGACGATCGCCATGTCCGATACCTACCAATCCGACCGCTTTGAAGTCGCCCTCAAGGCCTTTGAACAGCGCTACCCGGACCTTGAGCTGGAATGCCTGATCGCCGAATGTGAGGACCTGATCGCCCTGGTTCAAAGCGGCCGGGCGCAGATCGCGTTTATCGAAAAACAGGACGTCTACCCGCCCGACCTGACCGGCGCGCCGGTGGAAGAACGTACGGAAATCGCCCTGTTCGTTGCGCCCAAGCACCCACTGGCCAGTCTGCAAAATATCCCCGCCGATACCCTGCTACAACACCGCGAATTGCGCCTGGCCAGCATCATCAACCCGACTGAAACCCGTGCCACCGGCCGCGTGTGGTCGGCGCCCAGTTACTTGATGTTGATGGAAATGGCCCAACTGGGTTTCGGTTGGGCGCCCCTGCCGCGCTGGCTGGTGGAGCGTTTTGATGGCGGCCAGTTGGTCGAACTCAAGGCGCGCAGTTGGCCGCGTTCGGTGGCGGTGGATGCGCTGTGGTCGCGGCACCACCCGCCGGGGCCGGCGGGGAGTTGGTTGCTCGGTAAGATGCTGGAGTGATTACTTTCAGACAATGAAGATCAACACTGTGGGAGCTGGCTTGCTCTATGGTTGTTGCGGGGCCGCTGAGTACATATCCGTTGTTTGGGTAACGGCCGCCTAGGGTTTCGCCCTTACGGCGACTCACTTTGGAAAAGCCGGAATGCCGGCCCAGCCCAAAGTAAGCAAAAGGCTCTTGCCCCACCACTCGGCACCTCGCCTAGGCTCGGTGTGCCCGCACTCCGGCACGGCTGCGCGGGTCGCCGCGATGGGCCATCCCTGGCCCAGCGCGGCTAAACCGGCGTCCTGCCGGTTTACCCGCTCCACCGTGCCTACTTGCGGCCAGCGTGGTTTAACGGGGCGCCTAAGATCAAGGTCAAGATCAAAATCAACAGCACGGCGGCCTGAAAGCCGACCTGAGTGGTGTAGATCAAAAGCGGTAAAACATGTGGAGCGAGCAAGCCCGCTCCCACATTTTTAATCTCCATACATCAGGAAAACACCCACTGCTGTTGATCTGGCTTTTGATCCACACCACTCAGGTCGGCTTTCAGGCCGCCGTGCTCTGCTTGTGATCTTGATCTCAGGCGCCCCATCAACCACGCTGGCCGCACGCCGAGCCTAGGCGAGGTGCCGAGTGGTGGGGCAAGAGCCCTTTGCTTACTTTGGGGCTTTTCCAAAGTGAGTCGCCGTAAGGGCGAAACCCTAGGCGGCCGTTACCCAAACAACGGATATGTACCCAATCGCCCCCCCAACAGCCCCCACCACTGGGCTATTCAAGTTCAGCCAAACGTCGCTCTAAAAACCGTTCCTCAGGAATTTGCTGGGTCAGTGAGAGCGCTTTTCCGTATGCAGTACGCGCCTCTTCGATACGCCCCAACTGCCGGCAAAACTCCCCCCGCGCCGAGTGCGCCAAGTGGTAATCCAGCAACTCACCTCGCGCCAAAATACTCTCCACCAACTGCAACCCGGCCAACGGCCCCTGCCACATCGCCACCGCCACTGCGCGATTCAACTCGATCACCGGCGACGGAACTTCTCGAAGCAACACATCGTAGAGCCCGACAATCTGCAACCAGTCCGTCTCCCCCGCGCCAAGAGCTTCGGCATGTACCGCCGCAATCGCCGCTTGCAGGCAATACGGTCCAAAGCGCCGCGTGCTCAACGCCTGCTCCACCAGTGCACAGCCTTCAGCAATTAAGGACGCGTCCCACAGCAAACGGTCCTGCTCATCCAACAGCACCAACTCACCGCCAACCGAGGTGCGCGCCGCTCGGCGGGATTCGTGCAGCAACATCAGCGCCAGCAACCCCATCACTTCAGGCTCCGGCAACAACTCCATCAGCAGACGGCCAAGGCGAATGGCCTCGCGGGTCAAGTCTTCCCGCGTGAGATCCGCGCCCATGGACGCCGAATACCCCTCGTTGAACACCAGGTAAATCACCCGCAGCACACTGTCGAGACGCTCGGGCAACTCGGCCAGGGACGGCACTTGGTAGGGAATCCTGGCCTCACGAATCTTGCTTTTGGCGCGCACGATGCGCTGGGCGATGGTGGTGGGCGTAGCGAGAAAGGCCCGGGCGATTTCCTCGGTGGTGAGGTCGCAGATCTCACGCAAGGTCAGTGCCGCCTGTGCATCGGGCGCCAGCGCAGGGTGGCAGCAGGTGAAAATCAGGCGCAGGCGGTCGTCTTCCACGTCCTCGTCGCTCCAGTCAGCCGCTTCCAGCGCGTCGGCCTGTTCCTGCAATAACGGGGTAAAACGCGCCTGACGGCGCAGGCGATCGATGGCCTTGAAGCGGCCGGTAGAAACCAGCCACGCCCGAGGATTATCCGGCACGCCGTCCTGCGGCCAGCGCTGCACAGCGATGAAAAACGCCTCGTGCAAAGCCTCTTCGGCCAAGTCGAAATCACCGAGCAAGCGAATCAACGTCGCCAGCACGCGCCGTGATTCGCTGCGGTAAATCGCCTCGACCTGAGGCGTCAATCGAACATGCCTTGGGTCACCAGCGTCACTAAACGGTCGAGGCTCTGGCCCCAGCCGTCATGAAAACCCATGGCTTCGTGGGCCTGCTTGTCTTCAGCATTCCAGTGCAGGGCGCGGGCGGTGTAGCGGGTCTTGCCGTCGACGTCTTCGAAGGTGACTTCGGCGGTCATGAACGGCTTGCCCGCAGGTATCCAGCCGGGTGTAAAAGCATCGGTGAACACCAATCGGTTCGGCGCATCGATCTCCAGAAATACGCCCTGGGTGGGGTACTCAGTGCCATCCGGCGCGCGCATCAGGGTACGAAACAGGCCACCGACCCACAGGTTCATTTCGCACTCAGGGGTGGTCATGCCGTGGGGCCCCCACCATTGTTGCAACAACTCAGGCGTGGTCCAGGCGCGGAACACACGGCTGCGCGGGGCGTCGATCAGGCGGCTGATGGACAGTTCAAATTCGGCAGGCTGCATCGTCATGGGGTAAACCTCTTGAGTCTTATGGTTGTAGTGGTCAGAGATTCAATTCGCGCACCGGGCGCACTTCCACACTGCCGACCCTTGCCGCCGGAATGCCGCCAGCTACCAGGATCGCTTCGTTCAAGTCCTTCGCGTCGATCAGGTAAAACCCGGCGAGTTGCTCCTTGGTTTCGGCAAACGGCCCGTCGGTGATCGACAACTTGCCATTGCGCATACGCACGGTGGTAGCGGTGGTCACCGACTCCAGCGGCTCGGCGGCAAGCATCCGACCGCTGGCTTGAATGGACTGCGCGTAGGCGAAACACTCCGGGTCTGCGGGGCTGTCAGGCGAGGTGTGCAGCACCTGTTCGTTGCTGTAGATCAGGCAGAGGTATTTCATGTGAGTCTCCGTTTTCGGACTACTGACTATAGTTCGCGCCGATCAAGGTTCCAGATCAAACAAAGCGGTGCCGCTTTCCATATCGAAAGGCGCCGACCAATGCTCATGCACCACCTTCCACTGGCCATTGAAGCGCTGGTAACCGGCGGTCACCCGCATCCAGCAGGCCTTCACCACACCGTCCGGCCCGGCACCGCCGCAGTGGGCCAGCCAGTGGGCAAACGCACTGTCTTGTGCCTCGACAATACGCAGTTCATGGAACTCAAAAATACCTGGGCCGGGGCAATGCTTCATGCATTCGTCCCAGTGCGCGCGGTAGGCGGCCTTGCCCTTGAATTGCAGCGCGGTTACGGCGTCGAACGAGACGATATCATCGGCGTAAAAGCTGACAATTTTGTCGATATCATGGGCAAGTATGGCTTGCTTCCATTGATCGATCAGGGTGTTGATTGCAGTGCTCATAGCGATACTCCTTGGGGTGGAAAATCACAACAGACACCCTTAGTCGAATGGCCTTTCGGTAAATCGACACACCGCTGAAAAATAATTTCGTCCCCGGCAAACCCGCTAGAATCCACGCCTCTTTGTAGGATTTCGGATGCACCCCCGATGGAAACCCGCCTCGTCCTCTATGAGACGCTGAGCCCCGTGCAAAAGCAGCGGCTCGACACGCTGCAAGTGCATCCCGAGCAACTGGCTTACTCCGGCGATATCTACTGCGCGCTGAACAGCCTGCTGGTCAATCCCAATCCCGCCGGTATCAAAGGCTTTGCCTTGCTCGCCGATGAAATCCCCGTCGCCTTTCTTCTGCTCAAACGCCCGCCGTGTTTACCCCATTGGGCCGATGAACACAGCGCTACTTTGCATGCGTTGCAGGTGGATCGCGGGCAACAGGGTCGCGGGTTTGGCAAGGCGTGTTTGCAAGCGCTGCCGGAGGCGGCAAAGCAGGCGTGGCCGCAGATCAAGGGGTTGGAGCTGTCGGTGGATACGGACAATGTGGCAGCGATGGGGTTGTATTTGGGGGCCGGGTGGGTGGACAGCGGGGAGGCGTATAAAGGGCGGATCGGTTATGAGCGCCGACTGGCGTTAGTGTTTTGAACGATAAGGAGGTGGTGAACATGCTGACAACCCTCGAACAACTCGAAACCCTCTACGGCCTCCCCCATGAACGGGCGGTGCGCAAGGAAATCCCGTTTCTCAACGAGGACTACCTGGCCAGAGATGCCGGAGCGAGTCAGAAGTACGTTGTATTGAAGCACCTGTAGAGCCGGCTTGCCGGCTCCTACAGGGTCGTGGTCAGCCTCTTTCGCCGACCGGCAACCAGATTTCCACGGTCCCGGTCCCCTTGCGCCCATCAAAATCGGCGCTGTAGCGCTCGAAATCCGACCCCATCACCTTATAGCCCGAGTGCGGCAGCCACTCGAACATGATCCGCTCGTAGGTCTGCTCAAGCGCCTGTACCGGCCCGAAATGAGGGAACACGGCATAGTTGAGCGGCGGAATTTCGATGAACTCGAAGTTGCCCGGCACATCGCTCTTGCTCGGCACTTCAACCCCGGCCATGTAATCGAATTCGCCGTGATTGGGGTTATGGCACACGCCGTAAGTCACCCCACCGACGCGCTGTTTGATGTCCTTGATGCAGGTGTCGAACAGCTCCCACAACTTGGGAATATCACCGATGGTGGCCTTCGAATAACGCCCTTGTACACCGGCGATGACCAGTGCCTTGCCTGCTTCCATGCGTGGCTGCAACGGTTGCTTTGTCTGCTGATCCATCTGAACAGTCTCCTTCTTATGAGGGAACAAACCCGCATCAAGTATAGGGGGATATCCGCGTTGCACTCCACGCAGAAATTTTTCCTACGCATCTGGACAACGGGCCATCATCAACCGTATTGTCTGCTCCGCAGGCCACCGCAGTGGCCGACGTCGCTCGGACGGTTCCGGGCGCTTACGTACTTCGAGGCAACAATGGCAGACCAAGGTTCGCCGCGCCGCTTTGCGCGCATAGATCGACTCCCCCCTTACGTATTCAATATCACTGCCGAGCTGAAGATGGCTGCGCGTCGGCGCGGCGAAGACATCATCGACTTGAGCATGGGTAACCCTGACGGCGCCACTCCACCGCACATCGTGGAAAAAATGGTCACCGTCGCTCAGCGTGAAGACACCCACGGCTACTCCACCTCCAAAGGCATTCCGCGTCTGCGCCGGGCGATTTCGCGCTGGTACAAAGACCGCTATGAAGTGGACATCGACCCCGAGTCGGAAGCCATCGTGACCATCGGTTCCAAGGAAGGCCTGGCGCACTTGATGCTGGCCACCCTGGACCAGGGCGATACCGTATTAGTTCCGAACCCGAGCTACCCGATTCACATCTACGGTGCTGTAATTGCCGGCGCCCAGGTGCGCTCGGTGCCGTTGATTCCCGGCGTAGACTTCTTCGCCGAGCTGGAACGGGCGATTCGGGGTTCGATTCCCAAGCCAAAAATGATGATTCTGGGTTTTCCGTCCAACCCCACCGCGCAGTGCGTGGAGCTGGATTTCTTCGAGCGCGTGATTGCGCTGGCCAAGCAGTACGACGTGTTGGTGGTCCACGACCTGGCCTACGCCGACATCGTCTACGACGGCTGGAAAGCCCCGTCGATCATGCAGGTGCCCGGTGCCAAGGACATTGCGGTGGAGTTTTTCACCCTGTCCAAGAGCTACAACATGGCCGGCTGGCGTATTGGCTTCATGGTGGGTAACCCGGAACTGGTCAACGCCCTGGCGCGGATCAAGAGCTACCACGACTACGGCACCTTTACCCCGCTGCAAGTGGCGGCGATTGCCGCGCTCGAAGGCGACCAACAGTGCGTGAAGGACATTGCCGAGCAGTACCGCCAGCGCCGTAACGTGCTAGTCAAAGGCCTGCATGAGCTGGGCTGGATGGTCGAGAACCCGAAGGCGTCGATGTACGTCTGGGCGAAAATTCCCGAGGCGTATGCCGCCATGGGCTCGCTGGAATTTGCCAAGAAGCTGCTGCTGGAGGCGAAGGTGTGTGTGTCGCCGGGGATCGGCTTTGGTGAGTATGGGGATGATCATGTGCGCTTTGCGCTGATCGAGAACCAGGACCGGATTCGCCAGGCAGTGCGCGGGATTCGCGGGATGTTCCGAGCGGATGGGCTTGTCACCAAAGCCTGATCCAAATGATCGTTGATCGTTCCCACGCTCCGCGTGGGAATGCAGCCGAGGACGCTCCGCGTCCCAAAGCGTGACGCGGAGCGTCACAAGAGGCATTCCCACGCAGAGCGTGGGAACGATTAGTCAGGGGTTACACCACCAACGACAGCAACATGATAAAGATCAGCGCCACAACCGACAGAATGGTCTCCATCGCCGTCCAGGTCTTGAACGTCTCAGCCACAGTCATGTTGAAGTACTGCTTCACCAGCCAGAACCCCGCATCGTTGACGTGAGACAACACCAACGAACCCGCCCCCGTCGCCAACACCAGCAGCTCACGGTTAACCCCCGGAATCATCCCCACCACCGGCACCACGATGCCCGCGCCAGTGATGGTCGCCACAGTGGCCGAGCCGGTTGCCACACGAATCACCGCCGCCACCAGCCACGCCAGCAGGATCGGGTTGATCTGCGCGTTCACCGCCATATGGCCGATCACGTCACCCACGCCGCTGGTCACCAGCATCTGTTTGAAGCCACCACCGGCGCCGATGATCAGGATGATCGCGGCGGTCGGCGCAAGGCTGGCGTCGAGCAGTTTGAGGATTTGCTTGGAATGAATGCCTTGGCGATGACCAAAGGTGTACAGCGACAGCAGCAAGGCCAGCAGCAACGCGGTGATCGGGTGACCGATCATGTCCATCCAGTTACGAATGGCGTGACCGTCCGGCAGCGCGACGTCAGCGAAGGTTTTGAGCAGCATCAGGAACACCGGCAGCAGCACGGTGATCAGGGTAATGCTGAAGCTCGGCAGGTCTTTCGACTCAGGTTCACGGGCCAGTTGATCCACCAGTTCCTGGGACGGGTTGCCCGGGATGTACTTGGCGATAAACGTACCGAAGATCGGACCGGCAATGATGGCAGTCGGCAATGCGACAATCAGGCCGTACAGAATGGTCTTGCCGATGTCCGCGCCAAACACGCCGATGGCCAGCAACGGGCCCGGGTGCGGTGGCACCAAACCGTGCACCGCCGACAGGCCGGCGAGCAGCGGGATGCCGATCTTGATCAGCGACACGCCGGTGCGGCGCGCGACGATGAACACCAGCGGAATCAGCAGCACAAAGCCGATCTCGAAAAACAGCGGGATACCCACCAGGAATGCGGCGAACATCATGGCCCACTGGACCTTTTCCTTGCCAAAGGCACGGATCAGGGTCTGGGCGATCTGATCGGCGCCGCCGGATTCGGCCATCATCTTGCCGAGCATCGTGCCCAGCGCAAGGATGATGCCGACAAAGCCGAGCACCCCGCCGAAGCCGTCCTGGAACGCCTTGATGATCTTGTCCACGGGCATGCCCGAGGTCAGGCCTAGAAAGCCGGCCGCGATGATCAGTGCAATGAACGGGTGAACCTTGAACTTGGTGATCAAAAAGATCAGCCCGATGATAGTGACCACTGCATCTAGCAGCAGGTAGGACTCGTGGGACATGCCAAACATGGGGGGTCTCTCCTGTTTGTTGTTGTTATTAAAGCGGGTGTTAAATTTCCTGCCGTAGATAGCGCTATCTTTTCCGGCAAAAAATCACTTGGAAGGTTCAAAGCCGTGTTGCAGCCACCAGGCATTGGTTTGCTCGGCCAACGCCTCGACGCTGTCTTCGCTGGCGTTGAGCGCCAGGGTCAGCGTTTCGCCCACGGGCGATTCAAGGGTGGCGAACTGGCTGTCGATCAGGCTTGCCGGCATGAAATGGCCGGGGCGATGGGACACGCGGTCAGCGGCCACTTCACGAGTCAGTTCCAGAAACACAAACCCCAGGCCCGGCGCGGCTTCGCGCAGGTGGTCGCGGTATTTCTTTTTCAGGGCTGAACAGGTGAGCACAGGATGCTCGCCGGCCTTGAGCGCACGGCGCAGTTCATCGCAAAGGATGTCGAGCCAACCGGCACGGTCGTCGTCGTTGAGGGGGTGGCCGGCACTCATTTTTTCGATGTTGGCGGCGGGGTGAAAGCTGTCGCCTTCAATGGCGGTGGCGCCGTTCAGGCGGCACAGGGCCTCGCTGACACTGGACTTGCCACAGCCGGAAACACCCATGATGACCAGGGCGGTAACAGGTTGACTCATGAAACACCTCAGGACGCAGATAGCGCTACCTTTGCACGCTGTAAGGCTAGTGCAAAAACAGGCTTTTCCCGCGCCGTCTTGTCGTTTTTATGGAGTGACGCGTGCATCCTCTCCAATCATTTGAACCGGATCAGGCAACCCAATGTTCAAGAATTTGCAGCCTTTTGGAGACAGCGCTACCTTAGTGCCTCGATTTTTGTTTGGCAAGCCGCCTGATGACCTCTAAGAACGATAAAAATACCCGCACGACGGGCCGCCCTACCCTGAACGAAGTTGCCCGCCTGGCCGGTGTCAGCCCGATTACCGCCTCCCGCGCCTTGCGTGGCGTCAGTACTGTGGCCACCGAACTGGTGGAAAAAGTGCAACAGGCCGCCGCTGAACTCAACTATGTGGTCAACCCTGCCGCCCGCGCCCTGGCGTCGGCGCAAAGCCATTCGGTGGTGGTCATCGTGCCGTCGCTGTCCAACCTGCTGTTTATCGAAACCCTGGAAGCCATCCACCAAGTGCTGCGGCCAAAGGGCTTTGAGGTGTTGATCGGCAACTCCCACTATTCGCGCGATGAAGAAGAAAACCTGCTGCGCAACTACATGGCCTACCAGCCACGGGGTTTGCTGCTGACCGGGTTTGACCGCACCGAAAGCGCCCGACGGATGGTCGAGGCCAGCAATGTGCCCTGCGTGTACATGATGGACCTGGACCCCAACGCCGGCGTGAACTGCGTGGGTTTCTCACAATTGAACGCCGGTGAAACGGCGGCGGCGCATTTGCTGTCCCGTGGACGTAAGCGCCTGGCCTACATCGGCGCGCAGTTGGATCAGCGCACGTTGCTGCGCGGTGAGGGTTTTCGCCGCGCCCTGCAACAGGCCGGAATGTACGACCCGGCGCTGGAACTGCTGACACCACGCCCGTCCTCGGTCGGCCTGGGCGGCGAGCTGTTTTTGCAGTTGCTGGCCAGCCATCCCGATGTGGATGCGATCTTCTTTGGCAACGACGACTTGGCCCAAGGCGCGCTGCTGGAAGCCATGCGCCATGGCATCAAAGTGCCGGAACGCGTGGCGGTACTGGGGTTCAACGACTTGCCTGCGTCGTCCTTTATGGTGCCGCGCTTGAGCAGCATCAGCACACCGCGTGAAGCCATTGGTCGGCGCTCGGCGGAGCATTTGTTGACGATCATGGCGGGCAACAAAATCGCCAAGCCGGTGGTGGATATGGGGTTTGAGTTGCAGGTCCGCGAAAGTACCTGACTCGCTCGTTCCCACGCTCTGCGTGGGAATGCATCTCGTGACGCTCCGCGTCACAACCTCGGTGAATGGCGGGACGCAGAGCGCCCCAGGCAGCATTCCCACGCAGGAGCGTGGGAACGATCAGAGTGGTGTAGGACGCCCGTAGGACGCGACTGACATTGCGGTAAGCGCCTTGCCCGGTTGCCTACGCTTACGTCAGAATCCGCCGGCTTGTGCGCTTGGGTGGGGGGCAACTAAGGTTGGCCGGTCGCTGAATTTCTCGGTGATCGGGTTTAGTAGCCTGAACGTCCCCACACAATATGCATAAGCCAATCATGGCGGCTGTGCGTAGGGCGCCTTCGAGCGCGCCGGGTTTGTGTGGGATTACCGGTCTACTAACCTGCGTACAGCTGCCACCCCATTCGTTTAGTAGCGATGCGGGTGTTGGCACAAGTCAGGTATTTCAACCATGCAAAGCGTCAATCCCCCGAATACGCTCTTCACCGTCATCCCCGATACCCCCACCGAAACCTTGCTGATCAACAGCTACGAAACCGTGTGTTCCGTCAGCACCTTGTTGCTCGACCTCTCAGATGACCTTACGGGTAAACAGCGTGATGTTGCCTTGGCGATTCATCAACTCAGCGAACTGAGCGTATTGCTGGTCGGCCAGGCGATGGATCAACACACACCGCGAGTTTAAAGCCCTACTCGGTTAGAAATGCGGGAGCGGGCAAGCCCACTTTTTTTATTGTGCACACTTGGAAGCATCGCCGTGGCTCCCGGCCCCTGTTAGATTGACCGCTCTCCCCCGCCAGGAAAGCACCATGGGACACTCTCTGAAAATCTTGGGTCGCACCTCCTCCATCAACGTGCGAAAAGTCCTGTGGACCTGCCAGGAACTGGGCATCGAATACACCCGCGAGGACTGGGGCATCGGCTACACCCCCACCCAGTCCCCCGAATTCCTGGCCCTGAACCCCAACGCCCAGGTACCGGTGCTGATCGACGACCACGGCGTGCTATGGGAATCCAACACCATCTGCCGCTACCTCGTCGGCCTTTACCAACGCCACGACCTTTTACCCGCCGAACCCGCACCACGGGCCAGGGTGGAACAGTGGATGGACTGGCAAGCCACCGAACTCAACCCGTCCTGGGGCTACGCCTTTCACGCCCTAGTGCGCAAAAACCCTGACTATCAAGACCCGCAACGTCTCAAGGCCGGTGTGCAAGCCTGGAATGACAAGATGGGCCTGCTCGAACAACAGTTGATCAAGACCGGCGCCTACGTGGCCGGCAGTGAGTTCACCCTGGCCGACATCCTCGTCGGCCTCTCCGTGCACCGCTGGCGCAATGCGCCTTTGGAGCATCCGCCCTACCCGGCTGTCGAGGCGTATTACCAACGCCTCAGCGGGCGCCCGGGCTTCCAGACCTTCGCCCTCGACGGCCATAACTAAAACAAGGACTTCACCGTGAAAGGACTCAACGTACTGCTCACCGGCGCCTGCGGCAGAATCGGCAAGACGTTTTTCGAAGCCTCGAAGGAGCGCTACCGCTTCACCCTCACCGACCGCGTCGCACCGGACTTCGCCCTCGACGAGCACCGTTTCATCAACGCCGACCTCAGCGATAAAACCAGCCTGGCCGCCCTGCTCGAAGGCATCGACGTGATCGTGCACCTCTCAGGCATCCCCCACGCCAGCGCGTCGTTCGACGAATTGCTGCCCAACAACATCCTCGCCACCACCTACCTGTTTGAAGCCGCCGTGGCCGCGGGCGTGCAACGCCTGGTATTCGCCAGCAGCGCGCAAACCATCGAAGGCTACTCGGTAGACCGACAAATCACTCCCGGCATGCCGGTCTTACCTGCCAATCTGTATGGCGTGAGCAAATGCTACGGCGAGGCGTTGTGCGGCTATTACGCAGCCAAAACGCCGCTGTCGACGATTGCCCTGCGCATCGGCGCCTTTGAGTTCCCCGAAACCCACGACCTGAACAACGCCCGCGACCTCAGCGCCTGGCTCAGCCCGCGTGACGCGGTGCAATTGCTGCAACGCTCGGTGGAGGCCGAGGGCGTGAAACACCTGATCGCCCACGGCATTTCCAATAACCGCTTTAAGCGCTTGGACTTGAGCGAAACCACGCGTGTATTGGGCTACCAACCCGTGGATGATGCCTTCCAGGCATTTGAAATCCCGATTACTTACTGAGCCCGCTCACCATGTCCGCACTTTCCACCGCCGACGGCATCGACCCAGTCCGTGCCACCCACATCAGCGCGCGCATCGACCGCCTGCCTGCCGTCGCCACCGTCTGGCGCCTTGTAGCGTTGCTGTCGATCGGCGGTTTTTTCGAGCTGTATGACCTGTTCCAGACTGCCTATATCAGCCCCGGCTTGATCAGCGACGGGATTTTCCACACCGGCAGCGAGGGCGTGTTTGGCTTCTCGGACCAGGCGGCGTTCGCCTCGGCGACCTTCCTGGGCCTGTTCCTCGGCGCCAGCCTGCTCAGTCCTATTGCCGACCGCTACGGGCGCCGGGCGATCTTCACCTTCGCGTTGATCTGGTACACCGTCGCCACGGTGTTGATGGGCATCCAGACCTCCGCACTGGGGATTATCTGCATGCGCTTCCTGGTGGGCATTGGCTTGGGGATCGAGTTGGTGACCATCGACGCCTACCTCTCGGAACTGGTGCCCAAGCGCATGCGCAGCTCCGCGTTTGCCTTTGCGTTTTTCATCCAGTTTCTGTCGGTACCGGCGGTGGCCTTGATGTCGTGGTGGCTGGTGCCCCAGGCGCCGTTCGGGATCTCCGGTTGGCGCTGGGTGGTGCTCTCGAGTGCAGTGTTTGCACTGTTTATCTGGCAACTGCGTAAGCGCCTGCCGGAGTCGCCGCGCTGGCTGGCGCAGAAAGGCCGCTTCGATGAGGCGGGAAAGATCATGGACAACCTGGAAGCGCGTTGCCAAAAAGATCACGGCAAACCGCTGGATGAACCAGAACCCGAAGCGATCAGCGTTCAAGGCGCGGGCCGCTTTGCCGATATCTGGCAACCGCCGTACCGCCGCCGCGCGCTGATGCTGATCGTGTTCCATGTGTTCCAGGCCATCGGCTTTTTCGGTTTCGGCAATTGGTTGCCGGCGCTGCTGTCGGGCCAAGGCGTCAGCGTGACACACAGTTTGATGTACGCCTTTATCATCACCCTTGCCTACCCGCTGGGCCCGCTGCTGTTTGTGAAGGTGGCCAACCGTTTTGAAAACAAATGGCAGATCGTCGGCTCGGCCATGGGCGCGATGATCTTCGGCAGCCTGTTTGCCCTGCAAACTACAGCGGTAGGGCTGGTGATTTGCGGGGTGATGATCACCTTCTGCAATGCCTGGCTGAGCTTCAGTTATCACTCATACCAAAGCGAACTGTTCCCCACCAATATCCGCGCACGGGCGGTGGGCTTCTGCTATTCGTTCAGCCGCTTGTCCACGGTGTTCAGCAGCCTGTTGATCGGTTTTATCCTCGAACACCTGGGCACACCGGGCGTGTTGGCATTTATCGCCAGCAGCATGTTGATTGTGATGATCACCATTAGCTGGTTCGGCCCGCGCACGCGCAACCTGGCGCTGGAGAATATCGCCCACTGACGGCAACGGCTGGCCGCCTACGGGACAATGTTTGCCGCGACGGCCGTGCCATCCCCAATAAAACCGGGGGTGGCGCACCCGGCATGCTATTTGCTCCACCTGACGCACCGAACATATCCGCAGGTGACCGATCATGCTGGTTAACAACAATCCCCAAGCCCAGGCGACGATCCAACAGCTCAAGCGCGCCGACATGGACCCGGCCAACGCCGCCGCCAGCGCGCTCTACAGCGGCGCCGCGCAAATGGCCCAGCAAAGCGTCACGGTGCCGACGGCGCAGACAAACCTGGACAAGGCCAACGATCGCATCGACGAAGCCTTCGCCAAGACCCGTGTGCAGTTGCAAGCCACCACGGCGGCAACCACGGCGACCACTGATACACCGGCAGTGGGTTCGAGCACCAGCACCGCACGTGCCGACTTCACTGACTACATGAGCAAATCCCCGGCCGAACGCATTCGTGAGCAGTTGCTCAAGGAGCAGGGTTTGACTGAGGCGGATGTGCAGAGCCTGCCGCAGGAAAAGCAGGACGCTATTTCCAAGGAAGTGGCTGAGCGCCTGAAGCAGCAGCAAGATCAGCAGGTAGCGGCGAAGACTGCTGACCCGCAGGCGCAGACCGTGAAAGAGACCTTGGCCGCGATCTGACTACGCAGCCTTTGAGGAGGGGGCAGGGCTGCGCCCCTCCTTGGGCAAATAACCTTACAACGCCTTACCCGGCTGATCCGTCGGGGCGCTGAACATCTGCTCCATCTGGGCCGAAAACGGCACGTTCAAATTAAGCATCTTGGTCACAATCGGCGCATCAAACCATTTCGCATAGAGTGTTTTGGCTTCCCCCGATACCATCAAGCCCATCAGGGTCGCGTCCACCGTCCGTTTCAACGCAGGGTTATTCTTCGGCATGATCAACCCCAGGTGCTCCACCACCAGCACATCCGGTAAAAACTGATAACGCGCAGGCTCGGCGGCGCTCGCCATTAACGGCGCCACCACCACTTCATCAAACACCAGGCTGTCGGCTTGGTTCTCCACCAGCAACTTGAAGCCTTCGGTCAGGCTCTTGGCATGCACCTTTTTAAAGCTCCAACCTTTGCGCTTTTCAAGCTGCTCAACCACCTCGCCCACCGTGGTGCCGTCGACGATCACTACGGAGCGGCCGTTGAGAGCCTTCAAGGTGTCCAGCTTCTCGCCGACCCTGGAGACCACTTTGATCGAGGCTGCGAAGGTGGAAATACTGAAGTCGACCTGCTTCTGACGCTCCAGCGTATTGGTGGTGGAACCACATTCCAGATCTACCGCCCCGCTGCTGACCGCACTGATACGGTCTTTGAAACTCAAGGGTTTGAAGCTCAAGGCCAGCTCATCAAGCTTGAGGTTTTTCTTCACATCACTGGCGATACGCCGACACAGATCGATGGAGTAGCCGACCGGTTCACCGTCGCCGGTTTGATAAGAGAACGGCAAGGCCTCAGCCGGATAACCAATCACCATTTGTTTGTTTTCGCGGATTTTTTCCAGAACGGCATCGTTCGCAATCACGCCGGCTGACAGCATGCACAGCGACAGGAATAAGGCACCTTGCAACTTCATAGTTAGTCCTACTCAGTGAATAAACCTGAGTTTTATACGCCCCCCCTTGGAACCGATCTGTAGGGTTAATCGCAAAGCTCGCTGCCGACCCTGTACCGACAGCGAGCGACAAGACGCCTACTGCAATTGCAACGTCGAATTGAACTGACTGATCGCATCCACCACATGCCGTGACCCTTCCTGAATCTCCAGGATCACCTGCCCCGCCTCATTCGCCAGCTCCACCCCCAGCCCCGTGCGGCTCAAGCTCGACTGCATGCTCGAGACCGCGCTCACTGACAAGTCGTGGTTCTTGCGCACCACATCGACAATCTCCACCGTCGCCTGGCTGGTCCGCGCCGCAAGGCTGCGCACTTCATCTGCCACCACCGCAAACCCGCGCCCGTGCTCACCTGCCCGCGCCGCTTCAATCGCCGCGTTGAGCGCCAGCATGTTGGTTTGTTCGGCGATGCTGCGGATGGTCTGCACGATGGCGCCAATGATGTCCGACTGCTTGCTCACCGCGTCGATACTCACTGCTGCCTGGTTCAGGTCGTGGGAAATCTCTTCGATGATCTGCACCGTTTGCTGCACTACCTCCGAGCCTTTGCGCGCGCAAGCGTCGTTTTGTACCGAGGTAGCGTGGGCCGAGTCGGCGGCGGTACGCAGGGTGGTGACCTGGTCGGTGATGTCGCTGGCGAACTTCACCACTTTGTACAGACGCCCATTGGTGTCGAAGATTGGGTTATAGGAAGCCTCCAAAAACAGGGTTTTGCCGTATTTGTTTTTGCGCTCAAAGCGGTGTGAGTGATATTCGCCGCGGTTCAGCGAGGCCCAGAACGCCTTGTACGCCGGTGACTCCACTTCGCTGCGATGGCAGAACATGCTGTGGTGCTGGCCAATGATTTCTTCCTTCGAGTACTGCACGGTACGCAGGAAGTTTTCGTTGGCATTGAGGATCTGGCCCTGAGGGTTGAATTCGATCACTGCCATGGAGCGGCCGATGGCATCGATCAGGCTCTGGTTCTCGTGCTCATGGTGGACCCGCGCGGTAATGTCCGACGCCACTTTAATCACGCTCCGCACCTGGTTTTGGCTGTCCAACACCGGCATGTAGCTGGCCTCAAGCCATACTTCCTGACCGCGCTTGTTCAAGCGCATAAAGGTGCCGCTGATGGCTTCGCCGCGCGCCAGGTCACGCCACAACTTGGCGTAGGCGTCGGTGTGGGTGTAGGCCTCTTCGCAAAAGACCCGGTGATGTTTGCCGCGAATCTCCTCGACGCTGTAGCCCATGGTTTTGCAGAAATTGTCGTTGGCATCGAGGATCACGCCCGTGCGGTCGAACTCGATCATCGCCATTGAACGGTTAATCGCAGCAAGTTTGGCGTTGGCCTCAGTGAGTGCACAGGAGAAACGTTCGATTTCTTGCAGGTCGGATTTGTGCTGGCGGTTAAACATGGTCAGATCACCCTTGATTCCCGGCGCCTCGAAGGCGCATTCCATTCATTTGTTGGATATTGCTGGCAAACCTTCTTGGGGAAATAACCATCCGAAACGCTTCATATGTCAAACGTCATCAACGGTTCTGGGTGAGCATAGACAGGGCTTGGCGCTATGCAAGGCCACTAATCAGCCAGCATTTTTAACAATGCACAGGCGGCGGCTGAAGGGAGACGGGTTGGCGAGCCGACCAAGGCAAACTCACGGTGCAGTGGCACGCTCAGCGGCATCACGCGCAGGCCATTACGCTGGGCCGGCAGGGCCATTTCCGGCACCAGCGTGACACCGACGCCTTCGCGCACCAGGCTAAAGGCGCTGTTCCATTCACGCACCTCCACGCGAATATCACGCAGGGTCAGTCCCGCTGCAGCCCCTAGGCTGCGGGCGTTGGCGGTGCAGCCGCCAGTGGCGAGCACAAAGGGTTGCTCAAGTAATTCCTCAAACGACACGCTGGCATCGGCCCGGCGCTGCGCCAACGGATGGTCCACCGGCAGCACCGCCACCCAGAAGTCCCGCCCCAATACCGTGGCATTGCGCTCGGGCTTAGGGTTGAGCACCACGCCCAGGTCGATCAGGTCGGCGTCGAGCAGGGTGAGCACTTCGTTGTCCGTGACATCCAGGGTGGTGACCTCGATGCCGGGATAAAGCTGCGCGAAACGCTGTAACAGCGGCGTCAGAAACGTCGCCAGCACCACGGGGAAACTGGCAATGCGCAGACTCCCACGCAGCATGGGCTTGGCTTCGTCCACGGTGCTGCGAATCGCCTGTAAGGCGCCGAGCATCACCCGCGCCTGTTCAACCACACTCAGCCCCAGGGCAGTGGGCAACGTCTTGCGTGGCTCACGGGTAAACAGTTGCGCACCCAGCGTCGCTTCCATACCGGCCATGGCCTGGCTAGCGGCGGATTGAGTCATGCCTACACGCTCGGCGGCGGCGGTAATGCTGCCGTGATCGGCCACGGCCACCAGCAAGCGCCAATGCATCAGGTTCATCATGGCAGTAGCTGTCCTTATGGCAGGGGTCTGAACGTTTAATTTTACGCAAGGTGCCATGCCCGCGAGACTGGCGCAAATCCCACGGAGCTGCCCCCGATGAAACTGTATTTCTTCCCAAACGCCTGTTCCCTCGCCCCGCATATCGTACTGCGGGAATTGGCGCTGCCGTTCGACTTGGTGCTGGTGAATAACCAGGCCAAAACCACCGCCAACGGCGAAGACTTCCTGCAAATAAACCCTAAGGGCTACGTGGCGGCGTTGCAGTTGGACAATGGTGAAGTGCTGACCGAGGCCAGCGCGATCCTGCAATACCTGGCCGACCTGAAACCGGATGCTCACCTGGCCCCGGCTAATGGTAGTTGGGAGCGCGTGCGCTTGCAGGAATCGCTGAACTTTATCGCCAGCGAGATTCATGGTGGCCTGGCGGTCTTCTTCAACGGCGCGATCCAGGGCGATGTGCGGGAAATGTTCAAGGCTACGTTGTTCAAGCGCTTCGCGATTCTGGTGCAGACGTTGGAGCGCCAGGATTATTTGCTGGGTTCGCAGTACTCGGTGGCGGATGCGTATCTGTTTGTGGTGCTGCGCTGGGCGGCGTTTCACGATATCGATCTGCGTGAGTGGCCTGCGTTGGATGCGTTTCAGCAGCGGGTGGGTGGGCGGCCTGCTGTACTAGCCGCACTGGCTGCCGAGAACCCATGACCTGAAATGCAGTTAAACATGTGGGAGGGGCGGTGCGACGACTCGACTTGCTCGCTCCCACATTTGATCTTGATCGACTTAAAGAATGGGTTTCAGGTGGCCATCGGTGATGAAAGCGCTCAGCGCCAACACATCCACCGAGCCTGAGCGATCCTGGTCCAGATAGGCGACCTGGCTGCGCACGAAGTTATGAACCTGCCGAACGCCCTGCCCCAATCGCAGCGCACCGCGCAGATCCACCGCTTGCGCGGCGACGATCAGTTCAATGCTGACCAGCCACAACACCCGCTCGGCCAAACGACGGGTCTTGTCGACCACCGCCAGAGCCTGTCCGGCGTAGTCTTCCACACGATCTGCCACCGGCACGCTCACTGCCGGCAACGGGTTGGCCAAATGGCCGATTTCCGCGACCAACGCCGAGCTCGTGCGCTGTAAGGCAGCCATCCCGACATGACCCGGTTGGGTGATCAGAAAGCGCGGCAAATCGCTGGAGGCTGGCGATAGCAACTTGGCAATTCTCTCCGCACTGCACGCGGCAACTCGATTGAGTGCCAAGCCCAACCCTTCGGCGGCCAGCGCCAGATGCGTGCTGTCGAAATTGGCCGTGGCCAATACCAATGATTCTTCGCTGATCAACGCCGGGTTATCCGCACCACTGCGCAACTCCAACTCGACCAATTCATGCAGCTGTTGCAACGCCTGTTGCGCTGCGCCCTGAACTACCGTGGCACAGCGGAAGCTCAACGGGTCCTGCAAGCGGCGTGGGCCGTCCGCCAATTCACCGCCCTCAAGCAGTTGCAACAGCGCCGCCGATTGTTTGGTTTGCCCAGGCGCCGGCCGCAAGCGTGAAGCCCACGGCTGAAAGGGACTGAGATTGGCTCGATAGCCTTCGCACGATAACGCCAGCGCCGCCAACAAAGCGTCCAACACCTGCTGCGCCTCGGCCACCAGCAACGCGCCGAGACCGACACTCGCCGAATTCGCCGACACCAGCGCCAGGCCATCTTTGCCGCTTAATGGTACGGACAACGCCAAACTCAGGTGTGCCAACGGTGCCAGGTCACTCTCACCCAATGAGCCGAGCAGCGGCACTGGCGGTTCTGTGCCTGCGTTGAGCAACGCCAACAACGCATCCGCCGCTCTCGGCGAAATGCCCGAACGGCCCTGGGCCAACCCCGCCAAGCGTGCAGCCGTGATCGCGCGCAGCTCCTGTCGATTCGCCAAACGCCCAACGCCCACTGCACGCCCCAACGGAATGCTCGCCTGCACTGGCACCACCGGCGTATCCACCGCCGCCCCGAGGCCGGTGGTGACGCCATAAATCGGCGTGCCTTCAGCCGCGAGCTTCACCAGCAACTGGTGGCCTTCATCGATGCGTTGGCGGGCCTGCGCGGTGAAGTCCGTCGGTGCTTCCTGGCGGGCAATCGCCAGCAAATCCGCGAGTGTCAGGCCTTGGGGATCGAAATGAATCATGCCCAACGCAACCGCTGCCCAACACCTGAGCGCTTGGCTTTCTCCAGCAGCGCATGGCCCAGAGCGATATCACTGAGGCTCAAGCCTCGGTGCCAGAACAGGATGGTTTCTTGCGGGTTTTCCCGACCGCTTTTCAAGCCGGCGACAATCTGCCCAAGCTCGGCATGCAGGGTCTCGGCACTGAGCTTTCCGGCGTCGACATGGGCGCGCAATGCGCCAAACAGACCGCCTTTGCATTGCCCCCAATCGTCCACCACCAGCTTGCTCATGATGTCGGTCAGCGACAATTCCACCGCGCTCATGGTGCCGTAGGGCACCACAAAGGCGCCGGGCTTGATCCAGTCGGTGCGCAACAACGGCGCGGGCTGATCCAGGCGCGAGGCCTCGACCACGATATCGGCGCCGCGCACGGTGGATTCCCAGTCGTCGGTGACAATCACCGGTTTGCCAAGGTCGCGGCGCAGGCGTTCGGCGAAGGCTTCGCGGCTTTCGCTGCGGCGCGAGTGCACGCGGATTTCCTCGAAGTCGAACAGGTGGTCCAGCAGCCGCACGTTCCAGTAAGCGGTGCCGCGCGCGCCGATGTGCGCCAGCACTTTACTGTCGGGCCGGGCCAGGTATTTGGCGCCGATGGCGGTGACCGCGCCGGTGCGCATATCGGTGATCGCCGAAGCGTCGAGGATGGCCTTGGGAATGCCCGTGGCCGGGTCCAGCAGGTTGAGAATGGCCAGTTCAGATGGCAACCCCTTGCGGTAGTTGTCGACAAAGTCCCCCACGACCTTGACCCCGGCGTAGCCGATATCGCCGCCGAGCACACCGCGCAACACGTTGAAGTGACCGTTGATTTCACCGCCAGGAATCAGATGGGTGCGCGGCTCAATCACCGCCTCGCCCCGGCCCTGGATAGCCAGGCTGGCTTCAATCGCGGTGAGGATTTCGTCGTTGCTTAAGCCCAGTTCTTCGATGTCCAGGCCGTTGAGAAAGTCGATGTAGATCGGTTGCATGGTCTGCTCACTGATGGGGTTACGGGGCCTTGAACACGATCTGCTGCACATCGACCTTTTTCGGGATCAGGCCGTTGGCGAAAAACAGGTCGGCGGTGCGTTGTTGGTTGGCAATGTCGATGGCTTCCAGCGGGCGAATCGGTGCGGGTGAGCGGTGTTCGAAGTAGCTTTTCACCACCGCCGGTTGCAGCCCCAGGGTCTTGGCCATCAGCGCGATGCTTTCCTCGGGTTGGTCGAGGGACAGGCGCTGTGCCTTGCCCAGGGTCTTGATAATCGCGGCAATGGCGTGCGGGTGTTGCTTGGCAAATGGGCTGCTGGCGACGAAGAAACTGCCCGCGGGGTTGAGGCCTTGGCCATCCCCCAGCAAGCGTGCAGAACCGTCGACCACGGCGGCCGAGTAGTACGGGTCCCACACCACCCAGGCGTCCACCTTGCCTTGTTCAAACGCGGCACGCCCGTCGGACGGCGACAGGTACACCACGTCTACATCCTTCCACTGCAAGCCGGCGCGCAGCAGGCTTTTGAGGAACAGGTTGTGGGCGCTGGAGCCCTTGAGCAGCGCCACGCGCTTGCCCTTGAGTTCAGCCACGGTTTGCACGGGGCTGTTTTTGGGCACCAACACCGCTTCGGTTTTGCCTTCGTTAGGCTCGACGGCGATGTACTGCAAGTCGATACCGGCGGCCTGGGCGAAGATCGGCGGGATGTCGCCGATATTGCCGATGTCCAGGCTGCCGCCATTCAGCGCTTCGATCAGCGGCGGGCCGCCGAGGAATTCGATCCACTGCACCTGAGTGCCGGGCAGCCCCTCTTCGAAGAGCTTGTGCTCACGGGCCAGCACCATGCTCACCGAGCTTTTCTGGTAGCCGATGCGCAAGGTGGAAGGTTCGGCCGCCAGCACGTGGCCTGCGACCATCGACAGAACAGCGCCAGCAATAAATTTCAGCATCAGAGCGCTCCCTTGACCTTGGCCGCCACATCCGCCGGCACCCACTGCTGCCAAACCTGCGGCTGCTCTTTGAGGAACGCTTCAGCCACTTGGCGTGGTGGCTGACGCTTCTCGCTCATTTCACCGAGGATGCCGTTGAGCAGGTCGATCGGCAGGTCGACTTTTTCAAAGAAGCTCACCAGTTGCGGGTACTGCGCCTTAAACGGTGCAGACACGCCAATTGCCAAGCGCGCAGGCATCGAGCGAGTGCCTTGCGGGTTAGGGTTTTTCGCGTCGGACAAGGTTTTCCAGGCTTCTGCGTTAAACGGCGGCTCTTCCAGTTTGATCAACTTGAAGCGGCCCAGCAGCGGGGTCGGCGACCAGTAGTAGAACAGCACCGGTTTGCCGCGTCGGATCGACGACGCCACTTCAGCATCCAGCGCCGCGCCGGAGCCGGTGCGGAAGTTGACGAAGCTGTCGGTCAGTGTGTAAGCCTTGAGTTTCTGACTGTTGACGATTTCCGAAGTCCAGCCAGTGGGGCTGTTGAGGAAACGGCCTTTGGTGGGGTCTTCAGGGTCGCGGAACACGTCCTTGTAGCGCGCCAGATCAGCCACCGATTTCAGGTCTGGCGCCAAGGGTTTAATGCCGCGTGTCGCGTCGCCCTTGATCACATATTCGGGTACCCACCAGCCTTCGGTGGCGCCCTTGACCGTGTCGCCCAGGCCAAACACTTTGCCTTCGCTCTCGGCCTTGACCCACGCGGGACTGCGCCCGGCCCACTCTTCGCCGATCACCTGGATGTCGTCCTTGGCCAGGGCGGCTTCCAGGCTCACGGTGCTGCCGGGCAAGGTGTCAGTGGGCAGGCCGTAGCCTTTCTCGACGATCAGGCGCAGCACTTCGGTGATCAGGCTGCCGCTTTCCCAAGTGATGTCACCGAAGTGGATCGGTTTGACCGCCTCGGCGGCGGGGGCTGGTTGGGCCAGGATGGTCAGTGCCAGCAGCGAGCCACCGAGCAGGTTTTTAATTGTTTTCATGTGTAGCCTCTTGGTGATTCGGTTCCAAGCAGATCCAAAGTGGGCACCGCCTCTCCCACACTGGACCGGTGTGTTCTTCAAGTTTTCTTAAAAGTCATAACTGAGCCGCGTGTAGTAGAACGCCCCTTCCGGCGCCGACGGCGACAGGTAGCTGTACTGCTGGCCTGGGGTCTGGCGCAGGCGGGTATTGAAGTCGTCGGGTTTGCTGTCGAACAGGTTGTTGGCGCCGACCGACAAGCGCAGTTGCTGGGTGAAGGCGTAGTTCACGTCCAGGTCGGTGTTCCATTGCGCGGCGAAGGTCTGGTCGTACTGGGCGTTGGCTTCGCTGGCGGCGTATTTGCGGTATTCGCCGTAACGGGTTTCGCTGAGGGCGATGGTCCAGGCGCCAATCTTGTGGGTAGCGCCGAGTACCAGCTTGTCTTCGGGGTAGCCGTGCTCGAGGAAACCTCGGGCCTCACGGGTGAGGATGTCGAAACCGTTGGGGTTTTCGTGGACCTTCTCAATCGTGGTGCGGGCCTTGGTGTAACCGGCTGACAGGCTCAACGCGCCGTACTGCGCCAAATCCAGGTTGTACTTGCCGACAATGTCGACGCCCCGAGTGCGGGTGTTCGCCGCGTTGGTCATGAACTGCGCCCAGGTGTACTGGCCAAAGCCGGCTTGCTGAAGGATCTGCTCCGCGCGCGGTCCGGAAATGCCGCCGCTGTAGAGCAATCGATCACGAATCGAGATCTGGTAGGCGTCGATGGTCAGCGAGGCTTGTTCGATCGGGCGCAGCACCAGGCCCAGCGAGTAGTTAGTCGACTTCTCCGGCTTCAGCGGCTCGGCACCCAGGGCGCGGGCGGCCGGGTTGTCGGCGGGCAGCATGCGGGTAAGCACCGGGTTGCCGTTGATGTCGACGTTGGTGGTGGTGGTCCACGAGGTACCGATCTGGCCCAGGGTCGGCGCACGGAACGAGTTGTTCACCGTAGCGCGCAGGCCCACTTGCGGAGTGAAGTCATAACGCGCCGAGAGCTTGCCGGTGGTCGCGGAACCGAAGTCCGAATAGTGCTCGGTGCGCCCGGCCAGGCCGACCTGGAATTTGTCGGTGAGCTGATGTTCCAGGCCGAAGTACACGCCACCAACGTCACGCTTGTAGGTGCCGGCGTCGTCAGGTGTCAGGCCGGAGGCTTGAACTGCGCCGACCTGTACGCCGTTGATGCCGCCAAATGAGTAGGACTCGTAGTCACCCTGCTCCAACCGATACTGCTCGTGGCGGTAGGCAATGCCCGCCGACACCGTCAGCGGGTGGCTTGACCAGTTGACGTCCAGGTCCTTGGCGTAATCCAGGCCAAGGTTGGTCTGGTCGTTGATCAATGTGGCCACGTTGAATTTGGTCGGGCTGTTCAGGCCGTAGCTGGGATTGACCGTATCGAAGGCCAGTTCATCATGCTTGTCGCGACCGTAAGTAGCGCTCAGATCGAAGCGGCCGAGGGTCTCGTCTTCGTAGCGGGTACCCACGGTGAGGGCACCGTCTTCGTAGCGATAGCGGTATTTGGGGATGGTGCCGCCGGGGTAGATCCCCGGCACGTTGTTGGGGTTATTGGCCAGCAGCGGCGGCGTGTTGTTCACCGACTTGTCCTGGCCAAAGGTGGCGAAACTGTAGAGGCGCCACTGGTCACTCAAGCCGATCTCGGCGTTGGCCGCCAGGTTGAACTTGTCCCGCCCGGCACCACCCCAGCGCGGGTCTTGCAGCTGGCCGCCGGCGACGTATTTGTCGCCAATGTCGGTGGGTTTGTTGTTGAGGGTGTTGAAACTCAGGGTGAGGAAACCATCCCCCGGCAACCCCAGGCCGTACCAGCCGTCGGTGGTTTTGCTGAAGCCGTCGCCCTGGGCGTATTTACCCAGTTGGGTGTTGAGCTGGCCGCCGCTGTCACGCTCTTTGAGCACGATGTTGACCACACCCGCCACCGCATCCGAGCCGTACTGCGCCGAGGCGCCATCGCGCAGCACTTCGACATGATCGATGCTGCTGATCGGGATCATGTCCAGGTCCACCGGCTGCGCGCCAATGAACGGTACGCCGCCGGAGATATTCACCACCGCCGAGGCGTGGCGGCGCTTGCCGTTGATCAGCACCAGCGTCTGGTCCGGGGCCAGGCCACGCAGGGACGCACCCTTGGGGTTCTGGCCTCGGGTGGCGCTCTGGTTCTGTGGAAAGTTGAACGAGGGCAGCAGTTGGAACAGTGCCTGGTTGAGGCTGGTAGCGCCGGTCTGTTTGAGTTCTTCGGCGTTGATCACATCCACCGGGGCCGCGCTGGTCAAGGCCGTGGCGTCGCTGCGACGGGTACCGATGGCGACCACGCGGTCAAGGGTCGGTGCCTTTGCAGCGCTGGTTTGAGCCTTTAGATTGCTGGTGGCTTGGGCGCTTTTGGCGGCGCCTTCCTTGATGATGAACGCACCGTCCGGACTGACTTGCACTTGCAGGCCGGTACCCTTGAGCGCAGCGTCCACCGCCTGCTGCGCCGACAGCGAACCGTCGACAGTGGCCGAGGAATAACTGCCCAGTTGCGGGGTGAAGGAAATCACCTGGCCACTCTGGCGGCTGATGTTCAGCAGCACTTCATCCAGAGGGCCCGGGGCAATGTGATAGACCTGACGCGCCTCTTCGGCGCTGGCGGTAAATGAGAAAAACAGGCTGGCCAACGGCACCAGGGCAAAGGTTCGAAGCGGTACACGGTTGAACTGACTCACGTTGGCTCCCCCCAAGGAAACTCGAGAACGCTGCTCCCCGCAGCGCTTACGGGAGTGATGTGGGATGGCGGGAGGAAAACTTGCAGATCGTTTGGTTATGTCCTTAGAACGCCCAACTCCCCGTAGGAGCTGTCGAGCTTTAGCGAGGCTGCGATGCAGGCGACTGGGTCTAACAGATACAGCGAGGTGGCCCCTACGCAGCCTCACTAAAGCTCGACAGCTGCTACGCACGTTCATCTGTGGCTCACGTGGCACTGACGGTCACCCACAAGCCGGTGCGTCGGGTGATGTGGATGGGCAAGGTGCGCGCCAGGGTGTCGAGGATTTGCTGGGGGTTGTCGAGGCGATACAGGCCACTGACGCGCAACCCGGCCACGGCTGGGTCCAGGCGCAGCACGCCATTGTGATAAGGGCGCAACGCATCGATCACTTCAGCCAGCGGGCGGTCGCGCACTTGCAGGAAGCCGTCGATCCAGGCAGTGGCACCAGAAGAGCTGGCTTGCACCGGGCCGAAGCCGGCGCGGTCGTAATGCACTTCATGGCCGGCGGCAAGTTGCAGGCGTTCACCGTTGCGGCTGTCGATTTCCACGGCACCGTTAAGCGCGACGACTTGGCCCTGCCCTTCCCGTTCACGCACCAAAAAGCGGTTGCCGTAGGCGCGCAGCCGCGCCTGGTCGGTCTGGATCAGAAACGGTCGACTGCGATCGCTGGCGACCTTGGCCAGCAACTCGCCTTCGCGCAGGCGTACCAGGCGCTGTTGCGGGTTGAACTGAATATCTGCCGCGCTTTGCGCGTTGAGCAGCAATTCGCTGCCATCGGCCAAGGTGACGGTGCGGCGCTCACCGATGCCGGTACGGATATCCGCCGTCAGCTCCGATAAGCCCACGGGCTTGGCCAACAAAGCGGCACCCAACGCCACACCGGCCCCCATCAAAGCGATCTGCAGCACATGACGACGACTGGAAGGCGCATCCAGTGCCTGCTGCAGCACTTTGCCGCTCACGCCCTGCGCCTGAGGAACCTGAAATACACCAAGGCGCATTTCCAATTGCTGACACAAAGCATCATGACGAGGGTCGGCCGCACGCCACTGGTGATAACGCTGCCAATCCGACGCATTGGCCTGGCCCGAGCGCAGCAGCACGTACCAGCGCGTGGCGCTCTCGATCAGTTCGTCGCTCATTCCAGGCACAGCCGCAGGCATCGGTTGAGCGCGCGAGCCATGTAGTCGCTGACCGAGCGCTGGGAGATGCCCAGTTCGGCGGCGATTTGCGGGTAGGTCAGGCCATTGAGTTGGGATAACAGGAACGTCGCCTTGACCTTGGCCGGCAAGCCGTCGAGCAACTGGTCGATGGCTTGCAGGGCTTCGAGCATTTGCGCCAGGTCTTCAGGGGACGGCGCGGTGGCCATCTCGTCGTTGCTCAGTGCATCGAGGTAGGCGCGCTCCAGGTCACGGCGGCGCCACAGCTGGTACATCAAACGCTGGGCGATGGTGGTGAGCAAGGCACGGGGCTGACGAATCGGCGCTACCCCAGACGCGCTCAGTCCCGGTGAACTCAGGAGCTGGACAAAGGTGTCGGCGGCGATGTCTTCGGCGTGCGCGCGGGAGTCGAGGTGGCGGTGCAAACGGCTGCACAGCCAGTCGTAATGACTGCGGAACAATCCGCCCACGTAATCGCTGTGAGAAGTGTCGGCGCCGGACATAGTGGCTCCATCTGAGTAGGTTGCGCGTTATGTCCGGTGTTCCGGTGGAGCGATCCTAGCAAGGCTGCTTATTCTTTAATAATATTTAAAAGGTATTTTTATATAACCTTATTGAAGTATCGGATAACCGGCGCTGACGGCTCGTTGCTGGTAATCCAGCAACACGTGGTAGTCGTCTTCATTGGCCGGGAGGACTTCTTGTATACCCAACGTCTCAACCACCTGCGACAAATCCTGCAACGCCAGGTTCATCGCCTCGCGAATCTGCTTCAGGCCCTCATCACTCAAACCCAGCGAACCGATATACGGCAACGTCGGGCTCGGCGCGCTGTGGCTGACAATGCGCAGCCCCGCCACTTCTTGCGGGGAGAAACGCGCAAGGTAGTCGTAGGTGACGCTGTCGATGGCGGCGAGGTCGGCGCGCTTTTCCCGCAGCCACCGCAGGCTTTCGCGGTGGGCGCCGCTGATATCGACGCTGGCGAAGAAACGGCCGTCGCGCTGCAACGGTGCGAGGCGCTCGCGCAGCAGGTTCATGCCGCTGTTGGAGTCGTGGCCGTTGATCACGCCGCGGCTGTTGTAGAAATCTGCCAGTGTGGTGCGCGGGTTGTCGTCGTGGGCCAGCAACAGGCTGCAATGCTCGCCGTTACTACTGTGGGCCAGCTCGTAGCGTGGGCGACCGATCACGCGCACTTGGCCACGCAGTTGGGTCATCAGCGGGTAGCCACACGTTTGGGTGACCAGCAGTTCGGGGGCGAGCCACAGGCCGAGCAGGTCAAGATGGCCGGCGTCGCGGCGGCGCAGGTTCAAGCGTTCAAAAATACGCGCCAACCACTGTTGGTTAGCCTGCTGTACTTGCTCCGGCGCCACGTACATCAGCAGCTCAGCGTAGTGATCACTCATGGTCGTCTCTCACGCAAAAGGGTGCCGGGGGCTGTCGATGGCCTTGAGGCCGTGGCGGCTGATCAACTGCCCATAACCCTGCACCAGAAAACCACCGCTACGCGCGACCCATTGTTCGCGGCGAGCGCGATAGACCGTTGGCAGTAAATACCAGGGCAGTTTCGGCAAGTCGTGGTGCACCAAGTGCAGGTTGTTGTTCAGAAACAGCCAGGTCCACGGCCAGGAGGCTTCATTGAGCACAGTGCGCTGTTCCGGCTGTGGATGCGGGCGGTGCTCATAGTAGGAACGGATCGACGCCAGGGACAAGGCCGGCACGCTGACCAGCAGCAGGTAATGCCACACCGGCAATACGCTGTAGTGGGCGATAAAACTCAGCATCAGAATAGTTACGGCACCATGGGCCAGCCACATCGGCCATACCTGGGGCAGGCGTTGGCACTCATGGCGAGCCAGTTGCCCTATCGCCAGCGGTGCCGACAACAGGAAACGGCCAAGCACGGTTTTGGTCAGCCAATGCACACCTCGTTCGAACAGCGAGCTGTTGTCCCATTGGTGTTGGTTCAGGTAGCGGCTTTCCGGGTCGATGCCCGGCAGGGTCAGGTCTTCGTCGTTGTGGTGCAACAGGTGGCTGTCACGGTACAGGGTGTAGGGGTACCACACGGCAAATGGGGCGTAGCCGAGCAGCTTGTTCAAAAGAAGGGAACGGGTGGGATGGCCGTGGAGCAACTCGTGCTGCACCGACAGCCACAGCGTGACCAGCGGAATCAGCAACAGGGTGCTCAGCCACAGGCCCAGCCAGTGGCTGCCGAGCATCACGGCGAACCAGCCGGCATACACGCCGATCAACAACAGCCAGGTCGGCCATTCGGTTTTTGCAGTAAATCGTTGGGCCAGGGCTTCGATTTCCCGGCGTTGGGTCAGATCAAGATAGTTGGCCATCGGCAGCTCAGAGCAGGTGTTTCCTGCTCTGTGCATTGAGGCCGGAAAATCTTGCAGATCATTTGGTTCTAAGCTTGGAACTTAATGGCCGAACAAGCCGGTGTCGGATTTTTTGGCTTTCTTTTCGGCGCGTTTTTCATCGGCGGTCTTGGCCGGTTTTTTCTTCGCGGCTTTCTTTGAATCCATACCTTTGGACATGATGCGTACTCCACGTGAAGGGGATGTAGCATTGGGTATAACACCTATTGCGCTACAGAAGGCGCTTATAATCCCCGCCCCTTGATTATGTTGCCTGAACACCATGCCCGAGTTGACCATCGATCTGCTGGCAGAGCCGCTGTGGCCGCTGCTGAACAAGTTTTACCGCAGCCATGATTCGTCGATGAAGGCGCTCAAGGGCGGGCATTTGTGGGTGGCTCGAGACGGCGAGATTGTGGGCGGCCTGTGTCTGACGCCAGTGGTCGGTGGGCAGTGGTTGACCGGGGTGTTTGTGGACCCGGCCTATCGCGGCAAAGGGCTGGCGGCGCGGTTGATTCTTCAGGCGGTGGCGTCAGTGGACGGCACGGTTTGGTTGTTGTGCCATCCGGACCTGGAAGGGTTGTATCAACGCATGGGCTTCACCCAGAACACGGTGCTGCCTCAATCCCTCAGCGAACGATTAGTGCGCTACAAGCGCAACAAACCGATGATCGCCATGGGCTTAGATCGTTTGGTGAGGTCGACCTCGGATAATGTGTGATCGGCCAGTGCAGGGCCCATGCTAGCCTCGGCGGCACAGTGGCCCTCTCACAGGATGATCATGAAAAAGACGCTTGCAGCCCTATCTCTTACCGCCCTGCTCGCCCCGACTTTGAGCCAGGCAGCCGATGCTCCGATTACCGCCCAGCAATACTCAAGCGTGCTCACCGGCAGTTGGCGCGACCCGGCCAACAGCGCGCGCGACGGCTATCGCCACCCGCAGCAGACGTTGGAATTCTTTGGCTTGGGCGCCAAACAGAGTGTGATTGAAATCACCCCTGGAGGCGGTTGGTACAGCGAACTGCTGGCGCCGTTGCTCAAGGAGCATGGGCATTACATTGCCGCCGTGCAGGCAGCGAGCAGCAGCGCCTACGCGCGTACCTCCGAAGAGAACCTGAAAAAGAAATTCGCCGCCGACCCTGCGCGTTATGCCAAGGCTCAGGTGGTCGAGTTTGACCCCAAGGCCCCGGTATTCGGCAAACCCGCTTCGGTCGACGCCGTGCTGACCTTCCGCAATGTGCATAACTGGGTATTGGCGGATACCGCCCAGGCCACATTCAGCGCGTTCTACAAGGTGCTCAAACCGGGCGGTGTGCTCGGCGTGGAAGATCACCGGGCCAAGGATGGAGCGGATCTGACAGCCATCAAGGACAGTGGTTACCTGACCACGGCCCAGGTGGTGAAGCTGGCGACCGATGCAGGGTTCAAGCTGGCGGGACAAAGTGAGGTCAACGCCAACCCAAAGGACACCAAGGACTATCCCGCGGGCGTCTGGACGTTGCCACCGACGTTGAAGTTGGGGGAGCAGGATAAGGCGAAGTATGTGGCGATTGGTGAGTCGGATCGGATGACGTTGCGGTTTGTTAAACCCAGCAAATAACCGGATGAACGTAGAAACCAATGTGGGAGCTGGCTTGCCTGCTCCCACAGTTTAGGTTTTGGGTGTGTCAGGGGTTACTCGTCAGCCGTTGGGTCCATATCGGGGAACATCACTTCAATAAACCCGAACTTGCTGAAGTCGGTAATCCGCGACGGGTACAACCGGCCAATCAGGTGATCGCACTCGTGCTGCACCACCCGCGCATGGAAGCCTTCGGCGATGCGTACGATCGGCTCACCCTTGGGGTCGAAACCTTCATAGCGAATCTGCTGGTAACGGTTCACAGCACCGCGCAAGCCCGGCACGGAAAGACAACCCTCGTAACCCTCTTCCACTATCGGGCTCAGAGGCGTGATCAGCGGGTTGATCAGGATGGTCTGCGGCACCGGCGGCGCGTCGGGGTAACGTTCACTGGCCTCGAAACCAAAGATCACCAGTTGCAGGTCGACGCCAATTTGCGGTGCGGCCAGGCCGACACCGCCCACGTGCTCCATGGTCTGGAACATGTCGTCGATCAGTTGCCACAGCTCAGGGCTGTCGAACATTTCCGGCGGAACCGGTGGCGCGATACGCAGCAGGCGCTCGTCGCCCATTTTCAGGATTTCACGGATCATCGATCAGGCTTCATCAGTAGTGGGCTTGAGTGAGGGGTCGCGGCCTAAGCCTGAGACGTGCTGTTTTTCATCCGTCGCGTGCTGGTCGAAACCCTTTTCGCCAGGGTTCTTGCCTTCGGCAGACATGTGCTCGATCACCGCATTCATCTCCGCCCCGAGCAGCAGCACGGCGGCTGAAATATAAAAGTACAGGAGCAGGACGATGATCGCACCGATACTGCCATACATGGCGTTGTAGTCGGCAAAGGTTTTGACGTAGTAACCAAAACCCAGGGAAGCGACGATCCACACCACCACGGCCAGCACCGAGCCTGGGGTGATAAAGCGAAATTTCTGCTTCACATCAGGCATCACGTAGTACATGAGGGCCACGGAGAACATCAGCAAAATCACGATCAGCGGCCAGCGCAGGATGGTCCATAACGTGACCACGAATTCCTGCATGCCGATCTGCGCGGCGAGCCACTCCATCACCTGCGGGCCAAGCACCATCAGCGCGGCAGCGGCCAGCAGCATGCCAGCGATACCGATGGTGTAGAACACAGAAAGGGGAAACCGCTTCCAGATTGGCCGCCCCTCTACCACGTCGTAGGCGGCATTCATCGCGCTCATCATCAGGCGTACGCCGGCAGAGGCGGTCCACAGCGCGATCACGATACCCACCGAAAGCAAGCCACCCTTGGATTGTTGCAACTGGTCGATCACGGGGTTGACCTGGTCCAACGCCTGAGGCGGCAACACCAGTTCCGATTGCATGCGCAGCCAGGTGAAAAAGTCCGGCAGGTGTAGAAAACCGATCAGGGCGATGAGGAACAGCAGAAAGGGAAACAAGGAAAACAGCATCTGGTAGGCCAGTGCCGAGGCGTAGGTGGGCATCTCGTCATCGAGAAACTCCGTGACGGTGCGCACCAGGACTTTGTGCAACTTGAGGCCTTGTAGTACCGGAAAAATCATAGCGTCTCCTTTCGCCGCAAAAGGTTGAGTTCGTGGGCGACTCAGGGGCCGTTTTCTACATCAAGGTAGCTCATTTGGCGACCTTGAAACAATTTCGAAACTTTAGCGTCAGCAGATGACATAAAAACGGCCATCCGTGGATGGCCGCTTGGCTGTTCAATAACAGGCCTACTGGGTCGCTTTTTTTACCGCATCTTTGGTGTCGCCAATCGCTTTTTCGACTTGGCCTTTCTTTTCCTGCACCACGCCTTCAACGCGCAGCTTGTCGTTGCCGGTGACTTTGCCGATGCCTTGCTTGATGTTGCCGACAACTTCGTCTTTCAAACCTTTTGCCTTATCCGCTGTGCTGCCCATGGTATTTCTCCGAAAGAACAATCAAGGGTTTTGGTCATTACCTAGAGATTGACCCGGGGCGGTTCGGCAGAGTTTCAATTATTTTCAGGGGGCATTTCATCGCACATTTAATCGCCGACGCAGGTTTGGCTTTATGTTTTGCGGCCAACCCACGAGAATGCCCGGCACATTCAGGCTATAACGCTGAATAACAGATCCCGTAGGAAGGTTATGAAACTCAATAAAGCACAGGCCATCGCCCGCAGAAACCAGGAACTGGGCGGTGCCGTACTCGGCGTCAACAACTGCCACTTCACCGACCTGGACCGCAAACGCAACATCTGGTGGTTCGACCTGCCGGTGGGGCGTATTTCCGTGGGCCAGTACGAGTGGATTCACTTGTTGATGCACAACGCCGAGTCCGACCAGTTGCTGCACCTGAAGGTGCCGACGGTGTTCCTGCGCGAAAAGCTCGAAGGACTGGTGGTGCGCAATGCAGGCAAGCGCAGCCCGGAAATCACCTTGGAGCTGAGCGCGGACAAAGATTCGTTTTTGAAGGATGTGCGGCCAACCGGGGCTGGCGTGAGCTTCGCGCAGTTCGCGCTGTAACAACCCGCTCCCACATTGGATTGCATTCCAATCCAACAATAAAAAACCCCGCATTGCGGGGTTTTTTATTGGGTTACTTTTTCAGGCCCAGCTTCTTCAGTTCTTCATCGCGCAACTCACGGCGCAGGATCTTGCCCACGTTAGTGGTCGGCAACGCATCACGAAACTCCACGGCCTTGGGCACCTTGTAGCCGGTGACGTTGGCACGCATGTGTTCCATCACTTGGTCCTTGGTCAGGGTAGCCCCCGGCTTGACCACGATGAAGATCTTGATGTGCTCTCCGGATTTTTCGTCCGGCACGCCGATGGCCGCACATTGCAGTACGCCCGGCAGGGTCGCCAGCACGTCTTCCAGCTCATTGGGGTAAACGTTGAAACCGGAGACCAGAATCATGTCCTTCTTGCGATCGACGATGCGCATGTAGCCATCTTGCTGGATGATCGCGATGTCACCGGTCTTCAACCAGCCTTCGCTGTCGAGGATCTCGGCAGTGGCGTCTTCGCGTTGCCAGTAGCCCTTCATCACTTGCGGGCCCTTGACGCACAGCTCGCCGGTTTCACCCAACGCCAACTCGGTGCCGTCATCGGCGATGACCTTGCACAGGGTCGATGGCACGGGAATGCCGATAGTGCCGATCTGGACATGCTGGATCGGATTGACAGTGGCCACCGGGCTGGTTTCGGTCATGCCGTAACCTTCGCAGATGCCACAGCCGGTCACGGCTTTCCAACGCTCGGCGGCCGCCAGTTGCAGGGCCATGCCGCCCGACAGGGTGACTTTCAGCGCGGAGAAATCCAGCTTGCGGAAACCTTCGTTGTTGCACAGCGCCACGAACAAGGTGTTCAGGCCAACGAAGCCGCTGAACTTCCACTTCGACAGTTCCTTGACCATCGCCGGCAAATCGCGCGGGTTGCTGATCAGGATGTTGTGGTTGCCGATCAGCATCATCGCCATGCAATGAAAGGTGAACGCATAGATGTGGTACAGCGGCAGTGGCGTGATCAGAATCTCGCAACCTTCGTTGAGGTTCGAGCCCATCAAGGCCTTGCACTGCAGCATGTTGGCGACGAGGTTGCGGTGGGTGAGCATCGCGCCCTTGGCCACGCCGGTGGTGCCGCCGGTGTATTGCAGCACCGCTACGTCGCTGCTGGCGGGGCTGGCATCGCTGACCGGTTGGCCGTGCCCCTTGGCCAGCACGTCGTTGAACTTGATCGCCTGGGGCAAGTGATAGGCCGGGACCATTTTCTTCACGTACTTGATGACGCTGTTGATCAGCAGGCGCTTGAGCGGCGGCAACAGGTCGGCAACTTCGGTGACGATCACGTGCTTGACGGCGGTCTTGGGCACGACCTTTTCCGCCAAGTGGGCCATGTTGGCCAGGCAAACCAGAGCCTTGGCCCCGGAATCATTGAATTGGTGTTCCATTTCCCGCGCGGTGTACAGCGGGTTGGTGTTGACCACGATCAGGCCGGCACGGATAGCACCGAACACTGCAACCGGGTATTGCAGGACGTTGGGCAGTTGCACGGCGATTCGATCACCGGGCTTCAAGTCGGTATGTTGTTGCAGATACGCGGCGAACGCACCGGACAATTCGTACAATTCACCGTAGGTGATTGTCTTGCCCAGGTTGCTGAAAGCCGGTTTGTTGGCGAAGCGCTGGCAGGACTGTTTCAGTACCGCCTGAATATTCGGATACTCGTCTGGATTGATGTCTGCAGCAATCCCGGCGGGGTACTTATCCTTCCAAAAGTCTTCGTTCATGGAAGCCCACTCCTCAGCGACGCGAATTCATCATCGCATTTGATGCGATTATTATTGGTGTATGTTTTTTAAGGTGAGTCTGGCGCTTTCAAGCAGGCCGAGAAGTCACAAAGCGCGCCGAGAGTAGCAGCTTTGCCAAGGGCCGCCTAGAGCCAAAAGAGGGTCCCACAGTCATAAACATGACTGTCCTACAATATCTGGTCACACTTGGAATAACTATAAAATCACCCAAGCAAACGCTCTGGAATGGGCTTTACAGAGCGATAAATAAAATGTGGGAGCGGGCTTGCTCGCGAATGTGGTGGCTCAGTCGATACATTTGGTGACTGAACCAGCGCATTTGCGAGCAAGCCCGCTCCCACATTTTTGAGCCTGATTCACATCAGGCGATGTCGCGCAGCTCACGCCGTAAAATCTTGCCCACCGGCGTCATCGGCAACGAGTCCCGCAACACAATATGCTTGGGCACCTTGTACCCGGTGAAGTTGGTCTTGCAATACGTCTTCAACTCCTCAAGGCTCACGCCCTGCGCCCGCGCCACGACAAATAGCTTCACCGCCTCCCCCGTGCGTTCATCCGGCACGCCGATCACCGCGCAGTTAGCCACCGCCGGGTGCGCCATCACCACATCTTCGATCTCGTTGGGGTACACGTTGAAACCCGAGACGATGATCAAATCCTTCTTGCGGTCGACAATGCGTACAAACCCATCGGCGTCGATCACTGCAATGTCCCCCGTCTTCAACCAGCCCTCGGCGTCCAAGGTCTCGGCGGTAGCGACCGGTTGCTGCCAGTAGCCCTTCATCACCTGCGGACCCTTGATGCACAACTCACCACGTTCGCCCAATGGCAACTCGTGGCCCTCATCATCAATGACTTTCATCGCGGTGCCCGGCACTGGAATGCCCACGGTGCCCAGCCGCGATTGGCTGCCATAGGGGTTGGTGCTGGCCACCGGTGAGGTTTCGGTCAGCCCGTAACCTTCGCCGATGGAGCAACCGGTCAACGCCTTCCAACGCTCGGCCGTGGCCTTGACCAGTGCGGTGCCGCCGGAATTGGTGATCTTGAGGTGGGAGAAGTCCAGGGTTTTGAAGTCGGGGTGGTCCATCAGCGCCACAAACAGCGTGTTCAGCCCAAGCAGGCAGGAGAACCGCCACTTTTTCAGTTCCTTGATAAAACCGCCGATGTCCCGTGGATTGGTGATCAGCACGTTGTGGTTGCCGGTCACCATCATGCACATGCAGTTCGCCGTGAACGCATAGATGTGGTACAGCGGCAACGGCGCGATCATCACCTCCTGCCCTTCTCGCACCAGCGGCTGACCGTCGTCAGTGACCTGGGACATACACGCCCGCGCCTGCTGCATATTGGCGACGAGGTTGCCGTGGGTAAGCATCGCGCCCTTGGCCAGGCCGGTGGTGCCACCGGTGTATTGCAGCACGGCGATGTCATCCAGGGTCACGGGATGCCGGGTCACGCCCAGGCCCGCGCCCATGCGCAAGGCGCGTTTGAACGACACGGCCCGTGGCAGGTTGTAGGCCGGGACCATCTTCTTCACCTTGTCGACCACCGTGTTGATCAGCCAGCCCTTGGCGGCGGGCATGAAGTCGCCCATCTTGGCTTCGATCAGGTAGTCGATCTCGGTGTCGGTGCACACTTCCTGCACCCGCGAACCGAACAGGTTGAGGTAGACCAGCGCACGCACGCCGGCGTCCTTGAACTGGTGGCGCATCTCGCGCGGCGTGTACAACGGGTTGGTGTTAACCACGATCAGCCCGGCACGCAGGGCCCCGAATACGGCAATCGGGTAATGCAGCACGTTGGGCATCTGTACCGCAATGCGATCGCCGGGCTTGAGGTCGGTGTGTTGTTGCAGGTAGCCGGCGAACGCCGCACTCTGGCGCTCAAGCTCGGCGTAGGTCAGGGTAATGCCCATGTTGCTGAAGGCCGGACGGTCGGCAAAAGCCTTGCAGGAGCGCTCGAAGACCTCGATCACCGACTTGTAGGTGGTCAGGTCGATGTCATTGGGAACGCCCGCCGCGCGTTTGTCATTCCAGAAATCAGGTTGCATTATTCTTGTCCTCTTACCTGAATGTATCCGGCCGCTATAAAAAGCGGAGCTTTGGGGACGTTAGCAGCTATGGCCAAACAGGCAAATACGCCAAACCGTGTCATTGATTGTATGAATCTTGCCCCTGATGCGTAGGCAGATACCCCAGCCCCCGGCAGATGAGCTATACACTGCAACGACCCCGAGCAAAGGAAGCGCCATGAATCACAGCACCTTCTGGCTGACCGCGAATGACCGCAGCCGCCTGTACGTCAATCAATGGTTGCCGGACGGCCCGGCCAAGGCACTGATCATGCTGTCCCACGGTATGGCCGAGCACAGTGGTCGCTATGCGCGCCTGGCCGAAGCGTTGTGCGGGGCGGGTTACGGGCTGTATGCGCCGGATCAGCGTGGCCATGGCCGCACTGCCGACGAAGGCACCTTGGGGTTGTACGCAGAACAGGACGGCTGGAACAAAGTGGTGGGCGACCTGGCCAGCCTCAACCAGCACATTGCGCATCAACAGCCAGGACTGCCAATCATCCTGCTGGGCCACAGCATGGGCAGCTATATCGCCCAGGCCTATCTGCTGCATCACAGCGCTAGCTTGAGCGGAGCGATTCTCAGCGGCTCGAACTTCCAGCCGGTGGCGCTGTACCGCGCTGCCGGGGTGATTGCGCGTATTGAGCGTGCGCGCCAAGGCCTGCGCGGGCGCAGTGCGCTGATCGAGTTCCTGTCGTTCGGCTCATTCAACAAGGCGTTCAAGCCCAATCGCACGGCGTTTGATTGGCTCAGCCGTGACCCGGATGAGGTCGACAAATACATCAATGACCCGCTCTGCGGCTTCCGCTGCACCAACCAGCTGTGGATCGACCTGCTGGGCGGCTTGCAGCAAATCAGCAAAGCGTCCAATCTCGCCCAGATCAACCCTGGCCTGCCGATAATGGTAATGGGCGGCGAATGTGATCCGGTGAGCGAAGGCAAGCGTCTCAAAAGCCTGGCCCATGCACTGCGTGAGGCCGGCTGCCAGAACCTGCAATTGACTATCTACCCGCAGGCGCGACATGAAGTGTTCAACGAAACCAACCGCGATGAAGTCATTGCGGATGTGCTGACGTGGCTCGACCAGGCCCTGGCTTTGCGCAGGCCGACTCGCTGCGAATAATTTTCCATTTAAAATCAGCCGTTTAAAAACAGCCGATAATTACCGATTAGCCACAGGATGCACTTTTAGATGACTCAGGTTACCAACACCCCGTACGAAGCCCTCGAAGTCGGCCAGACCGCCAGCTACAGCAAGACTGTCGAAGAACGCGATATCCAGCTGTTCGCCGCAATGTCCGGTGACCACAACCCAGTGCACCTGGACGCCGAGTACGCCAAGGCAACCATGTTCAAGGAGCGTATCGCCCACGGCATGTTCAGCGGCGCGCTGATCAGTGCGGCAGTAGCCTGCGAGTTGCCTGGACCGGGCACGATCTACATCGGTCAGCAGATGAGCTTTCAGAAGCCGGTGAAAATTGGCGACACCCTGACGGTGCGCCTGGAAATCCTCGAGAAGCTGCCGAAGTTTCGCGTGCGCATTGCCACTCGCGTATTTAACCAGCGCGATGAGTTGGTGGTGGACGGTGAGGCGGAAATCCTCGCACCGCGCAAGCAGCAGGTCGTGACGTTGACCGAGCTGCCGCCGATCAGCATTGGCTGATTCCAGCACCGACAAAAAAGCCCCGCATTTGCGGGGCTTTTTTATCCAACGCTTACGAACGAGTGTGGGCTTGATTACGCAGGTTTTTCACCTTATCGCACCAAGCAAAAAAACAACTTAATTCTTAATTATCAATAAATCTGTATGCGCTTTATATGCATGATCTGTCATTTGGCCTTCATGCAGAATGCCTGTATTTTCCAAAGCCTCGACTGACGCATCTGAAGCCCCATGAATCCGGAAAAACTCGAACTGCTGATCACCCGCGAAATGCCCTTCGGCAAGTACAAGGGACGGATCATCGCCGACCTGCCCGGGCCCTACCTGAACTGGTTTGCCCGTGAAGGTTTCCCCCACGGCGAGCTCGGTGGCTTGCTGGCATTGATGCAGGAAATCGACAGCAACGGCCTGTCCGAACTGCTGGAACCGCTACGCGCCAAACATGGCAAACCCGCCCCTCGTCATTAAGAGCCCACGCCATGCCAAGGAATGCAGATAACGAACTTCACTGGCAGGCCATCGCCCAGCGCTATGAGCTGGAGCCTGGCCCGATCAACCTGGAAAACGGTTACTTCGGTCGCATGAGCCGCGTGATACGGGCGCACTACCTGGAGCACGTTGCGTTTATCAACCGCAGTAATTCACTCTACGTGCGCCAGCGCTTCGAACAGGGCGAAAACGTCGAGATCCGTCGCCAACTGGCTGAGTTGATCGACGTCGACCCTGAGTCGGTGGCCTTCACCCGTAACGCTACCGAGGCCTTGCAGTCGCTGATCCGCAACTACAACCGCCTGCAACCGGGCGACCAAGTGTTGATCAGCGACCTGGAGTACGACACGGTCAAAGGCGCCATGCGTTGGTTGGCGGGTGTCCGCGGTGTGGAGGTGGTCGAGGTCTCCCACACTCACCCGGCGAGCTTCGACAGCCTAGTGCAGACCTACCGCGATGCGTTCGCTCAGCACCCACGCCTCAAACTGATGGCGCTGACCCATGTCACCCACCGCACCGGCCTGGTGATGCCCGTCGAGGCCATTGCCAAGGCCGCGCGTGAGCATGACGTTGACGTGATCCTCGACGGCGCCCATGCCCTGGGTCAGGTCGAGTTCAACCTCGCCGAACTGGGCATCAGCTTTGCCGGTTTCAACCTGCATAAATGGATCGGCGCACCGCTGACCCTGGGCTTTCTGTATATAGCCCCCGAGCGCCTGGCCGATATCGACCCGGACATGGGCGAGTTTCATTACCCGGTCACCGACGTACGTGCACGCACGTCCTACAGCACGCCAAACTTCCCGGCACTGATGACCTTGCCGCTGGTATTTGAAGAACATCGCGCAGTGGGTGGCTCGGCGGCCAAAGGGGCGCGGGTCAATTATCTGCGAGACCTGTGGGTGAGCCAGGTGCGTGCGTTGCCGGGGATCGAGGTGCTGACACCGGATGATCCACGGCTGTATTGCGGGATTACGGCCTTTAAGTTTACCGGGCGGGATCAGCAGGCGATGGTCGATCGTTTGCTCAAGGATTACGACCTGTTTACTACTACCCGTGTCGGGGCGGCGTTTGGTACGTGCATTCGGGTGACGCCGGGGTTGATGACGTCTGCTGAAGACATCGGTGTGCTGATCAAAGCCATTACTGAGTTGGCCAGTGACTGAGCCCGACCGTAGCAGCTGTCGAGCGCCAGCGAGGCTGCGTCGGGCGCACCTCGGTTTCAGCGCAGGGCTGGATGACAGCGGCGTGGCTAACGCAGCCTCGCTCTCGCTCGACAGCTGCTACGGCTGGGTCTTGTGTGATTATTACAGGCAAAAAAAAGCGGTACACCGACCAAGTGCACCGCAAAAATGCCGTTAAGCACAGCAACAACGATTCGGTAAATCAGATCAATCCAGCAGCGCCAGCGCCTCGGCGGTGACTTCCTGGATACGGGCCCAGTCGCCGTTCTTGACCCACTCAGGGTCCAGCATCCAGCTACCACCCACGCACATTACGTTTTTCAACGCCATGTAGTTTTTGATGTTGGCCGGGCCCACGCCGCCGGTTGGGCAGAATTTCACTTCGCCGAACGGGCCGCCGAGCGCCTTGATCGCTGCAACGCCGCCGCTGACTTCAGCCGGGAACAATTTGAAGCGGCGATAACCCAGGCCATAGCCTTCCATGATGCCGGAGGCGTTGCTGATGCCGGGCAGCAGCGGGATCGGGCTGTGCACCGAGGCTTCCAGCAGGTCGCGAGTAATGCCCGGGGTGACGATAAATTGCGAGCCAGCCACTTCGGCCGCTTCGAGCATGTGGCGATCCAGCACGGTGCCGGCACCGGTGCACAGCTCAGGGCGTTGCTCGCGCAGTACCTGAATGGCCTTGAGGCCGAACTCGGAACGCAGGGTCACTTCCAATGCGGTCAAACCACCGGCTGCCAGGGCATCGGCCAGCGGCAGGATGTCCTGTTCGCGGGCGATGGTGATCACCGGCAGGATCCGCGCCTTGGCGCAGAGGCTGTCGATCAGGGCAACTTTGTCCGCCATGGACACGGTCGATTGAGGGCTTTTCATAGCGGCTGATCCTTGGCTCATGGGCACCAGTAAATCTCTAAAGTAGGTTGCAAAAACGCGCGAATCGGCATGGCAGCAACGTCGTCACTGGCCAGCGCGGCGCTCAAGGTGGTCAATTTCGAACTGCCGGAAATCGACAGCACGGTGTAGTGGGCCGTGGCCAGCAGCGCACGACTCATGGTCAGGCGCTGGTGCGGCACGGTCGGCGCCAGCATCGGCCAGCAACGGCGGGTACCGTCGGGCTGCAGGGCTTCGGTCAGATTCGGGCTGTTGGGAAACAACGATGCGGTGTGGCCGTCATCACCCATGCCGAGTACCAGCACATCAATAGCCGGCAACTCACCCAGCAGGCGATCGGCCTGCAAGGCTGCGTCCTCAAGATTGGCGGCGGCGCTGTACAGGCTCAAAAACTTCGCGTTGGCCGCCGGACCTTGCAGCAAGTGCTGCTTGAGCAAACCGGCGTTACTGTCGGCGTGCTCCACCGGCACCCAGCGTTCATCGGCCAGGGTAATGGTGACCTTGGACCAGTCCAGGCCCTGCTTGGCCAGGTTCTGGAAGAACGCCACAGGGCTGCGACCACCCGACACCACCAGGGTCGCTTCGCCGCGGGCACTGATGGCCGCGCGCAGTTGCCCGGCCACGTCATTCGCCAAGCCGTCCGCCAACAGCACGGGCGTACGGTACTCATGGACGCTGACGCCCTGAGGCAGTTTCAATTCAGATATCGCCATACCACGACCTCCCATCCCGCGTGATCAGTGCAATTGAGCTCATCGGCCCCCAGGAACCCGCCGCGTACGGCTTGGGCGCATCACCGGATTTTTTCCACCCGGCGATCAACTGGTCACACCACTTCCACGCGGCTTCGATTTCATCTTTGCGGACAAACAGGTTCTGATTGCCGCGCATCACTTCCAGCAACAACCGCTCGTAGGCATCGGGAATCCGTGCGCTGCGATAAGTGTCGGAAAAATTCAGTTGCAGTGGGCCGCTGCGCAGTTGCATGCCTTTGTCCAGGCCTTGCTCCTTGGTCATCACGCGCAAGGAAATACCTTCGTCCGGTTGCAGGCGGATGATCAGTTTGTTGCTGATCTGCAGGCGCTGCTCGGGGGCGAAGATGTAGTGGGACGGTTCCTTGAAATGGATGACGATCTGCGACAGTTTTTGCGGCATGCGTTTGCCGGTGCGCAGGTAGAACGGCACCCCGGCCCAACGCCAGTTACGAATATCGGCACGCAGGGCGACGAAGGTCTCAGTGTCGCTCTGGGTGTTGGAGTTCTCTTCTTCCAGGTAACCCGGCACCGGTTTGCCGGCGCTGTAGCCGGCGATGTATTGACCGCGCACCACTTGGGTGGTCAGGCCTTCCGGGCTGATTGGCGCCAGGGCCTTGAGCACCTTGACCTTCTCGTCACGGATACTGTCGGCGGACAGGTCCGCCGGCGGGTCCATGGCGATCAGGCAAAGCAGTTGCAGCAGGTGATTCTGGATCATGTCCCGCAGTTGGCCGGCCTTGTCGAAATAGCCCCAACGGCCTTCGATACCGACCTGCTCGGCCACGGTGATTTCCACGTGGGAGATGTAGTTCTGGTTCCACTGGGTTTCGAACAGGCTGTTGGCGAAACGCAGGGCAATCAGGTTCTGGACGGTTTCTTTGCCCAGGTAATGGTCGATGCGGTAGGTGCGGTTTTCCGGGAAAAACTGCGCCACGGCGTCGTTGACCTTGCGCGAGGATTCCAGGTCCGAACCGATCGGTTTTTCCAGCACGACACGGGTGTTTTCCGCCAGGCCGACCTTGGCCAGGTTTTCGCAGATCGCGCCGTACACCGCCGCAGGGGTGGCGAAGTAGGCAATCAAACGCTGTTCGGCACCGACCTTTTCGGCCAAGGCGACGTAATCGTCGGCGTTCTTGAAATCGACGTGCACATAGGCCAGACGCGCAAGAAAGCGCGCGGCCACGGCTTCGTCCAGTTCCTTGCCGACGTAATTGCGCAGTTCTTTTTCGATATGGGCCAGGTGCTGTTGCTCGGTACCGGCTTCACGGGCCAGGGCCAGGATGCGGGTGTCGTCGTGCAAGAGCCCGGCGCCATCGAGTTGATAGAGGGCAGGAAATAACTTGCGCAGCGCCAGATCACCCAACGCGCCAAACAGGGCAAAGGTGCAGGGTTCTACGGTTATCAAAGGCATGATGTTTGTTCTTTTATCAAGTTAAGCTACAAATACCTTTTTTCAAGGCATCACTCAAGGAAAAATGTAGTAATAACCACAACATTTTCCCAAAATACGCATTCCGAGTGGTGGTGTTCAGCTACCCTCAGTAGGATAGGCCACCGCAAAGGGCCACTCGTCGATTGGTTGCCGCCCTTTATTTGCATCGTCGCCCGAAGGAAAGACTGAATGGACCGCGTGCGAAATCTTCTGGAACAGATCCGGAACCGCCTCGAAGAATTGAACAAGGCTGAGAAAAAAGTCGCCGAGGTTATCCTGCTCAACCCGCAGCAGGCGACCCGCTTCTCGATCGCCGCCCTCGCCCAAGCCGCTTCGGTAAGTGAACCGACGGTCAACCGTTTCTGCCGTTCGTTCGGCGTCAGCGGTTACCCTGAACTTAAATTGCAACTGGCGCAAAGCCTGGCCAGTGGTGCGGCGTATGTCAGCCGTGCCGTGGAGGCCGATGATAACCCTGAGGCCTACACGCAGAAGATCTTTGGCAGCGCCATTGCATCCCTGGACAGCGCCTGCCAGGCCCTGGACCCGAACTTGATCAGCAAGGCCGTGGACCTGTTGATCCAGGCGCGGCAGATCCACTTCTTCGGCCTTGGTGCTTCAGCACCGGTGGCCATGGATGCGCTGCACAAGTTTTTCCGCTTCAACCTGGCAGTGACCGCTCATGCCGACGTGCTGATGCAGCGCATGATCGCCTCGGTGGCACACACGGGCGAGCTGTTCGTGATCATTTCCTACACCGGGCGTACCCGCGAGTTGGTGGAAGTGGCGCGCATTGCTCGGGAAAACGGTGCGTCGGTACTGGGCGTGACCGCCGAAAATTCGCCACTGGCCAAGGCCAGTACGGTGAGCCTGAACATTCCGCTGCCGGAAGACACTGACATCTACATGCCGATGACCTCGCGGATCATCCAGCTGACGGTGTTGGATGTGTTGGCGACGGGCATGACCTTGCGCCGTGGCGTGGATTTCCAGCCGCATTTGCGCAAGATCAAAGAAAGCTTGAATGACAGCCGGTATCCGGTTGGGGATGAATTCAACTAAGTCAGCATGATCGTTCCCACGCTCCGCGTGGGAATGCCGCCCTGGACGCCCCGCGTCCGCTCTTGAAAGTCGTGACGCGGAGCGTCACAGGATGCATTCCCACGCGGAGCGTGGGAACGATCTAAACACCACTAAACCCCAGCCCTGGCCTGCAAACTGAGATGCGCCCTCTCCCCCGGCGCCAAACTGGCTCCGGCCATCGCTGACTCTACACACACAAACCCCGACGCCTCGTTAAAGCTCACCCCCAACAACGGCCGACTACCCGGATGCCACACCACGGTGTCAGCGCTGTCGCCGGTGTCGATACACAGCTCACGCTGCCAGGCGTGATCCTTGAGGTGTAATTCACCGTCATGCTGGAACACCCGCTGGCACCCGCCATCCACCCGCAACTCGCCTTCCTGCTGGCAAACCTGGCGATTAAGCTGGTCATAACCTTGCGCTCCATCGAGCCCAGACAGCGCTATCTCACCGACGTTACCAATACGCCAATACGCATGCAAAGCATGGCTCAACTGGCACGGCAGCTCATCCTGATGCTCGGTACTCAGGCGTAGTTCCAGGGTTTCCCCCAGGTGAGCGTGCAGGTCCACCTGCCAGTCGCACAACTGCAATTGCCAGTGCAGACGTACACCGTCGTCGTCGGTGCTGCTGTCGAGCAGTTTCCAGTCGATCAGCCGCGCCCAACCATGGGATGGCCAGGCATTTTCGCTCGGGTGACGGCCATACCACGGCCAGCACACCGGCACGCCACCACGAATGGCGCCGACTTGCGGCCACTTGGCTGCGCACCACAGCCATGGCTTCTGGCCCTTGGGCTGAAAGTGCAGCAATTGCGCGCCCTGGCGACTGAACACCGCCTGGCACAGCGGATGGTCAATCACCAACACGTCGCGCATCTGAAAGCGCTCCCAGGCGAACACCGGACGCTCGCGCAGGGATTTGAAAAAGCGTTGCAGCGGATGCTCATGCATGTGCCACGGTCCTGAATATCTTTGTAGGCGCCGGCAAACCGGCGCTTACACAAAAAAAAGCGGGTAGCCATGGCTACCCGCAAAATGCGCACAGAGAGAGGAGCTTATCGCAACAGCGTTAGAACGTAGACTGAATTTTCAGGCCCGCTACCACCGCGTTGTCGACTTGCTTCACACCGCCTGGGTTGGCGATGTACTGCAGGTTAGGACGCACGGTCAGCCAGTTGGTAACGTGGAAGCCGTAGTTAACTTCAACGTTGTACTCGGTGTTACGCAACGGGGCGTAACCCGCTTGGTTGTAATCGGTGAAGCCGTTAGCCTCGTTGTACAGCTCAGCGTTTTTCTTCACGTCACTGTTGGCATGGATGCGAGAGAAACCGATACCGACGTCATCTTTTGCACGCGCGTCGAATGGCCCTTTGTACACCAGCATCAGCGACTGATAGTTGTCGACAAGGTTGGTGTCTTTGTCGTGGAAGGTGGCGTTGGCCGCGATGTTCAGACCACGGGAAGCGTCGCCGTTATGGGTGGTGAGTTGCTGTTGCGCAACGAACCAGTAACCGGTTTTGCTGCTGCGCACACGGTAGGCCGCCCCAGTGGTCGCTGCGTCGTTGCCATTGACATCTTTAAGTACGTCGTTGGCATCGGCGGCGCTTTTGTAGTAACCCACACGGTATTCGCCCGGCAGGTTATTCACTTTCGGTGACCAGACCAATTCCACCGGAATCACGGTGCCCTTGGTGCCGCTGCCGCTGAGTTTGAAGCCGTTACCGTGCTCCAACTGCGACGGGTTCTGGTTGTACGCACCGATTTGCGCATACAGCTCAGGCGTGATGTTGTACTTCACGCGGATAGCGGCCTGGGCGACCGGCCAGTTGTACCAGGTGTTTACGTAGTTACCGACCTGGGAGCCGCAGAACGACAGGTTCTGGAAGTCGCACGGGAAGGTGTTGAAGTCTTCGCCTTCACCGAAGTAACCGAGCTTCACGTCCAGCTTGTTGTCGAACATCTGGTGCTGAATCCAGAACTGGGTCAGACGCACCATGTGGCCACGGCCATCAACTTCTTGAGACGAACTCAAGGTGCCGGCACGTGGGTCACCAATGCGGTCGTTGGAGATGTTCGCACCATTACGATTGGTCAACTGGATCTTGGCCTGGGTGTTATCCCAGCCCCACAGCTTTTGCAGGTCCAGTGCTACGCCCAGACCGAATTGGTCTGCGTAACGGGCAGTTTTGTCGTTGTTGTAGCCACCGCCAAGGTTGCCACCGACTTCACCGACGTAATCCGCCTTGATGTCGATACCTTGCTCGATCAGCTTGGTACGCTCACCGCCCCAATCGCCGGTCATCCACTTGGAATCGGCGCTGAATGCATCGGCCGCCATCGCATTGGCGGACAATACCAGGGCTGCTGCTGCTGACAGTTGGCAGATCAACCGGGTGTTGTTGTGTTGCTTTTTCATCCCTACATCCTCGTCTTTATTGTTATTTAACTGTTTTTATCTAACGCGGGTTACTTTTTTATTAAAAACAATAACTTACCTGCTTCAGCGGCCTTTGAATTGGGCCACATTGTCGGCATGCCCCTGTGCGGGCGATGAAGAAGCGGTGCCCAGACGCTCGCCGGTATTGGCGTCGAACAGCAGGACCTTGGAAGGGTCGAACTGCAGCGTCAGGGTCTCGCCCACCTGAGGCGCAACATCCGGCGCCAAACGGCAGCAAACCTTGGTGTCGTTGAGCTGCACGAATACCAGGGTGTCCGGGCCGGTCGGCTCGGTGACCTGGACTTCAGCACGAATGCTCGAAGAGCTATTGCCCTCCCCCGTCGCCAGTACGATTTGCTCAGGGCGCAGGCCCAGAATTACGTCACGGTCCTCCAAACCAACATCGTTCATTCCCAGCGGCAATTCGCAACGCGCCTGGCCACTGTCGAGCAGAGCTACTATTTGGCCATCTTTGCGTTTTAGACGCATAGGAACGAAGTTCATGGGTGGTGAACCGATAAAGCTTGCCACAAACAGGTTAGCAGGGTCGTTGTAAATTTCTTTCGGCGTACCAAATTGTTGAATGATGCCGTCCTTCATTACCGCCACTTTGTCACCCAGGGTCATCGCTTCGATCTGGTCGTGGGTGACGTAGACGGTGGTGGTCTTGAGACGCTGGTGCATCAGTTTCATTTCGGTGCGCATCTCGACCCGCAGCTTGGCGTCGAGGTTGGACAACGGCTCATCGAACAGGTAGATCTTCGGCCGACGCGCCAGGGCACGGCCCATGGCCACGCGCTGTTGCTGACCACCGGACAACTGGCCCGGCTTGCGATTGAGCAGGTGTTCGATCTGCAGCAGCTTGGCCACGCGCGCCACTTCGGCATCGATATCGGCCTGGGGCATCTTGCGGATCTTGAGGCCGAATTCGATGTTCTCGCGCACGCTCATGGTCGGGTACAGGGCGTAGGACTGGAACACCATCGCGATGTCACGGTCCTTGGGGCTCATGCCGCTGACGTCCTGGTCACCGATCATGATTGCGCCGCCGGTGATGGTCTCAAGACCTGCGATGCAGTTCATCAGCGTGGATTTACCGCACCCCGAAGGGCCAACCAGAATCAGGAATTCGCCTTCCTTGATCGACAGTTCGATGTTCTTCAAGGTGTCGGGCAGGCCGGCGCCATAAGTCTTGTTTACATTGCGAAGTTCAAGCGTAGCCATGATTACCCCTTGACCGCGCCGGCCGTGAGGCCGCGCACGAAATACTTGCCTGCGATCACATAGACCAGCAGGGTCGGCAGCCCGGCGATCATCGCCGCCGCCATATCCACGTTATATTCCTTGGCCCCGGTGCTGGTGTTGACCAGGTTGTTCAGCGCCACCGTAATGGGCTGGGAGTCGCCGCTGGAGAACACCACACCGAACAGGAAGTCGTTCCAGATCTGGGTGAACTGCCAGATCAGGCAGACCATGATGATCGGGGTCGACATCGGCAGGATGATCAGACGGAAGATGGTGAAGAAACCGGCACCATCCAGGCGTGCCGCCTTGATCAGCGCATCCGGAATGCTCACGTAGTAGTTGCGGAAGAACAGCGTGGTGAACGCCAGGCCGTAGACCACATGTATAAACACCAGGCCCGTGGTGGTGCTGGCCAGGCCCATCTTGCCAAGGGTGAACGATGCCGGCAGCAGCACGGTCTGGAACGGCAGGAAGCAGCCGAACAACAGCAAACCGAAGAACAACTGCGAGCCTTTGAAGCGCCAGAACGACAGCACGTAGCCGTTCAACGCACCGATGGCAGTGGAGATCATTACCGCCGGAACGGTGATCTTGATCGAGTTCCAGAAGTAGCCATCGACGGTGGCCCAGGCCTTGACCCAACCAATGCCGGTAACCACGGTCGGCCAGCTCAGCAGGTTGCCGGTGCTGATGTCTTCCGGGGTCTTGAAGCTGGTCAGCAACATCACCACCAGCGGCACCAGGTACAACAACACGGCGAGGATCAGCACCGCGTAAATCGCGATGCGACTCAGGCTGATGGAAGGTTTGGAAGCGAGACTAGTCATTACGCTTGGTCCTCAGCTCGGAGTACAGGTAAGGCACGATGATCGCGAGGATCGCGCCGAGCATCAGGATTGCACTGGCCGAGCCCATGCCCATCTGGCCACGACTGAAGGTGAACGAGTACATGAACATCGCAGGCAAGTCGGACGAGTAGCCCGGACCACCGGCCGTCATCGCCGCCACCAGGTCGAAGCTCTTGATCGCGATGTGCGCAAGAATCATCACCGCACTGAAGAACACCGGACGCAGGCTTGGCAGCACCACGCTCCAGTAGATACGCGGCAGGCTGGCGCCGTCGATCTGGGCGGCACGGATGATCGACTGATCAACACCGCGCAGGCCAGCCAGGAACATCGCCATGATAAAGCCCGAGGCTTGCCAGACTGCGGCGATGACCAGGCAGTACACAACACGGTCCGGATCGATCAGCCAGTCGAGACGGAAGCCTTCCCAGCCCCAGTCCCGCAGAAGTTTGTCCAGGCCCATGCCCGGGTTGAGCAGCCATTTCCAGGCGGTACCGGTAACGATCATCGAGAGCGCCATCGGGTACAGGTAAATGGTGCGGATAAAGCCTTCGCGACGGATTTTCTGGTCGAGGAAAATCGCCAGCGTCACGCCGATCACCAAGGTGATGCCGATGAACATGCCACCGAACACCGCGAGGTTCTTGCTCGCTACCCACCAGCGGTCGTTGTCGAACAACCGCGCGTACTGCGCAAGCCCCGCCCAGTTGTAGCTTGGCAGGAACGTGGAGGTGGTGAACGACAGAACGAACGTCCACAGGATGTAGCCGTAAAAGCCCACCAGAACGATGAACATGCTGGGCGCCAGCACCAGTTTGGGGAGCCAGCGCTGCAGTGCATCGAACGGCGAGGCCTTGCTGAACACAGCAACAGAACTCATGGGAAAATCCAGTACAGGTAAATAGGACTACAGGAGCATGCCTTGTGAGGGGTCAGGGGGTTTCCCCTCACAAGGACCAGCAGTGCTAACCGTTACTTGGCAGACTTGATCGCAGCGCCAAGTTTCTTGGCGGTGTCGGCCGGGTCGGCTTTCGGGTCGTTGATGAAGTTGGTCACGACATCAAAGAACGCACCTTGCACCGCCAGGGTAGTGGCCATGTTGTGCGCCATGCTTGGTTGCAGGCCGCCGGTCTTGGCGTCAGCCAGGAAGTCTTTGGCTGCGGTCTGGGCGCAAGAGTCGAAACCGTAGGAGGCCATTTTTTCCAGCATGTCAGTCCGCACCGGGATCGAACCCTTGTTGATGCTGAAGACTTTCTGGAAGTTTTCACCCAGCACGACTTTGGCGATGTCTTGCTGACCCGCAGCAGTGCCTTTGTCTTTCTGCTTGAACACCGCCAGGGAGTCGATGTTGTAGGTGAAGGCTTTGTCGGTGCCTGGGAAGGCTACGCACTCGTAGTCCTTGCCGGCGACTTTCTTGGCCGCGGTCCACTCGGACTTGGCCCAGTCACCCATGATCTGCATGCCGGCCTTGCCATTGATGACCTTGCCTGCTTCGAGGTTCCAGTCCTGGCCTTTACCGTCGACGTCCATGTAGGTCGCGACTTTCTTCAGCTCGGTGAGCGACTTGACCATTTCCGGGCCGGTCAGCGCAGCGTTATCCAGGTCAACCAGGGCTTTCTTGTAGCCATCTGCACCCATCACCGACAATACGACGGCTTCGAATACAGTGCTGTCCTGCCAAGGCTGGCCACCGTGGGCGAGCGCAATGAAGCCCGCAGCTTTCAGCTTGTCGCCGGCTGCGTAGAATTCTTCGAGGGTGGTTGGGTTCTTGGTGATACCGGCTTTCTTGAAGACTTCCGGGTTGATCCACAGCCAGTTCACGCGGTGGATATTGACCGGTACGGCAACGTAGTTGCCTTCGTACTTCACGGTATCGGAGACTTTCTTGTCGAGCAGGGAATCCCACTTCTCTTCTTTGGCCACGTCTTTCAAGACGTCAGTGTCGAGCAGGCCAGTCGACGCCCATTCCTGGATGTCCGGGCCTTTGATCTGAGCAACGCCTGGTGGGTTGCCGGCAACCGCGCGGCTTTTCAACACGGTCATGGCCGTGGCGCCACCGCCACCTGCGACGGCACCGTCTTTCCAGGTGAAGCCGTCTTTCTCAACTTGGGCCTTCAGGACATCTACAGCCGCTTTCTCACCGCCGGAGGTCCACCAATGCACAACTTCAACCGTCCCTTTCGAGTCGGCGGCAAATGCACTGAGGGGAAACAACGAGGCAATGGAAATAGCGACGGCGAGGCGATTAATCGCGTTCATCTGAGTACCTTTTTTTGTTGTTATGCATGCAAGTCTAGAGCTTGCGCTGCACGGAGTTTAAACAGGGATGTTTAAGGCGCAGGTAACAAAGGGACGTACAAATGTCACCACCTGGTGACATAACGCCCAGCGCCCAATGCACTGGCCATGCTGGGTGCCAAGGGTAGTGCAGGCAGCACGACCGCTTGCCAGGCATGGTACAGGTCTGGTTTGCCGCCCCAGATTTTGCTGCTGGGCTGGTTGTGCGGACTGAGTTCGTGGTGCCAACTGCCGTGGATACGGTCGATAAAGTGAGTTTCGCAAAACTCCCAGAAGCGCCGGTACCAGGTTTCGTAATGCGCATCAGAGGTGCGTTTGAGCAACGCCTGGGCAGCGGCGCTGGCTTCGGCATGGGTCCAGTGCAGGCGTTCGCGCACCACCGGGCGTTGGTTCCAGTCCAGCGTGTAGACGATGCCGGGGGCGCCATCTACAGCCCAGGCGTATTCGCAGGCACTGGCGAATAAGCCCTTGGCGTCGGTCACCAGCCAGTCCGGCGTGGCCAGCCCGGCTTGCAGGCGTGCGGCTTCCAGGTGCAGCACCAGCCGCGCCCATTCGAAACCGTGGCCGGGGGTGATGCCGTAGGGTCGGAAGCCGTCGGCAGGGTTGTCTTCGTTGTAGCCGAGCAAGGGGTTCCACTGGGCGTCAAAATGCTCGATCACCATGAACCGGTTGCCGACGGCGTGGGTGTGAATCACACGCTCCACGATGCGCAAAGCACGGTCGAGCCAGCGGGTGTCACCGGTGACATCGGCCAGGGCCAGGAAAGCTTCAGTGGCGTGCATGTTGCTGTTGGCGCCGCGATAGGTTTCGACAGCGGTCCAGTCCTGGGCAAAGGATTCGAGCATTACGCCCTCCTCCTCGCTCCAGAAGAACTGGTCAATGATATGCACGGCGTCGGTCAACAGGCTTTGCGCGCCGGGCGCACCAGCCACGACCGCAGAGCTGGCAGCCAGGGCCACGAAGGCATGCAAGTAAGCAGCCTTGCCACTATTGCCATCGAGTGCTCGGGGAGCTGCGAACCAACCGCCATGCTCACTATCGCGCAACGGGCCACTGAGGGCCGCAACGCCATGTGCCACCAGCTCGGCGTAACCCGGCAACCCCATGGCATGGGCCATGGCGAAGCTGTGGGTCATGCGAGCGGTGTTCATGGTTTCGGCGTGGGCATCGGCCGGCAGTTGGCCTTTGTCATCCAGGTTGCCAAAACCGTCAGGCAGACGAGAGGCTTTGGCGAATGACAGCAAGCGCTGGCCTTCATTGGCGAGCCAAGCGTGATGGGCAGGTGCGTTCAGCCAACTGCTGGCAGGCAGTGGTTGCGTAGTCATGGGTAGCCCTTATTATTTTTTGTGGGATGACCGGAGTCTAAACAAGGGCGGGACGAGGGCAAGTAACGAAGGGGATGGGAAATGTCACCGGACGGTGACATTTCCCGACCAGGCTTATTGACCGAGCGGCGTGACAGCTGCTGGCGCATTGAGGCGCTGATTCAGGTTCTGCACCTGGCTCTGCAAGGTAGTGATGTTGCGGGTGGTCTGGATGCGGAACACGTCAAACTCTTTGTTGGTCGGCACATCGCTATTTACCGGCTGGCTGTCTTGAGCACTTTTGAGCACGACCAGGTCCTGTTCGAGACGGGCAATGGCCGCAGCCGGGTTACCCTGTTTCTTCAGGGCGGCCACGTCGGCGGACAAGTCCTTGATCTCGGTATCGCGCTTACCCGCGTCACCCTGTACCGCTTTGAGGGTTGCCACCGCCTCGGTCAGGGCCTGGACTTGACCTTGCAGCTTGGCATTCGCGTTCGACAGGTCAGTGGTGCCGGCCGTCATTTGCGCCAGGCGCTGGTCCAGCGCAGTGGTCTGGCCGGCGACACCGACTTGCTGCTTGCCCTGTTCCAGCAGCTGAGTTTCCAACTGCTTGATCTGCAACTTGAGCGCTTCACTGCCGGTGTTCACGCTGGCCTCACTGGCCACGACCTTGCCGGAAATATCCTGCAAGCGCCCCGCCGCTTCTTCGCTGATGCGCGCGAAGCTTTCCTGGGTGGCGACCAGTTGCTGACCCATCAGGGAAATCTGCTGAAAGCTCCACCAGGCGAGGCCCGCGAAGGCGATCAGCAGCGCGCCGACCAATGCCCACAGCGGGCCGGTGCTGGCGCTCTTGACCTTGACCACTTTGGTATTGCTCGAGCGCACCGATGTCGCGGGAGTCGGCTCGAAATCATCATCGTCCCCGTGGTCGGCCCGCAGGCTGGGAACATTGTCGAAATCGTCTTTAGCATCGTTACGCATGAATCAACCTTGAATCAATGAGATGGCTATGTGGAAAGCCGAGCAACCGGAGTATAAACCGCGTTCCCACCGCATTGATCGACCCGGAACCACCCATTCGGTTCCTGATGTGTTGCTGCTTGTGAGCTTACTTTAGCCCCGGGTCGTGGGCTTTCCACCAACCGCAAAACTCGTCGAGGGCAGTCCACAGGCTGACCTTGGGCTCGTAATCGAGATAATGCCTCGCTCGACTGATGTCGAGGGTGAAATCTTTGTTCATCACCTGCATGCCCAGCCGCGACAACGCCGGCTCCGGTCGCCCCGGCCACATCGCACAGAATGCCTCGTTCAACGCGGCCACGCTGTAGGACAAACCGTAGGATCGATAACGGGTGACCTGGGGCAGGTCCATCTGACGCATCACATAGTTCACCACATCCCACACCGGCACCGGCGTGCCGTTGCTGATGTTGTAGGCCTTGCCCAACGCCGAGCCGGTCGCCAGCAAACTGCTGAGCAACGCTTCGTTGAGGTTGTGCACACTGGTGAAGTCGACCTTGTTCAGGCCGTCACCGACGATGGCCAGGCGGTTCTTGCGCTGCATCTTCAGCAGGCGCGGGAAGATGCTCATATCACCGGCGCCGGTGACAAAACGCGGACGCAGTGCCAGTACTTCAAGGCCGAACTCTTGGGCACCGAACACCTTTTGCTCCGCCAGATATTTGGTGGCGGCGTAGGGATGTTTGAAGCGTTTGGGCACTTGCTCTTCGGTCAGCCCCAGGTGGTCGCGACCGTCAAAGTAGATCGACGGTGACGACAGGTGCACCAAGCGCCGGACCCGTTGTTTAAGGCACGCTTCCACGACGTTTTCGGTCACCAGCACATTGCCTTGGTGGAAGTCCTGATACCGCCCCCACAGCCCGACGGCACCAGCGCAGTGCACAACGGCTTCGACGTCACGGCACAGGTCGCGCACCAGGTCGGCATCATTCAGATCACCCTGGATAAACTCGGCACCGCGCCGTATCAGGTGCTCTACACCTTCAGCGCGCCGCCCGTTGACCCGCACGTCCAGGCCCTGCTCCAGAGCGAAACGCGCGAAGCGTCCGCCGATGAAGCCGCTTGCGCCGGTGACCAGAATTTTCATGTATTACCCCGTGTTCTTTCGTTTTTCATCGCTGTTGCCTTGACGCCCGCCATCACTCCAACGGCACCAACCATTGGCCACACGCCTGGGCCAGATGGTCGGTCAACAGGCCCAACAGTTGCCCGCCACTGCGCCAATGATGCCAGTACAGCGGCACATCGATGGGCTTATCTGGCAATAACTCGACTAAAACGCCCGTTTCCAACTGGTCGCGCACCTGCAATTCAGGCACCAGGCCCCAGCCCAAACCGGCTTCTGTAAGCCGGATAAAACCTTCGGACGAGGGGCATAAATGGTGTTCGAAACCACCATCTACACCCAGAGAAGCCAGGTAGCGGTGTTGCAGGAAATCATCCGGGCCGAATACCAGCGCTGGCGTTCGCGCCAATTGATCGGCACGCACGCCTTCAGGGAAATGCCGGGCAATAAAGGCCGGGCTGGCCAACGCCCGATAGCGCATGGCGCCAAGCAACAGGCTACGCGCTCCGGCCACGGGTCGTTCGCTGGCACAGATACAGGCCGCCACTTCACCGGCGCGCATGCGCTTGAGGCCGACAGTCTGGTCTTCCACCACCAAGTCCAGCAGCAAATGTTGGTCGGCGCAAAAACCGCTGACAGCCTCTGCCCACCACGTGGCGAGGCTGTCGGCATTCAAGGCGATGCGTAGCCGCTCGGGCATGCCCTCCTCGTCCAGCGCCGGCACTTGGCTTTGCAGGTCGCGCTCCAACAACCGCACCTGCTGCACGTGGTTGAGCAGGCGTCGGCCGATATCCGTGGGCGTCGGCGGTGTAGCCCGCACCAACACCGGCTGGCCAATACGCGCTTCCAACAGCTTGATGCGCTGGGAGATCGCCGACTGCGACAACCCCAGCACCTGTGCACCACGTTCGAAGCCAGCCTGCTCCACGATCGCCGCCAGGGCAGAAAGCAATTTATAGTCGAACATCAGTTTCTCTAATGAGCGATCAGTAATATTGGTTTTTCTTATACAGCTTAGCCCGTGAGAATGGCCAGCATTGCTTCTCTCTTTAAAAGGAATCCTCACATGGCTGGCGAAACCGCCCTGGCAACCCTGCTGCGCAGCATGAGCCCGCATCTGAATGACGGCGATTATGTGTTCTGCACCCTGCCCGACAACCGCATCCCGCCAGGTTGCGAGGTGATCGGAAGCTTTCGCGAACAGGAAGGGCTGACGCTGATTGTCGAGCGCCAACAGGCAGAACAGGCAGGATTGGCCTTCGAGTACATCGCCGCGTGGATCACCCTGAATGTGCATTCAGCCCTCGAAGCCGTAGGCCTGACCGCCGCGTTCGCCGGCGCGCTGGGCAAAGCTGGCATCAGTTGCAACGTGATTGCCGGCTATTACCACGACCATCTGTTTGTCGGCCGTACCGATGCCGAGCGCGCAATGGGCGTACTGCGGCAACTGGCAGCGGACACGGAGTAATTCCTATGTGGCAGAGCTATGTGAACGGGCTATTGGTGGCCCTCGGCCTGATCATGGCGATCGGCACCCAGAATGCTTTTGTGCTGGCGCAAAGCCTGCGCCGTGAACATCACCTGCCCGTCGCGGCACTGTGTGTTGTGTGCGATGCATTGCTGGTGGCTGCCGGGGTATTTGGCCTCGCGACGGTATTGGCGCAAAACCCGCTGTTGCTGGCGATTGCCCGCTGGGGCGGCGCGGCTTTCCTGTTGTGGTACGGCACCCTGGCGCTGCGTCGGGCGTTTTCGAAACAAAGCCTGGAGCAAGGAGGAAACCTCAAGGTGCGCTCATTGCGGGTCGTGATGCTCAGTGCCCTGGCGGTGACACTGCTTAATCCCCATGTGTATCTGGATACGGTGCTGCTGATTGGCTCATTGGGCGCCCAACAAACTGAACCGGGTGCCTATGTGGCCGGTGCCGCCAGTGCGTCGTTCCTGTGGTTTGCCACCCTGGCGCTCGGGGCGGCGTGGCTGGCACCCTGGCTGGCACGCCCCGCCACCTGGCGGCTGTTGGACCTTTTAGTCGCCGCGATGATGTTCAGCGTGGCCTATCAATTGATCAGCGCTTGACGAATATTCCAAAACGCTCTGGAACCTCTATTCCACACAGTTGTTGCGTGGTTTTGCCGCACCCCCGGTGCTATGATCCAGCCCCTGCGCCGCAAAGAGTACAAACTCCCCGGCGCTTGTTTGGCCGCCCGTGATCGGCCTTGCGCTCACCGCAACTGACCTGATTAGGAGAATCATCATGGCTTTCGAATTGCCGCCGCTGCCCTACGCACACGATGCCCTGCAGCCGCACATTTCCAAGGAAACCTTGGAATTCCACCACGACAAGCACCACAACACCTATGTCGTGAACCTGAACAACCTGGTGCCAGGCACCGAGTTCGAAGGCAAGACCCTGGAAGAGATCGTCAAATCTTCTTCGGGCGGCATCTTCAACAACGCCGCTCAGGTCTGGAACCACACCTTCTACTGGAACTGCCTGGCGCCAAACGCCGGCGGTCAACCTACCGGCGCGCTGGCTGAAGCCATCAACGCAGCCTTCGGTTCGTTCGACAAGTTCAAGGAAGAATTCACCAAGACGTCCGTCGGCACCTTCGGTTCCGGTTGGGGCTGGCTGGTGAAAAAGGCTGACGGTTCCCTGGCCCTGGCCAGCACCATCGGCGCCGGCAACCCGCTGACCAACGGCGACACCCCGCTGCTGACCTGCGACGTCTGGGAACACGCTTACTACATCGACTACCGCAACGTGCGTCCAAAGTATGTGGAAGCGTTCTGGAACCTGGTCAACTGGAAGTTCGTGGCTGAGCAGTTCGAAGGCAAGACCTTCACTGCCTAAGCAACGCTTGCAGTAAAAAGAGCCCGGCTATTTTGCCGGGTTTTTTTATGGGCGCTGATTACGTCATTGGAACTCAGTGCGCAGATCGTGCCACGTAGTCAGTGTGAGGAATTCGCCTCTCGTACCTGTCGGAGAAATTACTATGTCCATTGGCGCACTAGCTTCAGCACTCCCTATGGTTGGCGACCTGGCCAAAGCAGCCTTGCCCGTTGCTGGCGAGGCCCTCAAAGCCGTCACCGAGATCGCCAAAACGATCGGTCAATTGGTCCAGGCGCAATCGGGCGGTAAAGGGGGGGACGCGGGTCAAAACAAAATCGCCCATGAAGATACCCATAACCACAACAAGCCCGTGGATTTTGCAAACGGCAACGCGGCCAGCAGCAACGTGAATATCAATTTCTCGTAACACCCGTGCCCGCGCAGTTGACCAAGGCAGGCGGATATACATCCGCCTGACCCCTACCCGCCTCAAGTTCCTCGTCAAACCCGCCGATGCCCTAATGTTCCTTTGACTGCCATCACGAGATTGCCAATACTCATGGCATATTGAGGCTACCCGCATGGAACAAGGAATGACCCTTTGAAGCTGGAACTCAGGAACAGCTTGTCGGTGAAGTTGCTACGGGTTGTGCTGCTGTCGGCATTGATCGTGGGCGTGGCGTTGAGCGCAGCGCAAATCGTTTTCGATGCCTACAAGACGCGCCAGGCCGTGGCAGGCGATGCCCAGCGTATTCTCGACATGTTTCGCGACCCCTCGACCCAGGCCGTCTACAGCTTGGACCGCGAGATGGGCATGCAGGTGATCGAAGGCCTGTTTCAGGACGATGCCGTGCGCATGGCATCCATTGGCCATCCCAACGAAACCATGCTTGCGGAAAAAACCCGTGCGTTGCAGCAATCGCCTACCCGCTGGCTGACCGACCTGATTCTTGGCCAGGAGCGCACCTTCACCACCTCATTAGTCGGCAAAGGCCCCTACAGCGAGTATTACGGCGACCTGAGCATCACCCTGGACACCGCCAACTACGGCAAAGGTTTTCTTGTCAGCTCGGTAATCATCTTTATTTCCGGCGTGCTGCGCGCCCTGGCCATGGGTCTTGTGTTGTACCTGGTCTATCACTGGCTGCTGACCAAACCGCTGTCGCGGATTATCGAGCACCTGACCTCGATCAACCCGGATCGGCCCAGCGAGCACAAAATTCCCCAGCTCAAAGGGCACGAACGCAACGAACTGGGGCTGTGGATCAACACCGCCAACCAATTGCTCGAATCCATCGAACGCAACACCCATTTGCGTCACGAAGCAGAATCCAGCCTGCTGCGTATGGCCCAGTATGATTTCCTCACGGGCTTGCCGAATCGTCAGAAGTTGCAGGAACAGCTGGACAAGATCCTGATCGACGCCGGTCGTCGGCAACGCCGAGTCGCGGTGTTGTGCGTGGGGCTGGATGACTTCAAAAGCGTCAACGAACAGTTCACTTACCAAGCCGGCGACAAATTGCTGCTGGCCCTGGCTGATCGCTTGCGCGCCCACAGCGGCCGTCTCGGCACCCTCGCGCGCCTGGGCGGCGACCAATTCGCGCTGGTGCAGGCCGATATCGACCAACCTTACGAAGCCGCCGAACTGGCGCAAAGCATCCTGGATGACCTGGAGGCCGAATTCGCTCTCGACCAGGATCAGATCCGCCTGCGCGCGACCATCGGCATCACCCTGTTCCCGGAAGACGGCGACAGCACCGAGAAGTTGCTGCAAAAATCCGAACAGACCATGACCCTGGCCAAAAGCCGCTCGCGCAACCGCTATCAGTTCTATATCGCCAGCGTCGACAGTGAAATGCGTCGGCGTCGCGAGCTGGAAAAAGACCTGCGCGATGCCCTGAGCCGTGAACAGTTCCACTTGGTGTATCAACCGCAGATCAGCTACCGCGACCACCGCGTGGTCGGCGTGGAAGCGCTGATCCGCTGGCAACACCCGGAACACGGCCTGGTGCCGCCGGACTTGTTCATCCCGTTGGCGGAACAAAACGGCACCATTATCCCGATTGGCGAATGGGTGCTGGACCAGGCCTGCCGACAATTGCGCGAATGGCATGACCTGGGCTTCACCACGCTGCGCATGGCGGTCAATCTGTCCACCGTGCAGTTGCACCACACCGAGTTGCCACGGGTGATCAACAACCTGATGCAGATCTACCGCCTGCCGCCGCGTAGCCTTGAGCTTGAAGTCACCGAGACCGGCCTGATGGAAGACATCAGCACCGCCGCCCAGCACTTGCTGAGCCTGCGTCGTTCCGGTGCGTTGATCGCCATTGATGACTTCGGCACCGGCTATTCGTCCTTGAGCTATCTGAAAAGCCTGCCGCTGGACAAAATCAAGATCGACAAGAGTTTCGTCCAGGACCTGCTGGATGACGACGACGATGCAACCATCGTGCGCGCCATCATCCAATTGGGCAAAAGCCTGGGCATGCAGGTGATCGCCGAGGGCGTGGAAACCGCCGAGCAGGAGGCCTACATCATTTCTGAGGGCTGCCACGAGGGCCAGGGCTACCACTACAGCAAACCGCTGCAAGCTCGGGAGTTGGCGGCTTTCTTGAAACATGCCGAGCGTAATAACGCGGCGATTCTCTGAAATAACCAAACGATACTAAATATTTCCCACGTATAACCCTTTACACAAAATGCAAATCTTTCGCATTATGTCGCAGTTTTTGCGCTCCCCCGCGCGCCCTCTCAACAACCGAAGCAGGATGTTCGCCATGATTCGTATGCCCCTGGCCACCGCCAGTCTGCTGGCCATTGCCATTTCTCTCGCCGGTTGCGGCGAAGGTAAAGACAAGGCCGCCGCGCCTCAAGCGCCGACCCCGACGGCCAGCACTACCGCTCCAGCGGCAGCCGCCGGCCAGGTTGATGAGGCTGCTGCCAAGGCCGTGGTCGCGCATTACGCTGACATGGTGTTCGCGGTGTACAGCGATGCCGAATCTACGGCGAAAACCCTGCAGACTGCGATCGACACCTTCCTCGCCAACCCGAACGATCAAACCTTGAAAGCGGCCCGTACCGCCTGGGTCGCCGCTCGCGTACCGTACCTGCAGAGCGAAGTGTTCCGTTTCGGTAACACCATCATCGACGACTGGGAAGGCCAAGTGAACGCCTGGCCTTTGGACGAAGGCCTGATCGACTACGTCGACAAATCCTACGAGCACGCGCTGGGTAACCCAGGCGCCAACGCCAATATCATCGCCAACACCCAGATCCAGGTCGGCGAAGACAAGGTCGACGTCAAAGACATCACCCCGGAAAAACTCGCCAGCCTCAATGAGCTGGGCGGTTCCGAAGCGAACGTCGCCACCGGCTACCACGCCATTGAATTCCTGCTGTGGGGCCAAGACCTCAATGGCACCGGCCCAGGCGCGGGCAACCGCCCGGCTTCGGACTACATGACCGGTGACGGTGCTACCGGTGGCCACAACGAGCGCCGCCGCACTTACCTGCGCGCCGTGACCCAATTGCTGGTCAGCGACCTGGAAGAAATGGTCGGCAACTGGAAACCCAACGTCGAAGACAACTACCGCGCCACCCTGGAGGCAGAACCTGCCACCGACGGTCTGCGTAAGATGTTGTTCGGCATGGGCAGCCTGTCCCTGGGTGAACTGGCCGGTGAGCGTATGAAAGTTTCCCTGGAGGCCAACTCGCCGGAAGACGAGCAGGATTGCTTCAGCGACAACACCCACAACTCGCACTTCTACGATGCCAAGGGTATTCGTAACGTTTATCTGGGTGAGTACACCCGTGTTGACGGCAACAAGATGACTGGCGCCAGCTTGTCCTCGTTGGTGGCCAAAGTTGATCCGGCTGCCGACTCGGCGCTGAAGGCTGACCTGGCGTCGACTGAAGCGAAGATCCAGGTCATGGTTGATCACGCCAACAACGGTGAGCACTACGACCAGTTGATCGCCGCCGGTAACGACAAGGGCAATCAGATCGTGCGTGACGCAATCGCTGCGTTGGTTAAGCAGACGGGGTCGATTGAGGCGGCTGCGGGTAAGTTGGGGATCAGTGATTTGAACCCGGATAATGCTGATCACGAGTTTTGATCTAGTGTTGTGTTGAATGAGGCGGCCTTTGGGTCGCCTTTTTTTATGGGGGCTTTTGGGTACATATCCGTTGCTGCGGTCACGGCCGCGTATGGTTCCGCCCTTACGGCGGCTCACTTTTGAACAGCGCAAAAGTAAGCAAAACGCTCTTGCCCCACCACTCGGCACCTCGCTGTGGCTCGGTGTGCCCGCACTCCGGCACGGCTGCGCGGGTCGCCGCGATGGGCCATCCCTGGCCCAGCGCGGCTAAACCGGCATCCTTGCCGGTTTACCCGCTCCACCGTGCCTACTTGCGGCCAGCGTGGTTAATGGGGCGCCTAAGATCAAGATCAAAAAGATCAAAAGCAGAGCACGGCGGCCTGAAAGCCAACCTGAGTGGTGTAGATCAAAAGCGATCGGAATGTGGGAGTTCCATACATCAGGGAAACTGCAATCTGCCCTGCTTCTGATCTGGCTTTTGATCCACACCACTCAGGTCGGCTTTCAGGCCGCCGTGCTTTTGCTTTTGATCTTGATCTCAGGCGCCCCATTAACCACGCTGGCCGCACGCAGGCTTGAATCCGTGGGTGACCCGGCAGGACGCCGGGTTAGCCGCGCTGGGCCAAGGATGGCCCATCGCGGCGGCCCACGGATTCAAGCCTGCGTGCGGGCACACCGAGCCTAGGCGAGGTGCCGAGTGGTGGGGCAAGAGCCCTTTTGGTTACTTTTGGGACTCTTTTCCAAAAGTGACCCGCCGTAAGGGCGGAACCAATAGAGGCCGTGACCGCAGCAACGGATATACACACAGAACAGCCCGCAAGGTTTACACCCCCCCCACCGCAGGTAGAATGGCGCCTCATTAGCCTACCACCCGAGCAAATTTCATGGCGTTGCCGACCCTACGCATCATCGGTTTCATCATCGGCATCTTCCTGATCACCCTCGCGATCGCCATGGTCATCCCGATGGCCACCCTGGTGATCTTCGAACGCACCAGCGACCTGCCCTCGTTCCTGTGGGCCAGCATGATCACCTTTATCGCAGGCCTGGCCCTGGTCATCCCCGGCCGCCCCGAACACGTACACCTACGCCCCCGCGACATGTACCTGCTGACGGTCAGCAGTTGGCTGGTGGTGTGCATCTTCGCCGCGCTGCCCTTTTTGCTGACCCAGCACATCAGCTACACCGACTCTTTTTTCGAAAGCATGTCCGGCATCACCGCCACCGGGTCAACCGTATTGAGCGGCCTGGACAGCATGTCCCCCGGCATTCTGATGTGGCGCTCGCTCCTGCACTGGCTCGGCGGCATCGGCTTTATCGGCATGGCGGTGGCGATCCTGCCGCTGCTGCGCATTGGTGGCATGCGCCTGTTCCAGACCGAGTCCTCAGACCGCTCGGAAAAGGTCATGCCGCGCTCACACATGGTGGCGCGGCTGATTGTGGCGACATATGTGGGTATCACCATCCTGGGTAGCCTGGCGTTCTGGTGGGCCGGGATGGGCCTGTTCGATGCGATCAACCACGCAATGTCAGCGATTTCCACGGGTGGCTTTTCCACCTCGGATGAATCCCTGGCCCACTGGAAACAACCGGCGGTGCACTGGGTGGCGGTAGTGGTGATGATTCTCGGCAGCTTGCCGTTCACCCTGTATGTGGCGACGTTACGCGGCAACCGTCGGGCATTGATCAAGGATCAGCAGGTGCAAGGCTTACTCGGCTTGCTGATCGTGACCTGGCTGGTACTCGGCACCTGGTATTGGTGGACCACCGATTTGCACTGGCTGGACGCGCTGCGCCATGTGGCAGTGAACGTCACATCAGTGGTAACCACCACCGGTTTTGCGCTGGGGGACTACAGCATCTGGGGCAACTTCTCACTGATGTTGTTCTTCTACCTGGGTTTTGTCGGCGGCTGCTCGGGCTCGACGGCCGGCGGAATCAAGATCTTCCGCTTCCAGGTCGCCTATATCCTGCTCAAGGCCAACTTGAACCAGCTGATTCACCCACGGGCAGTGATCAAGCAAAAGTACAACGGCCATCGCCTCGACGAGGAGATCGTGCGGTCGATTCTGACCTTCTCGTTTTTCTTCGCCATCACCATCTGCGCCATCGCCCTGGCCCTGTCGTTGCTGGGGCTGGACTGGATGACTGCTCTGACCGGCGCCGCCAGTACCGTGTCCGGCGTCGGCCCGGGCCTGGGCGAAACCATTGGCCCAGCCGGTAACTTCGCCAGCCTGCCGGATGCGGCCAAGTGGATCTTGTCGTTCGGCATGCTGTTGGGTCGCCTGGAAATCATCACAGTCTTTGTTCTGTGCATTCCTGCGTTTTGGCGTCACTGACCGTCGAGGCTTCCAGCAACCGCGTCCGGTATTCGCCGGGCGTGGCATCGAACCAGCGGCGAAACGCGCGGAAGAAATTACTCGGGTCGGCAAAACCCAACAGATAGGCAATTTCCAGCAGGGTCATGCTCGGCTGCGCCAGGTATTGCTCGGCGAGTTCGCGGCGCGTGTCGTCGAGCAGGGTCTGGAAGCTGGTGCCTTCCTCCTGTAACCGCCGCTGTAAGGTGCGCTGGGACAGGTGCAGGGTCTGGGCCACCACTTCGCGCTTGGGCTCGCCCTGGGGCAACAGACGGCATAACACCTGTCGCGCCTTGTGGGTCACGCGGCTTTCAGAAAAACGCGCCAGGTACTCGCCGGCAAATCGATCGTGTAACAACGCCATGGCCTCATTGGCCGTGGGCAGCGGCGCTTCCATGTCGGCCCGTTCAAAAATCAGTGCGTCATAGGGCGCGTTAAATTCCAGCGGCGCATGAAACGCCTGCTTGTAGGGCGCCAGGTCCGCCGGTTGGTCGCCCTGCACCAGCACTTTGCGCGGTTGCAGGGTGCGGCCGGTCAGCCAGCCGCACAACGCCAGCGCACTGGCCAACGAAGCTTCGGCGCTTTGCCGGGTCGGCGGCAGGTGATCGCCGTGCACCGTCAGAATCAGCGCATAGCCTTCAGGTAATAGTCGGAAACTCAAGTCGGCGCTTTCGGCGATGATCCGTTGGTAGCGCACCAGGCGCATGAAACCTTCGGCCAGCGTATTGCTGGACATCAGCGCATAACCGGCCACATGAAACGACGCAGGGCGCACCACCTTGCCCATGTTCAGGCCAATCGCCGGGTTGCCCGACAACTCCACTGCCCGCTGCCACAACCGGGTCATGGAGTCTTGCGGAAAACGCGCATCGGGGTCACTGAGGGCTGCGTAGTCCAGGCCCAGTTGCTTGAACAAGGCACGGCAGTCCAGGCCGTCCATTTCCAACGCCTTGACTATCCCCATCGCCCAGCTTGCAGAAGTTGTTCGTTCGCTCATGGCGTCTTCTTAAAAAAGCAGGCTTAAACGGCAGCCAGGAAGCCAAGGATACTAAAGTGGCATCTATTGTCACTGGCTGTTACCACTGATCACTCTAGACTCAAATAAGCTCCCCGCCGAACATCTGTTGGGCGGCCTAACAATCAAAGGGCCAGCCACCGTGGAAAATATCAGGCAATTCAACAGCTTCGCCGATTTCTACCCGTACTACCTGAGTGAGCACGGCAACAGCACTTGCCGACGCCTGCACTTTATCGGCACCACGCTGGTGATTGGCATTCTGGCCTATGCCATCGGCAGAGGTTCATTGGGCCTGCTGCTGGCCTTGCCGATCGCCGGTTACAGCTTTGCCTGGGTTGGCCACTTCTTCTTCGAAAAGAACCGCCCGGCGACCTTTCAGCACCCGTTCTACAGCTTGCTGGGGGACTTTGTGATGTACCGCGACATGATCCTTGGCAAGGTGCCGTTCTAAGGGTGTGACCTCATGTCACTTGCGTTTAAACGATGAAAATTCGTACATCCGCCGAGATTAAAATCTTTTTGTCATTTTCAGTGCTGTATCCTGCCAAGGCTTTTTGAGAGCGCGGAATCACCTGCGATTGAAAAAACAGACCTTGCGAGGAGCGACGACGATGCACGAGATACCTAATCTCCCCTTCCCAAGCCTGCACCCAACTGAGCAGCCAACACCGCAGCAGGCCGGCAACGAGCAGCCTGAGGCCAAAGAAGCAAAACCAGTCGACAGCGAAAGCCAGGACTGACGCCGTACCAGACTGTGTGGAAAGCGCACCTTTGAGCGCTTTCCACACTGCCTGAATCACCTGAGATACCCGCCATGACCGATACCCTCCCCAACACCCCGGATGCTGCTGTACTCGACGCTGCCTTGCAGATGGTCGACGTCTGGAACCGCCTCAGCGCGGACAAACAAGCCGTGCTGCTCAAGCGCTTCGGCACCCAGGAAAATGCCCTGGCTGCGCTGGTAACCACGCAACTGCTGGCCCCTGCCCAACCTTGATGTCTTTTTGATCTGACGTTTTTGATTTTTTGCCGCCCTGCCCGACCAAAGCGCCGGTATTATTAGCAGCCTATCTTTTACTGCTGCGACAGTGGACCTCTCCCATGCCAGAAACCCAGCGCCCCATGGCGGTCACGCTGCAAGTTGTTTCCATCGTCTTGTTCACCTTTATCGGCTACCTGAATATCGGCATTCCCCTGGCCGTGCTGCCGGGCTATGTCCACAGTCAGTTGGGCTATGGCGCAGTCATCGCAGGCCTGGTGATCAGCGTGCAATACCTGGCCACTTTGCTAAGCCGCCCCTATGCCGGAAAAATCATCGATAACCTGGGCAGCAAGCGTGCGGTGCTGATCGGCTTGGTGGGCTGTGGCCTGAGTGGCGTGTTCATGTTGCTGGCCGCGTGGTTTTCAAGCCTGCCGGCCATCAGCCTCGGCAGCTTGCTGATCGGCCGACTGGTGTTGGGCAGCGCCGAAAGCCTGGTGGGCTCGGGTGCCATTGGCTGGGGCATCGGCCGCGTTGGCGCGGCGAATACGGCCAAAGTCATCTCGTGGAACGGTATCGCCAGTTACGGCGCACTGGCCGTCGGCGCACCGCTTGGGGTGCTGCTGGTCAGTTATTTCGGGCTGTGGAGCATGGGCGTCAGCATCATCCTGCTGGCGATCCTGGGCTTGCTATTGGCCTGGAACAAGGAAGCAGCACCCATTGTTGCCGGAGTGCGCCTACCTTTCATGAATGTGTTGGGCCGAGTGCTGCCCCACGGCTGTGCGCTGGCGTTGGGCTCGATCGGCTTTGGCACCATCGCCACCTTTATCACCCTGTATTACACCACCCAACATTGGGATAACGCGGTGTGGGCCTTGAGCCTGTTCGGTGCCAGCTTTATCGGCGCGCGCCTGCTGTTCGGCAACTTGATCAACCGTATCGGCGGCTTTCGCGTGGCGATTGCCTGCCTGTCGGTGGAAATCCTTGGCCTGCTGTTGCTGTGGCTGGCACCGGATGCCCACTTGGCATTGGCCGGTGCGGCATTGAGCGGGTTCGGCTTTTCCCTGGTGTTTCCGGCGCTGGGGGTGGAGGCGGTCAACCTGGTGCCGGCCTCCAGCCGTGGTTCGGCGGTGGGGGCTTACTCGCTGTTTATCGACTTATCGTTGGGGATCACCGGCCCGCTGGCTGGGGCTGTGGCGGCAGGCTTCGGCTTTGCGTCGATCTTCCTGTTCGCCGCCCTCGCAGCCGCAGGTGGCTTGCTGCTAAGTGTGTACCTGTACCGGCAAGCGCCCAAGGCCCGTGAAGCCCGCGACGCCTAGAAATCCACTTTGCCGCGCCCGGCTTTAATGCTGCCGCGCTTGGTCTTGGATTCCAACCGGCGCTTTTTCGAACCCAATGTGGGTTTGGTCGGGCGGCGCTTTTTCTCGACCTTGGTGGCGCTGAGGATCAATTCCACCAGGCGTTCCAGCGCATCGGCACGGTTCTGTTCCTGGGTTCGATATTGCTGGGCCTTGAGCACCAGCACGCCTTCGCTGGTGATCCGGCTGTCACGCAGCGCCAGTAACCGCTCCTTGTAAAACTCCGGCAATGACGATGCCGGAATGTCAAAACGCAGGTGCACCGCACTCGACACCTTGTTGACGTTCTGCCCGCCGGCGCCCTGGGCGCGAATGGCGGTCAGCTCGATCTCGGCATCAGGCAAGTGCACGTTGTTGGAAATTACCAGCATGACTCAAAAACCTTAAGCAACGGACAAGCCCAACTCGGATAACAACATCGACGCCTGGGCTTTGGAAATCACGGCGCCTTTGAACAGTTTGGCATCATTGAGGCGAAACCCGCTCAAATCCGCGCCGCGCAGGTCGGCACCGGCGAAATTGGCGCCATTGATGCGGGCGTGGGCGAGGCTGCAGTCGATCAGTTCAGCCTTGCGAAAGTCGGCATCCGACAGGTCGCTGTCGGAGAAATCCAGGTTATTCAGCACTGTTCGGGCAAACGACAGCCCGGATAAAAAGGCGCTGTTGAGCCGGGTTTCGTTGAAGCTCAGGCCCAGGGACGCACAATGGGTGAAGTTGGCGCCGGTCAGCTTGCAGTGCTCAAAGTTGGCCTGGGACAGCTTGCTACGCTGCCAACGGGTGTTGTTCAGATCGCAACTGTCGAACTGCGCTTCCAGTAGGTTCGCCGCCTCGAAGACCGCGTGGCCGGCCCGGCAACTTTTCCACTGACTGCCTTCCAGACGCGAGCCGAGGAAAGACGTCTGGGCCAAAATGCAGCGTTCGAACACCCAGTGATCCAGCACCATCCGTGACAGATCGGCCCCACTCAAGTCAACGCCCATCAGGCGCAAGGGCCCGCTGTGCTGGTCGATCAGGTCTTCCAAGTCGTCACGCTGAAAGATGCCACCGTCGATATCGGTGTGCTGCATGAGGCCTCCCGGCAAGAGTCGATTGAAACGAGGCGCGAGTCTAACCTGCCCGCGCCCACAAAAAACCCGGCAAGGCGCCGGGTTTTCTATATTACGGGAGGCAGCTTACTTCAACGCCGCACTCGCAGTGGTCAGCGCCGCTTCGGCACTGCGCTTGTTCTTGATCCAGTAGCACACCGCCATAAACGCCACCCACACCGGGATCGCGTACACCGACACCTGAATCCCCGGAATCATCAGCATGATCACCAGGATAAACGCCACGAACGCCAGGCAGATGTAGTTGCCATACGGGTACCACAGCGCCTTGAACAGCGGCACCTGGCCGGTGCGGTTCATGTGTTGGCGGAACTTGAAGTGGGAGAAGCTGATCATCGCCCAGTTGATCACCAGCGTGGCAACCACCAGCGACATCAGCAGTTCCAGCGCGTGTTGCGGGATCAGGTAGTTCATCAGCACCGCCACCAGAGTGACGGCCGCCGAAGCAAGGATCGAACGCACCGGCACACCGCGCTTGTCGATCTTGGCCAGGGCCTTGGGCGCATCGCCCTGCTCGGCCATGCCCAGCAGCATGCGGCTGTTGCAGTACGTGCCGCTGTTGTACACCGACAGCGCAGCGGTCAGCACCACGAAGTTAAGGATGTGCGCGGCCGTGTTGCTGCCCAGCATCGAGAACACCTGCACAAACGGGCTGCCGCTATAGGCATCGCCGGACGCGTTGAGAGTCGCCAGCAGGCTGTCCCACGGTGTCAGCGACAACAGCACCACGAGTGCACCGATGTAGAAAATCAGGATGCGGTAGATCACCTGGTTGATCGCCTTCGGGATCACAGTGCGCGGCTGGTCAGCTTCGGCAGCGGTAAAGCCGAGCATTTCCAGGCCGCCGAAGGAGAACATGATGATCGCCATGGCCATCACCAAACCGCCCACACCATGGGGGAAAAAGCCGCCGTGCTCCCACAGGTTGCTGACCGAAGCTTGCGGGCCGCCGCTGCCGCTCACCAGCATATAGCTGCCCAGAGCGATCATGCCGACGATAGCCACCACTTTGATAATGGCAAACCAGAATTCGGCTTCACCAAACACTTTGACGTTGGCCAGGTTGATCAGGTTGATCAGCACGAAGAACGCCGCCGCCGAAACCCAGGTCGGGATCTCCGGCCACCAGTAGTGCACGTACTTGCCGACGGCCGTCAGCTCCGACATACCCACCAGGATGTACAGAATCCAGCAGTTCCAGCCCGACAGAAAGCCGGCGAAACCGCCCCAGTACTTGTGGGCAAAGTGGCTGAAGGAGCCGGCGACCGGCTCTTCGACGATCATTTCGCCGAGTTGGCGCATGATCATGAAGGCGATAAAGCCGCAGATGGCATAGCCCAGGATCATCGACGGGCCGGCGGATTTGAGCACCCCGGCCGAGCCCAGGAACAGGCCGGTGCCGATGGCGCCACCGAGGGCGATCAACTGGATGTGCCGATTTTTCAGGCCGCGTTTCAGCTCGCCTGAAGAGGAATGGGGTCCACTCATGAAAAGGGTCTCACGCAAGGTTTGATGATGTTGAATGCACGTTGCTGCCGTGAATCTCGACTCAAGCAGCGCCGCTCAAACCCCAGCGCAGGCACCAGGAGTACAGCGTCTTTCTAACGGTCATGCGTCACCTGTTTGTTTTTATCTGTGACGAAATCGAACCCGTCTGGCTCGTGGCCAGGCGGAGTGATCAGGGGGGATAAACCCTGAGGTCTTGGCCTTTTGCGTGGGTACGCAAGGGGGGTCACAGTAAAACGCGGCGCATTGTACACCGCTCAACAGCTTCGGGCCGCCCTCGGGATGCGCCCGTGACAATCTGTCAGGCATTCCTTACAGCGTGATACCCCTCAATAATGCCGCGCTTTTTCCGTAAATTAATCGTTACAAGGCGGAAAATAAGCGTTACAGCCGGACATAGTCCGTCAGTAAACGGAAAAATGTCAGTAGGAAATTTCCGACGAATTACCCTCACCAATACTTTGTTTTTTCTGGATAAAAAGAACGGCGAAAAAACAGAACAAAAAATCCAAATGAGACCGTGTCAATAAATATTTTGCATTCCGAAACACACTCTCCTAGGTTCTCTCACTTGCCCAGCGAAGCCCGCTGGCAAGCCGTTCTCAAACAACGTCCTCTAGGAGATACACCATGCAAGCACTGGAAAACGACCTGGAAACCGAACTGCAACTCGACGATTGGTTTGAAGCGCCGACCCATGAGGCCGCCGTTGAAATGATGCAAGCCGATGCCGTTGTGCCCTTTGGCACCGCGATGTGGCCTTTCTAGAAACCGGCAGGCATCCGGCAGGTGCTGTGCACGGCACCTGCCCCCTTACCCAAGGCACAGAAGGACACCCGTCATGGACAAGGCCCGCGCCGTCGAACACTTCCTCTACTACCTTGCTCACCACCCGGCCCTCAACGGCCTGAGCCGCCCGACCGTGCTGCTGGGCCATACCGAGCGCTACGACGCCATCGCCCAGGCGATCACACACGGCAGCGCCGCCCGTTTCAACTTCCAGGTGCAGCGTCTGGACCTGGCTGCCAGCGAGGCCCTCACAGAGGCCATCCGCACCTGCGACCTGTACCTGTTTCTCTACGACTCCTCGACATTGCCCAACCCACGCGCCGAAGGCCCGGACTTTATCCGCGCCCTGCAAGGCGTGATGGCCGAGCACTGGAAGAAATCCCTGCTGTTCAAGGATTATGGCGACTATTTCTACGACACCTTCAGCGTCGAACCGCAGCGCATTGCCGACCTCAACGCCACGCTGATCCGGCGTATGTCCCAGGCCAACGTGCTGAGCTTTACCGACAAGCACGGCTCACGCCTTGAGACGCCGATGAGCAGCATCAAGAAGTGGACCAACATCAATGGTGTCGGCAACCACGACCTGGCCCCCGGCGAGATCGCCACCCACAGCGAGGCCATCAACGGCCAGGTGAGGTTTGTCGGCACCTTTCTCAGCACCATCCCCTTCGCACGTAAATATGGCGTGCTGCAATCACCGTTGGAGCTGTGGATCGAGAACTCGACCATCTGCAGCGTCGCCAGTGACGTGCCGGGGCTCGCGGATGACTTCAACAAATACTTGAATGCCAACCCATCGAACCGGCGTGTGGAGGAATTGGGGATTGGTACCAACGAAGGGGTCAAGGACCTGTATGCGCGCAATGCAGGCTTCGAGGAGCGCCATTGCGGACTGCACTTGGGCCTGGGCGGCGGGCAGAAAGGCAGCCATCACCTGGACTTGATCTTTGCCAGCGGAGTGTTGGCGCTGGATGACAAGCCGGTGTTTGACGGGACATTTGCGTTCTGACCTCATGAACGCTGGAGATACAACGGTGGGAGCTGGCTTGCCAGCTCCCACCGTTGATTGGGTTACCAAATTCCAGGTCTAAAAAAAACGCCAACCCTAGGGTTGGCGTTTTTTTATGCAGCGACTAAATCACTGCGGCTTCTTGCGACCAAAACCAGGACGCTGGCCGGAACCGGCCGGTGCGCCACGGCGCTTGCCCGACGGCTCGTCCGCGACCAGTTTCGGGCCAGGACGCTTGTTCGCCGCCGGCTTGGCTGGGCGCTTGGTGCTGGCGTTGTCAGCTGGGCGATCCGCTTCACCACGGTTGCTGCGACCACCCGCCGGGGCTGGACGCGGCGTGCGTGGGGCACGATCACCTTCCTGACGCGATGGCGCGGTTGGGCGACGCTCACCTTCGATCTGCGGCTCGCGGGAGATACGACCACCGGTAGCCGGTGCATTCAGCGCTGGGCGCAGCGTGCGGGCAACACGTTCGGTGCGGGCCACAGGGCGCGACGATTTACGCTGCATACGCTCAAGCTTGTCTTTGCTCTTGGCGTTCATCTGCGGCATGGCGACTGGCGTCAGGCCAACTTCGGCGCTGAGGATGTCGACTTCGTATTGGCTCATTTCGCGCCAGCGGCCCATCGGCAGGTCGGAGTTCAAGAACACCGGACCGAAACGCACGCGCTTCAGGCGGCTGACCACCAGGCCCTGGGATTCCCACAGGCGACGTACTTCACGGTTACGGCCTTCCATCACCACGCAGTGGTACCAGTGGTTGAAGCCTTCACCGCCGGGAGCTTGCTTGATGTCGGTGAACTTGGCCGGGCCGTCTTCAAGAACTACGCCGGCTTTCAGGCGTTCGATCATCTCGTCATCGACTTCACCACGAACACGTACCGCGTATTCACGGTCCATCTCGTAGGACGGGTGCATCAGGCGGTTAGCCAACTCACCGTCGGTGGTGAACATCAGCAAGCCGGTGGTGTTGATGTCGAGACGGCCGATGTTGATCCAGCGGCCCTCTTTCGGCTTTGGCATCTTGTCGAACACGGTCGGACGGCCTTCCGGGTCGTCACGGGTGCAGATTTCACCATCAGGCTTGTTGTACATGATGACGCGGCGCACCGATTCGGCGGCCTCTTCACGCTTGATGACCTTGCCATCAATGGTGATTGCGTCATGCAGGTCGACGCGCTGGCCGAGGGTAGCCTCGACGCCGTTGACCTTGATGCGCTTCTGGGTGATCCAGGCTTCGACGTCGCGGCGCGAGCCCACGCCGATACGTGCCAGCACCTTTTGCAGTTTTTCGCCTGCTGGGCCGATTTCCTGGCTGTCGTTCTGGTCTTTGTCGTTCATCTTAAGCACCTCCCGGTGGGTCGATTCAGGCGTGGCCTGAGGAGTGTTGAAAGCGGGGCTTTGGGCGAATACGTCGCCAAAGGGTCGCGAATCATACGCGCATAGCGCACGTTGCGCATCAGAGACTAGTCGATAAGCACCAAGTCATTAATTTTTCCGCCGACCGGTGGTGCCCAGGGCCAGCAATCGCTGCTCAGCGCCCACAGGGGTTCGGCGTCAATCTTCGAACTGGCGGCGCTCGTTTTCGATGGCTTCGGCCAGTGCGCGGGCTTCGGCCTCTTCGTCGCTCAGTGGTGGTTGTTCAAGGGCGGCGACGGCAGCCAGGAGTTTCTCGCGAGCTTCAGCAACGCCGAGGATGTCTTCCTCGGGTTCCGGCTCAGGCTCCGTCTCGACTTCAGGCTCAGGCTCATCATTCACCTGGCTTTCAGGCTCAACGGCGCCATCGCGCAGCAAATCGTCAAAATCGGTCTTGATGCCCTGCTCCATATCGTCCAGTTCCAGCAGCAAGGTGTGGAAACTGGTTTCGTCCTTCGGCTCTTCCGGCTCGGCACTGGCGTCAGCCAGTTCCTGCAAGCTGGCGGGCACCGGCGCATCGTCAAAGTCCAGCACAGGGTCCGGCTCCATCTCGCGCAGTTCAGCAAGCGGCGGCAGGTCGTCGAGGTTTTTCAGGTTGAAGTGGTCGAGGAACACTTTGGTGGTGGCGAACATCGCCGGTTTACCCGGCACGTCGCGGTAGCCGACGATGCGGATCCACTCGCGCTCCAGCAGGGTCTTGACGATATGGCTGTTGACCGCCACACCGCGTACGTCCTCGATCTCGCCCCGGGTAATCGGCTGGCGATAGGCAATCAGCGCCATGGTTTCGAGCATTGCCCGGGAGTAACGCTGCGGGCGCTCTTCCCACAAACGGCCGACCCACGGGGAAAATTTCTCACGAATCTGCAGGCGATAACCCGACGCCACTTCGCGCAGTTCAAAGGCACGGCCGTCGCAGGACTTGCGCAGGATCTCCAGCGCCTTCTTGAACACCGGCGGCTCCGGGCGCTCGGCCTCTTCGAAAAGTTCGAACAGGCGCTCCAACGATTGCGGTTTACCCGAGGCCAGTAGAAAGGCCTCCAGCAGCGGGGCCAGTTCGCGGGGTTCAGTCAAATTCATCGATTCAGCTCTTTATTCGGCTCGCGCCCGCACGTGGATAGCCGCAAAAGGCTCATTCTGGACCAGCTCGACCAAGGACTCCTTGACCAGCTCTAAGATCGCCATAAAGGTCACCACCACCCCCAGGCGCCCTTCCTCTTTGGTAAACAGCTCGACAAACGGCACAAACCCGCCGCCCTTGAGGCGTTCGAGCACATCACTCATGCGCTCGCGGGTGGACAGGGCCTCGCGGCTGACCTGGTGGCTTTCAAACATGTCGCCACGGCGCAATACCTCGGCCATGGACATCAACAATTCTTCCAGGCTCACGTCCGGCAACAGCTTGCGCGCCCGGGCTTCCGGGGCGTCGAGTTTGGGGACTACCACATCCCGACCGACGCGGCTCAAGCCGTCAATGCCTTCGGCGGCAGCCTTGAAGCGTTCGTACTCTTGCAGGCGGCGGATCAATTCGGCGCGCGGGTCGTCTTCTTCGGCTTCGATCGTCTCCGAGCGCGGCAACAGCATGCGCGACTTGATCTCGGCGAGCATGGCGGCCATCACCAGGTACTCGGCAGCCAGTTCCAGACGCACCGACTGCATCAACTCGACATAGCCCATGTACTGACGGGTGATTTCCGCCACCGGGATATCGAGGATGTTGATGTTCTGCTTGCGGATCAGGTACAGCAGCAAGTCCAGCGGGCCTTCGAAGGCTTCAAGGAAGACTTCCAGAGCGTCAGGCGGAATGTACAAATCCAGCGGCATTTCCAGCACGGCCTGGCCATAGACCATTGCAAATGGCAGTTCCTGCTGAGCGCCCGCCTGGCTGTCGACGGTTTCCACGACCGACATTCAGGCCTCAACCATAAAGGGCGTCGGGTCGCCGCAGCCAACACGCACCACTTCCGGCTCGCCGTCGGCCAGGTTGATCACGGTGGACGCTTTATTGCCGCCGTAGCCGCCATCGATGATCAGGTCCACCTGCTTTTCCAGCAATTGGCGCATTTCGTACGGGTCGTAAAGCGGCTCGGTTTCACCGGGCAAAATCAACGACACGCTCATCAACGGCTCACCCAACTCAGCCAGCAGCGCCAGGGCGATGGGGTGCTCCGGCACGCGCAGGCCGATGGTGCGCTTCTTCGGGTGCAGTAACAGGCGCGGCACTTCGCGGGTGGCATTGAGAATAAAGGTGTACGGCCCCGGCGTGTGGGCCTTGAGCAGGCGGAAAGTGCCAGTGTCGACTTTGGCGAACAGCCCGAGTTGGGACAGGTCGCTGCAGATCAGCGCGAAATTGTGCTTGTCGTCCAACTGGCGCAAGCGTCTGACCCGCTCGACCGCGCCCTTGTCGCCGATCTGGCAACCGATGGCGTAGGACGAATCAGTCGGATAGATCACCACCCCGCCGGCGCGGATGATCTCCACCGCCTGTTTGATCAGGCGCGCTTGAGGGTTTTCCGGATGAATCTGGAAGAATTGACTCACGTGTTCTACCTGTTCAGACGGCGGCAGTAATGGGGTCATGCTTGAATCGCCCCCACAAAAGCGGCAGGTCTTCCGGGACCTGGCGATACTCGCCAATCTCGGACCAGCCGCCTGGGCCATGAAAATCACTGCCGGCACTGACCAGCAGACCAAATTCGCGGGCAAGAATCGCCAGGCTCCCCACCTGCTCGGCAGGTTGATGCCCGTTGACCACTTCGATTGCGTGCCCGCCCGCTCCAATATAGTCGGCAATCAGCTTGCGGCGCTTGCTGCGGGTGAAATCGTAATGCCAGGGATGCGCCAGGCTGACCCAGGCCCCGGAAGCCCGCAGGGTCTCGACGGTATCTTCCAGGGTCGGCCAGTGTTGCTTGACGTCGCCCAACTTGCCGGCGCCCAGCCACTTACGAAAGGCTTCGGCGCGGTCCTTGACAAAACCTTCACGCACCATCCAATCGGCAAAATGCGGCCGGGCCGGTGCATTGCCGCTATCGCCCAACTCCTGCTGGATGGCGCGGGCGCCGTCGAGGGCGTTGGGCATACCTTTAAGGCTGAGTTTTCGGCTTATTTCTTCGGACCGCAACCAGCGGCCATCGTGCAATTTAGCGATGGCCTCCACCAGTGGCAGAGCTTTTTGGTCGAAACCGTAACCCAGCACATGAATGGTCGCGCCGCCCCAGGTGCAGGACAATTCCACGCCATTGACCAGTTGCATACCGAGGGCATGGGCCGCTGTGCGGGCCTCATCGAGGCCTTCGAGGGTGTCGTGGTCGGTCAACGCCAGGACTCGCACGCCTTTTTCAAACGCACGCGCAACCAGTACCGCGGGCGCCAGGGCGCCGTCGGAGGCCGTGCTGTGGCAGTGCAAATCAACATTCACGGGAGTGTGTAACCTCAAGTCAGCTGGCGCTTTCGCTACCAAGGATGTTTGTTATTATGCCGCCACATCCAGCTTCTGGCTCTTACTGTGAAACAATTCATCGACTTCATCCCGCTGTTGCTGTTTTTCATCGTTTATAAACTCGACCCCAGGGTCATCGACGTCGCCGGCCATGAGCTGACGGTTGGGGGTATCTACAGCGCCACCGCCGTGTTGATCATCAGCTCCCTCGTGGTCTACGGCGCCATCTTCATCTCCCAGCGCAAACTGGAAAAAAGCCAATGGCTGACCCTGATCGCCTGCCTGGTCTTCGGCAGCCTGACCCTGGCCTTCCACAGCGAAACCTTCCTTAAGTGGAAAGCCCCGGTAGTGAACTGGCTGTTCGCCCTGGCATTTATCGGCAGCCACTTCATCGGTGATCGCCTGCTGATCAAGCGGATCATGGGCCACGCGCTGACCCTGCCGGAACCGGTGTGGACACGCTTGAACATCGCCTGGATCGTGTTTTTCCTGTTCTGCGGTGCCGCCAACCTGTTTGTGGCCTTCACTTTCCAGAACTACTGGGTCGATTTCAAAGTCTTCGGCAGCCTGGGCATGACCGTACTGTTCCTGGTCGCTCAAGGCATCTACCTGTCGCGCCACATGCATGACACCGACCCTACTACGCCGAAAACCGAGGATTGACATGCTCTACGCCATCATTGCCACCGACGTCGCCAACTCGCTGGAGAAACGCCTGAGCGTTCGCCCGGCCCACGTTGAACGCCTGAAACAGCTGCAAGCCGAAGGCCGCATCGTGCTGGCGGGCCCGCACCCGGCGGTCGACAGCAATGACCCGGGCGACGCCGGTTTCACCGGTAGCCTGATCGTCGCAGAGTTCGCCTCCCTGGCCGATGCCCAAGCCTGGGCCAAGGCTGATCCGTATGTGGCGGCAGGCGTCTACGCTGATGTTGTGATCAAGCCGTTCAAGCAAGTCCTGCCTTGACTCAAGTTGCGTCGAACCTATTCGGTTCGGCGCACTCCTAATCCCTCATTATTCTCGGTAACCTGCCGACAACGTTCTGAATATTCGTGTGGAATCAGGAGTTCCGATGCGCTTACGTCAGTTGTGTCTGTTGGCAGTGTTAACGATCGGGGCTACGGCCCACGCTGAAGAACCCTCGAACACCGGCAGTTCCACGCCCCTGTCCTTGAGTGCCGGCAGCCAGATCACCGAGCTGCAGCAACGCTTGAAAGAAAGCGAGCGGCAGCGTGAAGAACTGAGCAAGCAACTGCAAACCGCAGATGCTGCCCGCGAAAGCACCCAACTAAATCGCTTGCGCCAAGAGAACCAACGCTTGGCCCAGCAACTCAAAGAGACACAGGGTGGTACCTTGACCCGGTGGCTGACCGAGCAACAGCAATGGTTTGTCACCGGTGGGGCCGTCGCACTGATCGCCTTGCTGAGCGGGATCTTCGCCAGCGGTGGGCACCGTCGCCGTCGACAATGGCTAAATTGAGTGAGTCATGAGCGAGCTGTTACTAATAGATGATGACCAGGAGCTCTGTGAGCTGCTGACCAGTTGGCTAAGCCAGGAAGGTTTCCAGGTGCGTGCCTGCCACGACGGCTTGAGCGCGCGTAAAGCCTTGGCCGACGCCGCCCCTGCGGCGGTGGTGCTCGACGTGATGCTGCCCGACGGCAGTGGCCTGGAGCTGCTCAAGCAACTGCGCAGCGACCACCCGGAGTTGCCGGTGCTGATGTTGTCGGCCCGCGGCGAGCCGCTGGACCGTATCCTCGGCCTCGAACTGGGCGCCGACGACTACCTGGCCAAACCTTGCGACCCGCGCGAGCTCACCGCCCGCCTGCGTGCCGTACTGCGCCGCAGTCACCCAGCCGCAGTGTCGACACAAATGGAGCTGGGCGACCTGTGCTTCAGCCCGGTGCGCGGCGTGGTCAGCATCAATGAGCAGGAATTTACCCTCACCGTGTCCGAAAGCCGCCTGCTGGAAGCCTTGCTGCGCCAGCCCGGCGAACCGCTGGACAAGCAGGAACTGGCGCAGATCGCTCTGGGCCGCAAGCTGACACTTTACGATCGCAGCCTGGACATGCACGTCAGCAACCTGCGCAAAAAAATCGGCCCACACCCGGATGGCCGACCACGGATCGTGGCATTGCGCAGCCGAGGCTACTACTACAGCCTCTAACCTGTAGGAGCTGGCAAGCCAGCTCCTAGATTTGATCTGATCAGCCTTCAACGTTTTGTCAGCTCGCCCCAAACCCCTCTTTACCCAAGCTTTACCCTCACCTGACCGCCGCTGACCTTGATCTCCGTAATCTATTCACATCCGGACTCACCGGAATAGAGACAGGAGAATCACCATGCGCAAGACCCTTATCGCCCTGATGTTCGCCGCTGCCCTGCCGACTGTTGCCATGGCCGCAATGCCTGATGGCCAAGGCCCGATGGGCGGTCCTGAAGGCCACATGATGGGTGGCCCAGGCCACGGCGGTGAACACGGTCCGCGTGGCAAAGGCGGCCCATTCAGCCAGCTGGATCTGAGCAAGGAACAGCGCCAGCAAATCGGCAAATTGATGGGTGAGCAATGGCACGCTCGCAAAGACCTGGTCAAAAAGTACCTGGACAAACTCCCGGCCGCCGACCAGAAAGCCATGCAGGATGAAATCGCCGCAGGCAAGCAAAAAACCCAGGCAGACATCCGTGCCGTGCTGAAACCTGATCAACAGAAGAAATTCGACGAGATCGTCAAGAAACAAGCTGAGCGCCGCGCCGAGTGGAAGGAATTCCAGGCCTGGAAAGCCCAGCAGCCGCAAAAAGCGCAATAATGATCTAGCTTTACCTCCCCAGCCCAGTGGCCCCCACCACTGGGCTTTTCCTGTTTGAGGATTTCCTGTGCGTTCATTGTTCTGGCGTATCCTGGCCAGCTTCTGGCTGGCCATCGCCCTGGTTGCCGGGTTGTCGATCCTGCTTGGGCACATGCTCAATCAGGACGCCTGGATTCTCAGCCGCCACCCCGGCCTCAACAACCTGGCGCAAGAATGGACGCAACTCTACGAAGCCCAGGGTGAAGACGCTGCCCAGGACTTGCTGCAACAGCGCAAACGCCAGTACCACATCGACGTGCAAGTGCTGAACGAAAGCGGCGAGCCGGTGGTGCCTGGCACCTTCCCACGCCGTGCCGCGGCCTTTGAAGCTCGGCAAAATGACAGCAAGGACGGCCACCTGCCCTGGCGGCGCCTGACCGCCGAGTACACCAGTGAAAAAACCGGCGACACCTACCTGCTGATCTACCGCATCCCCCATCCGGAACTGGACGCCTGGCATCGCAGCAGCCTGGCGTGGCCGCTGAGTGCACTGGCGATTGCACTGGTCGTGTTGACGCTGTTCAGCCTGCTGGTGACGCTGTCCATCACCCGCCCGCTCAGCCGCCTGCGTGGCGCGGTACATGATCTGGGCCAGGCCACTTATCAGCAAAATAGCCTGGCGCAGCTGGCCAATCGGCGTGATGAGTTCGGCGTGTTGGCCACCGACTTCAACCGCATGGGCGCGCGCCTGCAAAGTCTAATCAGTAGCCAGCGTCAGTTGCTGCGGGACGTGTCCCACGAGCTGCGCTCGCCCCTCGCCCGCCTGCGAATCGCCCTGGCCCTGGCCGAACGTTCCAACCCCGAAGAGCGGGAAAAATTCTGGCCACGCCTGACCCGCGAATGCGACCGTTTGGAAGCGCTGATCAGCGAAATCCTGGTATTGGCCCGTGTGGATGCCGACAACGCCAGTGCCGAAGAAGTGGACCTCAACCCACTGCTCAAAACCCTGCAAAAGGACGCCCAACTTGGCGCGCCGGACCAGGTGGTGCAACTGACGGCCGAATCCGAGCTACACCTCAAGGGCTGGCCGACCATGCTCGAACGGGCCGTGGATAACCTGTTACGCAACGCGCAGCGCTTCAACCCGCAAGGCCAGCCGATCGAATTGCAGGCCCAACGCCAGGGCGAGCGTATTCTGATCAGCGTGCGCGACCATGGCCCCGGCGTTGACGCCGAACACTTGAGCCAATTGGGCGAACCGTTTTACCGCGCCCCCGGCCAGGTTGCCCAAGGCCATGGCCTGGGCCTGGCCATCGCGCGTCGCGCCGCCGAACGCCATGGCGGTAGCCTGATTCTGGCCAACCACCCTGAAGGTGGTTTTATCGCCAGCATCGACCTGCCGTTGGAACCTGGAATTGTCACACCCGTGTGATGATCTTCTATAGTGGCCCTTCTCTTACGGAGGGCCTTTGATGACTGACCTGCTGACACCCATCCAAGCCGCACTCGATCTACCGCACATCCCGCTGACCAAAACCTCGGCCGGTGCCCTGCCCTCGACGTTCGCCGTCACCGAGCTGGCCTGCGCCACCGTTGGCGCCGCAGGCCAAGCGGTCGCGCAGTTGATCCAGCAACAGACCGGGCGCTTGCCTGGCGTCACCGTGGACCGGCGCCTCGCCTCTTTCTGGTTTTCATCCTCGATTCGCCCCGCAGGCTGGCAAATGCCGCCGCTGTGGGACCCGGTGGCCGGCGACTATGCCTGCGCCGATGGCTGGATTCGTTTGCACACTAACGCGCCTCATCATCGCGCTGCCGCCGAGCGCGTATTGGGCAAGGTGGTTGACCGTGCCGAGATGGCCGCCAAAGTCACTGCGTGGAATGCCGCGCAATTGGAGCAGGCGATTGTCGATGAAGGCGGGTGTGCGGCGCAGATGCGTGCGTGGCAGGCCTGGCAGACGCACCCCCAAGGGTTGGCGGTGAATGCAGAAGATCTGGTACAGCGCCAGACTTTCGAAACCACCACCGGCAAACCTTGGCTCGGCTCGGTGGCGCGCCCGCTGGCGGGCCTCAAGGTGTTGGACTTGACCCGCGTATTGGCGGGCCCCGTGGCCAGTCGCTTTCTCGCGGGATTGGGCGCGGATGTATTGCGCATTGACTCACCCACCTGGAGCGAACCGGGTGTGGTGCCGGAGATGACCCTGGGTAAACGCTGCGCTCGCCTCGACCTGAAAAGCCCCGAGGGCCGACAGATTTTCGAAAGCTTACTCAAAGAGGCCGACATCCTGTTCCACGGTTACCGCGCCGATGCCTTGGAGCACTTGGGCTACACCGCCAGTGAGCTGCGAGCGATTGCCCCTGGCCTGATCGACGTGAGCCTCAACGCCTACGGCTGGAGCGGCCCATGGCGCAATCGCCGCGGCTTCGACAGTCTGGTGCAAATGAGCAGCGGGATTGCCGACGCGGGCATGGCCTGGAAACAGTCGGATAAACCGGTGCCGCTGCCGTTGCAGGCGCTGGATCACGCCACCGGGTATTTGATGGCGGCCAGTGCGATTCAGGCCTTGAGCGAGCGATTGAAATCCGGGCGCGGCGGTTCGGCGCGATTGTCATTGGCGCGTACGGCGAAGTTATTGGTGAAGGCCGGGCAGGTTCCGGAGCAACCGGCGTTGCGGGCTGAAGAAGCGAGCGATCAAGGTTTGGTGGTGGAGCAGACGGCCTGGGGCCAGGCCCATCGGTTGCTCGCGCCGGTCACTATCAGCGGGACGCCATTGCAGTGGGATTTACCGGCTGGGGAGCTGGGATCACACCGGCCTCAGTGGTGACCTGATTACCGCTATCGCAGGCAAGCCAGCGCCCACAGGTGACCGCATTCCAAAGGATGTACTCGGTCAAAATGTGGGAGCTGGCTTGCCTGCGATGAGGCCATAACAAGCACAATCAATCCCCCCGGCTCAGCGACGTCCATAAGTGCTGCGCCGCATAAGCCCTCAACGGCCGCCAAGCCTCGGCCCGCGCCAACAACTGACGCGCCGAAACCGGTCCACCTTCCAACGCCGCCAACGCATTGATCAACCCGATATCCCCCGACGCAAACGCATCCGGCTCGCGCAACTGGCGCATGGCGATGTACTGCGCCGTCCAGTCGCCAATCCCCGGTAAAGCCACCAGCCGCGCCACGCCGTCCTTGAGGCTGGCCTTGGGTTCAAACACATCTGGATCATCCAGCAACGCCTTGGCGACACAGGACAAGGTGCGGCCCCGCGCTTTAGGCATGCCCAACGTCGCCAAATCCGCCGCCGCCAAGACTTCGGGCGTCGGAAAGACATGGGTGATATCAGCAAAAGGGGTTTCCAGCGGCTGGCCATACTGCGCCACCAATTTGCCCGCCAAGCGGATCGCCGCGACCACCGTGATTTGCTGGCCAAGCACCGCACGAATCGCCAGTTCCAGACCGTCCCAGGTGCCCGGCACGCGTAACCCAGGGCGAGCTGCGACGAGTTGCGCCATCAACGGGTCCGTCGCTAACTGCGCGTTGATCCGTTGAGGCTGAGCGTCCAGATCAAACATGCTCCTCAGACGCCGCTCAATCTCGGGCAAGGCTGCAGCGTCAGGAAACTCAACACCGACCTCCAACCAACTCCCCGCCCCCGGCGTAACACTGATCCAGCCATGCTGCCCACCCACGCTGATGCTGCGCCGATATACACCAGCCTCAACGGTTTCCAACCCACCGATAGCCCGCATCGATAAAAAGCCCAACATCGCCGCCCAGTCATAGGGCGGCTGATACGCCAGTCTCACAACGACAACACCCCGCTATACAGCCCGTACGCCGCCAGCCCTGCGCCTGCGATCACGCAACTGAAAATGCCTTTTTCCATGGAGGTGAACAAGGGCAGGCCTTGTTCACGTTTAGCCTGGGCGAACAGGATCACACCCGGTGCATACAGCAACGCCGACAGCAGCAGGTACTTCAAGCCCCCGGCGTAGAGCAGCCACACCGCATAAGCGAGGGCAATCAGGCCCACCAGCAAGTCCTTCATGCGTCGGCGGTGGGCGCCTTCATACGTTTCGCCGCGCCCGCTCAACAGCACCGCGTAGGCAGCCGACCACAGGTACGGCACCAGAATCATCGAGGACGCAAGGTAAATCAGAGTGGTGTAGGTGCTTTTGGAAAACAGCGTAATCACCAGGAACACCTGGATCATCACATTGGTCAGCCACAGGGCGTTGACCGGTACCTGGTTGGCATTTTCCTTTTTCAGGAAAGCCGGCATGGTCTTGTCGTGGGCCGTGGCGTAAAGGATTTCGGCGCACAGCAACGCCCATGACAGCAGGGCCCCCAGCAGCGACACCGCCAGGCCGATGCTGATCAGCATCGCGCCCCACGGCCCGACGATATGTTCCAACACGCCCGCCAGGGACGGGTTTTGCAATTGCGCGAGGTCCGGCTGGCTCATGACGCCCAGGGACAGCACATTCACCAGTACCAACAACGCCAGCACACCAATAAATCCAATCACCGTGGCGCGGCCCACGTCCGAGCGCTTCTCGGCCCGCGCCGAATACACGCTGGCGCCTTCGATGCCGATAAACACAAACACCGTGACCAGCATCATGTGCCGTACCTGGTCTACCACGCTGCCGATGTTGGGATTACCCAAGCCCCAGATATCGCGGGTAAAGATATCGGCCTTGAACGCCACGGCGGCAATCGCGATAAACATCAGCAAGGGCACAACCTTCGCCACAGTGGTGATCTGGTTGATGAACGTCGCCTCCTTGATCCCGCGCAGCACCAGAAAATGCACGGCCCACAGCAGCACCGACGCACAGCCGATGGCAATCGGCGTATTGCCCTGGCCAAATACCGGAAAAAAATAGCCGAGGGTGCTGAACAGCAACACGAAGTAACCCACGTTGCCCATCCATGCACTGATCCAGTAACCCCAGGCGGATGAAAAGCCCATGTAGTCGCCGAAACCGGCCTTGGCGTAGGCATACACCCCGGAGTCCAGTTCAGGTTTGCGGTTGGCAAGGGTCTGGAACACAAAGGCCAGGGTCAGCATGCCGACGGCGGTGATCGCCCAACCGATCAACACCGCACCCACCTCGGCGCGCGCGGCCATATTTTGCGGCAGGGAGAAGATCCCGCCACCGATCATTGAGCCCACCACCAAGGCAATCAGGGCGCCAAGTCGAAGTTTCTGGGTCGGTTGAGACATGAAAACTCCTGAAGAAATAACGACTTTAGCTGACAACCGTGCACTCAACTAATTAACTCAGCGAGTGTAGCGTTTATTAGAGAAGGCGATAAAACCAACACGTTCATAACCTAATGACATGTCAATTTGTAAAGTTTAGGCTTATTTAGAATTTAAATACCGCTTGAACTTCAGCGTGTGTCGACTACTTGGCAACGCGTCCTAGAAAAGTTTGCACATTCAGGAAAACGGTCTAACTTCAAACGTCCATGCCCCTGACCAAATAATTAACCATAACGCAGAGACCGCTCTGGAAAGCGCCTCTACGGGCGATTTTATTGCCTAAAGGATTTCACCCCAAGTCATTAATTCACAATGGAATGTGCCAATGAAGTGATCTGAGTCAGCTGTTTGATTAGCGCACAGAATTATTCTGTGGTCTCTCTTCTCCTGCATTGGAGTCATGCAATGTCTGAAACTCCCGGAAAACTTCGATTAGGTGCACTGGTTGCACTTGTCGTGGGCTCAATGATTGGCGGCGGGATCTTCTCACTGCCGCAAAACATGGCCGCCAGCGCCGATGTGGGTGCGGTGTTGATCGGTTGGGTGATTACCGCCATCGGCATGTTGACCCTCGCGTTCGTATTCCAGACCCTGGCCAACCGCAAGCCCGACCTCGACGGCGGGGTGTACGCCTACGCCAAGGCCGGTTTCGGCGACTACATGGGTTTCTCATCGGCCTGGGGCTACTGGATCAGTGCCTGGCTAGGCAACGTCGGTTACTTCGTGTTGCTGTTCAGCACCCTCGGATACTTCTTTCCCATCTTCGGCGAAGGCAACACACCCGCTGCGGTGATCGGTGCCTCGGTGTTGCTGTGGGCCGTGCATTTTCTGGTGCTGCGCGGGATCAAGGAAGCAGCCTTCATCAACCTGGTGACCACCGTCGCCAAGGTGGTGCCGCTGGTGCTGTTCGTATTGATCGCATTGTTCGCGTTCAAGCTGGACATCTTCACCGCTGACATCTGGGGCGTGAAAAACCCGGACCTGGGCAGCGTGATGAACCAGGTGCGCAACATGATGCTGGTCACCGTGTGGGTGTTCATCGGCATCGAAGGCGCGAGCATCTTTTCGTCCCGTGCGGAAAAACGCTCCGACGTCGGTAAAGCCACCGTGATCGGCTTTATCACCGTGCTGCTGTTCCTGATGCTGGTGAACGTGCTGTCCCTGGGCATCATGACCCAACCGGAACTGGCCAAGCTGCAGAACCCGTCGATGGCCGCCGTGCTGGAGCATGTGGTGGGCCACTGGGGTGCGGTGCTGATCAGCGTTGGCTTGATCATTTCCTTGCTGGGGGCACTGCTGTCGTGGGTGTTGCTGTGTGCGGAGATCATGTTCGCCGCCGCCAAGGACCACACCATGCCGGAGTTTTTGCGCCGCGAAAACGCCAACCATGTGCCGGCCAATGCCCTGTGGCTGACCAACGCGATGGTGCAGATTTTCCTGGTGATCACGCTGTTTTCCGCCAGCACTTACCTCTCGCTGATCTACCTCGCCACCTCGATGATCCTGGTGCCTTACCTGTGGTCGGCGGCCTACGCGCTGCTGCTGGCGGTGCGCGGCGAGACCTACGAAAACGCCCTGCGCGAGCGCAAGAAAGACCTGTTCATCGGCGCCATCGCATTGATCTACGCGGTGTGGCTGCTTTACGCCGGCGGCACCAAATACCTGCTGCTCTCCGCCCTGCTCTACGCCCCCGGCGTGATCCTGTTCGCCATGGCCAAGCGTGAGCTGGGCAAACCGATTTTCACCAACGTCGAGAAGCTGATTTTCGCCGCAGTCGTCATAGGCGCCCTCGTGGCGGGCTATGGCCTCTATTCGGGCTTCCTGACTCTGTAACCCAAGATGGATTTGTTCACTGGAGGATCTGTAATGACCACGGAAAAAGTGAAGTACGGCGTACATTCCGAAGCCGGCAAACTGCGCAAAGTCATGGTGTGCTCCCCAGGCTTGGCCCACCAGCGGCTGACCCCCAATAACTGCGATGAGCTGCTGTTCGATGACGTGCTGTGGGTGGCCCAGGCCAAGCGCGACCATTTCGACTTCGTGACCAAGATGCGCGAGCGCGACATCGATGTGCTGGAAATGCACAACCTACTGACCGATATCGTCGCCAACCCCGAAGCGCTGGACTGGATCCTGGAGCGCAAGATCACCGCCAATACGGTTGGCCTGGGCTTGGTCAATGAAGTCGGCTCGTGGCTGCGCAGCCTGGAGCCACGCAAGATCGCCGAGTTCCTGATCGGTGGCGTGTCGGCCGATGACCTGCCAAGCAGCTTCGGTGGCAAGACCATCGAGATGTTCCGCGACTTCCTCGGCCACTCAAGCTTCATCCTGCCACCGCTGCCCAACACCCAGTTCACCCGTGATACCACCTGCTGGATCTACGGCGGCGTGACGCTGAACCCGATGTACTGGCCGGCGCGACGTCAGGAAACCCTGTTGGCCAGCGCCATTTACAAATTCCACCCCGAGTTCACCAACGCGGACTTCCAGATCTGGTACGGCGACCCCGACCAGGAGCACGGTGCCTCCACGCTGGAAGGCGGTGACGTGATGCCGATTGGCAACGGCGTGGTCTTGATCGGCATGGGCGAACGCTCGTCCCACCAGGCTATCGGCCAACTGGCGCGCAACCTGTTCAAGAACAAGGCGGTGGAACGCGTGATCGTTGCCGGCCTGCCGAAATCCCGCGCGGCGATGCACCTGGATACCGTATTCAGCTTCTGCGATCGCGACCTGGTGACCATCTTCCCCGAAGTGGTCAACCAGATCGTCGCGTTCACCCTGCGTCCTGACGAGAGCAAACCGCACGGTATCGATATCCAACGGGAGAAAACCAACTTCCTCGACACCGTGGCCGCGGCACTCAACCTCAAGGCCCTGCGCGTAGTAGAAACCGGCGGCAATGCCTTCGCCGCCGAACGCGAACAGTGGGACGACGGCAACAACGTGGTGGCCGTGGAGCCAGGCGTGGTCATTGGTTACGACCGCAACACCTACACCAACACCCTGCTGCGCAAGGCCGGTGTGGAAGTCATCACCATCAGCGCCGGTGAACTCGGCCGGGGCCGGGGCGGCGGCCACTGCATGACCTGCCCGATCATTCGCGACCCTATCGACTATTAATTTTCAGGCCTTGGCCGCCGCCCACAAAGCGCCGGCCAAGGGGATAACCTAAACAGAAGGAGATCCATCATGGCTTTTAACATGCGCAACCGCAGCCTGCTCTCGCTGATGCACCACACCACTCGCGAGCTGCACTACCTGCTGGACCTGTCCCGCGACCTCAAACGCGCCAAATACACCGGCACCGAGCGTCCGCACCTGAAGGGCAAAAACATCGCGCTGATTTTCGAAAAAACCTCGACCCGCACCCGCTGCGCGTTCGAAGTAGCGGCCCATGACCAAGGCGCCCACGTCACTTATATCGACCCGGTGTCGTCGCAGATCGGCCACAAAGAAAGCATGAAAGACACCGCCCGCGTGCTGGGCCGTATGTTCGATGCCATCGAGTACCGTGGCTTTGAACAGGAAATCGTCGAAGAGCTGGCCAAGTTCGCTGGCGTGCCGGTGTTCAACGGCCTGACCGCCGAATTCCACCCGACGCAAATGATTGCCGACACCCTGACCATGCGCGAACACAGCGACAAGCCGCTGCATGACATCAGCTACGCCTACCTCGGTGACGCCCGTTACAACATGGGTAACTCACTGCTGATGATCGGCGCCAAGCTGGGCATGGACGTGCGCATCGGCGCACCGAAAGCCCTGTGGCCCCATGAAGATTTCATCAAGCAGTGCCAGGCATTTGCCGAGGAAAGCGGCGCGCGCATCACCATCACCGAAGACCCGAAAGAAGCGGTCAAGGGCGTGGACTTCATCCATACCGATATCTGGGTGTCGATGGGTGAGCCGGTAGAAGCGTGGGACGAGCGTATCGAGCAACTGCTGCCGTACCAGGTCAACGCCAAGATGATGAAAGCCTCGGGCAATCCTCGGGTGAAATTCATGCACTGCCTGCCGGCATTCCACAACAGCGAAACCAAGGTCGGCAAGGACATCGCCGCGCGCTATCCGAACCTGGCCAATGGTGTGGAAGTGACCGAAGAGGTGTTTGAGTCGCCCGCCAATATCGCGTTCGAGCAGGCGGAAAACCGCATGCACACCATCAAGGCGATTCTGGTGTCGGCGTTGGCGGATATCTAACTTCCACTGATCGTTCCCACGCTCTGCGTGGGAATGCCGCCCTGGACGCTCCGCGTCTGCACTTAAAGTCGTGACGCGGAGCGTCACAGGATGCATTCCCACGCAGAGCGTGGGAACGATCATCTCTAGAAGGATTGCATTATGCGTATCGTCGTTGCACTGGGCGGTAACGCCCTGCTCCGCCGTGGTGAACCCATGACCGCGGACAACCAACGCGCCAATATCCGGATCGCCACCGAACAGATCGCCAAGATCTACCCCGGCAACGAACTGGTGATCGCCCACGGCAATGGCCCGCAAGTCGGCCTGCTGTCGCTGCAGGCGGCGGCCTACACCCAGGTTTCGCCATACCCGCTGGACGTTTTGGGCGCCGAGACCGAGGGCATGATCGGCTACATCATCGAACAGGAACTGGGCAATCTGCTGGACTTCGAAGTGCCCTTCGCCACCTTGCTCACTCAGGTGGAAGTCGACGCCAAAGATCCGGCCTTCAAAAACCCCACCAAACCCATCGGCCCGGTGTACTCCAAAGCCGAAGCTGAAAAACTGGCCGCTGAAAAAGGCTGGGCCATCGCGCCGGATGGCGATAAATACCGCCGCGTAGTTGCCAGCCCGCGTCCGAAGCGCATCTTTGAAATCCGCCCAATCACCTGGTTGCTGGAAAAAGGCAGCATTGTTATTTGCGCCGGCGGCGGTGGGATTCCAACGATGTACGGTGATGACGGCAAGCTCAAAGGCATCGAGGCAGTGATCGATAAGGACCTCTGCTCGTCCCTCCTCGCCGGGCAACTGCACGCCGATTTGCTGGTGATCGCCACTGACGTCAACGCCGCCTTTATCGACTACGGCAAGCCGACCCAAAAAGCCATCGGCCAGGCCCACCCCGACGAAATGGAAAAACTCGGCTTCGCCGCCGGCTCCATGGGGCCCAAGGTTCAAGCCGCCTGTGAGTTCGCCCGCCAGACTGGCAAAACCGCAGTCATCGGTTCACTCTCGGACATCGAAGCCATCGTCCAGGGCAGTGCCGGCACGCGGATCAGCACGGCAAAACCTGGCATCACCTACCTATGAAGTAGAGGAGAAACGCCTATGGCCACCTTTGAACCTGGTCACTTGCACATTGAACGTCACGCGCTCACCAAGGACGACCACAGCTACAACCTGTGCATCGACTACGAAGTCAGCCAGGACCCAAAGGAAGGCAAGGGAATGCTGTTCAAGATGCACGGTTCGGTGCAAGGCAAGGACCTCAAGGAAGAGTTCTTTTTGCCCAAGGACCAAGCGTTCGACTTTGCCCGCTATGCGATGAAGATCGCGCAGAAGTATGGAATGCCGAAGGCTGCCGTGCTTAATGGGCAGATGCACAAGCAGTACGATCTGATGTTTGAGGATGTGCGGCATCAGTTGGATGTGAAGCCGGGCGATCCGATCAAACCCGAACACCTCGAGTAGTTGCACCCGATGATCGTTCCCACGCTCCGCGTGGGAATGCATCCCGTGACGCTGTGCGTCACTTTGCGCAGGACTTGAAACCTGAATCGACAGCGGGACGCGGAGCGTCCATGGCGGCATTCCCACGCAGAGCGTGGGAACGATCATTCAACTCCTTTCTCACAGGTAAACCAGCTCCCGCATTTTGATCTCCATCGTCTCCAAGGCATACTTGCCGCCTCTCGCTCTGCAGATTTGTCAGCCACCCCATGCGTATCCACGTCAGCTTCATCGACCGCGTCGGCATTACCCAGGAAGTCCTGGCCTTGCTCGGTGGGCGCAATCTCAACCTGGATGCAGTGGAGATGGTGCCGCCCAACGTCTATATCGACGCGCCGACCCTCAGCGCCGACGTCCTCGAAGAACTGCGCGACGCGCTGTTCAGCGTGCACGGTGTGCAGGCGGTTACCGTGGTGGACATCCTTCCCGGCCAGCGCCGCCACCTGCAACTCGACGCCCTGCTGGCCGCCATGACCGACCCGGTGCTGGCGTTGGACAGCGCGGGCAAAATCCTGCTGGCCAACCCTGCACTGATCGCCCTGTACGGCCGCGAACCGGCTGGGGAAAGCATCGCCGAGCTGTTCAACGACCCGGCGCTGCTGGAGACCTTGCTGGAACATGGCTTTCGCCTGGCCCTGCGCGAAATCAGCGTCAACGGCCAGACCCTGCTGCTGGACGCCACGCCGATCACCGACGCCGGCGCCCTGCTGACCCTGTACCAACCCAACCGCATCGGCGAACAACTGTCGGCGCTGCACCACGACCATGCCGAAGGGTTTGATGCGCTGCTGGGCGAGTCCCCCGTCATTCGCACCCTCAAGGCGCGGGCGCAGCGGGTGGCGGCGTTGGATGCACCGTTGTTGATTCAGGGCGAGACCGGCACCGGCAAAGAGCTGGTGGCCCGAGCCTGCCATGCGATCAGCGCGCGCCACAGTGCGCCGTTTCTGGCGCTGAACTGCGCAGCACTGCCGGAGAACCTCGCCGAGAGCGAGTTGTTCGGCTACGCCCCCGGCGCCTTTACCGGCGCCCAGCGAGGCGGCAAGCCGGGCCTGATGGAGTTGGCCAACCAGGGCACGGTGTTTCTGGATGAGATCGGCGAAATGTCGCCGTACTTACAGGCCAAGTTGCTGCGTTTTCTCAACGACGGCAGTTTCCGCCGTGTGGGCGGTGACCGCGAAGTGAAGGTCAATGTGCGCATCCTCAGCGCCACCCACCGCGACCTGGAAAAGATGGTCAGCGAAGGCACCTTTCGTGAAGACCTGTTCTACCGCCTCAACGTACTCAACGTTGAAGTGCCGCCGCTGCGCGAACGCGGCCAGGACATTCTGCTGCTCGCCCGTTACTTCATGCAGCAGGCCTGCGCGCAGATCCAACGCCCGGTGTGCCGCCTGGCGCCCGGCACTTACCCGGCGCTGTTGGGTAACCGCTGGCCGGGCAATGTGCGGCAATTGCAGAACGTGATCTTCCGCGCCGCGGCCATTTGTGAAAGCAGCCTGGTGGATATTGGCGACCTGGACATCGCCGGCACCTCGGTGGCACGCCAAAGCGACGGGGAAATCGACAGCCTGGAACAGGCAGTGGAAGACTTCGAGCGCAGCCTGCTGGAAAAGCTCTACACCAGCTACCCCTCGACCCGCCAATTGGCCAGCCGCCTGCAAACTTCCCACACGGCCATCGCCCATCGCCTGCGCAAATACGGCATTCCCGGTAAGAATTGATTGCACTCGGTCCAAATGTGGTCTGAGAACGACATCCACTGTACTGAAAGCGCTACAGCGGAACGATATCGCTACAACCCTGTTTTTTGCGCGCCATGCAAGGCTTTGATCCACATAGGCTTTTTTTCATGCGCCTCCCTGTAGCGAAATCGCTACAGCCTCGATGTATAACGCTATAACCAATTTTATTAAATCATTGATTTATAAAGACTTAATAACATTGGCCGCGATTTTGCTAAGCAACTCCTCATTATTCCAATCCCGTCCACCAGACGAATCTGGCCCCGAGGAGTTTCCATGAGCGAGTTGCGTTTCACTGAAGATCACGAATGGCTGCGCGCCGAAGCTGACGGCAGCGTCACCGTGGGTATCACCGCTTTCGCACAGAACGCGCTGGGTGATGTGGTTTTCGTACAACTGCCTGAGTTGCAGGCCTACGACAAGGGCGCTGAAGCGTCCACCGTGGAATCGGTCAAAGCCGCCAGCGGCGTGTACATGCCCCTGACTGGCGAAGTGCTGGAAGTGAACGAACAACTGAGCGACAGCCCGGAATTGGTCAACGAAGACCCGATGGGCCAAGGCTGGTTCTTCCGTTTTAAACCGGCCGATGCCGATGCAGTAGCTAAGCTGTTGGATCAGGATGCGTACGACCGCCTGATCAAAGCCAACGCGCAAGCCTGAGGAGCGCGCCATGACTGTTAATTTGAGTACCGCCAACGAATTCATCGCCCGCCACATCGGCCCGCGCCAGGAAGACGAGCAGCAAATGCTTGCCAGCCTGGGCTTTGACTCCCTGGAAGCCCTGAGCGCCAGCGTGATCCCGGAAAGCATCAAGGGCACCAGCGTGCTCGGCCTGGAGGACGGCCTGAGCGAAGCCGAGGCCCTGGCCAAGATCAAGGCCATCGCCGGCAAGAACCAACTGTTCAAGACCTACATCGGCCAGGGCTACTACAACTGCCACACGCCGTCGCCGATCCTGCGCAACCTGCTGGAAAACCCGGCCTGGTACACCGCCTACACCCCATATCAACCAGAGATTTCCCAGGGCCGCCTGGAAGCGCTGCTGAACTTCCAGACCCTGATCAGCGACCTCACCGGCCTGCCGATCGCCAACGCCTCCTTGCTCGACGAAGCTACCGCCGCCGCCGAAGCCATGACCTTCTGCAAGCGCCTGAGCAAGAACAAGGGCAGCAACGCCTTCTTCGCCTCCGTGCACAGCCACCCGCAAACCCTCGACGTGCTGCGCACCCGCGCCGAGCCGTTGGGCATTGACGTGGTAGTGGGCGACGAGCGCGAACTGACCGACGTCAGCCCGTTCTTCGGCGCCCTGCTGCAATACCCGGCCAGCAACGGTGACGTGTTTGATTACCGCGAACTGACCGAACGTTTCCATGCCGCCAATGCTTTGGTAGCCGTGGCCGCTGACCTGTTGGCCTTGACCCTGCTGACCCCACCGGGTGAGTTCGGTGCCGACGTGGCCATCGGCAGCGCGCAACGCTTCGGTGTACCGCTGGGCTTTGGTGGCCCACACGCGGCGTACTTCTCCACCAAGGATGCGTTCAAGCGCGACATGCCGGGCCGCTTGGTCGGTGTGTCGGTCGATCGTTTCGGCAAGCCGGCCCTGCGCCTGGCGATGCAAACCCGCGAGCAACACATCCGCCGCGAGAAAGCCACGAGCAACATCTGCACCGCCCAAGTATTGCTGGCCAACATCGCCAGCATGTACGCCGTGTACCACGGCCCGAAAGGCCTGACCCAGATCGCTCAGCGCATTCACCAGTTGACCGCGATCCTGGCCAAAGGCTTGACCGCTTTGGGCTTGAAAGTCGAGCAAGCCAACTTCTTCGACACCATCACCCTCAACACCGGTGCCAACACTGCGGCCTTGCACGACAAGGCCCGCGCCCAGCGCATCAATTTGCGTGTGGTCGACGGTGAGCGTCTTGGCGTATCGGTGGATGAAACCACCACCCAGGCCGATATCGAAACCCTGTGGTCGATCTTCGCCGACGGCAAGGCCCTGCCCGCGTTCGTCGAGACTGAAAGCACCCTGCCAGCCGCCCTGCTGCGCCAGTCGCCAGTCCTCAGCCACCCGGTGTTCAACCGTTATCACTCCGAAACCGAGCTGATGCGCTACCTGCGCAAGCTGGCCGACAAGGACCTGGCGCTGGACCGCACCATGATCCCGCTGGGCTCGTGCACGATGAAGCTCAACGCCGCCAGCGAAATGATCCCGGTGACCTGGGCCGAGTTTGGTGCCCTGCACCCGTTCGCCCCGGCCGAGCAAAGCGCCGGCTACCTGGAGCTGACCTCGGACCTGGAAGCCATGCTCTGCGCCGCCACCGGTTACGACGCGATCTCGCTGCAACCGAACGCCGGCTCCCAAGGCGAATACGCAGGCCTGCTGGCGATCCGTGCCTATCACCAGAGCCGTGGCGATGAGCGCCGCGACATCTGCCTGATCCCGTCGTCGGCCCACGGCACCAACCCGGCCACCGCCAACATGGCCGGCATGCGCGTTGTCGTGACAGCCTGCGACGCCCGCGGCAACGTGGACATCGAAGACCTGCGCGCCAAGGCCATTGAGCACCGCGACCACCTCGCCGCGCTGATGATCACCTACCCGTCCACCCACGGCGTGTTCGAAGAAGGCATCCGCGAAATCTGCGAGATCATTCACGACAACGGCGGCCAGGTGTATATCGACGGCGCCAACATGAACGCGATGGTTGGCCTGTGCGCACCGGGTAAGTTCGGCGGCGACGTGTCCCACCTGAACCTGCACAAGACCTTCTGCATTCCTCACGGCGGTGGCGGCCCAGGCGTTGGCCCGATCGGCGTCAAATCCCACCTCACGCCATTCCTGCCGGGCCACGCGGCCATGGAGCGCAAGGAAGGCGCGGTGTGTGCGGCGCCATTCGGCAGCGCGAGCATTTTGCCGATCACCTGGATGTACATCAGCATGATGGGTGGCGCAGGCCTCAAGCGTGCTTCGCAGCTGGCGATCCTGAATGCCAACTACATTTCCCGTCGCCTGGAAGAGCACTACCCCGTGCTGTACACCGGCAGCAACGGCCTGGTGGCCCACGAATGCATCCTCGACCTGCGCCCGCTGAAAGACAGCAGCGGCATCAGCGTGGATGACGTGGCCAAGCGCCTGATCGACTTCGGTTTCCACGCCCCGACCATGTCGTTCCCGGTGGCCGGCACCTTGATGATCGAGCCGACCGAAAGTGAATCCAAGGAAGAACTGGACCGCTTCTGCAACGCAATGATCGCCATCCGCGAAGAAATCCGCGCAGTGGAAAACGGCACCCTGGACAAGGACGACAACCCACTGAAAAACGCGCCGCACACGGCAGCTGAACTGGTGGGCGAATGGAGCCACCCGTACAGCCGCGAACAGGCGGTGTACCCAGTGGCGTCGTTGGTCGAAGGCAAGTACTGGCCGCCGGTTGGCCGGGTCGACAACGTGTTTGGCGATCGCAATCTGGTGTGTGCGTGCCCTTCGATCGAGAGCTACGCATAACCTGACTGGCTGAACGCGGTCAAAAATGTGGGAGGGGGCTTACTCCCTCCCACACTTGACCGAGTCAGCCTTCAAAAAATAATAAGAAACCGGAGAACAACCATGTCCCTTAGCGTGTTCGACCTGTTCAAGATTGGCATCGGCCCCTCCAGCTCCCACACCGTCGGCCCGATGCGCGCCGCTGCCCGTTTTGTCGAAGGGTTGCGACGTGACAACCTGCTGAGCGTCGCCACCTGCGTCAAGGTGGAACTCTATGGCTCCCTCGGCGCCACCGGCAAAGGCCACGGCAGCGACAAGGCCGTGTTACTGGGCCTGGAAGGCGAACACCCGGACACCGTAAACACTGAAACCGTGGCTACCCGCTTGGCGCAAATGCGCAAGGACGGCCGCTTGAATTTGCTCGGCGAACACAGCATTGCGTTCAACGAGAAAGAACACTTGGCGATGATTCGCAAACCCCTCGCCTACCATCCCAATGGCATGATTTTTCGTGCCTTCGACGCCGCAAACATCCAGATTCGCAGCCGCGAGTACTACTCGGTCGGCGGCGGTTTTGTGGTGGATGAAGACGCTGCCGGTGCTGACCGGATCGTCGAAGACGCCACGCCCCTGACCTTCCCGTTCAAGACCGCCAAGGAGCTGCTGGGCCATTGCGCCACCTACGGGCTGTCCATCAGCCAGGTGATGCTGACCAACGAAAGTGCCTGGCGCCCGGAGGCGGAGACACGCAGCGGCTTGCTGAAAATCTGGCAGGTGATGCAGGACTGCGTAGATGCAGGCTGTCGCAATGAAGGGATTTTGCCCGGTGGTTTGAAGGTCAAGCGCCGCGCGGCTGCGCTGCACCGGCAGTTGTGCAAACACCCGGAATCGGCGCTGCGCGACCCGTTGTCGGTACTGGACTGGGTCAATCTGTATGCACTGGCGGTCAACGAAGAAAACGCCAACGGCGGCCGCGTGGTGACGGCGCCTACCAACGGCGCCGCAGGAATTGTGCCGGCGGTCTTGCATTACTACATGCGCTTTATCCCAGGCGCGACGGAAGATGGCGTGGTGCGCTTTCTGCTCACCGCCGCCGCCATCGGCATCTTGTACAAGGAAAATGCATCGATCTCCGGGGCCGAAGTCGGCTGCCAGGGTGAAGTCGGCGTGGCCTGTTCGATGGCCGCGGGCGCGTTGTGCGAAGTGTTGGGCGGCAGCGTTTCCCAAGTTGAAAACGCCGCCGAGATCGGCATGGAACACAACCTTGGCCTGACGTGCGACCCGATTGGCGGACTGGTGCAGGTGCCCTGTATCGAGCGCAATGCCATGGGCTCGGTCAAGGCCATCAATGCGGTGCGCATGGCGTTGCGCGGCGACGGCCAGCACTTTGTGTCCCTCGACAAGGTCATTCGCACCATGCGCCAGACCGGCGCCGACATGAAAAGCAAATACAAGGAAACCGCCCGTGGCGGTTTGGCGGTCAACATTATCGAGTGCTGACGCCCAAAGGCGCGTCCGCACGTTTTTCAGGAGCTGAATATGTCCACCGAAACCCTGTTGAAAACCCCATTGCATGCGCTGCACATCGAACTGGGCGCGCGCATGGTGCCCTTCGCCGGCTACGACATGCCGGTGCAATACCCGCTGGGCGTGATGAAGGAACACCTGCATACCCGTGAACAGGCCGGGTTGTTCGACGTGTCCCACATGGGCCAGATCCGCCTGACCGGCGCGAACGCCGCCAAGGCCCTGGAAACCCTGGTGCCGGTCGACATCATCGACCTGCCGATGGGCATGCAGCGCTATGCGATGTTCACCAATGACCAGGGTGGCATCCTCGACGACCTGATGGTCGCCAACCTGGGTAACGACGAGCTGTTCCTGGTGGTCAACGCGGCCTGCAAGGATCAGGATCTGGCCCACCTGCGCAAACATATCGGCGACCAGTGCACCATCGAACCACTGTTCGAAGAACGCGCGCTGCTGGCCCTGCAAGGCCCGGCGGCGGTGAAGGTACTGGCACGCCTGGCACCTGAAGTGACCAAGATGACGTTCATGCAGTTCGCCACCCTGCGTCTGCTCGGTGTGGACTGCTACGTCAGCCGTTCCGGCTACACCGGTGAAGACGGTTTTGAAATCTCCGTGCCCGCCGCCAACGCCGAAAGCCTGGCCCGCAGCCTGCTGGCCGAGACCGAAGTACAGGCCATCGGCCTGGGCGCCCGCGACTCCCTGCGCCTGGAAGCTGGCCTGTGCCTGTACGGCCACGACATGAACACCGAGACCACGCCGATTGAAGCCAGCCTGCTGTGGGCCATCTCCAAGGCCCGTCGCGCTGATGGCGCGCGTGCCGGTGGCTTCCCGGGCGCTGACCGGATCTTCACCCAGCAGCAAGCCGGTGTGAGCCGCAAGCGAGTAGGCCTGCTGCCCCAAGAACGCACACCCGTGCGTGAAGGTGCGGAGATCGTCGACGAACATGGCACCGTGATCGGCAGCGTGTGCAGCGGCGGTTTTGGCCCAACCTTGGGCGGCCCGCTGGCCATGGGTTACCTGGACAGCGCGTTCATCGCACTGGATACCGAGGTCTCTGCGTTGGTACGTGGGAAAAAGGTGCCACTGCGTGTAAGTAAAATGCCATTTGTGCCGCAGCGTTACTACCGTGGCTGATTGACTGTTCCTATAAGTAACGCGGTTGCGTTAACGCGCACTAAACTGTAACGCAACCGCCATAAAACAGTGCATTGACGATAGTCAATACAATAGGAACTAACCTATAACAAGTGATCAATTCTATCGAATAAGCGGGATCCGTTTTTGTTGACCAAAGTGTCATGAAACCGAGCAAAAGCTGGGCTTTTGGCAGGGCTTGTTTTTTCTGCATTAGTTGGCGTAAAGTTTAATCACTGTGTTTGCATGGGTCGCTTTGAACCTGGACCTGGGCAGTAGCCAAAGTTTGCTACAACCCGTTCGACGTCTCTTACTTTCCTGCAACTCAGCCCAGTACTCTTTCATGTGAAAGGGGCTGTCATTAATTTTTTGCGTCATAGGAAAGAAGAAATGTCGAATCGTCAGAGCGGTACCGTCAAGTGGTTTAACGACGAGAAAGGGTTTGGTTTTATCACTCCAGAAAGCGGTCCGGATCTGTTCGTCCATTTCCGCGCTATTCAGGGCAACGGCTTCAAAAGCCTGAAAGAAGGCCAGAAAGTCACCTTCGTTTCGGTTCAAGGCCAAAAAGGCCTGCAAGCAGACGAAGTACAAGCAGAAGGCTGATCCTTCCTGCGACAAAAAGCCCCTGATGTCACCATCAGGGGCTTTTTTATGGGCGCTGTGTGGGTATGGCCCGTAAAATGTCTTTTTTCTTCAGAGAGTCCTGCCATGTCCAAACCCCTGCTGAGCCCCCAAGGCGAGTTCCCCGCCGTTGGCCTGGGCCGTCGCCTGGCAGCGATGTTCTATGACTTCCTGTTATGCACGGCCCTGCTGATCGTCACCGCCTTCATCTACAAGTTGGTGTGGATCGCGTTTGTGGGCGAGGCCAAGATGCGCACGCTTACCGAGTCCGGCGCGCTGGACGGCGACCCGTTGCTATCGACGATTTTGTTCTTTGTGTTGTTTGGGTTCTTTGCCAAGTTCTGGACTCATTCCGGGCAGACCCTGGGCATGCAGGTGTGGGGCGTGCGTGTGCAGAATGCCGATGGATCGCGGATCAGTCTGTGGCAGGCGCTGTTGCGTTTTGTGGTGTCGATTGCGTCGTGGTTGTGTGGAGGGCTGGGGTTTTTCTGGTCGCTGTTTGATAAGCACAAACGCAGCTGGCACGACATCTATTCGGATACGCAGTTGGTGCGGATTCCGAAGCAGAAGAAATAAATTCGAACGATACAAACAAGTGTGGGAGCTGGCTTGCCTGCTCCCACATTTTTACTGTGTTGGCCTTGGGTCAGGCGTTGCCGGCCAGCCTGAGGCGCGCAGCCTGAGTGAAGTCCAGCATGCGCTTGAGCGGGCGTACGGCGTGTGGGATCACCGAAGGCTCGACAAAGATCTCGTTAGTCCCCTCACGCAGGCACTGCAGCGTACGCTCCAGCGTATTCATCGCCATCCACGGGCAGTGCGCGCAACTACGGCACGCAGCGCCGTTACCGGCGGTAGGCGCCTCAACAAATACCTTGTCCGGGCACAGCTGCTGCATCTTGTAGAAGATGCCGCGATCGGTAGCCACGATGAAGGTCTTGTTCGGCAAACGCTGCGCTGCCGCAATCAACTGACTGGTGGAGCCCACCGCATCCGCCAACTCGATCACCGCCGTCGGCGACTCCGGGTGCACCAGGATCGCAGCATCCGGGTACAACGCCTTCATGTCCTCAAGCTGCTTGGACTTGAACTCTTCATGGACGATGCACGCACCGTCCCACAGCAACATATCCGCACCGGTCTGACGCTGGATGTAGGTGCCCAAATGCTTGTCCGGCCCCCAGATAATCGTCTCGCCGTTATCCATCAGGCTTTCGACGATTTCCAGTGCGCAACTGGAGGTCACCACCCAATCCGCCCGGGCTTTGACCGCCGCCGACGTGTTGGCGTACACCACCACGGTGCGCTCGGGATGCTGATCGCAGAACGCCGAAAACTCATCCACTGGGCAACCCAAGTCCAGGGAGCACGTGGCTTCCAGGGTTGGCATCAGGATGCGTTTTTCGGGGGTAAGAATTTTGGCGGTCTCGCCCATGAAACGCACACCGGCGACCAGTACGGTCTTGGCCGGGTGGGCAGCGCCGAAGCGCGCCATTTCCAGGGAGTCGGAGACACAGCCACCGGTTTCTTCGGCCAAGGCCTGAATCACCGGATCGCAATAGAAATGCGCGACCAGCACCGCGTCTTGAGCCTTGAGCTCAGCGGCGATGTCAGCACGCAGACTGGCCTCTTCATCGGCACTTAGAGCCTTAGGCTGCTTGGCGTCAAGGTGGGCTTGAACCAGAAGGCGTTCGGAAATTTGCGTCATGTTCGCAAGACCTGCAGGCGCAGTTGCGCGAAAGTCGAGTGTACCACCGGCTCTGGAGCCCTTCGGGCGCCGCCGGACGAAGTGATTGTATTCATCAAGCACGGGTAAAGGTGAAGCTGCGCAAGGCTACAGAATATCGAATGGATTCAAAAGCCTAATCTGGCATGGCACCGCATGCCTGTCGGGCAAAAAAAACGGGAAGGCTCATCACTGGGCCTTCCCGCCTTGATCACTACGAACGTCAGCGCATCAGCACATCCGGATCATCCTGCAGCATGACCGAGTCATGCATATTCGCCAGGGCATCCTTCAACGTTGACTGCTCCAATGCATCCTTGGATTTCTTGCTTTCCTTGGCTGCGTGTTCAAGCAGCACCAAGTAATCGCGCTTGGATGAGCCTTCCTTCGGCACCACGGTGTCTTCCACCAGCTGGGCCATCACATATTTTTGCGTATGGGTATTCTGCACCGCTGCTTGCGTGACGGAGGCTCTGGCCAGTTGGCCATCTTTGTAGGAGAAGCTCGCGGTGCTGCTGGCCTTGTCCTGCACTTGCACATAGAGATAGTTCTGCGACTCGCGACTGCCGTCCAGAACCGGGGCTTTCCCGCCGTCGAGGCTTTTGTGGAAGCTTGCCGACAGCGTCGATTGCTGGTTCTGAGTGACGCTGCGATCGGCTGTGCTACGACCACTGACTTGAGTCTTCTGCGACACGTTGTAGGAAAAGCTGTCGACTTCCGATGGGCGCATGTCGTTGGATCTTTCAACGGTCTGCTTGATGGAGGCCTTGAAGTCCGCCAGGCCAGTGAGCAACCCCTTATCAGTCGGGTTGCGGGTCAAAGCGTCCTGGGCGGTAGCGCCTTGCGGATAGTTGCTGTTCATGGCGCTGAACGCGTCCTTGAACATCGCCATCAGATCCGCGTTGGCACTGCCCCGCTGCTGCACTCGGTCGAATTGGGCGAGGTAGGTTTTCAGCGCCTTGGCCTGCTGTTTGGCGTCACCGAGGATCGCGGTGTTTTTCAGGTCCACCGCCAGGTCAACCTCACCAGCCGGGCCACTCATGCGCGTGGTGCGGCTCTGGTTGTCGGCGTGGAAGGCCAGGGTCAGGTCGCCGCCGTCCTGGGACTTCACCTTGGCATTAAGATCGACGGACGCCAGCAGCTTGGTGTCGAACTGGGTCAGTTTGCTCAGGTCGAGTTTTGGCGGTACGGCGGTCAGCCCGTCGACCGAGGCCTGGAAGGCGCTGCCCAATTGGCCGACGGCCTTGAGCTCATCAGTGGTCAAGTCGCCACCCTCGACTGAGGCCTGCACGCCAAGGCCGTCTTTCTGGCTGGACAGGCTGAACGTGACGGTCTTGCCGCTGGCGGTCTTGATACTGAGGCTGACCTGATTATCGGCCTTGCTGTGCAGCAACGCCTGATCGGCCTTGATCGCTCCGGCATCCCCGGCCCGGTCAGCCGTGGTAGTGAGCACAGATTGTGAAATACCCGCCCCGTCACCTTTAGTGAACTGATCCACCAAGGCCGCTCCCAGGCCGTTGTAGCGACTGGCCGCGGAGATCGCGTTGAAGCGGGTATTCATGATGTTGGTAACAGCGTCCTGATTGCTACTTTCCCAGGTGCGCACGCTCTCTTGACCCGGCAACAATCCGTTTCGAGAGTAGGTATCGACAGCGACGGCAGCTGGATTGCCGAGACTGACTACCGAAGAAGGTCGAGCTGGTGAGACGTCTACGGCATTCGCCAGCGGGGACGAAGGAGTGACGGCGACAGCTCGAGCAATGAGGGGATTGGTCGTGATGATCGGCGTTAGCGTAGTCATGACAGTCCGTGTCTTAAAAGCTGAGTAACGTTCAATTTAGCCAAGACACATTGGGATTGACAGCATTGAAGCCAAAGTAAGTAGCAAAGAGCCATACCCAGCACTCATCAAGTAAGCTGAAACGCCGACGGATAAACCCGTGCTCACCTTCAGTCGAAAACATTTCTAAATGTTTCTTCATAAAGCCAAACCGTCATCAAAAAGACACATACCGGGAATTAAATCGTCACGTCCTAGACAGGTGGATCTTTCCACTTACCCCTTCCCTTGAGGTGTTGTCGTGATGTTGCCGACTAAAAAAAGTCTGTCTGTTTTGTTGAGCGCCCTGTGCCTGAGCGGCGTAGCCCATGCCACCGACGTCACCGGCGCAGGCTCCAGCTTCGTCTACCCGGTGCTGTCCAAGTGGTCGCAGGACTACAGCAAGAACTCCAGCAACCGCATCAACTATCAGTCGATCGGTTCCGGCGGCGGCATCGCCCAGATCAAGGCAGCCACCGTTGACTTCGGCGCCTCCGACGCCCCGCTGTCGGCCGATGAGCTCAAAGCCGGTGGCCTGGGCCAGTTCCCCAGCGTGATCGGCGGCATCGTGCCGGTAATGAACGTAGAGGGTGTGGCCGCAGGCCAACTGAAACTCGATGGCGATACCCTGGCGAAGATCTTCCTCGGTGATATCAAGGCCTGGAACGACCCGGCCATCGCCGCACTCAACCCTGGCGTGAAACTGCCAAGCGCGAACATCACTGTGGTGCACCGTTCGGACGGTTCCGGCACCTCGTACAACTTCACCAACTACTTGGCCAAAGTCAGCGACAGCTGGAAAACCAAGATTGGTTTCGGTACCACCGTGCCTTGGCCAGTCGGTGTCGGCGGCAAAGGCAACGAAGGCGTTTCGGCCTACGTGAAGCAGATCAAGAACTCGATCGGCTTTGTGGAATACGCCTACGCCCTGCAGAACAAGATGACTTATGCCTCGCTGAAAAACGCTTCGGGCAAATTCGTCGAGCCTAACGCCAAGGCCTTCCAGGCTGCCGCTGACACCGCCGACTGGGCCAACGCCAAGGACTTCAACCTGATCATGACCAACGCACCAGGCGAAGGCGCATGGCCAATTACGGCGACTACCTGGATCATCATGTACAAGCAGCCCAAGAATGCTGAGCAAAGCCAGGCGGCGTTCAGCTTCTTCAAGTGGTCACTGGAAAAAGGTCAGCAACAGGCAGCGGCGCTGGACTACGTAGCACTGCCGGACTCTCTGGTGTCGCGTATCGAAGGTTACTGGAAGTCTGACTTCACCAACTGACTCGCCCTACGACCGCCCTCCTCGGTCACCAGGTGATCGAGGCAGGTGGTGAGCACATCTGATATGAATGACACCGTCCAACCCCTGGTAATGACTACTCACGCGAGCGACACACGGGGCGACAGCCGCGCCGCCCGCGATCAACGCCACGATCTGTGGTTCAAACGCTCGATGTTCGGCGCAGCCATGCTGGTATTGGCGCTGCTGGGTGCCATTGCAGCCTCGACCCTCTGGGGTGGCGGGCTGGCCTTCAAGACGTTTGGTTTCGGTTTTATCACCAGCACCGAGTGGGATGCGGTCAATAACCACTTTGGCGCCGTGGTGCCGATTTACGGCACCTTGGTCACCTCGTTTCTGGCGTTGCTGATTGCCGTTCCGGTGAGTTTCGGCATCGCCATTTTTCTTACGGAAGTCGCGCCGCCCTGGCTGAAAATGCCGGTGGCATCGGCCATTGAACTGCTCGCGGGTATCCCCTCGATCATTTATGGCATGTGGGGTTTATTCGTGTTCGGGCCGTTCATGGCCGAACACCTGTCGCCGTTGATCAATGATTACCTGGGCGCCCTGCCCTTTGTCGGTTCCCTGTTCCAGGGGCCACCACTGGGGATTGGCATGCTCACTGCTGGCATCGTGCTGGCAGTGATGATCATGCCGTTCATCACCTCGGTGATGCATGAGGTGTTTCGCAGCGTGCCCACGCAATTGAAAGAGTCTGCCTACGCACTGGGTAGCACTACGTGGGAAGTCGTATGGGACATCGTCTTGCCTTACACCCGCTCGGCGGTGGTCGGCGGCATCTTTCTCGGCCTCGGTCGTGCGCTTGGCGAGACCATGGCAGTGACCTTCGTATTGGGTAACGCCCAACAATTTTCCGCCTCCCTGCTGATGCCCAGCAGCTCCATCGCTTCCGTCATCGCCAACGAATTCAGCGAGGCCTACACCGACCTCCATCGTTCCGCGCTGATTGCCTTGGGCTTCCTGCTGTTTATCGTGACCTTCGTCGTGCTGGCGCTGGCGCGGCTGATGCTGATGCGCCTGTCGCGTAAGGAAGGGATATGAACGCCAACGAACGTCTCTACCGAAAACGCGCGCTTAAAAATGGCGTGGCCATGTTCCTCAGCTGCGGTGCGACAGCCTTTGGCTTGCTGTGGCTGGCGTGGATTCTGCTGACGACCATCGTCAATGGTTTCCAGGCCCTTAACCTGCGCCTGTTTACCCAGATGACCCCACCGCCCGGCACCGAAGGCGGGCTGGCCAACGCGTTTTATGGCAGCGCGCTGATGTCCGCCATCGCATTGCTGATCGGTACTCCGATCGGGCTCATGGCAGGCATCTGGCTGGCAGAATTCGCACGCCATTCGCGTCTGGGGACTACGGTGCGTTTCATCAACGACATCCTCTTGTCCGCGCCGTCGATTGTGCTGGGTCTGTTCATCTACACCGGGGTCATCCTGCCGCTGAACTTGCTCACCAATCACCAGGTCGGGTTTTCCGCTATTGCCGGTGCATTGGCCTTGGCGCTGTTGGTGATTCCGGTGGTCGTGCGTACCACCGATGAGATGCTGCAACTGCAGCCCTCGACCATGCGCGAGGCAGCCCTGGCTCTCGGTGTGCCGCAATGGAAGTTGACGCTGCAAATTGTGTTGAGAGCGGCCAAGGCCGGTGTCGTCACCGGCATCCTGCTGGCCTTGGCCCGAATCACCGGGGAGACCGCGCCCCTGCTGTTCACCGCCTTCGGCAACCAGTTCTGGAGCAGTAACCTGCTCAAGCCGATTGCCAGCGTCCCCGTGGTTATTTTCCAGTACGCCATGAGCCCGTTCGATGACTGGCATTCGCTCGCGTGGGCGGGTGCGTTGGTTCTGACGCTGTTCGTGCTCGTACTCAGCCTGGCATCCCGCCTGATTCTTTTACGCAATAGGTCTCACTGATGGACGCCACCGGCATTGCTCCCGACAAAACCAAAATCCAGGTGCGTGGGTTGGAATTCTTCTACAACAACCAACGCTCGCTGAAATCCATCAACATCGATATTCCAGAGAAGCGCATCACCGCCATCATCGGCCCTTCGGGCTGCGGCAAATCCACCATGCTGCGGGTGTTCAACCGCATCTACTCGATGTACCCCAAGCAGGAAGCCCGTGGCGAAGTGTTGCTCAATGGCGAAAACATCCTCGCCCCCGGCTACTCGATGAACCGCCTGCGCAGCCACGTCGGCATGGTGTTTCAGAAGCCCGTACCATTCCCGATGTCGATCTACGACAACATCGCCTATGCCGTACGCCACCATGAAAAATTGTCCCGGCGCGAAATGAATGATCGTGTCGAGCAAGCCTTGCGCGGTGGCGCTCTGTGGGATGAGGTGAAAGACAAACTCAACCAGAGTGCACAAAGCCTCTCCGGCGGTCAGCAACAGCGGCTGTGCATCGCCCGCACCATCGCGCTGCGGCCTCAGGTGTTATTGCTGGATGAGCCGACCTCAGCACTCGATCCCATTTCTACAGGGCGCATCGAGCAATTGATTACGGAGTTGAAGACGCAATACACGGTGATCATCGTGACCCACAACATGCAGCAGGCCGCACGGGTGTCGGACAGCACCGCGTTCATGTTCATGGGGGAATTGATTGAGCATGGCAAGACCGATCAGATCTTTACCACACCGAAGATGAAGCAGACGGAAGACTACATCACTGGGCGGTTTGGCTAGCCAAACCAGAGGCCCGCGATGAATATCGCGGGCCCTTTCTTCAGGTTAAGGTGCGGCGTTTATCGCCAGTTGGCCGCCAGCACCGGTTGCAAGGTCTGTTGCTCGGCAGCACCGAAGGTCATCGTCGCCGGCGCAGCCGGTGCGAACGCCGCCATGGCCTGGACCAGGTGCTCCACATCCCGATCCATCAGGCGATGACGATCCCCCGCCATGATGTCCCGTGGACGCTCAGGCGCATCGGCATACCAGTTGTGCAGCGTGACCTCTTGCTTGCTGCCGACCACCGATATCTGCAGGTCCTGCCCTTTGTGCTGGAACCACAGTTGGTTGGGGTTGATGTCCTTGCCGAACACCAGTTCACCCATGCCGCCCTTGAACTCGATGTCATTGACCCCGTGCCCGACCTCAACCGTCGGCATGTTGCCGCTGACCACCACGTGGTTATTGCCATCCCCGAGTTTCACCGTGGTGAACGAGCCGGAGTCGGTAATCGTGTTGTTGCCGTGGCCTACAGTCAGCTTGTCGATGTCACCGGTTACCACGTTATGCCCGTTACCCAGGCTGATATCGCCGCGGCGGCCGGTCACATTCACGGTGTTGTCCCCGTTGCCGGCGACCACTTTGACATTCGAGGCTTCGATGTTGAGGGTCTTGCTCTCGTCGCCCAGGGTGACATCGTCGGCAAAGAAGCCTTTGATCGTCATGACATTCGGGTCGCCAGCCGGGTCCACCGTCGTCGGCGTGCGCCCCAGAATGCGGTCGCGGGCCGATTCGAAGGAGATATCCACCGGCGTGCGCGTCGGGATATTCAGGTCACGATGGGTGATATCCACCGCTGGAATGTCCGGGATCAGAATCGGTCGTGGGCTCGGGATATCAATCGGTGTGCGCCCTACTGTGCCAATGTCCGGCCGCGTGGTCGGTTCCAGTGAGCCAACGCCGCGCTCGGCGAGAATCTGCTCGATGGTTTTGTGTTCAGGCACTTTCGGGTTCAGATCGATGCCCCGCTCCGCCAGGATCTGCTCCAGGGTTTTGTGTTCCGGGACTTTAAAGTCCGGAATCGTGATCGGCGGCACCACAATCGGGTCAGGAATGGTGATGCTCGGGTGCAGATCAATCGGCGGCAGCGGCCCCACGACCACCGGTTTGTCGACATTCGGATGATCAACCACAGGCCCGACCGGCGCGACCACCGCCGGCGCATGGTCGGCGAAGATGAAGTCCGACGCCGTCACCTGTGCCACATCCAATGCATCCAGGTACAGTAACTTGGTGTTGGAGTCGTTGCGCGTGACGTACACCCCATGGATCTGCGCAAGATTGTTGATCGTGGCGCGGTTTTTGTGTTCGACCGTCAGTTGGCTGAAGTCGGTGACACCGGTCTGGCGCAAGTCGATCTTGTCGATGCCATGGCGAAAGCCACGCAACGCATTGCTGTAGTCCGTGACGCCGGTTTGCGCCGCCACCACGAAGACATCCGAGGTCGCGCTGTCATGGCTGTAGACCGTACCGCTCAACGACGCCACGTTTTTACCTTGGGCATCGCTGGAATACATCACGCCTTTGGCGCCACCGTTGAGCACCACGGTGCCCAAGCCTTCCTGCGGCTTGGCCGCCGAGGCGTCGCTGTTGACGTAGGCCGTAGGTGCCACAAAGCTGTCCTGGAACTTGAAGTTCGCCGCCGTGAGACCGGCGACGGCCTGGTTCTTGAGCACAATGCTCTGGCCCTTGCCCAGATCGACTTTGACGTCCGCGCCCTGTTGGGTCAGTTGCAGATCGGCAAACTTCTTGCCGGCAAACCCTACCAAGTCGACGATCTCGCCACGGGCCGCTTCAAAGTTGGTGATGGTATCGTTGCCGGCATCCCGGCGATGCACCACAAAGAAGTCCTTGCCCGCGCCGCCGGTCAGGGTGTTGTTGCCACGACCACCGTCGAGTAACGCATCGTTGTTACCCGCCACCAGCGTGTCATTGCCATCACCGGTGACGATGTTCTGGATGCTCGACGGGTTTTTCACCGTCAGCGCGGCACCGCCGATACTGGCGACACCGGTCAGCAGGTTGACCGACGTATCCCCCGACACCGCCGCCGCGTTGAGCGTATTGCGCCCACCCGCCACGCCGTTGACGGCATCGTCCAGCACTGCACGGCCGGCGTTGCCCAGCACCGCCTTGACGTATTCGTCGGTGTAGAAGTAAGTGTCGTCCGCGCTGGCCTTGCTGCCGTATAAACGCAGCGACCAATTGTTGAGCGTCACCGGCAGACCGGATGCTGCGTCCGTGACCTGCAACGTCCAGTTGCCCGCCGAGCGCTCCCCAAAATCATGGGTCGACATGAAGGTGTATTTGAACGAGCCGGACCGCGTACTGCCGACATCCGCCGCGCTGGCGCCCGCCATGCCGTCCGGCACTTTGCCCTGACGGTTGAGCAACACGCTTTGCGTGCCATCCGGCGAAATCAGCTTGAGGGTCAGATCGCCCAGGCGGCCGACCGTGGCATCGAAGTCGATTTCGACGTGTTCGACGTTCAGCCCGGCGTTCATCGCGATGGACGACGTCAGCGTTGCACCCGCCGCCAACGGCTTGCCGAGCGCCCCGCTGGAGGCGCTGTAAACATACTCATTGGCGCCGACGCTCTGGGTCATCCAGGCCTCGGACAGGCGCACCGCCGCACGCGCATCGACTTCACCGAAACCGTAGTCGTTGCTGGTATGCAGACCGCCGCCGTTCCAGGCATGCGCGGCGTTATCGGTCCACTGGGTGGACGGGTCGTTGATCTTGCGCGCCGACAACGCGAGGATCTGCTGCACGTCGCGGTAGCCCAGGTTGGGGTTGGCTTCGAGCATCAGCGCAACGATGCCGGACACAATCGGCGCGGCAAAGCTGGTGCCTTGCATGCTGGTGTAGTCGTTACCGAAGGTGGAACCGCGTTCGGTTTCCAGCATGTGGCTGGTGGATACCACATTGCTGCCCGGTGCCGACACCAGCAAGCTGGCGCCTGGGTTGGAGAACGGCGACGAACCGATCTGCAAGGTCGACAAATCGCCCTGTGCATTGATCGCGCCGACTTCCACCGAGAAGCGGTTGTTGTTGGTCAACGAACCTTGGGCATTGCCACCCGAGGCCCGGCTGTTGCCGCCCGCTGCCACGATGATCGTGCCCAGGCCGCCGCGACCGTTACTGGCCGCGTACTGGGCATTCATGCTCAGAGCCGCCGCGGTGTTAATCGTGCCGTCCTGAAAACTGCTCAGCGCGAAGTCGTTGGTAAAACCCCAGCTGTTGTTGGCGATGTCGAAACTGACCATATGCCCCAACCCGGTCAGATCATCGCCTTTGCCGGCCAGGTAATAACCACCGAGTTTCGCGTCATAGGCCACGCCGACGCCGCCGATGCCGTTCTTTGCCCCGACCATCACCCCCGCCACCATTGTCGCGTGGTTGGACACCAGGCCCGGCAAGGTGCCGTTGGTTTTTTGCGTTTGCAGCCAGGCCTGATCGATATTCGGTGCCAGGTCCGGGTGCGTGGTGTCGAAGATCTCCGGTGCGGTGGCGAACTCGCCCCCCGGCTCGAACTGGCCGATGCGCACACCTTTACCGGTGTAATCCTTCCACACCGGCAGCACGTGGGTGTCGCTCAAATACCATTCCTGCGCCGCCAGCGGATCAAGCGGCACTTCAGGCGTGAGCAAGGTCACACCTGCACGCATCGGCGCGCTCTGGCCACTGCCCAGGTCGACTACCGACGCCGACAGGTTGCCAGCCGCATCGGCCACGCCGTACTTGAAGCTGATCAGGCCGTCGTAATGCTTGTCCGGGGTGAACAGCACATCGCCTTGGGCGGTGAGGCTGACCGTGCCGCCAACCGCGTCACCGACGTTAGCGATATGCAGCGCGCCCTGGCTATTGAGGCGCTGATCGTTGGCCAGTAAAGCCTCGGCGCTGATCAGGTGCGCCTGGGTGCGATCGAACGCCTTGCCGGCCTTGTCCACCGTGAGTACATCGGCCACCGGCATGGCATTGGGGGTTTGCAGGTCAACGGCGGAGATGTCCGAGAAGTTGAGTTTCTGGATATTGCGCAACGTCACTGTGCCGTCGCGACCGGCGACCTTGTCGGCCACTTCATAACCCGTGGCGGTGCGAGTGATGCGGTAGTCGCCATGGTTGCCGTGCAGCGTGACCAGGTTGACCCCGCCGTCGCCGTCGATGCTTGCGTTGCCGTGGCCGACTTCGATCACGTCGTTGCCGGCGCCGCCGTAGATTTTATCGGCACCGCCACCGGCATGGATGATGCTGCCGCCTTCGGAGGCGTAAATGGTGTCGCCTTGCGGCCCGGCATAAATCACCGCTTTGCCGCTGCCACCGATGATGGTGTTGTGGCCGGTGCCGCCGACCAGCACATCGTTGCCGCCGCCGCCCACCAGTGTCGCGTTGCCCGAGCCGCCTTTGATGAAGGCGCTGCCGGTGCCGCCGCTCATGATGACATCGTTGCCACCACCGCCTTCGGCGACGGTAAGCCCGGCCTGAGCCATGTTCAGAAACACATCCTGCGAACCCACAATAATGGCGGTATCTCGTCCGCCATTGCCGCGGATGTTTCTGGTGTCGTCCGAGGCACTGATGACAAAGACGTCGTCACCCTGACCGCCGAGATACGTGTTGCTGCCGGCGCCACCGACGAGCCAGCTGCCGGTAGCGGCAGCGATCAAGGTGTCATTACCGGCGCCGCCATAGACATTGTTCACGCCCAGTTTTGCCGCATCCAGGGTTTCCCCGGTGGTGCTCTGGCTGGCGTAAGCAATGGTGGTTTTGCTGTTTGCCCCACTGGTGGTCGAGGTCACTCGCGTGCCTGTCCCCTGTTGATTCAACGTATTGCTGACCGGATCGCCGAGGAAGTCCACCGCCAGCGCTTCCTGGCTTTTGCCATTGATGGTGAAGGAACCGGTGGCAAGCACACGGTTGCCGTCACGTTCAACGCCCTGAGGAGCCGTCGTGGCGCGCACGTTTATTTGAGTAATACCCAGCTCGGCCAGGGTTTTCAGTTCACCGGCATCCACTTTCGCATCATGCGTACCGTCAACCCAGACACGCAGCTTGCTCCAGATCGGATCGTTCTGATCGATCACCCCGTCTTTGTTTGCATCCTCGCTGGCGAGCGCTGCAAAGCCATCCTTGAACCGCGCTTCACCCGCAACACCGTTAGCGCCAACCTTGCCGCCGTAGTACTCAGAGAACATCTGGCTGACGTCTTTGACCTGGCCGCTGCCGTCGTCAATTACCAGCATACCGGTGGTGCGATCCGCCCAGCCGGTGCGCTTGACCGTGCCACTGTGGTCGGTATCGAACAACACGCCGTCACGGATGTCGGTCATGTGCACGCCATTGCCGGTCAGGTCCAGCAACAGCGGGTCAACGTAGGTGTTGAATGTCGACATCGCCGACAGCCCATTGAGGGTCACGGCGCTGCGCAGGCTGAAATCCGGTTTGGTCGCGTCGGGAGCCGGGTAGAACTGCGACAGGTAGCTGTTGGGGCGCGCATTGGGATCAAGCTGCATTTCACCCGGGCGAATACCGCCAGAAGCCAGACTCGCCATTTGGGTGGAGACGAAATCGGTTTTGTTGAGAATGCCCTCAAGGGTAAAGATCTTATGTGTCGCCGCGTTGTTGATATAACCATTCATCGCGTCACGGGCGAGCTGGTTCTCAAGTTGAACCTGGCGATTCGCTTGGGGATCGGGGTTGATTTCAATGTTCAGCACACTTGGCGGAGCTACCCAGGCGGGGCCGCCCTGGTCAATCAGTGGTTGTCCGTCTCGATCAGGATGAATGATCGACATCCCTGTTTTGATCGATATGACGTTGGGCTCGTTGTTCCACCACTCGCCTTCGGTCTTGATATTCTGACCACCGGGGCGGAAGGATTTATACAAGTTATAAAGGCCGCCGCCGCCAATCACTTCCGTCTCGGTCAGCCCCAATACGGTCGAGATCAAACCAAAGTTAAAAGAAGCCGCATTGGTAAAGCTGGGAACAAAGTCCGCTCCGGTTGCATGTGACTCACCGTTATAGGAGCGCTGAAGGTCCCCAACACCACTTTGTCGGAACGTTTCATAAATATCTTTGTAGAGACTGACACGCGTACTGGTCAGCGACCCATCATACTCAGCGCGGATTTTTTTGAACTGCTCAATCGAAGCGTTCATGTCGTAATCCGCCGGCACCACGTACGGCCGATCCGTCTGCGGGTCCATGACATAGCTGCCAAGTCCGTCATTCAGCCATTTCGCAGCTACGAGCTTCCCATCCTTGGTCAAGACATCAAAACGGTCCTTACCAAATTGCTCCTGCATCAACGTCAGTTTCGCCACGTGCTTCCCTTACTTTTAATTTCTCTTGCCTATTCAAGAAGAAATTCGAACATTCCCTTTCTAGCGATACGCCGAAAAGCTGATCCGGACCTTTCCGGACGCATCCGAAGCACGCAACTTCGCATCTCGAGCTGCAGTGCGCGTGGCACCGATTGCAAAGTCGATCTGTAGTGTGTTCTCAGAATCCCAGCGCACTTTCGGCGACGCATCATGATCAAAAAAGACATCGCACTCAGCGGAGTAGACTTCGTATTCAGGCTGCGCAATCACTTCATCGATGGTTTGCAAGCTGTTAAATACAAAAATGCTGTCGGAGCAAAACGGCGCTATCGCGCCGCCTCCTGCACGGGTAACAGTGGCCGCCGTGAACCTTCCATCGGGAGATTTTGAGAGCACAGTTGCCACATCATCATCCGAGTCAAAATCAAGTGACAACAGCTTGACCGCGCCATACTTCAACAGCGCCAGAGCGCCAACAAACATCAATATGACTTTCAACCAGCCGAAAATTTTCAATCCACCCATCCTGATATTCATGACTGACCTACTGACTTGAAGAACCCGACTGACTCAACGCTCATGCAAGCTTTCGCTCATATGCTGCTGCAATGGACTGAGGAAGTACTCGATCACCCGTCGCTGATCGGTCTTCACTTCCGCCGTCACCGACATGCCTGGAGAAAGTGCCACGCGCTGGCCGTTCACCTGTAAATGGTCAGTGTTCAAACGGATTCGGCTGCTGTAAATCAACCCGCGTTTTTCGTCTTCGATAGCATCGCTGGACACACTCAGCACTTCGCCATCGACCGTGCCGTATTTGGTGAAGGTGAAGGTCTCGATCTTGACCGTGACCGGCTGGCCGCTGTGCACGAAGCCGACATCTTTGTTTTCCAGCATGGCCTCCACTTCCACCGGTTGATCCGCGGGCACAATGACCATCAGCGGCTGGGCCGGGGTGACCACGCCGCCCACGGTATGGATCGCCAACTGCTGCACGGTGCCGTCCACCGGAGCAATCAGACTGGTGAGGGTTTCCTGGTAGCGGGCCTTTGCCAATTCTTCGGTCAGGCTCGCGGCCTTCTGATTGGCTTGCTGCTGCAGGTCGAGCATGGCGCGGCGGTTCTGCGCCACCACACCTTCACGACGCCGCCGCGCTTCGCCCTGGGCCGCGGTGGATTGCAGGACGCTGGCCTGCTGCACGCTCAATTGACGCAGCAGGTCGAGGCGGGCCTGCTCTTTTTCCAAGTACTCGTGGCGGGCGACATACTGTTGAGCCAGCAGGCGCTGGTAGTCTTCGGCCAGTTGCGTGGCAATCGGCACGGTCTGCCTGAGGCTGGCGACCTGAGCCTGGGCTGACTGGATTTCGGCGTTGCGCTGCTGGATCTCCGCGTCGACCAGCTCCAGGCTGCTGCGGTATTCCTGATACTGACCTTGCAGCCAGCGCTCGGCGCTGAGCACCTGCTGTGGGTCGGCACCGGCAATGGCGCCGATCAGCGAGGCCGGGGCTTTGCGCAGGTTGATCGCCTCCAGCATAGCGGCACTGCGTGCGCCGTCGATGCGTGCAGCCAGCAGATCGCTCTGGATGCGCCGGATGTCTGCGTCCGCCGCCGTCGGGTCCAGCTCGACCAGCAACTCACCGGCGTTCACGCGCTGGCCATCGTTGACATGAATCGCCCTGACCACGGCCGTTTCACTGGACTGAATCAACTTGGTCTTGCCGCTTGCCACCACTTTGCCGGACGCCACCGCCACCACTTCGATCTTGCCCAGGCACGCCCACAGCAACGCCAATACCGCGAAGCCCAGGATGCTCCAGATGAAAATTCTCGGCGCCGGGTGCACGGGCGTGTCCTGTAATTCCAGCGCAGCGGGCAGAAACTGCGCTTCATGGGGCAGACGCGGGACGCTGTCCATCTGCTTGCGCTGGCGCCAGGACGCGCGCCAGGCGTGACGATAACGCTGCATTAACGAAGGCGTTGCGCTCATGGGACATCAATCCTTGAATCCGAAATACGGTTGAGGCCAGGGCGGCGCTCAGCCTTGTTGCATGCGGTGCAGGCGCGAGTAGTGCCCCGCCTGGTGAGTGAGCAATTCGGCATGGCTGCCCTGCTCGACGATTTGCCCGCGGTCGACCACCAGAATGCGATGGGCGTCGCGCACCGCAGACAACCGGTGCGCAATGATGATCACCGTGCGCCCCGCGCAGATGCTCTGCATGTTCTGCTGGATGATGCGTTCGGACTCGTAGTCCAACGCGCTGGTGGCCTCATCAAAAATCAGGATGCGCGGGTTGCCGATCAAGGCTCGGGCAATCGCCACGCGTTGGCGCTGACCACCGGACAGCGAGGTGCCGTGCTCGCCGACCATGGTGTCGTAGCCTTCCGGTAACTCCAGGATGAACTCATGGGCACCGGCCATGCGCGCCGCGTGCATCACGGCTTCGAGGGGCGCCCCCGGATCACTCAGGGCGATGTTCTCGCGGATGCTGCGGTTGAACAGCATGTTGTCCTGAAGCACCACACCAATCTGGCGTCGCAACGAGGAAACGTCGGCCAGGGCCAGGTCCATGCCATCGACCAGCACCCGACCCCGCTCGGGCACGTACAAGCGCTGTAGCAACCGAGTCAGGGTGCTTTTGCCGGAGCCGGAACGCCCGACCACACCGATCACCTCACCCGCGGCAATGTGCAAGCTCACACCGCGCAGCACCTCGGAGCCATCGGCGCGATAACGGAAATGCACTTGGTCGAATTCGATCTGGCCTCTGAGCGGCGGCAGCGCACTGCGGGTGGCCTGGGACAACTCAGTGCGGGTGTTGAGAATGTCGCCCAGACGCTGCACCGACACGCCGGTCTGCTGAAAGCTGGTCCACAGCTGCGCCAGGCGCATGATCGGGCCGCTGACGCGACCGGCCAGCATGTTGAAGGCGATCAATTCGCCTACCGACAATTGCCCATCGATCACCAACCGTGCACCCAGCCACAGGGTGGCGACCGTCACCAGTTTGCCGATCAGGCCCACGCTTTCATTGGCGAGGGTGGACAGGGTCTGGGTCTTGAAACCGGCGGCGACGTAGGCCGCCATCTGGTTGTCCCACTTGCGGATAGCCTGAGGCTCGACGGCCATGGACTTCACGGTGTCGATGCCGTTGACGGTCTCCACCAGGAATGCCTGGTTCTCGGCGCCTCGCGTGAAGCTGTCTTGCAGGCGTGCCCGCAGCAACGGCGTGATGAACAGCGAAACCAGCACGTACAGCGGCAACGACAACAACACGATCAGGGTGAGCCAGCCGCTGTAGTAGAACATCACCAGCACGAACACCACGGAGAACAGCACATCGAGCAACAGGGTGATGGCGTTGCCGGTAAGGAAGCTGCGGATGTTTTCCAGTTCGCGTACCCGGGCTACTGAATCACCCACACGTCGCGCCTGGAAATACGCCAGCGGCAGGTTGATCAAATGCCGAAACAGGCGTGAGCCCAGTTCCACGTCGATACGACTGGCGGTGTGGGCAAATACATAGCTGCGCAGACCGCTCAAAGCCGACTCGAACAGCATGATGCCCAGCAGCCCGGCAGCAATCACATCCAGCGTGGTCAAGCCGTGGTGGACCAGGACTTTGTCCATCACCACCTGGAAAAACAACGGCGTGACCAGTGCAAACAACTGCAAGGCGAACGACACCAGCAGCACTTCGCCGAGCAGCTTGCGGTATTTGACGATGGCAGGAATGAACCAGGTGAAATCAAAGCGCGAAGTTTCCCCCGGCAGACCGGATTCGGAGCGCACCAGCAGTAACTCACCACTCCAGCGCGCCGCCAGGTCTTCAAAGCTGATGACTTCCGGGCGTTCGGCACGCGGGTCCTGGATCAGCGCTTTGCCCTGATCCAGTTTGGCGATGATAAAGAACGTACCGTCGCGATCGGCCGCTATGGCCGGCAGTGGCGTGCGCTCAAGGCGATCAATGTGGGTACGGACGGCCTTGGCTTTGAGGCCCAGCTTGCGTGCGGCCAGCAACAGTTCACGCTGGGTGAATGACTGGTTGGCGGGAGCGAACTCGTGGGCCAATTGCTCGGCGGATGCCGCCACCGAATGAAACCTGGCCAGCATCACCAGACACACGAGACCGGTATCTGGCGCAGGCGGCTCCGCGCCCTTTCCTTGATCAATCATAAGCTTCCATGCATGCCGCGAAGTGACAATAAATCCCTAAACCTTTCAATAGGTTATATCAATCTTGAAACAATTAGAATCAATATGACATCACTTTATTGAGATTTATCTCATGGGTCAGAGCGCTTGGCGCTCCTGGGGCGGGAGAAAATCGCGATCCGGGTCGTAATCCTTGTTCAGGTACATGGCCAGATCGCTCAAGTCGGCCGGGCTCAGCGTCCCCGCCGCCTGTTTGAGTTTGAGCGTGTCGATGATGTAGTCGTACCGCGCATTGTTGTATTCACGCACAGCGCCGTACAACTGGCGCTCGGCGTTGAGCACGTCGGCGGTGTTGCGCGAGCCCAGGTCGCGGCCCACTTGATTGGCCTTGACCGAGGCGCGACTGGAGCGAATCGTCTGGCGCCGGGCGGCCACCTGCTCGATATCGGAATTGATCGCACGGTAAAAATTGCGCGTGTTGAGCACCACTTCACGGCGGCGGTCTTCACGCTCGTCTTCACTTTGAGCCAAGCGCTCGGTGGACTCACATACTTGCGAACGCGTCATGCCACCGCTGTACAACGGGATATTCAGCTCGACGCCAATGCTGCCCTGGGAAACGCTGCCCCGATAACCATCGCGGCCGAAATCGGTGGGATTGCTGTAACCGAAACTGTCGTTGTCGCCCTTACGCCAAGACGCGATAGCGTCGACGGTTGGCGCATAGCCGGCCTTGCGCTGGAGGTTGGTTTGCTCGGCAGCGATTACCCCGTAGCTGCTGGCCTGCAATGCCAGGTTCTGCTGCACCGCGCGAGTGACCCACGCGTTGGGATCACTGGGGATCGGAAGCTGTACCGGTAATTGATGTTCGATGCCCTCGATCAAGGCATAGTCCTGGCTGGTCAGACGCGACAGCGCCTCATACGCGTCCTCTACCTTGCGCTCGGCCAGTTTGCGGTTGGCATTGGCATTGTCGTAAGCGGCTTGGGCGTCCAACACGTCGGTGATGCTCGACGCACCGTTGTCCAAACGCGCCTGTGCCTGCGCCTGCTGGCGTTTGAGCGCGGCTTCTTCAGCTTTGGAGGCCGCCAATAAATCCAACGCACGCAAGGTTTCGAAATACGCCTGAGCCGTTGTCAGAACCAGCCCCTGCTCCTTGGCACCCAATTCAAGCTCGGCCTGGGAAGCGGCAGCCTGCGCGGCTTCGAGCTGAAACCAGCGATCGATGCGAAACAATGGTTGATTGAGGTTCGCTTGGAACACCGAGGTGTTGCGGGTGCGGGTCAAGCCCGGCTCATCGCGCTGCAATCGCACCGCCTCCACCGTGCTGCCGGCATTGAGGGTCGGCAGCAGGCCGGCCCGAGCCTGCGGTACGCCTTCGCGCCGAGCCAGATAATCGTGGCGTGCGGCAGACAGCTGCGCATCATGCTCCACTGCTTGCCGATAAACCCCGAGCAAATCGGCGCGACCTGGGTTGGCATTGGCCAATTCCGGGATCGTCATAAAAATAACAAGGAGCAATAGTGTGAAAAAGCGGGAGCAAGCAGTCATAACAATCCATGTTCAAAGGCATTAACCGATTCAGCTGGGCTGATCGGGGGCGCATCCTACGCCTGCCTTTGCGCATCAACAAGAAAGACTTGTAGCTACTTGCCATCACTCACGAATCGCGGGCAAAAAAAAACCCGGAAATCCTCACTTGCGTGGGCCTTCCGGATTTTCTAAACCGCCAAAAATGGTGGGTCGTGTGGGATTCGAACCTACGACCAATTGGTTAAAAGCCAACTGCTCTACCAACTGAGCTAACGACCCGCTGTGTGGTGGCGCGTATAATACTGATTTCTAAGGATTATTCAACACCTTATTTTAAATAAATCAGAAATAACGCATTTGATCGGTAATTCAGCCCTTTTCAACGCCCGGGTTCGTCATTCCACAGGTACTTATGCAACTGCAATTGCAGGCGTACCGGCAGGTTGTCCGCCACCACCCAGTCAGCCAGGTCGCGGGCATTCAAGTCATGGTGGCTTGGGGAGAACAGCACCTCGCCCGCCCGACGCTCCAGGCCATACTGGATCAGCTTGGAAGCGGCCCAATCGTAGTCATCACGGGAGCAGATCACGAACTTGACCTGATCGTTGGGCGTGAGCAGATCCAGGTTCGTGTACAGGTTGCGGTGTGCTTCCTTGGAATCCGGGGTCTTGAGGTCAACCACTCGGCTCACACGCGGGTCTACCGCAGAGATGTCCAACGCGCCACTGGTTTCCAGGGAAACCTCATAACCGGCGTCACACAGTTGCTTGAGCAACGGGATGGCGTTGGGCTGGGCCAAGGGCTCGCCACCCGTCACGCAGACGTAGCGCGGCTTGAAGCCGGCAACCTGCTCAAGGATGTCGTCAAGGGTACGCACGGTGCCGCCACTGAAGGCGTAGGCGCTGTCACAGTATTGGCAACGCAACGGGCAGCCGGTCAGCCGTACAAATACGGTGGGCAGGCCAGCGGTTCGCGTTTCACCCTGTAACGAGTAAAAAACTTCGGTAATGCGTAATGTGTCTTGCATAGTCGCCACGGGCGTAACAGCTAAACAGGCTGTCCGCCTCCGTCAGGCACTTCAAGCGATCTCGCCAACGCGTAGACCCCAAAAAGCGTGTTTCATAAAAGGGCGTGGATTCTAACGAAAAAACCCGCGACAGGCGCGGGTTTCTTCTGAACGGGAAGGCAATGCTTACAAGCGTTGCAGATCCCGCTGGGCCAACTGTGCAGCGGAGGTACCCGGATACTGGGAGACCACCTGCTGCAGAATGCCTTTGACCTTGTCGGTGTGACCCAGGCGGCGCTCAACGTCAGCAAGTTTGTACAGCGAATCAGGCACCTTGGCGTGCTTTGGGTAAAGCTGGCTGACCTTGGCAAATGCCTGGCCTGCACCTTGCAGATCACCCTTGGCCAAGTTGACCTCGCCCAACCAGTACTGGGCATTACCCGCATATTGGCTGTTCGGGTATTTGCGCAGGAATGCGGTAAAAGCCTGGCTGGCCTTATCGAAGTCCTTGGCTTTGATCAGGTCGAAGGCTGCATCGTAATACAGCTTTTCCTTCGCCGGATCACCCGGTTCGCTGCTCGCAGCAGGGGCTTGGCTTGCTGCTGCGGCCCCTGTTGCTGCACCACCGACGGCCGCGCTTGGCGCACCACCGGCAGAAGAATTATCAGGAGTTGCGGCAGGTGTAACACCGGCTCCAATACGTCGATCAAGATCCTGGTAACGCTCCAGGCCTTCTTGCTTCAGCTGGTTCACTTGGTTCTGCAAAATCTCAATTGTGCCTTGTTGCTGCGACAATTGATCCTGCATGCGTTGCAGCTGGTTGAACAGTTCGCCCTGTGCCGAGGGAGCAGCCGTAGCCGGCCCCCCAGCATAGGCGCCGTTCGTGCCATAACCCGCTGGCGGATAACTGCTCCCGCTATTGTTATAGCCAGAGTTGCTATCTTCCACAGGAACCGCAGCCCACACCGCAAGCGGTGCGAGGCTGAGAGCCAATACAGTTAGAGCACGACGGCACGTTCGCATGACGAATTACTTACGCAGTTCGACGCGACGGTTTTGAGCCCAGGACTGCTCGTCGTGGCCAGTAGCAACTGGACGCTCTTTACCGTAGGAAACCAGTTCCAGTTGGCCTGGAGCAACACCTTGCAGTACCAGGTAGCGCTGAACGGCTTTCGCACGACGCTCGCCCAGTGCCATGTTGTACTCACGAGTACCACGTTCGTCAGTGTTACCTTCCAGAACAACGCGAGCGCCGTTAGCTTTCAGGTCCTTCGCGTGAACGTCCAGAGCGCGCATGGCTTCTGGCTTCAGGTCCGAACTGTCGTATTCGAAGTAGAAGGTGGTGATAGCGCGCAGAGCAGCTTCTTCGCTCAGGGAGCCGTCAACTGCACCAGTGTTAGCGCCGTAACCAGCGTTTGGATCAACAGCTGCGCCTTCACCGGCATTGTCGCCGCCTTTAGACGAGCAACCAACGGCTACGGACAGAGCCAGAGCCAGAGCAGCAAACTTACCAAACTTCAGCATTTCCATCGTGAAACTCCTAATGAACCCCAGTGTGTTAAGCAAATCTTTTTGTAGCGCCGCGTCAGTTCAGGTAAGGGGACCAGGACGGTTCTCTGACTTCGCCTTGTGCGGTAGGAAGCGGGAGCCTTACGCGTCCATTAATGGACACGAGCATCAAGACTCCCCGGCCCTGCTGGCGGGTGGCGTAGATTACCATGGTGCCGTTGGGCGCAACAGTAGCTGACTCATCTAGGTTGGTATCTGTGAGGATTTTTACCGTTCCACGCTGCAAATCCTGGGCCGCAACCCGGAAATTAGTGAAACCATCCTGACGGTGAATCATCACCAACGTTTTTTCATCAGCAGAAAGCTTAGGGTTGGCGTTGTAGTTACCGATAAAGGTCACGCGTTCCGCGCCACCACCACCCACGCTCGTTTTATAGATTTGTGGCTTACCGCCGCGATCGGAAGTGAAGTAGATGGTCGAACCATCCTTACCCCAGAACGGTTCGGTGTTGATGCCCGGGCCGCTGGTAACACGGCTGATCTGGCGCGAAGCCATGTTCATCACGTAGATATCCGGGTTGCCGTCTTTAGACAACACGAACGCCAGACGCGAACCATCCGGCGACCAGGCAGGTGCACCGTTCAAACCTTCAAAGTTGGTGATCTGCTCACGACGACCAGTATCAATGTGCTGGACGAAGATACGCGGACGGCGCTGTTCGAAGGAGACGTAGGCAATACGCTTGCCGTCCGGCGCAAAACGCGGCGACAGGATTGGCTCACGCGATTGCAGCAGGGTCACTGCTCGCGCGCCGTCGTAGTCCGAACGCTGCAACGTGTAGCGCGTGTTATCCACAGAGAAACGTTCAGCGGTTACATACAACAGACGTGTCGAGAACGCACCTTTGATACCGGTGAGTTTTTCAAACGACTGGTCCGAGATGTAGTGAGCCATGTCCCGCAGTTGTTCGGCCGTGCCCGACACGCTGCCGGTCAAGACCTGCTGCTCGGTGGCCACGTTGAACAACGTGTACTGGATCTGCAGGCGACCGCCGGCCGGCACGATGCTACCGACCATCAGGTACTGGGCACCGACTGCTTTCCAGTCACGGAAGATGACTTCGCTGGCCTGGGTCGGCTGGCTGATCATGTTGCCTTTCGGAATCGGCGCGTAGTAGCCGGAGTTGCGCAGGTCGTCGCTGACGATCTGGGCCATGTCGTCCGGCAGCACGCTGCCGCCCTGCCAGCCGAACGGTACTACCGCGATCGGGGTGGCCCGATCGCTACCGCTGGTGACCAGGATATTCTTTTCATCCGCCGCCGCTATCCCTGCCATACAGCAAATAACGACAAGCATTCCTCGAAGAAGGTTTCTCACAAGGCTAGATCCTCAGGTGTGAATGTCATCTTGAATGAACGATAGGGAGCGAAGTCGCTTGGTTTCATTCCCTGCATCTCGGTCAACCGGCCAATGTTCTTGACCGCGGCAACCGCCGAACTGTCGAACGAACCGTCACCACTGGACTTGGACACGCTGACCGAAGTCACCGTACCGTCCGGCAACATGCCGATCTGCAGTACTACTGTCATGCCTTTGCGTGCCGAAGGTGGACGTGTCCAGCCTTCTGCTGCCCGTGCCCGAATCAGATCGTCGAAACTGCCCGCAACTTCATCACCACGCTCATCGGCCAAGGCTTGCTGACGCTGCGGCGTGTCGGAAAGCAAATCTGCCAAGGCCTGAGCCTTTTTCTCTTCGGCGGATTTGCGCGCTGCTTCCTGGGCCTTTTTCTTGGTGGCGTCGGCGGCAGCTTTCTTCTTCGCATCATCGGCGACTTTTTTCTTCGCCTCGTCTGCTTCAGCTTTTTTCTTGGCGTCTTCGGCGGCTTTCTTCTTCGCGTCTTCGACTATCTTTTTCTTGGCCTCTTCAGCGGCCTTTTTCTTGGCCTCTTCTTCGGCAGCTTTTTTGGCTTCTTCTTCAGACTTCTTCTTGGCTATATCAGCCAATTGTTTCTCTTCGGCCTTTTTCGCTTCGGCAGCTTTGTCGGCTTTCTTGGCTTCATCAGCCTTTTTCGCCTCGTCAGCTTTCTTGGCTTCGTCAGCCTTTTTCGATTCCTCGGCCTTTTGAGCCGCCTCTTCTTTCTTTTGTTCCGCAGCAGCCTTCACCGCTTCCTGCTCGACCTTCTTCTGTTCCATCTGCTCGACTTCAGTCTGGCGCGCAGCCGACTTCTGGGCCTCACCCGCAATCTTCTGATTGGTCTGGGTGGTGGCCTGACTTTTCGATTTCAGCTGATACAGGGTCGCCTGCACGATCGGCTTGGCTGGCGGCAGGTCCGGGGTCATGGCAAAGCTGACAAACAGCATGCCAAACACCAGGACGTGCAGGGCAATTGCCCAGACGCTAGGCCAGAAGTAGCTTTCCGAGGCGGACGGCTCTCGCTGTTGCTGCATCAGGGCGCCTCGGTAATCAAGCCAACGTTACCGACGCCGGCTTTCTGCAGACCGCCCATGGCGCCCATGACGGAGCCGTAGTCGACCGCCTTGTCACCGCGGATGAAGACCTGGGTGTGCTTGCCGCCTTCGTTGCCGGAGCGAATGATTTTGGTCACCGCATCGGTCATGGCCGGCAAGGTCAGAGCCTTGTCCTGTTGTTTCTGGGTGTCGACTTCGCTGCCAAGATTCCAGTAATAGGTCTTGTCAGCCTTGATCGAAATGGTCAGGACCTGAGTGTTGTTGTCTTGCGGCAAGGCTTCGCTGGAAACCTTGGGCAGATCAACCTTCACGCCCTGATTGAGCATCGGCGCGGTCACCATGAAGATAACCAGCAGCACCAGCATCACGTCGATGTAAGGCACTACGTTCATCTCGGCGACCGGCTTGCGCTTTTTGCGAGCTCGAGCGATTAAAGCCATTGGGAATTACCTGCTTATTCTTCGCTGGTGTGCACTTTACGGTGCAGGATCGCCTGGAATTCGTCGGCGAAGGTGTAGTAACGGCCAATCAGGTTTTCACCGCGAGCGGCAAAACGGTTGTAGGCGATTACTGCGGGGATAGCAGCGAACAGGCCGATCGCGGTAGCAATCAGGGCTTCGGCGATACCCGGGGCCACGGTGGCCAGGGTCGCTTGCTGGGCCTGGGCCAGGCCACGGAAGGAGTTCATGATCCCCCACACGGTACCGAACAGGCCGATGTACGGGCTGACGGAACCAACGGTGGCGAGGAACGGCAGGCTCTGCTCCAGCTTCTCTTCTTCGCGGGAAATCGCAACGCGCATGGCGCGGGCCACGCCTTCCATGACCGCTTCCGGGTCAACGCCCGGTTGCTGGCGCAGGCGGGAGAATTCCTTGAAGCCGGCGCGGAAGATTTGTTCTACGCCGGAATCCGGGTCAGGGTTGCTGCCGGCTTGACGGTACAACTTGGACAGGTCGATACCCGACCAGAAGCGCTCTTCAAAGCTCTCCAGGGCACGTCGACCGGCACGCAGCAAATTGCTGCGCTGAAAAATCATGACCCAAGAGGTAACCGATGCGGCTACCAGGACCAGCATCACCAGTTGAACCACAACACTGGCATTGCTGACCAGGCTCCACATGGAGGAATGGTCGACGACGGTAGGTTCCACGCTAAATCTCCTGCTTTGATTGTTTACCCGCGCCGCTTACGCCGGCAAAGGCCGCACGTAGAGCTTCGGGAATGGCCCGGGGTTTCAAACTATTGGTGCGCACACAGGCCACCAGGAACTGCCCCTCACAGAGCAGCGTTGCATCCGTTGCCCGCCTGACTTGCTGTTTAAAGCGCAGGCTGACACGGTTCAATTCGATTACTTCCGCGCTGACCAGCAGTTCATCGTCCAGCCGCGCCGGCGCGTGGTAACGCGCCTCGCTGGAATGCACGACAAACAACAGGTCCTCCCCCGCAAGCTGGGATTGGGCAAAGCCCAGCTCCCGTAGCCGCTCGGTTCGAGCCCGCTCCATGAACTTGAGGTAGTTGACGTAATACACGATGCCGCCAGCATCGGTGTCCTCGTAATAAACGCGACAGCGATGTGCGAACGACTGATCCCCGTTTTGCGCGCGCATACTCTAGTGCTTACTCCTCAGGTTGCCAATCCGGCCAGGCAACTGTTTTTTCATTCTATGAAACATTTTGAACGACTGAATGACGACACCAGCCACTAGGACAGCACAAACCTCAGATAAATCGACTGGCGTGATCTTTTTAATCGTCCACTGCATCGAGGAACTCGTCTACCACAGGCATCTCACCTAATCGTGACGGAATGTTTAACCCAAAGTGCAGATAGGCATGCCGCGTCACCACTCGCCCCCTGGGCGTACGCATGATGTAGCCCTGCTGAATCAGGTACGGCTCCAGGACATCCTCAATGGTATGGCGCTCCTCACTGATAGCTGCCGCCAGGCTGTCCACGCCCACTGGGCCACCGTCGAACTTCTCGATCATGGTCAAGAGTAGACGCCGATCCTGGTGATCGAAGCCATGTTCATCCACATCCAGCAGGTTCAAAGCCAAGTCCGCCACGGGTTTGGTGATATGCCCCTTGGCCCGCACTTCGGCAAAATCACGCACGCGGCGCAGCAAGCGGTTGGCGATTCGTGGCGTACCACGAGCCCTGCGGGCGATTTCAAACGCACCTTCCGGGTCCAGTGGCAAACCGAGAATGTTCGCCGAACGACTGACGATGGTTGCAAGGTCAGCAGTGCTATAGAACTCTAGACGTTGAACAATGCCGAAACGGTCTCGCAGCGGGTTGGTCAGCATGCCCGCACGGGTCGTGGCGCCCACCAAGGTGAAAGGCGGCAGGTCGAGCTTGATCGAGCGGGCCGCCGGGCCTTCGCCGATCATGATGTCGAGCTGGAAGTCTTCCATGGCCGGGTACAGCACTTCCTCGACGATGGGCGACAGCCGGTGGATCTCGTCGATAAACAGCACGTCGTGCGGCTCAAGGTTGGTCAGCAATGCCGCGAGGTCACCCGGACGCTCCAGCACCGGGCCAGAAGTGGACTTGATCGACACGCCCATTTCCTGGGCAATGATGTTGGCCAGCGTGGTTTTACCCAGGCCAGGCGGGCCGAAGATCAGCGTGTGATCCAGGGACTCACTGCGCCCGCGCGCGGCCTGGATGAACAGTTCCATTTGCTCGCGCACGGTGGGCTGGCCGATGTATTCGGCCAGGCTCAGGGGCCGGATGGCGCGATCCTGGACTTCTTCACGGTCGCGCGGGCCGGTGGCCGCGATCAGACGATCAGCTTCAATCACTTAAATCATTCCCTTCAGGGCTCGGCGGATCATGTCTTCGCTGCTCAGGTTCTTGTCCTTGATGGCCGATACGGCCTTGCTGGCTTCCTGCGGCTTGTAGCCCAGGGAGATCAACGCGCTGACGGCATCGCTTTCGGCGCTCGCCACCTGGCCCGCCGGCATATCCGGTTGGTTAGGCACCAGCGCAAACATGCTCGGTACGACCTCCCAGGCCTTGAAGCGGTCCTTGAGTTCCACCAGCAGGCGCTCAGCGGTTTTCTTGCCGACTCCCGGCACCTTGGTCAACGCCGAAGTGTCCTGGGCCGAAACAGCACGTACCAGCTCATCCACTTCCAGGCTCGACATCAGCGCCAGCGCAAGCTTGGGCCCCACGCCATTCAGGCGAATCAGCTCGCGAAAGAAGTCGCGGTCACGCCGACCAATAAAACCATAGAGCAATTGCGCATCTTCACGCACCACCAAGTGGGTGTGCAGGGTCAGCGGCTCGCCGACCGATGGTAGACGATAGAGGGTGGTCATGGGCACTTCCAGCTCATACCCCAACCCATTTACATCCAGAATCAGGTGCGGCGGCTGTTTCTCAGCCAGGGTGCCGCGCAAGCGTCCAATCACGGTTCAGATCCTTAAAGCTTGGAGGTCAGATCAAGGCCTGACCGGAAATAACGATTGCGCTGATGCTATCAGAGACGCAGCCGCCCGCCACGACTGCGTGCCGTGCCCAGGCCGTGCGGTAGCAGACTGGAGCGGGTGTGTGCATGGCAAATGGCAATGGCCAGGGCGTCGGAGGCGTCGATCTGTGGTTTGGCGGTGAGCTTGAGCATGTGCATGACCATCATCTGCACTTGTTCCTTGTTTGCCGCACCGGTGCCGACCACGGCCTGCTTGACTTGGGTCGCGGTGTACTCGGCGATTTCCAGGCCTTCCTCGGCTCCGGCAACGATGGCGGCCCCACGGGCCTGGCCAAGCTTCAGCGCCGAATCGGCGTTTTTGGCCATGAAGACTTTTTCGATCCCCATGGTGACCGGGCCGTAGGTCTGGATCACTTCACGCACGCCGCGATAGACGATCTGCAAGCGCTCAGCCAATTCGCCCGCACCGGTGCGGATGCAGCCCGAGGCGACGTAGATACAGCCTCGCGGAGTGTGCTGCACCACGCCAAAACCGGTGATGCGCGAACCGGGGTCGATACCTAGGATTAAAGTCATAACGCCTGCAGGTAGGGTAAAAACAATTTTTGATACAGAGAAGATCCAATGTGAGAGGGGGCTTGTCCTCCCACATTTGGATCTACGTCGTTCTTCAGCCTAGCTGCTCAGCGACGGATTCCGGGATGTCGGCATTCGAGTACACGTTCTGCACATCATCCAAATCTTCCAGCATATCCAGCATCTTCAGCACTTTCTGCGCACCGTCCAGATCCAGCTCCGCGCTGGTGGTCGGCAGCATCACGATTTCCGCGTCGGCGCCTTTGAAACCAGCTGCTTCCAAGGCGTTACGCACAGCATAAAAGCCAGCAAACGAGGTGAACACGTCGATGGAACCATCTTCATTGGTCACCACGTCGTCGGCATCGGCCTCCATGGCAGCCTCGATCAGCGCATCTTCATCCACGCCCGGCGCGAAGGAGATCTGCCCCTTACGCTCGAACAGATAGGCTACCGAACCGTCGGTGCCGAGGTTGCCGCCACATTTACTGAACGCATGACGTACGGCCGCAGCTGTACGGTTGCGGTTGTCGGTCATGCATTCGACCATCACCGCCACGCCGCCAGGGCCATAGCCTTCGTAGCTCAGTTCGACCATGTCATCGGTATCGGCGGCACCGGCACCACGGGCCACGGCGCGGTCGATGATGTCGCGGCTCATGTTCGCGCCCAAGGCCTTGTCCAGCGCCAGACGCAGGCGAGGGTTCGAGCCCGGATCACCACCACCCTGACGGGCAGCGACGGTCAGTTCGCGGATCCACTTGGTAAAAATCTTGCCTTTCTTGGCATCCTGACGCTCTTTGCGGTGCTTGATGTTCGCCCACTTGGAATGGCCAGCCATAACACAACTCCGAAAATTCTCTAGAAACCTTATCAATCCCGTCCCAGACGGGATGCAACCCTTGTAACGCAAAGGCGCATCCGAAGATGCGCCTTTTTAGACTGCGTAAACCTCAGTGCGCTTTCACGCAGCGGCCTTACTCAGCCTTCGGCGTCTCGCGCAGACGAATATGCAACTCGCGCAGCGCCTTGGCATCCACCACACCCGGAGCCTGGGTCATTACGTCCGCAGCACTCTGGGTTTTCGGGAAGGCAATCACTTCACGAATCGACTGGGCGCCGGTCATCAGCATCACCAGACGGTCCAGGCCGAAGGCCAGGCCACCGTGCGGCGGCGCACCATATTTCAGGGCGTCGAGCAGGAAGCCGAATTTCTCTTCCTGTTCCGCTTCGTTGATACCCAACAGACGGAAGACCGACTGCTGCATTTCCTTACGATGGATACGGATCGAACCGCCACCCAACTCAGTGCCGTTCAATACCATGTCGTAGGCACGGGACAGAGCGCCAGCCGGGTTGGCTTCCAGCTCTTGTGGCGTGCACTTCGGCGCGGTGAACGGGTGGTGCAAGGCACTGAAGCTGCCGTCGTCGTTCTCTTCGAACATCGGGAAGTCGACAACCCACATCGGGGCCCATTTGCAGGTCAGCAGGTCCAGATCGTGGCCCAGCTTGATGCGCAATGCACCCAGCGCTTCGCTGACGATCTTGGATTTGTCGGCGCCGAAGAACACGATGTCGCCGTCAACTGCACCCACGCGATCAAGAATCGCGTTCAGGTTGTCCAGCGGGATGTTTTTCACGATCGGCGATTGCAGGCCGTCAACACCGTTGGCGCGCTCGTTGACCTTGATGTACGCCAGGCCCTTGGCACCGTAGATACCAACAAACTTGGTGTAGTCGTCGATCTGCTTGCGCGGCATGCTCGCGCCGCCAGGCACGCGCAGGGCAGCGATGCGGCATTTAGGGTCGTTGGCCGGGCCGCTGAACACCTTGAAGTCGACTTCTTTGAGCTGGTCGGCAACGTCCACCAGTTCCAGCGGGTTACGCAGGTCTGGTTTGTCGGAACCGTAGCGGCGCATGGCCTCTTCGAAGGTCATGTGCGGGAATTCGCCGAATTCCAGGTCCAGCACTTCCTTGAACAGGTTGCGGATCATTTGTTCGGTCAGGCCCATGATCTCTTTTTCATCGAGGAAGCTGGTCTCGATGTCGATCTGGGTGAATTCAGGCTGACGGTCGGCGCGCAGGTCTTCGTCGCGGAAGCACTTGGCGATCTGGTAGTAACGGTCGAAGCCGGCCACCATCAGCAGTTGTTTGAACAGTTGCGGCGATTGCGGCAGTGCGAAGAACGAACCGGCGTGGGTGCGGCTAGGCACCAGGTAGTCACGCGCGCCTTCCGGGGTAGCCCGGGTCAGGATCGGCGTTTCTACGTCGAGGAAGCCGTTCTCGTCGAGGAAGCGACGGATGCTGGTGGTCATGCGCGAACGCAGACGCAGCTTCTCGGCCATTTCCGGACGACGCAGGTCCAGGAAGCGGTAGCGCAGGCGGGTTTCTTCGCCCACGTCGGAGTACTCGTTGAGTGGGAACGGCGGGGTTTCCGACTCGTTCAACACTTCCAGTTCGTAGCCCAGCACCTCAATGCCGCCAGACGCCATGTTCTTGTTCACAGCACCGGCCGGACGCAGGCGAACCTTGCCGGTGATCTTCACGACGTACTCGCTGCGCACGCGGTCGGCGGCGGCGAAGCTCTCGGCGCGGTCCGGATCGAACACCACCTGGGCCAGACCATCACGATCACGGATATCGAGGAAGATCACCCCGCCGTGGTCGCGGCGACGGTGAACCCATCCGCAAAGAGTGATTTCCTGACCTTCCAGGGTCTCGTTCAGTTGGCCGCAATAGTGGCTGCGCATCATGGTAGTGGTTTCACTTCTCGTAATTCGAAATTCGATGGAGGCTTGCCTCGTCACCGTACATTTAAGCAGGGGACGGATAATGCAGGAGCCTGCGCGTAGAGTTCAACTCAGTCTGCTTTGTCGCCGCCCGCCAGATTCTTCTTCGAGCCGGTCTTGAAGTCGGTCTCGTACCAGCCGCTGCCGCTCAGGCGGAAGCCCGGCATGGACAACATCTTCTTCAGCTCAGGCGCCTGGCAGGCAGGGCAATCGACCAACGGCGCGGCGCTGATCTTCTGAATGGCTTCCAACTGATGACCACAGGAAGCACATTGATAATCGTACATGGGCATGGAGATGTCTCGGCGATCAGATCGTTACTGCGCTACGCCTGCTCTACCGGAAAACCGGGCACGCGCAGCAAAGCGCGGGATTATATCTGGTAAATCGAGGCAGCGCAGCCGGCTTTCAGCCCGGAGTCTCGCCCGCCTGGACAGCGGGCCAGCCCCGGAGCCCCCTGATTACTCAGGGATGTACGAGGCGGCACGGTCTTTTAATACGTGAACCACACACACCACCCTGACCAACCCACTGAAGTTCTTCACGCCGCCATAACGCAAATGCACTTCCCGATCGACGTAAGACAGCAACGCACTGACTGAACAGGCATTGATCATGGCTATCTCCGTGAGGATATTCCAATAGATCTGTTCAAGCCGCAGGCAGGTGGAAAACCCATTGAGCCTGACCGACCGGGACAATGGCTTGGCCAGCCCCATATCAAACCCTTTAGCAAAGGGGTCGACCTTTATCTTATGAAAACCACAGGTTTCCATCACTCCATTACCCACTCCGCGTGACATACACCTGACACTCCATTGCCAAACAGCAGCCCATGGGCTTTTCCCATTGGGCGATGGGCCTATAAAACAGCAGGAAGCGAGAGGCAGCCAGAAGACGGGGAGTTGTTAGTCGTAGGACAACGCCAGGAAGTGCGGGGAAATGATCGAGGGGCGCCAGGACGACGCCACTCAGGTTCGATGCTTACTGGTTTTCGAGCAGGGAACGCAACATCCAGGCGGTTTTTTCGTGAACTTGCATACGCTGGGTCAACAAGTCGGCCGTCGGTTCATCGCTGACCTTATCGAGCAATGGGAAAATACCGCGCGCAGTGCGAGTCACCGCCTCCTGGCCCGCCACCAATTGCTTGATCATTTCGTCGGCACTCGGCACACCCTCTTCTTCCTTGATGGAAGACAGACGGGCGTAGATCGAATAAGCGCCCGGTGCCGGGAAACCCAGGGCACGGATACGCTCGGCAATCAGGTCAACCGCCAGTGCCAGTTCGTTGTACTGCTCTTCAAACATCAAGTGCAGCGTACGAAACATGGGGCCCGTGACGTTCCAATGGAAGTTGTGGGTCTTCAAATACAGTACATAGGTATCGGACAGCAGTCGTGATAGTCCATCGACGATGGATTTACGATCCTCTTCACTGATACCAATATCGATTGCCATGTTTTTCCCCTTCAATTGACGAGCATTCATTGATCAGGTGCAGGACCACTCTAGCAAGAGTGCTGGCTGCGTGCAGCCGGAGACACCCAGATGGCGTGCGGCAAATCGCCCCTCTGTTGCTCGGCTGACAACGATGGTCAAGCCTTTGTGCAGAGTAGGAAAATTCTTGAAATACCGTTCAAATGCCCGCAGATGTCTAGGACAAGCGTTTGACGCAGAAATGCCATGGCGCTCGCAACACCCCGAAATGCTTGATTTGAGTAGGCACAGCCTTTGCTGTTAAATAGACAACGTGTGGCTGCCGTTTATTTCTGCGGTGCACCACATAGGCTGATACCCGCGCACGTGCTCAACGCCTCCCATTGTTCAGAAGCGAACCGTGCCAGTCAGCTCTTCCTTGTGATCCGTCTTAACGTGAGTTAATCAAAATGTTGAAAATCGTCCACCTGCTAACGGGCGTTGCAGCGTTGCTGCTGTCCTTTATCCCGAGCCTGCAACAGGGAAGCCCTCCCTACCTGGAACAACACGACGCTCTGTACCTGGCCTTGTTCGGCCTTCTTAACCTGACGCTGGCACCGGTGATCCCTTACTGGAACAAAGGCACGCGTCATCAACTGCAAAACCTGGTCAGCGCGCTGCTGGTACTGACCGTTGTCGTTCAAACCCTCACCCTCCTGGCACCCATGCCTGAAGTGGGTGGCCACCCGGCCATCCTGCTCAGCCTGGTGATTGCTGCTGTTGCCATCGTTCTTCACTTGGCCGTCAGCTTCTACCGTTCGTCCCCAGCCGCCGCGCCGCAAAACTACGACATGACCAACCGGGATACCGGAACCGTCAAGTGGTTCAACACCTCTAAAGGCTTTGGCTTTATCTCCCGCGATTCGGGCGACGATATCTTCGTCCACTTCCGGGCCATCCGCGGCGAAGGCCATCGCGTCCTGGTGGAAGGCCAGCGCGTGGAGTTCTCCGTGATGAACCGCGACAAAGGCCTGCAAGCCGAAGACGTGATCGCGGCACTGCCGCGTCGCTGACTCACACCCTCGGCGTAAAAAAACCGCGATCCAGCTCAGCTGGGTCGCGGTTTTTTATTGCGCGGCAATTAATTGCAGGCTTATCAATAATGAGGCGGCGGCGCTTCTTCTTCAGATGACTCGAACTGGCCGCCCATTTCTTCCTGGCGCTTGAGCAGCGCCGTCATCTGCAGTTGCAGGCGTTCAACAGCCCGCTGCTGGGTGACCAGGATGTCATTGAGCGTCTCGATAGTATCGTCCTGAAAGGCCAGGCGGCTTTCCAGGTCGGTTACGCGGTCTTGCAAATCCATAGCTCAGTCCTGGGTAAAGATGAAGTGGGCAGGCAATAACGCGTGCAGTCGGACGCGAATAGCCGCTACTTGCTCTTCAGTGTAAGGCTGCGCCGGATGCTTGCCCCAAACCGGAGCAGGCCAGGCGGCGTCATCGCGTTTGCGCACAATCACATGCACGTGCAACTGGCTGACGACATTACCCAGTGCACCAATATTCATCTTGTCGGCAGCCAGACCTTCGTTCAGCAACTGTGCCAAGGCGGTCGTCTCTTGCCACAGCGTTTGCTGATCGGCGACATCCAGCTGAAACACTTCGCTGATACCGTTGATACGTGGCACCAGGATGAACCAGGGGTAATTCGAGTCATTGGACAGCAGCAGGCGGCAGAGTGGGAAATCCCCAATGGCCAGTGTGTCATGTTGCAGGCGTTGATCTAAGGCGAACACCGCGGGCACTCCGTTCGGCAGGTCAGTTTCAGGCGTCCAGCATACCTTCGAATGCTCCCGGCTTCACGGCGAATACAAGGAGCCCTGATGCAACTCGATAAAAAAACATGCACCCTTTCGAGGCAGGCGAATATTTGAGCTACGCTAAATCGGGCCTCAACAGGACGCACCAAAATGACCCACTTGCGCCTCAAAGGGATCCGCCATTTACCCACCTACAGGGGTGAACCGGTAACATTTTTCTCTGGTACAAGATTTGTGCACCTCCTCACAGGTGAAATGCCTGGGCGTCAAGCCCAAACCAAACGGCGCAAAAAGCCCGTGCTTATGCGGTTTTTACACGGGCGTAACGTTTTTCACGAAAAAATGACATTCGGTTACCGCTTTGTGCACGCTTGTTGCATTCATACCCGTATCGTCGGCAACGACACACGCTTGGAAGCAGGTGTTTCGCGATAAAAACAGCAGCGTTTCAATGTGCATCAAGGAAGAGTTCAAACTTTGAAAGAGGTCTGAAAAGAGCATTGAAGTTGTCAGTCCGGTTACAGTCGGACTGTGAATTTGCGACAGGGAGCTAGCAATTTACGACAGCCTCGTAAAGAAGCTGAAAGGATAGTTGGGTAAGTATCGTCAATAGAGTCTGCGTGATATAACTTTGCGCCGACACAAAAAAGAAAGAGCCGCCCAGATAAAAATACAGGTGGGACGGCAGTACTCTTCCTAAAACCAAAGGAGCAAATCACGATGCGCGTGATGAAGTGGAGCATGATCGCCCTGGCTGTTTCAGCCGGCGTTTCGCAGTACGCAATGGCGTCCGCCCAGGACGATTCCAAAGGCTTTGTTGAAGACAGCACTTTCGGTATCAATACTCGCTTGCTGTATTTCAGCCGTGACTTCCGTAACGAGCCAGCTAGCGGCTACAAAATTATCAATGGCAAGGCTCAAAGCCGTGTCGAAGAAACTGGCCTGGGCTTCAACGCACTGTACCAATCGGGTTTCACCCAGGGCACTATCGGTGTCGGCGTTGACGTGATTGGCCTGTTGGGCGTCAAACTCGACAGCGGTAAAGGTCGCGCAGGCACCGGCCTGTTCCCTAACGGCGCGGACGGTCGTGCGCAAGACGACTACTCCAAAGGCGGCGGCGCAATCAAGTTCCGCTTCTCCGACACCGTCCTGAAAATCGGTGACCAGTACACAACCGCTCCGGTCTTCGCTTCCGATGACAGCCGTCTGCTGCCAGAGTTGCCGCAAGGTATCTCGATCACCAGCAACGAAATCAAAGGTCTGAAACTGGAAGGCGGTCACTTCACTGCCAGTACTGCGCAAAACGCAACTTACCATGACAGCCTGGGCTTGAAGGAAACCAACTTCATAGGTGGCGTCTACGCATTCACTCCAGAGCTGACGGGTAGTCTGTACTACGCGAAAACCGAAGACTACTGGAAGAAGACTTACGCCAACATCAACTGGACCCATGCTCTGAGCAAGGATCAGTCGCTGGCGTTTGACTTCAACATCTACAGCACCAAAAGCGATGGTCTCGGCCTGCAACGTGCAGAAAAAGACAACACCACCAAGCTCGATAACCGTGCGTACAGCTTGCAAGGCGCATACACCATCGACGCTCACACCTTCACCCTGGCCTATCAAAAGGTTAGCGGTGACGGCGACTACGGCTACGGCGTAGACGGCGGCGGCACGATCTTCCTGGCTAACTCCGTCGCTCGTTCCGACTTCAACGCTGAGGGTGAAAAATCCTGGCAAGCTCGCTACGACCTGAACATGGCCACCTTCGGCGTTCCAGGTCTGAGCTTCATGACCCGTTACGTGACCGGCAGCGGTGCTGACAACGGCACCACTACCAACGCTAAAGAATGGGAACGCGACATCGAAGCCAAGTACGTGATCCAGAGCGGCCCGGCCAAAGACCTCAGCCTACGTCTGCGTCAAGCGACCTATCGCTCCGGCGATGGCGTGTACTACGGTTCGCCTTCGATCGACGAACTGCGTCTGATCGCGAACTACCCGCTGAACATCTTGTAATCAGCAACTTGATTGCAACGATGACTTAAGGTTTAGGCCTTAAATAAAAAGCCGCTCCCCTGTCTACAAGGGAGCGGCTTTTTTATTGCAGTTTTATTTCAATCGAAAAATAACTAGCAAGCTAACTAACGAGATTAAACGTTTGCATCGAACCTGACCTATCGGCCAAGTTCAACACCCTGCCGCTTAGTTATTTCGCAACAGGTTCCTGCATCACACGAATAACCCGCTGTGGAAACGGAATATCAATCCCCGCCTCTTTCAAGCGATCACGTGCCAGTTCATTAAACATGAACACCAGGTCCCAATAATCTGCTGTCTTGGTCCAGCAACGCAGAGAAACAGTGATCGAACTGTCGCCCAGGGTCGAAACCACGGCTACCGCCGCCGGATCAGCCAACACACGCGGGTCTTTCGCCAGCTCCAGCAGCACTTCACGGGCTTTCTGCAGGTCGGCGTTATAGTCGACACCCACGTCAAACACTACCTTGCGGGTCGGCTGACGGTTGGTGTTGGTGATCAGGCCGTTGGACAGGCTGCCGTTCGGAATGATCACCGTCTTGTTGTCACCGGTGCGCAACACGGTGTGGAAGATCTGGATGCTGTCGACGGTACCGGAAGTGCCCTGGGCTTCGATCCAGTCACCAATGCGGAACGGGCGGAACAACAGAATCAGCACACCACCGGCGAAGTTCGCCAGGCTGCCTTGCAACGCCAGGCCGATGGCCAGGGTGGCGGCACCAATCGCGGCAACGAACGAGGTGGTTGCCACACCGATCATCGAGGCCACGTTGACAACCAGCATGACTTTAAGCGCGATGTTGGCCAGGCTGGTGATGAAATGTTGCAGCGCCAGGTCCGCATTACGCAGAGCCAGCAAACGACCCACACGGTGGGTCAGAACGTTGATCAGCCACCAACCGATGGCCAGGGTGATCACTGCCAGCAAAAACCGGCTGCCGTATTCCATGATCATCGGGATCCACGACTCTGAGCTCTTGATCAGTTGATCCACTTCAGCATTCAAATCCATCTATCTTCTCCAGTTTCGCGGATGTGCGGCTTTATTGACTGTCTGAAAACGCAAATGAGCCCCGTGGGGCTCATTGGCAGGCACAGACACTGGGGCGTGGGACGTCAAAAAACCCAACAGGTTCCCCAAAGTGCCATCAGTCGCGGAAGTTATTGAACTGCAGCGGCATGTCGAAGGTCTTGGCGCGCAGGGCAGCGATCGCTTCCTGCAAGTCGTCACGCTTCTTGCCGGTGATACGTACCTGCTCGCCCTGGATAGCCGCCTGGACTTTCAACTTGGCATCTTTAACGTGAGCGACGATTTTCTTCGCCAGCTCTTTGTCGATGCCTTCCTTGAGTACGGCTTCCTGCTTCATCAGCTTGCCGGAAGCGTAGGCATCTTTGATTTCAAGGCACTGCGCGTCGATCTTGCGCTTTACCAAGGACAGCTTGAGGATCTCGATCATCGCTTCCAGCTGGAAATCGGCTTCAGCGGTCAGGTTGACGGTCAGTTCCTTTTCCTTGAATTCGAAGCTGCCCTTGCCTTTCAAGTCATAGCGACGGTCCAGCTCCTTGACGGCGTTCTCGACGGCGTTGGTGACTTCGTGTTTGTCCAGTTCGGATACCACGTCGAACGAAGGCATGTCATTTCTCCAATATAAGGGGCGGACTCAGTAGAGATGGAGCGCGCCCGAGCTAAAATGCCGAGGCATTATAGCGGTTCTTTCGCCCCGTTCACTGTGAGCGACCCTACGGAGCACAAACTGATGTCGACCACCTGGCATATTCTCGGCGCCGGCAGCCTGGGTACACTCTGGGCCACACGCCTGGCTCGCGCGGGCATACCAGTGAGGCTGATCTTGCGCGATGACGCGCGCCTGGCCAACTATCAAGCGGGAAAAGGGCTGACGCTGGTAGAGCAAGGCGTAGAACACACCTACCCCGTGATCGGCGAAACGCCGCACAGCCCTGAGCCAATTCATCGCCTGTTGGTAGCGTGCAAAGCCTACGACGCCCAGAACGCCATCGCACAGCTGCAACATCGACTTGTACCGGATGCCGAACTGATCCTGCTGCAAAACGGCCTCGGCAGCCAGGATGCGGTGGCCGCGCAGCTACCCCAAGCCCGCTGCATCTTTGCCTCCAGCACCGAAGGTGCGTTCCGCGACGGCGATTGGCGCGTGGTCTTTGCCGGTCATGGCTACACTTGGCTGGGGGACGCGGCCCACCCCACTCCACCGCTGTGGCTGGAAGACTTGCACACCGCCGGCATTCCCCACGAATGGAGCACCGAGATTCTCACGCGCCTGTGGCGCAAGCTGGCCCTCAATTGCGCCATCAACCCACTGACCGTGCTGTACCAATGCCGCAACGGCGGCTTGCAAGAGCATCAGTGTGAAGTCGCGACCTTGTGCGCCGAATTGAGCGAGCTGCTCGAGTGTTGCGGTCAACCAGCCGCCGCCCAGGATTTGCACAGCGAAGTGGAACGGGTGATCCAGGCCACTGCCGCTAACTATTCCTCCATGTATCAGGACGTGGCCAACGCCCGGCGCACCGAAATCAGCTACTTGCTCGGCTATGCCTGCCAGGCGACTGCCCGTCACCAATTAGTCCTGCCGCATCTGCAACAAGTGCAGGCGCGCCTGGTCGACTACTTACGTGCACGTGGATTGGCCAGCGACTGAGGCACGCGCTACCCTGCCTACCTGTCTATCACCTGGAAAAAACCTGATGCCACTGCGCCAGCGTCTTGAAAATCTACCGGTAGGGCAGAAGCTGCTGGCCGCCTTGCTGGTGTTATTGACCACCGTATTGCTGGTGGCCAACCTGACGTTTATCAGTGCCGCCTACTGGATCTCCCAGGAAAGCATGGCGCCCCAGGCATTGCAGGCCATTGGCCGCCTGGTGTCCAACCCGTCCCTCGCCGCCGAAGCCCTTGAGTCCCCAGCCAAGGCTGAGGCCCTGCTCAACGAACTGACCAGTTACTCGCCACTACGCGCCGCTGCGTTGTATGACGGAGAAGGCAACCGTCTGGCGCAGATGCAACACGTCAATCGCTTACACCTGCCGGACAATTACCGGCATATCGAGGCCTGGCGCGTCACCGAGTTTCGCAGCAATCAAATCATCACCCTGCCCCGCGCCGGCCAGCCTTCCGGGCATCTGCTGTTGGTGGCCAGCAGTGAACTGCCGGTCGCCTTCTATACCGGTACGCTGACGGCGAGCCTGGGCATTCTGATTTTCAGTGTGCTGCTATGGCTGGTCATCGCGCGGCAGATCAAACGCCTGATTACCCGTCCGATCCACGAACTGGAAGAACTGTCCCGCCAGGTAACCCGCGAAGAAAACTACGCCCTGCGCGCCCGGCGTGGTAACCACGATGAGATCGGCAGCCTGGCCGAAGCCTTCAACACCATGCTGTCACGCATCGAAGCCCGCGAGCAGCAGCTCAAGCGCGCGCGCGACGACTCCCAGGCCGCCTACGATCAGGCCCAAGGCTTGGCCGAAGAGACACGCCACACCAACCGCAAGCTGGAACTGGAAGTGCAGGTTCGCAGCAAGATCGAGAAAAAGCTCACCGGTTTCCAGAACTACCTGAACAGCATCATCGACTCGATGCCTTCGGCGCTGATCGCTCTGGATGAGCAGCTCTACGTCACCCAATGGAACCAGGAGGCAACTGCGCTTTCCGGCACGCGTCTGGATGAGGCACTGAATCAACCGATCTTCCTTGCGTTCCAACCGCTCAAGCCGTATCTGCCGCAAATCAAGGCCACGGTTGAGCAGCACACGGTGGAACGCATTGAGCGCGTCACCTGGATCAAGGATGACGAGCCCAAACATTACGCCCTGACCTTCTACCCATTGATGGGCGGTGCCGGGCGTGGCGTGGTCATCCGTATCGACGACATCACCCAGCGCCTGTCCCTGGAAGAAATGATGGTGCAATCGGAGAAAATGCTCTCCGTCGGCGGTCTCGCCGCGGGTATGGCCCACGAAATTAATAACCCGCTGGGGGCGATCCTGCATAACGTGCAGAACATCCGTCGCCGCCTGTCCCCCGACCTGCCCAAGAACCTGGAACACGCCGAACAGGCGGGCATCGAGCTAGACACGGTCAATCGCTACCTGCAAAGCCGCGAAGTGCCGCAACTGCTCGATGGCATCCAGCAAGCCGGGGCTCGGGCAGCGAAAATCGTCACCCATATGCTCAGTTTCAGCCGCCGCAGTAATCGCCAGATGGCGCCCTGCGATTTACCGGCACTGATCGACCAAGCGGTAGACATTGCCGGTAATGACTTCGACCTGACGATCGGCTTCGACTTCAAGGGCCAGGCGATCATCCGCCAGTTCGATCCGCAGTTAGGCCCGGTACCCGGCACCGCCAACGAACTGGAACAGGTGCTGCTCAACCTGCTGAAAAACGCAGCTCAGGCCATTCACCTGCGTGAAGATGACAGTGAACCTGGGCGCATTATCCTGCGCACCCGCCTCAATCCGCCTTGGGCGGAGATCCAGGTGGAAGACAACGGCATCGGCATGAGCGAAAACGTGCGCAAACGTACTTTCGAGCCATTTTTCACCACCAAGGAAATCGGCCAGGGCACCGGGCTTGGGCTATCGGTGTCGTACTTCATCATTACCAACAACCACAAAGGCCAGATGGAAGTGCACTCCACGCTAGGCCAAGGCACCTGCTTTACCCTGCGCCTGCCTTTAGCGGGCAGCCAATTACCGCCCTACGAACTCACTCAACTGGAGCAATGACCATGGGCTTTCGCCTGTCGAAGATCTACACCCGCACCGGCGACAAGGGCGAGACGGGCCTGGGCGACGGCCGACGCGTGCCCAAGGACCACCCACGGGTGGAGGCCATCGGCGAGGTCGATACGCTGAACAGCCAGTTGGGTTTGCTGTTGGCCAATCTTGAAGAACAGAGTGGCAAGCATCCGGAGCTAAAGGATGTGATTGAGGTGCTTACACCTTGTCAGCACCGTTTGTTCGATCTGGGCGGTGAACTGGCGATGCCGGTGTACAAGGCGCTGAATGCGGCGGAAGTCGATCGGCTAGAGGCGGCGATTGATCGCTGGAATGAGGAAGTCGGGCCGCTGGAGAACTTCATCTTGCCCGGTGGTTCAGCGCTGATCGCCCAGGCCCATGTGTGCCGCAGCCTGGCGCGTAGTGCGGAGCGGCGGTGTCAGCAGTTGAATGCGCTGGAGCCTTTGGAGGGCGTGGGGTTGGCGTATATCAATCGGTTGTCGGATTTGTTGTTTGTGGCGGCGCGGGTGATTGCCAGGCGCCAGGGTGTTGCGGAGATTTTGTGGCAGGCGGCGGCGAAGCCACACTGAGTACAGCGGTGTTTGATCAGGCCCTTTCGCGAGCAAGCCCGCGAAGAGTCCTGTCAGAGCGGCATCAAACCTCAGGCCAAAACGCTCTAATACCCGCAACACCCTGAGCCCCAGCGTCCCAAGCCTGCTCCTGTTCAGCAGGCCCAACCCCGCCGAGCAAAAACACCGGTTTGCTGAATCCACTGATCAACTGCGCCGCCTGCTCCCAGCCCAAAGGCTGGGCATCGGGGTGAGTCTGGGTCGGCTGAACCGGCGACAGCGTGACAAAATCCACGTCCATCATTTCCGCCAGCGCCAGTTCTTCTGCGTTGTGGCACGACGCCGCCAACCAGCGATCCTTTGGCAACGGCCGACCTTTGCTCGCGTACTTACGCAGTTGCGCCGAGGTCATGTGCCAACCCGCCGAAGGAAAATCCCCCAGCCATTCAAACGGCCCCTTGAGCATCAATTGCGCCTTGCCGGCACACAGGCCAACAGCGTCCACCGCCAGGTCACGGTATTTAGGGTCGTAACCGTTGGGCGCACGCAATTGAACCAGCTTGATACCGCCGGCAATGGCTTTCTGAATACCGCGCAACAGCGTCGGGGTTTCCAGCTCGCCCGGGGTGATCAGGTATTGCGCAGGCAACCGTGCCGCCGCAACGATCGGCGCATTCGCCGCCGGAAATTCATAGTTGGGCAAGTCCCGAGGGGCCACCCATTCCAGCGGCTGCCCTTCGGCACCATGGGGTTCGCCAGTAAAGGCTGAGACTTCCCAGACATCCAGCAACACCTGCTTGTCCGGGTAGTCATGCTGCACTTTGATCAGCGGCCGCGCCGTGGTGACCTGAATACCCAGCTCTTCCTGCAATTCGCGGGACAGCGCCGTGGCGACCGACTCGTCGGCCTCGACCTTGCCACCGGGAAACTCCCAGAGGCCACCCTGATGCTGAGTATCGGCGCGGCGCGCCAGCAGGATCCTGCCGTCGACACCGCGGATCACCGCTGCTGCTACATGCACTCGTTTCACCGCGCTAATCCTCTTTGCTATCAGGTACGGTATTCCGCATTGATCTTCACGTACTCGTGGGACAGGTCGGTGGTCCAGATGGTTTCGCTGCACGCGCCGCGACCCAGCTCGATGCGGATGGTGATTTCTTCCTGCTGCATCACCGCCGAGCCTTGAGCTTCGGTGTAGGTCTGCGCACGGGCGCCACGGCTGGCGATGCACACGTCGCCGAGGAACACGTCGATCTTGCTCACGTCCAGGTTCGGCACGCCGGCACGACCAACGGCGGCGAGGATACGGCCCCAGTTCGGGTCGGAAGCGAACAGTGCAGTCTTGATCAGCGGCGAATGCGCCACGGTGTAGCCCACGTCCAGGCATTCCTGGTGGTTGCCGCCGCCGTTGACTTCAACAGTGACGAACTTGGTAGCGCCCTCGCCGTCACGCACGATGGCCTGGGCCACGTCCATGCACACTTCGAACACCGCCTGCTTCAACGCCGCGAACAGCGGGCCGTTGGCGGAGGTGATTTCCGGCAGATTGGCCTGGCCGGTAGCGATCAGCATGCAGCAGTCGTTGGTCGAGGTGTCGCCGTCGATAGTAATGCGGTTGAACGACTTGTTAGCGCCGTCCAGGATCAGGCTGTGCAGCACGTCGCGGGAGACTTTGGCGTCGGTGGCGATATAGCCGAGCATGGTGGCCATGTTCGGGCGGATCATGCCCGCGCCTTTGCTGATACCGGTCACGGTGACAGTCACGCCTTCGTGTACGAACTGACGACTCGCGCCTTTTGGCAAGGTGTCGGTGGTCATGATGCCGGTGGCGGCGGCGGCCCAGTTATCCACAGACAGGTCGTCCAGCGCGGCTTGCAGGGCGCCTTCGATTTTCTCAACAGGCAACGGCTCACCGATCACGCCGGTGGAGTACGGCAGCACTTGGCTGGCATCTACACCGGTCAATTGGGCCAGCTTGGCGCAGGTGCGCGCAGCCGCCACCAAGCCTGGTTCGCCGGTACCGGCGTTGGCATTGCCGGTGTTGGTCAGCAGGTAACGAATAGAACCAGCCACACGTTGTTTGGCCAGGATCACCGGCGCAGCGCAGAAAGCGTTGAGGGTGAACACACCCGCGACAGTCGAGCCTTCAGCACAGCGCATCACCACCACATCTTTGCGCCCTGGGCGCTTGATGCCGGCCGAAGCGATACCGAGTTCAAAACCGGCAACCGGGTGCAAAGTGGGCAAAGGACCAAGACCAACAGCCATGAATGCGCTCCTTAAAAATAGGTGATGTCTGTGCCGTCGTGAGCGACGGTGAAATTAATGGCAAAACGCCGCGACGGCAGAGGCCGGTCGCGGCGCAGGGTGTTACAGCGTCAGGCAAAAATCTTAGTTGATTTCGCCGTGGCAATGTTTGAACTTCTTGCCCGAACCGCACCAGCACAGTTCGTTACGGCCCAGCTTCTGGTCATTGCGAACCGGGGCTTGAGCCAGGGCCACATCAACCTCTTCGCCCAATACCTCAGGGGCTTCCAGACCCGGTGCTTCGTCATGCTGGAACTGCATACGGGCCGCCAGTGCTTCGGCTTCCTGACGCAAGCGAGCTTCTTCCTCGATCGGGTCTTCGCGACGCACCTGAACGTGAGATAGCACGCGAATCGAATCGCGCTTGATCGAATCCAGCAGTTCGGAGAACAGCGTGAACGACTCGCGCTTGTACTCTTGCTTCGGGTTCTTCTGGGCGTAGCCACGCAGGTGGATACCGTGACGCAGGTGGTCCATGGTCGACAGGTGGTCTTTCCACAGATCGTCCAACACGCGCAGAACGATTTGCTTCTCGAAGGTGCGCAGTGCTTCGGCACTTGCTTGCTCTTCTTTCTCGTTGTACGCGGCCAGCAGCTCGGTCATCAGCTTCTCGCGCAGGGTTTCTTCGTACAGGTGGTCGTCTTCGTCCAGCCATTGCTGAACCGGCAAGTCGACGCCGAAGTCGTTCTTCAGCGCAGCTTCCAGACCGGCAACATCCCACTGCTCAGGCAGGGACTGTGGCGGGATGTGGGCGCTGACAGTGGCGTTAAGCACGTCCTGACGGAAATCAGCAATGGTCTCGCCAATGTTATCGGCAGCCAGCAACGTGTTACGCATGTGATAGATCACTTTACGCTGTTCGTTGTTGACGTCATCGAACTCAAGCAGTTGCTTACGAATGTCGAAGTTGCGGCCTTCAACCTTGCGCTGGGCCTTCTCGATGGCGTTGGTCACCATGCGGTGCTCGATCGCTTCACCGGACTGCATGCCCAAGGCTTTCATGAAGTTCTTCACCCGATCAGAGGCAAAGATGCGCATCAGGCTGTCTTCCAGGGACAGGTAGAAACGGCTGGAACCGGCGTCACCCTGACGACCGGCACGACCACGCAACTGGTTGTCGATACGACGCGATTCGTGACGCTCGGAAGCGATCACCTGCAAACCACCAGACTCCAGCACGGCCTGGTGGCGTTTCTGCCAGTCAGCCTTGATCTGTGCGATCTGCTCGGGACTCGGGTTTTCCAATGCCGCGACTTCGACTTCCCAGTTGCCGCCCAACAGGATGTCGGTACCACGACCGGCCATGTTGGTCGCGATGGTCAGTGCGCCTGGGCGACCGGCCTGGGCGATGATCTCGGCTTCTTTTTCGTGGAACTTGGCGTTGAGGACCTTGTGCTCGATGCCTTCCTTATTAAGCAGGTTGGACACGTGCTCGGAAGTTTCGATGGTGGCGGTACCCACCAGGATCGGACGGCCCTGGGCCATGCCTTCCTTGATGTCGTTGATGATCGCCGCGTATTTCTCTTCGGCGGTCAGGAACACCAGGTCGTTGAAGTCTTTACGTGCCAGCGGCTTGTTCGGCGGGATAACCACAACCGACAGACCGTAGATCTGGTGGAATTCGAATGCTTCTGTGTCGGCTGTACCGGTCATACCGGACAGTTTGTTGTACAGACGGAAGTAGTTCTGGAAGGTAGTGGACGCCAACGTCTGGCTTTCAGCCTGGATGTTGAGCACTTCCTTGGCTTCGATGGCCTGGTGCAGGCCTTCGGACAGACGACGACCCGGCATGGTGCGACCGGTGTGTTCGTCGACCAGTACGACCTGGCCGTCTTGCACGATGTATTCGACGTTGCGATGGAACAGCTTGTGAGCGCGCAGGCCAGCATACACGTGGGTCAACAGGCCCAGGTTGTGCGCCGAGTACAGGCTTTCGCCCTCGCCCAGCTCGCCAATCTGGGTCAGCATGTCTTCGACGAACTGGTGACCGGCCTCGTTGAGCTCGACCTGACGAGTCTTCTCGTCGATGGTGAAGTGACCTTCTTTGGTCACCACGCCTTCCACTTCTTCAATGTGCTGGGTCAGACGCGGAATCAGTTTGTTGATTTCGGTGTACAGACGCGAGCTGTCTTCGGCCTGGCCGGAGATGATCAGCGGGGTACGGGCTTCGTCGATCAGGATGGAGTCGACTTCGTCGATCACGGCAAAGTTGAGTTCGCGCTGGAATTTTTCTTCCATGCTGAACGCCATGTTGTCGCGCAGGTAGTCGAAACCGAATTCGTTGTTGGTGCCGTAGGTGATGTCGGCAGCGTAAGCCAGACGTTTCTCTTCCGGTGGCTGGAACGGCGTTACCACGCCGACGGTCAGGCCGAGGAATTCATACAGCGGGCGCATCCAGTTGGCGTCCCGGCGGGCCAGGTAGTCGTTCACCGTCACAACGTGCACGCCCTTGCCGGACAGTGCGTTGAGGTAAACACCCAGGGTTGCCACCAGGGTCTTGCCTTCACCGGTACGCATTTCGGCAATCATGCCTTCATGCAAGGTCATGCCGCCGATCAACTGGACGTCGAAGTGGCGCATGCCCATGACACGCTTACCGGCTTCGCGGGCGACCGCAAAGGCTTCGGGAAGCAGCTTGTCGAGGGTTTCACCTTTGGCTATGCGGGCCTTGAACTCTTCGGTCTTGGCGCGCAATTGCTCGTCCGAAAGAGCAACCATCTGCTCCTCGAAGGCATTGACCAGCTGCACCGTCTTGAGCATGCGTTTAACTTCGCGCTCATTCTTGCTTCCAAAAAGTTTCTTTAACAAAGGCGCAAACATATCGGCAGGTTCTTCCACACATAGGGATGGAGGGCGCACCGTGAGTGGCCCGAGCAGCCCTCACGGCCGCATGCGAACGCGCATTCTACCCGGAATCGTGGGTGAGGAAAGTGGCGTTATTCCCCGATGCTGGCATGGTGCTGTGAGAGGGCCTGTTTAAAATAAGGGCTTTTGCTGGAACTTCAACCCATGGCGCGCAGAAGTTACCTATCGATTTCATGGGCAAAGCCCTGCTATCGCATTGCCTGGGGCCATACAGGCGCTTTCTGCTAAGATAGCCGCTCTGTTACTTAAGGTGTCTAAACATGGCATTTCGCCCTCTTACAGCCCGCGCCCCTGGCGTGTTGCTTCGCGAAGCCAAGCCGTTGAAAGCCATCTTCGGCCATGCGCAACGCTTGGGCCATTTGCAACGCCTGCTCGACAGCCAACTGCAACCTGCCGCACGTGAACATTGTCATGTGGCGTCGTGGCGCGAAGGTAATTTGCTATTAATTGTCACCGACGGCCATTGGGCTACTCGTTTGCGCTATCAGCAAAAACGCCTGCAGCGACAATTGATGGCATTTGATGAGTTTGCCAGTTTGACGCGTATCCAGTTCAAGGTGCAGCCACCCACCGTGCAGCAAGGCGCAGTGGGGCACACGATGGACCTGTCGGTGAATGCGGCCGAAACCATTCAGGCAACGGCTGACGGGATCAGTAATCCGGGCCTGCGCGCAGCATTGGAGCGGTTGGCCGCCCATGCCAAGCCCAAGCCCTGAACCACTACTTGCGCTTGCTACCGCCCAGCAACGACCCCAGCAACCCACGCACCAACTGCCGCCCCATCTGATTGGCAGCCTGTTGCATCGCTGATTTGAGTGCCTTGCCTGCAGTGGTTCCCAGAAAGGCTCCGGCCTTGTCGGTAAAGCTCGGTTCTTCGGCGGCTGGCTTGGCCTCCTCCGTTGTCCCAAGTTCTTTGCGCGCCATCAACACTTCATAGGCAGACTCCCGATCGATCGGTTTGTCATACCGCCCCAGCAAAGGCGAACTGGCAATCAGCACGGCGCGTTCAGCTTCGCTGAGCGGTCCGATCCGCGATTGCGGTGGTGCCACCAGTACACGCTGGACGACTTCCGGCGTGCCTTTGTCCTGCAAGGTGCCCACCAGCGCCTCACCCGTACCCAACTCAGTCAGTACCGACAAGGCATCGAACGCCGGGTTAGGTCGGAAACCGTCTGCCACAGCCCTTAGAGACTTCTGTTCTTTGGTCGTGAAAGCCCGCAAACCGTGCTGAATACGCAGACCGAGTTGGGCCAATACCGTGTCAGGTAAATCACCCGGGGATTGAGTGACGAAATACACACCCACACCTTTGGACCGAATCAAGCGCACCACTTGCTCCAGGCGATCCTGCAAAGCCTTCGGCGTATCGGCAAACAACAAATGTGCCTCGTCGAAAAACAGTGCCAGCAGCGGTTTGTCGGCATCACCGCGTTCCGGAAGCTGCTCGAACAGTTCCGCCAACAGCCACAGCAAGAACGTCGCGTAGACCTTCGGCGCCTCATGCACCAGACGGCTGGCGTCCAGCAGATGGATGCGTCCGCGACCATCACTGGTGGGCTGCAAGATATCTTCAAGTTGCAGGGCAGGCTCGCCAAACAAGGCCTCAGCGCCCTGTTGCTCCAGCACCGCCAAACGCCGTAACAGCGCCTGGCTGGAGCCGGTGGTCATCAACGCAGCATCATCGCCCAGCAACTCCGGGTGATAACGCAGATGGTTGAGCAGTGCCTTGAGGTCCTTGAGGTCCAGTAGCAACAGGCCTTCGCGGTCCGCCACCTTGAAGGTGGCATAGAGCGCCGACTGCTGGCTGTCGGTGAGTTCCAGCAGACTGCCGAGCAATAACGGCCCCATTTCGCTGATGGTGGTGCGTAACGGATGACCGGATTGCCCATGGATATCCCACAGCGTCACCGGATAAGCCTTCGCCGTGTAATTAAGGAAGGGCATACCCGCGATGCGCTCGGCCACTTTACCCTGAGGGTTGGCCGCAGCACCCAGTCCGCACAGGTCACCCTTGATATCAGCAGCGAATACAGCCACGCCTGCATCGCTGAAGGCTTCCGCCAGGCGCTGCAAAGTGACGGTCTTGCCTGTACCGGTGGCGCCGGCAATCAACCCGTGACGGTTGGCCAGGCGCATTGCCTGGGTGATGGGCTGGCCGTCTAGGCCAGCGCCGATAAGGAGTTGCGTGGAGTCAGGCATTTCGTCACCTATGGTTAATCTTTAGTGCGGCCAGGTCGATATAGACAAGTGTGAGACCCACAAAGTCAAAAATAGGTCGAATGGTTCCTACAGGAACCCACGAAGCTATCAAACGGAGCTATCACAAGAAACATCACACCTTTTTTTGACGCTGCCATTTTGCGCATCCCACAAAGACGCGCCTCGGATAATAAGACCTTAGCGGACCCTACAAGCCATGAATAAAAATCTGCGCTTCAGCCACAAAATCCTGCTTGCAGCCTCCCTTATCGTCATCGCCGCCTTCGCCCTGTTTACCCTCTACAACGACTACCTGCAACGCAATGCGATTCGCGACGACCTCAATAACTACCTGCATGAAATGGGCGATGTCACCGCCAGCAACATTCAAACCTGGCTTACCGGGCGCATTGCCCTGGTGGAAAACGCTGCACAAAACATCGCCATCAACCCAGAACCCACTGCGGTTGCCAGCCTGCTGGAACAGAAAGCCCTGACGTCCTCGTTCATGGCAACCTACGTGGGCGACAGCAAAGGCGCCTTCACCATCCGCCCCGACACAAAAATGCCGGATGGCTTCGACCCACGGGTTCGCCCTTGGTACAAAGGCGCCCAGAGCAGCAATGGCTCAACGCTGACCGAACCCTATATCGACGCCGCTACCGGGCAGTTGATCATCTCCATCGCGACCCCCAGCACCAAGGCCGGCCAGAGTCTCGGCGTAGTGGGTGGCGACCTGAGCCTGCAAACCCTGGTGAATAACATCGGCGCCCTGAACTTCGGCGGCATGGGCTATGCGTTCCTGGTCAGTGCCGATGGCAAAGTGCTGGTGCACCCGGACAAAAACCTGGTGATGAAGACCCTCGCTGACGTGTACCCGAAAAACACACCGAAGATCAGTGGTGACTTCAGCGAAGTTGAGGCCAACGGCAAGGACAACATCGTGACCTTTACACCGATCAAGGGCCTCCCGTCGGTGAACTGGTACCTGGGTATTTCGGTAGATAAAGACAAATCCTTCGCCATGCTCAGCGAATTCCGCACCTCGGCGGTAATTGCCACGATCATTGCCGTGGCAATCATCATCGCGCTGCTGGGTATGCTGATCCGTGTACTGCTGCAACCCTTGCATGAGATGACCCACACCCTGCAGGACATCGCCGATGGCGAAGGTGACCTGACCCGCCGCCTGACCATCCAGAATAATGACGAATTCGGTACGTTGGGCAATGCCTTCAACCGCTTCGTGGAACGGATTCATACGTCGATACGCGAAGTATCCTCCGCCACCGAGCAGGTCAACGAAGTAGCCTTGCGAGTGGTCAGCGCCTCCAACTCGTCGATGGTCAATTCCGACGAGCAGGCCAATCGCACCAACAGCGTCGCCGCCGCCATCAACGAACTGGGCGCCGCCGCGCAGGAAATCGCCCGTAACGCAGCCCTTGCCTCGCATCAGGCCAGCGACGCGCGGCACTTGGCTGAAGACGGCCAGCAAGTGGTAGAACGTAATATCAAGGCGATGAACCAACTGTCCGAGATGATCAGCGCCTCCAGCAGCAACATCGAAGCGCTCAACAGCAAGACAGTCAATATCGGGCAAATTCTGGAAGTCATCACCAGCATCTCCCAGCAAACCAACCTGCTGGCGCTTAACGCCGCGATCGAAGCCGCTCGGGCAGGCGAAGCTGGACGCGGGTTTGCCGTAGTGGCCGATGAAGTGCGCAACTTGGCCCATCGCACCCAGGAATCGGCGCAACAAGTGCAAAAGATGATTGAGGAGTTGCAGGTCGGGGCCCGGGACTCAGTCAGCACCATGAGTGAAAGCCAGCGTCACAGTCTCGACAGCGTAGACATCGCCAACCTCGCCGGCGAACGCCTGAACAGCGTGACCCAACGTATTGGCGAAATCGATGGCATGAACCAGTCAGTCGCCACCGCCACCGAGGAGCAGACCTCCGTGGTGGAGTCGATCAACATGGACATTACCGAGATCAACACCCTCAACCAGGAGGGTGTGGAAAACCTGCAATCAACCCTGCGCGCGTGTGCCGACCTGGAACAACAGGCATCGCGATTGAAGCAGTTGGTGGGCAGCTTCCGGATCTGATTCCAGCGCCCGCCGTTTCATACAACTGCGGGCGATTATTCTTTCTGGGGCTCGGGTTTATTCTGCTCCCGCTCCCACAACTCAGCGGCTCCGGGAAATTCGGTGCCGTCGTCCGCATCCAGGTCATCCGGATCAAATCGACTCAAGCAGCCCTCCCCCAAGGTCGCCGGAGCTTTTGAGGTGGCTTTATCCAGCGGGTCGCTCATCAATCAATCCTCAACGGCAGACAAAGAAAAAGGGCCTGGAACGATTTAACGCCCAGGCCCCCTATTCTTCAATCAAAAGACTTCAACACAAACGCCGCTATCAGAACACGACGGTCTTGTTGCCGTGCACCAGCACGCGATCTTCCAGGTGATAACGCAGGCCACGGGCCAGGACCATCTTCTCGACGTCACGGCCAAAACGCACCATGTCTTCAATGCTGTCGCTGTGGCTGACGCGCACCACGTCCTGCTCGATGATCGGGCCGGCGTCCAGCTCTTCGGTGACGTAGTGGCAGGTTGCGCCAATCAGCTTCACGCCACGCAGGGAGGCTTGGTGGTATGGCTTGGCACCGACAAACGACGGCAGGAAGCTGTGGTGAATGTTGATCACTTTGCCGGCGTATTCGCGGCACAGTTCCGGCGGCAAGATCTGCATATAACGCGCCAGCACCACAACGTCAGCTTCGTGCTGCTTGACCAGGCGGGAGACCTCAGCGAAAGCCGGCTCCTTGTCCTGCGGGTTGACCGGGACGTGGTAGTACGGGATGCCATGCCATTCAACCATGCTGCGCAGGTCGTCATGGTTGGAGATTACGCAAGCGATCTCACAGTCCAGCTCATCGCTATGCCAGCGGTGCAGCAAGTCGGCCAGGCAGTGGGACTCACGACTGGCCATCAACACCACGCGCTTTTTCTGCTCGGTGTCGGTGATATGCCAGGTCATCGAAAACTCTTCGGCGATCGGCGCAAACGCCTCGCGGAAAGCTTCAAGACCAAAGGGCAACGTATCGGCACGAATTTCGTGACGCATGAAAAACCAACCGCTGAGATCGTCCGAGTGATGGCTCGCCTCGGTGATCCAGCCATTATGGGAGGCCAGAAAGTTACTGACTTTGGCAACGATGCCAACCCGGTCCGGGCAAGCGATCACCAGCCGAAAAGTGCGCATTAGGGGGAAACTCCAAAACTTCGCAAAGGCCGCCATTCTAGCGATTACGCAGAAAAACTGCAGTATTCATTACGGCTTATTCTGACACCTGACCATGGCTACATCCCTTAGCAACGTAAGGTTTTACCACCGTTATATGACCGAACAACGGCACGTTTGGGCAGTTATCAAAAAATAAACGGGATTGTCTTAAGGCATACACCTATTAATTAACTCGTTTGCATAGCGTCACCACTAACATTCAAAGTAATTCACATAAATACATCCTTAATTGTTTACTTGGGGAAATAGCCTGACTATTATTGGCCACTGTCCCTGTCAACCAGCGCTCTACATAAGGTAGTCCACATGTCTCTGATCAACGAATACCGTGCCACCGAAGAAGCTATCAAAGAGCTGCAAGCCCGTTTGAAGAATCTGTCCCAAGATGACAAGCTGCAAACCGAGCTGGAGTTCGAAGGCAAACTGCGCACCCTGATGGGCGAATACTCAAAATCCCTGCGTGACATCATCGCGCTGCTGGATCCAGAGTCGAAAGTTAAAGCACCGCGTGGCGCCGTGAAAACTACCGGCACCAAGCGTGCTCGCAAGGTCAAGCAATACAAAAACCCGCACAACGGCGAAGTGATTGAAACCAAAGGTGGCAACCACAAGACTCTGAAAGAGTGGAAAGCCAAGTGGGGCGGCGACGTGGTTGAAGGCTGGGCTACCCTGCTGGGTTAAGCTTCGCCAGGCTCTCGCCTGATACGCAACACAATAAAAAACGTCAGCTTGCTGGCGTTTTTTATTGTCCGGATATTTTGCAATAACCTGATTACAAATCCAGTCGGGCGGCTAAAGAGTCGGCATACACCTGCCATTCATCAAGCACCTGGCACTGAAACGATGTAGCACTAACAGCCAACTCCTCGCGCGCCTGCTTAAATGCCAAAAAGGTATTGGGTGCTCCCCACTCCGGATTCGACAAACGCTGCTGGCAGAAAAGTTTCCAGCGCTGTTGCTCCTCGTTGTTCAAGGTGTCAGGAAAGTTTCGGGCGCGGTAACGAAATAACAATTCAGGCAAACGATGATCATCGAAAGGCCATTGCTGACGTGCTAGATGTGCAGGCTCAGCCGCACGGACTTGTTCGCATAAACGTCGATCGCGATCACCAATAAAACCGTCGTAGAGCTGCTGCTCCGGGTCAGTACTTGGCGCAAAATCCTCCACCGCGTAAATGGCCGCCAACTTGTCACGCCACACTTCTTGTGCGTCAGTTAGTCGCAGCGACCGTGCCAGACAGGCATCCATATCCAATTGGAGTCGTTCACGATCTTGCGCCCGTAACACATTCAAAGGGGCAACGACCGGGCAGCGGTTGATATGCAACAACTTGAGCGGTACCGGCAGTTCACCTTCCGCCAAATCATCACGGCGCGTGTAGAGACGCTGGCGCAAAGTATCGGCGTCCAGATCGAGCAAACCCTGCGGGTCGAGCCCAAGGTCACAGACAATCAACGCATTGCGATTGCGCGGGTGCCAGGCCAGCGGCAGGACCACTCCCAAGTAATGGCGCTCGGCGGAAAAGCGCCCGGAAATATGTACCATCGGTTGCAACAGGCGCACCTGATCCATCACCCGTTGCTTACTACGCAGCTGAAACAACCAGTCGTATAACTTCGGTTGTTTTTCGCGGACCAAGCGGGCCAATGCAATAGTGGCACGCACGTCGGACAACGCATCGTGGGCCTGACCATGATCAATGCCGTTGGCCTCAGTCAAGCGCTCGAGCTTGAGGGTGACCCGCCCATCCTGCTCAGGCCAGACAATCCCTTCCGGACGTAGCGCGTAGGCAGTACGGACCACATCGATCAGGTCCCAGCGACTGTTGCCGCCCTGCCATTCACGGGCGTAAGGATCAAAAAAGTTGCGATACAGGCTGTAGCGCGTCATTTCATCGTCAAACCGCAGGGTGTTGTAACCGGCACCACACGTGCCTGGAGCGGCCAACTCAGCGTGTATCCGGGTCATGAAGTCGGCTTCGGCCAAGCCCTTTTCCGCCAGAACACCGGGGGTGATACCCGTGATCGCGCAGGCGATCGGATGGGGCAAAATATCGTCGCTGGGCTGGCAATAAAGGTTAACCGGCGGGCCAACCTCGTTCAGCTCGAGATCGGTACGAATACCAGCGACCTGGAGCGGGCGATCGTTGCGCGGGTTGATGCCAGTGGTTTCATAGTCGTACCAGAAAATCGAGGTCACGGGCTATTCCTGTGCTGAAGATCGACAAAGTCTAGGCGCAGTGAGGTATCCGGGGCCAGCGATAACATTGCTGTACAAATACCCAGTAAAACCTTGAATGGTTGCTTCCACCGTCGACACTGCTAGCATCCCTGTCTCTTAGATGTTTTGCACTGCCAAGGATCGCAATGCCATCAGCCCCTTTGGATACCCGCTACCAGATCGAGACCCCAGAAGGTATTGATCTGCCCTTGCGCCCGGCAGGCCTGCTGCCGCGCACACTGGCCTTTGCTTTCGACCTGGGTTTGCGTGGGTTGGTCATGGGTATCCTGCTCGTACCGTTGGCCCTGCTGGGCAATGTAGGTATTGGCCTGGGTTTATTGCTGCTATTCCTGATCAGTTGGTGGTACATGGTGCTTTTCGAAGTGCTCAATCAGGGCTGTTCTCCAGGCAAGCAGGTCATGGGCCTGCGGGTAGTCCAGGATGACGGTACGCCTGTCGGCTGGTCTGCATCACTGATCCGCAACCTGCTGCGCTTTGTCGACATGCTGCCCTTCGGCTACTTCCTCGGCGCCATCAGCTGCCTGCAACATCCTCACTTCAAACGCCTGGGCGACTTGGCCGCCGGCACCCTGGTAATTTACCGCGAACAGCCACTGGTCCGCCCCCAGATACCTCAAGCTACTGCTCTGCGCCTGCCCTTTACCCTGGACCTGAGCGAACAGCGCGCCATCCTCGGCTTCGCCGAACGCCAAGGCGAATTGTCTACCGAACGAGTGCATGAGCTGGCATCCATCCTCGCCGCACCCCTGCAAGTGTCTCCGGCCCGGGCGGTGGAACAGCTCAACGGTGTGGCCCGTGGACTGCTGGGGCCGACATGAAGCAGAGCCTGTTCGAAAGCCGTTACCAGCCCCAATGGCAAGCCTTTGCAGAACAACTGAAACAGTTGGAACAAGGCAAGGCCAAAGCCAGCGATATGGCCGACTTCCCTCATCATTACCGGCGTCTGTGCCAACATCTAGCCCTGGCACAAGAGCGCGGTTACAGCAGTTACCTGGTAGACCCACTGCAGCAACTGGCCCTGCGCGGCCACCAACAGTTGTATCGCCATCGCAGCCAATTGGGGGCGAACGTATTGAGCTTCGTACTGGCGGGATTCCCCCGCCTGGTGCGTGAACAGTGGCGCTTCGTTTTAATCGCCTGCGTGCTGTTCTTTGGCAGCTTGGTGGGCATAGCCTTGCTGGTTTACCTGTTTCCCGACCTGATCTACAGCATCGTCAGCCCCCAGCAGGTCGCTGAGATGCAAGGCATGTACAACCCCGATGCCAGCCGTCTGGGCCGCGCTGCCGAACGCGCCGCCAGCGAAGACTGGATGATGTTTGGCTACTACGTGATGCACAACATCGGCATCGCCTTCCAGACCTTTGCCGCCGGCTTGCTGTTCGGCTTGGGCAGCGTGTTCTTTTTGATCTTCAACGGTTTGATCATCGGAGCAATCTCCGGCCACCTGACCGAGATTGGCTATGGCCAGACCTTCTGGTCGTTTGTCATCGGTCACGGCGCATTCGAGCTGAGCGCCATCGCCCTCGCGGGCGCAGCAGGTTTACAGTTGGGTTGGGCGCTGATTGCTCCAGGGCCTCTAGCTCGGAGTGAATCCCTGCGATTGGCGGCGCGCAAAAGCATGCAGATGCTCTGCGGCGTCATGGTGTTTCTACTGATCGCGGCGTTTATCGAAGCCTACTGGTCTTCCACAACAAGCATCGCCCCCTGGGTCAAATACCTCGTGGGTACTGTGCTTTGGCTGGTAGTGGCCATCTACCTGATTTTCGCTGGGCGGACTCACCATGCGCCTGAGTGATGCGAGTGTGGTGATTCGCCCCCGTACAGCCTGGGAAGCCATGGACCTTGGTGTATTAATGGCCCGGGAACATCGCCTGCTATTGATGAGCAGTTGGGCGCTGGTGAGCTTGCCGGTGTTTGCCTTGCTCACCGCGCTGCTCTGGGAGCACCCGTCAACCGCTATATTCCTATTCTGGTGGCTTAAGCCAGCCTTCGACCGCTTGCCGCTACACATCTTGTCCAAGTCCCTGTTTGGTGAAACACCCAGCGTCAAAAACGCGGTACGCCATTGGCCGCGACTGCTTAAAAGCCAATTGCTGGCCAGCCTGACGTGGCGGCGACTCAGCCTGAGCCGCAGTTTCGTGTTGCCGGTAAGTCAACTCGAGGGCCTGGATGGCCAGGCACGCCAGCAACGCCTCGGCGTGCTGCTACAACGTAACGCGGGCGCCGCGCGCTGGCTGACGATCATTGGGACGCACCTGGAAATCGGCCTATGGTTTGGCTGCATGGCGCTGTTCTATTTTTTCATTCCTGAACAGGTTGAGCTGGATTGGGACTGGCAACGGCTGGCGCTCACAACCGGTCCCGAAGGTCTATGGCTGGAACACCTGAGCAACGCCTTCTATGCCCTGATACTGGTGTTCTGGGAACCCATCTACATCGCCTGCGGTTTCAGTCTTTACCTTAACCGCCGTACCGTACTGGAAGCCTGGGACCTGGAACTGGTATTTCGCCGATTGCGCCAACGCCTGAGCAGCGCCGCGACGGTGTTGCTGCTGACAGTCGGGCTGATGCTGGTGCAAGCCAGCCCACCGGCCTTGGCTGATGAGTCCAATAGCCCCAAACAACTGAATACCCAAGCCGCCAGTCAATCGATAAAGGTGCTGTTGGAAGAGCCGCCCTTTAAAAACCCTGAAACCGTCACCCGCTATCGTTTCGGCGAAGAAAAACCTACCGTTAAAAGCAAAACGCACAGTGAAGGCAAATTACCCGCCTGGCTACAGGCGCTGCTGGACAACCTCAACAGCAACACCTTCAAACATGCTGCCCAAGGGCTGGAAATACTTCTATGGAGCGCGTTGATCGGAGGCATCGCCCTACTCGCCTGGTACTACCGCGACTGGCTGCGCGCCTTTGTCAGTCGGCGCGGAGGACGTAAACCCAAGGTCGCCAGACCCGCCCCAACGCAATTATTCGGCCTGGAACTGGGTAGCGAGACCTTGCCCGAAGACCTCGCTACCACCGTCGAACAACTCTGGCCCACACAGCCACGGGAAGCCCTCGGCCTACTGTACCGTGGCCTGCTCAGCCGGTTGCTGCATGACTACAACCTACCGCTGAAAAGTGCTGATACTGAAGGCCAGATCCTGCAGCGCATTCACCATTTGCAACAACCACAATTGCTGGCATTTAGTGATGACCTGACACGTCACTGGCAAAATCTCGCCTACGGTCACCACCTGCCCCCTGCCTCTGCCCAGCAAAAACTCTGCAGCGACTGGCGTGCGTTGTTCAGTTCGGGAGCGGCCCGATGAACCGACCGTTACTGTGGGTGGGGTTGCTGCTGGCGTGCCTGTTTGGAGGCGGAGCATTTTACGCCTGGCACAAGGCAATTCCTTATGACGAAGTGGTGGATCGCGGTCCAACGCCACAAGCTCGGGCGAACCCGTATCTGGCGGCCGAATACTTTCTGCGCCAACAAGGCCTGGCAGTTGAACATGCCAATAGCCTTGAACGGCTCAGCAACCTTCCTCCCAAAGGCAATAGCCTGCTACTGCTGGGCGAACGCAGCAACATGACCCCACGCCAAGTGGACCAACTGTTGGACTGGGCGAAATCCGGCGGTCACCTGCTGGTCGTCGCCGAAGCTTTATGGGATGAAGAGACAGGCAAAAGTGGTGACCTGTTGCTGGATCGGTTAAACATCCACCAGACATTGAGTGAGTCATTTGACGAACCAGCCTCCCCGCGCAAAAAGAAAGCGCCGGGCCTGACCAAACTCTATGTGGACAATGAAACCGCCCCGGCCTACTTCAGCTTCAACACCGACTTCAACCTCACCGACCCCAAGCACCTGGCGCAATTTTCCGCCAACAGCGCCAAATCCAGCCACCTGATGCAACGCAACCTCGGGCACGGCACCGTAACAGTTGTAACCGATAGCGACTTGTGGAAAACCCCTGACATCGGCAAACACGATAACGCCTGGCTGTTGTGGTACCTCAACCAGGGTACTGACGTGACCTTGCTGTTCAGCAGCGACGTGGATGATCTACTGACCCTATTGATACGTTATTTCCCCCAGGCGCTGGTAGCACTCGTCGCGTTGATTGCCTTGGCGCTCTGGCACGCCGGAATGCGCCAAGGCCCAATCCAGACTCCAGCCCCCAAGGCCCGTCGGCAGTTGCAGGAACACTTGAAGGCCAGCGCCGACTTCCTGCTACGCCGAAGTGGCCAAGGCACCTTGTTGCACGCCTTGCAGCGTGACATTCAGCGTGCTGCCCGCCGTCGTCACCCAGGCTTTGAACACCTCGAAACCGCTGAGCAGTGGCAGGTACTTGAACGCCTGACGCGCCAGCCCTCCCACATCATCAGTCAGGCCCTCGGCACACCTGCCGCAAAACGGCTCACCAGCGCCGATTTCTGCCGTCAGGTGGCGTACCTGCAAACTATCAGGAATGCCCTATGAGCGATTTTCCGGCAGCCACTGCCCTGACCATCGAAAACCTTCGACACGCCAGCCAGCAGGCACAAGCCTTGCGCGTTGAACTGCGCAAAGCAGTGATCGGCCAGGATCAGGTGATTGACGACGTACTCACCGCATTGATCGCAGGCGGTCATGTACTGCTGGAGGGCGTACCAGGCCTTGGCAAGACATTGCTGGTGCGCGCCTTGGCCCGTTGTTTTGGGGGGGATTTCGCCCGAATCCAGTTCACGCCGGACCTGATGCCCAGCGATGTCACCGGCCACGCCGTGTACGACCTGCACACCGAACAGTTCAAGCTGCGAAAGGGGCCGCTGTTCACTCACCTATTGCTGGCCGACGAAATCAACCGTGCCCCTGCCAAGACGCAGGCCGCACTGCTTGAAGCCATGCAGGAGCGCCAAGTCACCCTTGAAGGCGAGGCATTGCCGATCGGTCAACCGTTCATGGTACTGGCCACTCAGAACCCCATCGAACAAGAAGGCACCTACCCGCTGCCCGAAGCCGAACTGGACAGGTTCATGCTCAAGGTGCGCATGGACTACCCCGATGCCCAACAAGAGCTGGATATGGTGCGCGAAGTGACTCGCTCGTCCAGAGCCGACATGCTGGATGTACAGCCGCTACGCACCGTGTTGCAGGCGCAGGACGTGCTTGCGCTCCAGCAGATCGCCAGTGAACTGGTCCTGGATGAACAGGTACTCGACTACGCCGTGCGGCTGGCCCGAGCCACCCGCACTTGGCCAGGACTGACCATCGGCGCCGGTCCTCGAGCGTCCATCGCCCTGGTTCGCGGTGCTCGGGCTCGGGCCTTGTTGCGCGGTGGCGAATTCGTCACCCCAGACGACATCAAGGGTTGCGCACTGGCGGTACTGCGCCATCGGGTACGAATTGCGCCGGAGCTGGACATCGACGGTCTGGAGGTAGACCAAGTGCTCAAGCAACTGCTGGACCAGATCCCGGTACCACGGCAGTGACTCGCCCATGAAGCCGACCCGACTGTTGTTGAGCTGGCTGAGTATTCTGCTGGGCTTGAACATCCTGCTCGGCGCCGCAACGGCGTTGCAGTTCAAGGTGCCCGATACGTTGCATTCGATAGCCTGGGGCTTATTACTGGCGCTATTACTGCTGGCGTTGCTGGATGCCGTACGCCTGCGTCGCAGGCCATCCGTCCAGGTGCAACGGCAAATGCCCGGCAGCTTGGCACTTGGACGCTGGGGCGAAGTACGCCTGACCGTCACGCACACCTACCCACAGCCGCTGACCGTACAAGTGTTCGATCACGTCCCAGACGGCTTGGGCATGGAGCACCTGCCTCAGACCATTGAACTGCGCCCCGATGAACGCTGCGAGCTGGGCTATCGCCTACGCCCTCTGCGCCGTGGACACTTCAGTTTCAGCCGCTGTGAAGCTCACCTGCCCAGCCCCTTTGGACTATGGTCGGCACGGCGGTTTATCGAGATCAACGATACCACCCGCGTCTACCCGGATTTTGCCCGTTTATACGGCGCGCAGTTGTTGGGTGTGGATAACTGGCTGAGCCAACTGGGCGTGCGCCAACACCAACGAAGGGGGTTGGGGCTGGAGTTTCATCAACTGCGCGAGTTTCGTGAAGGCGACAGCCTGCGCCAGATCGATTGGAAGGCCACCGCACGACAACGCACGCCAATCGCTCGGGAATACCAGGATGAGCGCGACCAGCAAATTGTGTTCATGCTCGATTGCGGTCGACGCATGCGCAGCCAGGATGACGAATTATCGCATTTCGACCATGCGCTCAACGCCTGCCTGTTGCTCAGCTATGTTGCGTTGCGTCAGGGCGATGCCGTGGGTCTGTGCACCTTCGCCAGTGACCAACCGCGCTACCTGGCCCCCGTCAAGGGCAGTGGTCAGTTGAACCGGCTGCTCAACGCGGTATACGACCTGGATACCACCCGTCGAACAGCCGACTACGAGGCTGCCGCCAGCCAACTGCTGGCTCGGCAAAAGCGCAGGGCATTGGTGATCGTGGTCACCAATCTGCGGGATGAGGACGATGAAGCACTGATGTCAGCGGTCAAACGCATCAGTCGACAACACCGGGTGCTGGTGGCCAGTCTGCGGGAGGAAGTCCTCGATCAACTGCGCCAGGCCCCCGTGCAAACCTTGCCCGAGGCACTGGCTTACAGCGGTACGGTCGACTATCTCAATACCCGAAACGAACTGCATGACCGGCTGAGCGCTCATGGCTTGTCAGTATTGGATACTTCACCCTCAGAACTGGGGCCCGCCCTGGTTACGCGCTATTTGGGTTGGAAAAAAGCCGGAGTCTTTTGAGGGGCGCACACGACAACGGCAAGGGTTACAAACCCAAGCCGTATCGACTGCACGAAGCGTCTAGGCTGATGCCTGTAAAGGGTCGAAACTGAAATAATTCAACAAAGCGGTGATCAGTTGCCCGTACTCTTCGCCCGCCTGAACCAGGCTGAACCCCGAGTCATAATGCTGAGGGTTGATATCCTCTTGGCTCCACAGGCAGGTCGCCGTGAGGTCAATTGCCTGGAGTTCGCCTTTTGGCCCAGGAATTTTCAAGCGCAGCTCGAAGTCCGCGTCGACCATCATAGGCAAATGGCTGATCAACATCAGCCCATCCTCTGAGACATTGCCTAGAAAGCCGATAGGCTTGTCTGTAAGGCGATTGAACACCTGCAGGAAATAAGGTAGTTGATGCCGCTCAATCCGTCGGTTGGTAAACATGATGTGATTATCATCCAATGGCCAGTGATTCGGAACGAGCCAATGGCTCGCGCTCCCTGGATCTCGGTGTGACAACACACATCCCTTTGTCACTGGACAGCTACCGAATCCGGGCCTCTCATTCATTCAAATAGAACGTGTACAACCGAACCTTCAAAGAATAGCCCAAGATTGGCGACGGACCAGTTATAGGATGACAAATATCATCACAAAGACGCCGGACGTGGCTGCGCAACGCTGGCACCGGGGTAATGCCCCAACTGCTGCAGGGTATCGAGCCTGGCCCGAGCACGGAACGCGTACTCGCTCGACGGGTATTGGCTGATGATGAACTGATAGGTTTGTACGGCATCAACGAACAATTTCTGCCGTTCCAGGCATTGCCCGCGCAACATCGAGACCTCCGGTTGCACATAACGGCGGGTACGGCTCTCGCGGTCGACCTGGGACAACTCCAGGGTGACGCGCTCGCAATCACCCGCCCCGTAGGCGCGGTAAGCGTTGTTCAGATGATGGTCCATCGACCAACGGGTACAGCCGACAACACTGACGGCCAGGGCAGCAACGAGCAAAATTCGCATGGGGGTTCTCCTGTCTTGTGCAGTGTATCGACCCCTCGTCAAAAATCTTCAAGGATGTTCGTCTATTCAACCGCAGCAAAAACAAGTCAATCGTCGATAAGTAGTGCAAACGAACAATGACTACAACGAAAGAGCATAGTAGCCTTCCCCAGCGCTTGAACTCAGGAGTCTGTGCATGTCCGTCCGTCGTACCAAAATCGTCGCCACCCTTGGCCCGGCCAGTAACTCGCCGGAAGTCCTCGAACAGCTGATTCTGGCTGGTTTGGACGTTGCCCGTCTGAACTTCTCCCACGGCACCCCGGACGAGCACAAGGCTCGCGCCAAGCTGGTGCGTGACCTGGCCGCCAAACACGGCCGCTTCGTGGCACTGCTGGGTGACCTGCAAGGCCCGAAAATCCGTATCGCCAAATTCACCAACAAGCGAATCGAGCTGAAGATCGGTGACAAGTTCACCTTCTCCACCAGCCACTCGCTGACCGAAGGCAACCAGGAAGTCGTGGGTATCGACTACCCGGACCTGGTTAAAGACTGCGGCGTCGGTGACGAACTGTTGCTGGATGATGGCCGCGTAGTTATGCGTGTCGACACCGCCAGCGTCACTGAACTGAACTGCACCGTGATCATCGGCGGCCCGCTGTCGGACCACAAAGGCATCAACCGTCGTGGTGGTGGCCTGACGGCGCCAGCCCTGACTGAAAAAGACAAGGCCGACATCAAGCTCGCCGCCGAAATGGAAGTGGACTACCTCGCCGTGTCCTTCCCGCGCGACGCCGCCGATATGGAATACGCCCGTAAACTGCGCGACGAAGCCGGCGGTACCGCTTGGCTGGTGGCGAAAATCGAACGCGCCGAAGCCGTGGCCGATGACGAAACCCTCGACGGTCTGATCAAGGCTTCCGACGCTGTCATGGTTGCCCGTGGTGACCTGGGCGTGGAAATCGGTGACGCCGAGCTGATCGGTATCCAGAAGAAGATCATCCTGCACGCACGCCGCCACAACAAAGCGGTGATCGTGGCGACCCAGATGATGGAGTCGATGATCCAGAACCCGATGCCGACCCGCGCCGAAGTGTCCGACGTGGCCAACGCCGTGCTCGACTACACCGACGCCGTGATGCTCTCGGCTGAAAGTGCCGCCGGCCCGTACCCGCTGGAAGCCGTCCAGGCCATGGCGCGTATCTGCATCGGCGCTGAAAAGCACCCGACAAGCAAGACCTCCAGCCACCGCATCGGCAAAGAGTTCGAAAGCTGCGACCAGAGTATCGCCCTGGCCGCCATGTACACCGCCAACCACTTCCCAGGCGTTAAAGCGATCATCGCCTTGACCGAAAGTGGTTACACGCCGCTGATCATGTCGCGCATCCGCTCGTCGGTGCCGATTTACGCGTTCACCCCTCACCGCGAAGCCCAGGCCCGCACGGCGCTGTTCCGTGGCGTGTATACCGTTCCGTTCGATCCGGCTTCGCTGGCACCGAACGAAGTCAGCCAGAAGGCGATCGACGAGCTGGTCAAACGCGGCGTCGTAGAGAAAGGCGACTGGGTCATCCTGACCAAGGGCGACAGCTACCACACCACCGGTGGCACCAATGGCATGAAGATTCTGCATGTGGGCGACCCACAGGTCTGAGTGACACGCTGAAAACCAAAAGCCCCGCCATGTGAATGGCGGGGCTTTTTGCTTTCTTCGTAGCAACTCATCGCCTGGTAATGAAGGCCGACAACGCCGCAATCGCCTCCGGTGATTTCAAGCGCTGGGTAAACAACGCCCCCTCCTCCTCAATCACCTGGCGCAGTTGCTCGCGATCCACACTTTTCATCAACTGCTTGGTCACTTGCACAGCCCCCGGTGCCAGGGTTTCAAAGCGCTCGGCCATCTCCCGAGCCTTGGCCAACGCAGCCTCACCGCTGCCCAACGCCTCAGTGGCGATCCCCCACGCAGCGGCCTGTTCACCCGTAAACCCCTCGCCCAAGAGCAACAACTCAGCGGCTTTTGCATGCCCCAACAGGCGCGGGAGGATCAAGCTCGAACCAAACTCCGGACACAACCCCAGATTCACGAACGGCATACGCAACCGTGCATCGCGGCTGATATACACCAGGTCGCAATGCAGCAGCAGCGTCGTACCAATCCCCACGGCCGCACCCGCCACACCTGCAACCACCGGCTTACGGCAATTGATAAGGCTTTTCATAAAATGAAACGGCGGGCTGTCGAGGTCGCTGGGCGGCTGCGCCAGAAAATCGCCAATGTCATTGCCGGCCGTAAAACATTCGCAGTTGCCTTGGATCAGCACGGCGCGAATCTCCGGGTCCGCGTCAGCTAGCTCCAACGCCTCGGCGAGTTGCGTGTACATCGCGCGGGTCAGGGCGTTTTTCTTGTCGAGGCGATTGAGCTGCAGGATCAGCAGCCCGCGTTCGCGTAGCTGCAGGATGGCGTCGGTCATGGCGAATCTCGCGACTGTAGAATTCAGCGCTCAACCACGGGGCAGGAACACATCGGCCAGCAGTTGATTGCGCGGCAGCCCGGCCAGAAACAAGCGCTTGGAAAACGCCTCGACGCTGGCGGGGTGCCCGCAGAGTAAGGCCAGAGTTTGCCGCGAAACAAGCCGCAGTTGCGCCAATGCCTGGGTCAACTCAGCCGCGGTCCACAGCTCCACCGTCAGGTTTGGATGGTGTGCAGCCAGCTCCGCCAAGGGTTCCGACAAATAATGACCATTGGCATCATGCGCGAGGTGAATTACCCGGATGGTACCTTGGTGATCCTGACGCAACGCCTCACGCAACACCCCCCACAAAGGCCCCAAGCCAGTACCGGAGGCCAGCAACCATAACGGTCTGGACTGCCAGTCGGGGTCGTATTGCAGCGCGCCGCCCCGCAACTCGCCCAGTCGCAAGGCGTCGCCTATCTGCAACTGCCGGGCAATATCGCTGAACTCACCGGGCTGACGGCAATCGAGGTGAAATTCCAGGAAAGGATCTTCCTGGGGCAAACTGGCCAGGGAATACGGCCGCGCCACCTGCCCCGCCCACAACACCAGATGTTGCCCGGCCCGATAACGCAGGCCCCGCTCCGGCTGCAGACGCAGGCGCAGCACACTCGCGCTCAACCAGTCGACACCCACCACCCGGGCCGCCAAACCGTCGCGTAGCGGATCAAAGGCTTCAACCTGCAGATCTCCGGCAACCTGGCACTGACACGCCAGGCGCCAGCCATCCTGGCGTTGCGCCGGGCTCAAGGCATCGGGCTGCGTGTCCTCGACCTCACCCTGGCAGCGCACCAGGCACGCGTGGCAACTGCCCGCCCGGCAACTGTAGGGCACGGCCACACCCGCCTGGTTCAGGGCATCCAGCAGATTGCTGCCTGCGGTTACCGACCAATGGCGCTCACCGACGTACAGTTCAGGCATATAAGGACTCAATCATAAGGGGCGCTCACAGGGAATCATGCCTGCGACAGTTTGACCATAGTCGGGTGTATCGGCCACCTCGCCGGGTTATACTGCCGCGCCTTTTTAGCGTCGCGCCTGCACCACTTTGGCGTGCCTTGGAAAGGTGGGTTCAGCCGACCGATGCAACACTGGGCCCACCTTTATTGAATGTTCCCTTATAGAGGAGCGCGACTCATGACCGTGATCAAGCAAGACGACCTGATTCAGAGCGTTGCCGACGCCCTGCAATTCATTTCCTACTACCACCCCGTTGACTTCATCCAGGCCATGCACGAAGCCTACCTGCGCGAAGAATCGCCAGCAGCCCGTGACTCCATGGCCCAGATCCTGATCAACTCGCGCATGTGCGCCACCGGCCACCGCCCGATCTGCCAGGACACCGGTATCGTTACCGTGTTCGTACGTGTAGGCATGGACGTGCGCTGGGATGGCGCCACCATGAGCCTGGACGACATGATCAACCAAGGCGTGCGCCAGGCTTACAACCTGCCGGAAAACGTCCTGCGTGCATCGATCCTCGCCGACCCGGCAGGTGCGCGTAAAAACACCAAGGACAACACCCCGGCCGTGATCCACTACTCCATCGTCCCGGGTAACACCGTGGAAGTGGACGTAGCGGCCAAGGGCGGCGGTTCCGAGAACAAGTCGAAAATGGCTATGCTCAACCCGTCCGACTCGATCGTTGACTGGGTGCTGAAGACCGTTCCGACCATGGGCGCCGGCTGGTGCCCACCGGGCATGCTGGGTATCGGCATCGGCGGCACCGCCGAGAAAGCTGCAGTGATGGCCAAGGAAGTGTTGATGGAATCCATCGACATCCACGAGCTGAAAAAGCGCGGCCCGTCCAACCGTATCGAAGAGATGCGCCTGGAGCTGTTCGAGAAGGTCAACCAACTGGGCATCGGCGCCCAGGGCCTGGGTGGCCTGACCACCGTGCTCGACGTGAAGATCATGGACTACCCGACTCACGCCGCCTCCTTGCCGGTGTGCATGATCCCTAACTGCGCCGCCACCCGTCACGCGCACTTTGTGCTCGACGGTTCCGGCCCGGCGTCGCTGGAAGCGCCACCGCTGGACGCCTACCCGGAAATCGTCTGGGAAGCCGGCCCATCGGCCCGTCGCGTCAACCTCGACACCCTGACCCCGGAAGACGTGCAGAGCTGGAAGCCGGGCGAAACCGTGTTGCTCAACGGCAAGATGCTCACCGGTCGCGACGCGGCGCACAAGCGCATGGTTGAGATGCTGAACAAGGGCGAAACCCTGCCGGTAGACCTCAAAGGTCGTTTCATCTACTACGTCGGCCCGGTTGATCCGGTGCGCGAAGAAGTGGTTGGTCCGGCTGGCCCGACCACCGCCACGCGGATGGACAAGTTCACCCGTCAGATCCTTGAGCAAACTGGCCTGCTGGGCATGATCGGCAAGTCCGAACGTGGTCCAACCGCAATCGAAGCAATCAAGGACCACAAGGCTGTGTACCTGATGGCCGTCGGCGGCGCCGCTTACCTGGTGGCGCAAGCCATCAAGAAGTCGCGCGTAGTGGCTTTCGCCGAACTGGGCATGGAAGCGATCTACGAGTTCGACGTGAAAGACATGCCGGTCACCGTTGCGGTGGACAGCAAGGGCGAATCCGTCCACATCACCGGTCCTGCCATCTGGCAGAAAAAGATCAGTGAAAGCCTGGCGGTAGAAGTGCAGTAAGTACTTCCCCCGCAAGGAGAAAGGCGACTGTGGCCCATGGCCCAGTCGCCTTTTTTATGGCGCATGTTATGGTGCTCTCCCCTTACTGTGCCTGCCCCTCACCGTATGATCGTGATCCCTCGCCCCCTGCGCCTGACCGTCTACTCGCTGCTGATTATCGCCGGTGCGGTGCTGGCCGCCGCCTTGGCCACGCGCCATGCCGAGCGCCAGGCCCTGGTGGACGACGCTGCCCGTGCCAACCAGCAGTTGGCGCTGTACGCCAACTCGCTGCATACCCTGATCGAACGCTACCGCGCCCTGCCCGCCGTATTGGCCCTGGACTCGGAAATGATCAGTGCCTTGAAAGGCCCGCTGGACACCACCACTCAGGACGTACTCAACCGCAAGCTGGAGCGCATCAACGGTGCGGCGCAATCCTCCACCCTGGAACTGATGGACCGCACCGGCCTGGCCGTGGCCGCCAGCAACTGGAACCTGCCAAGCAGTTACGTCGGGCATAACTACGCGTTTCGCCCTTACTTCAGACAGACCTTGAGCCAAGGCACCGGGCGCTTTTATGCGGTGGGAGTGACCACTGGAATCCCCGGCTACTTTCTCTCCAGCGCAGTGGTGGATGAACACGAGCAGTTTCTCGGTGCCATGGTCGTGAAGCTCGAGTTCCCCGAACTTGAACGCGAATGGGCTCAGGGCAATGACCTGCTGCTGGTCAGCGACGCGCGCGGCATTGTGTTTATCGCCAACCAGCCGGGCTGGCGCTACCGCAACCTGCGTCCGCTGTCAGCCAGTGACCTCGCCGAGCTCAAGGCCACCCGCCAATACGACAAAAAACTACTGCAACCACTGGAAACCCAGACGTTGCAACGCTTTGGCGACAACAGCCACCTGATGCGCGTCAACGGCCCCGACGGCAACGCCAATTACATCTGGGAGTCCCTGCCGCTGAAAGCCGAAGGCTGGACCCTGCACCTGCTGCGCAAACCCCAGTTCGCCTTTGAAGACCAACGCAACGCCGGCCTCGCCGCCGCCGGCTCCTGGCTGGCGCTGGTGTTCCTCGTGCTGTTCCTGACCCAACGCTGGCGCTTGGCCCGCTTGCGCCAACGCAGCCGCGAAGAACTCGAACAGCTTGTGGAAGAGCGCACCCAGGCCCTGCGTACTGCTCAGGACGGTTTGGTGCAATCAGCCAAGCTGGCGGCATTGGGGCAGATGTCCGCCGCCCTCGCCCATGAAATCAACCAGCCGCTGACCGCCCAACGCATGCAGTTGGCGACCTTACGCCTGCTGCTCGATCACGGCCGCGTGGATGACGCCTATAAGGCGCTCACCCCGCTGGACGACATGCTCACGCGCATGGCCGCACTGACCGGCCATCTCAAGACCTTCGCCCGCAAAAGCCCCAGCGGCCTGCGCGAACGCCTGGACCTGGCCACCGTGGTCGACCAGTCCCTGCACTTGCTCGACGCACGGCTGCGCGATGAAGGCATCGGCGTGATGCTGGACCTGACCCGCCCCGCCTGCGTACGCGGCGACGCGATCCGCCTGGAACAGGTCTTGATAAACTTGCTGCGTAACGCCCTTGATGCGATGGCTGACAAGCCGCGCAAACGCCTGGAAATCCGACTGCACGCCGATCAGCAACTGTGGCAACTGACCGTCAGCGACAGCGGCGGCGGAATTGCCGACGACCACCTCAGCAGCGTGTTCGACCCGTTCTTCACCACCAAACCCGTGGGTGACGGGCTCGGCTTGGGGCTGGCGGTGTCCTACGCTATCGTGCACGAATTGGGCGGGCGCCTGATCGCCAGTAACCGTGGCGACGGCGCGGTGTTTACCCTGACTTTGCCTATCGCGTTGGAGACGCCCGACCTATGTTGAACGCGGTAATTGTGGTCGATGACGAAGCCAGCATTCGCACGGCCGTCGAACAATGGTTAAGCCTGTCGGGGTTTGAAGTGCAGTTGTTCAGCCGCGCCGAAGAGTGCCTGGCGCAACTGCCCAAGGACTTTCCCGGTGTGATTCTGAGCGACGTGCGCATGCCCGGGCTCAGTGGCCTGCAATTGCTGGCTGAAGTACAACGTCGCGACAAAGATTTGCCGGTGATCCTGCTGACCGGCCATGGCGATGTGCCGATGGCCGTGGAAGCCATGCGCGACGGTGCCTACGACTTTCTGGAAAAACCCTTTAGCCCAGATGCGTTGCTCAACAGCCTGCGCCGTGCCTTGGACAAGCGCGGGCTGATTCTGGAAAACCGTCGCCTGCATCAACAGGCCGACCATCGGGCGCAGTTGGAGTCGAGCTTGCTGGGCGTGTCCCGGGGTTTGCAAAACCTGCGGCGCCAGGTGCTGGACCTGGCGACCTTGCCGGTCAATGTGCTGATCCGTGGCGAGACTGGCAGCGGCAAGGAATTGGTTGCCCGCTGCCTGCATGATTTCGGGCCACGGGCGAAAAAACCGTTCGTAGCGCTCAACTGCGCAGCCATCCCCGAGCAGCTGTTTGAAGCGGAACTGTTCGGTCACGAAAGCGGTGCGTTTACGGGGGCTCAAGGCAAGCGCATCGGCAAGCTGGAGTACGCCCACGGCGGCACGCTATTCCTGGATGAAATCGAAAGCATGCCACTGGCCCAGCAGGTGAAACTGCTGCGGGTGTTGCAGGAACAGAAGCTGGAGCGACTGGGCTCCAATCAAAGCATTCATGTGGATTTGCGCATCATCGCCGCCACCAAGCCGGACCTGCTGGAAGAGGCGCGTGCCGGACGTTTTCGTGAAGACCTGGCCTATCGGCTGAACGTCGCGCAATTGCGTTTACCGCCCTTGCGCGAGCGCCGCGAAGATATTCCGCTGCTGTTCGACCATTTTGCACAAAGCGCCGCCGCACGCCTGGGCCGCAGCGTTGAACCGTTGAGCGGCCCGCAGTTGGGGCGCCTGCTCAGCCATGACTGGCCGGGCAATGTGCGCGAACTGGCCAATGTCGCCGAACGCCAAGTGCTGGGGCTGGGCGAACCGGAGCCGGAGGGCATCGAGCCCGGACAATCGCTGGCGGCGCAGCAGGAAGCCTTTGAGGCGCATTGTTTGAAAGCGGCGCTGACTCGGCACAAAGGCGATATCAAGGCAGTGCTGGCGGAGCTGCAACTGCCGCGCCGCACCCTCAATGAAAAGATGCAGCGGCATGGGTTGGTGCGGGAGATGTTTCTCTAGGTCAACGCGTGTGTCGACTCTCATGCCCTCATCGCAGGCAAGCCATAAGCGGATTTCCGCTCACACCCTGAAATTTATCAGCGACTTTCCGCTCAAAAAAATCTTACGGTCCTTCTAAACCGGGCCTTCGTCTATTTGGCACAGCTCCTGCTATAGCCCGAACCAGGCTGCGCTCGCGCCGCTCCACAAAAACAATTAGATGAAGGATCCTTCAATGGATAACTCCAACACCTTGCCTCTGGGGTCGGTGGCCGCGCCGGCGAAAGAACGCACCACCTCCAGCCGCATCAAGTCGATCTTCAGCGGATCGGTCGGCAACATGGTCGAGTGGTACGACTGGTACGTCTACGCCGCCTTCTCGCTGTACTTCGCTAAAACCTTCTTCCCCGCCGGTTCCTCTACCGCGCAGTTGATGAACACTGCCGCCATCTTTGCCGTGGGTTTCATCATGCGCCCTATCGGTGGCTGGCTGATGGGCCTCTACGCTGACTACAAAGGCCGCAAAGCTGCGCTGATGGCCTCGGTATTGCTGATGTGCTTCGGCTCGCTGCTGATCGCCCTGACCCCGGGTTATGACACCATCGGCATCGGCGCACCGATCCTCTTGGTGTTTGCACGTTTGCTGCAGGGCCTTTCGGTCGGCGGTGAGTACGGCACGTCGGCCACCTACCTGAGTGAAATGGCAACCAAGGAACGCCGCGGTTTCTTCTCCAGCTTCCAGTACGTGACCCTGATCTCCGGCCAACTCATCGCCCTGGCGGTGTTGATCGTGCTGCAACAAGTGCTGACCACCGAGCAGCTGTATGCCTGGGGCTGGCGTATCCCGTTCGCCATCGGCGCGCTGTGTGCCGTGGTCGCGTTGTTCCTGCGTCGCGGCATGGAAGAAACCGAGTCGTTCACCAAGAAAGAAAAAGCCAAGGAAAGCGCGATGCGCACCTTGATGCGTCACCCCAAAGAAGTGATGACCGTGGTCGGTCTGACCATGGGCGGCACCCTGGCGTTCTACACCTACACCACCTACATGCAGAAATACCTGGTGAACACCGTCGGCATGAGCATCTCCGACTCCACCACCATCTCGGCGGCAACGCTGTTTCTGTTCATGTGCCTGCAACCCCTCGTCGGTGGGCTGTCGGACAAGGTTGGTCGTCGGCCGATCCTGATCGCCTTCGGTATCCTCGGCACCCTGCTCACCGTGCCGATCCTCACCACCCTGCACACTATCCAGAGCTGGTGGGGCGCGTTCTTCCTGATCATGGCGGCGCTGATCATCGTCAGCGGCTACACCTCGATCAACGCAGTGGTGAAAGCTGAGCTGTTCCCTACCGAAATCCGCGCCCTGGGCGTGGGCCTGCCGTATGCGCTGACCGTGTCGATCTTCGGTGGCACCGCTGAAGTCATCGCGCTGTGGTTCAAAAACATCGGCATGGAAACCGGCTATTACTGGTACGTGACTGCCTGTATCGCGGTGTCGTTGGTGGTCTACGTGACCATGAAAGACACCCGCAAGCATTCGCGGATTACCACGGACTAACGTTTCGTCAGCAATAAAAAAGGGGCTGTGTCAGTTGATGACACAGCCCCTTTTTATTGTCAGGTCAGGACAGCTCTGCAACCTCACGCCGCCCATACCGGCGCTGCGCATACGATGCCCCGACAATCATCACCACCAGTACCGCCGCCAACACCGCCGATGAGCCGATAGTGCCGAAATCCAGCCCGCCCTTTTCATGGGGCTTGGTGAGGAAGTCGCCCAAGGTCGCACCAAACGGTCGAGTCAGTACAAAGGCCACCCAGAACAACAACACCGATGAAATGTGGGTGAAGTATTTGAGTGCTACCACCACCGCAATGGCCGAGCCGATCAACAAGGCACCTCCGGCAAAACCCAGCCCGGAATCATCCGCCAGGAAGTCGCCCAACGCGGTACCCAAGGTGTTGGAGAACAGGATCGCCATCCAGTAGAACAGCTCACCTCGAAAGGTCTGCACTTTGTTCACGTTCAGCGAATCACCGCTGAAGTGCCACAACGCGAAGATGATCATCAGGATCGCAATCAGGATCATGGAGCCGGTGGCATAACCCAGGCCCAGTGTGCGGTCCATGAAGTCCGACATCGTGGTGCCCGCCGTACTGGTGGACAAGATCACGATCCAGTACAGCACCGGGTTGTAGGTCTTCGACCAGAGTTGCGTCACCAGGGTGACGAGAAACACGCTGATCAGGATCATCGAACTGATGGCGTATCCGACATTCAAGGTCATCGACAGCAAATCCCCGGCGGTTTCACCCAGGGTGGTTGCGCAGATTTTCATGACCCAGAACGCCAGGGTGATCTGAGGAAGTTTGTTCATGGTGCAGAAGGCTCCGAAGCTCAGTCTTTCAATGGGCCGACTTATAGGGGAGTCGACCAGGCGCGCAGACTGAACGTGGGGCTGTGAAAAATAGGTGGGCAATCAATGAAAATTCCATATGGCCGATGGAAATTCGTCGTCATGCCTTGCAGTATGGCCACCTCACCGAATCCAACAGCAGGAACCCCGGCCATGTCTGACGATATCCATTTCTATGAACCTGCCAACGGCCACGGCCTGCCCCACGACCCGTTCAATGCCATTGTTGGCCCACGGCCGATTGGCTGGATTTCGTCACACGACAGTGAAGGCCACCTGAACTTGGCGCCTTACAGTTTCTTCAATGCGTTCAACTACATTCCGCCGATCATTGGGTTTTCCAGTGTCGGGCGCAAAGACAGCCTGAACAATATCGAACAGACCGGCGAGTTTGTGTGGAACCTGGCCACCCGTCCGCTGGCCGAGCAGATGAACCAGAGTTGCGCGGCGGTTTCACCGCACGTGAATGAATTCGAGTTGTCCGGCCTGACGCCGGTGGCATCGAAAATCGTCGGCGTACCACGGGTGGGCGAGAGCCCGGTGTCGTTCGAGTGCAAAGTGACGCAGATCATTCAACTGCAACGCGCCGACAAACAACTGGTGCCGAGCTGGCTGGTGTTGGGCGAAGTGGTCGCGGTGCACATTGCCAAATGGTTGCTCAAAGATGGCATCTACGACACCGCCGCCGCCGAGCCCATTTTGCGCGGCGGCGGCCCAGCGGATTACTTCCAGTTGGGGCCTGAGGCGTTGTTCAAGATGTACCGACCTAAAGCTTAGGACGCAGGCGCCCAGGCCAACTGCCCCTCTTCGTCGACATTGATCAACCGCTCTAATTGCAGAGCGGCCGCATCATCGGCATCAGAGGCTGTCTTGAACTTCTGTCCATCAAGGATCTTGTGAAACTGCGGTGCACCCATGCCATCCAGTGCCTTGATGGCGACGGCAGCGCTGTAGCCACCTTCCCCAGGTACTACGGCGGAAACGGCTTCGTGGTGGGCAAACTCTTTACGTGCCATGTTGCAGGTCCTGGCCAATGGAAAGTCGGCCATTCTAACCCGCTCAACCGGCCAGTTGCAGGTACTCACCGTAGGCATGCACGGCCGATGCATCGGTGAAGGTCTGGAAGTCCATGCTGCGGACCACCATATCGTTCAACAGCTCGGTGAAGATCATCAGGGCCGGAGAGTTGAAGTAGGCACTCATCGCCTGCTCGCTGCTCCAGAAACCCGAGACCAGCCACACATCGGGATCAACCTGGGAATGCTGCAACGAGAATTGCAGGCAACCCTGAGCCTGACGGCCCGGTTCGATCAAACTGCTCAAGCGTGCACCGAGTTCGGTGCTGCACCCGGTACGGGCACGGATAAAGGCCATATGGCTCGCGGGAATGGGGGTGGACATGTTCGACTCTCCCGTTGAGAAGTGATGCTCGGCAAGCACTGTGAGGGCGTGTTGCCACAGGATCAAAGATAACGGCGCGGGCGTGGGCGCAGTTAGTCAATTCCTGCAGGCTTATTGCACAATCCTGCGAGAAGCGTAGATAGGAAGCTTGGTGCGTTGGCGTTATTCCCGGCGCTCCCTCAGTGTTTCAGGGAGATGACAGCCCCCATACTTGCCTGATTCACGACGTATCGCAGGATCAGGCAAGGATTGTGCAGAATCGACGTAACACCTTTTGAAAAGCCGCCTTAAGCTGAGCCCATCAAAGAAGCATGCAGAGGTCGCCCCATGTCGTCGCCTGAACATAAGTCCATTCCCCTCGATGCCGAGATGGAAAAGCAGCGCGCCGAACTGGCCAGCATCGTGCACCGCCACACCTGGGAAGATGGCTCCTACGGCACGGCAATCGCTTCGCTGTATCTGAACCGCCACAACACGCCGCGCGACTTCATGCCGGTGCTGGTTGAGCCCGCCTTGTGCATCCTGGCCAGTGGCAGCAAGGAAGTGCGCCTGGCCGACGAAATCTTTGCCTACGACCCACTTAACTACTTGGTGTTCTCGGTTGCCATGCCGGTGGCCGGGCGGATCATTGATGCCACGCCGGAAGATCCCAACCTGTCGGTACGTATCAATATCGACCCGGCGCAGCTCACGGCGCTGATCGCCGAAGCGGGCCCGATGGGCGTGCCGTCGCGCCCAACCTCCCGCGGCATGTACGTCGACCGCATCGACAACCAGTTGCTGGACGCGGTATTGCGCTTGGCGCGTTTGCTGGATGCGCCTAAAGACATCGCAATGTTGGCGCCGCTGATCAACCGCGAAATTCTCTATCGTTTGTTGCGTGGGCCACAGGGCTATCGGCTGTATGAAATCGCCGTGGCTAACAGTCAGAGTCATCGCGTCAGCCAGGCCATCAAGTGGCTCAACGGCAACTACGAACAACCGTTGCGCATTGATGACTTGGCCAAGGAAGTGAACCTCAGTGTCTCGACCTTGCACCACCGCTTCAAGGCGATCACCGCCATGAGCCCACTGCAATACCAGAAGCAACTGCGCTTGCAGGAAGCGCGGCGGTTGATGATTGCCGAAGGGCTGGAAGCGTCGGCGGCGGGGTATCGGGTGGGGTATGAAAGCCCGTCGCAGTTCAGCCGGGAGTACAGCCGGTTGTTTGGAGCGCCGCCGTTGCGCGACTTGGCCAGGATGCGCCAGAGCATCTAACAAACCTCATCCCGTAGCAGCTGTCGAGCGCCAGCGAGGCTGCGTCGGGTGCGACTCGATCCTGAGTCGGCAGTGCGTCTAACGCAGCCTCGCTGGCGCTCGACAGCTGCTACGGATGGGATCAGTCGAGGGTTCGGGGTAGCTGCAAGGTCACTCGCAGTCCGCCCTCGCGCAGGTTCTGCAAACTCACTTCGCCGCCATGGCTATGGGCAATGTTACGCGCAATTCCCAGCCCCAAGCCGTAACCCTGCTGCTGGCCGGCCAGTCGAAAGTGCGGCTCAAACACTTGCTCAAGGCGCTGTTCGGGCACGCCCGGCCCCTCGTCATCGACGTGCAGGATGAACTCCGCGCCATCGTCCTCGATATGCAAATGGGCGTTCTGCCCGTACTTCAAGGCGTTGTCGATCAGGTTGCCGATGCAGCGCTTGAGCGCCAGCGGTTTGCCCGGGTACGGCGCCAGGGCACGACCGCCCTGGGTGATTCGGCCGTTACCGTTGGGTGCCAGGTAAGGCTCCACCAGGCAATCGAGTACGTGATTGAGGTCTACCGGCTCGATGTTTTCATGAATGTCAGTGTCTTTGACACATTGCAGCGCGCCCTTCACCAGCAACTCCAACTCGTCCAGGTCGCGGCCGAATTTGGTTTGCAGGTTCTCATCTTCGAGCAGTTCCACGCGCAGGCGCAGGCGGGTAATCGGCGTGCGCAAGTCGTGGGAAATAGCACTGAACAATTGGCTGCGCTCAGTCAGGTAACGGCTGATGCGTTCGCGCATGGCATTGAACGCGCGGCCCACTTCCACCACTTCACTGCCGCCGCCTTCGGCCACCGGCTCCACGTCGGCGCCCAGGGACATGTCGCGTGCCGCTCGCGCCAGGCGCTTGAGCGGCCGGCTCTGCCAGTGCACCAGCAGGCCGATAAACAGCAACAGGAAGCCGCTGGTCAGCACGATAAACCACACCTGTTGCGACGGCAGGCCTTGTTCTTCAAGGCTGGTGTAGGGCTCGGGCAACAACGAGGCGATGTATAGCCACTCGCCAGGGGCGAGCTGGATCTGGGTGACCAGCACCGGCGGGTTCACCGGTTCGAGGGTCAACGCGTAATGCGCCCAGGAGCGCGGCAATTCATCGAGTTTCAAGCCGGCGTTGAAAATACGCAGGTCCTCGGCACTGACGAACTCCACCGAGATATGCACGTCGCCGCCCAGGGTCTGGCGCAACACTTCATCCACGGCTTGCAGCACCGCTTGCTTGCGCGGGGTTTGCGGCAATATCTGCATGTCCAAGGGGCGATCGTTGAGGGTCACCACAAAACGGGTGCCGCCCATGCTGCGCAACTGATCAAGCACTAACGGGCGATAGGCCACCGGCAGCGAGCGGAAGTAACTCACGCTGGCCGTCATCGAATGCGCCAGGCTACGGGCGCTGGTGACCAGGCCTTCGAGCTGGGTGGCACGCAATTGCGAGACCCAGATCACGCTGGACAGCGCCTGGGCGAACAGCACCGCCAGCAACGTCAGCAGCAGCATTCGCCCCAGCAGCGAACGCGGCACCGGAAAGCGGCGACGGCGTTCGGTCAGATGTTCAGTGGGCATTGCCGGCAACCACGCTGGCTGCCAGCTGATAACCACTGCCGCGCACGGTGCGGATCAGCCTTGGGGGTTTTTCGGTATCACGCAGACGTTGGCGCAGGCGGCTGACAGCCATGTCGACGATCCGGTCCAGCGGCATCAGGTCGCGGCCACGGGTGGCGTTGCCGATGGTGTCGCGGTCGAGAATTTGTTGAGGGTGATCGAGAAACAATTTGAGCAAGGCGAAGTCGGCGCCGGAGAGGATGACTTCTTCGCCGTCGATGTGGAACAGGCGGTGACTGATCATGTCCAGGCGCCATTCATCAAATACCCATACATCGCCACCACTGCTGCGCTCCTGACCAAACTGGGCACGGCGCAGCAGGGCCTTGATCCGCGCCTGCAACTCGCGAGGGCTGAACGGTTTGCCGATGTAATCATCAGCGCCGAGTTCCAGGCCGATCACACGGTCGGTTTCATCGGAGCTGGCGGTGAGCATGATGATCGGCACCTGCGCCTGGCGCGGGTGCTGGCGAATCCAGCGGCAGAGGCTGAAACCGTCTTCGTCGGGCAACATCACATCGAGGATGACCAAGTCGCACGGCGCCTCGTTCATCGCCTGGCGGAACCCCGCACCATCCGGCACGCCACGCACCTGGAAGCCGGCGCGACTGAGGTAGGTTTGCAGCAATTCGCGGATTTCCTGGTCGTCGTCGACGAGGAGAATCGATTTACTGATTACGCTCATGGGGCCCTCCTTGTTGTTATGGGGTGTTCCTGATGGCGCCATCACGACCTACGCAAACGCCTGCTCAAGCGCCACGCCCGCGCCAGTCAGCCCGGAATACGGCGCGGTCACCAACCACACCGGAATACCTTTGAAGTAGTCGCTCATGCAGCCTTTGTCAGCGAAGCTCTTGGCAAAGCCACTGTTGATAAAGAAGTCGGCAAACCTCGGTATCACCCCGCCCACGATGTACACGCCACCGCGCCCACCGGTGGTCAGTACGTTGTTACCGGCAACACGGCCCAGCCAGATGCTGAACTGGTTCAATACTTCCATCGCCACCGGGTCGCCGGCCAGACCCGCCGCCGTGATGGCTTCGGGCGTGTCCAGCACCGGCGTGTGACCGTCGACCGCACAAATGGCGCGATACACTCGCGGCAAACCGCCACCGCTCAAAGCCGTCTCGGCGCTGACATGGCCGATTTCAGTGTAAATGTGCTGCCACAGCTGGGTTTCACGCGGGCTGCTCAGCGGCAGGTCGACATGGCCCCCCTCCCCCGGCAGCGCCGCCCAACGGCCTTCACCCAAGTCCAGCAAGGTACCGACGCCGAGGCCGGTGCCCGGACCGATCACTACCGCAGGGCGCAACGGTTCCGGGGTGCCTTCGCAGACCACGCGAAACTCGTCAGGCTTGAGGCGAGTCATGCCCAGGGCCATGGCCGTGAAGTCATTGACCAGCAGCAGCTCATCCACCTGCAGGGTTTTGCAAAACGCAGTCTTGCTCAGGCGCCAGTGATTGTTGGTGAATTTAAATTCATCGCCACTCACCGGCCCGGCGACCGACAGGCACACCGCACCGATGTCCCCGATTTCCAGGCCTTCTTCCTTGAGATAGACCTTGATGGCCTCTTCAGGGCTGGAGTGATCCGCCGTGGCATGCACGCGGATCGAGTGCAGTTCCTGATCCCGCCACAACGCAAAACGGGCGTTGGTTCCACCAATATCACCGACCAGCGCAAGCTTCACTTAAGCGTCTCCAAGGCAGAGGTAAAGGCGCTGGCGCCCTGCTCTGCGGAGCTTGCGGCCAAGCGCATAAATGCAAACAGCTCGCGACCAGCCCCCACGTTATTGCCCAACAGGCCCGTGGCAGGCGTACGCGCTGCGAATTCTTCGGCATCCACCTTAAGCTCCAAGGTGCCCTTCACGCCATCGACGCGAATGATATCGCCATCTTTGACCCGTGCCAGCGGCCCGCCGCTCTGAGCTTCGGGGTTGACATGAATCGCGGCGGGGATCTTACCCGACGCGCCGGACATACGCCCGTCTGTCACCAACGCCACTTTGAAACCACGGTCCTGCAACACGCCGAGGAACGGCGTCATCTTGTGCAATTCCGGCATGCCATTGGAGCGCGGGCCCTGGAAGCGCATCACAGCAACGAAGTCTTTTTCCAGTTGGCCAGCCTTGAACGCATCGGCCAGGTCCTGTTGATCCTGGAACACCACCGCCGGTGCTTCGACGATCTGGTGCTCCAACGCCACGGCGGAGACCTTCATCACGCCACGGCCGAGGTTGCCCTCCATCACGCGCAAACCACCTTCCGGCGAGAACGCACGGGCCACGGGGCGCAGGATGGCTTCGTCGAGGCTTTCGATCGGGCCGTCACGCCAGATCAGTTCGCCGTCGACCAGGAACGGCTCCTGGGTGTAGCGGCTCAGGCCAAAGCCTGCAACGGTGTTGACGTCGTCGTGAAGCAGACCCGCTTCCAGCAGTTCGCGGATCAGGAACGACATGCCGCCCGCGGCCTGGAAGTGGTTGATGTCGGCCTTGCCGTTTGGATACACGTGGGACAGGGTCGGCACTACCTCGGAGAGATCGGCCATGTCCTGCCAGGTGAGGATGATGCCCGCCGACATGGCGATGGCCGGCATGTGCAGGGTGTGGTTTGTCGAACCGCCGGTGGCGTTGAGCGCGACGATGGAGTTGACGATGGATTTCTCGTCGACGATCTCACCGATCGGCGTGAAGTTGCCATTGGCCTTGGTCAGGCGAGTAACTTGGTGCGCAGCTTCGCGGGTCAGCGCATCACGCAGCGGCGTGTACGGGTTGACGAACGAGGCGCCCGGCAAGTGCAGGCCCATCACTTCCATCAGCAACTGGTTGGTGTTGGCGGTGCCGTAGAAGGTGCAGGTGCCGGGGCTGTGGTAGGACTTCATCTCCGATTCCAGCAGCTCTTCGCGGGTAGCCTTGCCTTCGGCGTAGCGCTGGCGCACATCGGCCTTCTGCTTGTTGGAGATGCCAGACGGCATTGGGCCGCCAGGGACGAAGATCATCGGCAGGTGGCCGTAGCGCAGTGCGCCCATCATCAGGCCAGGGACGATCTTGTCGCAGATACCGAGCATCAGCGCGGCGTCGAACATATTGTGGGACAGCGCTACCGCCGTGGACATGGCAATCACTTCACGGCTGAGCAGGCTCAGCTCCATGCCGGGCTCGCCTTGGGTCACGCCGTCGCACATCGCGGGGGTGCCACCAGCGAACTGGCCGACCGAGCCGACTTCACGCAGGGCTTTCTTGATCTGTTCCGGGAAATGCTCATACGGCTGGTGCGCCGAGAGCATGTCGTTATATGACGAAACAATTGCCACGTTGGCGGCATTCATCATGCGCAGGCTATTTTTATCTTCAGTGCCGCAACCGGCCACGCCGTGGGCAAAGTTGGCGCATTGCAGTTTACCGCGCATCGGGCCGTCGCTGGCTGCGCCGCGAATAAGCGCAAGGTAAGCCTCGCGAGTGGCGCGGCTACGGGCGATAAGCCGTTCGGTGACCTCAAGAACGCGGGGATGCATGTATAGAACTCCAGGCTAACGGATGTGGCGACCTGAGTGTCTATGCTGGTCAAACGCCCGCCGCGAAGAGGTTGGCAGGGTGTTACTTGACCAATCGGACCAGTTGATTCAGGTCACTCGTTGTAGATTGAACAAAATATTGCCACTAAAAAGGCTTGTTTTCTATTTTTATGCGAATAATCTTGTAATTCTTACAACAAATCGACGACAGGCACTTTCCAATGACTCTTCGTATCGCAATCAATGGTTTTGGCCGTATTGGCCGTAATGTCCTGCGCGCACTGTATACCCAAGGCTACCGTCAGGATTTGCAGATCGTCGCCATCAATGATTTGGGCGACAGCGCAATCAACGCCCACCTGCTCAAATACGACACCGTACATGGCACTTTCGAAGCAGAGGTCGCCCACGATCAGGAAAGCCTGACCGTCAATGGTGACCGGATTGCCGTCAGCGCCATTCGCAACCCAGCCGAACTGCCATGGGCTGCGCACAAGATCGACGTAGTGTTCGAATGCACCGGTCTGTTCACCGACCGTGACAAGGCTGCGGCCCATATTACCGCCGGCGCGCGCAAGGTGATCATCTCCGCACCTGCCAAGGGCGCGGACGCCACCGTAGTCTATGGCGTGAACCACGACATTTTGCGTCAATCCCACCAGATCATTTCCAACGCTTCGTGCACCACTAACTGCCTGGCGCCGGTCGCCCAAGTACTGCACCGTGAGCTGGGTATCGAAAGCGGCTTGATGACCACCATTCACGCCTACACCAACGACCAGAACCTGACCGACGTTTACCACACCGACCCGTACCGCGCGCGTTCGGCGACTCAGAACATGATCCCGAGCAAGACCGGCGCCGCCGAAGCGGTCGGCCTGGTACTGCCGGAGCTGGCAGGCAAGCTGACCGGCATGGCGGTGCGTGTACCGGTGATCAATGTGTCGCTGGTGGACCTCACCGTGCAGTTGAAAAAAGAAGCCACGGCAGAGCAAGTCAACGCACTGCTGAAAGAAGCCAGCCAGCACTCGAAAATCCTCGGCTACAACACCCTGCCGCTGGTTTCGAGTGACTTCAACCATAACCCGCTGTCATCGATTTTCGATGCCAATCACACCAAATCCAGCGGCAAGCTACTGAAAGTGCTGGCTTGGTACGACAATGAGTGGGGCTTCTCCAACCGTATGCTGGATAACTGCTTGGCGCTGTGTAACGCCGAGTAAGCAAATGATTGGCTCACAAAAATAGTCCCTTGCCATTTCAGTTGATGATAAGCATTATCATTAACTGCATCTCGGTCTGGTACCACTGTGAGCCAATCTCGCTTCAACCAAGTCTTTCTCACCCAACGGGTGATTCTGCTACGCACCTTGCAGCGGATGGTGAATAACCACAGCACTGCCGAGGACCTGTTGCAGGAAACCTACCTGCGCGTCACTCGGGCCCTGAGCGAGCGGCCGATCGATCACCTCGAACCTTTCGTCTACCAGACTGCGCGCAACCTGGCGCTGGATCACCTGCGTTCGCGCAGGATTCAGGCCCGCACGCTGCAGGAAGATGTCCCGCTGGACATCCTGCAAAGCGTCGCCGCCCCCACCAGCACTCCCGAAGACGCCACCCAGGCCGAGCAATTGCTCGAACACCTGAGCGTCAGCCTCGGCCAGTTGAGCGCCCGTCAACAGCAGATTTTCATCCTCAGTCGCCTGCACGGTTGCAGCTACCAGGAGATTGCCGATCAGTTGCAAGTGTCCTTGAGCACCGTGCAAAAGGAGCTGAAATTGATCATGGCCATCTGCGTAGGTGTGGCCGAACGGCTGGATCAGCCTTAAGCTTCTCCGACAGATGTGTCGATCCAGGCTGTAGGAAAGATGAATAGAACGTGGCGAAGACCCGAGGAACACCGTGACGGACCCGAATAAACTGCGCCCCCATGAGCTGGCTCATGAGGTGTTGCAAGACACGGCTATGGACCAAGCCCTCGACTGGCTGATCGCCTTGCAGTGCCCGCAACCCGGGCAGCAAGTCGAGTTCGAAGCCTGGCTGGCCAGTGACCCGGCGCACGTCCACGCATTCAACAAAGCCCAGGCCGCCTGGGGTGGTGCGCCGGTGCACAGTGCAGCCGTGGCCCTGGCTGCACCGCGCAAGCCGACAGTTTGGCGCCGCATCAAGCCGCATTGGAAACCCTTGGCCACCGCTGCCATGTTGCTGATCGGGCTGTTCAGCTTCAGCAACCTGCCCGTGCGCCTGCAAGCCGACCACCTCACCGTGGTCGGTGAACGCCAGCGCCTGGAACTGGACGATGGTTCGAAAGTGCTGCTGAACACCAATTCGGCGTTTTCCAGCAGCATCAAGGATCACCAGCGCATCGCTCGCCTGTACCAAGGCGAGGCGTTTTTCGACGTGGTGCCCAGCCGTGGCCTGCCTCTGGAAATCGATGCTGGCCCGGTTCGCGCCAGCGTGCGCGACACGGCCTTCGCCGTGCGCTACCTCAATGGCGAAGCCCAGGTGCAAGTGCAGCGCGGTGATGTCGACCTGAGCAATACCTTCGACGATGCCCGCGTACGCCTGAGCGCCGGTGAAAGTATCCGTATCGGCCCCAAGGGTTTCGGCCAACCCGCCAAGCTGGATGCCAGCAAGGACCTGGCCTGGGTCCAGGGTCGGCTGGTATTCGAAAACTGCCCGATGAGCGAAGTGCTCGCTGAGCTGCGCCGCTATTACCCCGGCTGGATCGTCAACACCAACGATAAGCTCGCAAGCACAGCCGTCACCGGTAATTATCGCCTCGACCAACCCCTCGATGTCGTGCGCTCCCTGGCACACATCACTTCGGCCAAGCTTTCGGAATACCCGGCGCTGGTCATTTTGAACTAAATGAGAATTATTTTTACTCGATAGCTGTCGGCGGTACGTCTCGTCTTAGCCAATGCAACTGATTCCTATTTGATTCGGTTCGCAACTATAAGATTCGTACCTCCGGAGCGCTCTCGATGTCCTCTCGTTTCAACCGCCGGTCTTCTTCGCCCGTCCTGTCCTTGCTGACCGCCGCCATCCTGCTGGCCAGCGCGCCAGCCATGGCAGCTACCGCCGCCGAGCCGGTCGCCCGCAGCCACGGCAACTACAACTTCAGCATCGAGCAGCAGTCTCTGGTCTCGGCACTGAATGCCTTTACCAGCGTGACCGGCTGGCAAGTCGGCCTGCCGGCGGAGCTGGGCCAGGGTGTTTCGTCCCCTGGTGTACGCGGCCCGTTGTCGCCGGAAAAAGCCCTGGACCGGCTGTTGGTGGGGACCAACCTGAGCTACCGCAAACTGGGCAATAACAGCATCGTCCTGGAAAAGCGCGCGGCGGGCAGTACCCTCAACCTGCAACAAGTCACCATCAGCGCCACCCGTACCGAGCAAGACGTCAACAGCGTGCCAAGCACCGTCAGCGTGCATGAGCGCCAGGAACTGGACCGCCAGAACGTGAACACCATTCGTGAACTGGTGCGCTACGAACCTAACGTCTCAGTGGGCGGCGCCGGCACCCGTGCCAGCAATGCGGGCTACAACATTCGCGGTATCGACGGTGACCGCATCCTCACCCAGGTAGATGGCGTCGAAGTCCCCGACAACTTCTTCAACGGCCCGTACGCCAAGACGCGCCGCAACTACGTCGACCCGGAAATCGTCAAGCGCGTGGAAATCCTCCGCGGCCCAGCCTCGGCCCTCTACGGCAGCAGCGCCATCGGCGGCGCCGTGAGTTACTTCACCCTCGACCCGGATGACATCATCAAGCCCGGCCAAGACTTCGGCGCCCGCCTGAAAACCGGCTACAGCTCCGCCGATGAAAGCTGGCTGACCTCCGGCACCGTCGCTGGCCGCGTGCAGGACTTCGACGGTTTGCTGCACCTGAGCCAGCGTAATGGCCATGAAATGGAATCCTACGACGGCAACAACGCCACCGGCCTGTCCCGCACCGGCGCCAACCCGGAAGATGCGCGCACCACCAACGTACTGGCCAAATTGGGTTGGAATTATGGGGATGACAACCGACTGGGCCTGACGTACGAAAAGTTCAAGGATGATCGCGACGTCAATCTGAAAAATGCCGTGGGCGGCCCATTCGCGGGCGGGCGAGGCTTCAACTTCTACCGCGCCCGTTCGGGTAACGACACCATCACCCGTGAGCGTTTCGGCATCGAAAACCGCTTCGCCCTCGACTCGCCGATTGCCGATCACATCAAGACCAGCCTCAACTACCAAATCGCCAAGACCGACCAGTCCACCTCCGAGATTTACCAGCCGTCGCGCCGTGTATTGCGCACCCGCGAAACCCTCTATGAAGAAAAACAGTGGGTCTTCGACGCGCAGTTGGACAAGGCCTTCAGCGTCGGTGAAACCGATCACCTGGTGACCTATGGCACCACCCTGAAACAGCAGAAAGTCACCGGTTCCCGCGAAGGCGCCGCCACCTGCCTGGCCGTCGGCGGCGGTTGCACTGCCATCGGCGCGCCGAGCCCCAGCGCCAGCGACAGCGTGAAAAAGTCCAGCGACTTCCCGGACCCAACCATCAATACCTATTCGCTGTTCGCCCAGGATCAGATCGCCTGGGGCAAATGGACCTTCCTGCCCGCCGTGCGCTACGACTACACCCAGCTCAAACCAGAGTTGACCCAGGCGTTCCTCAACACCGTCAACCCAACCGGTAAAGACCCAGTGAGCGACCAGGAAAAAACCTGGCACCGTGTAACGCCCAAGTTCGGCCTGACCTACGCGCTCACCGAGAACTACACCTGGTTCGGCCAATACGCCGAAGGTTTCCGCACACCATCGGCCAAAGCCTTGTACGGCCGCTTTGAAAACTTGAATCAGGGCTACACCGTCGAACCCAACCCGAACCTCAAGCCGGAAAGCAGCAAGGGCATAGAAACCGGGATTCGCGGCAACTTCGACGCAGGCTCGTTCGACATCGCCGTGTTCTACAACAAATACCGCGACTTCATCGACGAGGACGCCTCTGTCGCTGGCGGTAACGTGCAACAGTTCGAAGCCAACAACATCAAGCACGCCACCATCAAAGGGATTGAAGCCAAAGGCCGCCTGAACCTCGACGCATTCGGTGCACCGCAAGGCCTGTACACCCAGGGCTCGGTTGGCTACACCTATGGCCGCAACGACGACAACGGCGAGGCGCTCAACAGCGTCAACCCACTCAAAGGCGTGTTCGGCTTGGGCTACGACAAGGACAACTATGGCGGTCTGCTGAGCTGGACCCTGGTGAAGAAGCAGAGTCGCGTCGACAGCACGACCTTCCACGCGCCCGACGGCAGCACCGACGGCCCATTCAAGACGCCAGGCTTCGGCATTCTTGACCTGAGCGCGTACTACAAAGTCACCAACGACGTGACCGTCAATGGCGGCCTCTACAACCTGACCGACAAGAAATACTGGAACTGGGATGACGTGCGCAGCTACGACAGCGTCGGCGAAGCCGCTGTAACCGGCCCGGCCAACCTGGACCGACTGACTCAGCCTGGTCGCCACTTTGCGATCAACCTGATCTGGGACATCTGACAACCCCACACTCACCTCGCCGACATTTCATCGGCGAGGTGAGGATTTTTTACTGTGCCGCGTCTTCTTGTTCGTCTAGTTGATAACAGCTCTGCAACGCTTCAGAGCACCAAGGCGCTCCCCTTCTCAAGGACTTTTTCATGACCGTTTCTCCTACCGCAGAACGCCCAAGCCTGCGCTCACAGCGCCTGAACCAGATCACCAACGAGCCGCACACCAAGCTCGACGCACTGGTCAAGGCCCACGCCCCATTTGAAACCCAGGCCAACTTCGCTCGCTTCGTGGTCGCGCAGTACCTGTTTCAATCGGAATTGGTCGGCCTGTACAACGACGCCGAGCTGATCAAAATCGTCCCAGACCTGGCCGAACGCTGCCGCGCCGATGCCGCCAAGCTGGACCTGGGCGACCTGGACACCGAAGTGCCTGCACCGGTCGCCGGCGCCGTGAAAAACCCGAGCAAGGCCCAAGCCCTGGGCTGGTTGTTCGTCTCCGAAGGCTCCAAGTTGGGCGCTGCGTTCCTGATCAAGCGCGCCGTGGGCCTGGGCCTGAGCGAAACCTTCGGTGCCCGTCACCTCGGTGAGCCGGCCGGTGGTCGCGCCGAAGGCTGGAAGAACTTCACCCGCACCCTCGATGGCCTGGAATTCAGCGCAGAAGAAGAAGCCGAGGTAGAAAAAGGCGCGATCGACGCGTTCGTGCGCTTCACCGTGCTGCTGGAACAGGCGTACGCTAGCGCCCCAGAACTGGCCTGACCCATCGTTTGAAATGCGGTCAAATGTGGGAGCAAGCCCGCTCCCACATTTAAATCTCATTTCAAGCTGACTTTTTCCTCTACTTCGCAAAAAACATGACCGGCAAAACCCAATCCACCTCAAAAATCGCGCGGATCCTCTTCGGCCTGCTGGCCTACGTCAGCCTGGGCATTGGGTTGGTGGCGATTGTCATACCGGGTTTGCCCACCACCGAATTCATCCTGCTCGCCGCCTGGGCCGCCACCAAAAGCTCGCCGCGCCTTAGCGCCTGGCTGGAAAACCACCGGTTATTCGGGCCGATTTTGTTCAACTGGCGCAATGGCAAGATCATCGCGCGCCGCGCCAAAATCAGCGCCACGGTGAGCATGCTGTTGTGTGCCGGTTTGATGCTGGTAATGCTCGATCACGGCTGGCCGATCTACCTGGCGATTGCCGGGATGAGTCTGGGCAACCTGTGGATCTGGTCACGCCCGGAACGGCTTGCAGCCCCCGTGTAACGTTGCGTGTAGTCCTTTCCCTACCGTTCATCGCCTTCCTCTAATGAAACAACTTGTTACGCCGATGTTCCGGACATAGCGCCGAATGGACTTGGCTCGCCCTGCTTGCATTCCAACAAGTCCAATCGCGAGTGAACCTATGTTCGACACCCTCTCCATCCGCTTGAAAATCGTGCTGCTGTCCGGCCTTTGCCTCTTGGGGGTGATTGCGCTGATCATCGGCATCAACCTGTACGAGGCCGGCCGGAACAACCGCCTGGTCAGCGATTCAAGCTCGCGAATGCTCACCAACAGTGTGCAGAACCTGTTGCAAGCCAAGGCCGGCGAACAAGCCGTACAACTGCAAAAAACCTTTGGCGAAAGCCTGGTGGTAATCACCGCATTAGCCGACCAGATCAAGGGCCTGCGTAACACCGCAGCCAAGCGCGGGCTGGAAGCGGGCGCCCTGCGTGAAGAACTCAACCAGAGCCTCAAGACCGCCTTTGAGCGCAACAGCCGGGTGCTCGGCATCTGGCTGTCGTTCGAACCCAACGGCCTGGATGGCAAAGACAACGAGTTCGTCGACGACAAAGCCCGCGTCTCCAACGAAAAAGGCCGTTTCTCCAGCTACTGGAGCCGCGCCGCTGGCGAAGGCTTGAACACCGTGATGGTCGAGGACGACCTGACCAAGACCACCCCCAACCTCAGCGGCACGCCCTACAACATCTGGTACACCTGCCCACGAGACACCCGCGGTGTTTGCCTACTGGACCCGTACGCCGATGAAGTAGCGGGCAAGTCGATGCTGATGACCACCATCTCCCTGCCGTTGATCGTGGACGGTAAAGTCATCGGCGTAGTCGGTGTCGACCTGGCCCTTAATGCCCTGCAAGCCGCCACGGATGCGGCGCAAAAAGACTTGTTCGACGGTGCCGGGTATCTCGAAATTCTCTCCAGCACCGGTTTGATTGCAGCCTTCAGCGGCCAGCCGGACATGGTCGGCAAAAACCTGATCAACACCCTCGGCGCCGAAGGCAAAGAGATCGTGCAACTGCTCGCCAGCGATACCCGCATGATCCGCGAACAGGACGACACGATTCGCGCCGTGTACCCGGTCAAGCCGATCGCCGACTCCAAATCCTGGGGCATCGTGATCAAACTGCCCAAACACGTGATGCTGGGCGACGTGGTGAAACTGCAAGGCATACTCGACAAGGCCCAAAGCGCCTCCACACTCGAGGCATTGCTGATAGGGGCCGTCGCCGCCCTGCTCGGTTTGCTGTTGATCTGGCTGACCGCCACCGGCGTGACCCGTCCGATCAACAACGTGGCGGCCATGCTCAAGAATATTGCCAGCGGCGAAGGTGACCTCACCCAACGCTTGGCCTACACCAAAAAGGACGAACTGGGCGAACTGGCAAACTGGTTCAACCGCTTCCTCGACAAGCTGCAACCGACCATCGCGCAGATCAAACAAAGCATCACCGAAGCGCGTGGCACTGCTGATCAATCCTCAGCCATCGCGCGCCAGACCAGCGAAGGCATGCAGGTGCAATTCCGCGAAATCGACCAAGTGGCTACCGCCTCCAATGAAATGAGCGCCACCGCCCATGATGTGGCCAACAGCGCGTCTAACGCCGCCAGCGCGGCACGTGGGGCTGATCAGTCGGCGCGTGAGGGCATGTCGATCATTGAGCAGAGCACCCGCGATATCACCACCCTCGCCGAAGAAGTCAGCAAGGCGGTGACTGAAGTTGAAGCCCTGGCGGTGAACAGTGAGCAGATTGGGTCGGTGCTGGAAGTGATCCGCAGCATTGCCGAACAGACCAACCTGCTGGCGCTGAACGCCGCCATCGAAGCCGCGCGTGCCGGGGAAAGCGGACGTGGTTTTGCGGTAGTCGCCGACGAAGTACGCAACCTGGCCAAACGCACTCAGGATTCCGTGGAGGAAATTCGCGTGGTGATCGAGCGCATCCAGAACGGCACCCGCGGCGTGGTGGAGACCATGCATTCCAGCCAACACCAGGCCCAGAGCAATGCCGGGCAGATCCATCAAGCGGTGCAAGCGTTAGGCAAGATCAGTGACGCAGTGACGGTGATCAGCGACATGAACCTGCAAATCGCCAGCGCCGCCGAACAGCAGAGCGCCGTGGCCGAAGAGGTCAATCGCAACGTCTCGGCGATCCGCACCGTGACCGAAACCCTCACTGGCCAGGCCACCGAATCGGCGGCTATCAGCAGCCAACTGAATGCGTTGGCCACCCAGCAGATGAAGTTGATGGATCAGTTTCGGGTATAGCGCTGCCTTGGAAACACTGAGAACCATGTGGGAGCCGGGCTTGCCCGCAATGCGGGCAACTCGGTTTCCCTGGGAGACTGGGTCGATGCCATCGCAGCATAGGTATTTACACAGCTCTTGGCGCTTGGCCATTTTCTTTAGGTAGATATGAGTACATATCCGTTGTTGCGGTAACGGCCGCTTAGGGTTCCGCCCTTACGGCGGGTCACTTTTGGAAAAGAGCCCGGAATGCCGGCCCAGCCAAAAGTAACCAAAAGGGCTCTTGCCCCACCACTCGGCACCTCGCCTAGGCTCGGTGTGCCTGCGTGCGGCCAGCGTGGTTAATGGGGCGCCTGAGATCAAGATCACAAGCAGATCAAAAGCAGAGCACGGCGGCCTGAAAGCCGACCTGAGTGGTGTGGATCAAAAGCCAGAT
>NZ_MDDR01000024.1 GCF_001870435.1 Pseudomonas costantinii | reverse complement strand
GTGACCGACGCCAGTAGCGGGTCACGGTGGAAAGCATCACTGAGCAGCCTTCTCGCGAGGGCTGCTTGGGATGACAACCAAGAGGAATTCACCATGGCTATTCGTAACGACAAAGGTCAGTTCGTCAGCACCCAGCAAGCGCTCGCCGCGGACCTTCAAGGCTTCATTGATGACTGGACGCACTGGGCCAAGCAAGCGCTGCGCGGCGGTGACAAGACTGAAGCCGCTCGCTGCATGGCCGAGGTTCGCGACTGCCGCCAGAAGCTGATCGCGTTGACTGCATGACGGACCTTTTCACTTCTGCCACCGCATCGGTGGCAGCGGGAAAACAACCCATCAAGCACGGAGCCTCAAATGAGCGAACAAACCCTTCAAGCGCTGCTTGCCGAGCGCGTCACTGCATACGCCCAGTCAGACCGCCCGCGCGAGCTGATCGACGAGGGTATCGAGAAGCTGTTCAAAGAAGTTGTTAGCGACACCTTCCGCTCCTATGGCGATTTCGGCGGAGCCATCAAGGAGGCTGTCAAGGCTGCGTTGCCGGCCAACGTCTCCGACGTGTTCGACCTTCAGCGTTACAACGCAGTAGTGGCGAATGCGCTTCGTCAGCGGTGGGAAGCGGCTGGCCTGGGCGCAATCATCTTGGAGCAGGCGGACAAGTCGATCACTGAGGTGCTTACCGGCGATGGCCTGATAGCTGGCGAGGTATCGCTGAAGGCCCTGCTCGACGAATTCATCGAGCATCACAAGGACAGCGCAGCAGAAGGCCAATGGGAGCGTCCGGAAATCCGTATTGAGGAAGGAGACGGCAGCTACTCACACAAAACACTTCACATCTACTTCGATCCGGAGCCAGAAGGCAGTTACCGGAGCAGCCACTACTCGTCATCCTCACGCAGCAACTACAGCCTGAAACATGCTCTGCACGTGAGCATCAAAGGCGAACGTGAAACCGGCGATCGCTGGAAACCAACCATCGCCTTTGGCGAGGTCTACAGCGCAAAGCTGGATGACAAAAAGCTAGCCATTAACATGCAGGTTTATTCGAAGTGGGAGCGCATGTTGGCAGCCCTGTACTTCGGCAACGCAATGCTTTTGATCGATTGCGATACGGATGACCTGAGCTACGGAATTTACGACTGAACAACCAGCGCCAAACGTGAGCCTCACGTTAACTGCCCGATCCTCTCTATGAGAGCGCATCGGACTGCTCTCCACCTTTCACGGCAGGCTTGAGACTGTTCAAGAACCTCCACCGGAAGCCTGAGAGCAGTCCGATGCGTACGAAGGCGCGGCCTAGCCGCTTAAACGCATCAGATCGCAGGAGAGTCAGCAAGCCTAGCATCGTGATTTCGGGTATTGACCAGCAACCATATCGAGCTGATCAAACAAAGAATTATGACGGCAATAGAAGCGGGCAAATGAAACTGATGCGCGCCAGCCAGAGCGAGTCCGGCATGGATAACGAATGTCAGCGTACCTAAACCAGCGCAGATCTTGGCAAAGAACGACGCGCGACTCGTGCCCAGTAAAACATGCCGATACCCAATCATTAACACGGGTATGACTAAGGCATTGAAGAGCAGAAAGCCTTGAACACCACCGGGCAAGAAAAACAACTCCCACTCGCGCCAAAAGGCAGCATCTATCTGATGAAGGACCAGTAAAAGCATCGTCAAAAAGTAGCTTCTTTCCATTTAAGCAGCCCCATAGGGAAAGTAATGATCATCCATGTATGCAGCGCTTGGATGATATTAGCTGCCAAGACAAAACGCTAATGCCCCTGTGCGCCTCTACCCGTCAGCACTCCTCCCCGCGCCCATCGGCAACCAGCAGGAATGAGGGCTGACGAATACAGGTGAACCAACGAATGGAGATAGTCATGAGCAAGCCAAATGGCGGTGCTGCGTTCCCAGGTACATACACCGCGCGCTCAGATCAAGGTCGCGGACCGGTAACCGAGTTTCACGACAAGGGCATGAGCCTGCGCGACTACTTCGCGGCCAAGGCCATGCAGGGAATGCTTGCGGTGCCAGACGATCAGCGTTACGGCGACCGCGCCGACAAGTCATTGACTGTCGAGCAATGGCAGCAGTGGTGCGTCACTGGCGTTGTTGAACACGCATATAGGGTCGCCGACGCCATGCTCGCCGCCCGTTCCGCCTAACCCCAAACACTGGAGGTCGCCATGAGCGACAAGAAATGCGAAGCCGATCATAGCTGGCGTCGTGTAAGCCAATGGCGCAGCGATCCGGGCGCCGTCAGTGGAACGGTTCACTACAGCTATCTGGAATGTCGGGCGTGTGGTGAAGAAGACCACAGCCATCCGAATCCGGAATCCTACGCATGTGAGCCTGAAGATTAAAACCCGCCACCCTGGAGGCAACCATGAACGCAGCATTGAAGATATGCCAAGAGCGTTACGACGCTCAGTTGCCTCCAGAGATCAGCGAGGCGAACCCGGAACAGGAATGGCTGGAACACTCGGCCGAGCAGTTGGTGTGCGGCATAGACATCAAATGGAAGCGCCGCTACGGCCAGCCGCAGGTGGTGACGTTCGACCGGTTCTGCACTTACCTGCAAGGCCACCTGAACCAGCGCCAGATCGACGGAATGGACCAGCGCGACTCATTCGCCAGACTGTTCCTGTCCTCGATCCTCGGCAGTCAGGCGGATTCGCGCGGCCACGCTGCTGACTTGATCGGCCAGCCACGCCCCATCGAAGCCGCCGAGAAGATCGCCACGGACCTGCTCAGGCCCTATGCCGAAGAAGCTGTAGCAGCGGAGCGGGAAGCGGCCGAAGACGACGTGGATGCCGACCTATGAGCCCGCACATCCTGATCGACGAGGCCCTGGACACTATGACCCATCCAGACAGCCCAGAAGGCTCTCAGCACATCGTCCTGAACATGATCACCAACATGCTCACCGGCAACGTGATCACCACCGAAGAGTTCAACCACTACTGTCAGCGCCTCCTGAAAATCACCAGGCAGCGCAAGGAGGCCGCATGACCATCATCGCCGGATCATTCAAAGGTATCGCCGAGGCCCTGAGAAATCAGGGTTTCTTGTTTCTGGCCGAAGTGAAATGGATCGAGCAGCCTTGCAAGTGTGCGGGCCGCTGGACTTGCAAGGTGGCGATGTGAGCGAGTTCGTAGAAGTGAAGACGCAAGATCTTGTAGGCACGGCACTGGAATGGTCTGTGGCAAAGTCCGCTGGCTGGGTCAACGCAAAAATCGTTACTCATGAAACCCCAAGCAAGACCTATTACGAGATCCGCACACCGTACGGCACGAGGCTTCAGCCTTCTCTTGATTGGAGCCAGGGTGGTCCATTGATCAGCCGCTGCGTAACTGCGCTGAACCAGTCGGGTACTGAATCATGGTGGGCGCATGCGGAGGGTCATTTGGGCACTGGCGAAACACCACTCCTCGCCGCCTGCCGTGCAATTGTCGCCTCAGTCCTTGGCGATACCGTCAGCGTGCCAAAGGAGCTTATGTCGTGACCAATTACCAAAGAGCCAAGCGCTACTGCTTCTGGCGCGGTTCTGCCATAGCACTCGCATTCTTTACTGTCGTGATGTTGCTCGGCGCGCTCGCTAATCGAATCACTCAATAGGTGGAAATCATGAATAATCACACGCCTGGGCCTTGGGTAATAATCCCCGGTGGTGACGAATGGTCTAGTGGACGAATAGCGACCATCGAGCCAAAGCCGGAAACCATGGTTGATACCAACTACTGGACTTTGGCCGAAGTGAATTATCGCCGCGACGAATATTTGGCCAACGCCAAGCTGATCGCCGCCGCTCCTGAGCTGCTGATAGCCCTCAGGCTTGCACTTGATGCGCTGGCCCACTGCGCGGCTGACAAGGGTTATCAGAGCCTCCAGAACAAAGCAGCCCACGCAGCTAATAGTGCCATCGCCAAAGCCACCCAATAACCCCCTTCACAGCGCCCCTCTCCGGTGGCGCGGAGAGATAGTCATGTCCGCAACCAACGTAGCCACAATCAAACAGAAGAGCCTGTCTGGCCGAATGGCAGAGCGTTTCGGCGTAGATCCTCAAGAAATGATGGCGACCCTCAAGGCCACGGCGTTCAAGGGTCAGGTCACCGACGCACAGATGCAGGCTCTGATGATCGTCGCCGATCAGTACGGCCTGAACCCATGGACCAAAGAGATCTACGCCTTCCCGGACAAGGGTGGCATCGTCCCTGTCGTCGGGGTCGACGGCTGGGCCAGGATCATCAACGAGAACCCAGCGTTCGACGGCATGGAGTTCTCGATGGACAAGGACGGCACCGAGTGCACCTGCAAGATCTACCGCAAGGACCGTGGCCACGCGATCAGCGCAACCGAGTACATGGCTGAGTGCAAGCGGGGAACGCAACCCTGGCAGTCCCACCCTCGCCGCATGTTGCGCCACAAGGCGATGATCCAGTGCGCGCGCTTAGCATTCGGCTTTGCCGGTATCTACGACCAAGATGAGGCCGAGCGGATCGTCACGAATGACGTTCCAGCGCCGTCTATGGATGCTGGGCCAGCCATAGAGACCATCCGTAACGCTCAGTCGATGGAAGAGCTGCAAGCGGCCTTCACGGCAGCCTGGAAGGATCTACCGACCGAGCGCGCCGCACTCACCAAGGCTAAGGACGAGCGCAAAAAAGAGCTGTCCGAGCCAGTCGATGCTGATTTCGAGGAGGTGCAACATGCAACAGGGGAGTGATGAGTGGATTCGCGCCCGCCTGGGCAAGGTCACGGCCAGCAAGGTAAAGGACGTGATGACCAAGGGTCGTGGCAAGGAACCATCGGCCACCCGCCGTAACTACATGATGGACCTGCTCTGTGAGCGCCTGACCGGCAACCAGAGCGGCCCTGACTTATCCCGCAATTTGGCAGTACAGCGCGGCACTGAGCTTGAACCGGTGGCCCGGTCGGCCTACGAGATCGACAAGGGGTTGATGATTCAGGAGGTCGGGCTGATCGAACACCCGGTTATCGCTGGGTTCGCAGCATCGCCGGATGGGGTTGTCGGCACTGACGGTCTGATCGAGATCAAATGTCCGCACACCGCTACCCACATCTCAGTGATCCAGGCCGGGCGCCACGACAGCCAATACGAGTGGCAAATGCTTGCCCAGATGGCTTGCACCGGCCGTAAGTGGGCGGACTTCGTGAGTTATGACGACCGCCTTCCAGAGGAACTTCAATACGTCTGCTTCCGGTATGAGTTCGACTTCAAGCGCGCCCGCGAGATGGAAGCTGAAATCAAGGCCTTCCTGGAAGAACTGGCCGACCTTGAGAAGGAAATGCGGGAGCGGATGAGGAGTAAAGCAGCATGATCAGCATCCTCCGTAACGAAGTGGAACGGCTGCGCCCTGCTCATGATGAGCTGGCTGCACAGATCGCCGAGTTTGTGGCGGCTGGTGGCGAGATAGAAGTGGCCGAGCCGCCACCGCCACCGAAGGCTGTCGTATATGTACCCCAGACGCCACCAGCGCCGAAGCCATTTGTTCGGCGTCGTGCTGAAACGCCTCCGCTGCCTTATGCACCACTCGACGCCAGGCACGACCGGCGCGCAGAGAAGGCCGAGCAGGCAAAGGCCTTGGCACCAACGCATACCCAAAGCGAAGTCTCGATGGCTCTCGGAATGACAAGTAGAACGCTAAGGGAGCTGGCCAAGGATTTTGGTTTTGAGTTCAAGCGTTCGAATCACGGCGGTTACAACGGGCCTGAGCGCAAAAAGGAAATTGCGGCGCGCGACGCCAAGTTCGCAGAGCGCATCAAGACCTTCAAGGAGCTTGGAATCACTAGGCGCCAGGTCTGCGGGAAGCTCGCCATATCCAACGCGACGCTGGTACGCATCCTGACTGAATACGGAATTGACTATCCGAAGGCATCTTTAGGGCGTCGTTCATGCGCCGCATAGCCCGCACCCAACAACGCAAACGCCAAACCTGGCTCGCACTGCCGGCCAGCGGAATAGAAGAGGTAGGCCATGGCTGCCGCGCAGAAAGAACGATCGGCAAAGACTGCGGCGAGGCGAAAGACTCGCGGCGAGGAAGAATTGCGACTCCACACCATGGCCGGCACCCGCCAAGCCCTGGCTGACCTGATGGCCTGGCACGGTATTGAGGAACAGGGCGAGGCCATGACCTTGATGATTCACCACCTGCACGGCCTTGGCCCCACAGGGTCAGCCCAGTTTCTCGATCCTCCGCGACACAGTTATGAGATGTCCGAAAACGTGTCGGCAAAACTGCAGCTCGCCTACAACCGAGAATCCCTTCGCATCTGCCACGACGAATAACCCACCCTACTCGCTGCATCCGGTAACGCGGAGGGCGGCGCCTGACTGGAGATACACCGTGGAAATAACTTACGGCTCAGTTTGCTCCGGAATCGAGGCAGCTACGCAAGGGTGGCACCCGCTGGGCATGCGCGCCGCATGGTTCGCCGAGATTGAGCCATTCCCCTCGGCGGTCCTGGCCCACCACTACCCCGACGTGCCGAACCACGGCGACATGACCAAGCTGGCCGCCCTGGTGCTAGCCGGCAAGATCCCAGCGCCGGACGTGCTGGTCGGCGGCACCCCGTGCCAGGCCTTCTCGGTCGCAGGAATGCGCGAAGGCCTCACCGACCCGCGCGGAGCCCTCACCATCAAATATGTGGAGCTTGCAGATGCAGTTGACTATGTTCGAGCCGGCCAGCGAAAGCCCGCCAGCGTCATCGTCTGGGAGAACGTCCCCGGCGTCCTCAGCGACAAAGGGAACGCCTTCGGATGCTTTCTTGGCGCGCTTGCTGGGGAAGACTGCGAACTGCAGCCTCCAGGGAAGAAATGGCAGGACGCTGGTTGTGTGTATGGACCCAAAAGAACAATCGCGTGGCGGGTCCTGGACGCCCAATATTTCGGCCTGGCCCAACGACGCCGTCGTGTGTTCGTTGTCGCAAGTGCTCGAGGCGGGTTCGATCCCACCGAGGTACTTTTTGAGCGAGAAGGCGTGCGCCGGGATACTGCGCCGCGCCGAGGCCAGGGGCAGGACGTTACCGGAACAGCTCCTTTCGGCCCTGCGCTCCAGTGCGGAGAAGGATGCGAGTACGTCTTTCCCGAGCAGTTAGGTGCCTATGGCTGCCCGAGCTGCGAAGGCGACTTCGGTCCAGCCGTATCTATGTTCGGCGGCATCCCCGCCTTCGGCGCCGGGCGCATGTCTGGCTCTATCGAGAAGTCTGGCACCCTCACCCATCACGAAGGCCGCAATGACCTGGACAGCGAGACATTCTTTGTTCAGGAAAAGCCGGTCAATGCACTCACCGCCAACGGCGTCGGGACATGCGGCGCAGACGACAATCAGGCCCAGGCCGGGCACTTGATCGCAGGCACACTCAACGCCAACGGCAAGGCGGCTGGCAGCGCGACCAGTCAGGACGCTGAATCTGGCCTGTTGGTGGTGCATGGTACGCAAGACCCCTGTGTCAGCGACAAGCTCGCCTTTGCACTGGGCAGGAACAACGGCCAGGAAAATGCAGTGCTGGCTTTCTCCTGCAAGGATCACGGCGCTGACGCAGGGGAGATCGCCCCCACCCTGCGCGCAATGAATCACTCAGGCAGCCATCCCAACGCCGGTGGTCAGGTGGCCGTGTGCATTACAGGCGACATCACACACACCCTGAAAGCTGAGGGTTTCGACGGAAGCGATGACGGCACGGGGCGGGGTCAGCCGATTGTGGCTGCTTTGTCTCCCACCTTGCGAGCGGGCAACATGCGTAACAACAGCAACCCGGCGACCGAGGCCGACATGCTCGTTGGCGGATCTCAGGTCCGGCGCCTCGTTCCAGTCGAGTGCGAACGCCTTCAGGGCATGGCCGACCACTACACCCTGATCCCCTGGCGCGGCAAGCCTGCCAGCGAATGCCCGGACGGCCCCCGCTACAAGGCGATCGGCAACAGCAAGGCCGTCACCGTGGTTCGCTGGATAGGCCGGCGGCTTCTGCAACAACTCTGAACTCCCCCACTCCACCGACCGGGCATGGCCCGGCAAGGTGCTTCCCATGATCCGCCAATACCGATTCAGCGAGCTAATGGCTCGACTGACCAATGACGAGTGGACGGTCATTCAAGATGCCCGAGGCAATTTTGTGTTTATGCCGGTTGCCTACAGAGGCCGTCGGTTGTGATTTCTGATTATTTGGAGGTGGGTCATGAGTGAAGTGAAGAGTTGCAGGGTTCTCCTGGTAATTGACGACAATCCGCTAAACAGCATTTGGACTCAGGTTTACAGATCTGCCGACTTCGACCGGGTAACCGCCGAGCGTGACGCCCTGGCCCAGAGCCTGAAGTTTGCAGAGGAAGGCTCCCAGTCATTTGCCGAGGAATGCGACGCCCTGCAACAGCGCCTGACCGCACCGGATGAGCGGGCGGATGTGCTGGAGGGGTTGTTGCGTGACGTATCCGAAAGCGTAACCGGTCGCCAAGGTACATTCGCCCGAATTCCTGCCGACTGGTTTGATCGAAGGGACGCCGCACTCAAGCCAGCAGAGGCTGCCAAGTGTATGGCTTGCGACGGCAAGAGATCAGTGTGCATTGATTGGGAATCTGGTGCCTGGACCGAATGCACTGACTGCGCAAAGTCGGCGGAAGGTAAAGATGAGTAAGGCAAAGCTGGAAATGGCATACCGCTCACTTGCCGCAACCGAGGCTCGTGAGTCCGTATTGAAACTGAGAATAGAGCGCTTGGGGGCCGACCTGATCCAGGCCAAGGAGGATGTCGCCAACAACCTGTCGGATGCAAACAATGGCGCATCGCTGCTTGAGGAGGTGCTTGAGTGGTTCGATGACGGCGTCGGGCGCAGCCCTGAGGAATGCAAGTTGATGCGCAGGATCGGAGACTGGCTGGGTCGAAGCGTTGCAGAAATCAAAGATAGCAGTGACGAGTGCGCCCATAGCGAGGCGAACAAAATTGGTTGCCCCGAGTGCGGTTCGTTATTCAAGCCGTGACCCAACTCCCCGCCTACTGCTGGTGCCTGCTGGTACTGGTACAACTGATTTGCTGAGGTGATTTATGAGCAAGGAAGAAATTCCAACTTGGTTCCCTGGTTGCGATGAACCGAAGACATTTGGCGATGCTCGTGGGCAGCTTGCTGATGCTATGCGGATTATTTGGGAAATTCGAGCGGGCATGAAGCCGCCAGTGGGCTGTCGCTACCGTCGCGATGACCACCCTGATCGCATTTGGACTTACCGCGAAGGTGTTGCAAAAACGCCATGGGCTGGCTGGGAAGTTGAGCCGCTCTATCTAGCAATATTTCCAGATGAGGTAGCCAAGCCATGACCACCAACCAAACGATTGACGGCGTGCCGCGTGCGTATGCGGATCTTGAGCGAATCAATATCCACGGCGAAGCAGATCGTAAGGGCGAAGATGGGAAATGGATCAAAACCTGGAAGGAGCGACAGCCAGGGAAAACCATCTCCCATCACTCAAGAGCATCAGGCCTGTGGAATAAGATCTCCGCCAGGTGCTTGGCCGTCGGTCAATACCAGCGAGGTAACGCTGCATATATCGGCACGACCAATGGCTTTGATGACTTTCAGCAGTTTGCCGAGTGGTGTAACACCCAGCCAGGTTATTCGTCGTTCGATGCCGAAGGCTTTCGATTCGAAATCGACAAAGACATCCTCGTTCCTGGCAACAAGGTCTATTCCGCTGGCACCTGCTGCTTCGTTCCAAAGCGCATAAATTCACTTCTAACGTCATCTACCGCCGCACGAGGCGAGTACCCGCTTGGTGTTTCCTATGTGAAGCGCCGCGGCGTGTTCATGGCGTACTGCAAGCATGGCGGCAAGATGAAACATCTCGGCCATCACGCCAGCGCGGCTCAAGCACATGCTGCCTGGCAAGCCATGAAGGTCGCCATCATCACCGATGCCGCTATGGATTATCGCGCTATGGACGGATCATCTGTACGCGTCTACGAAGCGTTGATGTGGCGAGCAGCAAGAATTGACCAGGACAAAAGGAGCGGAACCGAAACTCTGCAGCCCTGAGCTGAAACGCCTCAACCCCTCTCTGTAACCCCTCCCCCTTCAAAGTCAGCCGCTATAGCGGCAAGGACAGGTATCGCCCAATGGAAACTACAGACGCTGTAGAGATTGCTTTCGTCAATGGCGCGTCGGCAGCTTGCGGCTGCAAATCCAGGTTCAGCAGTGGCGGCGGCGAGTATTCGGACGTGCACTTCGTAACTCTGTGCGGAGAGCACAGCGGGAACAAGCCTTTCGGGCCGGTCGAGGTAAAGCGCGACGCGGATGGCTGGTGGTATCACCCAAACATTCCGAGTTTTGGAGATGGTGAAGACCCCGCCCCGTATATCGCTTGGACGAAAGAGCAATGCCTCGAGCTGAAAGGCTGGCACCTCGGCGACGAGCTGGACAGCCACCCTTGTGAAGATGGCGAGTGCCACTGCAATGGCTGGAACCCTGGATCGCCCGGGCCTGAGTGGTTCCTGATGGGGATCTTCGATACGGATGACGGCCCGTATGTCCAGTGGGCGCGCCGGGAGGTGACGCCATGATCGCCACCCTCTGGTTCGCCTACGTCTTCATCTACAAGGGGCCGAGGCCATGAGCAAGCGCCAACCAATGCAGCCGGTTGAAATAGCGGCTGATCGAGTCGTCAGGTTCAAGAAGAACCAAATCATCTGCGATATGCAGGAACTGTGCGCAAAGCACGGACTTGACCTGAACGACATCGCCTGTCGCGAATACTCGAAGGATGATCGCTCGCAGCTCATGCAGTTGATCGGCTACAGCGTTTCCGGCTATGGCGACCTCGACTGCTCTAGAGCTAAGCATGTCATGCGCGCCGATGAAAAAGCTGACGCCCTTCAAAACGCCGTACTTTCGAAGTAACCCCAATCCCCCTACATGCCTGCCGGTGAGCGGCGGGCGAGGTATTCCTGTGCTCAAACAAATCGGAAAACTCATCACTGAACCGTTGCGCAAGGGTGACAAGAGCCGGCCGCTGCGCTGGCGTATGGGAATGCGGCTGAACCACATCCACAACGACCTGCACTCCAAGCACCCGAAACTCTGGAACGCCATCGTGATGTCGGCCAGAACGCTTATCTGTAAGCCATTCGGCCATCGCTGGACCAGGTTTGAAGCGGTGAAGTACGGCGACTTTGGTAACTCCAGGACCTGCAAGCTCTGCCGCATCAGCCACGGGCAACACCGCGGCGTCGATACCTACCACGAAACCCATCGCCAGGGCGGCTGGAACAAGATCGCCAAACCCTAACCCACCTTCTGCCGCCCAGCGCGGCAAGGACACCACATGAAACCCTTCATACGTCCCCTGTTCCTGCTGGGCGCCGCGCTGTACCTGGGCGTCACGGATTACTGGTTTGGTCGTGCGGTACCGGCATTGCTCGCGACAGGAAGCGGCGCAGAGCAGATAGGCGCATTCCTCGGCACCGTAGCGTGGCTGCTGCTGACCATCGCTATCGCCATCTTCGCAGTGATCCAGTTCGTGAAGCCCTCTCGACCCACCAGCACCAAATAACCACAAGCCTGCCGGACACCGGCAAGGAGCTTTGTCATGTCTCGCATTGAAGAAATCGAAGGCTGGCATCTGGCTGATGAGTTGATCAAAGCCGGCCGCCAGATAGACCCGATCCTGGGTGGTGTAGAGCGCGTTATCGAGAACATCGAGCGCACTGCTTCGGTACGGCCGGAGAGCTACCGGGTGGGGATTCAGAAGCGCATCGAGGTGGAACGCCATGGCCTGCTTTGACATCCACGAACGCCGGCAGGACGGCAGCGTCGGAAAGCTGCTCGACGTGATCGACCGCACACCTGAGCGCAGGAAATCCGGCCTATTCATCGAATTCGACGGCGAGATGTTCCAGGTACTGACCGGCATCCGCAATTTTATCACTGTGACGACTGAGCGCTGGGCGCAGGTGTCGGGGAGGTAACAATGGAGCCTGAAGTAATCCACATCCCAGAGCTGGCCAAACTGCTTGGCCGCTCTGAGTCGTCTATTCGCAGCGCTCGCCAGGCAGGCGCATCGTGGCTACCCCCGTTCTTCAAGCAAGGTAGCAGGATATGCTGGCGCGTCAGCACTGTGAGACGGTTCTTGCAGGAGTACGAGGAAGGTCGGCACACCCCGGCGCGACCTGGGCGGAAGCGCCAGACACCACCGACGCTTTCCCGCGTCAGTTAACCGAGCTTGTCGGCCAGCGTATCCGGGCACAGATGGGTGTACCGTTTGAGCATCCCCATGGTTTTGTGTCCCGTGATACTGGCGGCCTCCATAATCGAAAGACCCTTTTCAAACAGGCGTGACGTACCCTCATGCCGCAGGTCATGGAAGTGCAGATCTTGCACCTTGGCTGCACGGCAGGCCCGGAGGAAATACTGGCTGACGGAGTGCGGGGCGAGGGAAAACACTTGCCCATCTATGCGAGCCGGAAGGGACTCAAGAAGCGCGCGTGCACGGATCGACAGCGGCACCAACCGGCGACTGCCGTTTTTGGTGTCTTCCAGTAATGCATGCTTTCCCTTGATGTGTTCGCGGCGAAGCGTCAGTAGCTCACCGCGCCGCATTGCCGTCTCGACGGCCACCTCAATAATCACTGGCATCTCGGCATGGATTTCTCCAGCGGCCTTGAGCACGGCCTTCAACTCGGAAGCACTTGGTCGGCGGTCACGCTCGCGGCTACCTTTGGGCATCCTCAACTTCGCCACCGGGTTGCTCAATCCCTCAATTCCCCAATCCTTGATAGCCACCGTATATAAATGGCTGATCAGCGCCAGAGATAGGCGCACGGTATTGGTCGAAGCACCTTCGGCCAAGCGCGCGTCACGGTACTCGGCCAGGTCGGACGACCGAAGTTCGGCCAACGACTTGCCGCCGTACTTACCATCGGACCACGTCTTGATTCGGGTCAGCTCCTGGCGCGCCCCCTTCTTCTGCGCAGATACTTCCCGTGCATAGCGCTCTAACGCCTTCGCGACAGTGGTGGCTTCCGCCTCCCTGGTATCGACGAAGCGCTTGCGCGACATATCCCCCTCGATTTCAGACGCCCACCGTTGCGCCTCAGCCTTCGTGTCGAACGAAGCCGAAAGTGCCGGATATCCTTTTTTGCGGATCTTGGTCCGCCATGTCCCGTTGGGACGCTGTTCAATAGTCGCCATGCAGCGGATTTTGCCGTTCGTCCCTGGGACATGCAAATTATCTCAGTGTCCCAGGATTGTCCCAAATGTTCGGATACGTAAAATCCGCAGGCACAAAAAAAGCCCCGCAACCTAATGGCTGCGGGGCTTTCGAGAGTGGAGGCCGAGGTCGGAATCGAACCGGCGTAGGCGGATTTGCAATCCGCTGCATAACCATTTTGCTACTCGGCCTCAAACGATCAATGCCCTTACCGCTGACATTCACCGTATATAAACTTGAGTGGGCTTTGTGAAGCCTGCCTCTACTCTAACTCATTGAATGCATTGAAGTTTTTAATGCTTCGTTGCGTTCGATGGGCGCCATTATGTACTCATTTGCTTATGCCTGCAACCCCTTGATTTCAAAAATATTTCGCAGTGGCATCAAGGGGTTGCGTGCCCGCCCTACTCCTTAATGACCTGCTCCTGATACTGCGGGTCAGCCTTGATCTGAGCTTCGGTGAACGGTAATGGGCGCAGTTTTTTCTCGGAAAACGCTTGGGTCTGGTCCTTGGAGTATTTCGACGCGGGATCACTGGACTGGGAGAACGCGAGTACGCCCAAGGCTTGCGGGCCTTTGTCGTTGAAGGTGACGATTTGCAGGTAGCTGCTGCCGCTGACTACTTCGCGTTTGCCGTCGGCGCGGGGCACGGTTTGCATGGCGTTGTAGATGCCCAGTTGTTGCGGGCCACCATGGATCGGGGTTTGGCCACTGACTTGGATATCGCCCCAGCGCGTCAGGCTGAGTTTGCTTACGTCTGCCGTCGAAACGAGCATGGCTTCGCGCAGGGCCTTGGCGACAGGCTCACGGTCGATGGCCAGGCCGCGTGGCGTGGTCAACGGCTGGGCTGGGTCGAAAGCCACACGCCAGGCGTCGGGGATTTGCTGCAGGTGTTCCACGATATTGATGAAGTGCACCAGGCCCACACCGCTGTCGAGGTTGGCGTGCTGGTCCCAGTTTTTCAGGCTGCTGCACAGTGACTGCAAGGCAGTCGCGTCGCTGCCCAGGTGCTTGGCGCAAAACGCTAACAGGTCGGGCATTACCTGGCCGGCGAGGTACACCTCGTTGTCCATCACCATGTTTTGCAGGTCTGCCACGCTGATCGGCTGTTTCTCCAAAAAGTGCAGACGCTGTACGGCGAAGCGGGCGCGAGGGCCGAGGCCGATGTGGTCTTGGCTGATCACAGGTGAGAAACCCGTCAGCGGCGCTTTGGGGTTAACCAACCACGCCGAGTCATTGGAGTGTTGTACGTAGTCGGTGCGCTCCAGTTGCGGCAGTTGGTCGGCAGGGAAGATCCCGGCCTGCGCCGCACGCGGGTCGACGTCCCAGGCGCAGGCGCTGTGGGCGCCGTCAAGCATGATCAATTGCAGTCCGGCGCGCGGGTCGCTGCATTGCGCCAGTTTGGCGGCGCTGACGTTGGGCACCACCGACAGGTTCATGTACAAGCTCTGGCCCTGGTCATCCGCGGCAACGGTGTTAACCCAGGGGATGCCTTGCAGGGTGTGCACTGAGGTTTGCAGCTCTTTGAGGCTGGTGGCGCGGTTCATTGAATACCACTGTTGCAGCACGCGGTCGTTGCCCAGGTTCGCGTCGCGCAGGCTGAAAGCGTAGTGGCTGTCCCAATCCAGTTTGCCGGGCCATTGCACCACCGGGCCGAATTGCGAGCTGTAGACCACATGCGGCTGTGCCTTCAGGCTGCCATCGGCTTGCTTGACCTTCACGGTTACCGTGGTTTTATCCAGGGGGACAGATTGACCGTCCAGCATGTACCGGGTGGAGTCTTGTGGATCAAGGGTCAGGCGATACAACGTGAAATGCTTCGACGTGTCGACCGTATGCGTCCAGGCCACATGCTGGTTGAAGCCAATATTAATCACCGGCAAGCCCGGCAAAGCTGCGCCCATCACATCCAGTTGGCCGGGGATGGTGAGGTGCATTTCATAAAAACGCATGCCACCGACCCACGGAAAATGCGGGTTGGCCAGCAGCATGCCACGGCCATTAAACGAGCGATCGCGGCCTATGGCTACGGCGTTGCTGCCACGGTCCAAAGCGAAGCGCTGCTGATTGGCAGCCGCCAGTTCAAAGGCTTTGCCGTTGGGTTGTACGCTGGCAGTGGCTTGAGGGGGGGTAGCGCCGACCAGAGCTTCGGCGAATTGGCCGACACCACCTTCCACCAGCAACCTACGCGTGAGCTTTACCAAGTCCTCAACGCCGAGAGGCCTTACCCAGGCCGCCTGGCACTGCGTTGGTGCGCCCTGCTCTTTCAGATAGCGGTTATAGCCCGCCACATAGCCTTCAATTCGCTGCTGTATCTGCGGGGTCTGTGCTTTCCAGAACGTCGCGACAGCCTCTGGGGGGTTCAGCCAGGTGAAAAACACATCACTGACAAGGTTGTTGCGCTGTTCCAGGGTCGACTGCTCAGGGCCGAAGTATTTGGCCCGTTCACCGCTCACGGTAATGACTTCGTTAGCCAGCAAACACAGGTTGTCCTGGGCATATGCGTAACCGATGCCATACCCCAGGCCGCGCTCATCGGTGGCGCGAATGTGCGGCACGCCAAACGTGGTGCGACGGATATCCGCCGATGTTTGTGTCACCTGCTCTCGCGCCGATGCCGCCAGGCTCAACCCCAGCAACACCCCGGCAACACACACCCTGGACAACCCGTTGGAAATAATCACGCAAGCTCCACAGTCAAATTGAACACCCTCACAAGGGGCAGTTACCCTTGCGTAAAGACGCATTCAACCGGGAATAATTTAGTCACCCGTCACGTTCATTCAGGGACGCCCTGCTGTGACAAATCCGACACTGACAAAATTTCTACATCCGGCACTTCATGATTTACCTCGCTCGTTCGTCTTATTGACTAAGAGCGCCATCATTTTCCTGATCAGGCTCTGATAAGGAGTTTTTGCATGTACAACTCGCAACTGCCCACGGACGGACATCCAGCGACTGCCGACGCCACGTTTGGCAGCGGCGCAGAAGGGTTCGGCAAAGCGCCCGAACAGCAAGGCAACCAGCGTATTCGCCATTTACTCAAGTGTTTCGGTTTGCGCACCAGCCTGATTCGGCTGAAGGTCATCGACGCCCTCCTCACGGCAGCCGACAACAGGCGCACCTTGGGGGTACGTGGCGTGCACAGCCATTTGCTGGAGCTGGGCATCCCGTTGTCGTTTCTCAGCGTGCGTGAGGTGCTTAAGCGCCTGTGTAGCGAGGGCGTGATCACCCTCAATGCCGATAAAAGCTACAGCCTCCATGAAGAGGCTGCCAAAGTGCTCGACGGTCGCGCCTGAATCAGAAGTTAGGCTTGACCTTGCGGCGCATGATGCCGTTGATCACCACCACGGTCACCGCCACGGCAATGGCGATGTACTGGAACGTTTTCTCGCTGATTACCCCAGTGTTCTGCAAGTAGGACAGGCCGAACATCGTCCCCAGCACCACCAGGGAAATCAGAATCGAATATTTCAAACGTTGCTTTTGGGTCATGACGGGTTCCTGAACCTTAAGAATGTATCCACTTTGTATCGCCGAACATGCCAAGCACATACCCGGTCGCGGGGATGGATTGGGGTCGGCAGGGTCCTATGTTACAGGCGATGTAAAACTTTGGCTCGTCCAACGCCTGATTGACCCTGTGAGTACCCTAGAGGATTTTCAAATGTTACGTCGAATCACACTGCTGATTCCCTTGCTGATCATGCTGACCATGAGCGGCTGCTTCTTCTTCCCCCGCGGCGGCGGTGGCGGCTGGCATGACCACCGCTATGACGGCGGCCCAGGCTACGAACGCCGCTGATCACACCTTTGTCTCGCTTTCCAGGTCGGAAAGCGAGACATTCCAGGTTCAGCCCGCGTGCACCCACCGCTGGTGCAACCAACGCGCAAACGCATCCAGGGCGAATCCCAATAGCCCGATCAGCAACACCATCGCCATCAGCTCCGAATAGGCCAGCCGATCACGGGTATCGAGGATGTAATACCCCAACCCCGCACTGACCCCGAGCATTTCGCACGGCACCAGCACGATCCACAAAATACCGATGGCCAAGCGCACGCCGGTCAACACATGCCCCACCACCCCGGGAATGATCACCCGACGCAAGGTTTCCCAGCGCGTGGCACTCAGGCTTTTGCTCAATTGCAACCAACGTGGGTCCAACTGACGCACGCCGGCAGCGGTGTTGAGCATGATCGGCCACACGGCGGCAAAGGCCAGCAGGAAGTAGATCGGCTGGTCCCCTACCCCCATTAACATCACCACGATGGGCATCCAGGACAATGGCGAGATCATCCGCAGAAACTGAAAAGCCGGCGTGGTGGTCGCTTCCAGGTTGCGCGAACTGCCCACCAGCAGTCCCAGCGGCACACCCACCAGTAATGCGAGAAACAACCCGACAAAAATACGTTTCAGGCTGACAGCGATGTGCAGGTACAGCTCGCTGCGCCCAAGCAATTCACACAGGCTGCTGAAGGTGGCGGCCAACGAGAAGCGCGCCGACAAACCGTCGGCCTCGCCAAACACTTTCACCCCAAGCCACCACAGCACCAGCAAACCTGCCAAGCCGCTGATACCCAGTAACCAGCCCGGCCATGCGAAGGTTCTGCCGTTGTTCAAACGCCAATCTCCTCGTGCCGCTCATAACCGTCCGGCAAACCGAACGTCTTCATGCCGCCCACGGCCTCGATGGCGTTGCGCACAAAGCGGTCGTCCACCAGGTCTTTGGCGACATACGCCGGGTCGAGGTCGGCGAGGAATTTTTTGTCGCCTTCGATCAAGGTGTCCTTCAAGCGGCGCACCAGTTCCTCGGTGTAGCTGGGGAATGGATAGGGTTGGAAGTCGATGCGGTGTTCATCCCAATGTGCATGCTGGATTGCACCATCGGCCAGGTAGGCCGCACGGTCGCTGGCAGCCGGTGCGAGGACTTTGCTCAACACGGGTTCCGCATGCGGCGTGTAGCGGTTCGGACCGTCCTTGGACAAAAGCTTCACCGCCTCTTCGCGGTTGTCGCGCGTCCACACCTGCGCCTTGACGATGGCATTTACCACTTTTTGCGACCATTCCGGGCGGTGGGTCAGGTCATGCTCGTGCATGAACACCACGCAGCACGCATGGTTGCGCCACACATCACCGGTAAAACGCTGCACGCGACCGACCTTGAGGTTTTCCGCAAGGGCGTTGAACGGCTCGGCGACGATGTAGCCATCGATGCGTTTGCTGGCCAGGGCGGGCGGCATATCCGATGGCGGCAACACGATCAGGTTGACCTCGTTGGCGGCAATCCCACTGCCGGCAGCACGCGCCACTGGCGTGAGGCCGTTATCGCGGAACAGTTGCTGCACCACTACGTTGTGGATCGAGTACCAGAACGGAATCGCCACTGACTTGCCGCCCAGTTGTTTTACGTCGGTAATGCCAGGCGATACGGTCAAGCCTGAACCACCGACGTGGTTCCAGGCGACTACTTTAGCGGGCACTTTACTGCCGTAGCGCGCCCACACCGTCATCGGCGACAACAGGTGAATCACGTTGACCTGCCCGGAAATAAACGCCTCGATCACCTGCGCCCAACTGCGCAGCAGCACTGGGCGCTCCGCCTTGATGCCTTCAGCTTCGAACAGACCATTGTTGTGCGCGACCAGCAGTGGCGTGGCATCGGTGATCGGCAAATAGCCGATGCGCACCGGCGCATCCGGCTCGTTGGCGGCGCGAGCTTGCAAACTGCTCAATAGCGGCAAGGCACCGGCAGCGCTGAGCACCGCCGACAGTTTGAGAAAGTCACGGCGCGAGTGGGTCAAGTCATCCAGACACATGGCTAGGCTCCAGCAGTTCAAGGGGGTTGGGTTGAGGGCGGCTCGCCTGCCGTAAGGTTTTCAGAATGTCGATACGCAGAGCGCCGATGGCCTCAACCTGTTCTTCACGCGGTTGCGGCAGCTCGATTCGCCATTCGCCCAACGTCCGCGCCGGGCGGTTTCCCAGTAGCAGGATGCGATCGGACAACAGCAGCGCTTCATCAATATCGTGGGTGATCAGTACCGCAGCCGAGCCCTGCTCGCGATTGACCTTGAGCAGCAGGTGCTGCATGTCGGCACGCGTCACTTCATCCAGCGCACCGAACGGCTCATCCAGCAGCAATACTTGCGGTTGACGCGCCAGGCAGCGGGCCAATGCGGTGCGCTGCGCCATACCGCCGGACAACTGCGCAGGAAATTGCTGACGGGCGTGTTCCAGGCCGACCGCCGCGATGGCGTGGTCGACACGGTGGCGCCGTTCTTCAACACTCAAGTGCGGCTGGCGGGCGAAATCCAGGCCGAAGGCGACGTTCTTTTCCAGGTTCAACCAAGGCAACAAGCTGGGGTCTTGAAACGCCACCGCCACACGTGGATGAGGGCCACTCAACGACTCGCCCAACACTCGCACACTTCCACCCTGCGGCGCCTGAAGGCCAGCAAGCACTCGCAGCAGGCTGGACTTGCCGACACCGCTGGGGCCAAGGATCGACACCACTTCACCGGGCTGCAATTGCAAGTCAAACCCTTGCAACACGGGTCCGCTGGTGTACCCCAGGCAAATACCCTGGGCAGTTAATACCGCCTGACTCATAGAGTGGCCTGACGCTGCAGTTCGGTGCGCAATTGCACCAGGCTTGGCGTCACGATCGGTACGAAAGCCGACTCACGCCAGCGCCGCGCAAAACCACTGCCGTGGGCTGTGAGGTAGGCCTTGCCGCCGCTGGCTTGCAGTTCAAGCTGCACGGCGCTGGCGGCGGTTTCTGCAAGAGCAATACGCAGCTTGAACAACGGCACCGGCTCCACCGCAAAACGCCCGGCCAACAGGCCTTTCTTCAGGTCGTTTACCAGGTGGTCCAGTGTCACGCGCAGCGCTTCCAACTCTTCGCGCAAGACCGTGCGGCTCGCCCCCAGGTGGTTAGCCACTTCCGCCAAGGAGCGACGCGCCAAGCCAATCGACATGCCACATTGCAAGCCAAGAAATGCTGGACGTACGGCCGGCAGAAACTTGCGCGCATCGTCGTGCAACAACCACTCACGGCTCAGCTCCACGCCTTCCAGTCCAAGTGCTGCCGTGTTGCTCGATTGCAGCCCCAGTAGTTCCAGATCACGAGAGCGTTGCAAGCCCGCTACCGAATCGGGAATTGCCAGGATAAACGGCGCGCCGCCTGCGGCATGCTCGATCGCGGCAGCCGCGACAAACCCATTCTTGCGCAGGTTGGTCACCCAATGCAGGCGCCCGTTGAGGGTCCAGCCGTCGACCGTCGGCTCGGCGCTGATTTGCAGCGTCTCGATGCCCGACAGAAACTTCATCGCATTCGACAGCCCTGTGGCCCCGGCCAGCTTGCCACTGAGCAAGTCCGGCATCAGTTGCTCACGCAGCCGCTCATTAGGGCTTTGCAGCAGGTATTCGATAAAGGACCGCTGGCCCCAGCACACAAACGCCGCCGCCAGGGAATGACTGGCGACATTGGCGATGGCTTCCACCGCGCCGGTCACATCACCGCCCAGGCCACCGAACGCTGTCGGCACACCAATACGTAAAATATTGGCCTCTGCCAGCCTTGGCAGCACTTCCTGTGGATCGCAACTGCCCACATCCAGGGCCTGCGCTTGAACATCGAGCCAACGGCTCAAGATTGGGTCAAGCATTCATGTATCTCCTTGTTACAGCAGGTGGAACATCACCGACGCGTGCGCGCCTTCAGCTTGCCGGTTTTTCCCAACGGTATTGCGCAAGCTCCGGGTTCAGCGGGGTGCGGGCAAACACATTAGCGAAGTTGCACAAGGTTGCCAGGCTCACGCCCAAAATAACTTCCAGGGCCTGGCCGTCGGAGTAGCCGGCGGCACGGAACGCCTCAAACCCTGCGTCACTCACATCACCCCGGGTGGCGATCACTTCACGGGTAAACGCAGCGAGTGTCTCATAGCGGGCATTCGGCAGTTCGCCGCGTTGGCGCAAGGCGGCAATCACCTCCTCCGGCAGCTTGGCCTTGTTGCGTGCTACGGCGGTGTGACCGGCGACGCAAAAGTCGCAACCATGGGTCGTGGCGGCAATCAGTTGCACCACTTCGCGGTCGGCCAGGCTCAGCTCCGCCTTGGCGTTGAGGCCGGAGACGGTGATGTAGGTTTCCAGCGCAGCCGGTGCGTTGGCCAATACGGCGAGCAGATTGGGAATGAAACCCGAGCCTTTCAGGGCGTTTTCCAGGAAGGGTTTGGCCGCTTCCGGCGCAGTTTCGAGGGTTAGCAACGGTACACGGGACATGGAGTGGTCTCCTGATGGGTTCGTGTACCCAGTCTGTTGGTTATAAAAAATCGCCTCAATAGGCTAAAGTAGCGATTACTTGCTCTTGAGTCTTTCCATTAGATGAATTCGTCCAGTGCACTTGTCGATTGGTTATTAGATAGCCTCGAACTCAACACCAGTTTGTTTCATGTCGGCCGCTATTGTGGCGGCTGGCATGCGAGCACCCATGGCCTGGCCAGCGCGAGTTTTCATCTGATTGTGCAGGGCGAGTGTTGGCTGCATATCGACGGTGAATCTACACCGCAACGATTGAACAATGGCGATGCCGTGTTTCTGTTACGTGACTTGGTGTATCGGCTGTCCGACGAGGCTACGGCGGCGGGCGCGCAGGAATGCCCTCGACGTCCGATGTTGCCGCTGGACACCACAGCCAGCGACGGTGTGGGATTGGTCTGCGGCTTCTTTCATTTCCAATCCGGCTTGTCGGCAATGATCGTCGACACCCTGCCCGCCTGGATCATCCTGCGTGCCGGCGACCCATCGCTGACCGCCGCACGTAACCTGTTCGAACTGATCCTGCAAGAATGTGAACGCACTCCCGCGCCCTCTTCCGCCTTGCTCGAACGTCTTTGTCACCTGTTGTTTCTGTATGTACTGCGTCAGCAAGTGCTCGACAACACTGACCTCGGCGGCCTGCCAGCGCTGGGTCGGCAACCGGCGTTCGCCAACCTGCTGGAGCAACTGATCGCGCGCCCGGCAGAGCCCTGGACACTGGAAAGCATGGCGGCCTGCACCGGGCTGTCGCGCTCGGCGTTTTTTAAACGCTTTAACGAGTTGTGCGGGCAATCACCCGGGCAAGTGCTGTTGATGATGCGCATGCGCCATGCCTGCCAGCTGTTCAAGGCAGACCAGACTGTGGCGGATGTGGCGCCGGCAGTGGGTTATCAATCGGTGGCGGCGTTCACTCGCGCGTTTCACAAGGTTACCGGGCAACAGCCGGGGGCTTATCGCAAGGCTCAGGCTTAGCGCTGCAACCCCGTGCCAGAGCGGGCACAGAGTTCCACCAACCAATCGATAAATACCCGAACCCGTTGTGACAACTGACGATGGGGCGGATACAGCGCGGTCAGCGCCATTTTCGGCGGCGCAAGGTGTGGCAGCACTTCCACCAATGTGCCCTCAGCCAACTGCCGCCTGGCGTGGTAGTACGGCGCCTGGATCAACCCATAACCGGCCTCGCACGCGGCGAAATAACCGTCGGAGCTGTTGACGGCGACTACCTTCGGCAAATTGACTTCGCGCAGCTCAGTGCCCACCTGGAACTCCAGGCCGAAGCGCTTGCCGCTGGCGCTGGAGACGTATTCGACCATCTGATGTCCTGCCAACTCGTCCAGTGCACTGGGCACGCCGAAACGTTCGAGGTAGCCGGGGCTGGCCAGGGTCAACTGATCCATCATCGCCAAAGGCCGGGCGACCAGTGATTCGTCCAGGGCCAAGCCGCCACGCAGCACGCAATCCACGCCCTCACGAATCAGGTCCACCGTGCGATCGTTGAGGCCGATTTCCAGCTCGATCTGTGGGTAGCGCGCAGTGAACGTCGGCAGCGCGGGAATCACGATCAATCGACCGATCCCCGACGGCATATCCACGCTCAAGGTGCCGCGTGGGTTTTGCCGCCGGGTGGAAAACACCGCCTCGGTTTCCTCCAGGTCCGTCAGCAACTGTACACAGCGCTGGTAATACGCCGCGCCGTCCAGGGTCGGACTGACCTGGCGCGTAGTGCGCTGCAACAGTTGCACGCCGAGGTGCGCTTCCAACTGTTTGATCAGGATGGTCACTGAAGCTCGCGGCAGTTGCAGGCTGTCGGCCGCCTTGGCAAACCCGCCCAGTTCAACAATCCGTGTGAACACGCGCATCGCGTTAAAACGGTCCAAGGGCCGACTCCTCCGTGGATTATTTAGATATTACGAATAGTGATAGTGGTTTTAGCCGGTTTATCCCAGTTTTGTCGAGGATAACAATAGGGGTCTTCCCAACCCAGGAGCTGAACCCATGCAAACCCGTCAACTCGGTACAAACGGCCCACTCGTCTCTGCCATCGGCCTCGGCTGCATGGGCATGACCGATTTCTACACCACCGGCACCGACACCACAGAGGCTACCGCTACCCTGCATCGTGCTCTGGAACTGGGCGTCAACTTCCTTGACACTGCCGACATGTACGGCCCCCATACCAATGAACAACTGATCGGCAAAGCCATCGTCGGCAAGCGCGATCAGGTGTTTCTGGCGAGTAAATTCGGCATCGTTCGCGACCCGGCTAACCCGGCATTGCGTGGGGTGAATGGCCGCCCTGAGTACATTCGCGACGCAATCAACGGCACCCTGCAACGCCTGGGCGTGGAAACCCTGGATTTGTACTACCAGCATCGCATCGACCCGGATGTGGCCATCGAAGAAACTGTCGGCGCCATGGCCGAACTGGTGAAACAGGGCAAGGTGCGTTACCTCGGCCTGAGCGAGGCGTCCGCCGCCACTTTGGAGCGCGCACATAAAGTGCACCCCATCAGCGCCCTGCAAAGCGAATATTCACTGTGGAGCCGCGACCAGGAAGACAACGGCTGCCTCGCTGCCTGCCAGCGCCTGGGCATCGCGTTTGTGCCCTACAGCCCACTGGGCCGGGGATTTCTCACCGGCGCACTGAAAAGCCCGGACGACTTCGATGCCGACGATTACCGCCGCTTCAGCCCGCGCTTCCAGGGCGAGAACTTTGCGAAAAACCTGTTGTTGGTCAAACAGGTCCAGGCACTGGCGGCCGACAAAGGTGTGACAGCCGGGCAACTGGCGTTGGCCTGGGTGTTGGCACAGGGCGACTCCATCATTCCGATTCCAGGGACCAAACAACGTAAATACCTGGAAGAGAATGTGGCCGCTGTCTCGGTCACCCTCAACCCCTCTGAGCGGGCAATGTTGGATGCCATCTTCCCGGCCGATGCCACAGCAGGCCTGCGCTACCCCGAGGCAGTGATGGCGATGTTGGATATCTAGTGTTTATCACCCCGGAGCGCCGTCAAACCGCGCTCCTTTTTTCTTGTACGATCGTACCTAAAGCTCCGTCATCCCAAGCCGATAGCCCTACGAAGCTCTAACAAAGCCGCGTCGATAATAAACGCTTCGTAAGGACGGCCCCATGCCCCCACTGCGCTCCATCCAAACCCGCTATACCCTGTTTCTGGTGCTGTTCGTCCTGGTGTTATTTGTGTTGACCGTGGTGGGTATCGGCCAGTTGGTCGCGCCCAAGCTACGGCAGACTGAAGAACAGGTGGTGCTCAACCGCGTCGCTGAGGTGGCCGAGCAAATCCAGGGCGAGCTGAACAAGGTTCAAGCCCAGCAGCGCAGCATCACCCAAACCATTCCTCTGCTCGACAGCGACGCCATCGACAAGGTCCTGCCCGGCCTGGTGGACCAGTATGGCGAGCTGAAAGTCTTCGGTGGCGGTATCTGGCCGCTGCCCAACCAGCGCACCCCTGGGCGCAATAAACACAGCACGTTCTGGCACCGCGATGCTTCGGGCAAGTTGGCGGTGAATACCTTCTGGAACAGCGACGCCGCGCCCAACTATTACGACCAGAGCTGGTACAAAGGCGGCCTCGCCTCACCTCGCGGCCAATGCGCCTGGGCTGCCGCCTACAAGGACGACGCCAGCCAGGAACCGCGCACCAACTGCGCCATGGCGATCCAGCGGGATGGCGCGGCCTACGGTGTAGCCACCATCGACGTGACCCTGGGCTTCTTCAATGATCTGGTGGCCAGCAAGGAAAAAGATATCGGCGGCCAGATGCTCATCGTCGAAGGCGATGGCAAGATCATCAGTAACAGCTCGCGCATCAACAGCCCGGTGGTGTTGAAGAACATCAGCGAGCTGGCCGGCACCTCGGCCTTCGCCGCCCAAGTCAGCAAGGCCCTGGCCCATCGTGACCAGGCGCTGCAACGTAGCGAGTTCGACAACCAGGGCGTCGCCAGTACCTTCTATATGCGTCCGATTGAAGGCACGCCGTGGTTCCTCGCCACCGCCCTGCCCACTTCACTGATCACCGCCCAGCGCGATGACGTGCTCGGCACCCTGGCCCTGCTGCAAATTCCGATGGTGTTATTGCTGGTGCTGCTCGCGGCCTATGCGATTCGCCAACTGGTGCAGCGCATGAAGTCGCTGAAGACCAATATCGATGCGCTGTCTGCCGGCGATGCCGACCTGACGCGGCGCATCACTATTCGCGCCGAAGATGAGCTGGGGGCCATCGGCCACTCGGTGAACCGCTTTATCGTCTACCTGCAAAACATGATTGGCGAAGTGACCCAGGCCACAGGCGCCATGTCTTCAGGGCTTGAGCAATTGCAGCAGACCTCGGCCCACACTAATCAGATCCTGGTGCGGCATGCTTCGGAGACCGACCAAACGGTCACGGCGATTACCGAAATGAGTTCCACCGCCGACACCGTTGCGCAAAATGCCGCCGAAACCGCTGCCTTCACTCAACGCGCCAACGAACATGCCGACCGTTCCCGCGTGGTGGTCGGTGAGGCCTCAACCAGCGTCAGCGCCTTGATCGGCGAAGTCTCCAGCGCCACCCACACCGTGGAAGCCATGCGCCAGGACGCCGCACGCATCACCGAAACCCTCGGTGTGATCGGCGCGATTGCCGGTCAAACCAACTTGCTGGCGCTTAACGCGGCGATTGAAGCGGCGCGTGCCGGTGAACAAGGACGTGGTTTTGCAGTGGTGGCGGATGAAGTGCGGGCACTCGCCGCGCGGACCCAGGCCAGTACCTCGCAGATCAACGAGATGCTTGCGCGCTTGACCAGCGGCGTCAGTTCATCAGTGGCCGCCATGGAAAACACCCAGGCCAGTTGCCAGTCAGCGGCGGATGCCACGGCACGGGTCAACACCGGCTTGGATGAGATGGCCGGCTCGGTCAGCCATATCAACAACCTCAGCACGCAGATCGCCACGGCCGCCGAGCAGCAAAGCGCGGTGACCGAAGAGATCAACCGCAGCATGGTGCAGATCCGACATATGGTCGAAGAACTGGTGCAAAGCGGCCATGCCACGCAAACCAATACCCAAAGCCTGTTGGATGCCAATGGCCGGGTGATCACGTTGATGAGCCGCTTTAAAGTCCGCTGATCAATTGCCTGAGTACTCCCGTGCAAAGCGCGGGAGTGCGACTATTCTGACAGCTCCCAGTGCAAAATCTCGCCACACAGGAGGTGTGTCATGCACGCTGTCGAGCAACATGTCCGCTTGGAACGGATCAGCCAGGAACTCTTTATAGAGGCCCCTATCGAGGTCGTATACGACTACGTGACCCAGCCTGATCGCTGGCACGAATGGCACCCCACGTCTCTTAGTGCCGACACCGGCACCAGCGGTTCTCTCCCGGTCGGCGCCCGTTTTACCGAAGTCATCGACCTGCTCGGCGTACGCGTGCCCATGAGTTATCGCGTGCAAATAGCCCGCCCGCCCAGTGAATTCAAGACCGTGTTCACCTCCCTGGTCGTAGACGGCTCCATTCATTATTTCCTGCAGCCCCATCGCGGCGGCACGCTGTTCAAACGCGTGCTGACCTATGAGACCGAATTGCAACTCGCGACTTTGCATGAGCGCATAGTGGAACTCTCAACCCTTGCACTGGACCAGCTCAAGCAGCGATTGGAAAACACCGCCTTCGTATAATTTTGAAACATTACTGACAAGCACCACCCTCTGTGGGAGCTGGCTTGCCTTCGATGAGGCCGTCATGATCGCGACCTCTTCCGACTCGCGAGCTCCCCATGAAAATCCCATTGCGACTGGCCCTGCTCACCGCCCTGTTCACCACCACCCTGGCCCAGGCGGCTGACCTGATCCCTATCGACGTACACCGCGACGCCAACTGTGGCTGCTGCAAGAAGTGGATCAGCCATCTGGAAAGCAATGGTTTCAAGGTCAATGACCATGTCGAAACCGACATGAGCGCCGTCAAACAACGCCTGGGTGTGGCGCCACGCTTGGGCTCATGCCACACCGCCGTGATCGACGGCAAGTTCGTCGAAGGCCATGTGCCTGCCGAACAAGTGCTGGCTTTACGCAAGCGTGACGACTTACTGGGTGTTGCGGCCCCGGGCATGCCCATGGGCTCGCCCGGTATGGAGGTGGACGGTAAGAGCGACGCCTATCAGGTCATCGGCCTGACCCGTGAAGGCCACGACGTGGTGGTGGCCGACTATCCGGCACGTTGATTGATGCTCGCCGGTTACCTGGGACTGTTTTTCGCCGCCTTCGGTGCCGCCACGCTGTTGCCGATGCAATCGGAGGCGGTGCTGGTGGGCCTGTTGATCAGCGGGCATTACAGCCTATGGCTGCTGCTCGCGATCGCCACCGTCGGCAACGTGTTGGGCTCGGTGGTCAATTGGTGGCTGGGGCGCTCGGTTGAACGGTTCAAGGCGCGGCGCTGGTTTCCGGTCAGCCCCAATAGACTGGAAAAAGCCCGCACCCACTATCAACGCTGGGGCCATTGGTCGTTGTTGCTCAGTTGGGTACCCATTATCGGGGATCCCCTGACATTGGTGGCTGGGGTCATGCGCGAGCCATTTTGGCGATTCATGTTAGTGGTTACCTTGGCCAAAGGCGCCCGATATGGGGTGCTGGCGCTAGTGACCATGAGCCAGCTCACACATCCGTAACACCTGCCGCTGGTCGCCACTGTCATTTTTGACAGCTAGACGTAACGCCCCCCGCCCCCCCTAACTTCCTACACATATCCACGGCGCTGCGCGTTTTTACGTAGGAATCTTCTGTTTTTTCGCGTCTTTGAGCTGTGCCTATCGACTGTCTTAATCGGTTAATCCTCGATTAATCGCTTCCCGACAGCATCCGGCTTTTCACCTCGGAGACACCCGATGCGACCGACACGTACGCTCTACCTCACCGGCCTGCTACTGGCTGCCACCCTTACCGGCTGCGCCACCAGTAAAGAGATCACCTACGGCACTGAACTTCAGGGTTTCGAATACCCATATCCGGTAAAACGTTTCGAGTTCCAGTCCCAAGGCAAGTCATTGCAGATGGGTTACATGGATGTGGCGGCCAAAGGCACGCCCAATGGCCGCAGCATCGTGCTAATGCACGGCAAGAACTTCTGCGGCGCCACGTGGGAAGGCTCGATCAAGACCCTGAGCGACGCGGGCTACCGGGTCGTGGTTCCCGACCAGATAGGTTTCTGTACCTCCACCAAGCCCGATGGCTACCAATACAGCTTCCAGCAACTGGCACTCAACACCCATCAACTGTTGGAAAAGCTCGGCATTAAAAAGGCCACCATCATGGGCCACTCCACCGGAGGCATGCTCGCCACCCGCTACGCCTTGCAATACCCGACGCAAACCGAGCAGTTGGTAATGGTCAACTCCATCGGCCTGGAAGACTGGAAAGCCCTCGGCGTACCCTACCGCACCGTCGACCAATGGGCGCAAGCAGAGAGCAGATTGACCTACGAAGGTGTGCGTAACTATCAACAGCGCGTCTACTACGTAGGGCGCTGGGAACCGGCATACGACCGTTGGGTAGACATGTTGGTGGGGCTCCACAACGGTCCCGGCCGTAAGGAAGTCGCGTGGAATTCGGCGTTGATCTACGACATGCTCTTCACCCAGCCGGTGTACTACGAGTTCAAGGACGTGCAGATGCCTACTCTGCTGTTGATCGGCACATCCGACACTACCGCCATTAACAGCGACCTGGCGCCACCGGAAGTCAAGGCGAAGATCGGCAATTACAAGGTACTGGGCAAGCAGGTGGCCAAGTTGATTCCCCATGCAACCCTGGTGGAATTCCCAGGCCTAGGCCATTCGCCGCAAATCGAAGAACCGGAGCAATTTCACAAGGCGTTGCTGCAAGGCTTGAAAGCCCTTTAACCCGATGACTAACGGAGCGCTGGCGGCCTCTCGCCGCGCTCCGTTAATCTGCGCTTAATCCCTGCGCCACAGCATCCGGGCACTATTACCGGAGCCTGGCCCATGACGTTGATCCGCTCACTCTGCGCCGTCAGCCTGCTGCTGAGCGCCACCCTTCCCGCCCTCGCCGCAACTGAAGGCCACGCCTATGGCCCCGAGCTGCAAGGCTTTCAGTACCCCTATCCGGTCGAACATTTCACCTTCCAATCCCAGGGCAAAAACCTGCAGATGGGTTACATGGACGTTCCCGCCAAGGGCAAGGCCAACGGGCGCAGCGTTGTGCTGATGCACGGCAAGAACTTCTGTGGCGCCACCTGGGATGAATCGATAAAGGTTTTGAGCAACGCCGGTTACCGAGTAATAGCACCGGATCAGATCGGCTTCTGTACCTCCAGCAAACCTGACCATTACCAGTACAGCTTCCAGCAATTGGCGCTCAACACCCACCAACTATTGCAAACCCTCGGCATTCAAAAAGCGACGGTGGTAGGCCATTCCACCGGCGGCATGCTCGCCACCCGTTACGCGCTGCTCTACCCGGCGCAAACCGAGCAGTTGGCGCTGGTCAACCCTATAGGCTTGGAGGACTGGAAGGCGCTGGGCGTGCCCTATCGCAGCGTCGACCAATGGTATGAACGCGAACTGAAACTCAGCGCCGACAGCATCCGCAACTATGAACTCAATACGTATTACGTCGGGCGCTGGAAACCCGAGTACGAGCGTTGGGTCGACATGCTCGCAGGCCTGAATAAAGGGCCGGGGCATACCCAGGTCGCATGGAACTCAGCATTGATTTACGACATGATCTTCAATCAGCCGGTGTACTACGAGTTCAAAGACTTGCAGATGCCCACTCTGCTGTTGATCGGCACGGCCGACACCACCGCCATCGGTAGCGATATCGCGCCGCCTGCGGTCAAGGCCAGGCTGGGTCACTACGATGTGCTTGGCAAGCAGGTCGCCAAGCTGATCCCCCATGCAACCCTGGTGGAGTTCCCTGGCCTGGGGCATGCGCCGCAGATGGAAGAACCGGCCCAGTTTCACAAGACGCTGTTGCAGGGTTTGAACGCCCTTTAATCCAACCTTTTTCGAGGCACTCGTGAATGTCGGTACAGATCGCAGTTATTGATGATTGGCAGAATGTGGCCAGTGGCGTGGTGGACTGGTCAGTCCTGGAAGCTTTGGGCCAGGTGCATTTCCTTCACGATTACCCCGCGGATACCGCCACGATGGCCAAGCGTTTGCAGGGGTTCGACGTCATTTGCGTGATGCGTGAACGCTCCACCTTCGACAAGGCGCTGCTGCAAGGTTTGCCAGACCTCAAGCTGTTGGTGACCGGCGGCATGCGTAATGCCGCCATCGACATTCACGCGGCCAAGGCGCTCGGCATCCAGGTCTGTGGCACCGACAGCTATAAGCAGGCGGCGCCGGAATTGACCTGGGCGTTGATCATGGCCTCCACCCGTAACCTGCTGGCCGAAGCCAACTCCCTGCGCGCCGGCAACTGGCAGGTTGGCCTGGGTGGCGATTTGTATGGCAAGACGCTGGGAGTTCTCGGGTTGGGCAGCATTGGCCAGAAAGTTGCGCAATTTGCCCAGGTGTTTGGTATGCGGGTGATTGCCTGGAGTGAGAACCTCACGCCGGAGCGTGCGGCCGAGTCAGGGGTGACCTGGGTCAGCAAGCGCGAGCTGTTTGAGCAAGCCGACATTCTCACCGTTCACTTGGTGCTCAGCGAGCGCAGTCGCGGCTTGGTGGATGCCGAGGCGCTGGGCTGGATGAAGCCCACGGCGCGGTTGGTGAATACCGCGCGTGGGCCGATTGTGGATGAGCAGGCGCTAGTGCAGGCGTTGTCAACGGGACGCCTGGCGGGCGCGGCGCTGGATGTGTATGCCGAGGAGCCGCTGCCGGTTGATCATCCATTTCGTCGATTGCCCAACGTACTCGCCACCCCGCATGTGGGGTATGTGAGCGAGCAGAATTACCGGCAGTTTTATCAGCAAATGATTGAAGACATTCAAGCCTGGGCGAAACAAGCCCCCATTCGCGTGCTGGGCTGATCAAGCCTCGCACCATTTAAGAGCGAGTGCAGGCCTGTGGCGAGCAGGCTTGCCCTGCATTGGAGTGTAAAGCGCCCCCAGTAGGCTGCTTCGGTGCATCAGATTTATCCCGGGTGTCCGTTTTAGGGCTGCTTCGCAGCCCAACGCAGGGCGGGCCTGCTCGCCACAACGCCCCAGCCGTTCATCCCCAGTTTTAAACCGTGCATATGGTTACAAGTTTTTTGTCCTACAAAATTTCTCCAGAAACCCTACAGGCTCTAGATTCTGTCCTAGACTGATGACCGATGGGTCCGTTTCAAAACAAAAACCCCGCAAAAAATCGAAACTTTACAACTCTGCCGCAGGTCCAGTTTTAAGGTAAGGCGAGCATATTCGGTTCACGCCGAATGCCCGTCCATCCAATCTTTTTGAGCTAATCATGCAACTGGCATACGCCTTGCCAGTTTGTACAGTGCTTGTGCGCCTGGCCGCAGGATGCGGCCATCGGAGCTAGTGGCAGCGGGCCATTAGCCTACCAATATTGGGAGAGAACTATGATCAGTGCCGCTGTAGATCTTCAGGGAGAGCGTGTCAGTCAGGCGGCAGGGGGACCGACTTCGTTGGCCGACCTGCCCACCACCGCGCGGCCGATCGTGAGTCAGAACCCCAATCGCAAGAAAGTGTTGTTTGTTACCTCAGAATTCGCCGACCTGGTGAAAACCGGCGGCTTGGGCGACGTGTCTGCAGCCCTGCCCCGCGCCATGGCCCACCTGCACGATGTACGGGTATTGATCCCCGGTTATCCGCAAGTGATGGAAAGCGACAACCCGATCCACATCATCGGCGAACTGGGTGGCCACGCCGCGCTGCCGCCGTGCAAGATCGGGCGCATGGACCTCAAGGACGGCCTGGTCATCTACGTATTGATCTGCCCTGAACTCTATGAGCGTGAAGGCACGCCTTACGGCGCCAACAACGGTCGCGACTGGCCGGACAACCATATTCGCTTTGCCCGCCTGGGCCTGGCCGCCGCCGACATGGCCGCCAACCTCGCACAAATCCACTGGTGCCCAGACTTAGTGCACGCCCACGACTGGCCCGCCGGCCTGGCCCCGGCTTACATGCACTGGCGTGGGTCACGTACGCCGACCCTGTTTACCATCCACAACCTTGCGTATCAGGGCGTAGTCAGTCTGGCATCTACTCCTGAGCTGGGTATTCCCCCGCATGCCCTGCAACAAGAAGGCATGGAGTTCTACGGCAAGATGTCGTTCCTCAAGGCCGGCATGGCGTACTCCAGCCACATCACCACCGTGAGCGCCACCTACGCCCAGGAAATCACCACCCCGGAATTTGGCTGTGGACTCGATGGTTTCCTGGCCAGCAAGACACAGCAAGGCCTGCTCAGCGGTATCCCCAATGGCATCGACGAAAGCTGGGAAACCGCCACTGACACTCACCTGACCCACAACTTCAATATCGGCGATTGGGAAGGCAAGGCCGTCAACGCCGCCCATGTGCGCGAGCTGTTTGGCCTGCACGACTGCGCCGGTCCGCTGTTCGCCGTGGTCTCGCGCCTGGTCTATCAAAAAGGTCTGGACCTCACCGAAGCGGTCGCCGGGTTTATCGTCGAAAACGGTGGCCAGATTGCCATTATCGGACGTGGCGAGCCGGAAGAAGAACACGCCATGCGTGAACTGGCCCTGCGCTTCCCAGGCCAAGTCGGCGTGCGTATCGGCTTTAACGAGACCGATGCCCGTCGTATGTTCGCCGGCAGCGATTTCCTGCTGATGCCATCGAGGTATGAACCCTGCGGCCTAAGCCAAATGTACGCCCAGCGCTTCGGTTCATTGCCGGTTGCGCGTAACACCGGCGGCCTGGCGGACACCATCGAAAATGGCGTTACCGGGTTCCTGTTCAATGAATCCACCGTCGCCAGCTACGAAGAAGCACTGAGTCGTGCCTTTAAGGTATTCGCCAACACCGGCCTGCTCAACGCCATGCGCTGCCGCGCCATGACCCAACCCTTCAACTGGTGTCAGGCCGTGGAACCCTATGCCGAACTGTACGAACAACTGGTGGCCAAGGCCTTGGGGAAATCCGCTAAGTAATCAAGGGAGGGCTTCATAGATGCCATCACGGAATCTGGAAACCTGGCCCCACGGCGCAATCATGCTGGACGCGCAACACACGCGTTTTGCCTTGTGGGCGCCCGATGCATTTTATGTCAGCGTTGAACTGGAAGACGGCAAATCCATCGCCATGCTGCCCCAGGCAGAGGGCTGGTTTGACGTGGAGGTACGGTGCCCGGCAGGTACTCGCTACCGCTACAACATCGACGGCGAAACGGATGTACCCGACCCGGCGTCCAGGGCTCAGGCCTTGGATGTGAACGGTTGGAGCCTGGTCGTCGACCCGCTCGCCTATCAATGGCGACACAGCCCGTGGCAAGGCCGCCCATGGCATGAGGCGGTGATCTACGAACTGCATGTCGGCGCGCTGGGCGGCTACGCAGCAGTCGAACAGCACCTTTCGCGCCTGGCCGAGCTGGGCATCACCGCGATTGAATTGATGCCTTTGGGGCAATTTCCCGGCGAGCGCAATTGGGGTTACGACGGAGTCCTGCCCTATGCACCCCAAGCCTCCTACGGCACGCCCGAACAACTCAAGCACTTGATCGACAGCGCCCACGAACACGGCATCGCAGTCATCCTCGACGTGGTCTACAACCACTTCGGCCCCGACGGCAATTACCTGGGCCAATACGCCAAAGGCTTCTTTCAACAGGACGTGCACACGCCATGGGGCGCAGGCATTGATTTTGATCGCCGTGAAGTGCGCGATTTTTTTCTCGATAACGCACTGATGTGGCTGCTCGAATACCGCTTCGACGGCCTGCGCCTGGACGCGGTACACGCCATCGACAACCCAGGTTTTTTGCAGAAACTGGCGCAACGGGTGCGCCAGCAAACCGATATCGGCCGCCATGTGTGGCTGGTGCTGGAAAACGAACTCAACCAGGCCAGCCTGCTGGAACACGATTTCGATGCGCAGTGGAACGACGATGGTCACAACGCCCTGCATGTGCTGCTGACCGGCGAAACCGATGCCTATTACAGCGATTTTGCCGACGACACCACGGCCAAGCTGGCACGCTGCCTGGGCGAAGGTTTTATCTATCAGGGCCACACCACTCGCCATGGCGATAAACGCGGTGAACCCAGCGGGCATTTGCCGCCCAGCGCCTTCGTGCTGTTCTTGCAGAATCATGACCAGATCGGCAATCGCGCCCTGGGCGAACGCCTCCATCAATTGTGCTCGCCCCAGGCTCTGAAAGCGGCAACGACGTTATTGCTGATGTCGCCCATGATCCCGCTGGTGTTCATGGGCGATGAAGTTAACGCCGCCGAGCCGTTCCTGTTTTTCACCGATCACCACGGCGAACTGGCCGAAGCGGTGCGCGAAGGCCGGCGCAATGAGTTTGCTGATTTCGCCGCCTTCCATGATCCCGAACGGCGCGCACGCATCCCCGACCCCAATGCCCTGCCGACCTTCCTGCACTCATCACCCACCTTCAGCGAAAACCAGCACACCCAGTTCTACCGCCACCTGCTGAGCCTGCGTCACCGACATATCGTGCCGCATTTGCCGGGCAGCGTGGCCTTGGGCGCGCAGGTGTTGGCAGACGGTGCCGTCACCGCCCGCTGGCGCCTGGGTAACGGCAGCGTGTTGCAGATCGACCTCAACCTCAGCGCGACACCGTTGGCTCACCCCGCGCCGAAGCACCTGCTATTCGAGACGCCTGCCCAAGAAGAGGCGCAGTTGGCGCCGTTCAGCGCACGCGTGGCCTTATCCCCTGTTGGAGAACACCCTTGAGCGAAGCGAACCTGGAAATTCTCGCCAGCCGAGCGGGCCTGGCCGTCGACTGGATCGACGCAAACGGCCGCCCGCACCATGTGAAACCCGGCGCCCTGCGTGCGGTTCTCAAAGGCCTGGGCCACCCGGCCGATACCGATGCAGAAATCGACGCCAGCCTGCTGGAACTGGAACAGGTGCAACAAGACAAGCACCTGCCACCCTTAATGACCATCGACAGCGCTGAAGGCCTGGACCTGGCGCGCTACTTCGAACCCGACACACTGTGCCGAATCAATCTGGAAAACGGCGAAACCCTGGAGTTGCGCCTCGACGGCAACGCCGTGCTGCCCGGCGTTATCGCCTTGGGCTACCATCAGGTGCACATCGGGAACCAGACATTCACCTTGGCGGTGGCCCCCACCCACTGCTACAGCGTGGCCGAGGCAGTCGACAGCCAACCAGCCCGCGCCTGGGGCCTGAGCGCCCAACTGTATGCACTGCGTCGCCTGGGCGATGGCGGTTTTGGTGACACCTTGGCGCTTGAGCATCTGGCCCGCTCGGCCGCCGAGCGCGGTGCCGATGCCCTGGCCATCAGCCCGATGCACGCGATGTTCAGCGCCGACACCGAGCGCTATAGCCCGTACTCACCTTCCAGCCGTCTGTTTCTTAACAGCCTGTATGCCTCACCCGGCTGCATCCTCGGCGAGCGCGAGGTGCGCAACGCCATCGAAGCTCTCGGCTTGGCGGATGAGTTGCACACCCTGGAACAGCACACCCTGATCGACTGGCCTGCCGCCGCAAAGGCCAAGCAACGCTTGTTGCGCGCGCTATACGAAGACTTCCGCCACGGCGAGCATCCGCAGCATGCCGACTTCCTCAGCTTCCGCCAGGCTGGCGGCGAAGCCCTGGAAAACCATTGCCGCTTCGAAGCCGTGCAAGCCGCTCGCGCCGCCGCAGGCGAAGACCTCGACTGGCGTCACTGGCCGCAGGAATGGCGCAACCCGCAAAGCCCGGCACTGGCACAGTTCGCCGAAGAAAATCGCCATGAGATCGGCTACTTCGCCTTCAGCCAATGGCTGATCGCGCGTTGCCTGGAACGCGCACAACAAGCCGCGCGGGGCAGCGGCATGGGCGTCGGCCTGATTGCCGACCTGGCCGTCGGCGCCGACGGCGGCGGCAGCCAGGCCTGGAGCCGTCAGGATGAATTACTGGCCGACCTCACCGTCGGCGCGCCACCTGACATCCTCAATCGTGCCGGCCAAGGCTGGGGGATCTCCGCGTTTTCTCCGGAAGGCCTCAAGCGCAACGGCTTTCGCGCCTTTATCGAGATGCTGCGGGCAAACTTCGCGCATGCCGGCGGCTTACGGATCGATCATGTGATGGGCCTGCAACGCCTCTGGGTCATCCCCATGGGCGCGTCCCCGCGTGAAGGTGCTTATCTGTATTACCCGGTGGATGACCTGCTGCGCCTGCTGGCGCTGGAATCTCACCGTCACCAGGCCATCGTTCTCGGCGAAGACCTCGGCACGGTGCCCGATGGCCTGCGCGAAAAACTCATCGGCCGTTCGATTCTCGGCATGCGCGTCTTGTTGTTCGAGCAAAACCACGACGGCCAGTTCAAGCCGATCCTCGACTGGCCAGACAACGCCCTGGCAACCACCAGCACCCACGACTTGCCTACCCTCAACGGCTGGTGGCACAGCCGCGATATCCAATGGAATATCCAACTCGACCTGATCGATGCGCCTACCGTGGAGCAGTGGAGCGAACACCGCCTGCGCGAACGCCAGGCGCTGCGCCAGGCCTTGAGCCAGGACCCGCAGAACTTCGTCGATGAGATCCGCAATGACACCGACCACGTGATCGACGCCAGCGTGCGCTACCTCGGCCACACCCGCGCGCCGTTGGTGTTGTTGCCGCTGGAAGATGCGCTGGGCATCGAAGAGCAAGCCAACTTGCCCGGCACGATCGACACACACCCTAATTGGCGGCGGCGCCTGCCGGGTGAGGCCGCCAGCCTGCTCGACAACGATAGCGCCGCCCGCCGCCTCGAACTGCTCGCGGTGGCGCGCAACCAGGCCCACGAGCGTGACCGATGACGGCACTGCCGCTGCGTGCCACCCAGCGCCTGCAATTCCATAAAGGTTTTACCCTGGATGATGCAGTGCCGCTGGTGGCGTACTTCGCCCGGTTAGGTATCAGCCATCTGTATGCCTCGCCGCTGCTCAGTGCGCGCGCCGGCTCCATGCATGGCTACGACGTCGTGGACCCGACCACGGTTAACCCTGAACTGGGCGGCGAGCCTGCCTTGCGCCGTCTGGTGGCGGCGCTGCGTGAACACGACATGGGGCTGATCCTCGATATCGTCTCCAACCATATGGCCGTGGGCGGTGCCGATAACCCGTGGTGGCTGGACCTGTTGGAGTGGGGTCGATTGAGTCCCTACAGCGAATTTTTCGATATCCAATGGCACTCGTCCGACCCGCTGCTCGCGGGTCAATTGCTGATGCCATTTCTTGGCAGCGATTACGGCGACGCCTTGCAAACGGGTGCCCTGGCGCTGCATTTCGACGCCGAGCATGGCGCGTTTTACGTCGAGCATTACGAACACCGCTTTCCAATCTGCCCAAAGGATTACGCGGCGATCCTGGGTAGTGATGAATTACTGGAACCCTTGGCCGAGCGCTTCACCGCCCTCGCCTATCAAGAAGACGCTTATTCAGAAGCCGCCTGGCTCAAACACGCGCTGGCCGAACGGGCCACTGAGAGCGACGTGCTGCAAGCCATTGAACACAGGGTCGCCGAGTTCGACGGGCGTCAGCCTGAGGGATTCAATCGCCTGCATCCGTTACTTGAGCAGCAGGCCTACCGCCTCGCTAGCTGGCGCACGGCGGCGGACGATATTAACTGGCGGCGCTTCTTCGATGTGAACGAGTTGGGTGGCCTGCGCGTTGAGCGCAGCGCCGTATTCGAAGCGACCCACGGCAAGATTTTCGAGCTGATCAGTGAAGGCCTGGTAGATGGTTTGCGCATCGACCATATCGACGGGCTGGCCGACCCGCGCGGTTATTGTCGCAAGCTGCGTCGTCGCGTCGACGCGCTGTCACCCAAGTGGCATGTGCCGATTTTCGTGGAAAAGATTCTTGGCGAAGGTGAAACCCTGCGCGAAGACTGGCGGGTGG
>NZ_MDDR01000023.1 GCF_001870435.1 Pseudomonas costantinii | reverse complement strand
GCGGTCTATCCCAAACCTCTTCAGAAAGCCGATAACCCCAATCAGCTCTGGAGTGCCGATTACAAAGGTCAGTACCTGACGGGGGATGGTGCCTGGTGTTACCCCTTGACCGTAATGGATCACGCGAGTCGCTTTTTATTGGCATGTGAAAGCATGCCCAGCACGACCTTTCAGGAGGCCAAGGCAGCCTTCGAACGCCTATTCAAAACGTATGGGATGCCTGAACGGATCCGCACAGATAATGGTGTTCCCTTTGCCAGTAGCGGGCGCGCAGGGTTATCCCAGTTATCGATCTGGTGGGCGCGCTTAGGCATCATCCACGAACGGATTCAGCCAGGCAGACCAGAGCAAAACGGGCGGCATGAGCGCATGCACCGAACGCTGAAAAGCACGCTACCAAGACCACCAGAGGTCGATTGGGGAGCTCAACAGAGACACTTTGATCTTTTCATACAGCATTACAATCATGAACGGGTGCATGAGGCCCTCGGGCAGAAAACACCTGGTTCTTGTTACACAAACTCCCAGCGAATGTATCCGGAACAGCTACCGAAAATGAGATATCCGACTCATGTGGAAGCCTACCGGGTGGACTCCAATGGGGTGGTTTACCGAGGGCGGCTCAGAATTTATGTGGGTAATGTGCTCAAGCATGAAATAGTAGGTTTAGAGAGCATAAGCGAAGGTGTTTGGGACATTGTTTTTGGCCCGATTGTCTTGGGCCGCATCGATGAAAAGGATGTAAAGGAAGATTACGTAACGCTCAAAGTGATCAGAAGTAAGTGACCTGGTGTTACCCATGTGACTGAACTCTTTTGTTACCTATGTGGTTGATCCCTTCACTTGCCCCACCACTCGGCACCTCGCCTAGGCTCGGTGTGCCCGCCCGCAGGCTTGAATCCGTGGGCCGCCGCGATGGGCCATCCTTGGCCCAGCGCGGCTAACCCGGCGTCCTGCCGGGTTACCCACGGATTCAAGCCTGCGTGCGGCCAGCGTGGTTAATGGGGCGCCTGAGATCAAGATCACAAGCAGATCAAAAGCAGAGCACGGCGGCCTGAAAGCCGACCTGAGTGGTGTGGAGCAAAAGCCAGATCAGAAGCAGGGCGGATTGCAGTCTCCCTGATGTATGGAGAGCAAAAATGTGGGAGCTGGCTTGCCTGCGATGCAGACACCTCGGTGTATCAGGCACACCGAGTTGATGCCATCGCAGGCAAGCCAGCTCCCACATTATTAGACCGCTTTTGATCTACACCACTCAGGTCGGCTTTCAGGCCGCCGTGCTGTTGCTTTTGACTTTGATCTTAGGCGCCCCGTTAAACCACGCTGGCCGCAAGTAGGCACGGTGGAGCGGGGAAACCGGCAAGGATGCCGGTTTAGCCGCGCTGGGCCAGGGATGGCCCATCGCGGCGACCCGCGGAGCCGTGCCGGAGTGCGGGCACACCGAGCCACAGCGAGGTGCCGAGTGGTGGGGCAAGAGCGTTTTGGTTACTTTGCCGCTTTTGCAAAGTGACCCGCCGTAAGGGCGGAACCCATATCAATCACAACCCAAAAAACGGATATACCCCCAATCAGCGACGCGCCTCCAACCACTCCAACCCCGTCCGCCAAACGCAAATCCCAAGAAAGTAAGCCGACATCACCGACCACAACCCAAACGTCCAAGGATTAGTATTCGGATAATCCACCACCATCAAAAAGCTGCACAACAACCAGATCGTCGTCACCGCGATATTCAGCGGCATAAACCGCTTCACCCGAAACGGATGCAAAAACTTCATCGGCGTAACCGTCAGCAGCGCCAACCCAATCACCGTTCCCAATGTCACCCAGGCGTGCGGCTGAATGATGTACACACACAACGCCACTACGTTCCAGGCAGCAGGAAAACCGACAAAGTAGTTGTCCTTGCTCTTCATGTTCACATTGCAGAAGCAGAACAACGACGACACCAGGATCACCGACACCGTAAACAGGTGGGTAAAGTCCGGCAGGCCGATATAGCGGTAGATAAACAGCGCGGGAATAAACACATAGGTCAGGTAATCAATCACCAGATCCAGCACCGAACCGTCAAAGCTCGGCAGCACCGTGCTCACATTGACCCGGCGCGCCAGGGAGCCATCGACGCCATCGACCACCAACGCCAGGCCCAGCCAGAGCAGGCAAGCCTTGGGCGAGTTTTCCAGCAGGGCCAGGGTGGCCAGGAAGGCCAGCACCACACCGGTGGCGGTAAAGCCGTGGGCGCCCCAGGCTTTGAGTCTGGCTACATGCAGGGTCGATATCACGGGCGGCTCTCCAAAAGGTGAAACAGGGCAGCCGACAACGTAACGCCGTCGAGTCTGGCCGGGGGAATGCAGGTATCGACCGGGAAGGGGGTCATAAGGTTCACCACCCCGGTGTATCACTTAGCGTAGCAAGCGTAGGACGTTTCGGCATCAGCCCTGACGGAACACCAGTGCCTTTAACCCACTCTGTGGGTCGATATCGGGAAATTCCGGTGGGTTTTCCAATCGCTCGACAAAGCGCAGGCCCGGTGCCTCGCGGGTTACGCCGTCGATCAGGAAGCCTTCGCCGAACGCCGGGTCGTTCATGCACGCCAATACGCTGCCCTGCGGCGTGAGCAAGTCCGGCAGGCGACGCAGTACACGCTGGTAGTCCTTGGTCAGCAGGAAACTGCCTTTCTGGAAGGACGGCGGGTCGATGATGACCAAGTCATAGGGGCCGCTGTTGGTGACTTTGGCCCAGGACTTGAACAGGTCGTGGCCCAGAAAAGTGACTTTGCTCAGGTCATGACCATTCAGGCGATGGTTGTCGCGGCCACGGCTCAGGGCGCCGCGCGCCATGTCCAGGTTCACCACATGCTCGGCGCCGCCCTCGATGGCCGCCACAGAGAAACCGCAGGTGTAGGCAAACAGGTTCAGCACCCGCAGGCCCTTGGCCTGTTCGCCTACCCAGTTGCGGCCGTAGCGCATGTCGAGGAACAGCCCGCTATTCTGTTTCTTACCCAGGTCGATCAGGTAGCGCAGACCGCCTTCGGTAATGGTCAGCTCGTCGATGGCCTCACCCACCAGCCATTCGGTGGTGCTTTGCGGCAGGTAGCGGTGTTGCAGGGCGAGCGTATGCGCGCCGAACCCAGCCCATTCGATCTGTAGCAGCAGTTGCTTCAAGGCTTCCAGTTGCGCGGCCTCGGGTTCCTTGAACAACGAAACCAGTACCACGCCTTGCAACCAGTCCACCGTCAATTGCTCCAGGCCCGGCCAGCAGCGGCCACGGCCGTGGAACAGGCGGCGGGTTTCAGCCGGAGGGCTGGCCAGCGCGGTGAGCAAGTGAGCGTGCAGGGTAGCGAGTGCGTCTGGGTTCATCGTTTAGCGTCGGTCATTGAGCGGGCGGCATTTTAAACACAGTTGTGAGCTTTCGGGGGGGCTTGAGCACAACGTGCTGGAGAAATACGGATTGGCAGTGATTCATGCTCAAAATGCTGAAACGTACACCTGATAACAGGCAAAAAATCCTTTGGCAGCGACATAAACTGGAAAAAAAGCCCGGAGGTGCCCATGAACGGTTTCGCGAGTGCAGTGAATCACACAGCCTTGGATCAGGCAGAGCTGGACGAATGGCGCGACGCCCTGGCCTCGCTGGTGGCCAACGCCGGGCCTGCGCGGGCGCGGCAGATTCTCGACCTGTTGGCCCGTGAAGGCAGCGCCCCGCACATCGACTGGAAACCGCGTCACGGCACGGCCTACATCAATAGCATCAGCGTCGAGCAGCAGCCGGCCTTTCCCGGCGACCTCGCCACCGAGGAGCGCCTGGCCTCGCTGGTGCGCTGGAACGCCTTGGCCATGGTGGTGCGCGCCAACCAGGCGTATGGCGAACTGGGTGGACATATCGCCAGTTACGCCAGTGCGGCGGATTTATTCGAGGTGGGCTTCAACCACTTTTTCCGGGCACGTAATGCAGGCTTTGGCGGCGACCTGGTGTTTTACCAACCGCATTCCGCTCCCGGTATCTACGCCCGTGCCTTTCTTGAAGGGCGCCTCACTGAGCAAGACCTGGCTCATTATCGCCAGGAAATCGGTGGGCCCAAGGTAGGCGCGCGCGGGCTTTCCAGTTACCCCCATCCTTGGTTGATGCCGGACTTCTGGCAGTTCCCCACCGGTTCCATGGGCATTGGTCCCATCAGCTCGATTTTCCAGGCGCGCTTTATGCGCTATCTGCAGCATCGGGGCTTGCAGGACACCACCGACCGCCACGTCTGGGGCGTATTCGGCGATGGCGAAATGGACGAACCGGAAAGCATGTCGGCCCTGACCCTGGCTGCTCGCGAAGGCCTGGACAACCTGACCTGGGTAGTCAACTGCAACCTGCAACGCCTCGACGGCCCGGTGCGCGGCAATGGGCGAATCATCGATGAACTGGAAGCGTTGTTCGCCGGTGCCGGCTGGAACGTGATCAAGCTGGTGTGGGGTTCGGACTGGGATGCCTTGCTGGCCAAGGACGCCGATGGCTCGTTGGTCAACACGCTATCGAACACCGTCGACGGGCAATTCCAGACTTTCGCCGCCAAGGACGGCGCCTATAACCGCGAGCACTTTTTCGGCCAGAGCGAAGCCCTGGCCAAGTTGGTTGATGGCATGAGCGATGAACAGATCGACCGCCTCAAGCGCGGTGGCCACGACATGGTCAAGATTCACGCCGCCTACCATGCAGCGCAGCGGGTCAAAGGCAGGCCCACGGTGATCCTGGCCCAGACCAAAAAGGGCTTCGGCATGGGCGAGGCCGGGCAGGGCAAGATGACCACCCACCAGCAGAAGAAACTCGATCGCGAGGCACTGATCGCCTTCCGCAATCGCTTCCAGTTGCCGCTGACGGATGAGCAGACCGAGTCGTTGAGCTTCTTCAAACCGGCGGATGACAGCCTTGAATTGCGCTACCTGCATCAACGGCGTAACGCGCTGGGCGGTTATGTGCCCGGTCGCAGTCAGGTTGCAGCATCGGTCAGCGTGCCGCCGGTAGCGGGTTACGCGGGTTTCGCCACGGCAGCCGAAGGCAAGGAAATGTCCACCACCATGGCCTTTGTGCGCATGCTCACCAACCTGCTCAAGGACAAGGGCCTTGGCCCGCGTATCGTGCCCATCGTGGCGGATGAGGCGCGTACCTTCGGCATGGCCAACCTGTTCAAGCAGATTGGCATCTATTCCAGCGTCGGTCAGCGTTATGAGCCGGAAGACATCGGCTCGATCCTCAGCTACCGCGAAGCCACCGACGGGCAGATTCTGGAGGAGGGCATCAGCGAAGCCAGCGCCATCAGCTCCTGGGTCGCGGCGGCTACCAGCTATTCGGTACATGGCCTGCGCATGCTGCCGTTCTACATCTATTACTCGATGTTCGGCTTTCAGCGTGTCGGCGACTTGATCTGGGCCGCCGCCGACCAACGCGCCCGTGGCTTCTTGTTGGGGGCCACCGCTGGCCGCACGACGTTGGGCGGCGAAGGTTTGCAGCACCAGGACGGCAGCAGCCACCTGACCGCTGCCACCGTGCCCAATTGCCGGGCTTACGATCCAGCGTTTGCCGGGGAATTCGCGGTGATCCTCGACCACGGCATGCGCCAAATGCTCGAACAGGATGTCGATGAGTTCTACTACGTCACCCTGATGAACGAAAATTACCCACAGCCGACCCTGCTGCAAGGCGTTGAAGCGGCGATCATCAAGGGTATGTATCGCCTGCAAGGGGCATGCGACGCCAAGGTGCGTTTGCTCGGTTCCGGGACGTTGGTGCGTGAAGCCCAGGCTGCGGCGCAATTGCTGGCAGAGGATTGGCAGGTCGCGAGCGAAGTGTTCAGCGTCACCAGTTTCAGCGAGCTGGCGCGGGATGCTCGGGAGGTGGAGCGCTGGAATCGGCTGCACCCGCAGGAGGCTGCACGGGTGAGTCATGTGAATTCATGCCTGCCCCAAGGTTCGCCAGTGATTGCAGTATCCGACTATGTACGGGCAGTTCCGCAGATGATTGGTTCGTATCTGGATTCCAGCTACACCGTGCTGGGCACTGATGGGTTTGGCCGCAGCGATACCCGGGCGGCGTTGCGTGATTTCTTTGAGGTGGATCGCCATCACCTTGTGCTGGCTGCGCTGACGGCATTGGTGGAGCAGGGGAGTCTGGGGCGGGAGGTGTGTCAGCAGGCGATTGAGCGTTATGGCTTGCAGGCCGAGCGCGATCCGTCCTGGACTTCCTGACTGCCACAAATCCACATGTGGGAGCGAGCAAGCCCGCTCCCACATGGGTTTTGTGGTGATCTTCAGAGAGTAGCTATCAATGCAGCTCCAAACGTCTCGCGCAGAAACCCCGGCGCGATATACCGCTCGTAATGTGCCTCGGACAATAGAAAGAACTCTCGGTCGATCGCATCCCGCAGATCCGCAAGGCTGCGCTCACGAAACTCCGGCAACAACGCCAGCCCATACGCATCCAGCTTGGAGATCACCCTCGCGCCCCGGGCAATCAACTGGTACGCCCAGCAATACGGCGACTGGTGCGGCATAAAACGAATCTTGCGATTTTCAAGTTGCAGGCGCAGCAGGTGCGCATCAAACACCTCCAACTTGCTGGTCATCACCTGTACCAGCAATTGTTCCAGACGCAACCACACCGCCTGTTTTTCCTCGGCGTTGTAGCCGTTCCACTGGATCACTTCATGGTGATAACGCTTGCAGCCCCGGCAGACCAGGTCCCCGTAAACGGTGGAGCACAGACCGACGCAGGGCGTCTTGATGGTTTGGTTGGGCATAAATGGCTTGCTTGCAAAATCTAGAGAACACCGCAGACCCCATGTGGGAGCAGGCGTGCTCCCACATTTTTGGATCTGTGTCGTTGATTAGTCCCAGCTCAGCGCGCCGCCAGTTTGGTACTCGATCACACGGGTTTCGAAGAAGTTCTTCTCTTTCTTCAAGTCCATAATCTCGCTCATCCAAGGAAACGGATTCGTTGTCCCCGGATACTCTTCTTTCAAACCAATCTGCGACAGGCGACGGTTAGCGATGAACTTCAGATAATCCTCCATCATCGCCGCATTCATCCCCAACACCCCACGCGGCATGGTATCGCGAGCGTATTCAATCTCCAGCTGCGTCCCCTGCAAAATCATCTGGGTCGCTTCTTCCTTCATCTCGGCATCCCACAAGTGCGGGTTTTCGATTTTGATCTGGTTGATCACATCGATACCGAAGTTCAGGTGCATCGACTCGTCGCGCAGGATGTACTGGAACTGTTCGGCCACGCCGGTCATTTTGTTGCGACGGCCCATGGACAGGATCTGGGTGAAGCCGCAGTAGAAGAAGATGCCTTCCAGGACGCAGTAGTAAGCGACGAGGTTGCGCAGCAGTTCTTTGTCGGTGTCGACGGTGCCGGTTTCGAACTTCGGATCGGAGATCGAGCGGGTGTACTTGAGGCCCCAGGCGGCCTTTTTGGCGACCGATGGAATCTCGTGGTACATGTTGAAGATCTCGCCTTCATCCATGGCCAGCGATTCGATGCAGTATTGGTAAGCGTGGGTGTGGATCGCTTCTTCGAAGGCCTGGCGCAGGATGTACTGGCGGCACTCCGGGTTGGTGATCAGGCGGTACACGGCCAGGACCAGGTTGTTGGCCACCAGGGAGTCGGCGGTGGAGAAGAAGCCGAGGTTGCGCATGACGATGCGGCGTTCGTCGTCGGTCAGGCCTTCGGGGTTTTTCCACAGGGCGATGTCGGCGGTCATGTTGACCTCTTGCGGCATCCAGTGGTTGGCGCAGCCGTCGAGGTACTTTTGCCAGGCCCAGTCGTACTTGAAGGGCACGAGTTGGTTGAGGTCGGCGCGGCAGTTGATCATGCGCTTTTCGTCAACGGCGACACGGGCGGAGGCGCCTTCGAGTTCGGCGAGGCCTTCGGCGACATCCAGGCTATCGAGAGCGGCCTTGGCGCGGATAATCGCGGCGGAGTCGTTGGCGGTCACGTGACGCGCTTCCAGTGCGGCGGCAGCACCGGCACCGTCGAGGCGGTCCATGTTGGCTTCGGTGGCGTGGCCGGCGTTGGCGCCTTTGATCACCGCTGCACCGGTGTCTTCGTTGTCGACTTCATCCCAACTCAACATTGAAATACTCCTTCCTGGTCTGTTCTGACGGCATGTGAGCCCGTCCAAAAATATGCGGTTTGCAGGCTACTAGGCATTGAAATACTGCGGATAGTGTGGTCGGAAAAAACCGATACTGCACACTATGTAGTGGTCTGTTTTGTTTGTGGGCACACTATATGGTGTGTGGCACAGTAGGTCAACGCACACGATGTGCGGTCTTGGGTCGCTGCCAGACGCCCAGTCGGCTATAAAGCTTGAGTTCATTGATTGCACATGGAAACTCAAGGGAATGAAAAAAATACTGATCCGTCCAGCCACGCTCAAAGACGCTGAAAGCATCTTTGAAGTGCATAAAAATTCCGTCGAAAACCTCTGTAATGACGACTACAGCCCCGAACAGATTGCCATGTGGCTCGACGGCCGTTCGCCCGAGACTTACCGTGAGGCCATCACTGCCGGTAATCTGTGGCTGGCGCACACCGATAGGTTGCAAGGTTTCATCGAAATCGATGGACATGAAGTCAGCAAACTATTTATCCGCGGTGATGCAGCCGGGCAGGGCATTGGTGCGCGTTTGCTGAACGAAGCGTTACAGCGCATCAAAACCGCCGGCCACGCCAAGGCTTACCTGGAAGCGACCCTCACCGCCGAAAAATTCTATGCCGCTTTCGGCTTTCGCAAGGTCGGCGAGGGTACGTTCAGCCGTGGCAACAGCCCGGTTTCCATCGAGATCATTAAGATGGAACTCGACCTGTAACGGGGCCATGAGAAAAACTCACAGCCCCATGACTTTTAATGGTTACGGCCGCTTCGAAGTCCAGTGCTAAAAATTCGCAGACAAGCTCCCCATAACAACAACGAGCGTTTGCGAAAATGAAAGCACTTGATCTGTACATCGGCGAAGGCTTCGAAGGCCCAGGCGTCAATGCTGCCCATATCAACATCCTCATCGGCCCACGTAATGGCCCGGCCGGCCAGGCCTTTGCCAATAGTCTCGCATCCCCAAGCCAGGGCCATTGCCCATTCATGGTGATCGCCCAGCCGAACATCCCGGTCAAACCCATGACCCTCTACGTCAACAAAGCTGAAATCAGCAGCGACCTGCACGGCAATGCCACCTGGGGCGCGTCCCAGGCCGGGATCGCCAAGGCGGTCCTCGAAGCCTTGCTGGATGGCACCTTGCCGCCGGAAGCCGAGGACGAGTGGGCCATCGTCACCGCGAACTGGGTCAACCCGGGCTGCGATGACCTCGACGCGGTTTACCTGAACAACTACAACGCTTGCCGAACCGCGATCCGCGCCGCCCTGACCGGCACGCCGTACACCGCGCAGTTGGCCGATGTGGTCAACCACATCAGCAACCCTTTCTACACGCCAAAGGCCTGAGGAGATTCCCATGCAATACATTCGTTTGGGCAACTCCGGCCTGCAAGTATCGCGTCTGTGCCTGGGCACCATGAACATGGGCACCCCGGACTGGAAACCGTGGATCTTCGACGAAAAACAAAGCGAGCCGATCGTCGCCCACGCCCTGGACAACGGCGTCAACTTCATCGACCTGGCCGACTTCTATTCGGCGGGTGTCGGCGAAGAAGTGGTAGGGCGCATCCTCAAGCGCGTGGCGCGGCGTGAAGACATCGTGGTTACCACCAAGGTCGGCTACGGCACCCGCAGCGGCATCAATGCCAGCGGCCACTCGCGCAAGCACATCATGGACAGCATCGACGCCTCCCTCAGCCGCCTCGGCATGGATTACGTCGACGTGTTCATGCTGCATTACTTTGATGTGAACACCCCTGTCGAAGAAACCATGAGCGCCATGAACGACATCGTACGTTCCGGCAAGGCGCGCTACATCGGCGTGTCGACCATGCTCACCGGCCAACTGGCGAAAATCCTCATGGCTTGCGAGCGTAATGGCTGGGTCAAGCCGATCAATATGCAGCTGCAACTGAACTGCGCCTACCGTGAAGAAGAGCGCGAGATGATCCCGTTCTGCCGCAACCAGGGCTTGGGCGTCTCGGTGTTCAGCCCGCTGGCGCGTGGTTTGCTCACCGGCGAAGTGCAGTCGACCCGTAACCAAACCGACTTCTTTACCCAGCAGATGTACAGCGACCAGGCGTCGTTCGATATCGCCCATTCGGTACAACGCGTGGCGCGTGCCCGTGGTGTATCGAATGCGCAGATCGCTCAGGCTTGGGTCGCCAATCACCCTGGCGTCGACGTGATGCTGGTGGGCGCCGACACCACCGCGCAGTTCGACAGCGCCTTGGCAGCCTTGGACACCCAATTGGATGCCGAAGAGCTGCACGAGCTGGAACGCAATTACACCCCGTGCGATGTGATCAACGACTACACCGCCGGCAAGCGCATCCTGCGTGAGGCCCGTCCGGGCCAGGACCGTTTCAACCTGATTGAGGCCGTGGCATGAACCCGCTGATTCGCACTGGTAATTACATCGATGGCCAATGGTCCAGCGGTGGCCCGACTTACCCGGTGGTCAACCCGGCCAATGGCGCGCTGATCGTTGATGTCCAACGTGCCGCCGCCGAAGAAACAGACCTGGCCATCGACGCCGCCAACCGCGCCTTGCCGGCCTGGCGCAAGCTCACGGCCAAGGAGCGCAGCCAGCGCCTCAAGCGCTGGAGCGAGTTGATGCTCAGCAACCAAAAGGACCTGGCGCAACTGCTCAGCCTGGAACAAGGCAAGCCCCTGGCCGAAGCCATGGGCGAAGTGGTCTACGCCGCGAGCTTTCTGGAATGGTTCGGTGAAGAAGCCAAGCGCGCCTACGGCGACGTGATTCCGAGCCACAAGGCGGATGCGCGGATCATTGTCGTGAAGGAAGCCATCGGCGTGGTCGCCGCGATCACCCCGTGGAACTTCCCCCTGGCCATGGTCACCCGCAAGGTCGGTCCGGCGTTGGCGGCAGGTTGCACCATGATCCTCAAACCGTCGGAAGAGACGCCGTTGTCGGCGTTTGCCCTGGCAGTACTGGCCGAGCAGGCGGGTATCCCGGCCGGTGTGTTCAACATTGTCTCCGGCGATGCCGTGGCCATCGGCGGTGCCCTGCAAGCCTCCAGCGTGGTGCGCAAGCTGTCGTTCACCGGCTCCACGCGCACCGGCAAATTGCTGATGCGCCAGGCGGCAGACACCCTGAAAAAAGTCTCCCTGGAACTGGGCGGCAACGCGCCGTTTATCGTGTTCGACGATGCCGATCTGGACGCCGCCGTCAAGGGCGCGATGGCGTCCAAGTTCCGCAACACCGGGCAAACCTGCGTGTGCGTCAACCGCTTCTTCATCCAGGACGGTGTGTACGACGCCTTCACCCGCAAGCTGGCCGAAGCGGTCAGCGCGATGCGCGTCGGCAGCGCCCTGGACGGCGAAACCGAACAGGGCCCGTTGATCAACGCAGCGGCGTTGGCCAAGGTCGAAGCGCATGTGGGTGATGCCTTGGAGAAGGGCGCCAAGTTGCTCTGCGGCGGCCGTCGTCATGCCTTGGGCGGGACGTTCTTTGAACCGACCATCCTCACCGAAGCCCACGGCGACATGTTGATTGCGCAAGAAGAAACCTTCGGCCCGGTGGCGGCGTGTTTCCGCTTCAGTGATGAGGCAGAGGTATTGCAACGCGCCAATGACACGCCGTTCGGTTTGTCGGCGTACTTCTACAGCCGCGATATCGGCCGCGTATGGCGTATGGCCGAAGGCCTGGAAGCCGGCATGGTCGGCATCAACGAAGGAATTATCTCCACCGAAGTCGCGCCGTTTGGCGGTATCAAGGAATCAGGCCTGGGCCGTGAAGGCTCCAAGTACGGCCTGGATGACTATCTGGAGATCAAGTACCTGCTGATGGGTGGTCTGTAAAACACCACCGCCCCCTGTAGGCGCTGGTAAGCCAGCTCCTGCAGGGAATGCAGCTTGCCCGCTGTTACTCCGTCAAGAAAAACAATATGGAGAACACCATGACCGCTCAACCCGTTAATATCGACGACCTGCCGATCGGCCGCTTTCACCTGAAAATCGCCGGCCTGACCTTCGGCGCGCATTTTACCGACGGCTATATCCTCGGCCTGATCGGTATCGCCTTCACCCTGCTTAGCCCGCAGATGCAACTTGATGCGTTCTGGCAAGGCTTGATCGGCGCTTCGGCCCTGATCGGTCTGTTTTTGGGCAGCCTGTTTTTCGGCTGGATCTCCGACACCCTCGGGCGACAGAAAATCTTCCTGGTCAGCTTTGTGCTGATTACCGTGGCGTCGGTGATGCAGTTCTATGCCGAGACAGCCATGGGCCTGTTGCTGTGCCGCATCCTCATTGGCATCGGCCTGGGTGGGGATTTCAGTGTTGGCCATGCGATGCTCGCTGAGTTCTCGCCGAAGAAACACCGTGGCGTGCTGCTCGGTTCGTTCAGCGTGATCTGGACCTTCGGTTATGTCGCGGCGACCTTTGTCGGCACTGCCATGCTCAGCCTGGGTGATGATGCCTGGCGCTGGATGCTGGCGTCCTCCGCAATCCCGGCCGGATTGATCCTGCTCGCGCGTATTGGCACCCCGGAATCCCCGCGCTGGCTGGTCAACCGTGGTCGCATCGCTGAGGCCCGCGCCATCGTCAAAAAGCACCTGGGTGAACATGTGGTGCTGGATGAGGAACCGTCCATAAAAAAACGTTCCGGCTACGGCGTGTTGTTCAGCCGTGAATACCGTAAGCGCACCGCGTTCAACTGCCTGTTCTTTGTGTGCATCGTGATGCCGTATTTCGCGATCTACACCTTCCTGCCGTCGATCCTGCAGAAGATGGGCCTGTCCCAAGGTTTCGGCACTGAGCTGCTGCTGAACCTGCTGCTGATTGTCGGTGCGCTGATGGGCATCTGGTGCACGGTGAAGTTCTCGCGGCGAGGCTTTTTGATCAACTCCTTCATCATCCTTGCGGCGGCGTTGTTCCTGCTGGCGGTGTTGCCGGGCAGCCTGGCATGGCTGATGGTGTTGACGTTCGGCGTGTTCACCCTGGTGCTGTCGGCGGTCAGCAATCTGGTGGGCGTATTCCCGGCGGAAAGCTTCCCCACCGAAGTGCGCGCCAGCGGTATCGGCCTGGCGACGGCGGTGAGCCGCTTGGGTTCGGCGATCAGTACCTTTCTGCTGCCGGTGAGTGTGGCCGGGATTGGCTTGAGCCCGACCATGGGCATTCTGGCGGCGATCCTGGTGTTTGGCGCGATCATCTCCTGGGCCTGGGCGCCGGAAACCAAGGCGTTGACCTTGAGCCAGGCGTGCAAGGCCGAGGCGCCACCGGTGTCAGGGATTGCTGACCTGGCCCAGCCACTGCGTAAACAACCGAACCTTGGATAGGCCCTGCTTTTCCGTCGCCACATCCAGCCAATAGCCATAGGGGCCGATCACTTCCACGGGAGTGATCGGCAGCAGGCTGCCATTGGCCAGCTCGCGTTCGATCATCTGCCGGTCGATCACGGCTAATCCACCGCCTGCCAGGGCGGTGTGAATCACCTGGTCCAGGGTGCTGAATTCCAGCCCCCGGTCCGCATCGATGTCCTCTCGGCCCATGGCCGCCAGCCAGTTCTCCCAGACCTTCAAACGCTTGCCGTCGTGCAGGATGTGCAGCAATGGAAGGCGACGCAGGTCGGGTGGTTGGCCATCGCTGAACAGCTCCGGGCTGGCCACGGCAATGTGGCGTTCCATCACCAGCAATTCGCTGCTGCACTGCGCGGCGGGCTCAAGGCCAAAGCGAATCTGACAGTCGATTTCCGCCAGGCTGTCGTGGCTGCTCTGGTGGGTAACGCTGAGGTTGATATCCGGGTAACGCTCGCAAAAACGCCGCAGGTGTGCGGATAACCAACGGGTGGCCCAGGTGGGTGGCGCGACGATACGCAGGCGCTGGCGCAGGTTGGGTACGCGCACAGCTTGCAGGGCGCGCTCGATATGGTCGAAGGCGTCGCTCAGGTGCGGGGAGAGGGCGAAACCGGCTTCGGTCAGGGACAGGCCTTGGGGCGTGCGGATGAAGAGGGCGACGCCGAGGTAGTCTTCCAGCTGTTTGATTTGGCGGCTGACCGCGCCTTGGGTCACATTGAGGCCCACGGCGGCCTGGCTGAAGCTGCGATGGCGGGCGACTTCTTCGAAGACGCGGAGCATGTTGAGGGAGGGCAGTTGGCGCATGAAAAGGATTCCACACTTATTGTTTTTATGTTGTTTCTGGCGGCCTCATCGCAGGCAAGCCAGCTCCCACATTTGGTTGGCGGCGCGGTCAAAATGTGGGAGCTGGCTTGCCTGCGATGGCGTCAGTGATGACGCCTATTAGAAGTAATAACCAATGTTCATGTACAGCTGATTCTCCCACTGATTACTACCCCCAGCCCCCAGGCTTTGGGTATAGCTGCTGCCCCCAATATACGGGTCGTTCTTGCCGATCAACCACTCCGTCGCGATCCACAACTTGCTGAACGAAAACGAGGTCCCCAGGATCACCCGCTGCGAGGTCTTGAACTCATTTTCAGACTTGTCGAACGCGCTGTAGTTGGCATACAGCTTCACCCCACTGATCTGATCGAACAGGTACTTGCCACCCACGTCATAACTCAAATCCGCCACGTACAAGTTGCCGCGACTGGCGACGTTGAAGGTGCCGTCATACCCGCCCAGCGTCACCACACCATCGGTGCCTTCATTGCGCGGTGACATTTGCTGGCGCGCCGCCTGCAATTGAATGCCCCACGGGCCGTTTTTGCCCAGGTAGTGGATGGCCACGGCGTTGCGGCGGCCGTCGTTGCCGGTGTCTTTGTTTTCCAGGGTCGAGGTGAGGCCGGAGAGGCCGACTTCGGACTTCCAATTACCCAGGTCCATGGCCTTGGCCACGCGCACCACTACGGTGTTGCGTTCTTGGTTATTGCTGCCATCGGCCACGTAGCTGTCGGCTTTGGAGACCACGCTGGAGTAGGTCACGCCATTGCTCGTGCCCTTGCCTTGCCACGCCGGACGCACGTAGTAACCGGCCTGGATATTCCAGTCGCCACTTTGCTGGATGTATTTGGCGCCGACCTGTTGCACGTCTTCCAGACCGATCACGTTACCCAGGGTTTCGTAGAAGGTGCTGCCGAAATACGGCTGCAAGCCGAACGGCACGGTGTTCAGACCCACTTGCACCTGCTGCTCGGGGTTGAACTTGTAGCCAACCCAGGCAAATTTGGCGAACTGGATATCCCCGTAGTTCTTGGTGTACTGGTAGGGGTACGAACGCCCGTAGAAGCGGTATTGCGCCTCACCGATCCAGGTGTCGGAGTTGTACTTGGCGCTGAGGAACGCGGTGTCGAGGCCGAACTTCTGGATGTCGCGGTCCGGGTCATAGTCCCAACGCGCGCGGACGGCACCGCCGAGGTCGAGGTTGTCGGTGACCTGGATGGCCATGGCCGGTGCCGCAAGGGCACCGAGCACGGGGGCCAGGGCGAGGTAACGTAGGGTTGGTCGCATGATTTCGCTCTCGTTATTGGTTTTTTTTGGCAACAGCAGCCCATTGCCGCAGCGAACGCTGCGACGCAGGGAAAAGGGTCAAACTCAGTGCGCGGCGGGACGGATCAGCCGTAGCGGTGGCCCGCCTGTGGGCAGTTCCGATGCGCCCGGCGCTGCCGCCAGCAACGCCTGGGTGTAGGCGTTTTGCGGCCGCAGCAACACCTGTTCGGCGGTGCCGTATTCGACGACTTCACCCTGGCGCATCACCGCGATGTGGTCGCTGATCTGCGCCGCCACGCGCAGGTCGTGGGTGATAAACAGGATGCTCAGGTTCAGCTTTTTCTGAAGGTCGGCCAGCAGCTCCAGCACTTGTTTTTGCACCGACACATCCAGCGCCGAAACGCTTTCATCGGCGATCAACACTTCCGGGCGCATCGCCAGTGCGCGGGCGATGCCGATGCGCTGGCGCTGACCGCCGGAGAACTGCCGGGGTTTGCGCTGCAACGCGTCGCGCTTGAGGCCCACTTGTTCGAGCAGGTCACCGGCTTCGGCCCAGGCGTCCTTGGCGGACAACCCACGTAATTGCGCGGCGCGGGCGATGATGTCGCCGACGCGGTGCCGTGGGTTCAGGGAGCCGTAAGGGTCCTGGAAGATCATTTGGATACGCCGCCGATTGGCCGCCAGGGCCGAGCCGCGCAAGGCCAGGAAGTCGGTATCGCCGACCCACACATGGCCGCTGTCGCTGTCCACCAGACGGATCGCGGCTTTGACCAAGGTGCTTTTGCCCGAGCCGGACTCGCCCACAATCGCCAGCGTCTTACCCTGTGGCAGGTTCAATGACACATTGCGCAGCGCCGCGACCGAGCTGCCGCCGACGTTGTAGGTCTTGGTCAGGTTTTCGATGCGCAACGCCAACTCGCCATCGGCACACGGCGCGTGTAGTTCCGGATGCAGCGCCGGCACCGCCGCGATCAGCTTGCGGGTGTAGGCGTGGGCCGGGGCATTCAGCACCTGGTCGCGCTCGCCGATTTCCACCAGGCGTCCGCCTTCCATCACGGCGATACGGTCGGCAATCTGCGCCACCACACCGAAGTCGTGGGTGATAAACAGAATGCCGTGCTGACCACGCCCGCGCAGGTCGCGCACCAGCTTCAACACCTGGGCCTGGGTGGTCACGTCGAGGGCCGTGGTGGGTTCATCGGCGATCAACAGGTCCGGGTTCATCGCCAATGCCATCGCGATCACCACGCGCTGGCATTGGCCGCCGGACAGTTGATGAGGAAAGCTGTTGGCGATGCGCGGCGGGTCTGGCAACTGGGTGGATTCCAGCAGCGCGAGCATGCGTTCGCGACGCTCGGCGGCGGGCATCTTTGGCGCGTGGATATCGAAGATTTCTTCGACTTGCTTGCCAATCCGAATCGCCGGGTTCAGCGCCGCCATCGGCTCCTGGAAAATCATCGCGATCCGGTTACCGCGCAGTGCGCGCAACCGCGCGTCACTCAGGGTGCAGATATCGTCGCCGAGGAAGTCGATGACCCCGCCGGCATGCTGCAGACCCTTGGCGTAATCGCCCATGATCGCCGCCGACAGCACCGATTTACCTGAGCCGGACTCGCCGATCACACAGAGGATTTCACCCTTGCGCACTTCCAGGCTGATGCCTTGTACGGCGTGGCTGCGGTCCGCGCCCTTGGGCAGTTCGATGGACAGGTTGTCCACCCGCAATACCGTTTGATGGCTGCTCATGCTCATGCTCATGCTCATGCTCAACTCCTTGCGCCTTGCTGCGCGTGTTCATCCAGCCCGTCGGCGAGCAAGCTCAGGCCAAGCATCAGGGTGGAGATGGCGATGCACGGGAAGATCACCAGGTGCGGAAAGGTAATGGCCATGGCGCGGCCGTCGTTGATCATGCCGCCCCAGTCCGGGGTGGGCGGTGGCAGTCCCAGGCCGAGAAAACCCAGGGCGCCGATCATGATCGCGGTGTAGCCAATGCGCAGGCAGAAGTCGACGATCAACGGGCCGCCGCAGTTGGGCAGGATTTCCACCAGCATGATGCGCAGCGAGCCTTCGCCTTGGGTGATGGCGCTGAGCACATAGTCGCGCGAGCGGATATCAATGGTCAGCGCACGCATGATGCGGAAAATCGCCGGTGCACTGGTGAACGTCACCGCAATCAGGATGTTCAGCGCCGACGCGCCGAGGGCGATGATGATCACGATGTACAACACCAGCACCGGAAACGACAGCACGGTGTCGGCCACATAAGACAGCACTGCATCGACCCAACCGTTGAAGTAACCGGCGCATAGGCCCATGGCAATGCCTACCGCAAACGCGGTGAGGGTGGCGAGGATCGACCAGAACAGCACCGTGCGCGTACCCCAGATCAGCCGCGAAAGAATGTCGCGGCCGATCATGTCGGTGCCCAGCAGGAAGCTTGCGCCGTCATCACCAGCGGTCATTGGCGTGAGCAGTGGGGTAAAGCTTTCCAGCGGATCATGGGGTGCCAGCCATGGCGCACCGAGTGCGATCAGCACCCAGCCGCCCACCAGCAACAGGCCGAGCAGGGCCAGGGGATGTTTGAAGGTTTTCAGGAAGTTCATTGGCTGCCTCCGCCGAGACTGCGCAGGGTGATGCGCGGGTTGAGCCAGGTGTAGGCTAGGTCCGAGAAGATCTTGCTGGTGCCCACCACCACGCCGCTGATCATTGCGCAGGCTTCGATCAGGTAGACGTCATGGTTGAGGGACGCGGTGTAGAGCATTGAGCCGAAGCCCTTGTAGGCGAAAAACACCTCGACCACGATCACGTTCGACAGCAGCCAGGGGATGTACAACATGATCACCGTGACCGGCGCGATCAGCACATTGCGCAGCGCATGCCGCAGCACGATGCGCGTGGTCGACGCGCCCTTGAGCCGCGCGGTGCGGATATACGGTGCCTGCATCACCTCGACCATCGAGGCGCGGGTAATCCGCGCCAGGTAGCCGATGCCGAACAGGCACAGCACCATCAGCGGCAGCACCAGTTCCACGGCGCTGAAACCATCGCTCATGCTGCTCACACCTGGCAGCCAGTTGAGCCAGAACACAAAGATTGCCGAGACAAACACCGCGCTGGCGAAGTCCGGAATCGAGGTGGTGACGATCGACAGGAACGACACCAGCCGGTCGATCGGCGAGCCTTGGCGGACCCCGGCGAGAATGCCCAGGGTCAGCGCCACCGGCACCATCACCAACAAGGCCAGCCCGGCCAGGGTCAGGGTTTGCCAGAGGTTAGGCAGCAACAGCTTGAGCACTGGCTCACGGAAATACACCGAGGTGCCCCAGTCGCCAGTCACAAAATCTTTCAGCCACACCAGGTAGCGCCACACAAATGGCTGGTTGTAGCCGTGTTCCACCAGCCATGCGGCGCGCTGGTCGGCGGCGGAGTAGGGGCCGAGGACGTTGATCGCGACGTCCTCAATATTCAGTTCCAGGGCCAGGAACACGATCAGCGACACCGACAGCAGAGTTGCCACCAGCATCAGCAATTTGCGTAATAGAAATTCAGCCATGCTTGCACGCTCCGGCTAATCAAGGGATTCGCCGCGCGGGCGCAAGCCTGCGCGGCGGGCGGCGGCGCGTTGAATCACGCGCTCAACCACACCTCATCCATCGGGTAGAAGTCGGACGGGTGCACGCGAAAGCCCTGCACCTTTTTGCTGGCAGCGGTGAATTTATCGCCCCAGAACGGCTGCACCATCACGCAAGCGTCTTGCAGGATGCGTTCGACTTTTTCCATGGCCACGGCGCGTTGCTTGGGATCGATGATGCCCATCGCGGTATCCAGCGCGGCGTCGAACGCCGGGTCGCTGTAGTGGCTTTCATTCCAGGCACCGCCGCTGCGGTAGGCCAACTCCAACGACATCACACCCAATGGGCGATGGGCCCAGTAAGTCAGGCTGAAGGCGGCCTTGTCCCAAATCGGCCAGTACTGGGTGGCCGGGATGACCTTGAGGTTGATTCGGATACCGGCTTCCAGGCAGTTCTGTTGCAGGATCTGCGCGCAGTCCTGTTCATAGCGGCCCTGGGTATTGCCGACGATCAGGTCGATGTCGATGCCATTTGGGTGCCCGGCGTCGGCCAGCAGTTTCTTCGCGGCGGCCACGTCACGGTTGCGCTTGGGCAGCGGGAAATATTCGGGGTGGGAGGGTGCCACATGGTGGTCTTCGCCCAGGGTGCCCATGCCGCGATACGCGATCTTGAGCATTTGGGCGTTGTCGGCACACAGCACCACAGCCTTGCGGATGCGCAGGTCGTCGAAGGGCTTTTGGTCGCAGGCCATGCGCATCACCACGGTCTGTGCGGATTTGCAGGTCAGCAACTGTGCGCCGGGCAGGCGTTTGGCCAGGTCCAGCTCGGCCACCGTTACGCGATACAACACATCCACCTGGCCGGCTTGCAGCGCGGCGAGGTGGGTGGAGATATCGGTGCCCATGTCGACGTAACGCAACTCGTCGAGATTCGCCGGTTTGCGCCAGTAATCAGCGCGCTTGGCGAAGGTCGCCTGCTTGTTCACCGCAAACGACACCAGCTTGAACGGCCCGGTGCCCAGCGGGTTTTTGGCCCAGTCATCACCGGCTTTAAAGCTGCGGTGCACAATGGCGCAGGTGAACGCGTTGAGCATCTCCGGGATCGCCAGCATCGGCCGCTTGAGTTGCAGGCGGAACTGGTAGTCGCTGAGTTTTTCGAAGGCTTTGATGTCCTGGAACGCGGTGCGGTTGACCGACTTGGAGTCGGCGGCAATCCAGCGCTCAATGTTGTGTTGCACATCGTCGACGTTGAAGGTATCGCCGTTGCTCCACTTCACGTCCTGGCGCAGGTTGAAGGTCCAGGTGGTGAGGTCTTCGGACGGGCTCCAGCTCTCGGCGAGGTAAGGGTGAGTGATGTTGTCGGCGTCGACCCAGGTCAGGTATTCCAGCGAGTTGCGCAACAGGTTCGAGGCTTCGATCCAGGTGATCAGCATCGGGTCCTGGATTTCCTGGATGGCGCACGCGAACCGCAGGCTGCCACCTTGGCGGGCGGGAGCGGCGTCGGCGGCCAGGGCATCGTTACCCAGTAAGGCCGAGCCGATAAAGCTTGAGGCGCTGGCCACGGTGATGCCCAGCAGGGCGGCGGTGCGCAGGAATTGGCGGCGGTTGATCTCGCCGCTCTGCACTTGGGCACACAGATCATTTACGGCTGGATGCGCCAGGGCGCCGTCCAGGGTCGTCAAGTCTTTCATAAGCCTCTCCGGTACTTGCGAATATGCGTTTTTGTTGAACCGCAAGGGTCAGTGGCAAGCGCGATGCGCGCGCAGCCGAGACCGCTGTGAAACCGGCAGAAGAACAAGGCAAAACGAAGTCAGGAGGCGGGCAATGGGATAGGACATAGGGCAGCTCTCATGTTGTTTTTATTAGAGATGCCCGCAGTTTTGTCATTTGCGCAAAGATCGACAAACGACAAATACTGCGACGTAACCTTCTATAAATGCATGTTACTGGTCCGCCTTGCCTACGCCCCTTGATTGATCGTTCCCACGCTCTGCGTGGGAATGCATCCGTTGACGCTCTGCGTCATCCTTGCAAAGCCAGGACGCAGAGCGTCCGGTGCGGCCTTCCCACGCAGAGCGTGGGAACGATCATGTGAGGTATTACCGCAACAGGCGCGGGTCGAACGGGTAGTCGGAGAGCAACTCGATGCCGTGTTCGTGGATGTAGATTTGTTCTTCGAGCTTCACGCCTTCGCCGCCGTCGTCGTGGCCAATGTAGCTTTCCACGCAGATGGTCATGCCCGCCTCGAACACACCGTCATAGCCCAGCGCATCGATGTCTTCGCGGTGCACCACATAAGGGTATTCACCGGTCATGCCAACGCCGTGTACCAGGGCGAAATAGCGGTTGTTCTTGTAATGGTCGGGAATCTTCCAGGCCATCTCGGCGTATTCCTTGAAGCTGCGCCCGGCCTTGAGCATTTCGACGTTGGTTTGCACCTGCTCGTAGGCGAGTTTGTACAGTTCTTGCTGCTTGGCGGTGGCGGCCTGATCGCCACACAAAAACGTGCGAGAGAAGTCCGCGTAGTAGCCGAAACGCCCGACCACGTCGGTGTCGAGGGCCACCAGATCACCGGCTTCAATCGGTCGGGTGCTGCATTCCTGGAACCACGGGTTGGTGCGCGGCCCGGAGGACAGCAGACGGGTTTCGACGTAGTCGCCGTCGGTGGCGATCACATGCTGGTGCAGGTGCGACCACAGCTGGTTCTCGGTGATGCCGGGGGTGAGTTTGCTTTCCATCAGGCGCACCCCGGCCTCGGTGGCACGCAGGCTGGCGCGGATCATTTTCAGCTCGTTGGGCACCTTGATGCAGCGCGCACGCTCCAGCGGTTCCTGGGCGTCGAACACCTGGTAACCGAGCTTTTGCAGCTCGAACGCGGCTGCCGAGGTGGCGCTCTCGATGGCGATGCGTTTACCACCGCCGCACTTGCGCACCAACTCGTCGATTTCGGCGGCCCAGTCGGCGGTAACATTGCCTAAAAAGCTCTCGCAAAAATAATAGGAGATCGCCTTGGCCGGGCGTACTTCGTCCACGGTATTCAGGGTTTCGGCCAAGTGCAGGCAACCGCCGAATTCGAAGATCACCACCGGGCCTTCCGCCGGGATAAAGGCATAGCGCGCCGGGTTACGCGCCGAGTACACCTGCATGTTGCGTGAGCCAGTGGCGTAGCGCATGTGGGTGGGGTCGAACAGCACGCAGGCGGCGTAGTCGCGTTTTTTCAGTTCGTTGCGTACGCGTTGCAGGCGGTCCAGCTGGATTTGCTGGATCTCGTCGTAGGTTGGTTCGCAGTCGGCGGGGTTGCGGTTCGGGCCGGACAGACTCATGGGGTGTTCCTCGCAGGGCAAATACGGTCGGTGTTTTTCTAGGTATGTGTGGGCGGTGTCAGTCGAGCAATTGGTCGCTGCGCACCAGGTTGCGTTCGGCTTGCAGATGCGCTTCGGACAGGCGTCCGTAAAGCTGCTTGGTGCGTTGCGCACGGCCGATGATTCCGGGCTTTTCCGAGTAGGCAAAGATCGCCGTATTGCGCTCAGTGGCGCCTTCCACGCGGGTCACGCGGTGTACCGAGAAACGGCCCTTGAAGATCTGCAGGTCACCAGGGTTGAGTTCCAGCTCCTGCACCCGCGAGTGGTCTTCACCGCGTACCACTTTGCCTACGGCGCCGAGGTTTTCCTGGGTGCGTGAGCGAATCATCGGCGCGTATTCGAACAGGCCGCCGGCTTCGGGCTTCTGGGTCATCATGCTGACGATGAATTCGTTGGTGTCGAAGTGCCAAGGCTGTTCGGTGCCCTCGGGCATCACGTTGATCACCAGCCCGGCGAAGGGGTCGGCGTATTCGAAAATCTCCGGTTCATCGAGGCAGGCGCCGATAAAGCGTTTCATCATCGGCGACACATACAGGCGGTGGATGATCGCGTCGGGGGCGATCATGTCGCGGGTCACGAAGCCGCTGGTACGCTCCATGAATGTGCGGCGCGGGTCATCCTGGGGCAGGCTGGTATCGTCTTCGGTGAAGTAAGCGTTGACCTTGCGCACCGAATAAAACGTCTTGCCCGATAACGCCAAGCCTTCAAGGCGGGCCTGTTCCAGCGCTTCAGGGCGCAGAAAGTTCTTCAGCAGGCAGCAGCCATCCTCGGCCAGCTCGGCGCGTGCATGTTCGATCAGTGCCCGTAATTGAACATGGCCCGAATCATGTATGGGATAAAGGTCTGTATTAATGATGTCGCTGATATCACCGGTTTCGGCGTCGGCAAGTTTAAGACTCATACAGGGCTCCTGAAGTGATAAATGAACAGGTTGTTCTGTTGAGTTGATAGTTGCGTAAACCGGTTTGAAGTGGAAATTACAAGTTGTGATCGAATCCATCGGCAGGGGCGATAGTTATGTCAGGCGAACTGGATGGCAGCTTACTTAAAGTGTTTGTGGCAATTATCGAGTGCCAGGGGTTTTCGGCTGCGGCCGAGCGCCTGCATAAAACCCAATCCACCGTCAGCCAGAGTTTGCAGCGGCTGGAAGAGATTGTCGGGGCGCCGCTGATACGCCGCACCAGCCGCTCCATCGGCCTGACTCCCGGTGGGGAAACCTTTCTGATCTACGCCCGGCAAATCCTCAAACTGCACAGCGAAGCGGTCACTGCCGCGCAATTACCGAATGAGCAGGTGTGTATTCACTTGGGGATGCCTGAGGATTACGCCGAATACTGCCTGGGCGGGATGCTCAAGGACTTCCAGGCGCAGTTTGCCCAGGTGCGCCCGGATGTGTGTTGTGAAATGTCCACCGCGCTGGTCGGCCGTTTGCACCGGGGCGAGCTGGACCTGGTGTTGGGGGTGGAGCATGCGGGCCTGCAGCCGGGTGAGTTCCTGTGCGATGAGCCATTAGTGTGGGTGGCGGCGCCGAGCTGGAGCGGTGTGGGGCGCCAGTCGGTGCCGTTGGCGGTGTACGCCGAAGGGTGTGCGTTCCGCGCCAACGCCGTGCAGGCGCTGGCCCAGGCCGGGCGCTCCTGGCAGGTGGTTTACACCAGCCAGAGCCCGCGAGGCATCGCGATTGCGATTGAGCAGGGGTTGTCGGTGGGGGTCATGGCGCGACGGTTGGTGCCGCAGGGCTGGCAGATACTGGATGAGCACCAAGGCTTTCCACCGATTGCACCGGCCCGCTTGATGTTCTGGCGCTCAGCCGGTTGCCAGGTGCCGGAGGTGGAGGCACTGGTCGAAATTTTGCAACGCCAGCTGGGACGCTCAGGGTATCTGCACAGTCAGCGGCTCCAGGGCCTGTCGATGAGCCATGCGCTTTAGCAATAAAAGGCTGGCGAACACCCAGGCGGCGATCCAGGCATGTACCACCGCAAACTCACCGCTGGCTTGCAGCAGCCAACCACACATCCCATTGGCCGTGGCGCTGGCCAGGCCATAGCTGACCATACTCAGGCTCACCACTTGCAGGCTTTGCACCGGGTTGAGGCGCGCGCTGAGGTAGGCCGCCATCAGGCCCCACGACGGGAAATAGAACAGCGCGAATAACCCCGCAGCCAACCAGCTCAGCAACAGGCTGGGGTGCCACAGCAGGCCGAGCATGGCCAGGCCGAACGCGCCGATGCTCAGCGCCATGACCCGCAACGCTCCCCAGCGATCCGCCAGTGTGCCCAGCAACAGGCCGCCGATGACCCCGCCGATGCCGATCAGCGTCCACATCGAACCGGTCACCGCCGCGCCGGCGTGCAGGCGATCGCTGACAAACGCCGACAGAAAATTCAGAAACGGCCCACTGATCGCGCCGATAAACCCGCTGAGCAAGACAATCTGCAATGCCACCGGCTGTTCCAGGCACAGGCGCAGCCACTGCGTCAGGACTTGGCTGAATGCCGGCGGGTTGCTGGAGCGGGGCGCCTGCTCGGCGTGTGGGGCCAGCGCCCAAAGCGTCAGCAGCGTGACCAGCAGTGTCAAACCCGCGCAGATCAGCCAGAACTGCCGCAAGGACAGGCCTTGCAACAGCGCGATCAGCAGCCCATTCAAGCAAATCGCAAAGGCCGCCCCTGAGGACGCCAACCCCAATACCCGGCTGCGGTGGGTGGCGGGGATGACCTCTCGCGCCAATGCCGCAATCGCATTCCAGTTCGACACCGCACACGCCGACACCAGCGCCAGGCACAGGGCAAATGGCAACACCCAGGGCGTGGCGACGGCCAGCGCCAGCAGCACGGGGCTCAAGACCATGGTCAGGCGCACCATATTGCGCGGGCTGACCCACGCCGCCGCAATGCCGCTGGCAATCGAGGCCCCCATGTAGAACAGCTGCAACAGCGCGGCAATCAGTGCGGCCTGGCTGTAACTCAGCTCAAACATCAGGCGAATCTGCGGCAATAATGCGGAATACAGAAAAATACTGAAGCCGTGGGTGGTGGCGTTGCACGCGGTAAAAACAAGTGCGAGCAGGCCAATACTTCGCCGCGATGAAACAGCTGTGTTCGACATGGCAAAGTTCCGGGTTGAATGAGGAGAGTTAGTTGGTGTGGAGACTAACTTTTGTAACGAGATACCGACCAATGCTTAATTGTCTTAGTGTGCATGCGTATTACGCGCGCTATTTATTCGTCAGCGACGTCATTGGGCGAAAAGCGACATTGTCAATTTCGGTCGAGTCTTTCTTCCTTCGCAGAGGGTGCTACCCCTGGCCCAATACAAAAAGGTATGTTGTGTGCGAATTCTCCTGCGTCGTCGTGGGATGCCACTTCCTAGTCCACCGCTGTCGAGTGCCCTCCATGAAACGCAAAATGCCCGGTCTCAATGCCCTCAAAGCCTTCGAAGTCGCCGGCAGCACCGGCAGCTTTACCCGGGCTGCGGAGCTATTGAACGTGACCCAAAGTGCGGTCAGTCGCCAGGTACGGCAGTTGGAAGAACAACTGGGGGAGAACCTGTTGGAGCGACGCCACCACTACCTGGAACTCACCAGCGCCGGGCGTGTGTTGCTGCGGGCGTTGAACCAGTCCTTCGACAAGATCGAACTGACGGTGCGCAGCATCCAGCAGAAAACCCACTCCAACCGTTTGCACGTCAACGCACCGCCGACCTTTACCAGCCGCTGGCTGATGCCACGCCTGGGGCGTTTGCGCGAGGCGCATCCGGAGTTGGAATTGAGCATCACCACGTGCTTGCAGGACAGCCTGGCGCAGACCAGTACGCTGGACTGTGCCATTCGTTTTGGCAATGGTGAGTGGGATGGGCTGGACAGTTCGTTGTTGATTCAGGAACGGCATATCGCGGTGTGCGCGCCTTCGTTATATGCGCGTGAGTGCAGTGATGGTGTGGACCTGAATCGCATGACGTTGCTGCATGTGCTGGCTAGTGAGGATCAGCGCTACCTGACGTGGAAGCATTGGCTGGATGCGGCGCGAATTCATGGGGTGGATACGCAAGGTGGGTATGAGTTTGACTTGCTGGACCTGGCGATTCGGGCGGCGACGGATGGGCTGGGGATTACCATTGCGGATTGGCATATGGTCGCGGCGGAACTGGCAAGTGGGCAGTTGACGCAGGTGTTGAACGTGCATGTGGAGGGGCATCAGTCGTATTGGTTGGTGACTCGGCCGGAGCAGACGGATATGCCGCAGTTGCAGGTGTTTGGGCAGTGGTTGCAGGAGGAGATCTGGTTGGCTCAACGGCAGTTGGAGCCTTCTACTGCGGCGGTTTGATTGTGTGTATATGCGCTATATCGGTGATGGCTGATATGGGGTCCGTGACCCAAATAAAGGATATGTACTCAACAGGCCTGCGACAACCATAGAGCCCAAGCCCTAAGCGTTGTGTAGATGCTTATGGCAATCGCAGGCAAGCCAGTTCCCACAGGCGTGATCAGTGTTCAGTCAGTTGGATCTGCTCCTTCGCCCGCTTCACCACATGCTCAACGGTAAACCCAAACTTCTCCTGCAACTTGGGCAATGGCGCCGATGCGCCAAAGCTGTTCATCACCACCTTGGCCCCGGTTTGCCCGACATACCGGTCCCAACCCAAGGGCCCTGCCTGTTCCACCACAACCCGTGCCTTTACCGCCGGCGGCAACACGCTGTCGCGGTAGGCCTGGTCCTGGTCTTCAAACAGCTCCCAACTGGGCATCGAGACGACTTGTGCAGCAACCCCATCAGCCTTCAGTTGCTCATAGGCTGCCACTGCAAGGCTGACCTCACTGCCCGTTGCCAATAAAAGTACTTTGGGATCAGCAGCGCCCGCCAACACATAAGCCCCTTTGGCCGCACCGGATGCAGCAGCATAGTGGGTGCGATCCAGCGTCGGCAGCGCCTGGCGTGACAACACCAGGCAACTCGGCCGATGGGTTTGCGCCAGTGCAACCTTCCACAGCTCCAGGGTTTCGTTGGCATCACCCGGCCGAAGGGTCAGCAAACCTGGCGTCGCGCGCAGTTGAGCGAGGTGCTCGATCGGCTGGTGCGTCGGCCCATCTTCACCCACGCCAATTGAGTCATGGGTAAACACGAACACCACCGGCAACTCCATGATCGCCGCGAGGCGGATCGGTGGTTTCATATAGTCGCTGAACACCAGGAACGTCGAGGTATACGGCCGCAGGTAGGACAGCGCCATGCCATTGGCAATCGCGCCCATGGCGTGCTCGCGAATACCAAAATGCAGGTTGCGCCCACTGTAGTCGTCGGCACTGAAGCGCCCGGCGCCGTCGAAGGTCAGGTTGGTTTTGGTCGAGGGCGACAAGTCTGCCGAGCCGCCCAGCAGCCAGGGAATGTGTTGGGCGAAGGCGTTAAGCACTTCGCCACCCGAGGCGCGGCTGGCGATGCCCTTGGCGTCTGCGTTAAAACTGGGGAGGCCTGCCTGCCACTGCTCCGGCATCTCCCCGGCGCGCATCCGCCGTAGTTCATCGGCCAGTTGCGGCTCAAGGCTGGAGAGGGTCTGGTTCCATTGTGTGTACAACGGCTCGGCGCGTTCGTACAGCGCATCACGCAATACCGTGCGTGCGGCATCGGGCACCAGGAAGCTGGAATCTTGCGGCCAGCCATAAGCGGCCTTGGTCAGGCGAATTTCTTCTTCGCCCAACGGCTCGCCATGGGCGGCGGAGGTGTTGTGTTTATGGGGTGAGCCGTAGCCGATCACGCTGTCGACCACAATCAGCGTCGGCGCGCCGGTCGTGGACTTGAAGGTCTCCAGCGCCGCGCTCAACGCCTGTAAGTCATTGGCGTCGGTGACGTGCAAGGTGTGCCAGCCATAGGCCTGGAAGCGCTTGATGACATCTTCACTGAACGCCAGCTCGGTGTGGCCCTCGATGCTGATGGTGTTGTTGTCGTAGATCCAACACAGGTTATCCAGCTTCAAATGCCCGGCGAGCGACGCTGCTTCGCTGCTGATGCCTTCCATCATGTCGCCGTCACCGCACAGGGTGTAGACGTTGTAGTCGAACAGCACCTTGCCGGTGCGGTTGAAACGTTCACCCAGCCAGCGCTCGGCCATGGCCATGCCGACACTGTTGGCGCAGCCTTGGCCGAGAGGGCCGGTGGTGGTTTCCACGCCGGTGGTCATGCGGTATTCGGGATGGCCGGGGGTCTTGGAACCCATTTGCCGGAACTGTTTGATATCGTCCAGGCTGATCGCCGGCAGGCCGGAGCGCTTGCCATGGGCATCAATCTCCACCACGCCGGCCAGGTGCAGCAGCGAATACAGCAGCATCGACGCATGCCCGACCGACAACACAAACCGATCACGGTTGGGCCAATCAGGATGTTCCGGGTGGTAACGCAGGAAGCGACTCCACAGGGTATACCCCACCGGTGCCAGGCCCATGGGTGTGCCCGGGTGGCCGGAGTTGGCCTTCTGCACGGCGTCCATGGCCAGTGTGCGAACGGTGTTGATGCATTGGGTGTCGACAGCGGTGGCGGCGTGATTCATGAAACCGGTCTCCCTCGGGTGGCGATCTACAGTGGAGGGCAGAGCATGGCAAAGGTTTGATCCCTTCGACTGCGTTGCGACGAACGGAGATGCATTGACCTCAAACATGACAAGACCCTGTGGAATGGGCTAGTTTCAACGGTGTAGACCATTGATCAACTTGCGGAGGTATTCCATGCCAGTGAAACACGACCTGTATCAGGATTTGGGGTTGAGCAAGGAAGACGTTCACAAACGCAGGGCGGGCGATAAACGGCTGGACTCGCTGCTGGCTCAATATGACGCTGCCGACGGCGAGGTGCTCAAGGCGGAGTCAGCCAGTGCCAGCGATGAGGATGTGGAGAAGCTGAAGAAGAAGCGGCTGTTGATCAAAGACAAGGTTGTGGAGCAGCTGGGTTAAACGAGAACTCGTTCTTACAGTGGGATGTGCAGATTTGTTCAGAATTGTCTGAAAGACATCATCGGTACCACTGCCTATGATGCCCTTCGTCCACCCGGCTCTGGGGACTGTTGCGGCGCAAGGATTGTGCTGGTGAGCCGGGCGGGCACCTCAAATCATGCCAGCAGCGCTTGAGTGCATTCATTCATAGAGCGTTGCTGCGTTTCGCCATATAACTTCAATTCATCAATCGTCTGACGGCCCAGTGCCTTCTCAAACTCAGCCTGGTTGGCGTTGGCCGCGTAGTGACTCTGCGCCGCATCCCCCAGGTTTGACTGAAAGATCCCCGCCGCACTGACTGGCAGAAAATCCTCATACACCAACGGCTCCACATCCACGTGGCCGGCCGCAATCAATGCCTCCAGGGTGCGCGGCTGATTGGCTTGGCCGCGTCCCGCCAAACCTTTCTCGGTGGCGAAATAGCGGAAGTACGCCAAGCCCTGTTCACGCATCTGAGCATGGTTGTCGGGGAATGCCTGGAAGTGCTGTTCCATTAAGTCCACATAGCGCCCGGCGTTGCCCTCATTCGGGAAAGCGCCCAGTTCATCGCGCGCGGCGTTCAGCAGTTGGTCGTACAAGGCTCGGCCTTTGGGCGTCAGCGCGACACCGCGTTGTTCGATTTCACCGAAGCGCGCGCTATGGCTGCCTTGGGCGTCAGTGAAGGCGATGGGTTCGTCGAGGGCCTTGAAGCTGGTCTGGCGCAGCAGGATCGGGCAGTGGCGGCGGGGCGGTCCTTCGATCACGGCTTTGGGGGTGATGCCTTTGCCGGGCATGGCGGCCTGCACTTGGTCGATATCCAGGGTGCGGGGCGTCAGGTGGTTGATGTGCGGGCCCTTGAAGGCCACCACGTCGGCGATCAGGCGATGCTGGTCGCTCAATTGCTGGTACTGCGCGCCGGTGACCGTGGCGGTGTGGTGCCAGCGGAAGGTTTCCAGGGCCTGGCGAATAAATTCACCGGCGTCATCGGCATTGAGGCCGCCGTGCTGTTCCGACTGCTCAATCAGCGCCAGGGCGCCAGGGGTGAAGATTGAACGCTTGGCCAAGGCACTTTCGGCGAAGGTACGCAGTTCGAGGTTTTCGATCAGTTCCAGGCGCAACAGCGACGTGAATACGCGGAACGGGCTGGTTTGCAACGAGCGCTCATGCACCGCGCGAAAGGCGGTGGAGTGTACCGGCACACCGGCCGGGGTCAGGTCGTAATAGCCCACGGGCTGCATGCCCATTACTGCAAACAAGCGGCCGATGGTCGCCAGTTCCGCAGCAGTGCCCAGGCGGATGGCGCCGTGGCGTTCCATGTCCAGGCGCTGGATTTCACCGGTGCGCTGCAGGTGCTGGGCCAGGTGCGGGTTGCTGTCCAAAACCCGCGCATTCGTGTCGGCCACCAACTCCATCAATGCGCCATACAGTGGAACTTCATCTCGGTACATGTCGGACATGGCCTTGGAAAAGCCTTTGCGGATGTCGTCGGGGCTGACATGTGCGGCGGTTGGCATAGAAAAATTCCTGAACACTGTGGAGAGGGACGTGGCCGTTATCTGGATTTTGTTGGGCTGGGCGCTGCCGTGCAAACGAAGAATCCTCAGGACTTCATTCTGCAAATGAATGAAATGATGAAAATATGACAAAAAACGGCGGCAGAGAAATTTCATTTTTCAAGGACTTTCCTAACTAATTCTTCACGATGAGCGCCAAGGCCCCCATGAAACAATCGTCACGTTTGTACGGATGAAAGCTGTTCTGCACACAACGCACATAAAAATATGTTTAGGGGCCGTCGTTAATGAAAATTTCTACACTGGCGTTATCCATCACCGCCGCCTTGCTTGCACAGCAGGCGTGCGCCGATGACTTTGGGCTCGGCTCTCTGGGTACCGGTACGGGGCACAGCGGCTTCCTGGAAGACAGTCATGCAGCTATCAGCTCGCGAACCATGTACTACAGTGCGGATAACCGCTCGGGGACCAACAACGATCTGCGCGAAGCCGCGACATTGCTGCGTTTCGACTACAAATCCGGCTTCACCCAAGGCACCGTTGGTGTCGGTTTTGACGTAATGGCCTTCGGCGCCTTGCGTCTGGACGGTGGCGATGGCCACACAGCAGGCCCAGGCCTGGCGGGTAACGGCAACAGCTTCTTCCCGACCAAAAATAACGGCACCGAGCCGGCTGACTCCTTTGGTCGTGCTGCCGGTAACGTGAAGTTCCGTATTTCCCAGACTGAGTTGCACGTCGGTGGTGGTTTGGCCCCAGTGCTGCCTATTCTGGTTTCCAACGACAGCCGTGTTGCACCGCAGACCTTTGACGGCGGCATCCTCACGTCCAGCGACATTCCTAACGTGACCTTCACCGGCGGTGAGCTGAACAGGGCTGAAGGTCGTGCTTCGAGCAACGCCACAGGCTTGAGCGTTGCTGGCGGCACGCGTGACAGCGACAGCTTCAAGTTTGGCGGTGTTGACTACAAACCGTTTGGTTCTTCCGACAACGCCATCGCTAAAAACCTGACGTTGCAGTACTACTACGCCAACCTGGAAGACTTCTACAAACAGAACTACTTCGGCCTGGTTCATGTGCTGCCGCTGGGCAATGACCAATCGTTCAAGACTGACCTGCGCTACTTCGACAGCAGCAGCGATGGCAAAAACGGTTCGGCCGGCTACGCCTTCAATAACAACGGCGGCTATGCCAAGCACGCCGGCGAAGTGGATAACAAAACCTACAGTGCCGCTTTCACCTACCAGTTGGGCGGCAGTAGCTTGATGCTCGGCCACATCGGTGTGAGCGATGACGGCGGCTTCGTTTGGGTCAACCAGGGCAGCCTGGCGGATCCGAACCAACAAGGCGCAGGCGGCAGCGACTTCTACCTGTTCACCGACGCGGTGGTTGGCCAGTTCTCCCGCGCGGGCGAGCAGGTCAATTTTGGTCAGTACTCGTATGACTTCAAGGCCTTCGTGCCTGGCCTGAAAGCGTCCGTGGCTTACCTGGACGGTACCGGGATCAAGTCCAAAGTAGCCGGCGGCCCTGATCAGAAAGAAAACGAAACCGACTTCCGTCTGGATTACGTCGTGCAAGAAGGTCCGCTGAAAGGCTTCGGTACCACCTTCCGTACCGGTACTTACAAGGGGCATAACACTGGAACGCCGGACCAGGATCAAACTCGCCTGATCTTCAACTATACCTACGCGATCTTCTAAGAACGCCCGCACTTTTGCAGCGCCGCAAAACGGAGGTCGCCTAATTGGCGGCCTCTTTTTTTGGGCGGATGGATGAGACTTCATGTGCATCCGGGCGCGGATGGGTTCTACACTGCCCCTCACTGTGTCAGTGATGGAGGACTCAATGCCGGCCACGCCCGTAACCCAGATCCTTGAAACGATTGAAGGCCAACGCCTGGCGACGCAAGGGGCCGAGCGTTGGCGCGAGTGGGGCCCTTACCTGAGTGAACGCCAGTGGGGCACGGTGCGCGAAGACTACAGCGCAGACGGTGATGCCTGGACGTACTTCCCCCATGAACATGCCCGCAGCCGCGCCTACCGTTGGGGCGAGGATGGGCTGGCCGGTTTCAGTGACAAGGCGCAACGCTGGTGCCTGGGTCTGGCGCTGTGGAACGAGCGCGACAGCATCATCAAGGAACGCCTGTTCGGCTTGAACAACGCCGAGGGTAACCATGGTGAGGACGTCAAGGAACTCTACTTTTTCGTCGATGGCGTACCGAGCCATGCCTATATGCGCATGCTCTATAAATACCCGCATGCCGCCTTTCCCTATGCTGACCTGATCACCGAGAATGCCCGTCGTGGGCTGGAAGATGCCGAGTACGAGGTGCTCGATACCGGGGTGTTTGAAGACAATCGCTACTGCGATATCAGCGTCGAATACGCCAAGCATCAACCCGACGATATCTTCATGAGGGTCACCGTGCATAACCGTTCGGACCAGCCGACGCGCTTGCAGGTATTGCCCCAGTTGTGGGCACGTAATGATTGGAGCTGGACCTTCGATGCGCCCAAGCCGCAGCTGACGCTGGACGGTGAGCAGGTGCTGGCCCGTCATCATGAATTGCCCGATCGCCATCTGAGCGTCTGGGGCCAGGACGGGGTGGAGTGGTTGTTCTGCGAAAACGAGAGCAATTTTCCTCGGTTGGATGGGCTAGCGGCGTCGGGGCCGTTCAAGGATGGCGTCAACGATTACGTGGTGGATGGCGTTCAAACAGCGATACGCCGAGACGCGGGCACCAAAGTCGCCGCGCGATTTATCCTCGAACTGGCAGGCCTGGAAAGTAAAACCCTTTACCTGCGTTTTGCCCCCACCGCTGCGCCCGAGGTCAACGCCCGCAAGCTGTTCGAGCAACGCCGCCAAGAGGCGGATGATTTTTACGCCGCCTTGCAACACGGCATCGCCGATGACGACGCGCGCAATGTGCAGCGCCAGGCCCTGGCTGGGTTGTTGTGGTCCAAGCAGCTGTACTATTTCGACGTCAATCAATGGCTCGACGGCGACCCGGCTCAACCGGCGCCATCGCCCGAGCGCCTGCATATCCGCAATACCCATTGGCGGCACCTGTCCAACTTCGACATTCTCTCCATGCCCGACACCTGGGAATACCCGTGGTATGCCTCTTGGGACCAAGGCTTCCAGGCGGTGGCGATTGCGCTGATCGATCCGGGGTATGCCAAGCAACAGTTGCTGCTGCTGGTGAAGGATCGCTTTATGCACCCCAATGGCCAGTTACCGGCTTATGAATGGCGTTTCGACGACGCTAACCCACCGGTGCATGCGTGGGCCAGTTGGCGGGTGTATCAGCAGGACAAAGCGTTGACCGGCGTAGGCGATATGGATTTCCTGGAGCGGATTTTCCACAAGCTGCTGCTTAATTTCTCTTGGTGGGTCAACCGCAAGGACGCCGAGGGCCGCAACCTGTTTCAGGGCGGTTTCCTGGGCCTGGACAATATTGCCTTGTTCGACCGCTCGGCGCCTTTACCGCCGGGCTACCAGTTGGATCAGGCCGACGGTACGGCGTGGGTTGCCGCCTATGCGTTGGACTTGATGCGCATGGGCCTGGAGTTGGCCAAGCGCAATGCGGTCTACGTTGATATCTCGGTGAAGTTTTTCGAGCATTTCCTGTATATCGCCGGCGCCATCAACCGCGTCGATGACAGCGCCGAAGGCCTGTGGGATGAACACGATCAATTCTTCTATGACGTGTTGCACCGCCCCGACGGCCAGAGCGAACCGGTGCGCTTGCGCTCCATTGTCGGCCTGATGCCGTTGTTTGCAGTGCTGGTGCTGGAGCAGCGTGAGCATGAAGGGCTGGAAGGCTTGCGCGAGCGTTTGCTGGGTTTCATGAAGCACCGGCCGGACCTGGCCAAATTGGTCTCGCGCTGGAACGAACCGGGGCAGGGCAATCGTCTGTTGCTGGCGTTGTTGCGGGGGGAGCGCACCAAGGACTTGCTGCGGCGCATGTTGGATGACAGCGAGTTTTTGTCGGCGTTTGGCGTGCGCTCATTGTCCAAGGCTTTTGCCGAGCAGCCGCTGGCGCTGAAGATGAATGGCAACACCTTGTGCGCACGCTACCAGCCTGGCGAGTCAGACTCGCGGTTGTACGGCGGCAACTCCAATTGGCGCGGGCCGTTGTGGATGCCGGTGAACTACATGCTGATCGAATCGCTGCGCGAGTTTCATCGGTACTACGCGGATAACTTCTCGGTGGAGTATCCGACGGGCAGTGGTTATCTGGCCTCTCTGGAAGAGGTTGCCGACAGTCTCAGCCAACGTCTGACGCGTTTGTTTCTGCGTGATGAAGACGGTCTGCGGCCGTCGATGGCGGGGTATGCGCAACTGGAGGCTGACCCGGCCAGTCGCGATTTGGTGTTGTTCCATGAGTATTTTCATGGGGAAACCGGGCGTGGGTTGGGGGCTTCGCATCAGACAGGGTGGAGTGCGTTGGTGGCGCTGTTATTGCAGCCTCGGTAGGGGGTATCCGTTTTTTGGGTGATGGCCACTTAGGGTTCCGCCACAACCACAACAACGGATTTATCCCCGACCCCAGAAACAACAAATCCCGCCATTCGGCAGGATCTGTCGTTGTAAAGTGCATTACACAATCAGCGTTATCAAGCCGGGAACAGTTCGCTCAGCTTCATAGCCAGCATCATGTCGCCTTCGGTGCGCAGTTTGCCGCCCATGAACGCCTGCATGCCGTCGGTGGAGCCGTCGACGATGCCTTTCATGGTGTCGCCATCCATGACCAGGGTCACTTGGGCGTCCGGGTTTTCGCCTTCCAGCAGTTCGCAGGTGTTGTTCTTGACCACCAGCGAGAAGTTCTGGGTGTCGTCGATACGGAAACCGAACACCAGGTCCAGGCCGTCGGCGGCGGCTGGGTTGAATTTGGCTTTCATTGCTTCTACGGCTTTAGCTACGTCAGTCATGGTTTCGATCCTTTTATGGGTGAGTCCAGTGACCTTGGGGTCACGGTTGGCCGCAATTCATCGGAAAGTGATGAGCTGCGGCGCCTTCAACAGTTGTAAGTGGGTATGGCTGTTGAAGGAAGCCAGTGCCACCTCGCGACCGCGGAATTTCAGCTGGTTGAGCGAGGTGTTAACAATTTGCCAGTTCAGTTCGAAGGCCTGGGCGGCAGGCATTCGGGTAATCAGGTGGAGCAGGGCGGTGATGGTGCCGCCGGAAGTGAACACGGCGATCTTGTGCGAGTTGTCGGCCGCTTCAAGAATGCGCTGCAAGCCACCTTGTACACGCTCGACAAACCCCAGCCAGCTTTCCAGGCCCGGTGGGTCATAGGTGCCGGCCAACCAGCGTTCGATGATCAGGGCAAAGATGCGCTGGAATTCGCTGCGGTTCTGCGCGGCATTGCGCAGGATCTCCAGTGCGTCGGGTTCGCTGCTGAGCAAGTCGGGGAGCAGGGCGCGGATGATCGCGTCGGCGTCGAATTCGTTGAAGGCACTGTCGATTTCCAACGCTGGAACCGGCAGGCCGAGGGTGCTGTATTGATCGAAGGCGGCAGTGGCGGTGTGCTGTTGGCGACGCAGGTCACCGGCGACACAACGGTCGAACGTCAGGCCCAGGTCTGCCAGGTGGCGACCGAGCACTTGCGCTTGTTCCACACCGACGGGCGACAGGACGTCATAGTCGTCTGCACCGAAGGAAGCTTGGCCATGTCGAATCAGATAGATGCTGCCCACGTCCGTTTTCCCGGTACGTTGAAAGTCTGGCGAGGTTATGAGGATGCCTTCGAGCTGTCAATGAAAAAACATACGCTTGTTTTAAAAGGTCGTTAGAGGCTCGCTGGTGGCGGTTTGAGCACTGGCCCGAAGAGAGTGCCGTCGGTATGCTGGGGCAATCCGCGCCTGGCGCACATCACATTAATTGTCCTTGATAAGGAGCGACATGGATTTTCTGGCTGAATACGCGAGTTTCCTGGCGAAGACCGTCACCCTGGTGGTCGCTATTCTGGTGGTATTGATCAGCTTTGCGGCCCTGCGCAGCAAAGGTCGTCGCAAATCTGCCGGCCAACTGCAGGTCAGCAAACTGAATGATTTCTACAAAGGGCTGCGTGAGCGCCTGGAGTCGACCCTGCTCGACAAGGACCAGCTCAAGGCCCTGCGTAAGTCCGAAAGCAAAGCCGAAAAGAAAAACCACAAGAAGAAACCTGAGGCCAAGCCTCGGGTCTTCGTGCTGGACTTCGACGGCGACATCAAGGCCTCGGCCACCGAGAGCCTGCGCCATGAAATCACCGCGCTGCTGAGCCTCGCTACACCCAAAGACGAAGTGGTGCTGCGTTTGGAAAGCGGCGGCGGCATGGTCCACAGCTACGGCCTGGCGTCGTCGCAACTGGCGCGTATCCGCCAGGCGGGTGTGCCGTTGACTGTGTGCATCGATAAGGTTGCGGCCAGCGGCGGCTACATGATGGCGTGCATCGGTGAGAAGATCATCAGCGCCCCGTTCGCCATCCTCGGCTCGATTGGCGTGGTTGCGCAGTTGCCCAACGTCAACCGCTTGCTGAAAAAGCACGATATCGACTTTGAAGTGTTGACCGCCGGCGAGTACAAACGCACCCTCACGGTGTTTGGCGAAAACACCGAGAAGGGGCGCGAGAAGTTCCAGGAAGACCTGGACATCACCCATCAGCTCTTCAAGAACTTCGTGTCGCGTTATCGCCCGCAGTTGGCAATTGATGACGTGGCGACTGGCGAAGTGTGGTTGGGAGTTGCAGCCCTCGACAAGCAACTGGTCGATGAACTGCAAACCAGCGATGAATACCTGGCCACCAAGGCCAAGACCGCCGAGGTGTTCCACCTGCACTATGCCGAGCGTAAAAGCCTGCAAGAGCGAGTGGGCCTGGCGGCCAGCGGTTCAGTGGACCGTGTGCTGCTGACCTGGTGGAGCCGTTTGACCCAGCAGCGGTTCTGGTAAGCCCTGCTTCGGTCTGTAAGTAATCTTCATGTGGGAGGGGGCAAGCCCCTTCCCACATTAGTTCCGCGCCAGCACTGAAGGCTGCTGCACCACGGGTATCGGCTTCCTCATCAACATCCCCACCACCAACGCCCCCAGCAACCCCAGCAGTCCCGCCACCCACAACACCCCGCTGAACCCACCGACAAATGCTTGCCGTGCCAGCGGTTGCACCGCAGCCCGTGCCGACTCCGGCAACAAACCCATCGCCGCCGACATATCACCGGCCACCACCCGCGATGCGATACCCGCTACATGCGTCTGCCACTGCGCGTCGATACTCGCGCTCAGCAAGTGTTCGCTATGGCTGTTCAGCAACGCCCCATACACGCCGATCGCCAGCACAATCGCACTGAAACGCATGGTGGTGCTCATGCCTGACGCCATCCCCGCACGGTCCCGCGGCACGCAGGCCATGATGTTTTTCTGCGTATCGCCATTGAGTAGGCCCGCACCCGCGCCGGTGACGGCAATCGCCAGGGCGAAGGGCAGGTAGCCGCCGAGACTCACCGCCCAGGCGCTCAACAAGTTACCGCAACCCACCAGGATCAGACCGGTCGCCATCATCGTGGCGGGTGCAAAGCGTCCTGCCAGGCGTGCGCCGATGCGTGGGCAGATCAGCATGGTCAAGGCAAACGGCAACATGCCCAGGCCCGAAGCAATCGCGGAGAAGCCCAGGCCGTTCTGCAGGTAGAACGGCAGCAGCGTCATCATCACCTGGGCGCAACCGGCGTAGGCAAACATGCCCAGCAGGGCGCCGATAAAGCGCGGATGGCGAAATAGTTGCAGATCCACCATGGGCCGCTGTTGCGCGCGCTCGACGAGTACAAACACGCCCAGCAACACTGAGCCGCCGATCAGGCGCGCGTAGGTCAGGGGATTGTCCCAGCCGATGCGGTTGGCCTCGATCAATCCCCAAATCAGGCACAGCAGGCAGGCGCTGAATGCCAGGCTGCCCCAAGGGTCGAGCCGCGCGGACTGGGCGTCACGGGATTCCGCAATAGCGTGCAATGCCAGCGCCATCAGCCCTAGTCCCACAGGCAGGTTAAGGTAGAAAATCCAGCGCCAGCCCAGGTACTGGGTGATCAAGCCGCCCAGGGTTGGCGCGGCGGTCATCGCCACTCCCATGCACGCGCCCCAGAACGCCCAGGCTTTGGCGCGCTCCACTTCATCGTGGAAAGCGTGGCCGATGGAGGCCAGTGCCGAAGTCAACAGCAATGCCGCGCCGACGCCTTTGACGGCACGGGCGATGTCCAAGAACAGCGCGTTGGGCGCGGCACCACAACCCAGGGATGCCAGGATGAAGATGCTTAAACCCCAGATCAGGGTTTTTTTGCGGCCAAAACGGTCTGCAATGCTGCCGGCCGGCAATAGCAGCGCGGCAAAGGCGAGCATGTAAGCGCTGACCACCCACTCGATATCGGCGAAGTCCGCCCCGAGGTCGCGGGCGATGCTCGGCAGGGTCACCGCGACGATATTGGTATCTAGCACGATCAGCGAGCAAACGCCGGAAGCAGTAAGCAGTGTCAAGCGTGGACTGACACGGTTCATGATTGAATTACCTTGCAGGCAATGTGGAAAAGGCGGTTGACGTACATTGCCAGGGCTCTTTAGTGTTCAGGTACTGCGAGCTTATCCCTGGTTTCGGATGTCTTTGTTAGGCACTGCCAAGCACTTCATTACCTTTGAGCTAATCCAACGATGGAAATACGCCATTTCCGCTACTTTCTGGCCGTTGCCCGGCAGCGAAATTTCACTCGCGCGGCTGAGCAGCTGGGCATTGCACCGCCCACGTTGAGTCGACAGATCCAGGACATGGAAGCCAGCCTGGGCACGCGCTTGTTTATCCGCCGGCAACGCGAGGTCAGCCTTACCGAAGCGGGCGCTGCCTTGTTGATCGAAGCGGAGGCCACCGTACGCCAGTTCGAATTCGCCCAGCGTAATGCGCAACGGGCAGGGCGTGGCGAGATAGGTCATATCGAACTGGGGTACGTGGCGTCAGCGGTGTACTCCGGGCTGTTGCAGCGGCAAATGCAGGCGTTCAGCCAAGCGTTTCCGGATGTCAGCGTGAACGTGCGCGAATGCGCGATGGCCACCCTGCCAGGCGCCGTGGCGGACGGGCGTTATGACATTGGCTATATCCGCTCACCCATGACCTTGCCCAATGGGGTGGAGGCGCTGCGCCTGGACAGCGAAGGTTTTGTGTTGGCGCTGCCCCAGGATTCCTGGCTGCTTGGGCTCAAAGCCATCGGCTGCGAGCACCTGCAAAACGAGACCTTTATCCTGCCGGAACAAATCAGCGGCACTTTGCAGGTCGCAGCCCAAGGTGGTTATGCGCCGCGTCTGGGCCCGCAACCGGGTGGGTTGGTCGCGGTGATGGCGCTGGTGTCGCTAGGGCAGGGCGTGGCGGTGGTGCCGGCGTCGATGGTAGGGCATGTGAGTTTGCCGGGCGTGGTGTACCGCACTATTCAGGGCAGTGAGGCGTCGTCGTGGCTGTCGCTGATCCACCGGCGCTTCGAAAAAGCGCCGGCGGTTGTTCGCTACATTCAACAGGTCAAACAAGCACCAAACGTCCCGTCGTAGCAGCTGTCGAGCGCCAGCGAGGCTGCGTCGGGCGCGCTACCGATTCAAAATCGAGGCGCGCCCGACGCAGCCTCGCCAGGGCTCGACAGCTGCTACGCGGGTTTGGGTCAGGTGAGGCGGGGCTGAACGGAGTCCGCCAGGCGCGTGAGGATCAGGCAGCACGACACTGCCCCTGCATCCAGCACCCCCAGTGAGCGCTCGCCCAAACGGCTGGCTCGGCCGATTTTTGCCACCAGGTCCTTGGTTGAGTCGCGCCCTTGTGAGGCGGCGATTTTCATCGACTCCAGGGCATCATTGAAAGAGGCTCCGCCAGCGTGCGCTCGCTCAAAGGCTTCAACCGCCGGGATCAGCGTGTCCATCAGGCACTTGTCGCCCACACCTGCCTCGGTAATGTCCTGCAACGAGGTCAAGCCACCGCGCAGCAGGTGGGCAAAGGTTGCGGCGTCGATGTCGTCACTGCTGCGCACTTCATCGGCCATGCCGATAAACAGGCTGCCATACAGTGGCCCCATGGAGCCGCCGATGCCTTCCATCAAGCTCAAAGTCAGCTCGTCCAGCGCTTCGGCCAAGGTCAATTGACGGCCCTCGATGGTGCGTCCGCAATGGGCGAAACCCTTGGCCATGTTGATGCCGTGGTCGCCGTCGCCAATCGCGCCGTCGATTTCGCTGAGGTACTCACGGTTGGCCACGATCACGCTGACCAGATCGGTCACGATGGCGCCGCCGTCGCGGGTGGAAAAATGCTGGCTCATGGTTCACTCCGCCTGGGTCATGCCGATGGAACGGCAGGGTTGGTCGATCAGGGTTTTAAGCTCCGCGTCGAGGCCGAGCAGGGTCAGGGTTACGCCCATCATTTCCAGGGAGGTGAAATAGTTGCCCACGTAGCAGCGGTGAATCTTCAAGCCCTTGGCCTTGAGCTGGCGCTCCACCTCGGCGTAGAAAATGTACAGCTCCATCACCGGCGTGGCGCCAAGGCCGGAGACCAGCACCACGATGCTGTCGTCCTTGCTGAAATCACGGTCGGCGAGGATCGGCGCGAGCATGCGTTCGGCCATGGCGGCGGCGGACTCGATGGGGATGACTTCGATACCCGGTTCGCCGTGATGGCCGATCCCCAGCTCCATTTGGCCGTCGGGGATCTGGAAGTTCGGCTTGCCCACCGCGGCAATGGTGCAGGGCGTGAGGCCGATCCCAATCGAGCGGCAGTGATCGACGGCCTTCTGGGCGACACGAATCACGCCGTCCAGGTCGTAATGTTGGGCGGCAGCCGCACCGCCGACCTTCCACATGAAAATTTCCCCGGCCACCCCGCGCCGCTTGGCAATATCGGCCTTGGGCGCGGAGGCCACGTCGTCGTTGGCGACCACGGTGCGGATGCGCATGTCTTTGCTGGCGGCCATCTTCATTGCCAGCTTCACGTTCATATTGTCGCCGGCGTAGTTGCCGTACAGGCAGGCCACGCCCGCGCCATGATCGGCGGCGCGGAAGGCGTCGAAAAAGCTCTTGGCGGTGGGCGAAGAAAAAATCTCGCCGACGGCCACGGCGTCCACCAGGCCTGGGCCGACATAGCCGAGAAAGGCCGGCTCATGGCCGGAACCGCCGCCGGTGACGATACCGACGCGGCCTTGCCCGGACGGCTTGGCCTTGCCGATGACCCGTGGGTTGGACTCGTATTGGCGCAACTCAGGGTGCGCGACCAGGATGCCGCGCAGCATATCCTCGACCACTTGGTCCGGATCGTTGATGACTCGATTCATAACGCGGGTTCCTGTGTTTTTGTTCTATATGAGCGATGACAACCCAATATGTGTTCTTAAGGTTCGAGGACTACCTTCAGCGACTTGTCCCCGCGCTCCATCACCGCAAAGGCTTCCTTGAAATCCGCCAGCGCAAACTTATGGGTCACCACGTCGCGCATATCGATCTTGCGATTGCCGATAAAGTCGATGGCGCGTGGGTACATATACGGCCCCAAGTGCGAGCCCAGTACGTCCAGTTCCTTGCGGTCGCCAATAATCGACCAGTCCACCGTGGCTTCGTCATTAAATACGCTGAATTCGACGAAGCGTCCCAACTTGCGCAGCATCGCCAAGCCTTGGTTTACCGCCTTGTGATGCCCGGTGGCTTCGATATAGATGTCGCAACCGTAGCCCTCGGTAATCTCGCGGATCTTGGCCAGCACGTCCACCTCGGCCGGGTTCCACACTTCATCGGCGCCCATACGCAGGGCGAGGGCGGCGCGCTCGGGTTTCATGTCCAGCACAATGAGCTTTTTCGGGTTGCGCATGCGCACCGCGCCGATGATTCCCAGGCCCAGGGTGCCGGCGCCGGCGACTACTACGACATCGTCAAAATCCACGTTGGCGCGTTCCGCCGCGTGCAGCGAGCACGCCAGCGGTTCAATCAGGATCGCTTCATCCGGCGCAATGGAATCCGGCACTTTGTGGATAATGCCTTCCTTGGTGAAGATCATGTACTGAGCCATGGCGCCCTGCACATTGTTCTGGAAACCATAAAGGTCATGCTTCTGGCACATCCAATACTGGCCGTGGTTGCAGAAACGGCAGCCCCAGCACGGCACGATTTGCTCGGAGATTACCCGGTCGCCGACCTTCACCCCGCGTTTCTCTGCGCCTGGGCCCAGGGCGACCACGCGACACACGAATTCATGCCCGGGAATCATCGGCGGTTTCACATAGCGCGGTTGCTCGGCATCGCCCCAGAACGAGGGCGCGCCGCGATAGGTCTTGATGTCGCCCATGCAGATGCCGCACAGCTCAACCTTGGTGAGGATTTCATCGGGTCCTGGGGTAGGCACGTCGACGGTTTCCAGGCGGTAATCTTCCGGGCCATGGCAGACCACCGCCTGCATGGTCTTCGGGATAGTCGGGGACAGTTGTTCAGGTGTACGTTCGGTGACGGTGGACATGACAAAACCTCACGACAAAAAATGAATTACTGGATGCTGTAGCCGCCGTCGATCACCATGTTCGCGCCGGTGATCATCTGGGCGGCATCGCTGAGCAGGTACAACGCCAGCCCGGCGATTTCTTCCGGTTGCGCAAAGCGGCCTGCCGGGATCTGCAATTTGGCGCGTTCGCCCACTTCACCGGCCCAGGCTTTCTTGCCCAGCGCGGTTTCGACGATGGTGGGGGAGATGGCGTTGACGTTGATCTGCGGCGCCCATTCCATGGCCAACACCTTGGTCATGCCGACGATCGCCGCCTTGCTCGCGCAGTAGGCAACGTGGCGGTCCAGGCCAATCACGGCGGCTTGGGAGGCGAGGTTGACGATGCGCCCACTGCCCTGGGCCAGCATGTGTTTGGCGCAGGCTTGGGCGACGAAGAAGCTGGCCTTTAGATTGATATCCAGGGTGATGTCCCAGGCGCTTTCGTTGATGTCGATGGCTTTGTCCAGCAGGACGACACCGGCGCTGTTGATCAGGTAATCCAGGCGCTGGAAGTGTTCGAAAACCGTGTCGATGGTGTGTTGTACCTGGTCTATTTGGCTGAGGTCGACGGCAATGCCCAGATGCCCGGCGCCCAGGCTGGCCGCGACTTGCGCCACTGCCGGGTCGCGGTCGAGCAGCGCTACGCGGGCGCCGCGTTCCACCAGCAAGTTGGCACAGGCCAGGCCGATCCCGGCGGCCCCCCCGGTGATCACCGCGCAACGGCCGGTGAGGTCGAAGGCTTGGTTCCAGAATCCAGACATGAATGACTCCTCTATGATCGTTCCCACGCGGAGCGTGGGAACGATCAGGTTACTTACCGCCGCTGACTTGTTTGTACAGCGCATCCGCATTGGCATTGGTTACCGGCACCCAGGGCAGGATGTAGTTCTTGGCGGTGCCATCGCCCCATTTCACGTCCTTGGCATAGCGCTCCCAGATCACCGACTGCGGCTTGTAGTCCTTGCCGGCCAGTGCGCGCAGCGCCACATCCAGCGCACCTTGGGATTGGGCTTGGGCGTCTTGCAGGAAGGTGGTGACCTCGTCTTTTTTCGCTGCCTGGATCGCGTCCGGCATGCCGTCGATGGAGGTCACCGGCACGTCCTTGGAGGACAGCCCATGGGATTTCAGCGCTTGCACAGCGCCCAGTGCCATGTCGTCGTTCTGCGCGATCACGCCGTTGATGCCTTTGGGGTGGGCGTTCAGCCAATCCTCGGTGAGGGTCATGGCCTGGGCGCGGTCCCAGTTAGCGGTTTTTTTCTCGATGATCTTGATGTCCGGGTGCTTGCTCAGCACTTCCAGTTCGCCTTTTTCCCGGTCGATCTGCGCCGACTGGCCAATCGGACCCTGGATGATCACCACGTTGCCTTTGCCGTTGAGCTTGTCGACCATGGCTTGTGCCTGCAGGCGGCCGCCTTCCACGTCGTCATTGCCCACGTAGGGCACAGAGGCATCGGCTACTTTCGTATTGGAGGCGATGACCACCACGTCGTTGCTCATGGCTTGCTTCACGGTGCCCACGCCGGCCTTGGTGTCGATCGGCACGAACAGGATGGCGTCGTAGTGCTGGGTCACCATGTTTTCGATCTGGTTGTTCTGGGTCAGGGCGTCATAGTTGCCGTCGAACACGGTCAACTGCACAGTGCCGTCCTTGACGGCCGGGTGCTCCTTCAACTCGCGGACCCAGTTCTGCATGAACTGGCCCTTGAGGCCGTAGACGGCGGCGCCGATTTTGTAGGTCTTGCCATCGGCCGCGAGGGCAATACTGCTGGCGAGCAGGGAGAGGGCCGCGACGGCAGCCAAAGACATTCCAGGTTTCATGGTGAGAACTCCGCTTATTGTTGTGGGTCGTTCAGTTCATTTTTCGAGGCAAAGCGACTAGCGTTTTTTCTTGCGCCACACGTCGATCAGTACGGCGAACACGATGATCAGGCCCTTGGCGACCTGCTGGTAATAGGAGGAGACGCCGAGCAGGTTCAGCCCGTTGTTGATCACCCCGATCAACAGCGCACCAAACAGCGTGCCGACGATGCTCCCGGTGCCGCCCGACAGGCTGGTGCCGCCGATGACCACCGCGGCGATCGCGTCCAGCTCATAGGAAACCCCGGCCTGGGGCAGGGCGGAGGTGGTGCGTGCCGACAGCACCACACCCGCCAGTCCGGCGAGCAAGCCCGACACCACGTACACCGAGAACATCACCTTGCGCACCCCAATGCCGGAGGTGCGCGCGCTCTTTTCATTGCCGCCCACCGCATACACATAACGGCCGTAGGTGGTGTAGCGCAGCACCATCCAGAAGATCAGTGCGACCACGGCGAAGATGATGATCGGGATGCCAATCGGGCCGATCTTGCCGATGCCCAGCGCCAGGTAGGCGTCGGGCAAATCGGTGATCGGGCTGCCGTCATTGAGGATGAAGGTCATGCCCCTCGCGACGCTGAGCATGCCGAGGGTGGCCACGAACGGTGGGATCGACAGGTTGGCGACCATAAAGCCATTCACCACCCCGAGCATCGCCCCGGCAAACATCCCGGCGCTGACGGCGGCGAGCAGGCCGTAACCCTGGGTCGCGACCATCGCGCTGCACAATCCGGCAAACGCCAGGATCGAGCCCACCGACAGGTCGATGCCCTTGGTCAGGATCACGTAGGTCATGCCTACGGCGAGGATGCCGTTGATCGAGGTCTGGCGCAGGATGTCCATCCAGTTGCGCCAGGTCATGAAGTATTCGCTGGAAAACGCCATCACCACGCACAGCAGGATAAACACCAGCGGCAAGCCGAAACGGTCCAGGGACAGGCGCAGACGATTGCGCGGTGGGGCGGTCATGGGTGGGGCGATGGTTTTGGCATTCATGAGGCAAGACTCAATAAAGCTTCCTGGGAAAGAGCGGTGTCAGTGCTGATGGTCACCAGCCTGCCGCCTTTGAATACAGCGATGCGATCGCTCAGGTGCAACAGTTCCGGGGCTTCCGACGACACCACAATGGCGGCGCCACCGGCGCGTACGAACTGGTCCAGCAGGTGATAGATCTCTTGCTTGGCGCCTTCGTCGATGCCTCGGGTGGGCTCGTCGCACAGCAGGCACACCGGCTCGGTCGACAGGCATTTGGCGAGCACCACTTTCTGTTGGTTGCCGCCGCTCATGGAGGCCACCGGCAGTTCCAGTGACGTGGTCTTGATCTGCAGGCGCTTGACCATGTCCTGGGCCAACTGGGTTTCCTTGCGCGCATTGATCAGTGACCAGCTCGACAGGCGTTTGTAGGCCGACAGTGCAATGTTCGACAGAATGCTGCCGGTCAGCACCAGGCCGCTGTCTTTACGGTCTTCGGTAACCAGCGACACGCCGGCGTTGATCGTGGCTTTGGGCAGGCCGATCGGCATGGGTTTGCCTTGCAGGGTGACGCTGCCGGAATCCGCGACCGTCAGGCCGTAGATGCAGTTGAGAAACTCGCTGCGCCCTGAACCCATCAAGCCATAGATGCCGAGAATTTCGCCTTGGCGCAGTTGCAGACTGATGTCGTGGAACTCACCGTTGCGGCTCAGGTTGTCGACTTGCAGGCAGGTATCGGCCGCGCATTCGCGGCCGACCTTGTGGTCGATGCGCGTCAGTTCCTGGCCGACGATGCCGCGCACCAAGTGGTTGCGGTCGATGTCGGCCATGCGTCCGCTTTCCACAAAAGCCCCGTCGCGAAAGATGCTGTAGTCGTCGGCGATCTGCGCCAGTTCGCTCAGGCGGTGGGACACATACACGATGCCGGCGCCGCGTGCGGTGAGGCGGCGGATGGCCTTGAACAGTGTTTCAGCCTCACGCTCGCCGATGGCGGAGGTGGGTTCGTCCATGATCATCACTTGGCAGTCATGGCTGAACGCCTTGGCGATTTCCACCAGTTGGATCTGCGCCACGCTCAGGCGGTGCATGGGGCTGGTGGCGTCGACGTCGAATTCCAGGCTTTCCAGCAGCTCGCGGGTGCGGCGGTTGAGGGTCTTGCTGTCGACGATGCAACCGGCGCGACGCGGTTCGCGGCCCAGCCAGATGTTTTCGGCGACGGTCATATAGGGGATGGGTTCCAGCTCCTGGGTGATCATCGCGATCCCCGCCGCCAAGGCTTCGCTTGGGCGGTTGAACCGTACGGGTGTGCCGTTGAGCAGGATGGTCCCGGCGTCACGCGCGGTGATGCCCATCAAAATACTCAGGAAAGTCGATTTGCCTGCGCCATTGCCGCCGCACAAGGCGTGGACGCTGCCGGCCCGCAGAGAGAGGCGCCCGTCACGCAGGGCAGGGACCCCGGCGTAAGCCTTGGCGACGTGTTCAGCCTGGAGCAGTAATGGCGTGGCCATCGGCGTGTCCTCGTGCTGTGAATTCTTATTAGGTCGCACAGTCATGTTTCGCTGTGAGCATATGTGTATCAAATGAAATTCTGATCAGTCAATCTCTTTCACTTAAAAGGTGTAAATCTCATCTTGCGTGCCAATAAAGCCCTTTTAGGCTGCTTTGACTGTGAGGTCAGTTAAAACCTGCTTGACATAAAGGGGTGAATGCCTGAGAAATGACTGAGCGAAATTTCACTGAATGATCATATGATCAGTCATAAGTACGATCACGGCAGCGGAGCCAGACGCCATGAACACACCTTTCCCGGTGGCTATCGGATGCGATGAAGCGGGTTTTGAGCTCAAAGAGCTGTTGAAGCGCCATATCGAGGCACTGGGTTACCCGGTGACCGACTTCGGTACTCACTCCACGGCGCCGGTGTTGTACCCGGACATCGCCCTGGCGGTGGCCACTGCTATCAATGCCGGGCAACAGCGGCTGGGGGTGTTGGTGTGCGGCACGGGAATTGGCATGGCTATTTCAGCCAACAAAGTACTGGGCATTCGTGCAGCGCAGGCCCATGACACCTATTCGGCGGAGCGCGCGCGCAAGAGCAATGACGCGCAGATCCTGTCCATCGGTGCGCGGGTGATCGGCGCAGAGCTGGCCAAAAGCATCGTCAAGGCGTTCCTGGAATCGGAGTTCGAGGCAGCGCGTTCCGGGGCCAAGGTCGACCGTATCAATGCGATCGAGCGCGATGGGCATCAGTAGTGGACGGGACGGGGCAAGAGTCGGGAGAATGCGCCTTTGACGCCGAAACGGAAGCCCGTCCCCATGAGTGACAGTACCCAGCGCATGGCCAGTGATATCGATCAGATGACCGAAGTGGCGATGCTCTATTACCTCGAGAACGTCACTCAGGAAGCCATCGCCAAGCGCTTCGACCTGTCGCGAGCGAAAGTCAGTCGCTTGCTCAAACGTGCGCGCGATGAAGGGATTGTCGAGGTGCGCGTGTTGCAGCACCCGGCGATGAACAACGAGCTGGAGCAGGCGCTGGTGGAGCGCTTCAAGCTCGACCGCGCGTTGATTGCCGTCGATCACAGTGAGCCGGATACCCAGCGTTCGGCCGTCGCCAGCCTGGTGGCCAACTACCTGAACAAGACCTTGAGTGACGGCATGATCGTCGCGGTGGGCATGGGGCGTAACGTGGGCGCAGTGGCGGATAACGTGTTCCTGCCGGTGACGCGCAATTGCACATTTGTCTGTGCCATCGGCGGTTCGCTCAAGGCGGGCGAATACATGAACCCCGACCACATTTGCCGACGCCTGGCCCTGCGCTTTGGCGGTGAGAGTGAAAGTTTGTACGCCCCAGCTTTGGTGGCCAACCCGGAATTGCGCAGTGTGCTGATCAATAACGACACGGTGCGCTCGACGCTTGATCGTGCGCGCCGCGCCGATATTGCGCTGATTGGTATTGGCGATATGAGTGAGAACAGCAACATGGTGCGCATGGGCTGGTTTTCACCGCAGGAAATCGCTCAGGCGCGGTTGTCCGGCACGGTGGGTGACATGATGGGCTATGACTTTATCGACATTCACGGGCAGCCTGCGGTCAACGCTATTCAAGGGCGGGTGATCGGGCTGACGGTGCAGGAGTTGTTTCGCATTCCTGATGTGGTGGCAATTGCCAGTGAGAACACCAAGGCGGCGGCGACGCTTGGCGCGTTGCGCTCGGGGGTGATCAATACGTTGGCAACCACGGTGACGAATGCGCATACGATCCTCGCGCTCGACGACGCCACCCGCAAGTCCTGATTTATCGAGGCGAGAGGGCTTTGCGTGGCGAGCGGGGTTGCCCCGCGTTGGGCTGCGAAGCGGCCCCAGAGCCTGCCACGCAGGTTTAACAGGAAAACCACAGCGTTCCTGATAGGGCTGCTACGCAGCCCAGCGCGGGGCAAGCCCGCTCGCCACAGGAAACAAGTGCTACCGGAGGTGTTTGGCGTGGGCTACAGATCTTGTAATAGTTTTGCATTGTAGGAAATTTGTATTTCGCCTGTACGATTCAAGTCCTTTTCTCATTGCAGGACTTGCATGAACACCCTCTCGGAGCCTCCCAGTCGTCTTTCCCCAAGACATCCGCTGCCGCTGTTCCCTCTGAAGCACCCCGTATTCCGACTGCTAACCTTGTCCCGGTCCACTGACCGCGCATTGCCGTGCCCGGCATTCTGAAAACCTGAATACAGAGACTCTTTAAATGGAATGGTTGGCGGATCCAACGGCCTGGCTCGGCCTGTTGACCTTGATTGTGCTGGAACTGGTGCTGGGTATCGACAACCTGGTGTTTATTGCGATCCTGGCGGACAAGCTGCCGCCGGAGCAGCGCGATCGTGCGCGGTTGATCGGTTTGTCCCTGGCATTGCTGATGCGCCTGGGCTTGTTGGCAAGTATTTCCTGGTTGGTGACCCTCACTCAGCCGTTGTTTGAGGTGTTTGACAAGAGCTTCTCCGGCCGTGACCTGATCATGTTGTTTGGTGGTGTGTTCCTGTTGTTCAAGGCCACCATGGAGTTGCATGAGCGCCTTGAAGGTCATGTGGCGCAGCGTTCGGGCAATGTGGCCTATGCGATGTTCTGGCCGATCGTGGCGCAGATCGTGGTGCTCGACGCGGTGTTCTCCCTCGACGCAGTGATTACCGCCGTGGGCATGGTCGATGAACTGGCGGTGATGATGATCGCGGTGATCGTGTCCATCGGCCTGATGATTGTTGCGAGCAAGCCGCTGACCCGTTTCGTCAACGCCCACCCGACGGTGATCATGCTGTGCCTGGGCTTTTTGATGATGATCGGTTTCGCCCTGACCGCCGAAGGCCTGGGTTTCCACATTCCGAAGGGCTACCTGTATGCAGCGATTGGTTTCTCGATTCTGATCGAAGTGTTCAACCAAATTGCCCGGGCTCGCCGCAAGAAGTCGGCGCAAGGTGTGTTGCCGATACGTGAGCGTACCGCCCATGCGGTGATGCGCTTGCTGGGCGGTCGCAGCCTGGCCGTGGAAGAAGTCGGTGAAGAGGTGGCGGACCTGCTGGGCGAGCCGGATGCGAACCGAGGTCCGCTGTTTGACCGACGTGAGCGCGTGATGATCAGCGGTGTGCTGCAATTGGCCGAGCGACCGATCCGCAGCTTGATGACCCCGCGGGCGAAGGTGGATTGTATTGATTTGGCGGACGATCCCGAGACGATCCGCCAGAAACTGATGCATTCGTCCTACTCGCGCCTGCCGTTGATCCGCAACGGCGCTGTCGATGAGCCATTGGGCTTTGTGCACAAGAAGGAATTGCTCAAGGAGTACCTGGCGGGCAATGAGCCGAACCTGGAGCATCTGGCGCGCCGGGCGGTCAACCTGCTGGAAAGCTTTTCGATCCTCAACGCCTTGGAGCAAATGCGCCAGGAGTCGACCCACATCGCGTTCGTGATCAACGAATTCGGCGACTTTATGGGTGTGCTGAGCATGACCGACATCCTTGAATCCATCGCCGGTGAATTGCCGGATGCCAGCGAAATCGAAGGGCCGGATATCGTCGAGGAGGGTGAGGGTTTTCGTGCCAATGGCGCGTTGAATCTGAACCTGGTTCGTCAGCGCACCGGCTTCAAAGCCGTTGCTACCGAGGATTACCAGACCCTTGCGGGTCTGGTGATGAGCCTGCTGGACCGTTTGCCGGTGGTGGGCGACAGCCTGGAGCATGAAGGCTGGCGCCTCACCGTGGCGGCAGTGGAGGAGCGGCGGGTGACGCAGGTGCTGTTGGTACCTGTGGCAGGTCGAATGTAAACGACCCCGAGTGACCGTTGGCGTAGTGAATAAACAGCTGTTCAAAGTAGCTGTCTTGATACTCTGGGTCGACAACCCCTTTGATGTTGTCGACCACCTGGGCATTTTTGTACACCACTAGGGTCGGCGTGCCGCTCACCCCGTCGATTTTTGGGGTTTGGGCGGTGTCGAGGATCAGGCCTTTTACACGCCCCTCGTGCACTTCGGCGGCGCGATTAAAGCGTGGCGCAACCCCCATGCAGGCGTGGCAGGATTGAGCAGTAAACAACGCGATAACCAGTGGGTGTTCATCCAGCATTTGTTGGTATTCGTTGTGGTCGTTGATGACCGCGTTTGCGATACCCATGATGATCTCCTTGTGCGCTGGTCGGAAGGGTTGCTCCGAGTACGCTAAATCGCGAGATCACCACCGTCTACTGTCAACCTTCACAGGTAGACACGCTCACGCATCACCCTCACGTTCCTTGCATTCGTGCCGGTCATTGCTGGTCGAGGCCGTAACAACACAGCAAAACAACCAGAAGGCTTAACTTCATCACACCAGGCTCCTACAGACAGATATTCCCCCAGCCTAGCCCAGCCCAAAAACAGCCACACACCTGTGGCAAGAAAACCTCGTAGCGAGCCCGCTCGCCACAGAGAACAGCCACGGTGCACGGTAACGCCGTCGTGGTGCACGGCATCCAACTGTCACCGCCGTGTGGGGTCTTGAGTAGCAACATGATTGCGGCTGCTGGCATAGCGCCTCGTGCCAGCTGAATATTTATCTAATTGATTTAAAACAACTTTATCCCCGTCATGTTTTTTTGCTGCTTCGTGTGGCACACTTTCTGCTGTCTATTCCGTTGTTACATACTAAGTTCCGGTATAGCGGAATACACAACTCCTGGAGTGCTTGTCATGCATCACCGACCTTCCGTGTTTAAAGCGTGTGTTTTTCTCTTCGCCGCATCGGCTTCCCTCGCAAGCGTTGTGCACGCGGCGGACAGCAAGCTCGACGATGTGCTCAAGCGTGGGCATCTCATCGTGGGTACAGGCAGTACCAATGCGCCGTGGCACTTCCAGGGAGCGGATGGCAAGTTGCAGGGGTTTGATATCGACATCGGCCGCATTGTGGCCAAAGGATTGTTCAACGACCCGAGCAAGGTCGAGTTTGTGGTGCAGTCGTCCGACGCACGGATTCCCAACCTGCTGACCGACAAGGTCGACATGAGTTGCCAGTTCATCACCGTCACCGCCAGCCGTGCGCAGCAGGTTGCCTTTACCCTGCCGTACTACCGCGAAGGCGTGGGCCTGCTGCTGCCGAACAACAGCAAGTACAAAGAGATCGAAGACCTGCAAGCGGCGGGTGATGGCGTCACCGTGGCCGTGCTGCAAAACGTCTACGCCGAAGAACTGGTGCACCAGGCATTGCCCAAGGCCAAGGTCGACCAGTACGACAGCGTTGACCTGATGTACCAGGCCGTGAACTCCGGTCGCGCCGATGCTGCGGCCACCGACCAGTCCTCGGTCAAATACCTGATGGTGCAGAACCCAGGCCGCTACCGCAGCCCAACCTACGCCTGGAGCCCGCAAACCTATGCGTGCGCGGTCAAGCGTGGCGACCAGGACTGGCTGAACTTCGTCAACACGGCGCTGCATGAAGCCATGACGGGTGTGGAATTCCCAGCGTACAAGGCTTCGTTCAAACAATGGTTCGGTGTAGACCTGCCAGAGCCTGCGATTGGTTTCCCTGTTGAATTCAAGTGATGTGTAAACCGGGGGCGCAGCGTTTTGCGCCCCGCTTTAGGTACTGCCGACCATGAACTATCAGTTGAACTTTGCCGCCGTCTGGCGCGATTTCCCCAGTTTGCTGGCGGGACTCGGCCTGGGCCTTGAACTGGCTTTGCTGTCGATCGCGATTGGCTGCGTGATCGGCCTGCTGATGGCGTTTGCCATGCTGTCCAAACACCGCGCGCTGCGAGTCTTCGCCTCGGTGTATGTGACGGTGATCCGCAATACGCCGATCCTCGTGCTGATCCTGTTGATCTACTTTGCGCTGCCGAGCCTGGGGATTCGCCTCGACAAAATCCCTTCCTTCATCATCACCTTGTCGTTGTACGCCGGTGCCTATCTGACCGAAGTATTCCGTGCCGGGCTGTTGAATATTCCCAAGGGCTTGCGTGAGGCCGGGCTGGCTATCGGCTTGGGCGAGTGGCGTATCCGCGCCTACATCACCGTGCCGGTGATGCTGCGCAACGTGCTGCCCGCGCTGTCGAACAACTTTATTTCGCTGTTCAAGGACACCTCGCTGGCGGCCGCCATCGCGGTGCCGGAGCTGACCTATTACGCCCGTAAGATCAACGTCGAAAGCTACCGGGTGATCGAAACCTGGATGGTTACGACCGCGCTCTACGTGGCTGCCTGTTACCTCATTGCCATGCTGCTCCGTTACCTGGAACAGCGTCTGGCGATCCGTCGTTAAGGAGGGTTCCATGTACGAGTCCCCCAGCTGGTTGCATGAGTTGTGGATCGCCCGGGATACGCTCTGGGCGGGGTTTCAGACCAGTATCTATTGCTCGGTGCTGGCCATTATTTTTGGCACGCTGATCGGCATTTTCGCCGGGCTGATCCTGACCTACGGCAAATTTTGGATGCGCGCGCCGTTTCGTTTGTACGTCGATCTGATTCGTGGCACGCCGGTGTTTGTGCTGGTGTTGGCGTGTTTCTACATGCTGCCGGCGCTCGGTTGGCAAATCACCGCGTTCCAGGCCGGTGCCGTCGGGCTGACGCTGTTTTGCGGCTCCCACGTCTCGGAAATCGTGCGGGGCGCGCTGCAAGCCATTCCCCGTGGGCAACTCGAAGCGAGCAAGGCGATTGGGCTGACGTTCTACCAGTCCCTGGGCTATGTGCTGTTGCCCCAGGCGCTGCGCCAGATCCTGCCGACCTGGGTCAATTCCTCCACGGAAATCGTCAAGGCCTCGACCTTGCTTTCGGTGATCGGCGTGGCCGAGTTGCTGTTGAGCACTCAGCAAGTGATCGCGCGCACTTTCATGACCCTGGAGTTCTACCTGTTCGCCGGGTTTCTGTTCTTTGTCATCAACTACGCCATTGAATTATTCGGGCGTTACATTGAAAAGCGGGTGGCCTTGCCATGAACCAACCTCAAACAGACCAACCGCTGCTGAACATTCGCGGCCTGCGTAAACAATACGGCCAAGTGGAAGTGCTCAAGGGCGTCGACCTGTCCATGCAGCGCGGCAACGTGGTGACGTTGATCGGTTCTAGCGGCTCGGGCAAGACCACGCTGTTGCGTTGCGTCAACCTGCTCGAAGAATTCCAGGGCGGGCAGATCACTCTGGATGGCGAGTCCATCGGCTACAGCGAAATCGCCGGCAAGCGCGTGCGCCACCCGGAACGCGTGATCTCCCAGCACCGCGCGATGACCGGCATGGCGTTCCAGCAATTCAACCTGTTCCCGCATTTGACCGCGCTGCAAAACGTTACCCTTGGCCTGCTCAAGGTTAAAAAGATGGGCAAGGACGAAGCCGTGGCCCTGGCGGAAAAATGGCTGGACCGTGTGGGCTTGCTGGAGCGTCGTAATCACTTTCCCGGTCAGTTGTCTGGCGGCCAGCAACAGCGCGTGGCGATTGCCCGCGCCATTGCGATGAACCCCAGCTTGATGCTGTTTGATGAAGTGACGTCGGCCCTCGACCCGGAACTGGTGGGCGAAGTGCTCAGCGTGATCAAGGGCCTGGCGGAAGAGGGCATGACCATGTTGCTGGTCACCCACGAAATGCGCTTTGCCTATGAAGTGTCTGACAAAATCGTATTCATGAACCAGGGTCGCATCGAAGAGCAGGGCAGCTCGAAGGACATCTTCGAGCGCCCACAGTCGCCGCGCCTGGCGGAATTTTTGAAGAATATTCGTTTTTAATCAGGAGTTATTTTTATGAGCATTACTCGTTACGGCACCGGCAGCACCGCCGGCGGCGGCCAGCCACGTCCTTTCGCCCGTGCGGTGGAAGCCGACGGCTGGCTCTACGTCTCGGGCCAAGTGCCGGCGGTGGACGGTGAAATCATCAGCGGCGGGATCGTCGAGCAAACCCGCCAGACCTTGCGCAACGTGGTGGCAATTCTTGAAGAGGCCGGCTACGAGTTGAAAGACGTGGTGCGCGTGGGCGTGTGGCTGGAAGACCCACGAGACTTCTGGAGTTTCAACAAGGTGTTCGGCGAATACTTCACTCCGGAACACGCCCCGGCGCGCGCCTGCGTGCAGGCCAATATGATGGTCGATTGCAAGGTTGAGATTGATTGCGTGGCCTATAAGAAAAAAGGCTAAATGATCGTTCCCACGCTCAGCGTGGGAACGCCGCTCTGGATGCTCTGCATCCGCTTCTGTGACGCAGAGCGTCACGGTATGCATTCCCACGCAGAGCGTGGGAACGATCATCTGTAACGGAACCGACACTGCCATGACCGAAGACACCATCAAACGCCGCGCCAAAGGCCTCGATCGCGCATTCGATATCCTCGATTTCCTCAAGGAAATCGGCCAGCCCCTGCGCCCGAATGATATTGCCAGCGGCATCGGCAGCCCCAAATCCACCGTCTACGAATTGGTCGCGTCCTTGCTTGAGCGACGTATCCTGGAAACGGTGGGCAAGGACGGTCACGTCTACCTCGGCCGCCAGTTGTACTTTCTTGGCCAGGCCCACCTGCGTCATTTCGACCTGACCCGCGAGGCCGACCACGCCTTGCAGGAAATTGTCAGCCAGACCCACGAAACCGCGCAGATGTGCCTGCTCAACGGGCGCAAATACACGGTGGCGCTGATGCGTGAAGGTGAGCGGCACTTCAGAATTTCCTCGGACATCGGTGAAAACGCGCCGATCCCGTGGACCGCGTCCGGGCGTTTGCTGCTGGGGCACCTGAGCGACCAGCAGATCATTGACCTGATCGACCACGACGATTTCATCCTGCCCGACGGCCAGCGCCTGCCACTGGAAACCTTTCTGGCGCAAATCCGTCAGGCCACCCTCGATGGCTTTTTCTCCTTCGACAGCGTGGCCGACACCTTCACCCATTGCTTTGCGGCCCCCGTCCGGGACGCGCAAGGCATCAGCATTGCGACCTTGTGTATCGTCGCCCCACGCGCCGATGCCATCAACCATTACAACGACTATCGCCGGGTGTTGATCGACAGCGCCAACAACCTGGCCCGTCGCATCAACGAATAGGAGTTTTCCATGTCTGCCATCAACGCCGTTGAAAAAGGCGCCGCCGCCGTCGGTGCCCACCTGGTCCGTGACGTCAGCCTGCCGGCCCTGGTACTGCACCGCGATGCCCTGGAGCACAACATTCGCTGGATGCAGGCATTCGTCAGCAACAGCGGCGCAGAACTCGCGCCCCATGGCAAAACCAGCATGATGCCGGCGCTGTTTCAGCGCCAGATCGCCCAAGGCGCCTGGGGCATAACCTTGGCCAATGCGGTGCAGACTCGCGCTGCGTATGCCGGTGGTGTACGCCGCGTACTGATGGCCAACCAACTGGTTGGCGCGCCGAACATGGAATTGATCGCCGACCTGCTGGCGGATAAGGATTTCGACTTCCATTGCATGGTCGACCACCCGGATAACGTCGCCGATCTCGGCCTGTTTTTTGCTGCCCGTGGCCTGCGCTTGAATGTGATGATCGAGTACGGCGTGGTCGGTGGCCGTTGCGGTTGCCGCAGCGAGCAAGAAGTGCGCGACCTGGCCAAGGCGATCAAGGCCCAGCCGGCCCTGGCCCTTACCGGTATCGAAGGTTATGAAGGCGTGATCCATGGCGAGCACGCTATCAGCGGCATCCGTGAGTTCGCCGCCAGCCTGGTACGCCTAGCGGTCGACCTGCAAAACAACGGCTCTTTTGACCTGCCAAAACCCATCGTTACTGCGTCAGGTTCGGCCTGGTATGACCTGATCGCCGAGTCCTTCGAAACCCAAAACGCCGCCGGTCGTTTCCTCAGTGTGCTGCGCCCTGGCAGTTACGTGGCGCATGACCACGGTATCTACAAAGAGGCGCAATGCTGTGTGCTCGACCGTCGCAGTGACCTCAACGAAGGCCTGCGCCCGGCACTGGAAGTCTGGGCTCACGTGCAATCGTTGCCCGAGCCAGGTTTTGCGGTGATTGCCCTGGGCAAGCGCGACGTGGCCTACGACGCTGGTTTGCCGGTGCCGCTCAAGCGTTACAAGGCGGGTATTGTTCCGGCTGAAGGTGATGATGTGAGCGCCTGCAAGGTGACTGCAGTGATGGACCAGCATGCGTTCATGACGGTGGCGCCGGGTGTGGAACTGCGCATTGGCGACATCATCTCGTTCGGCACCTCCCACCCATGCCTGACTTTCGACAAGTGGCAAGTGGGCTGCCTGGTGGATGAGCAACTGCAGGTGATTGAGTCTCTGCATACCTGTTTCTAGACCGGGTCGTTCCCATCGCAGCATGGGTATCTACACATCTCTTGGAATTGCGCTAAACCGTGGGGAGGGAGCTTCGGGTGGGCCATTTTTCTTAGGTAGATTGAGTACATATCCGTTGGTGTGGTAACGGCTGAAATGGGTTCCGCCCTTACGGCGGGTCACTTTTGAACAGCGCAAAAGTAACCAAAACGCTCTTGCCCCACCACTCGGCACCTCGCTGTGGCTCGGTGTGCCCGCACTCCGGCTTGAATCCGTGGGCCGCCGCGATGGGCCATCCTTGGCCCAGCGTGGCTAACCCGGCGTCCTGCCGGGTTACCCACGGATTCAAGCCTGCGTGCGGCCATCGTGGTTAATGGGGCGGCTGAGATCAAGATCACAAGCAGATCAAAAGCAGAGCACGGCGGCCTGAAAGCCGACCTGAGTGGCGTGGATCAAAAGCCAGATCAGAAGCAGGGCAGATTGCAGTTTCCCTGATGTATGGAGATTAAAAATGTGGAAGCGGGCTTGCTCGCGCACATGTTTTACCGCTTTTGATCTACACCACTCAGGTCGGCTTTCAGGCCGCCGTGCTCTGCTTTTGATCTTTTTGATCTTGATCTCAGGCGCCCCATTAACCACGCTGGCCGCAAGTAGGCACGGTGGAGCGGGTAAACCGGCAAGGATGCCGGTTTAGCCGCGCTGGGCCAGGGATGGCCCATCGCGGCGACCCGCGCAGCCGTGCC
>NZ_MDDR01000022.1 GCF_001870435.1 Pseudomonas costantinii | reverse complement strand
TGAATCGCCCCGGATTCTCTAGACACCTTGCAAGCTCATTGCGTAACGCTTTTCAAACTCTACCGGTGACAGCTGATTGTTGAAACCATGGCGGCGTTTTACGTTGTAGAACATCTCGATGTAATCGAACACGTCACTACGAGCATCTTCCCGCGAGGTGTAGATTTTTCGCTTGATTCGTTCCCGTTTCAGAAGCTGGAAAAAGCTCTCGGCCACAGCGTTGTCATGACAGTTGCCTCGGCGACTCATGCTGGCAACCAAATTGTTTGCCTTCAAAAAGCTACGCCAATCGGAGCTGCTGTACTGGCTGCCTTGGTCGCTATGAATCATTACCTCTTGTTTCGGTTTACGCCTCCAAACCGCCATCAATAAAGCATCAATGGCTAAATCGCTGGTCATCTGCGACTTCATTGACCAGCCTACAACCTGGCGAGAAAACAGATCTAGCACCACAGCCAAGTACAACCAGCCTTCATACGTACGAATGTAGGTGATGTCGGTAACCCAAACCTTGTTGGGCTCCACGACATCGAACTGGCGCTTCAGCAAATTGGGTGAGGCGACAGCTGGCTTACCGCCGTACTTTCCAGGGCGGCGTCTATAACCTGTCTGAGAACGCAGACCTTCAAGACGCATCAGCCTCGCCACACGATGTCGACCACAATCTTCACCGACCTCGCGCAGATCGTCATGGATTTTGCGATAGCCATAAACGCCGCCGCTCTCCAGCCAGGAGTGCTTGATCAAACCTAACAGTCTCTGGTCGTCTTTGGCGCGTGCAGATTGCGGCTCAGACAGCCAGGCGTAATAACCGCTGGGATGGACTTTCAGCGTCAGGCAAAGCCGTCGAATCGAATAGTCGCCAGCGCGCTGCTTGATAAAGGCGTACTTCAGCCGCACTCCTTGGCAAAGTACGCGGCGGCCTTTTTTAATATGTCTCGCTCTTCAGTGACGCGCTTGAGTTCCGCTCGCAGACGACGCAGTTCAGCGTGCTGATCATCATCCTGCTGCCGTTCTTCTTGAGGTTTGCTGTAGCGCTTTATCCAGGCATAGAGGCTATGCGTCGACACACCAAGACGGGCCGCTACCTCAGCGACAGCCAGCTTCTTTTCGGTCACTTGATTGACTGCTTGGATTTTGAATTCTTCGGGGTAACGCGGGTTGCTCATGGCACCTCCTAATTGGCCTCAGTTTAAGGCAAAGAGGTGTCTACGAAACCCGGGGCGATTCAACCTGCATGACTTGCCTTCTACAACCGTACATTCGCAGCACACTCCATTGGGGGCATCTCCATTTTCGTTCAGCGACATGGGCGGGGAGCAATTCAAGCAGTTCTGTTGGTGGCTACTTAGAAAGGATCATGACCTAGTTGGGTGCCAGGTGCTGGGCAAACAGGGAGCAAAACCTCAGCACGGAATCGATTTGTTTGCTTTCCATCGTTCGCAGCCGGACGTATTGCGGGTCTATGAATGCAAATGCTGGAAACGATTTACTCCCAGCGCGTTAAGGCACACGGTGGATCGTTTTCTCTCTGGAAGATGGGCCGACACCGCGCGCGTATTTACCTTGGTTCTTTCCAGCAGTGGCGTGCAGGGGTTCGGGGGCGAGTGGATTGAGGCTCGCAGAAAACTAGCCGACCGAGGCATCGAAGGGGTGATTTGGACCGCCGAGCATCTTTCAGAGAAGCTGCAAGCAGCACCTGACGTGATCAGTCGATTCTTCGGTGAAATGGCGGCGGCGGGGTGGGGGGCGGGGTGGATGCGTCGGGTTGCTTTTCACGACGCGCTGCTTCAGGCGCTTGAGGACCCGCGACCGCACGTATCGAGGCTGGCTCATGACTTTATTGGTCAGGAGCGAGGCGCGAACGAGGAGCTGATTACCTGCCACAGCACCGACCGAGGCTGGTTCATAAGGAGGCCTGTGAGGGGGAGGATCAGTCAGGTCTTCTGTTCCTAACGTTGCTCACGGCGGAGCCACCCTTGAACCATTCAAAGACCTCGGCCGGCTCGCCCTGATGCAGCGCTATCTGTTAGGCACGCTACTTCAGCGGGGCCGGGGCCAGCCATTCCGGGGGGCGGTCCAGCGTTAACTGGCTGAAGGCAGCGCAAAACACCCGGGCGCGGGCACACCGGCGGATTAGGTCGGACTGCTTTTTCAGGCCGCCTACGTCCACCCATCCAAACCAGTTGTCTATGGGCGTTATTGGCCGGCGTGGCCAGATCCCCCGGAAGAACGACCGTGGGCAGCCTACTCGGCGAGGGCATTTATCTGTATCGCCTTATAACTAGCCCAATGCGGCCTCGATCCCCAGCGCACTAGGCCGACATGCAGCAGACCTCCCAGCGAGTGAGCAGGACGACTTAGGGTTTCGGTGTCATGTTAAAGCGGTTGCTTGGCAGGCTACCGCTCTCGGGCTGCTTGCGGCGCTAATATTCCACAGCGTATCGCTAACGCTTGTAAGGTATTTCCTACACTGCTTTCGGATTTGATGCAGGCCGTATCTGAAAATGGCTACGTATATTTGGGTCGTGTACTACTTTTGATTCCACTTCAATTACCAATAATCTCCCCGTCGCGTCGCTGGCCAGGCAGGAGCCTAGTGTGGGGTTAAATACACATAGGCAGCGTGCGATATAACAGCCGGCATTTGCATCCATTGCAGCCGGTCCTGATTGCATACTTCATTTTGTTTAGAGGTTTCAAATGATCAAGCGTTTTTTGATGGCTGCTCCGTTTGCTGCTCTGGTATTCAGCTCCTCTTTTGCGATGGCGGCAGAAACTGTCACCGTACAGCTTCGAGCAGATATCCCTAGTGATGATTTTTACGTCCGTCCGGTGGCTGGTGTTGATCTCTCCCGTGTTCAAAGTATGAACTGGAACGCGGCATCCAGTCGGTTGGAAACAGTGAACATCAACTTGGATATGAGAAACACTGCGGGTGGGATCAACGCGCGACTAGATTTGGCTCCGGAGCTTTTCAGCGGTAGCGCGAGAATCCCTTTGACTGTTCGCATTGGTAACACGGCAGTGACCACCAACGCTACCTCGATCGCGGCCGCAACACGCGTGGTGGCTGGTGCGCGGGACACCCTCACCATTGCCCCTACATCCAATGCTGTACGACCAGCAGCGGGTAATTACACCGGTACTGTATCGGTCATTTTCGAACCTGCCGCCCCTGCCGCATAAAATACGTGCGTTGTAGTTAATGCGGAATGCGTGTTTTGGCGGACGGAGGTGTCCGCCAATTTTTGTGTGGGTATTTCGCAGACGAGTAATTAAACTATGTTTCCATTAATTTTGGTTGCGACCTTGCTCGGGCTGGCTTTGTCTCAGACTACCCACGCAAATACTATCGATAATTCTTTGCCGTCCCGTAGTTTGGTGTCCCAGGCTAAGAATGTTCCTGCCGAGTTCGAAGAGTATTTATTCGATGTACCGCTGGCAGTTAGAATTGAAAGAAACTCGCAATTGGTTGGCGAGGCTTTGGTTGTGTTAACTCGAAACGATCAGATTAGTTTGCTGCAGTTTACTGACTTGTCCGGAAGTGCTGTTAGTGGCAGCGAGCTCAATACTTGGGAGCAGTTTCTTAAACAGGGAATTACGCTGGGTGCATGCAGCAAGCAATGTCCTGGAGAGCTAGTGGCGGTGCACTACAGCCTGGAGAATTCGGTTGTGTCGATTCTCACTCGTCAGGCGGAGTCCGATACTGCTCAACCAGCTTACTACCAGCAGCCCGAAGATGGGAGTCGCGGCCTGATTGTGCGTAACCAGTTGAACCTCACGGGAGGGGAAGTCCAAGGCGTAAGCGGGCGCTATAGTCTGGAAGGCACCAGCAGTCTTGGTAATTGGACGCAGAATGTTAGTGCTCTGCTAGCCCGTTACGCTGGTCAAGAGCAAGAGATGTATCACTCGATACAGGAGCTTTATACCCAACGCGAACTATTAGGGAGCTTCTTCAGGCTGGGTTATTTTACGCCAAGCTCGGCAGGGCTAGCCCGTCAACCGATTTCGTTCGGTAGCAGCCCACAAACTGCTTTGGGGGTGATGTATGGCAGCTCCGACAGCTTGGCGATTGATAATCCACAGCCTAGCATCTACCCGATCTACGTGACGGCGAACCGCCAGGCATCGGTAGAGATCTATCGCGATGGAGTATTGATCAATACTCAGTTGGTAGATTCTGGCTTACGTGCTCTGGATACTCGTGTTTTACCGAGCGGCATTTACGATGTGGAAGTGCGATTGGTTGAGGACGGTCGTGTGACATCTGCTACCACGGAATTAGTTTACAAGCCCAACAACTGGCGCAACACCGAAGAGCGCTGGCGGTATAACCTGTTTGCCGGTCGGGAGGCGCAGTTGTTTAGCAACTGGGAAGACTCATCGAGCAATGACCTGACTGCCGGTGTTTCGATCAATTACCTGCTACATCCACGTGCAATTGTTGGTCTTTCGGCGCGGCAGGTTAAAGACTACATGCAGTACGGCAGTTCCATCGACTGGATGCTAACTGATAATGCCAGTCTCTATGCCAACGTCTATCAGACTGAGCGTTATGGTTCGGGTGTTGACCTGCAGAGCCTTTACAGTTATGGCTCCGGCAGCATCGTGGTCAGCCATGCCCGAAGTTGGCTCGACAACAGCAACTCCTATGAAACATTGCTTGATGGCACCCGAGTTCGGCAGCGTAGTGTGTTTATCGGGCAGACCAGCACATCTTCTATTTCACTAAGCCATCGCATGGATCGTCGAGATTCTCTAAACGGTAGAGTTTCCTATAGCGACGGTTACAGCCAAGGCGCGTCGCTGGATATGGGCTGGTCACGTTATGACGCGCTGTTTGGTGTTCCCGCGGACTGGCGTTTTTCGGTGTTTGATCGTCCGTCCAGTTTCGGCAGCGGCGACCGGCGGAATCGCGGATTTGATCTCAGCCTTAATCTGGCGCTGGGGGGGAGCGGGCAGTCACTGAGCGGCAGTATTGGTAGTCGCACTTCCCTCGATGGTGGGCGTGATAATACGGCCGCGTTGACCTATCGAAAGGACCTGGAAGGCCACATGCTGCAAAGCGTGTCTGCAAGTGCCATACAGGATACCTATGGCCTCGGGTTATCCGGTACGTCCAACTTTCAAACACCGTTGGTTACTGGAGACGCCTACGCGCAGCGTTCATCCTATAACGGTAATTTGAATGGCGGCCTGAACCTAGAGAGCACAATTGCAGTCGGTGAAAAAAAGCTCGTGATGACTGGCCAGAATCAAATGGCGGGAGCGGGCATGATCATTGACTTGGAATCGGATATTGAGGGAGTAATGGTCCGTGCTGACGACTTCAGCGGTGGCAGTTTTAATCTGCGGCCGGGTCGTAACTTTGTGCCCCTGACCGCGTACAAAAGCGGGCAAGTCAGCTTTGATTTTGACGGAACCACAGTGCCTGCAGGCGCAATTCAGCCCGCTCGCACCGGCTATCACGTGAACAAGGGCGGTGTGGTGTATCGTCAGATTCAGGTGACAAAAACGTTGACGGTCCTGGGGCGGTTAGTGGATATCAAGGGGCAGCCACTGAAGGGACATCATTTGGTAAATCACGCAAGTCGTGGTGTGACCGAAGTAGATGGTTTCTTTTCCATGGAAATGACGGCTGGTGCCCCCGTATTGGAAGTCCGCGCTGGCGAATTGTTGTTGTGTAAATTCCAGCTGGATCCGAGTAAGGCTGAAGCAGGTCAAGACATATTAATGGTTGGTGATTTGGTTTGTTTGCCTAGCTCACTGGTCAATCGCTAATGAGCATCGTTTATTTAAACGTGCGAGGTCTGGTACCTATGTTCTTTAATACAATACTCAAAATCAGAGCCCACTGGGTCGCTCTTTTTATAACGCTAGTTGGTGCAGTAATATCACCAGCCAAAGCTGAAACCGTAGAAGTGGCGGTCGATTTTTTTCCTGATGCACGTAGGCCTACACATAGAGCTTTCGTTATGAGACCTGATACTGCTTGTCCTTCCAGTCAAACTATTTGCAGAGATCTACGGAGTAGAGCGGTAAATTTTTTTGCTACTACGCAACTGGAGTATCTCGAGTCTTCTAATAACCAGGGGAGTATCCAGAATTCGCCCGATCCGTTGATATTTAAAGCTCCGTTTTTATCACGGCGTTTAACGGTTACTGAGGTAGGAGGGGGCGACAGTCAAAGTTTTGACTTTAAAATTACGGGTATGGGGGCGACGGTGGTTTTTGTAGGAGGCTCAAACTCGTCGACAGACTGGGCTGGTAATTGGTTTGAACGCGGTTTAAGGCGGTGTACACAGTCTGCAGCATCCATATTAAATAACACCTATTCATTTTTTTGGACGTTCAGTTCCAATATGTCTTGCTCTTCTGGGATCCCCTCGACAAGCACGCGGTTTAATATTTTTAGGCCTGTGTTTACATACGAGTTGGTGGCTGAAAATCCGTTATACATTAAGCCTGGAACATATCGGGGAAGTCTTACCTATACCGTAGGAGCTACCAATTCTGATATAATAATGGGTCGCAGTATAATGGAGGGGAGGGCGCTAGTACCTGATCCCATTCTAACGATTAATTTTACACTAAATGTAAGGCCTGTTTTTCGGGTTGATATCCCCTCGGGTGGAAATAGAGTTGAACTACAACCTTTGGAGGGCTGGCAGTCTTGGCTGGCAAGCGGGCGCAGCCCCTCAAAATTATCGAAAAATCAGACATTTAACGTCTGGAGCACGTCACCTTTTACCATAAGGTTGGAGTGTGCAAGGCAAGTTCAGGGTAAATGTGCGTTGCAAAAAAATGGCACGTCACGCCATTTGGTACCTTTTAATGTAGGTGTCAGTTTACCGTCTCATTTTGTCGATGGGGCGCGGTCAAGAGTTGTGAAGAGAGAATTAAGTCCAAGGCTAGCGAGCGCCGAAACATTTACTCCTACTCAATTTATAGAGCGGGCTCCTGCAATGCTACATTTTGAAGTCGAAAGAGAGCACGTTTCTGAAATGTTAAACAATGCAGGAAGTCTGTATAGCGGGGCGGTGACGGTTGTTTGGGAAACCACAATTTAATTTTAGAGCAACAGTTCAATAGCTAGGATGAATGATGAAAAATATCTTTTTATTGTTGTGTGCATGTTTCTTTGCAGGCGTCGCACATGCTGGTCCTCAGATTAATGTTGGTACAATGTATGACTATCTTGACGGGGATAAAGGTTCTTTTTTGAAGCGCGTATTCAACGGAGGAGATAGCACCGCGTTCGTCAAGATCAATGTGCTGGAAATAGTTTACAACTCAGATGGAGTGCCTGAGGAAGTCCCCTTGAAAAGTCAGAGTGAATTGTCGACCCGTGACGGTCTGATGGCCAGTCCCGCGCGGTTGATAGTGCCGGCCAATGGTATGCAGGGTGCACGTCTGTTGTTTATGGGGCCGCGGGATAAAGAGCGTTACTTTCGAGTCCGTTTCGTACCGGTGATTCCTGAGAAGGAAGATCAGTTCGCTGTTCCGGAAGAAGAGCGCCAAAATTATGAGAAAACGTTAAGCGCCGGCGTCAATGTGCTCGCTGGGTATGGCACCATTTTTTTTGTAAGACCGGGCAATACTCAGTTCAATACCAAAACCAGCAGCGATGGCATCAATTACGTAATGCGTAATGAAGGCAATAGTGTGGTAATTGTCGACGAGTTTGAAGACTGCCCAATAGGTAAAGATGTTGAGTGCAAAGCAACTACAAAACATCATATATTGCCCGGCAGAAGCTTTCAGTTTGACAAGCAGGCGGGGCGCGAATATCGATTTAATTTGATCGAGGGCGCGACGAAGAAGGCGGTAGCCATCAAAGGCTAGTCCGGGATGACTAGTGTGAAATTACAATGTCACGGCTAACATAAGGGTCGCCTGATATCCAAGAGGGGGAGGGCATGAATAAGTTACGAAAAGCTGCATTTATTTCCAGCTGCATAGGGTTAATAGCTCTCTACAGCGTCACTACTAGAGCGTTGACGGAGCGGCAAACATTTGAAGTGTTCGTGAGAGTTCCAACCGTCGATTTTCATGTGTTGCCTGTTGAGCCACAGTTGTTGACTCATCAGCAAACGCTGGAGTGGGACGTATCGAGGAGAGTGTTGCGACCCTTAATCGCCTATTTTGACGTTAGGAGCAGTGCAGGGGCGGTCAATGCGCATCTAGCCGCGGCACCTGTCATGGCGGGAGCAACAAGTAACTTCGGCTTGGAGGTACGTTTTAACGGTAATACCTTGGCTCCAACGGTGACCAGGGCGGTGGAGGTGCTCAATGAGCGAGAGGCGGGAGTTGGAAAGCGAGTCACGTTGGAAATTCTGCCAATACCGCCCACCAACGGTTATTCTCCTGGTCTTTATTATGGGAATGTCAAAATTGTATTTGACGCTGTGATTAGTGAAGGAACGTGAGGTTTACTAAGCTGAGGGCCATTGGGTGTTTTGCCAGCATTCAAATAAAAGTTGCAGTATTATTTTTAGTGAGTTGCTTTGCTAGCCCGGTGTTGGCTGAGGGGTTAAATAGGCTTGGTGTGTTCAGGGCGCTCTTTGATATACGAAAGGAGCGTTTGGTGATGCCCTTCTCCCAGTCATTAATTTTAATCCGGTTATTCAGTATTTGCCGTTTAAAGTTGTTGTAACGCTACCGAGCAACTTTACCGATCAGTCTGGAGATAGATTGCCAATTGAGCACTCAGTCTCAATTCAATTATATCTGATGTTTTCATGCACAATGCCTATCGTGAGTGCTTGCCGAGCAGCTTGCAATTCGATGTGCAAAAAGAATCGGTGGAGGAAGTCGCCAGTCATCCGAGGAGTCATAACCGTGGTACGGTCACTGTTGTGCGGGACTCCGTATTTTAGTTTTTATAGGCATGAGGTACTGTGCAAGAGCACTGCTATATTTGTTTAAACGGCTTCACTCAAGGGGCGTGCAAATGTTCACACCCCATCATCGAGATTTCCACATGAAAGCATTGGTAGTCGACGACCATCCGTTTATTCGCACTGCGATCACGTTACAACTGGAAAAAGAGGGCCTCGAGGTCGTTGGCGCTGCCGGCGACGGTATCGAGGCGGTTCATCTGGCCAAGACGCTCCAGCCGGACCTAATGGTGCTGGACATCGCGCTTCCGATGTTGGACGGTCTTGAAGTGATAAACCGTATCAGCATCTTGGGCTTACCCACGAGGATTCTTGTCCTGACGTCGCTGAACGCCGAGTTTTATTCGGCGCGCTGTATGAAGGCCGGTGCGGCGGGGTACCTAGGTAAAACCGGAGACGAGGTCGATTTAAGCCGTGCGGTAAAAGCCATCATGTCGGGTTATACCTTTTTTCCTAATCTGACGATGAGTACGGTGCGCCGGGATGACTCAGGTGCGAGTGACCTGAGTTTGATCCAGAAGCTATCAGATCGTGAGCTGTCGATCCTGCAGCAACTGTCTCGAGGCATGAGTAATAAGGAAATTGGCGAAGCAATGTTAATCAGTAGCAAGACTGTCAGTACTTACAAAGCACGGCTGATCGAGAAGCTCAGAGTCAAATCTCTGGTTTATCTCGCCGACTTTGCTCGTCGCAATCATCTGATCTGACGTCTGATGAGCAACCGTGCGTGGATACTCTTGCTGCTGTGCTGCCAGGCTTTATCGGCCGCCAAAGTGTTTGCAGCAGCCGAGCCTTACAAAGTGTTCGGCCGTTCCAGTGCCCAGGAATTGAACGTCAGTTTGGATGAAGCGGATTGGCGCTGGTTGCGGACGAAGGGGGTGTTGCGGCTAGGTATTTCCGCACCGGACTCCGCGCCTTTGGATATAACCTCGGAGGATGGTTATTACGAAGGCCTGACCGCCGACTATGTTGGCATGCTGTCTGAGTTGCTTAGTATTCGGATCGATGCGCTGCGTTATGACTCCCGGGCTGAAGCCATCGAAGCGCTCAAGCAAGGCAAGATCGATTTGCTTGGCTCCTCTACTGGATTTGAGTCGGCAGACTCGGAGCTGGCGTTGTCGCGTCCTTATAGCGATAGCCAATCCTTGCTGGTCGTCAGTAGTTCATCCAGTAATGATCCCCTTGAGGCGCCACTCACCGGAAAACGCCTTGCCATGTATGACCACTTCTTGCCCGCGGAGATGGTCAAAGCGCTCTACTCAGGTGCGGTCCTCCAATTTTACACCTCGGAGCTACAAGCTTTGGGTGCCGTGGCGTTTGGGCAGGCAGACGTGTTCTTGGGCGATTCAATTACCACCAGTTACCTAATTAACAAGTATTATCCGGGCCATGCTCAAATCAATAGCTTCGCTCACATACCATACGATGACGTGGCATTTGTGTTGCGCCTTGATAGTGGTCCGCTATTGCACATCGTCGACAAGGCGTTGGCGGCCATTCCATCCTGGAAGCACCTGACTATCGAGCGGCGCTGGAACGTCGGCGCAATCTCTTTGCCTTGGGCGCGAATCCCTGACCTCAGCCCTAGGGAGCAACGCTGGCTGGAAGCCCATTCCCTGTTGAAAGTCGGAGTGCTGGATGATTATCCGCCGCTGTCTTTTTTTGACTCGAATGGGCAATACCAAGGTATTACCGCGGAGGTGTTGGACAAGATCCGTGAAGCCACAGGATTGCATTTCGAGATTGTGCGGCTGCGCAACATCGACGAACTGAGTGAGGCGCTCAAACGCAGGCGGGTAGACGTGTTGGCTGGCTTCAACCGAACTGCCGTCCACACGGAGGACTTTCGTTTCAGCCGTGCCTACTTTGCCAGCGCATTAGCCTTAGTCACGAAGGCGTCACGTAACGACATCTCCGGCCTGGTGGACATGGCAGGTAAGAGGCTCGCTATCCGCCAGGCTCACCTTGAGCGTGACTACCTCATACGTAACTATCCCGGTATCCAGTTGCTTGAAGTGCCGTCTGGGGCGCGTGCAATTTCGTTGGTAATGGAGGGAAAGGCTGACGCTTCGCTCAATACCCTGATGCACGCCAACTACCTGAGTCGCAAGACCTCCCCCTCTCAGCTCAAAGTGGTGGGTACCGTGGGCGATGCGACGGCACAATATGCTTTTGCCGTGAATCATGGTTCGGTTGAGATGTACTCGATCCTGAACAAGGCGTTGATGACCATATCGCCAGAAGATTTTGACCGTATAACCAACCGCTGGCACTACGAGGTCACTATTGACGAGTCCACTTGGCGGCGGAACAAGACTGCCATCATTCAGGGTTTTATCGCAGCCGCGTTGTTGTTGCTGTTGGCTTTGTACTGGATTGTCTATCAGCGCAAATCGATTCAGCGGCGCGATCGTGCCGAACGTGCCTTGAGCGAACAGATGGAGTTCATGCGGGTGATGATCGATGGTACGCCGCACCCAATCTACGTCGGCGATCGTGAGGGGCAATTGTTGATGTGCAACGCGGACTATCTAAAGGCCATTAGGCTGGATTTGGCGGACGTAATCGGTAAACCGGTTTCCTTGGGGATTTTGGGCTGGGATCAGACGCTGTCCTATAACCAAGCCTACGCGAGTGTCGTCGAGATGGGCCAACCGATACTTGAGGATTGTGTAGTGCGGGTGCCTGGCGATAGACATTTCACCGCTCAGCATTGGTTGGTGCCATTTTATGCCCGGGATGGCCAAATCAGGGGTGTAATTGCCGGTTGGGTGGATATTGGGGAGCGTTTCCGCCTTGTGAGACAGTTGCAGGAAGCTAAAGACGAAGCCGACCGCGCCAACCGTGCGAAAACCTCGTTTTTGGCAACGATGAGCCACGAGATACGTACCCCAATGAACGCGGTAATCGGCATGCTTGAGTTGGCACTTAAGCGTGCAGACAAGGGGGTGCTCGACCGCTTTTCCATTGAGGTCGCTTCGCGCTCGGCTCATGGTTTGCTTGAGTTAATCGGCGACATACTTGATGTCGTCAAGATCGAGTCGGGCAAGCTGATACTTTCGCCGCAACGCTCCAACCTGCGAGCCCTGGTAGAGTCGGTGGTGCAAGTATTCGATGGTGTCGCGCGCCAGAAGGGGTTGCAGCTGGTACTGGAGTTCGATGCCCAAGCCAGTGGTGATGTGCTGGTTGATCCGCTGCATTTCAAACAGATTATTTCTAACCTGTTGAGCAATGCCATCAAATTTACCTCCCAGGGTTATGTTCGCCTGACCTTGAGTGTCCTCCCCTCTACCGACGAAGGCCGTCTGTCTCTCAAGGTAATCGTCAAAGACACTGGCTTGGGTATTTCTGAGGAAAACCAAAAAGAACTGTTCAAACCGTTCAGCCAGGTGAAAGGCGGGGAGCAAGCGATACACCGAGGTTCTGGTCTGGGTCTTCTGATCAGTCGCACCCTGTGCGTCATGATGCAGGGCCAACTGAGCTTGAGTAGCGTGGTAGGGGAAGGTACCCAGGTTGAGGTGCTGCTGAACCTGATGAAACTGGCGCCCTTGCCTGCACAGACGGCCATGCCGGAGGTCGAAGCCGAAGGTAGCCCACTGCGCGTGTTGGTGGTTGATGATTATCCGGCCAATCTCATCCTGCTTTCCCAGCAACTCAGCTATCTAGGCCATACGGTCATTGAAGCCGAGGATGGCGAAAAAGGCTGGCATACGTGGGTTGAAGGCGAATTCGACGTGGTGATCACAGACTGCAACATGCCTCGAATGACCGGCTATGAGCTGGCAAGAATGATCCGTGACCAAGAGCAGCAACACGCTTCTTCGCCATGCCTGATCTTGGGTTTTACCGCCAATGCTCAAGAGGATGAGAAGCGTCGTTGCCTGGAGGCGGGTATGGATGACTGCCTGTTCAAACCAACCAGCCTCGCCGACTTGCACTCCAGGTTGCGCCTGATCGAGTCCAGCTATGAGGCATCACCTATCCGTATGGTCAGTGGGTTTGACTCCATCAATCTAAGCGGCCTCGATCAATTGACGGGGGGAGACAGGGTCTCAATATACAGGCTTCTGAACGACCTCGCAGCGAGTAACGAGGAAGACTCGCTGCGCCTGGTCAAACTCTTCGGTGAGCTGGACCGCGATGGATTGGCTGAATTAGCCCATCGCATTAAAGGGGCGGCAAAAATCATCAAGTCCGAACGGTTGATCTGGTGTTGCGAGCAGCTGGAACTCGCCTGCAAAAGTGAAAATGAAGCGCTCCTTGTGCAATCAGTCGATGACTTGCAGCAGACCATGGAGCAGTTGACGGGCGTTCTTGAGGGCTACCTAGAGAAGCTTGACGCAGGGGACGAGCTCGGCTGAGTGCTCCAAAAAAACACTGATCTTGTAGGGCATTTCCTATTCTCGTTCTGAAAAAACCACACCTTCTTACAGCTCCGTCTGACTGAGTCGCTCACGCAAAACGCCGACACTGGCGCCATGCACCCAATCGTGAGCGTGTCATGTATAGCCAGCCCATTACTCTCCTTGTCCTCGAAGAGCATGCCTTTCAGCGGTCCATTGCGCTGTTGCTGCTGGAGCAGCTTGGCGACTTCAATGTGTTGAGTGCCTCAAGCATTAAGCAGGCGTTGAACATTCTTCAAGGCGGGCAGCGAGTCGACATTCTGCTCTGCGATCTGCGGATGGACAGCATTGAAAGCCTGCTGTTTTTACGGCAAGCAGGGCAAAGCCACCACGTACGCTCGCTTATTCTCACCAGCGCCCTGGACAATGATGTGCAGCAGGCGGTGGAAGCACTTGTGCCGCAATTGGGGATGGCATTGCTGGGGACGTTGGCCAAACCGCTACAGCGTGAAGCTTTGTCCCAATTGTTGGCGAGCTACAAGTGTCAGTCCGCTCTTGTCTCCAGTTCCTCTTTTAATGCACTGGCCAGCGAGCTTGAGGTCAGGAGAGCATTGGCCGAAAGGCATATCCAGCCGTTTTTTCAACCCAAGTTCAATCTGTTGAGTAATGACGTCGAAGGCGTCGAGGTTTTGGCCCGTTGGTGCCACCCGCAGCGAGGGGTTCTGTCTCCGGCGATTTTCATGCCGGTCATTGAGCGTTGCGGGCTTTTGAATGACTTGCTGTTCTCCCAGTTACATCACGGTCTTGAGCTCCAGAAAAAACTCAAAGGTATAGGTCAGACACTGACGTTCGCCTACAACCTGGAAGTTGAACAGTTAACGGACACCCGATTGATCTCTAGGTTGGTGGCAGTGTTCAAGAGTCATGAGATGTCAGCATCCTGGAGCACATTTGAACTGACCGAACGTGGCGCGCTTGAGCCCGGCTCGATGCACCAAGAAAACCTAGTGGGTATCAGAATGTTGGGCTGCCAATTGTCTATTGATGACTTCGGCACCGGCTTTTCGAATCTGCAACGCTTATGTCAGGGGCCGTTCAATGAAATCAAATTGGACGCCAGCCTAGTTAAGGGCGTGGTACGCGATGCCCGCTGCAGAGCCGTCATCAAAGGCGTCATAGACCTTGGGCGTTCGCTGGGTGTCAGCGTGGTTTTAGAAGGTATCGAATCCGAAGCTCAGCGGCAGGCATTGATCGAGTTAGGCGGCACCATCGGACAAGGTTTTTTGTATGCCAAGCCGATGAGTGCCAGCGATCTCGTGGAGTGGGTTGGCGCCAGGAACTATTCAAAAGTGAATGGGCTGTAGCTCCCCGCTATTTAACCTTCAACTTAACCGGTGCCATGGGAGGTGGCTGGGCTTTATGGCAAACAAACGACTGCGAATCATGATTCTTGAGCGCAATCATTTACAGCGCTTGTACATCGAGAAGATGCTCAATGAATTGGGTTATTACCGCATTGCGATGATGCGATCGACCACAGAAGTTTTTTCGGTGCTGCGTCACGCTATTGAGGCGTTTGACTTAGTGATCGCCAATCGCACTCTAGTGACGGATGCGTTACCCGATTTCACACCGGTGTGCAAAGGCCATCCTCAGGTGCGGCATGTATTGATCTACGACTGCTCCGCGTCGGTTTTTTCGACTGAGCTAAGCGGCGCGGAGGGCGGCAGTTATACGTCACTACCCCATCCGCCGGATAGTCACTCTATTCGCAACTTGATGGAGCAGGTGGAGCGCTCTTAATGCGCGAAATAAATTTGTAATTTTGGCGGCGCTGTAATGGTGTGGTGTTTCTTTTTATTTGGAAGCTAAGTTGTTCTGGGTAAGCGCTGCAATTGTAAGTCTCTAATTAATAGACGATCTAGGGGTAATGTTATGAAGTTAAAATCTGGCTTGCTTGTACTAAGTCTGTTGTTGGTTGGCCCATTAGCCAGCGCCGCTGAGACGGCGGGTTTTGTCTATAAGGGAGCTGCCGAAGCTCCGGCGAGTGTGGAGGATCGTGAAATTGCAGGACTGTTCGACCGCTGGAACAGCGCATTGCAGACGGGGGATGCGAACAAGGTAGTCGAGTTGTACGCCTCGAACGCCGTTCTGCAGCCGACGGTATCTAATAAAGTTCGCACGAGCCCTGCCGAGATTAAGGAATATTTTGAACATTTTTTGCCAATGAAACCTATTGGAAAAATCAACTTTCGAGAAATTCGTAAGCTTGGTGAAAATGTGTCCATGGACAGCGGCGTGTATACGTTCACGTTAGCTGATAAAGAAGGTAAAACTAGTCAAGTACAGGCGAGATACACATTTGTGTACGAGAAAGTGAAGGGAGAGTGGAAAATCCTCAATCATCATTCTTCGGCCATGCCGGAAAAGCAGGAAAAAGTTGTAGAAAAGTAATCGGGTAGTTTGATTTCCCCTCTAAGCGCCTGGCGATTATCTTTTGTCCTGAGCGCTTAGAGTTTTCATTCTTAAGAGTATTTTTCTTCTACTATCTGCGCTTTTAAATAACGCCAGGCAATCGCAGTATGATCAATCTAAAGCGGGTTCGCCAATCACAGGCCTCTAATGTTAGTGAGAAGTCATGTGCTTCGTTGGAAGAGGATATTTTGGCGCTTAAATTTGAAGTTGGTTTTTGTCTTTCGGAGATTAAAGAGTACGAAGGTCGCTGGTCCAAGTTTCAGCTGTTATGGCCCGGTGCTTTATTAATCTTGTATGTGTTGGCTGTTGCGGCATCGTTATGGACTGGCGGACATTGGCATTGGGTCGTGGTCGTGGCAATAGGGGGAGCGTTGTCATTGATTGACGTCGTGATTGAAGAAAAACAAAGCAGGCGAATTCGATCTTTTTATGATGCTGTCCGGGTGTGGCGCAGCGCGGAGAGGCACTTGCGCAATGCAAGGATCTCAACCTTGGCTCGGTCGATAGAGCGGGAAGAGCGTGAGTAAAGCTATTCCGCAATCTTGTGCATTCATTGGCAGCGTTTCGGTTAACTCAGCAAAACATGTATGAATGGAGGCGGCATGTCGGCATTTCACCTCGGGATGAGATCGTTTCACATTGTATTGCTGGGTTCGCTGGGTTTATTTACTCCTGCCATGGCCGCACCTGTTCCCTCGCCTGGAGATCAGGATCTGATCCGCGACCGGCAGGACCGTTTGTTGGAAGAACAGCAGCGCCGCCTTGAAGAGCTCAGGGACTTGCCCGGCAAAGGAGCAAAACCAGTTGCCCCCGTGGCGCCAGTAGATACCCGTTGTTTCCCCATCAAAGACATCGGAATTAAAGGCACCGACAGTCTTTCTCTTCCTGACCGTGATCGCTTACTTGAACCCTATATCGGTGGGTGCCTGGGCACATCGCAACTCAATCAACTGCTCAAAGTTATTACCGATAACTACATCGACAGAGGTCTGGTGACCAGCCGCGCCTACTTGCCGCAACAGGACCTGTCCAACGGGCAACTGCAGGTGCTGGTAGTGGAGGGCAAACTCGAAGCGCTTCAGGGCGCCGAGCATAGCAAACTGTCGGATCGCGAACTGGCCATGGCCTTTCCTGGCAAAAACGGCGAGCTGTTGAACCTGCGAGAAATCGAGCAAGCCATTGATCAGCTAAACCGCTTGCCATCCAACCAGGCGCAGTTAGAGATTGTGCCAGGCGATGCCGTGGGTGGCAGTTCGGTGCTGGTGAAAAACACCCCGCAGAAGCCTTGGCGTGCCAGCCTGTCGCGTCACAACGATGGCCAGAAAACCACCGGTGAGCAGCAGTGGGGCGCTGGTTTTGAGTGGGACAGCCCGCTGGGTCTGGCCGATCAGATGCTCGATGAAAAAACCGGTCAGCCGTATTACGTGCTGCGCACCACGGTCAGCGAAGACGCGCTGGCCAAACTCCACGGCCTGGTGATCAAGCCGGGCATGCCCGCCGAGATGTTCGTGCGCACCGGCGAGCGCTCGTTGCTCAACTATTTGTTCAAGCCGCTGCTCGATCGCGCCGGCTCCGCGTTGACTGAGGAATGAGCATGAAGTCAGTGTTCATTGCTCTGCTGTTGGTGTGTGGCGGTGCCCAGGCGGCCATGGGCCCGTTTGATGTGTACGAGCAAGCCTTGCGCAACGATCCGGTGTTCCTGGGGGCCATCAAGGAACGCGACGCCGGCCTGGAAAACCGCACCATCGGCCGCGCCGGCCTGTTGCCGCGGCTGTCTTACAACTACAACAAGGGTCGCAACAAATCCGAAGCACACCTGCCGGACGGGCGCGGTGGCAGCTATCGGGATGACCGTAACTACAACAGCTACGGCTCGACCTTCAGCCTGCAACAGCCGCTGTTCGACTACGAAGCCTATGCCAACTACCGCAAGGGCGTGGCGCAGGCGCTGTTTGCCGATGAAAGCTTTCGCGACAAGAGCCAGGCCTTGCTGGTGCGGGTGTTGAGCTATTACACCCAGGCGCTGTTTGCCCAGGACCAGATCGACATCGCCCGCGCCAAAAAGAAGGCCTACGAGCAGCAATTCCAGCAAAACCAGCACCTGTTCCAGCAGGGCGAGGGCACGCGCACCGATATTCTGGAAGCCGAATCGCGCTATGAACTGGCCACCGCCGAAGAGATCCAGGCGCTGGATGAGCAGGATGCGTCCTTGCGGGAATTGGGCGCGTTGATTGGCGTGCAAAGCGTCAACATCAATGACTTGGCGCCCCTGAACCAGAGCTTTGCCGCGTTTACCCTGAGCCCGGCCAATTACGACACCTGGCACGAGCTGGCGATCAGCAACAACCCGACGCTAGCGTCCCAGCGTCAGGCCGTTGAAATCGCCCGCTATGAAGTCGAGCGCAACCGCTCCGGGCACTTGCCCAAGGTCACCGCCTACGCCAGCTCGCGCAAACAAGAGTCGGACAGCGGCAACACCTACAACCAGCGTTACGACACCAACACCATCGGCATCGAGGTCAGCATGGCGCTGTATGCCGGCGGCGGCATTTCGGCGTCCACCCGCCAGGCCAGCCGTGGCATGGAGCAGGCCGAGTACGAGCTGGAAGGCAAGACCCGCGAAACCCTGATCGAACTGCGCCGTCAGTTCAGCGCTTGTCTGTCGGGCGTGAGCAAGCTGCGTGCCTACCAAAAGGCCCTGACGTCCGCCGAAGCGCTGGTGGTGTCGACCAAGCAAAGTATCCTCGGCGGCGAGCGAGTCAACCTCGACGCGTTGAACGCCGAGCAGCAGTTGTACAGCACCCGCCGCGACCTGGCGCAGGCGCGGTACGACTACCTGATGGCCTGGACCAAATTGCACTACTACGCGGGCAACTTACGCGACACCGACCTGGCTAGAGTAGATGAGGCATTTTCAGTGCGGACAGCCCCTTAGGAAAATCATAATCGGCCTACTGTCAGTGACAGGTGGTGGTGCGTTTTCGTAGGGAAGTGAAGTGCAGATATTCGTAGCAGTATTGGATTGAGATGCCTTGAGGAGCACAAAATGCACCGGGTCAACACCACGACCTGGATGTCCAGTTCGACTGGTACGAGGCCATCGATAGTTTTTCAGCACTCGATTGATTTGGGGTTATAGATAGACTTTTGAACCTTTGGGTCGGGATGCATCAAGGCTCCGGGAAGGAATCACAAGCACAGCATCGCGCTCTGGTGGTGACTTTGAATGTGGGATTTATGGAGGGCTTAGGGAACTCTGAAGAAGACTTCCAAATCTGGTGAAGTACTCGCCTGACACGAACATGACAGTTGAGTCAGATCTGAAACAGATGTCCTTCGCCGATGCCGAGTACGCCGGCAAGCGTAAACAGACCCGCCGCGAGCGTTTCCTAATTGAGATGGATTAGGTCGTACGCTGGAAGGGCTTGATTGCCTTGATCGAACCGCATTATCCAAAAGGCGACGGCCGTCGTCCGGCTTACCCGTTGATGGCAGTGTTGCGGGTACATCTGATGCAGAACTGGTTCGGCTGCAGCGATCCGCCGATGGAAGAAGCCCTCTACGAGACCACGATCCTGCACCAGTTTTCGGGGCTGTACCTGCATCGGATTCCAGATGAAACTACGATCCTCAACTTCCGGTGCCTGTTGGAAAAACATGAGCTGGCCGGCGAAACTCCACAGGTCATCAACGGTTGTTCGGGAGACCGTGGCCTGATGTTGTGCGAAGTACGGTGTTCGATGCGAACGATCATTCATGCGCCGAGTTCGACCAGGAATAAAGCCGGCAAACGCGACCTCGAAATGCATCAGACGAAGAAGGGGAGCATATATTTCTTCGGGATGAAAGCGCATATCGGTGTCGATGCCGAAGTCGGGTTAAGAGCATAGCGTGGTGGGCGCTGCGGCCAATGTGGCGGATGTGACGTAGGTCGATCAGTTTCTGCATGGCGAGGAGTCGTACGTGTCTGGCGATGCCGGTTACACCGGCGTGGACAAGCGTCCCGAGCATCAAAATCGCAAGACGATCTGGTCGATTGCGGCGCGGCCCAGCAGCTACAAAAAAAACGGAAAAAAGAGTTTGATCGGTCGTCTGCGGCGCAAAATCGAATACACCAAGGCCCAGGTACGCGCCAAGGTTGAGCATCCGTTTCGGGTAATCAAGCATCAGTTTGGCTACGCGAAAGTGCGATTTCGCGGATTGATGAAAAACACCGCGCAACCGTAACCGCTCCATAACCCCCACATTCAAAGTCATCCTCTGATCCCCGATGCTGTGCTCCCGATTCCTTTCCGAAGCCAGCACTGAATCGCCCCGGATGTTTTTGAAGGTGAGCGGCCACTTTTGCCAATCGGGGTGGCATGCATTGCCAGCAATAAACATAAAAATGTTAGCGATGTAATTTGTATATAAATCAAAGAGATAATCAATAATAACTGTTAGGATCATTCAGATCAAACGGTGTCGATTGCCATAGGCATTCTGGCGTCATTGTGGTGCAAAAAACGCGTTACGAGTTGATCACCCTCTAGATGGTTCCAGAGGTGTGTATGGCTGGTGCTCGCCAAATCTCGCCTGCCGTCACCGGCACAGAGCGGCCAGAAGCTGTCGTTCCTAGATGTTCGCTAGCGGCCCAGAGTGTGTAAAAACGCTTCGCCAAAATTGAAGTGTGCGCGTCTACGTTAAATCTGAAATTTATCGGCACGTCAGCAGATGTGGATTTCGCGTAGGAGCGTGATTTTCAGTCCGGTTTTGAGTACCTGTCGCGCTCAAAAACGTTTTTACACAGCCTCGGCCAGGAGCGGACTTTTGTTTTTTCTGACGGCCGCAAAGGCTCGCATCACAGATTCGCCCACTGCGGGCAGGCGTCATCCCATTCCAAGATTGCTGCGCCAATATCCTCACTCGATGACACTCAGACGGCCCAAGTGGTTGACTGCTTTGGGTCGACCTTAGCCAGTCATGGATACGATGTGCACTGGTCAAGTCCGATGCAAACGCCTGGTCAAGTCGAATGCAAATGGGTGGTCAAGTCCATGCAATTACGCAACGCACAGTCGATACCTTCGCCAATCAGGTCGACGGCCCGGTCAGTCACGCCCAGAACCATGTTGATAGCTGGGTAGGAGGTGGTGAATTCTTTTAGGCTTTTGATGAATTCCATTTGCGCGAAAGCGGTCGGAATATCGACGCGGAGTCGGCCCGTGAGTGTTGCTCCAGATCGGTCGAACATCGAAGTCGCCGCAGAAATATCAGCCAAAATCTCCTGTACCCGCTCATAGAATCTCTCGCCCTCGGCGGTAAGGGCCACCTTTCTCGTGGTGCGCTGAAACAGGCGCACGCCCAATGACGTCTCCAGCTCCTGGATGTACCGAGTCACCTGAGGGCGGCCGATGTCCAGCGATTCGGCGGCTTTAGTAAAACTGCCGAGTTCGGCAAGCCTGGCGAAAAGTCGCATCGATTGAAGCAGTTCCATGACGCGTTCCTATCAAAACCGATTGAATCAAGAGATTGTTATCTAAGAATAGAACAATCATGTCTTTTCATACGCATTTATTACGCACAGTCAAAAGCGAAAAATACACCCAAGGCGGAACCGACTCTGGTTCGAGGCCATTGGCGTGTATTTGGAGATTCGCAATGAAAGCTTGGTTATTGAAAGATTTCGGACTCGACAACCTGCAATTGGGAGAGGTAGCGACCCCTCAGCCCAAGGCTGGCGAGTTGCTGGTAAAGGTCGGTGCTGTCTCGCTTAACTTTCGCGACAAGGCTATCGTCGACGGCATTTATGAACCGCACATGGTGCCCAAACCGTTGATCCCCGTGAGCGATGCCGCTGGCACTGTGGTAGCGATTGGTGAAAACGTCACGCGCTTTAAAGTCGGTGATCGCGTCAACTCCCATCTTTACTCACGCTGGCTGGATGGCGAGCCAGGGCCGAATGAACCCGATTACTGCTTCGGTTCGCCGTTGCCCGGCGGTTTGGCCGAATACATGATCATCCATGAAGACAGCGCCGTGGGTGCACCCGACAACATGAGCGACGAAGAGGCGGCAACACTTCCTATTGCCGCGCTCACGGCTTGGTATTCGCTGGTGGATTTTGGACAAATCCAGCCGGGCCAGACCGTATTGGTTCAAGGCACTGGAGGCGTGTCGATATTCGCCGTGCAGATCGCTACTGCGCTTGGCGCGAAGGTAATTGCAACATCGAGCAGCGACCAGAATTTGCAAACCGTGAAGGATCTGGGGGCCGTGGCGGGCATCAACTACAGAACGACACCGAACTGGGCGGAGGAAGTGCTGAAGCTGACCCAAGGCAAGGGCGTGGATCTGCTACTCGATGTGGCCGGAGGCAGCGGCATCAATCAATCGGTCGCGGCGACCAAGGCGTCGGGGCGTATTGCGCAGATCGGTTTTCTCACAGGGCAGACCGTTGAACTCAATCTGATGCCACTTATCTTTCGCCAGACGACCATTCGCGGTATTGCTGTAGCGCCGCGCTCATCGTTCGACCGGATGAATACGTTCCTCAACGAATACAAGATTCGTCCCGTGATCGACCAGGTATATCCGTTCGAGAAAGTACGTGAAGCTTACGAGCATCTCGCGAGGGGAGCATTTGGAAAAGTAGTGATCAAAGTTGCTTAGCAACGATAAGGCGCCAATTTGGCGCCTTTTTTCTCGCCTATTCCAGCAGATTCGCTACTAGAGTCAGAGCCGCAAGAATGGGATCCAAATGTCCGCTAATGGCCCAGAGTGTGTAAAAACGCCTTCGCGACCCCTTGCTATGATTTCTGAGGATTTCATCGCAGGGATCGCCCATGAAGCGCTTTATCCAAGGTGAACATCGAGGCCAAGGCACCTTACTTCCCGATACCGCCCTCCTCGACAAAGGCGTCGACATGGTCGCGCATTTCTCGCGTCCAGTACTCGTCGTGTCCGGCGAAGGCGGCGCAGGCGTAACCCTCAAGCGCATGCGGGTCGTGATGCAAATCGTCCTGGGTGAGAATATGTACCGTATATCCTCGCGCGCCTGGCCGACGTGGTGGCTGCCATGGTCGTTCGCGGCTGGGTGGAGTGCGCCTGCGGAAATGCCTCTGGCCTGGTCGCTGCCTTACTCGATCCCCGCTTGGCTGGTGCACTGCTTGCGCTCCACCAACAACCGGGCCGCGACTGGACCGTTGCGCAATTGGCAGAGCGCTGCAATACCTCACGCTCGGTCTTCGCGGACCGCTTCCAAGTGACGATTGGCATGGGCCCGCTGCGCTATGTCACCGAGCTGCGAATGCGGCTTGCAAGCCAGTGGCTGACCCTCGAAAGGCTACCGATTGAAGAAGTGGCGCGGCGTTTGGACTATACATCCCAGGCCGCTTTCAGTCGGGTATTCAAGCGCATTACGGGCAAAACACCTGGATTAAGTCGTAAGGGGCAACCCGCTGGTACTTGAAACCGAGCGCGAGGAGTCGATGATCCATACCTCTGAATCATTTACCGCCCGTTACATCCAGGAATGTACCGGTAACGAACGATGCCTCCGCGCTCGCCAACCATAGAATCGCGCGTGCCACCTCCTCAGGCTGTCCGCCTCGCCCCATAGGAATCGAGTCCTTGACACGATCGACCCGCCCCGGCTCACCGCCACTGGCATGCATTTCGGTATAGATATGTCCGGGGCGAATGCAGTTAACGCGTATGCCTTCCCGTGCGACCTCCTTTGCGAGGCCAATGGTGAAAGTCTCCAAGGCTCCCTTTGACGCCGCGTAATCGACATACTCATTGGGGCTGCCAAGGCGCGCCGACGCCGAAGACACATTGATCACCACGCCGCCCGGGCCGTTGTGACGGTAAGACATCCGCTTTACCGCCTGCTGGGCGCAGAGTATTGGCCCAATGGAATTGACCGCGAAAATGCGCTGCATCCGCTCGAAGCCGAGATCCTCCAGGCGGGATTGAGGGGCCAGCATCCCAGCGTTATTGACCAGGACGTCGATGCGTCCGAACGAGTGATCGATAGCCGCGAACAAATCAGCCACTTGTTGGGGATCCGCACTGTCAGCCCGCATCGCCAACGCTCTGCGCCCCAACGCTTCCGCATCCGCAGCCACAGCAAGCGCTGCGGCGTCGTTGGCAACGTAGCTGATCGCGACGTCATAACCTCTTGCGGCGGCCAGTCGGGCCGTTGCTGCCCCCACTCCACGACTTCCACCCGTGATTAGAATCAGCGGTGCCTGCGAAACGTTAACCATTGAACGTAGCTCCTGAGCCGTTGGCTGTATCAGCCGATGATGAGGGTACCGCTGGCGATCACAACGCACGCCAGTATCCGGCGTGCGGTGAGCGTCTCACCGAGGAACACATAGCCGATCAACGCTGCAAACAGCACGCTGGTTTCGCGCAATGCGGATACCGCGCCCAAGGGCGCTTCGTTCATGGCGTAAATGACCATTCCATAGGCGAGCAAGGAGACCAGCCCGCCGACCACAGCGGTCATTGTTCCGGGCCGGACGGAAAATAAGCTGCGGGCGTCACGTATACCGATGTAGACCAGCGACATCAAAACACCCCACAGGGCACACATCCACACGGTGTAGGCAAGCGGCGCACCAGAGAGCCTGGCGCCGATGCCGTCGACCACGCTATAGGCCGCGATAAAGCAGCCGGTTCCCAGCGCATAGGGCAGGCTGGGGCCCGACAGACTGCGCCCTCTGAAGGCCAACGAAATAATCCCGACTGACACCAGCGTAACGCCGAGTAACTCGCCAGGCGTTATGCTTTCTCCGGCAAAAACGGCTGCCCCCAAGGTGATCAGCACCGGAGACGAACCACGTGAAATCGGATAGATCTGCCCCAGGTCGCCGACTCGGTAACTGCGAACCAGAAACAGGTTGTAGCCCACATGCAGCCCCCCCGAAAGCACCGCGTAGCCCCAGCTTTCAATCGCGGGGGGCACCATGAACGCTGCGGCAACGACACTGGTGATGGCGATGGCAATGCACATCACCGTCATGGACCACAGCCGATCAGCGCCGCTACGCAGCAGCGCGTTCCAGCTGGCGTGCAGGAGCGCGGCGAAAAGCACAAGGAAGATGAGATGAATAGGCATGCGCCACTTTAGGCAATCCGGCGCCGGGGCTAAAGCGAAGTCTCCTCATCGCAGCATGAACGAATGCTCATGTCTCTCTGTTATATCTGTCGTACTTTCAGTGCCTCATTGACTAACCATTGGCGAAAGCTGGCGATGTGCGGCTGCGATTCAATGCCCTTGGGGCACACGAAGTAGTAAGCAAGCGGTGATGGAAGCGGCACATCAAACAGCCGAACCAAACGGCCATCGCTGATTTCGTTCTCGACATGCCCGCTGCGCACCAATGCAACGCCTTGGCCGAGCAAGGCCGCCTCCACCGTCATGTTGGTATCGCCAAATCTGACGCTTTCGTGAAGCGGCACATAGGCCAGCCCGACGGCTTGAAACCAAACCTCCCACTTTGGTACCAACTCGGCACCGTCCCGATTCAGCAGCGGGAAATGCAACAACTCTGCGGGGCTCTGCGGTGTCCCAACGCGCCCCAGCAGTTCGGGGCTGGCCACAGGAAATACCTGTTCTCCAAAAAGGAACTCCGAATGCAGCCCTGGGTAACTTCCCTTACCGAGCCTGATCGCAACGTCAGCCTGGCGGTGAGAGAAGTGGATGATTTTGTCGGTGGTGTCCAACGAGACCAGCAGCTCGGGGTGCTGACGAGAGAGACGCGGCAAGCGTGGCAGCAGCCATTTGAGAGCGAACGAATAGGTGGTGCTGACGCTGAGTCGAACCCTGCCTTTTTGCTCGCGCAGATCGCCCAGAGTCGCCTCAAGGCTGATGAAAAATTCCCGCACGATGGGTGCCAGCGTGGCCCCCGCTGCCGTGAGTCGTAACGCCTTGCCACGCTCAAACAACTGCACTCCCCAAAGCGCCTCCAGATGCTTGAGCTGGTGACTGACCGCGCTTTGTGTAACATGTAGCTCCTGTGCGGCTGCAGTAAATGTAGGGTGGCGGGTAGCAACTTCAAATGCGCGCAGGGTCGCGGTGGGCGGCAGGTCTCTCATAGGGGCGGTATCCAGCGAGTTCTCGAAAAAGTGCGAGCATGAACGTTAACTCATGCAGCAGCCGAATTCGCTGTAAACGTCGCATCCCTAATTGGGCAGTGGCTCAGTTGAAACTTAATGCTCCGCGATGAAGTGTCTGGTTTTGGCCGGATAGCGACATTCTAGAATCAACCGTCGCGGTGGTGGTCACACCTCGGTCTGTTCTGCCATTTCCAAAGCATCATCGACTTCGATTCCCAGGTATCTGACGGTGCTTTCAAGCTTCGTATGACCAAGCAAGAGCTGGATAGCTCTCAGATTTTTCGTCCTGCGATAGATCAGCGTTGCCTTGGTTCGCCTCAACGTGTGAGTACCGTACATGGTTGGGTCAAGGCCAATAGCCGTCACCCAAGCTTTGACGATCCGAGCATATTGCCTGGTGGATAGATGGTCTGATCCGTGCAGTCGACTCGTAAATAGGAAGTCCTCGCTGCGGAGGCACGCCTGATGCATCCAGGCCTCCAGAACCGTTCGGGTTTGCTCAGTAATTTCAAATTGCACAGGATGATGGGTTTTCTGCTGCATCACGATAGCCCGTGACCTATGTCTCGTACTCACAGCTTGGTTAAGTCACAGGCACGCAGCTTGCTGTCGATAGCCAAATTGAACAGCGCCAAATCCCTCGTCTTCTCAGCAAGCTGGAGCCTTACTCGGATGGCCCAGATATCCCTGACTCGGAGCGGAGCTTTCTGCCCAACAAGCTTCCCCTTATTCCATGGCTGATGCCGATATATAGCAATGGTGTTCATGGTGGTGTCCTCCACGTGGGTGGAGGACTAGGGTGGATCAGTCGCGCGGCACCGTTGTCGGATTCGGCCAAAAGCGGTCACTCTGATCTGGCTACATTCCGAGAAACAACTCATTTTCAGTCGGCGACATCTTCCGGCGAAATCACCCAAACACTGCAAGGCATTTTGTATAACAGGTGTTCCACGGTGCTACCGATCAACTGGCCGATCCCACGATGGACTACGCGTCCCATGACAATGACGTCAATGTCATAAGCATCCGCATAGCTGGAAAGCACCTTGGCCGGGTTACCCATAATCATGTGCTGGTTTTCCGCTGGGATGTTATTGCGCTTGGCCAGCTCACGGAAAGCATCGCCTTGTGCATCGAACAGTGCCTTGGCTGCGCTTGAAGAGAAGAACGCGGAGGCATTATTGAAACCGAACTCGGCGGCGCTGATCGAGGACAGGTCGTGGGCGTAAATAACGTCGAGTTCAGCATTACAGTGGCTCGCCAATTTTGCCGCTTCGTGCAAAATCCTGTCGTTAAGGCCTTCGTAGTGGTCATTGCGATGGAAAGGATCGACCGCAGCAACGATTCTCCGTGGAAGGGCGTTGTGCATATGACTGACAAAGTGCAGCGGCACCGGGCATTCGCGTAGCAGATGAATATCTAACGGCGTGAACATCAGGCGTGACAGGACTGACTCGTGCTCCAGAGCCTTCACCAGTGCTGTCATGGGTTGTTCCCGGAGGTGGATGAGAATCTCTTTCAGGGGGCTTTCCACCCACACCACTTCAGTGGTGACGTGCACGCCGAGTTTGCGCAGGGGGCGGGCCTGATCCTCTAGCCATTGGTGGTGGCGCTCGACATATCCCAAGCGCATCTGCTCCAGAGCTTGCTCATTGACCAGGCCAGCAGTCGCCAACCCCTCCAGATAGTCGAATGCCACGATGTGCAAGGCCGCGTCCGACGCCTTGGCCAGAGCGGCAGCGCGTTCGAAGGCCGGACTGTTTTTCATGAGGGGCGAGACAACGAGCATCAAACGTGATTGCGCAGACATGGCAAATCTCCAGTAGGCATTAGCTCAAACGCTCGCCAGTCGAACGTCCGGGCAGTGACCCTTGTGTCTAGGATGGCGCGGGCTACGATAACGGGCTTGATTTTTGTCAAAAAGACAAGTGAGAGCGCCGGTCAGAAGATGTGCGCCAGGAGCTTTGATTTACTGATTGTTGACCATTATCAATCTGCGGTTGGTTGCCCCGGCGCAGTCTCGGGTCAGTGCAGCACTCACGAACTCGATCTGCGTAGGAGAACCGATGATGGCCACCATGAAAGCCGCGATATTCGTGGAGAAGAATCGCATTGTGCTCGAGGATAAACCTATCCCCGAAGTGGGTCCGCTGGATGCTTTGATTCGCATCACCACCACGACAATCTGCGGTACCGACGTGCATATCCTTCGCGGCGAGTATCCGGTGGCCAAAGGCTTGACCATCGGTCACGAACCGGTGGGCATCATCGAACGGCTGGGCTCGCAGGTGCGCGGTTTCGTCGAAGGGCAACGCGTCATTGCTGGGGCGATTACCCCAAGTGGGCAAAGTTACGCCTGCCTGTGTGGCTGCGGCTCGCAGGATGGCCCTGACACCCGGCACGGATTCCGAGCCACTGGTGGCTGGAAATTTGGCAATATCATCGACGGTTGCCAAGCCGAATACGTGCTGGTGCCAGATGCACTGGCCAATTTGTGCCCAATCCCCGACAGTTTAAGTGATGAACAGGTGCTGATGTGCCCGGATATCATGTCCACCGGTTTCTCTGGCGCGGAGCGCGGTGAGATCAATATCGGTGACACAGTCGCCGTATTTGCCCTCGGGCCGATTGGTCTGTGCGCCGTGGCCGGGGCTCGCCTTAAGGGGGCCACCACCATCATCGGCGTCGATGCCGTGGCGCAGCGCATGAGCGTCGCCCGCCAGTTGGGCGCGACCCACGTGGTCAATTTCAAGGACGCAAATGTGGTCGAGCAGATCATGGCCCTGACCGATGGTCGGGGAGTCGATGTTTCGATCGAGGCTCTAGGCACCCAAGGTACCTTTGAGTCGGCATTGCGCGTGCTGCGCCCCGGCGGCCGGTTATCCAGTCTAGGGGTCTATTCCAGCGACCTGCGCATCCCGCTCGATGCCTTTGCCGCCGGACTCGGTGATTACAGCATCGTTACGACGCTATGCCCCGGCGGCAAAGAGCGGATGCGCCGTTTGATGGCTGTGGTGCAAAGCGCTGCCGTCGATTTGTCGCCGCTGGTGACTCACCATTTCAAGCTTGATGACATCGAGGCGGCCTATGACCTGTTTGCCAATCAGCGTGATGGCGTGATGAAAGTGGCGATAACGCCTTAAGTACCTGTGTTGTCCACCGTCTTTTGGAGGTGTTCATGAACATTGAGATCACGAAAGCACGAACACTCCCTTGCTGGGTCGTGCATTTGGATGACCTGGCCGTGAACTTCAACAGTCTGGAACAGGCGAACGCGTTCGTTGCCCAGCTTAACGTGCGAATTGCAGCGCCACATGTGTGGCCGCATGCGGGGCCGCGAGAGATTTTTGAACGCACTCTTGCGCCACGGCAGGTGGCTGCTGCGTTCAAGTGACAAATAATCGCAGGCGCAAGCCGCTACTTGCTGGGAGCCACGATGAACGAAACCTTTGGCATGGCAGGTGCGGCGGCGGCGCTGGGGATCGGCATGCTTGTCGGTCTTGAGCGTGAACGTCACAAAGGGACGGGAGATTCCCGCGATTCGGCCGGGTTGCGAACATTCGCGATCACCGCGCTGCTGGGATATGTGGCGATGCAGGTGGGGGATGCTTTTCTGGTCGGGATGGTCGCGCTCGGTCTAACGGCGCTGGTGACTGTCGCCTATTGGAGGAGTCTGAGTGACGATCCCGGCGTGACCAGCGAAGTGGCTTTGCTCACCGTGCTGATCCTGGGCGCGCTGTGCAGTACCGCTCCCGAATTGGCAGTCGCTATTGGGGTGGTGGCTGCGGGGTTACTGACGTATCGGGAGACACTGCATCATTTCGCCAAAAGCCAGTTGACCGAGCCTGAAATGCGCGATGGGCTCGTCTTGCTGATTACAGCGCTGGTGGTGTTGCCATTGCTGCCGGATCGTTACATCGGCCCTTATGCAGCCCTCAATTTGCGCACCCTCTGCAGTCTGACCGTTTTGTTGATGCTGGTGGGGGCCATGGGGCATATCGCTGTGCGTACCCTGGGAACTCGCTACGGCTACGCCATCAGTGCGATCGCCTCCGGATTCGCCTCCAGTACCGTGACGATCGCCTCTATGGGGCATCGCGTCGTTACAGAACCGGGCAATGTCCGCACCCTGAGTGCTGCGGCGATATTGTCCAACTTGGCCACCGTCATTCAGGTCGGGCTGATTTTTGGCCTGGTTGATCCCGCACTGTTGAGCAGCATGTGGGGGCCATTGGCCTGCGGTTTGTCTGCCACGGGGTTATATGGCGCGTGCCTGATGTTTCCCGTCCAGAAAGGGGGCGCCAATGAGCCGATCAAGGTGGGGGGCGCTTTCGATCTCAAGCTTGCCTTGATTGTGACGTTGACCATGACCGGTATTACCCTGGTTTCATCAGCAATGCTTAGCCACTTCGGTCAGGTCGGGATAATGTTGACTGCGACCTTAACCGGTTTTGCCGACGCGCATTCCTCGACAGCGTCCATCGCTTCCCTCGCCAAGGCCAACTTGTTGCCGTTCGATGCCGTCGTCGGCCCTGCGCTGGTTGCTGTAAGCAGCAACTCCTTGAGCAAGTGCCTGATGGCCTGGGTCAGTGGTGGCAAACGGTTTGCCGCCTATGTCATTCCGGGGCAGGTGTTGCTGACGCTGGCCATGTGGGCGGGCACCTTGCTGCATTGAGTTCGGCCGGTATGCCCACAGGGCTGAAACGGCAAGCGTTCCCACCGTTTCTTTTGGCCTGGTACATCGCGCGGTCTGCTTGGGCGAGCAAATCATCCACGCTGCTGCCATCGCCGGAAAACAGGCTGATACCGATGCTTATAGCCGTTTCGACCCGATGGCTTTCCACCATAAAAGGCTGATGGATAGCGGCAACCAATTTGTTTGCCAGAGGCTCAAGTTGGTCAATTTGATCCACGCCGGAGATCAGGATCGCGAATTCGTCACCGCTCAGGCGGGCGACCACATCGGAGCGGCGCACCGACTGGGCCAGTCGTTCAGCCACCGCGACCAACAGCCTATCTCCGCAAGCGTGACCGAGTGTGTCGTTGATGGATTTGAAGTGATCCAGATCGATAAACATCAGCGCCAATGGCTGCTTATATTTGATCGCTACATTGATTGCCTGGTTGAGCAGGTTCAGGAACAGCAAGCGGTTGGGCAACCCTGTCAGGGCATCGTGGAATGCCAGTTGTTGCATGGCGGCGCGCTCTTCGTCCATGAGACTGAAGTTGTGCAGGATGGCGATGAAGTGCGTCACCACACCGTGCTGGTCGAACACCGGCGTTATAATCTGATTGACCGTGCAGGTGCCTCCGTCCTTACGCCGCTCGACTATTTCGCCCTGCCAGGTCAGCCCCGCCATGATTGTCATCCACAGATTGCGATAGAACGTAGTGCTTTGCCTGCCTGAAGACAGCATTTGCGGGGTCTTGCCCACCAGCTCAAGCTTGGAATAGCCGCTCATCAGGCAGAACGCTCTGTTGATCCACACGATGCATCCACTGCGTTCGGTGATTAGCACCGGGTTTGTTGCGGCGTCCAATGCCCTTACCAACACTTGCTGGTCATTTTCGATCATTGCCCATTCTCTCTGTAGACACAGGACGCTTTGGTTCAGGCTAAGAGCGCGCGAGAAGGTACTTGTTGATCAATATCAATTTTATTCGGGCGATGTTCAGCAATACGACTGGCATACCTGACAAATATCAAACAGCTGAAGCCTGTAACGCTCAACCTTGAGATAGACCCATCCACATGGCCCCGTGCCGAGGTGCCCCATGTCACAGATTCAGCGTTTGTTATTAATTGCCCCTCCAGCCATGATCCGCACTCCGGCCTTTGACCGTGCCACGGCTCTGGCTAGGGCGATGCAACTACCGCTGCACATAGTTGCCTTCGATTATCTACAGGCGCTGGCGGTGGCAGGCCTATTTGCCCCCGAGCAGATCGATGTAGCGCGGGAAGGCTATCTGCAAACTCATCGACAGTGGCTCGCGGAACAGGCCGAGCTGATGAGCAAACATGGAGTCGTGGTCTCCAGTGAAGTGGTGTGGGTACAGCATCCTTATGAAGAAATCCTGCGCTTTGTCAGTGAGCTGCCACTGGCACTGATCATCAAGGATGCTCACGAAGAGTTTGCGCTGAAACGGATATTTTTCACCCCGCTGGACTGGCAGTTGCTGCGTGATTGTCCAGTGCCGGTGCATTTAGTGACCAATGACCTGCATGCTCGACCCCGCCAGATCCTGGCTATTGTCGATGTCCTGCGCAGTGAAGAGCAGGATCAAGTATTCAACGATCAGATTATCGACGCAGCCGTGAAGCTGGCCGAGCAATGTGATGCCACATTGGAGTTGGTACATGTCTATGACTGGATGGCGGTGTACGCCACGGACATGGGCGTTGGTGCGTTACCGCTGGCCACTGGTCTCTATGAGGCGTTGGGCAGCGCAGAGCGTGAGGCTTTTGCTGCGTTGGCCGAGCGCCATCATGTGACACCGCAGAACCGTCACTTTATCGAAGGTGCGCCCGTTCCAGGTATTTGTGAGTTCGCTATCAAGCACGGTACGGACGTGATCGTCATGGGGACGGTGCAGCACCATGGCTTGAGTAAAATGTTAGGCACAACCGCCGAACAGCTTTTGCATAGGGCGCCTTGCAGTGTATGGGCGATCAAACCATCGCGCGACTGAGACGCGACCCAGCCGGCAGAGCCGGCCAGCATTCGAAGAGGTGTGACATGAGCCAATACCAACGCTTGCTGTTGATCGCCGACCGAACCCTTTACCATTCACCGGCCTTGTTTCGTGCAGTGGCCTTGGCCAAAGCCTGCAACGCAACCCTAGACGTAAGAGCCTTTATCGAACCCGCACCGATCGTTCATTTGTGGGAAGAAAATGTCGATGAGGCAGCCTACCAAGGCTATCTGCACCGCTATCGCAACTGGATGGTCGAAGAAATCCAGCGCTTAGCCGGTAAAGGGTTAAGGGTGACAGTTGAACTGGTGTTTACCACTCACCCCCTGCTGGACATTCTGAACACAGTCGCCGATCTCAAGCCGGACTTGCTGATCAAAGACGTCAAGTTGGAGCCCTTGCTCAAGCGGGCGTTCATCACCCCCCTCGATTGCCACCTGCTGCGTGAATGCTCAGTTGCGCTGCATCTGGTGAATCAGGCCCATCACGGCTTGCCCCATCGAGTGGTGGCCGCCGTTGATCCTTTCGATCCAGCGACACAAATCAGTGGCTTGAATGACACCATTATCAAGAGTGCCAATGCCTTAGCCCTGCAATGCGACGCGCCGCTGCATTTACTCTACGCCTATGACTTGTCTCCTGCATTTAATGGCGACGCGCCCTTGATCATGGGCGGATACAGCGTGGACTTTGCCGAGGAGCTGCGCCAATCCCTGCATCAGGCGTTTACCTCCTTGGCCGATAGTTACGGGGTCCCGCCACAGCGACGGCACTTTGTCATGGGTCAGCCGGTACCGGTCATTCAAGAGTTTGTCGAGCAGTTCCAGGCTGACGTAGTGGTAATGGGCACCGTTCACCGGGTCGGGTTTGATCGACTGATTGGCAGCAACACCGAGCGAGCGCTGTATTCGGTGCCGGGCAGTATTTTGGCTATCAGTCAACCGGGAAGTCGCGTCAATGAGTAGTACCGTGTGGCTGTGCATTTGTTGACGAAGATCAGAGGCCCTAAGGCTTAGTACCCGATACTGAATTCGCACTCTACCGCTTTCGTAACCACCGCAACCAAGGGGAAACCATGAACAAATACCTGTCCACTGCACTGCTCGCACTGTTGCTAGCAACTACCGCCGGTTGCAGTCATCAACATGCCAAAGAGCTGGATGCACGGCTGGAGGCGGCGGAGAACAATGCCGCCACGGCGCGCCTACGGGCGGATGAGGCCTATAACAAGGCTGAAAAAGCAGCTGAGCTCGCTGACCAGGCCCAACAGACTGCCGACGACGCGAATGCACGCGCCATTCGCATACTCGAAAAATCAACTCGCAAGTAAATAACAACGCGTGTCTTGCTCCCAGCGTGCCTGCACCAGGGGAGCGGCATATTTGTTAGAGCCAAGGGGCGGCTGCCATCGTTTCATTCCGGGGTTGAAAAGCGGGGTCGGATTGTTCTGATCATTTGGAGAGCCCCGCGATGTAGCGTTGACCTAAACATCCCGGGGCAAATTTTTACAGATGAAGACGATGAATAACCTGAGATGAGTTGTCGGGGTCGCTAGACGTCTCGAACCCCAAGGTTCTTGCCAGGTCACGCATCGGCGTATTACTTGCCGCGTCCATCGAGTACATCTGGGTGAAAGCGTTCCGACGCGCCGCGTTGATCAAATGCGTCATCAGATGCGAGCCCAACCCCAGATGCTTCCACTCATCTGCAACGGTGACGGCGCATTCACATACATGCTCTCCGGTGGCGGCATACCGACTGATACCGATCTCGGTAAGTTTGCCGTTGTCGTGAGTCAATGCGATGTAGGCCATGCGCTGAGCGTTATCAGTGTCCATCAACTGATCCAGCATCGCTTTGCTCGGCTCATTAATCTGAGCCAAAAATCGCATATGCCGCGACTCAGGAGACAGGCGCTTGATAAACGCATACTCGAGATCACGGTCTTTATCCGTGAGTGGCCGTATTAGCACGTGGCGGCCGTCTTTAAGTGATTCGATCCAGTGTTGGCCGGCTACTTTGGCGTAGACATCGACGGCGCGTTCATTGTGCTCTTTGACAGTTTGCATAAGACATCCTCCATCCAGTTCAGATCGGCGCGCCGTGGCTACCGCGCGGGTCATTCCTTTCTACGTCGATGGGGCGGCCTGATTCTGATCTGGATCAGATACCCGTGAGGCCGGTGCTCAATCGTGAGGAACTCAGTCAAACCGCCGTCGTGATTACAGCCGGGCGCACGCAACGGGGCTCCAAGTTTGCGGTGTTAGAGGACGGTCGGACGATTGCAGCCTGATACCAGTTGTTTAAGGCCCTCTATGTCCTGAATCTCGACGTTCCGGCCGGCAATCTCCACCAGGTTCAGGTCTCGCAGGTGTGCAATACCCCGGCAGATGGTCTCCAAGCGCAGTCCTAAGTAGGAACCGATTTCCTCTCGGCGCATTTTCAGAACAAAGTGCTTGGGGGAATAACCACGAATGCTCAAACGTTGTGAAAGGTTGAGCAGGAAGGCCGCCAGGCGCTCGTCCGAGTTCATGTTCCCCATGAGCATCAGCATTGTCTGGTCACGCACGATTTCCCGGCTTAACAGGCGGTTGAGATTGTGTTGCAGCGACGGCAGGCTCTGCGAGAGTTTTTCCAGTTGCGCAAAGTGGATGGGGCACACTTCGCTGTCTTCCAGGGCAAACGCACTGCATGCATGTATGTCGGCACTGATAGCGTCCAGACCCAGCATCTCGCCAGGAATCTGAAAACCGGTGACCTGCTCACGACCGTCGACTGACACCATGCTGGTCTTGAATGAACCAATTCGCACGGCGTAAAGCGAGCGCAAGGGGTCGCCGGTGCGGTACAACGCTGCACCTTTTTTGACCTTGAAGCGCTGGACGATAAGTTTGTCCAAGCGTTCCACTTCATCGCCAGAAAGACCTATTGGCAGACAAAGCTCCAGGACACTGCACTGTGAGCAGGCTGATTTGAGGCTCTGGACGTGTAACGGACGGGTTTCAGTCATCGGGACTCGCTCCGCAAGGTATCTCCTGAGCATAGGGGGGAAGCGTGTGGGGCCGCACTTTAATTACCCTTTTCAGGTTAAAGGTGACGAGTGGAGAAGAAAGCTATTCGAACGAATAGGCCTGCTGCTCCGTGCTCCCCAAATTGATTCGCGCATCTGAACCGGCAGCGAGTGCTGGCGCCCTGCTGGCTGCCCGTTATTTACTTGATAAAGATCAGAGCCTGCCGTGGGCCGAATCCGATACTGCAGTCACAGCGCTGTATGAAGTCCGACCAGGATGTCGGGGTTGCAGTCAGGCACGAAGCTGTTGTCAGGAGATCGCGGTGATGCAGAAACTTAAACGTATTTTATTGATCGTACCGACCGAAATGACCCGTACTCCGGCATTCGACCGCGCGCAGGCGCTGGCCCGCGCCACCGGAGCGTCGTTACACATGGTTGCGTTCGATTACGTCCAGGCATTGGCGGTAGCAGGCGTGTTCGACCATGAAGCCATGACGCGTGCTCGAGAGGGCTATTTGCAAGTGCATCGGCATTGGCTGGAGCAGCAGGCGCGCCTTGCGGGGTGCCAGGTAACCAGTGAAGTCGTCTGGGCTAAGGCAAGCCCAGGCCACGTACTCGATTATGTGAATGACTTCCACCCAGATCTCGTGGTTAAGGATATGCACCACGTGTCTGCACTTGAGCGGGCTTTTCACCAGCCACTGGACTGGCGGTTACTGCGCGATTGTGAGGCGCACTTTCATCTGGTGACCGAAGCCAGGCACCCAAACCCTGTGAAAATACTCGTTGCCATCGATCTGTCCCACCTTGAGGAGTTAATTCAAGGTGTCAATGAGCAAGTGCTTGACCTGGCGTCGACACTGGCAGCCTCCTGCGGTGCCAGGTTGCACCTGCTCAGTATCAGCAATTGGTCGGTTGTGGGAGACATATCGACGAGTGTGTCCACGCTGAGTCTGAGCGACAGCCTTAGGGACGCGGTCAATGACGCGCAGGAGGAGGCGTTCGAGGTGCTTGCGTCACGCTACGGGATTGACGAACACCGCCAGCACCTGCTGACGGGTATCCCCCACGCGGTCATTGAGCGGTTCGCCCAGCAGAATGAATTCGATATCGTGGTGCTAGGCGCCAGCCATGCTCGTGGCTGCGACATCGGCAGCACAGCCGAGCACGTACTCAATCACCCGCCGTGCAGCCTGTTGGTGGTCCGACCGTTAGCCTGAGCGTGGATAAAAAATACCCCTTGCCAAAAAATACTAAGGGGCATATCGCAAAGCGTTTATTCGCCTTTGATGGGCACGACCTTATCCGTTTTCATGGCGTCGGGCTTCTTCGGCAGTGAGATTCGCAGCACGCCCTTGCTGAAACTTGCGTCAATTTTCTCTGCATCGACGCTTTTGGGCAGGCTAAACACTCGCTCGAACGCACCGTAATGCCTTTCACTCAGGTGGTAGCTCTTACGTTTTACTTCCTTGTCCTCTTTCTTTTCTCCTCTGATGATCAAACTGCCGTTGGACAACGTGATCTGGATGTTTTTCTGATCCAGACCGGGCAACTCAGCCGTGATTTCATAGCTTTTCTCCTTCTCACTGATGTCCACCGCAGGCAGGTTGTGCCCAATCAGCTCGCGACGCCAAAGTGGCTCAGTGTCAAACAGCCCGCGTCCGAAAGGGGAAAGCACCGAGCCGCGATTGAACTCTTCAAACAGGTGGTCGACCTGCTGCCGCAACTTCTCTATTGGACGCCAAAGCTCGGTGGCGAGCGATGGGTGTGTGGTTTTAACGTCGGTAGGTACGGGCATTTTTTTCACTGGACTGCTCATTTTTTTTGCGACTCCTCTTGAGTAGAGGGACGGCTGAGAAACGCTTGGTATCAGCCCTCCCCGGAAAAAACAGGGTGGCTATAACGTCAGTGTTCCTGACCACAGCATCCAGCCCGCGACCGCTGCCGAGCCCCAGATAATGGCCAACAATGCTATTTCAGGGCCGCTGAATCGCCGCCCCTGGCGAGTACGTAGCGTCATCAGGTAAATCAAGGTGCCAGGGGCATAGAGCAATGCACTGAGCAGCATGTATTTGGGCCCTGCGGCGTATAACAACCACAGACAATACAGGGTGGCGACGGAGGCGATGGCTATGTCACGCAGTTGCAGGCGGCGATGGCCTGTGTACGTCTGGCCTTGCCAGGTCAGCTTCAATGCATAGAGACCGCTGAACAGGTATGGCAGCAGGATCATGGAGGTGGCCAGGGAAATCAGGGCGAGGTAACTGGCGCTCGAATACAGCGTCAATAACAGGAACAGTTGAATGCACCCGTTGGTGACCCAGAGGGCATTGGCTGGCACGCCATGGGTGTTCTCTACGGCCAATACACGTGGCATGACCTTTTCCTTTGCTGGCGTGAATACCGACTCAGCCGCCAAAAGCGTCCACGCGAGCAGAGCGCCTCCCACTGAAATGATCAGTCCGACGCTGATCAAAACTGCACCCCACGGCCCGGCTGCCGCTTGAAGCACACCGGCCATGGAAGGGTTTTTCAAGCCCGCCAGTTCCGGTTGTTTGAGAATGCCCAGCGACAGCAATGACACGGCAATCAGCAGCAACAGCGTGATAACGAAGCCAATCACCGTGGCACGGCCAACGTTGCGGCGTTGCGCCGCACGGGCAGAGAAAACATTGGCGCCTTCAATACCAATAAATACCCAAACCGTCACCAGCATGGTGCTTTTGACCTGATCCAGGGTACTGCCCAGTGATGGGGCACCCCAAAAATCCAGATTGAAGGTCTCATGCTGAAACGCTGCCATCACCAGGCCGATGAAGAGCAACAACGGTACGATCTTGGCTACGGTCGTCAACGCATTGGCCCGCGCTGCCGTACGCATGCCCCTGAGGATCATCCAGTGCAGCCCCCAAAGCACCACGGATGCACCCACAATGGCTGCTTTATTGTTGCCTTCACCGAACAGTGGGAAAAAGTAACTCAACGCAGCAAACAAAATCACCAGGTAGCTGACGTTGCCGATCCAGGCACTGATCCAATAGCCCCAAGCAGAATTGAACCCGAGAAATTCACCACCCAATTCTCGAGCGTAGGCAAACACACCGTTATCCATCGTAGGTTGGCGGTTGGATAACATCTGGTAAACCAAGGCCAGGGACAACATGCCAACGCCGGTGATCAGCCAACCGATCAGAATAGCCCCGGCGCCCGCGCTGGCCGCCATGTTCTGCGGCAGGCTAAAAATTCCGCTGCCGATCATCGAACCCACCACCAATGCTATCAACAGGCTTAACGACAGCCGTTTGGGCTCAAGCTTTCGTAGCCCCTCAGCCATTGACTGGCCCGAGGCGATAGGAGGAACTGGTTGCGGAATTTGCAGCTCGGTAGCCATGGGGAAGTCTCCACAAGACGAGCGGTCGTGCGCTCACCGCAAATGCGGTGACGAGAACCGTGGCGGTCAATTTCGGCGGGAACCGGCTGCGTGTGGTTGATTTAAATCAGAGTCGTCAAGAAAAAGCGCGCGTTTGAAGCAGTTGACGACCAGACTTAAAAAGTGGCGCTACCTCAATGTCGTCTTGACCTTTGGGGGATGTGATTCTCTCCTAGATTAATAGGCACCATTCGAATGGCAGCTTATGGCCGACTCCTGCCGTTTGGTGGCCGGCAGAAACCGGCCAGAAGCGGTCAGTTTTCAACACAGAGAACTGCTTCTGCTACCGACCGTGCTCAGGTTCCTGCCCTGCACCTGCTAGAGGGCAAGTATTGGTGCGCGTTCATGCATCAGGCCTCAACCCGTTGGATATAAAGATTTCAAATGGCGCGCCGGCGCATGCCAAGCAGCCATTGCCTGCGTTGTTCGGCCTGGATTTGGCTGGCACAGTTGTTGAGTTAGGCGATGCGGTTGAGGGCTTCGCGATTGGTGACGAAGTCTTTGGTATGGCGGGCGGAATTGTCGGGGCTCAAGGCGCCATGGCTGAGTACATCGCGGTCGATGCCAGACTGCTCGCGACCAAACCTAAATGCCTCACCATGCGCGAGGCGGCCGCGTTGGCACTGGTGGTTATCACTGCGTGGGAAGGCTTGGTAGACCGTGATAGGGTGCTTAATCCATAGGCCGCCACTCGAGCCTGAGTTGTGCACGATGACTAAGACTGCACGAAGCCAGTTACACGACTAATCCTGCCAGTATTGACCTCTGTCACAACGACGCAGGTCCCGCTTTCGATGGGCCTGCGCATAAACTCACTTACGCTGTGGTGTTGATTTGCGTCCCGATCAACGCGGAGGACGCTTTGGGTAGTTGCACTTCGCTCGGCCCGCTCGCGTCATGATCGCCGTCGCTGTCTACCCGCACGGGGGGCGCTTTTGGGGATGTCATGGCGGTGACTTTCGGCAAAGTGACCTGGGTTGAAGCATTGATGGCTGACGTCATGTTGATCCCCTTCAAGAACTGTAGTGTGAGCTAATACTATCGGCGCCGTTCTTTAATAGTTAACGTAATTAAAGATTAATTGAAGTAATTGAGAGCGCTTTCTATTGTTAAGATTCTTAAGGTTGCCAAGTAGTTTGACGGGGAGGTTATGTGAAAAAAGTGTGAGGTTAGAGTGAATTTAGTATTATTCTTTTGACCGTTCAGTGTCCGAATCACTAGTGCAAGGTCGCGCTTTGGTTAGCCGTGCTAGGCTTATCTCTTCGACCTGCACCCATTGGCTTCCCGGATTGTGATCGCATTGTTTAAACCCTATGCAGGTACCGTTACTATCCATGAGCGCGTAATTTCTAAAATGAGCTTGTCGTTTGAATAGGCATAAAATGGATCCCATGGTTGAGTGCCTCTTCAAAAGCGTGTATGTGTGACTCATAGTTTAGAACGATAAACGTGCAGCGTGACGACTTCTGTTGTCGACGAATGTTTATTTATAGTTTCTGTTAATCAGATTAAGTCTTGTTTTGGTGTGTTTGAATAACACGAAGTGAAGACGTCAAAAAATGGAATAAGTAATGGGGCCAAGATGGCTTTTTTTAACCGTCCTGCTGGCATTGATTTGGGGGCTGTTCGTGGTTCGGGTGGCGCTCAAGCTTTTGGGCTGAGAAATGCCTTCAAAGCGCCACTTCGCAGCGCTCGAACTCCACCCCCCCGTCTTCGCGCCCAAAAAACGCGCTAACTAAACTACCGCCCCGAACAGCGCCCCCACGGCTGCCGTAATGCCCATGGCCAACGCACCCCAGAGGGTTACCCGCCAAGCGCCGATCCCTATTTTTGCCCCCCCGGCCCTGGCTGCAATGGCGCCAAGGCCGGCAAGAAATACCAGCGACATGCCGGATATCCACGGCACAACACTGTCGCGCGGGGCGATGAAAATGACCGCCAATGGCAAGGCTGCGCCGAGCACGAAACTGGCGGCTGAGGCGAGTGCGGCTTGCAGTGGTTTTGCTGTGAGTGCTTCGCTGATGCCTAGCTCGTCTCGGGCGTGTGCGCCCAGTGCATCGTGCGCCATTAATTGATCGGCCACCTGGTGGGCCAAGTCGGATGACACCCCTCGGTGCATGTAGATGTGGGCAAGCTCGCGGTGTTCGGCTTTCGGGTTGCTGGCTAGTTCGGCCCGTTCCCGCGACAAGTCAGCCTGTTCGGTATCGGCCTGGGAGTGCACGGAAACGTATTCACCCGCCGCCATGGACATGGCGCCCGCCACCAGCCCGGCCATACCGGTCACGATCAGCGTGGAGTGGGTGGCGTTGGCGGCAGCTACGCCAATCAACAGGCTGGCGGTGGAGACGATCCCATCATTGGCCCCCAGGACTGCGGCACGCAGCCAGCCGATGCGGTCACTGCGGTGGAGCTCGGTGTGCCTGTGCATGAATTTCATGGATTAACGGAACTCAGGTTATTGACGAGATTGGATTCGGCAGGCCTCAGCCTGCGCTTGCAGTTTGCCGCCTACAATCGATATTTCTTTTAGCTGTTCGCCGTCGCGCACCACGAACAGTGCGTCCATCCCACGTTCTTGTGCCAGGCGTGGGCCTTCAACTTCGCCCAGCACCATCAGTGCCGTGGCCCAGGCATCGGCGAGCATGCACGAGCCCGCCTCGACGGTGACCGCTGCGAGCGCGTTGCGCAGCGGCGCGCCGGTGACGGGGTTCATGGTGTGGGCGCAAGATTGCCCACTCATCTCCACCCAGTGGCGGTAGTCCCCAGACGTGGCGATGGCGGCGTCGACGAGTTCCATTACGCCCATGACTTCCCGCACGCCGCGGCAGGGTTTTTCAATTGCCACGACCCAGGGTTGGGCATCAGGTTTCATGCCCCGGGCACGCATTTCGCCGTCAATGCCGACCAGGTAGCGGGTGATGTTTGACGCTTCCAGGCAACGGGTCAGTTCATCGACGCCAAAGCCTTTTGCGATGCCGTTCAAATCCAGGTTCAGCGGCGCCCGTTTGCGCACCCGATTGCGTTGCGAGTCCACCACCAGCGCCGCGCTGGCGGACAGTCGCGCGCGTGGCAGTGGCATCGTGAGTGCTTGCGCGGTGATCGTCTGTTCGCCGGGGCCGAAGCCCCAGGCTTGCACCAGATCGCCGACGGCAATGTCGAAGGCTCCGCCGGATTGCTGGCTGACCCGTAACGCAGCGGCCAGCACCGTGCTCAGTTCCTTGGGCACTGGCAGCCATTCCTGCTCGGCGGCTGCGTTGAGGCGGTTGAGGTCAGAGTCGGCTTTCCAGGTAGACATTTGCCGGTCCACCCGGCTCACAGCGTGGGCCAGGCGCTGGCCGATTTCCTCGGTGTCGATGCCGGCCGCCGCATAGAACACCACGGTGTAGCGGGTGCCCATGGTCTCGCCGTTCAGGTTGTAGCGCTGCACATCAGTAGACATCTTCACGGTAGCGTCCTTGTGCCTTGAGGGTCAGTACGCTCAGGTTCAGCGGAGCCAATATTTCATCCAGGGTCTGCATCACGCCTTTGGCCATTTCACGACTGCCGCAGACCAGCACCTGGGCGCCTTTTTCCACCAGCCGGCGCAAGGACAGTGCATCACTGCGCAGCCGGTCCTGGACGTAGCCACCGTTCTGTACCTGGGAAAAAGCCGCGCGCAATGCGGTAAGTCGCTGGTCTGCCAGGTAGCGGTTAAGTTCAGGCTCGTACAGAAAGTCCGAGGCCGGGTTGCGCCCGCCCCAATACAAATGCATCGGGTGGCGGGCAGTGTTGTTGCGAATGAAGCCCGCCAGCGGGCCAATGCCGGTACCTGCACCGATCAGGATCACCGGGTGTGCCCCCGACGCAGGACGAAACTGTGGGTTGGGCTGGATAAAGGCTTCGACCGCATCGCCGAGGTCCAGGCCATGCAGGAGTTGCGAGCAGAGGCCTCCTTGGTGTTTTCGTACGCAAATCTCGAGCACGCCGTCCGTGGAACTGCTGGCCAGTGAATAAAAACGCGGCACTGGGCTATTCGCCGGGATAATCCCTACCAGGTCCCCTGCCTGGAAGCCCGGTAGCTCGCTGTGCGCCTTGAAGCGCAGGACGTGGGTTGGCGCATTCACTTCTTCGCCATAAACGATGCGCTCGGCCAGCTCCAGTTGATAGGTGCGCGGGGGCTCCGGTGTATGGGCCAGGGCCAAGTCATGCCCCAGTGCTGTGGCCAGGGCGTGGCCCCAACGCGCAAATTCCTGGGAAGACTGGCGGTTGACGGTTTCCATCCCCAGCAACGGTGAGGCACCGGCCAGTTCCAGCGCTGCCTGCACCTGATGGGCGTACTGACAGAATTGTGGAAACTGGCGGTCCCCAAACCCCAGTACTGCAAAGGGCAGGCCGGGTTTGACGCCCTTGAGGTTCAGCCGTGCCAGAAACTGCGCGGCCGACGCCGGTGCATCGCCATCACCGTGGGTCGCGGTGAGGATCAACAGTCTCTGGGCGTTGCGGTACTCGCCTTTCCATTCATTCATCGGCGCGCTGTGCACTTGGTGCCCAGCCTGATGCAAGGCCGCATGTAACGTGTTGGCAAACCCCCATGTGGTGTTGTTTTCTGTGCCTACCAGAATCACGCTGTCGGCCGAGTGAGCGGGGCTGTTGTGGCGAATGTTCGGACCGGCTTTGCGACGGCGCCACCAGAGCAGGATGCCGGTCACGCTCATCAATGGCACACAGATGGCACAGAGCCCGAGTGGCAAGCCCAGCCACCAGAGGCCTTCTGCGGTGTGGAGCTGATAGACCCATTGGTAGACGGTGTGCATGGAGTCGTGGGGTTGATAGGACAGCAGGGCGCCGCTGACTGGGTCTACGTAGCCAACACCCTGGGCCGTGCGCAACGAGAACACATCGTTTGGGTTGCCCAAGCTCGGGTAGACCAGTTCGCGCAGGTCATTCAGGTCGATGGCCTGCAAGGCCTGCAGGTTCGCCACCGGTAACGCCGGGCCGGCGCTGAGGTGGGTGGGGAAGGCCGGTTCACTCTGGCTGCCATCGGCGATCAAGCCGAAGGTCGTGGCGGCCATGTACAGCCCGCTTACGGCCGACAGCAGCAGCCCGAGCAAAGCCAGGCGCCCGACTTCCGCATGCCAGCGTTGGCTGAACGTGCCGCGCAGTGGCCGCAGCAGGTTGCGCCAGCCACCCAGGCGCCGGGCCAGCAGCAACGCGCCGGACACTGCCAGGATCAACATGAACAACGCACCGACGCCCGACACGCCATGGCCCGGTGTGCCCATGAACAGCGCGCGGTGCAAGTCTTTCACCCAGCGGGTGAAGGTGGACGGCGCGTAGGGCGCGAGGCCCTGGCCGGTCAGTGGGTCAACCGTTTCCGCCCCGGACTGGCCATCGCGGTTGTAGTAGACGATGACCGTGCCGGAGGCGGTGCGCTGGAGTTGCTCCACATCTGGAAAGTGATGTGCGACGCCTTCCGCCAACTGGCCGACATTAAGCTGGCCGGCAGCGGTCGACGTGTTGTGCAGGCGTTCCAGCGCCGGATCAACCGACAATACCGCGCCACTGATGGCCAATATCATGACCAACAGGGCGGCGATCAGACCGGGCAGCGAATGAAACTGGCGAAGCATGTTCAGCCTCCTGAAGGGGTGGGTGCTACAGGTCGTAAGTAAACGCGTTGACGTAAGTGCTGCCGGTTGCCGGCTTGCCTGATCCTTGGGTGGTCAGGGGTACGCTGATGTCGGCTCGTCCTTCACGCTGGTTCTCCACGGCGCTGTCGATTCGGATCTGATACCCGGCATCAATCAAGGTGTCAGCCAATTCAACACTGACTTTGAGGGTGCGTCCGCTGCCCACACTGGCACCGCTGACCCCATCAAACTCCCTGGGGTTCTGGCCGCTGCCGCGGGCCCAGTCAGTCAAATGCCGGTAGTACTTGGCCTTCTTGCCGGCGACCCACAGGGTTTTCTGGTACTGGCCGTTGTCATCGGTGACGTAAATCGCCAGGTACGCATCATTACCGTTGTAGTCCTTGAGCTGGGTCGTCAGGGTCACTTCACGGGCCTGGGCCAGCCCCGGCAAGGCAATGGCGCCGGCGAGGCAGGTTGCAGCGATGAATTTTTTCATGAGGATGTCCTGGTTGAGCGTTGTAGCGAGAGCCTGGACTTGCTGGCTGACAACAACCTGAAAGCCCGGGGAGAAATCCAAATGCTCATTCAGCACCCGGGCTGACGAGGTAGTCCCGGGCATCGCCGTCGTCGCCGAAATTGACGTGCAACGTGCGCAGACGCAGGGAGGCGGGTGCATAACGCGCCTCGATGGCGTTGCCCCTGCGGTCAGTGCCCCTGAGCGTGTAGCAACCGTCGTCGACCTTGATGCGCTGCACGCTCCAGCCGTATTGCTGCTCTACGCGTTGACGCAAGGTCTCTCGCGGTTGCCAATCGCTGACGGGCTCGCTGCAGTCGTCATCGGCCAGCACGCTACCGCTGAGCAACAGGCTCAACAGCGCGGTACGTGCAATAAATGCGGTTTTCATGATCTGTCTCCTGCCGGATAGGCCTCTGTGGCCTACCCTAAGGGGCATTCCTGACAACCAGCTGAATCTTCAGATTCACCTCAGGTCTGGCGGTTAAGGTGCTGCACGACACTCATCAAGAGAGGTAGCAGATGCGGGTTTTATTGGTTGAGGATGCCCCCGGGCTGGGGGAGGCAGTGCGCGAGCAGATCGCCGACGACGGCCATGCGGTTGATTGGGTGCAGCGCCTGAACCACGCAAGCAATAGCGTGCGCACCACGCCTTATGACTTGATCCTGCTGGACCTGATGTTGCCGGACGGTCGCGGGTTGGACTTTTTGCGCGAGCAGCGCTCAGCAGGCAACGTGACCCCGGTGATTATCCTCACCGCCCAGGACCAAATATCCGATCGCATTGCCGGCCTCAATGCCGGCGCTGACGACTACTTGGTCAAACCGTTCGACCTGTTTGAACTCTCGGCCCGGGTGGCAGCCGTGGCCCGACGTTACAGCGGTAACCCCAACCCGCAGATCAAACTCGGTGAACTGCAGATCGACATGAACGCTCGCACAGTCCAGCGCGCCGGTATCACCGTGGATTTGACCGCACGTGAGTGGGCGCTGTTCGAGGCATTCGTGCAGCGCCCCAATGCGTTGCTGTCGAAGTCCCAGCTCGAAGAGCGTCTGTACGCTTTTGGCGCGGAGATCGAGAGCAACACCATTGAGGTCTATATCAGTCGCCTGCGTAAAAAACTGGGACGCGACCTGGTTGAGACCGTTCGTGGCATGGGTTATCGGTTGACGCCAGTATGAAGTCGCCGATAAGCCTGCAAAAACGCCTCGGCCTGGGATTGACCCTGGGAATGACCTTGCTCTGGCTGGGAGCGACCGTCGGTGCCTGGTTGGTGGTGCAACATGAACTGAACGAGGCGTTCGACAGCGCCCTGGAAGAGACCGCGCAACGCATCCTGCCCTTGGCCGTGCTGGAGATCAGCAACCGCGAGGCGCCCCGCGAAGCACAACACGTGGCCACCCTGAAAATGCACAAGGAATACCTGACCTATCTGGTGCGTGATGCACAGGGCCGGATTTTGATGCAATCCCACGATGCCAACCCGAAGATCTTCAACAAACATCCGGATGAAGGGTTTTCCACCACTGAAAAGTACCGGCTGTATGGGGCTAGCGCGCTACGCAAAACGCTGTTCATTGAGATTGCCGAACCGCTGGCGCATCGCCGTGAAGCGGCGCAGGAAGCCTTGTTTGCGTTGTTGCTGCCGTTGTTGGCGTTGGTTCCTATCAGTCTGTTAGGCACCTGGTTATTTGTGCGCATCAGCTTGCGCAGCGTGTTGGCTTATCGCCGCGCCCTGGAAACCCGGGGGGCCGGGGATTTGTCAGCGATCAACGTGGCAGGGCTGCCGGCAGAAATCGACCCGTTGGCCGACGCGGTCAACCACTTGCTTGAGCGCTTGCGCAAAACGCTGGAGGCCGAGCGCAGCTTTACCGCAAACAGCGCCCATGAACTGCGCACGCCGCTGGCCGCGACATTGGCGCAAATTCAGCGCTTGAGGCAAGAAGCACCAGAAGGCCCTTTACGCGTGCGCGCGGCGAAGATCGAAAACTCATTGCGCGACCTGGCGCGGCTCTCGGAAAAGCTCATGCAACTGGCCAAGGCCGAGGGTGGTGGGCTGTTATCCGAGGCGCCCCAGGACCTGATCCCGTTATTGGCCCACGGGGTGGACGAGTGGAATCGCAGCAGTGGGCAACGAATTGAGTTGCGACTACCCACCCAGCGCAGCGTTTACTCAGCGATAGACCCTGATGCGTTTGGCATCCTGCTGCGCAACCTGATCGAAAATGCGTTGAAGTACGGTGCCGTGGACCAGCCGGTCGAAGTCAGCCTCACGGACCAGGCGCTGCTGCAGGTGATCAACGGCGGCCCGGCCGTGCCCGAGGAGGTGTTGCAGCGCCTGACCGAACGCTTTGTGCGGGGTAACAGCGAAGCCAGTGGTTCAGGGTTGGGCTTGGCGATTGCCAAAACGATTGTGCTGGGTGTCAACGCGACGATGGCCCTGGCTTCGCCGGCGACGGGGCGAGAAGAGGGGTTTGAAGTCCGCGTCCAGTTTTTGTGCCTGCCAGGGTAAATGCGGATTGAGCCCTTAGCGTTTGAAAAGCTGTACGCATTGAGCTTGCAAGGTGTCTAGAGAATCCGGGGCGATTCACACCTCATTCAAGGACTCGCCATGAACACGAGGACATGGCCCGTTGAGAGAGTGGACGTCAGAAGCGGCTTTGTCGAATCAGTGGTTTAACGCGCTCATGAACATATCTGACATAACACCTGATTTAACATAATATACATTATGCGAATTATCATATATGGAGCTGGGGGGCTCTGGTGGTCAGATTTGAAGCCTGGTGCTGCCTCCTGCCGTCGTTTTCGCGGACGCGAAAATCAGGCACATGAGTTACCTTCAATAAATCGAATGGCAACGAACATGAGTCTGATATGTAGGCAGTCATTTGCCGAGAGCGTCCAACCTCTTAACCAGATACTTATTATCTCGGCACTGGGACAGGAAGGCTTGAAATCACCTGGGGCTGCTGCCGCGTTAGAGATGAATACATCTAAACATGCGTCACTGGAGCTGAATATTATTGGAGATATTCATCAATGCCTGCCCGATCGAAAATGGATTTTTCTTAAAGCCGGCGATGATTCACCAGGGTTTATCACCTCAGATTACCCCGTACACCTCATACCTCACGCATCTCGAATTGACGATGGCTGGGGGCTTGGGTTTGCGTCAAAAGATGTGAGGGCATTTATTCCACTGAATAAAAGTCTTGCTGTAATCGGTGATTATGAGACCACAGAAAGAATGGTTTCATTAGACAAAGAGGCTGTTGCCGCTTTTAACAGTAGAACTATCCGCGATGCGACTAGACAGATTTACGCTTACAGCGATGAGTTCGAATTCATAGGCCCAGATAATAAAATCATGACTGGCACGAGCCTGCCGAAAGTTCTTGAATGAGTATGCCCTCTCCCATCTGCGTTATTTCTTAAAAATATAACTAAACTAAATGGCTATTTAATTGAGCTATCCCCATCGTGTATCGCCGACCATTCGTATGTCGATGGACGAATGGAACAGTACGTCGAGAATTTCCCAGTCGTAACTGCTGAGGTCTTGCACCTCATCAACGAGGATCTCGTCATACAGGCACTCCAGCCCGTGAAGCAGTGCTCCCCTACTCTCTTCGTTGATCGCCTGGCGTTATGGCTAATCGCTGCTATATAAAATATTACTGAGCGCACGATACTTGGGGACCGGCTATGGCAGTGCCTACAAATGGAGTTATCGGTAGCGATGAGGCTAGAGCCTCATGGTGGAAATTTGGGCTTTCGCTATCGGTTGTCTTGATGGGCACAGCATGCTCTGATCGGCCGACGCACTTCACGCCCCCTAATAGGGCAGATCCAATTCTAGAAGTATCTGGGATCAAGCTAAAGTCCACCGACGAAATCATTGATGCGCTTAATAAAGGCGGCCCCACCAAGGAAAAACGGAACGAGGCTCAATTCAGTTTGCTCGCACAATCCGATATTTACTGTGGAGACTTTATCTCGTCGATCTATGGGCGAAGAGCAGTGACCAATGTTTGGTACAGCACTATTACGACAGCGACTGCCGCAGCGGCCGCAGTTGTGGGTGGTCGAGCAGCTCAAAATTTGGCGGGAACATCGGCGGTCACTAACGAGATGCGTGGTTCGATCAATAACGAAATGTATGGGGGGGAGCTCGTCCCAACTGTGGCAAAAGAAATCCTTACCATGCGCAAAACTGAGCTCACACGGATTGTGCTGCAACAGAATAAAAGCATCGAAGAGTACGGCCCTACCGCCGCATTATCTGATGCGATCTCGTACCACGAGCTGTGCTCAATACCTATTGCTGTGTCTAGCATTCTGGCTCGTGCCAACTCCAAATCATCAGACTCCAAAGTCGATTTGGCTGGGTCATTGAAAATGGTGGATGACGCTATCACCTACGAGAAAGGGAGGCTTAGCGACAAAACGATTATTCCGGATACAGCTGAAACGATACGGATAAAAAACAAAATCAACGATTTATCTGATAAACGCAGTGATTTAATCCGAATCTACGCCATACCAGGTATCCAGTCGACGGTATCTGAGGACTCCAAACCTGCCGCCGCTGCGAAGCAAAACTGAGGCACCGAGTATTCAAACCAGGAGAGAAACATGGGATATCACAGGGCAGTCCAAAAACTTGTTTTCACCAGTGCCTTGATTGGTCTCACAAGCTGTGCCTCTCAGCACGATTTCACCGCTGTCCCCGTTACTGAGCGCGTGAAAAGCCCAAAAGTACCGGGCGGGGATATAGCTGTGCTGTCTGAGCTACACCTTGACCTTGTACCTCTATATGAAAAGGATGGCCATATCGCAACGTCTGGCTTCATTGCAAGCATGCTTGGCCTTGATAGACATAGGATTGAAAGTTTGTCTTGCTACAGCCAAGCCCCAGATGACCTCGCCGTACGTTACTCAGCACCTCTTGTTGCCGTCTGGGGTCTGCCAGCGTATACGGGCTATAGGCATGACATTCTCAACAGCCTGCACTCTTTGCATGGCGGGAATGGCCAAGCAGTCGCATACCGACGCTCAAAGCTTGAAATCCTGGTGCATCAATCTTTCCTCACCAACCAACCCGACTGGCAGACAGGCTTCCTAATTCACGCCCTAGGTGACAGCTATGCCCATGTTTACTCACAGGGTGGGCAGCTTCACGCATACGGTGAGTTTGTTGGACACGCATTTGAGAACACCCCATGGGGGGAGAAGCCAGACTCCATTTTTGTGAATGGTCATGCGGAAACTTACCTGAGCTATGTATCTGCGCTATTCCGGTCACTCAGCCCTGCTGGAGGTGCTAATGAAGAAAGAAAAAATCTACTCGCTACGTTCAAGGCAAGAGTTCGCGTAGAGGCAGAAAAAGGTGACGATGCGGATAAAACTGCGATATTCGTAATGCCAAAGGATTCGAATTTTTATACCGATATCGAAAATAGCGATAAGGATTGTAAGCAAGCCTATAGGCGGCTTAATGATGGCGAGGTTCGATTATTTCTCCGGGCGCTAACCCTGCAACTAATCCAACCGAAAGCCTGATCGGGAAACGGATTTAAGCTATCTGACAGATTTCATCAACTTAGCAACCGCTCCGCCACGTGACATTTCAAGTGGTGCATGTAGTTAAACATTCTGTGCCAGCAATTGCCGTGACCTTAAAACTTCATACCCAAGGGAGCGTCACCTGCGTGCCCACGAAATACGTCGAAGTGTTCAGCAGGAGGCAATCAGGGTGAAAATTTGGAAAACTGGGGGCGCCCCTTGATGGGTAACCGTCCCTATTACCGTGCCCTATGAGTTTAACGGGGCGAACCTCCACCTTGTACACCCCAAGCCCACTCTCTAAGCTGACGGTCCTTTGCAGCAGCCTGGAACCCTCATGCCCCGAAGTATCGCCCGCCTCGCCTTACTCCTGGGATTGATCACCGCGATTGGTCCTTTCGCCATCGACAGCTACCTGCCCGCCTTGCCTACGCTTGGCACCAGCTTGCAGGCTTCACCGGCTGCCGTGCAGATGAGTTTGACGGTGTTCTTCATGGTCATTGGCGTATGCCAATTATTCTACGGTCCCATCAGCGATGTATTCGGTCGCAAGCCACCGATCTATGCCGGTTTGGTGATTTTCGCCATAGCCAGCATCGGTTGTGCATTGGCCCCCACCATCGAAGTACTGATTGGTTTTCGTGCTCTGCAGGCATTTGGTGCATGCGCCGGAATGGTCATTCCCCGAGCGATCGTTCGGGACCTCTATACCGGACATGAAGCCGCTCGACTGATGGCGTTGCTGATGCTGGTGATGAGTGTTTCGCCCATCCTGGCCCCCTTGGCGGGCAGCGTGGTTATCTCACTCTGGAGTTGGCGCGAAGTGTTTGCCGTACTGGCTGTCGTGGCGGTGCTGTGTCTGGTGATGACCATCATGCAATTGCCGGAAACCCATCCAGCCGAGCGACGATTGGGCAAAACCCTGCGCAACGCGGTCGGCAGTTACGGGGCGTTGCTGCGCGACCCGGTGTTTATCGGTTTGTCGGTGGTCAGCGGATTCGGCCTGGCCACGTTCTTCGTGTTCATTGGCAGTGCGCCGTTCGTGTACATCGAATACTTCGGCCTGACGCCCACGCAATTCAGCCTGTGCTTTGCCCTCAACGCGGCCTCGTTCTTTGCCATGAGCCAACTGACGGCACGCCTGAGTGCTCGCTTTGGCCTGGCGCCGCTGATCCGCTGGTCAGTCATATCAGTGGCCGTCGTTATGGCGCTGCTCGCGGCAACAACACTGTGGGGCAATAACCTGGCATTAATGATGACATTGCTGTTTGTCGGCTTCGGATTTCTCGGGCTGCTGTTACCCGCCGCCGGTGTGTTGTCCCTGGAGGATCATGGCGCGGTAGCGGGTTCTGCGTCAGCCCTGCTGGGTGCCATCCAGATGATCACGGCTGCATTGTCGATGACGTTGGTCGGTGTGTTCGCTGACCACACGCCGGCACCGATGTTGCTGGGAATTGCACTGTGCGCCGTCGCGGCGATGCTGACGACACTGTGGACCTTGCGGCGTTTGCCGGCCCACTTGGCATCCGCACGGTCCTGACATCGTTTTCACTGATATCCGCTATCGGCCGGAATCCATTCTGGTTCAAGGCCCGGCTTTATAGAATGACAACCACAGTCAAACCACCACCAATGGGTGCTGGAGGTCGTCATGCGTTACCTGCTTATTGTGGTGCTGAGCCTATTCAGCGCCCTCGCCGCGGCTCAGGGCGCTCCCAATGCGGGGGTTAACACGCCGGTCAATCAGGCTGACGATTACGCCGAAGACCTGGATATCGCCAAGGCTGTGCGTAACACCAATGCGGCGTCGACCACTTGTGGGCCGGTCAAGGGGCATGTGGTCTACGTTGATAGCCAGGGCGTGCGTCACGAACTGGACTACATGCGGGTAGGTGATGCCTGCCCACACAGTTGATCCCATTTACAGATCAAAGCGATCCACCGCCCGCCGCCGCTCATTGTCGTCGCGCACGTCATAGCTGGCCGTGGTCTGGATGTTGGTGTGGTGCGCCAGTTTCTGTGCGATTGACAGGTCATGTTCTTCAATTACTCGCGTGATGAAGGATCGTCGGAAGTCATGGGGCATGATCTTCACACCCACCTGTTCGCCACGTTGACGGGCGATGTAGTAAATCGCATGTTTGGTGATACGTTCACGGGTGATATGGCTACCCCGGCGGATGCGGTTGAACAGAAACGCATCGTCCTCCTCCCCTTCCTTAAGCTGTCCCCGGCGAAACTCCAGCCACGTTTCTAACTTGGCAAGCGCCCATGCCGGTGCGTACTTGATCAGTTCCTTGTTGCCCTTGCCGGTCACGCGCAAGCTGCGCTCGTCGAAGTTGATCTGCGCCAGGTCGAGATTGACCGACTCCGACTTGCGCATGCCAGATCCATACAAAATGCCGATGATCGCCGCGTCCCGCAGGCCCTGGGGGCGTGGGTCGGCGGCGCAGACGTCCATCATTTCACGGATCAACGTGCGGCGAAGGTTACGGCCCTGCCCCAGGCGTGTACCGGGCGCGGCCTTGACCGAGCGCATCTTCAACAAGTGATCCTGGCTGATCAGGCTCAGGCGCCACGCTTCATTCATCACCCCGCGTACCGCATTCACATACAGCGATGAGGTATTGGGCGCATAACCATCCTCGCGCAATGCTGCTACCAGGGCGATGACGTGTTCAGGCTGCAGCAGGTGCCAGTCGATCTCTTCGAGGTTGGTGTCTTCGAAGCCCAAACGGTCGGCAGCGTCCTGCAGCACGTAGCGCATGGTCAGTTGGCTGGAGGGCGCCAGGCGGGTGAGGTAGAGGGTCAGGGGATTGCGGATAGACTCAGCCAAGGCATATCAACCTTTGGATTAAATATATCGAGTAAATCATTGTTTAATCGATATATTTAGTGAATTGGCGAAAGCTGAGTCTAACGCAAGATCGGCTTTGGCACACAATCACCGGCTATTCATCGTCATCGGTAGGGTCTTGAGGCTGGGTCTGGGACTGGCTCCAATCAGTGTCCTGTTTCTGCATCAGCGCAAACCACTGCTGACGCATAAACGCCAAATAGCTGTCCGGCGCCTTGGTAAAGTCTTTTTCATCGCCATAGCAGCCAGGCAGCGGTAACTCAGTGCCCTGCTCCTTGTACTGGCTGACCAGTGCCTGTTGTGCTTCGATGCTGCAATCCTTGGGCAACGGCATGCCACGCAATGCGCCTGCCTCCTCGTCCCACCAACTCGCGCCTACGCGATCGACGCCCCGCAGGCGGTACTTCTGGGATTTACCGACATGCATGATCAGCTTGAATTCATGAGGGCTGACATCGCTGGTGCAGGTACGCGAATAACCCACGGTGGCCTGGGTGATGCCATCGCCGGAAAGATCGGTGACCTTGGTGGCAGCCATGTCAAAACGCAGCCCTGCGTCGAATTGGCAATGCTGCACATCGTCATACAGCATCCACACGCGCTTGGGATGGTCGCCGCCGAGCAAATACTGGGCCGCGTAGACAAATGCCGACTGGGTGCCATCATCGTCACGCTCGCTGACTTGTTCGGCGAGTACCAGCAGATTCTTGCCTTGGCGGTCGTCCCAGGTATAAGCCGCGACCTGCTTGCCGCGTACTTCAACGCCATCCGGCATCTGGCTGACGGTGGTGAGTGCTACCCCGTCATCGGCCCGCACGGTCGTGACACACGCCACGGTCATCAACAAACCCAACAACGCGGGCCGCAATTGGCCGCGTAAAAGCTGCACGCTATTCATCCGAGTACCCTGGCAAGAGATGGCTTACTTTACCGGCACTTGAGGGGCAATGCAGAGAAGATTGTTGAATAAAACCGGTGGCAGATGGCACTCTTCGAAAAACGCTGCGGTTTTGCCATGGAAAGGTATCCCTAGACACTTCAGTCACTTAGCTGAACCCTAGCTGTCTACCTGTCAAATAAACGAGTTTTTCATCTGCCTTTCATATTCGTTCAACATTTTTCCGCTTAATCTTGGCCGCAGGACTTGAGAACGAACCGCGTTTTTCCCGACTAACCTGTTGATTACGCTTTACCTTTCATATATTTCGTCTTTACTCTGCTAGCCCATGGAAGAAATTATTGCCCGTCCTCAGGAAAGTCGAATGAATACCGCAAACCCACGCTACGTTTAATCGGTGAGCTGCCCATCAGCCCTGATTACTGCTGTTTTCACGCTCCAACCGCTCTAGCACCGAGGTCTTGAATCTTTGAAACCCTACCCTATTCATCTCGTGTCGATCGTTATCCCGGTCTACAACGAACAAGAGAGCCTGCCTGAATTGCTGCGTCGCACGACGGCGGCCTGCAAGCAACTGGCTTACGAATACGAAATCATCCTGGTGGATGACGGTAGCCGCGACAATTCGGCCCAATTGCTCGAAGACGCCGCCGCTGAAGACGGCAGCAACGTGGTGGCGGTGATCCTCAACCGTAACTACGGCCAGCACGCGGCGATCATGGCCGGCTTCGAGCAGTGCCGGGGCGACGTGGTGATTACCCTCGACGCCGACCTGCAGAACCCGCCGGAAGAAATCCCGCGCCTGGTGGAGCAAGCCGCCTTGGGTTACGACGTGGTTGCCACCGTACGTAACAACCGCCAGGACTCAGCCTTTCGCCGCTGGCCGTCGCGCCTGATCAACCTGGCCGTGCAGCGCTCGACCGGCGTGGCCATGACCGACTACGGCTGCATGCTGCGCGCCTATCGCCGCACCATCGTCGACGCGATGTTGGCCTGCCGCGAGCGCAGCACCTTTATCCCGATCCTGGCCAACGGCTTTGCCCGTCACACCACAGAGATCCTGGTGCATCACGCCGAGCGTGAACACGGCGTGTCCAAATACAGCCCGATGCGCCTGATCAGCCTGATGTTCGACCTGCTGACCTGCATGACCACCACGCCGCTGCGCCTGCTGAGCATCGTCGGTTTCAGCCTGGCCGCGTTGGGCATGGTGTTTGCCTTTGCGTTGATCATTCTGCGCCTGGCCTTCGGCGCCACTTGGGCCGGCGACGGCACTTTTGTGCTGTTCGCCGTATTGTTCGTCTTCACCGGCGGTCAATTCATCGGCATGGGCCTCTTGGGTGAATACCTGGGTCGCATGTACAGTGACGTCCGTGCCCGTCCACGCTTCTTTATTGAAAAAGTGCTGCGTAACCAACCCGCAGCACCTGCTCCGGTCGTCGTGGTCGACGGCCTGACGACTTCTCATACCTCCACTTCTCCTTCGGATCAGGTTTCGCCATGAATTCAAAAGCTGTTGTCTTCGCTTACCACGATATTGGCTGTGCAGGCATTGAAGCCCTGCTGGCTGCCGGCTACGACATCGCTGCCGTGTTCACCCATGCCGACGACCCCAAGGAAAACAATTTCTACGGTTCCGTCGCTCAACTGTGCGCCCGCAACGGCATCCCTGTGCATGCACCGGAAGACGCCAACCACCCTCTGTGGATCGAGCGTATTGCCAAGCTGAACCCGGATTTCATCTTCTCCTTCTACTACCGCAACCTGCTGAGCGAAGCCCTGCTGGCCACCGCCAAAAAAGGCGCGTTCAACCTGCACGGCTCTCTGCTGCCTAAATACCGTGGCCGTGCTCCGGCAAACTGGGTACTGGTCAACGGCGAAACCGAAACCGGCGTGACCCTGCACCGCATGGTCAAGCGTGCCGATGCCGGCGCGATCCTTGCCCAGCAGAAAGTCGTCATCGACCGTACTGATACCGGCCTGACCCTGCACGCCAAACTGCGTGAAGCGGCCACCAACCTGCTGCGCGATGCCCTGCCACAACTGGCTCAAGGCAAGCTGGCAGAAACTGCCCAAAACGAAAGCCAGGCGACCTACTTTGGCCGCCGTACCGCCGCTGATGGCAAGCTGGACTGGAAAAAACCGGCTGAAGAGCTGTTCAACCTGGTTCGCGCCGTCACTCAACCGTACCCAGGCGCTTTCTGCGCCGTGGGCGAGCACAAACTGATTGTTTGGCAAGCCGAAGTGGTCAAGGGCAACGAAGGCCTGGCTCCAGGCCGTGTGATCAGCGTCAACCCGCTGCGCATTGCTTGCGGCGAAGACTCCCTGGTGGTCAAGTTCGGTCAGCGCAACGAAAACGGCCTGTACCTGGCCGGCCCTTCCCTGGCTGATGAACTGGGCCTGGTGGACGGTTCCGTACTGCGCGGTGCCGAGTCCGGCCGCAAACCACGTCGTACTCGCGTACTGATCCTGGGCGTGAACGGCTTTATCGGTAACCACCTGTCCGAGCGCCTGCTGCGTGACGACCGTTATGAAATCTACGGTCTGGATATCGGCTCCGACGCCATCGAGCGCCTGCGCAGCCACCCGAACTTCCACTATGTGGAAGGCGATATCAGCATTCACTCCGAGTGGATCGAGTACCACATCAAGAAGTGCGATGTGGTCCTGCCGCTGGTGGCCATCGCTACGCCGATCGAATACACCCGTAACCCGCTGCGCGTATTCGAGCTGGACTTCGAAGAGAACCTGAAACTGGTTCGCCACTGCGTCAAGTACAACAAGCGCGTGATCTTCCCGTCGACCTCCGAAGTCTATGGCATGTGCCAGGACCAGTACTTCGATGAAGACACCTCCAACCTGGTGGTGGGTCCGGTCAGCAAGCAACGCTGGATCTACTCGGTCTCCAAGCAACTGCTGGACCGCGTGATCTGGGCCTACGGCGACAAAGGCCTGAAGTTCACCCTGTTCCGTCCGTTTAACTGGATGGGCCCACGTCTGGACCGTCTGGACTCCGCCCGTATTGGTAGCTCCCGTGCTATCACCCAGTTGATCCTGAACCTGGTTGAAGGCACCCCGATCCGTCTGTTCGACGGTGGCGAGCAGAAGCGTTGCTTCACTGACATCGCTGACGGTATCGAAGCCCTGGCACGCATCATTGATAACGAAAATGGTGTGTGTGACGGCCAGATCGTCAACATCGGCAACCCGGAAAACGAAGCCAGCATTCGTCAGCTGGGCGAAGAACTGCTGCGTCAGTTCGAAGCTCACCCGCTGCGCAGCAACTTCCCTCCGTTTGCCGGTTTCCGCGACGTAGAAAGCAAGGCGTTCTACGGCACCGGTTACCAGGACGTGGCACACCGCAAGCCAAGCATCGAAAACGCCAAGCGCCTGCTGAACTGGGAGCCGACCGTAGAGATGAGCGAAACCATCGGTAACACCCTGGACTTCTTCCTGAAAGAAGCCATGCTCGAAATCGCGGACAAGAAGTAATGCAGGCAGGTCTTCGCATTGACGTCGACACCTACCGTGGCACCCGTGAAGGTGTGCCGCGGTTGCTCGAGTCCCTGGATGAAGCCGGGGTAAAAGCGACGTTCTTCTTCAGCGTTGGACCGGACAACATGGGGCGCCACTTGTGGCGCCTCATCCGTCCGCAATTCCTGTGGAAGATGCTGCGCTCCAACGCCGTTGGGCTGTATGGCCTGGATATTTTGCTGGCCGGCACCGCCTGGCCGGGCAAACCGATTGGCCGTGACCTGGGGCACTTGATGCGCCAGGCCAAGGCTGCCGGCCATGAAGTCGGCCTGCATGCCTGGGATCACCACGGCTGGCAGGCCAACACCGGACGCTGGAGCGACGCACAGCTGATCGAGCAGATTCGACGTGGCGTAGACACCCTGAGCGACATTCTCGGTGAGCGTATCGACTGTTCAGCGGCCGCCGGTTGGCGCGCCGATGAACGCGTGGTGCAAGCCAAGCAAGGTTTCAACTTTCGCTACAACAGCGATTGCCGGGGCACCAGCCTGTTTCGACCGACATTGGCCGATGGCTGCGCGGGCACCCCACAAATTCCGGTAGACCTGCCGACCTTCGACGAAGTCGTCGGACCGGTGGTGGCTGCCAAAGATTTCAACGGCTTCATTCTTGACCGGTTTGCCGAGTCGAAGCTGAACGTCTACACGATTCACGCAGAGGTAGAAGGGATTCTGATGGCTGATGATTTCCGCCAGTTGCTGGCCCAAGCCGGGCAGCGCGGCATCGACTTCAAACCCCTGGGCGACCTGTTGCCCGCGGATGTGACCACCCTGCCCCAGCAACAGCTGGTGCGCGGTGCGTTGAGCGGCCGAGAAGGCTGGCTCGGAGTGCAGCAGGCATGATCCGGCGCTGGGCATTGCCCCTGCTCCTGTTGGCGTTTGCTGTGTTTTACCTGTTACCGCTGGCCACTCATGGTCTGTGGATTCCCGATGAAACCCGTTATGCGCAGATCAGCCAGGAAATGCTGCTGACCGGCAAGTGGGCCTCGCCGCACTTCATGGGCATTCGCTACTTCGAAAAACCCGCTGCAGGCTATTGGATGATCGCGCTGGGCCAGGCGATCTTCGGGCAGAACCTGTTCGGCGTGCGATTTGCTTCGGCCTTGAGCACCGGGCTGAGCATCCTGCTGGTCTACCTTGTGTCTCGCCGGCTGTGGAACGACCCACAAAAAAGCCTGGTCAGCACTGTGCTGTACATGAGCTTTGCCAGCGTGGCGTTGCTCGGTGGTTATGCAAACCTGGACCCGCAATTCACCTTCTGGGTCAACCTGACGGGCGTCGCGCTGTGGTTCTGTTTCGATAGCGCCACGCATCGTGGCCGCTTGTGGTCCTGGGCCTTGCTCGGCTTTGCCTGTGGCATGGGCTTCATGACCAAGGGTTTCCTGGCCTGGTTGTTGCCGGTATTGATCGCCCTGCCCTACGCGATCTGGCAGAAACGCTTTCGTGAATTGCTCGGTTACGGCGTGGTGGCCGTGATCGTCGCGATTGTCGTCAGCCTGCCCTGGGCGTTGGCTGTACACCTGCAAGAGCCGGATTACTGGAACTTCTTCTTCTGGCACGAGCATATCCAGCGCTTTGCCGGTGAAGATGCCCAGCATGCCGAGCCGTTCTGGTATTACCTGCCGTTGTTGGTCGCCTTCTCGTTGCCGTGGGTTGCCCTGTTGCCGTCTACGGTCAAACAGGCATGGCTGGAAAAACGCTTGCCCAAGACGGTTTTCCTGCTGCTTTGGCTGTTGATGCCCCTGGCATTCTTCAGCCTGGCCAAAGGCAAGCTGCCGTCCTACATCATGCCGTGCCTGCTGCCCCTGGCCCTGCTGATGGGCTCGACCCTGAGTGACAAGCTCTCTCTGGGCCATGGCCGTGCATTGCGCATCAACGGTTGGTTGAACCTGGTTATCGGTGTCCTGGGCTTGTTGGCGATCAGCTGGTTTCAATTGAAGAAGCCGGTGTACGAACACGGTGAGGAAACCCTCAGCCTGGTGCTGGTGTTTACCTTCTTGTTCGGCTGGATCGTCGCCAACCTGCTGCAAGCCGCACGCCCTTTGAAACTGTGGGCTGCGCCGGTCATCGGCAGCTGGTTGCTGGTGGCATTGGTGCCGGCCGCCCTGCCCCATTCGGTGGTGTACAACAAGACCCCGGATCAGTTCATCATCGACCACTTGCAGGAATTGCAACCGACCACCGCCTTGCTGAGCAATGACCTGGGCGCAGCATCAGCCCTGTCATGGCGCCTGGCGCGTCCGGATGTTGCTCTCTACAACACCGTTGGCGAAGTGAAATACGGCATCGCCTATCCGGACACTGCCCATCGCCGGATCGACATCAACGAAGTCCAGCAATGGATGACTGACGCGCGTAAACAGGGCTCTGTCGGCGTGGTCATGCGGGTCAAGGGCGACGACGAAGTCGCCGAAGTGAACCTGCTGCCCCAGGACGGTAAGCGCTACGAGCAAGGCAATATCGTGATCATGATCTTTCCACAGGTCACGCAATGATCACCCTGCTTCTTTTGTTAGGTGCCTCTCTCCTCACGTGCATGGGCCAGGTCTCGCAGAAGTTTGCTGTGGAAAGCTGGCGCGACCAGCCGGACGGCTGGGCGCCGAAACTGCGTTCGCCATGGCTGTGGTCGGCGCTGGTCTGCCTGGGCCTGGGCTTGTTGGTTTGGCTGTTGGTATTGCAGCGCCTGGAAGTCGGCATCGCCTACCCTATGCTCAGCGTGAATTTTGTACTGGTCACGCTGATGGCGCACTTTGTGTTTCATGAACACATTGATCGCCGTCACTGGCTGGGGGTCGTTCTGGTCATCGCCGGTGTCGTCCTGCTGGGACGTCAGGTATGAGCCGGGTTCAAGGCTTCGCCCTGGCCTTGGGCAGTGTCGGCCTGGTCAGCGCCGCCCAGTTGGGCATGCGCTGGAGCATGACGCGCCTGCCGTTGCCCGCAGAGTGGTTGAGCGCGTTCAACAGCAACGCCATCGACTTGGGCGCCTTGGGCGTAGTGATCCTGGCGATCATCGCCTATGCATTGTCGATGCTGTGCTGGCTCGGCGCGCTCAAACACTTGCCCCTGGGGCGCGCCTATTCGCTGCTCAGCATCAGCTACGCGCTGGTGTACCTGCTGGCGGCCAGCCTGCCGGTGTTCAACGAACATTTTTCGCTTTCAAAAACCCTGGGGGTGGCTTTGGTCATCCTCGGTGTACTGGTTATTAACTCTCGTCGTGCTAGCGTTGCAAGCCCCAGGAATTCCCCATGAAAATCAGTGTATTTGGTAGTGGTTACGTCGGTCTGGTACAGGCCACCGTATTGGCCGAAGTCGGTCACGATGTAATCTGCATGGACGTTGATAAAAGCAAGGTCGAATCGCTCCAGAAAGGCCACGTGACCATCTTCGAGCCGGGCCTCGCCGCCATGGTCAAGGAAAACCTGGAAAGCGGACGCCTGCACTTTACCTACGACGAAAAACTCGCCGTTGAACACGGTGAAGTACTGTTTATCGCCGTGGGCACGCCATCGGACGAAGACGGTTCGGCTGACCTGAAATACGTGCTGTCGGTAGGCGATGCCGTGTCCCGTCATCGCGTCGAGCCGGTGATCCTGGTGGAAAAATCCACCGTTCCCGTCGGCACCGGCGATACCTTGCGCGCGCATATCGAGAAAAACCTACGCGACGCTGGCCGTCACCTGGTATTCGATATCGTCTCCAACCCGGAATTCCTCAAGGAAGGCACGGCCGTTGCCGACTGCCGCCGCCCGGACCGAATCGTCATCGGTTGCGAGCGCGAAGAAGTGCGTGAAGTGATGCGCGACCTGTACGCGCCATTCAACCGCAACCACGACCGCATCATCTTCATGGACCTGCGCAGCGCCGAACTGACCAAGTACGCTGCCAACTGCATGCTGGCCACCAAGATCAGCTTTATCAACCAGATCGCCGAGCTTGCCGAACACCTGGGTGCCGACATCGAAGCCGTGCGCCTTGGCATCGGTGCCGACACCCGCATTGGCTACCACTTCATCTACCCTGGTTGCGGCTACGGCGGTTCGTGCTTCCCCAAAGATATGCGTGCCTTGATCCACAGCGCCAAAGAAGCCAATTGCTCCAGCGACCTGCTGGAAGCCGTGGAAGCGATTAACCAACGCCAGAAGAGCAAGTTATTCGAACGTATCAATGCCTTCTTCAAGGGCGATCTGCAGGGCAAGACGTTCGCCTTGTGGGGCCTGGCCTTCAAACCCAACACCGATGACATGCGCGATGCGCCAAGCCGTGTGCTGATGGAAGCCCTGTGGGCAGCAGGCGCCAATGTTCGCGCGTTTGACCCGGAAGCCATGCAGGAAACCCAGCGTATCTACGGCGACGAGTCGCGCCTGACGCTGCTGGGTACCCCGGAGTCCGCCTTGAGCGGCGCCGATGCGCTGATCGTCTGCACCGAATGGCAGCAATTCAAGGCGCCGGATTTTGACCTGATCCTTGATCGTCTGAAAAACCCGGTGATCTTCGACGGTCGCAACCTGTACGACGGCGAGCGCCTGGCACGCAAAGGCTTCAAATATTTCCCAATGGGCCGTGGCGACTCCTGCGAGTTGCCGATTCCCCAACAAAACTGGGTATCGCCAGTCAAGGAAGACTGATACGTGAACAAAGCTCATCCGCCCCTGCTGAATGCAACGATTCGTCACCAGTCGCTGGGGCTTGGGCTCCTGGCGTTGGTGCTGTTTATCGCCGGTAACTGGCACCAGACAATTATTGGGTTTGACTCTCGATTCGTGTTGTTTGCCCAGGAAATGCTGCGTCATGGGCCGAGCTTTTTCCCCACGACGTATGGGCAGCCCTACGCCGACTACCTGGCGACTTCGACGTTACTGACATGGCTGCTGTCCTTGCCTTTTGGCCAGGTCAGCAGTCTTACGGCGTGGTTGCCCACGTCCATCGCTTCGGCGCTGATCGTCACGCTGGTGTATCGCCTTACGGCGCCCTACTCCGCGCGTTGGGGGCTGTTGAGCATCGCAATGTTGTTGCTCAGCAGTACCTTCATCAGCGAAACCCGTGCCGTGTCCCTGGACCAGATGCTCGCTGCCGTAGCCTTGACGGTGTTCTACCTGGGTTATGCGCATGATCACTTCGGTGCAGCCAAACGTCTGCACTGGCTGTTTCTTTTGCTGATTCTGGGTTTTGCGATTCGCGGGCCGATCGGCCTGGTCATTCCAACGGGCGTATTGTGCAGCTATTACCTACTCAACCGGCAATGGCGCCAACTGTTCACCTTTGGTGTGCTGGCCCTGGCCCTGTTGGCGGCGTGTGTCGGTCTATTGCTGCTGCTGGCCAAGCTCAGTGGTGGCGAGGAGTTCTTGCGGGACGTGATCCGCATGCAGTTCATGGGCCGCATGGATGGCACCGAAGGCTCCAGCGGCGTGCTGTATTACTTCACCAGTTCCATGGGCAATTACGCTCTGGCCTATCCGGTGGCGTTGTTGGTGCTGCTGGCAGTCGTGCTCGGCGGCCGTCGGGCACCGGACCCTGCGCTGCAGTTGGTGTTGTACTGCGCGGCGGCCGGCTTGCTGGTGATGTTGGGCTTGTCGGTACCTCAGGCCAAAAAGGCGCGTTACATACTGCCGATGCTGCCGATGGCCGCGATCATTGCGGCCTACCCGTTCCAGGTCAGCCAAGGGCGATTGTTTGCTTGGCTGCGCGGCTTGATGCTGGGCATCTGGACGCTGTTGCCGGCACTCTTGGCGATCGGGCTGGTGGTGGCGCGGCGGCGTTACCCAGAGCAGTTGGCCAGCCTGGGGCTGATCTTCACGGTACTGGGCGCGCTTCAAGTACTGGCGTTGTTGGCCGTGTTCAAACCTCGACTGCGCACCTTGGGCCCGGCATTCGCCGCAGTACTGGCGATCTGGTCGACTTACATCGTGGTGGTCGAACCGTTGGAGCGTGCCGTGTATGACACTCGCACCTTCAGCCTCGCAGTCAAAGCCCAAATCATGCAACAACCGGCACCTGTAGTGCTGCATGGCTTGGGTAAAGATGCGAAAGCCATCAAGTTCATGGTCAACTTCGAATGCGATAAGGTGCCGCTGTTTACCCAGTCATCCGCTGACCTTGCGCCGCTGCAAGGGCCGGCGTGGGTGGTTATGAGCGCGAAGGATTTCGAAGGGTTGCAAGACCCACGGTTGCGCTCGATCACGCCTACGCTCACCGGGGTGTTCGACAAAGACCCCTATGTGTTGCTGCATCTGGAGAAAGCTTCCCCGCTTTGATTGCAGTTCCAGCTTCCGTGTAAGAAACAACGCCCGCTCTTCAAGGAGTGGGCGTTTTTCGTCATGACCACCAAGAAACCGCCTACGTAGCTATGCGTAACGGCTGGTGCACTACGCCTTCCGGCACCTGGATCCCAAATGTAGACTCGCAATCCAAGTGCACTAACTATTTACCACCACGTCGATACAACCTTGCATCGACAGGCTGGGTGTGGCGCGCCATGAATAGCAACAGGGACGCTGCTGACTTTTCATTAGGGACATTGCCGTGCGAGAAGATCTACTGCTTATTTCGGGACCGACACTGGACCGGTTGATGGGGTTACGCGATGCCCTTGTAGCGCTCAAAGGCCCGTTGGCCAATGATTCGGCGCTGCGGGAAATTCTGCAAAACCGCCTGTTCAACGAAGAAGTTGATAACCGGGTGCTGGGCAAGATCAGCAGCCCTTGCCTCTCTAGTTGTATGACTTCACTCAATTAAATCCATTATTTTTGCATTCAACCCTCATTAATATGCATTTGCTCTCCTCTATCAAGGTCGGCACACTGCGCGGGTTCCTCCCCCAAATGTTGGAACTTTCAAAGGGCTTTCCGGGAAACCTGGCAAGCCTTTTTTTTCGCCCGCTGTTTATGGACACCTCAATGCTCGCTCGCTGGTTACCCGCTGCCATCAATACCCGTCCCGCCGAATGGAGCCGTGCCGCGATCGGCATGGCCTTGGGCACAATGTTCAGTGTCTGGGTGTGCGCCCAGGTGTTTGGCATGGAGGTCGCGTTGCACTTGTTGGGGCCGCTCGGTGCCTCGGCAGTGTTGCTGTTTGCCGTGTCGTCAGGCGCACTGGCCCAACCGTGGTCGATCATTGGCAGTTATTTGTGCGCAGGTGTCGTTGCACTGCTGGTCGCTCGGGTCCTGGGGCGTACATTGGGCAGCGCCTGCCTGGCGGCGGGTATGAGCGTTATCCTGATTTGCTGGCTACGTTGTTTGCACCCACCCGCCGGCGGCTTGGCCATGACTCTGGTGCTGGCCGATCCCGCCTCTATTGCACTGGGTTGGCAGGAACTGGCCCCCGTCATGCTTGGCGCGGGTGTGCTGCTGGCCTGTGCGTTGGCCTATAACAACGCCACCCGCACGCGTTATCCCAAAGGTGCAGCCGAGTCGCCGACCGTAGTCATGGGCAGCGTTGCGCCGGTCACAGACCCAACGATTACCGCGGCAGACCTGAAACTGGCCCTGGCCGAGATGGAGCAGTTCTACGACATAGCACCGACGGAGCTTGAGCAGTTGATCCACGCGGCTGAGGGCCATGCACGAAGGCGCAGTATTGGTGAAGTGCTGGCCAGCCGCGCAGCGTGAGCTGCCCTGCATAAATGCAAAAACGACCTGCATGATTCCGGGTTGTACTGGGCAAATTTGCACTGGTACGATCGCGAGATGGTTCGCCCGCGAACATCTTGATAAAGAACAATAAAAGCAGGGAGTTAGAGATGACTGCTCAGGTTTCATCCCAAGCAAGCAGTGCCGACATTCCTCAGGAAGAGGTGCTGGCTGATGTCCGTAACCATATTGGCCACCTCACCCTCAATCGTCCCGCCGGCTTGAATGCCATTACCCTTGAGATGGTCCGCAAGTTGACGCTGCAATTGCAGGCCTGGGCCGATGACCCGAAGGTTTACGCGGTGGTGCTGCGCGGTGCGGGTGAGAAAGCCTTCTGTGCCGGGGGTGACATCCGCTCCCTGTACGACAGTTTCAAGAATGGCGAGACCCTGCACGAAGACTTTTTCGTCGAGGAGTACGCACTCGACTTGGCCATCCACCACTACCGCAAGCCCGTACTCGCCCTGATGGATGGGTTTGTCCTGGGTGGCGGCATGGGCCTGGTACAGGGCGCAGATCTGCGCGTGGTCACCGAACGCAGTCGCCTGGCGATGCCGGAAGTGGCCATCGGGTATTTTCCGGACGTAGGCGGCAGCTATTTCCTGCCACGTATTCCTGGCGAACTGGGGATTTACCTCGGCGTAACCGGGGTGCAGATTCGCGCCGCCGACGCGCTGTATTGCGGGTTGGCAGATTGGTATATCGACAGCGCCAAACTCACCGAGCTGGACCAGAAGCTCGATCGACTGCAATGGCAAGACTCCCCCCTCAAGGACCTGCAAGGCGTACTCGCCAAACTGGCGGTGCAGCAATTGCCCGACGCACCGCTGGCGGCCTTGCGCCCCGTGATCGACCATTTTTTCGCCTTGCCGGATGTGCAAAGTATTGTCGAGCAACTGCAGGTCGTCACCGTCGCAGACAGCCATGAATGGGCACTCACCACCGCGAGCCTGATGCAAACCCGCTCGCCGTTGGCCATGGCCGTGACCCTGGAGATGCTGCGCCGTGGCCGCCGCCTGCCGCTGGAGCAGTGCTTTGCGCTGGAGCTGCATTTGGACCGCCAGTGGTTCGAGCGCGGCGACCTGATCGAAGGCGTGCGCGCCTTGATCATCGACAAGGACAAGAACCCTCGCTGGAACCCGTCAAACCTTCATGAGCTGGACGCCAGCCATGTCGAAAGCTTCTTTCATCACTTCGAGCAGGTTGCGAGATAAGCCATGCAAGACATTGAATACACAGAAGAACAAGTGATGATTCGCGACATGGCGCGCGACTTCGCCCGCGGAGAAATCGCCCCCCACGCCCAAGCCTGGGAAAAAGCCGGCTGGATCGACGACGCCTTGGTGGCGAAGATGGGTGAACTGGGCCTGTTGGGCATGGTGGTGCCGGAAGAATGGGGCGGAACCTATGTCGATTACGTCGCCTATGCCTTGGCGGTGGAAGAAATTTCAGCCGGCGATGGCGCCACCGGCGCACTGATGAGTATCCATAATTCAGTGGGTTGCGGCCCTGTCCTCAACTACGGCACAGATGAGCAAAAACAAACCTGGCTGGCGGACCTTGCCAGCGGCCAGGCCATTGGCTGCTTCTGCCTGACCGAACCTCAGGCCGGCTCCGAAGCCCACAACCTGCGCACCCGTGCCGAATTGCGTGACGGTCAGTGGGTGATCAATGGCGCTAAACAGTTTGTCAGCAACGGCAAACGCGCCAAGCTGGCAATCGTGTTTGCCGTCACCGACCCGGATTTGGGCAAGAAGGGTATCTCCGCGTTCCTGGTACCTACAGCGACTCCAGGTTTCGTGGTCGACCGCACCGAGCACAAGATGGGCATTCGCGCGTCGGACACCTGCGCCGTCACCCTCAACCAGTGCAGCGTGCCCGAAGCCAACTTGCTGGGTGAGCGCGGTAAAGGCCTGGCCATCGCCCTGTCCAACCTGGAAGGCGGACGCATCGGTATTGCCGCCCAAGCCCTGGGCATTGCCCGCGCAGCGTTTGAAGCGGCATTGGCCTATGCCCGTGATCGCGTGCAATTCAACAAGGCAATCATCGAGCACCAGAGCATCGCCAACCTGCTGGCAGACATGCAAACCCAGCTCAATGCTGCACGCTTGCTGATCCTGCACGCCGCGCGCTTGCGCAGTGCCGGCAAGCCCTGCCTGTCTGAAGCCTCTCAGGCCAAGCTGTTTGCCTCGGAAATGGCCGAAAAAGTCTGCTCATCCGCGATGCAGATTCACGGTGGGTATGGGTATCTGGAGGATTATCCGGTGGAGCGTTACTACCGGGATGCGCGGATCACGCAGATTTACGAAGGGACCAGTGAGATTCAGCGGATGGTGATTGCCAGAGAGCTGAAGAACTACCAACTCTAAAAGCAAACACAGAGCACATGTGGGGATGGTTTGCCTGCGGTTGCCATAGGTATCTACACCTCTTTTTATGGCTTGGGCTTTGTGGTTGTCGCGGGGCCGCTGAGTACATATCCGTTATTTGGGTAACGGCCGCTTATGGTTCCGCCCTTACGGCCAGCTCTTTCAAGGTCTTTGAAAAACTGGCCATATCTGGCTGATACCAACCAGTTAAGGGCGAACATTGTCCCTGTGGCGACCCGACAAGCCCGCTCGCCACAGGTTTAGCTCAGCTCCAAGAGCTGTGCAGATAACTATGCTGCGATCCAACAATCCAGCTCCCACATCAAATTTCAGTGAGCTGGAGAAAGCGTTACTTGTCCTTGAATTCCGGCGCCCGCTTGGCCACAAACGCCGCCATCCCTTCCTTCTGATCCTGCGTCGCAAACGCCGCATGGAACACCCGACGCTCAAAGCGCACGCCTTCGGACAGGCTCACTTCAAACGCGCGGTTCACGCTTTCCTTGACCATCATGCTGATCGGCACCGATTTTCCGGCAATCAGCGTCGCCACTTTCAACGCTTCTTCCAGCAGCTCATCAGCCGGCACGATACGCGCCACGATCCCGCAGCGCTCCGCTTCGACCGCGTCGATAAAACGCCCGGTCAAACACATTTCCATGGCCTTGGCCTTGCCCACTGCGCGGGTCAGGCGCTGTGTGCCGCCCATACCCGGCAGTACGCCGAGGTTGATTTCAGGTTGGCCGAACTTGGCGCCATCGCCCGCCAGAATGAAGTCGCACATCAACGCTAGTTCGCAACCGCCACCCAGGGCGAAGCCGTTGACGGCGGCGATGATCGGCTTACGGCGGTTGGCAACGCGGTCGCTGTCACTGAACAGGTCGTCCAGGTAGATCTGCGGGTAGGTCAGCTCGGCCATTTCCTTGATATCGGCACCGGCCGCGAAGGCTTTTTTCGAGCCGGTCAGCACGATGCAGCCGATTTCGGGGTTGGCTTCCAAGCCGTCCAGCGCCTTGTTCAATTCGCTGACCAATTGCGCGTTCAAGGCGTTGAGGGCTTGTGGACGATTGAGGGTAATCAACCCGACACGGCCTTGGACCTCAAGCAAAATGGTTTCGTAACTCATGTATCGGCTCCTTAAAGATTGCGTGAGATGACCATGCGTTGAATATCGCTGGTGCCTTCGTAAATCTGGCAGACCCGCACATCGCGGTAGATCCGCTCCAAGGGGAAGTCGCTCAGGTAACCGTAACCGCCCAAGGTTTGCAAGGCGGCCGAGCAGACTTTCTCGGCCATTTCGGACGCGAACAGTTTGGCCATGGACGCTTCCACCAGCGCGGGCTTGCCGCTGTCACGCAGGGCTGCGGCGTAATGCACCATCTGCCTGGCGACGGCGATTTGCGTGGCCATGTCGGCCAGGCGAAACGCAACTGCCTGGTGTTCGATCAGTGGTTTGCCGAAGCTTTCGCGCTCACGCGCATAGTCACGGGCCGCTTCAAACGCAGCGCGAGCCATGCCCACCGATTGCGAGGCAATGCCGACGCGGCCGCCTTCGAGGTTGGCCAGGGCAATCTTGTAGCCTTCGCCCTCCTCCCCCAAACGATTGGCCACCGGAACCTTCACGTCTTCAAACAGGATCTGGCAGGTGTCGGAGGCGTGCTGACCAAGTTTGTCTTCCACCCGCGCCACGGTGTAGCCCGGCGAATCGGTAGGCACGATAAACGCGCTGATTCCACGCTTACCCGCTGCCGGGTCGGTGACCGCAAACACAATCACGATCCCGGCGTTTTGCCCGGAGGTGATGAACTGTTTGCAGCCGTTGAGCACGTAGTGATCGCCTTCCAGGCGTGCGCGGGTTTTCAGGCTGCTGGCATCGGAGCCGGCTTGGGGTTCGGTCAACGCGAAGGCACCCAGCATGGCGCCACTGGCCAGGGGTTTGAGGAACTGCTCTTTTTGCGAGTCGTTGCCGAACTTGAGGATCGGCACACAACCTACCGAGTTGTGCACGCTCATGATGGTCGAGCAGGCGCCGTCACCGGCGGCGATTTCTTCCAGGGCCATGGCGTACGCCAGGTAACCGGTGTCACATCCGCCCCACTGTTCGGGCACCAGCATGCCGAAAAAGCCCAACTCGGCCATTTCACCGATGGCTTCCTTGGGAAAGCGATGCTCGCGATCCCACTCGGCGGCGAAGGGCTTGAGGCGTTCCTGGGCGAATTGCCGGGCCGCTTCGCTGATTTGCAGTTGTTCTTCATTGGGCAGCATAAAGCGTCCTTAATACAGGCATTCAACGGCCATGGCTGTGGCTTCACCACCGCCGATGCAGATGGCGGCAACGCCGCGCTTGAGACCTTTCTGTCGCAGAGCCGAGAGCAAGGTCACCAGGATCCGCGCGCCGGAGGCACCAATCGGGTGACCCAGGGCACAGGCGCCGCCGTGGACGTTGACCTTGTCATGGGGGATTTCCAGCTTGCTCATGGTGACCAGGCTGACCACGGCGAAGGCTTCATTGATCTCGAACAGATCCACCTCACCCAGGTTCCAGCCGGTCTTGCTCATCAACTTGCGGATGGCTCCGATCGGCGCCACCGGGAACAACCCAGGCTCATCGGCAAACGCCGCATGCCCATGGATCACTGCCAGCGGTTTCAGGCCGCGCTTGTGTGCCTCGGACTGGCGCATCAGCAGCAACGCCGCCGCGCCATCGGAGATCGAGCTGGAGTTGGCCGCCGTCACTGTGCCGCCTTCGCGAAATGCCGGCTTCAGGCTGGCAATCTTGTCCAGCTTGGCTTTGGGCGGCTGTTCGTCATGCAGGATGGTTTTTTGCTCTTTGCCCACGGTGACCTGAACCGGAACGATCTCAGCAGCGAAGCTACCATGGTTGATTGCTTCCTGCGCGCGGGTCAGTGAGGCGATGGCAAAGGCATCCTGGGCTTCACGGGTAAAACCGTTGTGCTCGGCGCAATCCTCGGCAAAGGTCCCCATCAGGCGGCCTTTGTCGTAGGCATCTTCCAGGCCGTCGAGGAACATATGGTCGAGCACCTTGCCGTGACCCATGCGGTAGCCACTGCGCGCGCGGTCCAGCAGATAGGGCGCGTTGGACATGCTTTCCATGCCGCCGGCAATCACCACTTCGACGCTGCCGGCCAGCAGCGCGTCATGGGCCAAAATCGTGGCTTGCATACCCGAGCCGCACATTTTGTTGAGGGTGGTGCAGCGGGTGCCTTTATCCAGTCCGGCACCCAGGGCGGCCTGGCGTGCAGGCGCTTGGCCCAGGCCTGCGGGTAGCACGCAACCAAACAGCACTTCATCCACAGCATCGCTGGCAATACCGGCACGCTCAACGGCCGCGCGAATCGCGGCAGAGCCCAGTTGCGGTGCGGTCAGCCCTTTAAGGTCGCCCTGGAAACCGCCCATAGGCGTGCGCACAGCGCTGACAATAACGATTGGATCGTTCATGAGAATCCCCCTTACTTGGCTGCCATGCGCAAGGCACCGTCGAGACGGATCACCTCGCCGTTGAGCATGCTGTTTTCAATGATGTGTCGTACCAGTGCGGCGTATTCGGCGGGTTTGCCCAGGCGTGGTGGAAATGGCACGCCGGCGGCCAGGGAGTCGCGCACTTCGGGAGTCATACCGGCCATCATCGGGGTTTCGAAAATACCGGGAGCGATGGTCATTACGCGAATGCCAAAGCGCGCCAGCTCACGTGCTGCGGGCAAAGTCAGGCTGGCGATTGCACCTTTGGACGCGGAATACGCCGCCTGGCCGATCTGGCCGTCAAAGGCGGCCACCGATGCGGTATTGATGATCACGCCACGCTCGCCGTCAGCATTCGCCTCGGTTTCGGCGATGGCCGCCGCCGCCAGGCGCAGCAGGTTGAAGCTGCCGATCAAGTTGACGTTGATCACCTGGGCAAAACTGGCCAAGCCGTGTGGGCCGTTTTTGCCGAGGATTTTTTCGCCGCGTACCACACCGGCGCAGTTCACCAGCCCGTGCAAGCCGCCAAAGGCTGCAACGGCGGCTTGCACGGCGGCTTCGGCTGCGGCTTCCTGGCTGATGTCCGCCACCGCGCTGCGGGCGTTATCACCGAGTTGTTTGGCTTTGGCCGCCACGGCGTCGGCGTTCAGGTCTACCAGCATGACTTTGGCACCCGCCGCTACGAGCATTTCAGCGGTGGCCGCGCCGAGGCCCGAAGCGCCGCCACTGACCAGGAATACCTTGTTTTCAATTTGCATCATTGTTTCCTTAAAAGTGGATTACGCCAACGCCGCCTGGGACTTGGCGATTTCCTGATTACGCAAAATAAAGCGTTGCAGCTTGCCGCTAGGGGTCTTGGGCAAGTCGCTGACAAATTCGATTTCTCGTGGGTAGGCGTGCGCGGCGAGGCGCTTGCGCACGTGCTGACGCAGCTCTTCGGCCAGCTCCGGGGTGGCGCGGTATTGCGCGTTGATCACCACAAAGGCTTTCACCAATTCGGTGCGTTCAGGGTCGGGCTTGCCGACCACAGCGGCTTCGACCACGGCCGGGTGTTCGACCAGTGCACTTTCCACGTCGAACGGGCCCACGCGGTAGCCGGAGGTGGTGATCACATCATCACTGCGGCCCACAAAGCTGATGCTGCCGTTCGGGTTCAACTCCACCGTGTCGCCGCTGAGGTAGTACTTACCGATAAAGGCCTTGGTCTTCACCCCGTCGTAGCCTGCGAACCAGCACATGGGCGATTGTTCGCGGTCGATGGCCAGGATGCCTGGCTGGCCGGCGGGCAACTCCTGGTGGTCGTCGTCCAACACCACGATGCGATGGCCTGGAGACGCGAAACCGGCAGAGCCGACATGCACCGGATGCTCCAAACCATGGTGATTGCACAGCACCATGCCCAGTTCGGTCTGGCCGTAGTGGTCGTGAATGGTCACGCCCAGGTTATCGGCAAACCAGCGGATCACTTCGGGGTTCAGCGGCTCGCCGGCGCTGCTGACAATGCGCAGCTTGCCTTTGATCGACCGGGCGAACTGTTCGCCGCCGGCAATCAGCAAGCGGTATGCCGTCGGTGAGCCCGTCAGGTTGGTGATCCCGTATTTATTGATGACCCGGCAGGTGCTTTCAAGGGTGAACGGACCATCGTAGAACGTAATCGGGTGGCCCATGGACAACGGCCCGGTCACCCCGAAGTAGATGCCATAGGCCCAACCCGGGTCGGCAACATTCCAGAACGCATCCTCCGGGCGCAGGTCCACGGCGTCACGGGTGTAGCTCTGGAACGCGACTATCGCTTTAAGCGGCACCGACAGGGCCTTCGAAGGGCCGGTGGTGCCCGAGGTGAACATCAGCAGGAACGGATCATCCGCGCCCAGCAACACCGGCTCGCAGGCATTGGAATAGTTGGGCAATTCGGCCCAGAAACTGTAATCGCCGCGAACGATGCCTTCGCCCTTGGCTCCCGCAACGGTAACGATAGTCGGGCAGCCTTCCACTTCAGTAAGTTTGGGGCGGTTCACCGCATCGGTGACCACCAGCGCTGCACCGGAACTGTTCAAGCGGTGTTCAATAGCCTTGGGCCCGAAGGCGGTAAATAACGGCTGATAGACGGCGCCGATGCGCCACGTGGCGAATACCACCACCAGCAGTTCGGCAGTGCGCGGTAAGAGACCGGCCACCTTGTCGCCGCGTTTGACACCCTGGGCCAGCAGGAAATTGGCGAAGCGTGACGCCTGGTCCTGCAACTCGGTGAAGGTGGCGGTTGCACTGCGTCCATCCTTGCCCTCCCAGAACAACGCGATGCGCCCCGGTAGCGCGTGGCGGTCGCAACATTCCACACAGGCATTGAGGCCTTGCAGGTTGCCGGCCAAGGCGGCGTCGACGGTATGCTGGTAATCAAACTCGGTGGTGGCAGCCAAATACTCACGCATCGCTTCAAATCCTTGTGTATTTTTATTTTCAGGACGTTTTTTCAGGGCGCTTTTCCAGCAAGAGCAGCGTGGAAATAGTCGCTCTAGAGCGCAGCACGCAGCAATGGTCAAAGCCTTCAACATGGCTGACTGGTTTGGCCAATCATCGACCCCGCTGATCAACCAGTCAGCCCAAGCGATTGGACGACCTTTGTACAAGCTTCTAACCTGATGGCCTGCGCCACCGAAGAAGCTCCTCCCCCATGATCGTTCGCCCCAAACCCAACCTGCTGGGTATCCTGTTTTCCCTCAAAGGTTCGATTGCCAAGCGCATCGCCCTGCGCAGCCTGCTGGTCACGCTGCTGGCTTCGGTAATCGTGCTGGTGGAAACCCTGCACCCCGCCTACTTTTCCAAGGTCAACGCCACGCCCTTCACCTTGCTGGGGCTGTCGCTGTCGATCTTCATGAGTTTTCGCAACAACGCCTGCTACGACCGCTGGTGGGAAGGACGCAAGCAGCTTGGGCAAATGATCATTGATGTGCGCTCCCTGATTCGTGAAACCCAGGTGCTGGGCGACACACCTGAGCGTGCCAGCCTGTTGCGGGGTTTGTGTGGCTTCGCCCATGGGCTGATCGCACGTTTGCGCCATGAAGATGAAGCTCGGGCGATTAAACCCTGGATGGCCGTGGACACGAACCACCCCAACCTCCCAGACACGGTGCTGCAAAAAGTCGGTGCGCAGTTTTCAGAGCTGGCACAGCGCGGTGTGATCAGTGACTGGCGCTACACCCAACTGGAAACCCGACTGGTCAGCCTGAGCCAGGTGCAGGCTTCGTGCGAGCGGATCAAACATACGCCGCTGCCCTTCCCCTACACGCTACTGCTGCACCGCACCATCTACCTGTTCTGCATTCTGCTGCCGTTCGCCATGGCCGAGCCGTTGGGCTGGCTGACGCCGGTATTTACCGCCATTGTCAGCTACACCTTCTTTGGACTGGACGAAATTGGCGATGACTTGGAGGACCCGTTTGGTTTCGACGAAAACGACCTGCCGTGCAATGCGATCGTGCGCACCCTGGAGCGAGAGATTCTCGCCGCCCTGGGTGAAAGCGACTTGCCGCCTGTTCTTGAACCGGTCGAATACGTGCTGACCTGATGCGGGTTTGACACCCGGCGTGGTCTGACCGAAGCTGATGGCTTTGTAATAGCTACCTAGCTCGGACGCCTGCATGTCAAAGTCACGCCGTTACTCCATCATCGGCCTGTGCGCCCTGTTGTTGATTGTATTGGTCACTTGGTTTTTCTCCCGCGCCACTCCGGTGGCCGTGCCACCTGCCATTGCCCATGGTTACGGCAAAGCCCTGAAACAAGCGCATAACGGCGAACCCGGCGCGGCGCGCGTGTTGTATCAGCAGTTGGGCCGCCCGGACCTGTCCCCTGAGCGCCGCGCCGCCTTACACGCCGAACTGCCCAACTACCCCAGCCCTCAAGCGCTGAAATTGGCCGATAAAGACTTGGCCAACGATTCGCCGCTGGTGCGTGAGGCCGCCATCCACAGCATTGTTGGCCTGGTGCCCACCGGCCAACGGACCTTGTTGCTGGGCCCGGTACTGGAAGATCCCGAACAAAGCGTGCGTTTTGCCGCCGCCAATGCCTTGCTGGGGCTGTCCCCGGATACCCTGGGGCTGTATTTCGGGCCATTGCAGCAAGTGCTCGACGAATTCGTGAAAAAACTCAAGGGCCAGCCCGAGACGGCCGAAGGCTGGATTCAACTGGCGCAACTGTACATCCACAGCGCCCTGCTGCCGGACGCGCAAAATGCCCTGGAACAGGCGATGCGTTTACAGCCTGACAACCTGCAGGCGGTCGTGGAGCAAATCGAGCTGCTGGATAAACAAGGCAAGACTGACGAGTCCCGCCAACTACTCGCGCGGCAATTGGCTGCACATCCGGAGTCGGCCTATCTGCAACATGCCTTGGGCATGTGGCTGCTGCACCATGGTGAACGCCCTTATGCCCTGCTCGGCCTGTCCAAGGCCGTGGAGCTGGAGCCGGACAATCAGGATTACCGCTACGACCTGGCCACCACCCTGCACGCCCAAGAAGAACTGGAAGCCGCCCAACGTCAATTGGAAGACATCATCCAGCGCCACCCCGCTAACCGTAAAGCGCGGGTTTTGCTGGTCAATTATTGGAAAGAAAGCGGCCAGTTGCAGAACGTTCAGGTCCTGCTCGCGCAACTTGAGCAACAGAACCCGGACGATCCCGCGTTGCAGCAAGGCCTGTAAAAGCGTCACAAAACTTATAAACTAAAAGTAACTTTGTACAAATATTGCCAATCGTTGAACCGCCACGAGTCACTACGGTCAAGTAAATATGGCGCGCCCAAGGCGGCGCGCTCCTCTACTTGTACGTGACTTGAGGGCACTTCTTGTCTACATCCAATGCGCTGTTCAGTGACAAGGCGGCCACCGGCATTGAAGGTCTTGATGACATTCTTTCCGGGGGGCTATCGCGTAGCCACCTGTTCCTGCTGGAGGGTGAACCGGGCACTGGCAAAACCACCGTCGCGCTGCATTTTTTGCAGGCCGGCGCGAAAGACGGCGAAACATCGCTGTACATCACCCTCTCAGAAACCGAGCGTGAATTGCGCCAAGGTGCCAAGTCCCATGGTTGGGACCTGGATAACAATATCCATATCTTCGAACTGACCCCGCCCGAAAGCTTGCTTAACGCCGAGCACCAGCAAAGCCTGCTGTACTCCTCCGACCTGGAGCTCGGCGAGGCGACACGGCAGATCTTTGAAGTGGTGGAACGGGTCAAGCCGACCCGCGTAGTGGTCGACAGCCTGTCGGAGATCCGACTGCTGGCGCAAAGCTCCCTGCGATATCGCCGGCAGATCCTGGCCATCAAGCATTACTTCGTACGCTACGACGCCACCGTGCTGTTGCTGGACGACCTGACAACCGAATCCCTCGACAAGACCGTACACAGCGTGGCCCATGGGGTGATTCGCCTGGAAGAACTGACCCCCAGCTACGGCGCTGAGCGCCGTCGGGTGCGGGTGGTGAAGTACCGCGGCCAGAAATACCGTGGTGGTTTCCATGACTTCACCATCATGGCGGACGGGGTGCATGTGTTCCCGCGACTGGTTGCTGCCGAGCATCGTGGTGGCTACCACCGTCAGACGTTAACCAGCGGTATAAAGGAGTTGGACTCCTTGCTCGGAGGCGGTATCGAAACGGGCTCCAGCAGCTTGATTCTCGGCCCGGCGGGCACCGGTAAATCACTGATCTCCATGATCTTCGCCGCCTCGGCGGTCGCGCGTGGCGAAAAAGCCGCGCTGTTCATCTTTGATGAAGAGCTGGGTTTGCTGTTCGAGCGCATGAAGAACATGGGCATCGATCTGGAAGCCTTGCGGGCCACCGGCAACCTACTGATTGAGCAGGTGGACGCTGCCGAATTGTCACCTGGCGAGTTCTCACACCGGGTGCGATGCTGCGTGGATGAGGGCGGCATCAAAACCGTGGTGATCGACAGCATCAACGGTTACCAGGCTGCCATGCCGGAAGAAAACGCGTTGATCCTGCACATGCATGAGTTGCTGCTGTACCTCAACCGCCGTGGCGCGGCGACTTTCATGACGGTTGCCCAGCACGGACTGGTGGGCGATATGCAGGCGCCCGTCGACATTACCTACCTGGCGGATACCGTCATTCTGCTGCGTTATTTCGAGGCGCTGGGCAAGGTGCGTCGTGCCATTTCTATCATCAAGAAAAGGACGGGGTTCCATGAATCGACGATTCGCGAGTACCGCATCGGCAGCCGCGGCATGACGGTGGGAGAACCGCTGGACAACTTCCAAGGCGTGTTACGGGGTATACCGACCTATATGGGCGCCGGCTCTCCACTGCTCAAGGATGAGGGCTAGTGACTGACCTTGTCCCCGTCTCTGAGCGCGCAATTATTCTCGCGCCGCTGGGCCGTGACAGCACGCTGGCACTGATGATGCTCAATGAGGCCGGCTACGCCGGCGTCACTGCCCAGAGTCTGACAGCGATGTGCGAGGCATTGGAGCAAGGCGCCGGCCTGCTGATCATCGCCGCTGAAGCGCTGAGTGGCATCGATCTGGAGCCGCTGCTGGCGCACCTGCATCAACAGCCGGCCTGGTCGGACCTGCCCATCGTATTGCTGACTCATCACGGCGGCAGCGAGCAAAACGGCTCATCGTACTTGAGCGGACTGCTGGGTAACGTGACCTTCCTGGAGCGGCCCTTCCACCCGGTGACGCTGATCAGCCTGGTTAGCACCGCGTTGCGCGGAAGGCGGCGCCAATATGACGCTCGAGACCGGTTGATTGACTTGAGCCAAAGCGAGTTGCACCTGCAACGTACGCTGGAAACGCTTGAGCAGCAGGTGGAGGAACGCACGGCGCAACTGCGCAATAACGAAGATGCGCTGCGCCAATCCCAGAAAATGGAAGCCGTTGGCCAATTGACCGGTGGCATTGCCCATGACTTCAACAACATGCTCACCGGGATTATCGGCAGCCTGGAGCTCCTGCGAAGGCGAATATCGCGCGGAAAGCTGGATGATCTCGACGGTTTGATTGATCTGGGTGTCACCTCGGCCAACCGCGCTGCCGGACTCACGCACCGCTTGCTCGCGTTTTCCCGCCGCCAGTCCCTCGACTCAAAACCCGTGGAGATCAACCAATTGGTGGCCTCCATGGGTGAACTGTTGCAACGCAGTATCAACGAAAGCATCGACCTCGAGATGCGCCTCACCGACCAGCTCTGGATCGCCGAGGCCGACCCTAATCAACTGGAAAGCGCTCTGCTCAACTTAGTCATCAACGCGCGGGATGCGATGGCTGGCGGTGGCAAACTGGTAGTGGAAACCACCAACCGGCATTTAGACAGCGTGTTCACTGCCGCCTACGGCACACTGATTCCGGGCGATTACGTAGAACTGAGCGTCAGCGACACCGGTTGCGGTATTCCACAGAGCGTGATGAGCCGTGTGTTCGATCCGTTCTTCACCACCAAACCCATTGGTCAGGGGACGGGGCTGGGCCTGTCGATGATCTACGGTTTTGCCCGCCAATCCCGTGGCCATGTGACCATTCACAGTGAAGTCGGCAAAGGCACCACCGTCAGTTTGTTCCTTCCACGTTTTATCGGCGCGATCACCAAGGACGCACTGGTTAACCCGACGCTGCTGCCGTTTGCCAATGCGGGAGAAACCGTCTTGGTCGTCGAAGACGACCCAGCAGTGCGTGTACTGGTGGGCGCAGTGCTCAAAGAGTTGGGTTACGGCTGTGTTGAAGCGGGCGACGCGGATACCGCGGTACCGATTATTGAGTCAGTCCAACGCATCGATTTGATGATCAGCGACGTCGGCCTGCCCGGCATGAACGGCAGGCAATTGGCGGAAATTGGCCGGCGAATTCGCCCGGACCTCAAGGTGTTGTTCATCACCGGTTACGCCGAACACGCGGCAGTACGTGGCGGTTTCCTGGATCCGGGGATGCAACTGATCACCAAACCGTTCACGTTTGATCTGCTAACGGCGAAAGTACGGGAAATGATCAGGCATTAGGGCTGCATGGCAGCCCGTCGGCAGGTCATGCGAGCAGGCGTTGGATATGTTCATGCAACGTATCCAGATCAAACGGCTTGGCCAGGATCGGCGCGTTGCGTGTGATCGGGCTGTTGCAGTCGAGAATTTCCTGCGGGTAACCACTGATAAAGATGACCTTCAGCTCAGGGCGTAACTTGACCGCCGGTTCGGCAATCTGCACGCCGGAAATCCCGCCTGGCAGTCGATAGTCGGTAATCATGAGGTCCAGGTGCGGTTTGGAGGCGAGAATTTCAAATGCCTGCTCCCCGTCGATCGCCTTTAACACCCGATAGCCCAAACCCGCCAGGTACTCACCCAGCACAAACATTATCGATTCGTCGTCCTCGACGATCAGTACAACATCTTGTGCATCTTCACTCATGGGAAACCTTTGTCCGGTCAATTGCTGCAGTTACGACCATAGGGTCACGCAGAGGTTGCGTCGAGCCGACGATTGATTTCATGCCGATGCCTCAAGAGGCAGGCACACCCGAAACAAAGCGCCCTCGCCTATCCGGCTTTCGACCTCAATGGTGCCGCCGTGGGCCGCCACGATCTGCTCGGAAATAAACAGCCCCAGGCCCAGGCCGGCAGCAACATGGCTGGCGGACACGCGTTCGAACTGCTGAAAAATACGCTTCTGGTTGTCTTCGCTGATACCGATGCCACGGTCGCGCACATCGACCCGTGCTTCACCATGCTCCGTATATACCCGTACGTCCACTGGGCTCTTGGCCCCATAACGCAGGGCGTTGGTCAGTAGATTGGTGATGACCTGCTCAATGCGGAACTCATCCCAGTTACCTTCCACGGGCCCCTCGACCACAAGCTTCAGGGACGAGTTTGCGGCCGCTACTTGTGGCGCGAAGTTCTCTACCAGGTTACTCACCAACTGCGTCAGATCGAATCGCGCTGGGCGAATCGATAATTTGCCGGTGCGAATGCGCGATACGTCAAGCATGTCTTCGATCAGGCGAATCAGGCTCTGGATCTGCCGTTCATCGCGATCGACCATGGCGTGCATCTTGTCGAGGGTAAACGCGGCGGCGTTATCGCGGGCCAGGTGCATCTTGCGCAACTGGGTCTCCAGGATCAGGCCATTGAGGGGCGTACGCACCTCGTGGGCGACAATCGACATAAAGTCATCACGCATGCGCACCGCCTGTTCCAGCTCGGCCTGAGTAGACTGCAGGCGCGTCAGCAGCAACTCCTGCTCGCGGCGGCTGCGCTCCAGGGCTTCGACCTGCTGCTTCATTGCCTTGCTCTGGCGATACAGGTCGACGAACACATTGACCTTGCTCTTCACCGCGTGGATATCCAGCGGCTTGTGCAGGAAGTCCACGGCGCCGCTTTCATAGCCCTTGAAGGCATAGTTGAGTTCGCGGCCGGCGGCGCTGACGAACACAATCGGGATGTTTTTGGTCTTTTCAGTGCCGCGCATCAGCTCGGCCAACTCGAAACCGTTCATGCCGGGCATCTGCACGTCGAGAATCGCCATGGCGAACTCGTGCTCCAGCAGCAGCGACAAGGCCTCGTCTGCGCTTAACGCCTTGAAAACCTGACGGTCCTCGCGTTTGATCAGCGCTTCGAGCGCCAGCAGGTTTTCCGGCAGATCATCGACGATCAGCAGTTTGGCCTGGACAGTACTTAACATGGGGAGGGTTCCAGGGAGGCCAGCATTGAGCCAATGTGGCCCAAGGTCAGAATATGATCAGGTGTGTGCAACGCCAGGGCCGCCAGGGGCATCACGGCAATCCGTGCTTCCTTGGGGTCTTGTACGACGGTAGTGCCGCCCAATTGCTTGACGTGGGCCAGCCCTTGCGCACCGTCCTGGTTGGCACCCGTCAGCAAAATAGCCAACAAGCCTTTGCCATAGGCATCGGCGGCCGATGCGAACAGATAATCGATGGCGGGCCGGGAATGATACACGCGGTCTTCCTGGCTCAAGGACAGGCTACGGTCATGTTCTACCGACAAATGATAGCCGGGCCCGGCGAAATACACGGTACCCGCCTCAACCGACTCCTTGTCCCGCGCCTCCTTTACCGGAACACGCAGGCGCCGCGCAAACACTTCCGCCAACTGGCTGCGGCGCTCATCGGGCAGGTGCAACACCGCAATGATCGGCAGGCCGAAGCCCTGGGGCAGGTTACCAAAAATACTCAGCAACGCCTCGACCCCGCCGGCGGAAGCGCCGACGACGATGGCTTCAATCCCACAAATCGGGCTCGCTGCTGCGTCACTCATGATTTTCGGTAGATCCGTTCCTGCTTGACCAACGGGTCGAATTGTTTGCTGTAAGCCGAGAAATCCAGGGTTTCCTTGCTGCCCAGCACCAGGAAGCCGCGATGACATAACGACTCATGAAACAATCCGAACGCTCGATCTTGCAATTTTTTATTGAAATAAATCAGTACGTTACGACATGAAATTAATTGAGTTTCTGAAAAGACGCTATCCGTCGCCAGGCTGTGATCGGCAAAGGTCACGTTCTCGCGCAGCGTCTTGTCGAAGATCGCGTAATCGTATGCCGCGGTGTAGTAGTCGGCAAATGAACGCTGCCCGCCCGCCTGTTGATAATTGGCGGTGTAGGCACGTACATTTGCCAGGGAAAAGATCCCCTGCTTGGCTTTATCCAACGATGCCGGGTTGATATCCGTGGCGTAAATGATCGTGCGCTCCAGCAGCCCTTCTTCGCGCAACAAGATCGCCATGGAGTACACCTCCTCCCCCGTGCTGCAACCGGCGATCCAAATTTTCAGCGACGGATAGGTCTTCAGTAGTGGTACCACTTCCTGGCGTATCGCCAGGAAGTGCGACGGATCGCGAAACATCTCGCTCACCGGGATCGTCAGAAACTGCAGCAATTGCATAAACGCTGCCGGGTCATGCAACACACGCTCCTGCAGCGCGGAAATGGTTGCGCAATCGAACTGGCGCAAGGCGTGGGCCACACGGCGTTTGACCGACGCGCCGGAATAGTCGCGAAAGTCGTAGCTGTACTTGAGGTAAATCGCTTCGATCAACAAACGCAGCTCGATGTCGCTACTTTTATCCAAAAAACGTCGCTCCACTTAAATGCGTTCCATCTTGGGTAGCCATACGCGAATCAGTGAGAACAGACGATCCAAGTCAATGGGCTTGGCCAGGTAATCGTTGGAACCGGCCGCGAGGCAGCGTTCCTGGTCGTCCTTCATCGCTTTGGCCGTGACCGCAATAATCGGCAGCTTTTTCCAACGCGGGTCCTGACGGATCAAGGCCGTAGCCTCGTAACCGTCCATCTCCGGCATCATCACGTCCATCAGTACCAGGTCGATATCCTCGACTTCATTGAGTTTATCGATAGCTTCACGGCCGTTACGCCCAATCACCACCACGGCGCCTTTGTGCTCCAGGGCGCTAGTCAGGGCGAAGATGTTACGCACATCGTCATCCACCAGCAGGATCTTGCGCCCCTCAAAGACCTTGTCGCGGCTGCGGGCGGTCTTGAGCATCTTCTGGCGGTCATGGGACAGCTGAGATTCGACTTTGTGCAAAAACAGCGTCACTTCGTCCAATAGGCGCTCTGGCGAGCGGGCGCCCTTGATGATGATCGAGCGCGAATATTTGCGCAGCTCGGCCTCTTCGTCACGCGTCAAGTTGCGCCCGGTGTAGACAATCACCGGCGGGAAGGAGCAGATATCCTCGGTGGCCATGCGCTTGAGCAGCTCGTTACCGAGCATGTCCGGTAACTTGAGATCGATGATCATGCAGTCGTAGATGTTGGTGCGCAGCAGGTCCAGGGCTGCCTGGGCGTAGCCGACATCGGTGATCTCAATATCATCGTCACCAATCAGGCGGGCAATGCTGTCGCGCTGCAAGTCATCGTCTTCCACCAACAGCACGCGCTTGACCTTCTGGGTCAGCTTGGCTTCCAGGCGTGCAAACACGTCCTTGAGTTCTTCGCGGGTAGTGGGCTTCACCGCGTAACCGATGGCGCCCATGTGCATGGCGGCTTCGACGCGGTCTTCCACGGAAATCACATGCACCGGGATGTGGCGGGTAATGGCGTGTTCCTTGAGGCGTTGCAGCACCGTCAGCCCGGAGTGGTCCGGCAGGCGCATGTCCAGCAGGATCGCGTCGGGAATGTATTCTTCGGCCAGGCTATAGCCTTCGTCCGCGCCGTGGGCCACCAGGCAGTGATAACCCAACTCATGGGCCAGATCGAACAGGATGCGTGCGAAGTTCGGCTCATCTTCCACCACCAGGATACAGCGTGTGCTGAACGGCGCTTTGTCGCGGTCATCGGCAAAACGTGGGATCAGCTTGGGGTCGACCACCGGCAACGGTGAAACCTTGATGGGCGTAGGCGCCACCACGACCTGGCGTGGCTGCTCGATCGGCGGGGCATCTGCTTGGCGTTCGACATACTGCTGCGGCAACACCAAGGTAAACACGCTGCCCTTGCCAGGCTCGCTGGTCACGCTGATATAGCCGCCGAGCAGCGTGGCCAGGTCGCGGGAAATCGACAGCCCCAGGCCCGTGCCGCCGTAGCGGCGATTGGTGGTGCCGTCGGCCTGGCGGAAGGCTTCGAAGATGCTTTCCTGCTGGTCCGGCGCAATACCGATACCGGAGTCGCGCACGATGAAGGCGATCCCCTCCCCCGGCGCTCGGGTTACCGACAGGCTGACTTGGCCTTGTTCGGTGAACTTCACCGCGTTGGACAAAAGATTCTTAAGGATCTGCTCCAGACGCTGGCGATCGGTAAACAGCATGGTCGGTGCACCTTCCTGCACTTCGACCTGGAAGCCCAACTTACGATCGGCCGCCAGCGGCTCGAACATGCCACGCAGGCCGTCCACCAGGCGCGCAACACTGGAGTTTTCCGGGCGCATCTCCAGCTTGCCGGCTTCCACCTTGGAGATATCCAGGATGTCGTTGATCAGGTTGAGTAAGTCATTACCCGCCGAATAAATAGACTCGGCAAACTTGACCTGTTCGGCGCTGAGGTTTTCCTGGGGATTCTCGGCCAGCAACTTGGCCAGGATCAACGAACTGTTCAGCGGCGTGCGCAGCTCGTGGGACATGTTGGCGAGGAATTCGGATTTGTACTTGCTGGAGCGCTGTAATTCTTCGGCGCGATCTTCCAGTTGGAGCTGTGCCTGGTTGAGTTCTACGTTCTTGCGATCCATGGCGTCGCGCTGCTCGGCCAGGGTCTGGGTCTGTTCAGCCAACTGCTCGTTGGTCTGCTCAAGCTCTGCTTGCTGGGTTTCCAGGTGCGCCTGGGACTCCTTGAGGATGCGTGACTGTTCTTCCAACTCTTCGTTGGCAGTCTTGAGCTCTTCCTGCTGCACTTGCAGCTCTTCGTTAAGCTGCTGGGTTTCGGCCAGCACTTCCTGCAAACGCTGGCGATAGCGGGCGGCCTCAATGGAGGTACCGATATTGCCGGCGATCAGCTCCAGCAACTCGACGTCACGCTCTTGCAGTGGGCGCAGGAAGCCCAGTTCGATCACGCCGTTGACGCGGTCGTCATCACTGGTCGGCATCACCAGCACGCTGCGAGTCGGGCCTTCGCCCAGGCCGGAACTGACCTTGAAGTAGTCCACCGGCACATCGTCCAGGCGAATCAGGCGATCGAGCTGGGCGGCTTGACCAACGATGCCTTCGTCGCTGTAGATCGATTGTTCCTTTTGCTCCTGTTCGCGGGAGAAACCGTAAGTGGCAACGCGCTTCAGGCCACCGTGTTCTTCACGCACGTACAGCGCCGCGACCGCCGAGCCCATGTACTGGGCGAAAAAATGCAGGATGTTGCGACCCAGCAGGTTCAGGGTCAGTTGGCCTAGAACCTGTTCGGCCAGCTCTGTCTGGCCATTGCGCAGCCAGGCTTGCTGTTCCAGGCGTAGGGCGATCTTCTGTTGTGACGCGAGGTTTGCGTTGTAACTACCTGAAAGAGAGACAAGATTTTTACGTCCGGAATAAGCCAGAAAGCCACTTAGGCCGAGAATAAAGACCAAGTACAGGGTGACGCTCAGCACGGTAGTGCGGGTGACCTCTTCATTACGGGTGATACGGAACTGCTGCTCCATCTCCACCGCATTCTCGTACTCCTTGCGAATTTCATCGGTCAGGCGCTTGCCCCGGCCCGCCTTGACCGCACTGCGGTAATCACCACTCGCGCGCTGCAAGTCAATCATCGACTGCGCGTAGGCGTTCCACTCGATTTGCAGGGCTTCCAGCCGCTTGAGGCGATCCACTTGCTGGGGGTTATCCGATACCAGGTCTCGCAAGTTACGCAAGTCAGCAATGATCCGCGGCTTGGCCACTTCATAGGGGTCGAGGAAATGCTCATCCCCGGTGATCAGGAAGCCACGCATGCCGGTTTCCAGGTCAACCGTCAGCTTTGACGTCTCATTGAGGTTATTGATAACCCGATCGGTGTGCTCCACCCACTGAATCACCGACAACAGGTAGCTAATCAGCACGACGAAGAACACCGCGCTGAGCACGCCCACACCTAAAGGCAACGCTACGTTACGGCTCAGGAGTTTACGAAAGCTCTTTTCATCGACAGACGACGCGGGAGTCATGGGCATGCCTTGGCCTGGTGCGGAAAAGGGAGGAGTTTGCCCGATTATCAGAGGCCAGGGCTATGTTTCCGCGTTGATTTGAACCAAAAACCTACACACTGGGCGTGGATCTCGCGCCGATTACGGCCGGTTTCATCAGCTCATTTACACAGTTGAAAACAGAACTCTGGAACGGGGCAGGAACGAACTTTGAGTGTTCGGGCACTCAGAATTGCGCCTCAGGAACACGGAAGATCTTTTGGAAGGCGTCTTTATTGACCCACCAAGGTAAGCCAAATGAGCATGACCACCACAGCACTGCGCACATCAAGCATCCCCCACGGCCATACCGCCGAAGTATCTGATCACACTACGCCAAGCCCCTCAGCCACATCAATAACATCGATCTCCCAGAGCAGTACCAGCGCTGTTCAGGCGCCGCCCACCAACACCCTGCGACGACTACTGGCAGACCAAGAAAACCTGCGTGACTTGGCAGGCCAGCTCCGAGGAATTGATACTCGGGTGTATGGCAAGCCCGTTACACCCGAGCAGATTTCATATCGCTTGAACAACAGCACTCTGGCGCCTCATCAAGACTCGTTCTACGCCTCAACGCGAGCCACGCCTCAGACCTTGGCTACCATCATCACTGACCTTGGTTTTAAACTGCCGGGTACCGCCGATGCAGTCAGCACGTTGGCGACGGAGTTGGAACAAAAGGCCTCATTGCATCCTCTGGGAAATTTCGGAGGGGGCCTTTCCTGGCCAATACCGATGTCGCGAATTGATCAGCACAGCCTCCTCCAATTCCTCTACTCCAACAAAACCGATGTGCCAGGCTTACCGTTGCCGCACGGTGGCAGCGCCACGCTAGGCTACTTGCTGAGCGGTAGTTCAGTGACACAAAGCGATTTGCAAGACCCTGTCAAGGCGCTACAAAAACTGCTCGACTCTCCGAAGGCCCGGGCACTGGGACAAGCCATGCAGACACACCTGCATGGTGCATCTTCGGATACCAGTATTTATGAGCATGTATTGACGGCGATTCACTTTGGGCTCGATCCACAGTCCACTGTCTGGCGATTTCGCAACAAAATCGGCGATTTTGATCTGGTACATCCCGGGCATTGGGGTCAATCACCCTCGACGATTGTTGAAAGCCTGAGCCGTAACCTTGTCGCCAACGGCAAAGCAACAGCGGACACCGCGAAACTCGCGACTCACTTGCTGCTGGCCTTGGAGGCACCGCAGTTTCTGATTAAAGACATCCCCAAGAACGTGACAATCGGCAGCCTCGCATGGGCCAACTTATCGATTGCGGCTGCAGCTATAGAAGCTGAGCGGCCGGGGACGGTATCCAATATGACCTTTGCCGAAGTCATGATCCATTATGAGAACAACAAGGGCCGAGCGCCGGCGCCTGAGAGCGCCCAAAGCGCCGCGCTGGTGGACTGGGCTGTCGCCAACGGCGTGATCATAAAAAGTCCGGGTGACAGTTACACCGTCCAACAACTCAACACCGTCAGAACCGAGTTCAACAGACGCCTTAACGCTCAGCTCTCTGCCTCCCAAGCACTGGACATGGAAATACCCACGCGAAAAGACATTGCCTTGGCCAAGCTGAAAGAGCGATTTGGAGACTTGGGAGCGCTTTTCGAAGAAAAAGTGCTCAGTACGGATGCTTATCGCGGGACAGCGTCACAAACCAGGTTGGCAGGTATGCATTCGCTATTGGATATTGCCATGATGGACTGGCCGGATCCGGCACCCTTCAAGTCGAGTGACCCTCGCATCCCGTTAGAGGCGTTGAACAATGACCTGACGTTTGGCGTACAAAAGGAATTCGACCGGCAGTTTGGAGGCGCTATCAATGAGAAAAAGGCTGCCGTAAAAACAACGGTCAAGCACATGATTTCGCAGCTCCCGCTTGAGGATCGAAAGAACTTTGAATATGGAAAAGTCACCTTTTTTCAAGAAGGCTCACACACGTTAGGGCTTGGATTTACGGATAAAACGCCAGGCCCGAATAAACCAGGGCTACTGGTAAAAACTGAGCTGAACGGCAAATCCCAAGCGTACGAAATCAACCTCAACAAGGGCACCATTGAACGAACGGATCTGTACAGGGCGAAAAATCAGGAATCAAGGCAAGCCAACGAGGTTGATACGACCAAAAAATTCACGCCCAGCTATGCAGCACATGATCTCGCTCATGAACGCCCTGCGAATGAATCCTTATTGAATAGCTTCAACAGCGGTCGGTCCCGTTCAATTGCCAATGCATTTCTCGAACACCTTGAACTGGACGACCCCGCTATAAAAGAACAAGCACGCGGGCAGACCACCTTGGACAAACTACAAGGCGGCCCCAAGCCACTGAGCGAGTTTTTGCTAAACCTGATCCCCTTCAGGTCAGCCATTGTCAACTTTCAGAAGGGTAACTATGGCGAGGGCGCATTCGATCTTACATTGGATATATTCGGGTTCCTCACTGCCGGCGCGGCAACCGCAGGGAAACTGATCAAGATAGGCAGCGCCGCCCTCTCCACCGGTGCCAAGGCGTTGCGGGCCGCCAAAGTAATCGGCGCCGCGACCGTCGGCATGCTCAACCCCTTGAGTGGTTTGGGTGATATTGCTGAAGGTGGCATCAAGCTATTGGGCAGCGCTGGCGGTTATCTACTGTCCAAAGGTGCCGAAGTCGTCAACAAACTCAAGGGTGCTACCGGTAGTTATGACTTGCTCAAGGCGGCCAGTAAAAATCATGGTGTCGTCGCGACGGGCACTTATAAGGTGGCAGAGCAAACCGTCGAAGGTGCAGCTGTGTTTCGAGAGAGCAAATGGTATGCCTATGACCCAATCAATAATCGTCCCTATGGTTCTGCGATCGCGGATTTCAAACCTGCCACCATTGCCGGCAACGGAGAGATAAACGGCAATCTTCTCAACTGGCTGACAGCGGTGGTCGCGCCAAATCCAAGGACACCGAACCTCCCTCGAGCCTTCAAGGATGCATTGGATAACGCAAAAGTGAAGGATATTTCGGCGTTCAACCAGGGTTACGCCACCGGAAAACCGGACAATATTCCTGGCTATTACACAACGATGAAGACATCGGAACTGAAAGAGCTGGCAGTCATTGCTGGCCGGTCGCCAGAGGAAATAGGCACGCTGGCAAAACTGATACAAACCCGTCAAGTGCGCGAAAGCCTTGAAAGCTCCAGGATCTTTAATCAAGAGGTCACTTCAGCGGGCGGCAAGTCGACTGCAATGCCGCAGGGTTTCTACCTGAGCCAAACCGACTTACCATCTAATGGCGAGTGTGCGGCACTGGCCAACACCATGGCGTTGGCTATTCAACATGGTAGCGCGGACCAACTGATCGGTAACTTTTTCAAGGCGAGCGCTAATGCCCTCGACCCCAAGGTCATCGCTTTTCGCAAACAGCTGAATGACATGCACAAGATCCTTAGCCCAGACTTTCATGCAGGTCAGCCATTTAGCGCAATGCCTTACAACGACATCATTGCCAACTTGCGCAATGCAACGACCTCGACAACGTTGAAGATCAGTACCCAAAATCATGGGCTTCTGGCAGGCGTGACCATCAATAACCACCAGAAAGAATGGTTTTTCTTTGATCCAAACTTCGGGTTGGCGAAGTTCCCCGATCAGGCGTCGATGGAACGTGGACTGGAACTGACCCTGAACAGTGGGAAGTCCGGCGGCACCCTTGATCCTGTAGCCATAACTGGCGGCGTACCGGAATATCATGTCAGCACCTTCCGTGACGGGGACTTTTTGATGTCAGTGCCCTACCAGAACCCGTTCGCGTTGTTCAACGCTCCCCTCTGAACCACTTGCGGCAATGAAGCGACATTGCCGCCTCTCCACGCGACTTTTCTTCCCTTTCCCTTCACAATGCCCCCGCCAACGGAACTTGCCAAGATTGACGCAACTCATTAGAGAATGGTCTTTCTACCGCTAACAGACCGGCCCCTCCATTGCTCGGGAGTTTTGATTATGTCCGCTACCCCCTCCACCATCCTAGTAGTCGAAGACGACGCCATCGTGCGCATGCTGATCGTCGATGTACTCGAAGAATTGGCGTTCATGGTGGTTGAAGCGGCGGACGCTGGAGAAGCCTTGAAGGTGGTCGAAAACGCCATTCAGGTGATCGACCTGATGATGACCGATGTAGGTCTACCCGATATGGACGGCAAACAACTGGCGACCAAGGTGCGTGAATTACGCCCCACCCTGCCGATCCTGTTCGCCAGCGGCTATGCTGAGAACATCGATGTGCCGGCCGACATGCAAGTGATCGGCAAGCCGTTCTCCATTGATCAGCTGCGTGACAAAGTCAAATCGATGTTACCTGCTGCCTGAAGTGACGTTGTTCGACACCGTCCAGCGATGGCGGCGTTTTGCAATACCGCGCCCGGCCCACGCATGAACCAACAGATTCATCCAGATAGCGAGTTTAACTGCTAGCTTCAAACGGCATGTCCAGCGCCAGCCTGCACAACTATTACACCCCTCGCTTGTACGACCACAACGCCCTGCTCCTTCACGACAGTCGAGCCGCAGTGCGCAGGTTTGCCCCAGTTCACCTTGTTTACAGGGATTTACGTGACGTTCGGCCAATAAAACTGGAAACTCAGCGCTTTGCCACGCCCTTATATAGAACTCTCTTTACAAAAAACTCAGGAAGGACGCAACAACATGATTGGAAAACCGACGCGCCTGCTGTTGGCGAGCCTCTCGATACTCATGAGTACCGGCGCCTGGGCCGACTTCACGGCGACACCGACTGAAGCTCGGGCTATCGCCAAGGAAGCCTACTTGTATGGATATCCAGTGGTGGCAATGTACAAGACGCTCTACACCCAGGCCGTTGATAAAGGCGGTGCCAACTTCAAGGCGCCGTTCAACCATATTGCCAATACCGCCCAGGCATTCACCCCCAAAGAGACTGCGTTTGTAAATCCGAACCTGGACACGCCCTACTCTTTCGTCTGGATGGACCTGCGCAAAGAACCCTTGGTACTGACGCTGCCCAAGATCGAAGACGACCGTTACTACTCCGTGCAGTTGATCGACCTCTATACGCAGAACATCGCTTACCTGGGTACCCGCAGCACCGGCAACAATGGCGGTCACTACATGCTCGCCGGCCCGGACTGGAAAGGTCAGCAGCCGGTAGACGTCGACCGAGTCATCTACAGCGAAAGCAACATCGCCTACGCCCTGTACCGCACGCAGTTGTTTGACGAAAAGGACCTGAACAAGGTCAAGCAAATCCAGAACGGCTACAAAGTCCAGTCGTTGAGCAGCTATGTGAAACAACCGGCGCCGGCCAAGGTGCCGAAGATCGAATGGCCCAAACCCATGGCGACCATGACAGAGGGCCCACAGCTGTTTCGCTACCTGAACTTCATGCTGGCCTTTGCTGCGCCTCAGGACAGCGAAAAGGACGTGCTGGCACGCTTTGCCAAGATCGGCATTGCCCCAGGTGCACCGTTCAAGGTTAACCAGTTGACGGCTGAACAACGCAAGGCACTCGAAGATGGGATTGCCGACGGCAGGGCTGAGTTTGCCGCGTTCAAGAAAGACAAGATTGACACCCATCAAGTGTCTAACAGCGACCTGTTTGGCAGCCGCGACCGCCTGAAAAACAACTACCTGTACCGCTATGCCGGTGCGGACCTGGGGATTTTCGGTAACTCCAGCGATGAAGCCATTAACCGCAGCTACCGCATCGACAGCGAAGGCAAACCGGCTAACGGTGCTCGCCACAGCTACACCGTGCATTTTGACAAGGGCCAACTGCCACCTGCTGACGCGTTCTGGTCGCTGACCATGTATGACGCCAAAACCCGACTGCTGGTGCCAAACCACAAGAAGCGCTACGTGATCAACTCACGGATGCTGCCCAACCTGAAGCTGGACGCCGACGGTGGCCTGACCCTGGCATTACAGCACCACGAACCGCCGAAAGCCGAACAGAGCAATTGGTTGCCCGCCCCTCCTGGTCCGTTCTATGCCGTGCTGCGTATTTACCTGCCCAAGCCTGAGGTGGGTAATGGTCAATGGAAGCTGCCAGCGCTGACGCCGCTCAAATAGCACCGTGTGACGTGCCCGGTCCTAACAACGTTAGACCGGGCACGTGATTTAACCCTTAGTGTTTTTTCAGCTTCACATAGGACTCATGCAAGTCCGACGCCCAGCCATCGATAACGGCTTTCACGTCGTCGGCCTTCATCACCTGCGAGTCGTTGGACAGTGGTTTGCCGGTACCTTTGCGCACGACCTGGGCAAGCACCTTGCCACTTGCGCCGTCGAGAAACTGCGCCTCGGTGCCCAGGGTGGTTTCCTGGTCACGAATACCCGCACCGGTACTGACGGCCGCAGCCACCAGGGCCACGGGGACATACTCGTAAGGTCTGAGGCTTTCGGTCTTGCTGCTGACGGCAGTAATCGCAGCGCGCACCACAATCACACCTGGGCCGGGGGCGTTGGCCAAAGGCAGCGACTTGACCAGCTCGCGCTTGAGCGCCTGGTTGTAGTACGTGTTGATGCCGTTCAGGGTGCTGTCCGGGATTTTCGCGGTGCCATGGGGTTTGGGGTAAAACTGGGTCGCTTCGACGTACACCGCGCTGTAGTTATTGAGGTTCAGGTTGGGGTCAATCCAGCGCATCACCTCGGCACCCGAGGGTGACTTGGCTTCTTTGAGTTGGCTGTAATCCGAGAGAAAGCCGGAATACTCCTCCGGTTGGGTGAGCTTGCTGGCACAGCCTGTCACGCCGATTGAGGCAATGCACAGCGTGCTGATCATTAGCCTTGTTTTCATCATTGAACTCCCTGTGGGTCATCATCGAAGCATTGAGCTGTAGGTATAGCCAACGCTGGGGAAATAGCTGCGGTTTCATGCCCTCTGTTTAACAGACTGAAATCAGCATCACTGCTGTCCCTGCGTCGAAACAGCAAGTTCAATTGCGCTCACGGGGAATCAGGCTCTGCAACTGCGACGCCAGGAAGTTTGCGTCGAACGCAAAGGTGTCCGGGTCTTTCAGGCCGTTGGTTTTCTTCCAGAGCCAATCGTTTTTATCGGCGGGCAGTACCAACGATACGCTGCCGTGTCGTGCGGCAGTCAGGCCCATCACGGACACGGAAATCAAGCCGCCCGCCCCCATGACGTCCGGTACGAACTCCACGCTCTTGCCAGTGATCTGCACATTAAGTTTTTCGGTCCTGAAGGTCGATGTCTCCACCGGGACGCTGGGGCCGCTGGCGACATACGCTTCGCGATGCACCTCCAATAAACCCACGGTCTTGACCGGCTCCAACCATTGCTCGATCTGCCCGAACAACTCGCCAAGCTTTTGCGCCCAGCGGGCCGACTGCACGTCGAATTGCTGTTTTTTATGCGCTTCGCTATCAGCGTAATGACGAAGCATCTCGCCCAGTTGTTGTACGTCGTCCATTGCGGATCTCCTTGGGTGAGCCAGGTTGCGAACACCGATCATGGCAGAAGCGGCGGATCACCGTGTGATTAACACCTGCGGTGCAGTGCGCTGAAGACTCAGCTGAATACTGATAAGGCGGATCAGATGGCTTGTAAACCGCGCTTTTTAGCCTTACTGGCTGATCCGCATTAATGACCTTTTTCTGAGCCTGTTTTGTTTTACCCATGCTTCCTACAGTGCCCGCCACTTGGAACCGTGGGAGGACTGAGCATGAGCGCAGCAACAATCGGGCAGGCTTACAATTATAGAGTTGTCCGCCAATTCGTAATCGCCACAATTGTGTGGGGCGTGGTTGGCATGGCCATGGGCGTGTGGATCGCCTCGCAGTTGGTCTGGCCCGAAATGAACCTTGATTTGCCCTGGACCACCTTTGGCCGGTTACGGCCGCTGCACACCAGCCTTGTGATCTTCGGCTTTGCCGGCAGTGCGCAATTCGCCGCCAGTTATTACGCGGTACAACGCACCTGCCAGGTGCGGCTGTTTTCCGACACGTTGGCGGCCTTTACGTTCTGGGGGTGGCAGTCGGTGATCGTGATCATGTTGATCAGCTTGCCGCTGGGCTATACCACTACCAAGGAATACGCCGAGATCGAGTTCTCCGGCGCGGTGTGGATGACTGTAGTGTGGGTGGCCTATGCCGTTGTATTTTTCACCACCGTGGTGCGGCGCAAGACAAAGCATATCTACGTCGGCAACTGGTTCTTCGGCGCATTTATCCTGGTGATTGCCATGTTGCATGTGGTCAACCACCTGTCGATCCCGGTGGGCTGGTTCAAGTCGTATCCGGTGTACTCCGGGGCCACCGATGCGATGGTGCAATGGTGGTACGGGCATAACGCCGTGGGCTTTTTCCTCACCACCGGCTTTTTGGGGATGATGTACTACTTCGTTCCCAAGCAAGTCGGACGACCGGTTTACTCTTATCGCCTATCTATCGTGCACTTCTGGGCGCTGATCACCCTGTATATCTGGGCGGGCCCGCACCACTTGCACTACACCGCCTTACCGGACTGGGCGCAGTCCCTGGGCATGGCGATGTCGCTGATCCTGCTGGCGCCGAGCTGGGGCGGCATGATCAACGGCATGATGACCTTGTCCGGCGCTTGGCATAAGTTGCGCACCGACCCGATCCTGCGCTTTCTGGTGCTGTCCCTGGCGTTCTACGGGATGTCGACCTTCGAAGGCCCGATGATGGCGATCAAGACTGTCAACGCCCTCTCCCACTACACCGACTGGACCATCGGCCACGTACACGCCGGAGCCCTCGGTTGGGTAGCGATGATTACCTTTGGCTCGCTGTACCACATGATTCCCAAGGTGTTTGGCCGCGAGCAGATGCACAGCGTGCCGCTGATCAACCTGCATTTCTGGCTGGCAACCATCGGCACGGTGCTCTACATCGCGTCGATGTGGGTCAATGGCATTACCCAAGGCCTGATGTGGCGGGCGATTAACGATGATGGCACCCTCACCTACTCGTTTGTCGAAGCTCTGCAGGCCAGCCATCCGGGGTTTGTGGTGCGCTTTGCAGGCGGAGTGTTTTTCCTGATGGGCATGGTGCTGATGGCCTACAACACCTGGCGCACGGTGCGGACTGCGGATTTGAATGTCGCGCAACTTGAAGCGAGGATCGCCTGAGATGTAGAACTGCTCCGGTCATTTTGCGGGCAACTGCGTATGACTAATCAGTGGCCGATGGGTAAGGTGAAGCGACACCCCTTGTCAGGAGCATCGCATGCGCACCATCGGCCTTATCGGCGGCATGAGCTGGGAGTCCAGCGCCGAGTATTACCGCATCATCAACCAGCGCGTGCGTGACCAGCTCGGCCCGCTACGCTCAGCGCAACTGTTGATGTACAGCGTGGACTTCGGCCCGGTGGAACAAGCTCAGCACGCAGGGCGCTGGGACGATACCGCGCTGATCCTGGAAGATGCCGCGCGCCGCCTGCAAGCCGGGGGGGCCGAGTGCGTGGTGCTGTGTACCAACACCATGCATTTGGTGGCGCCGCGTATCGAGGCGGCGGTGTCGATTCCGTTCCTGCATATTGCGGATGCTGCCGGTGCGGCTGCTGTGGCCGCAGGCACGCTGACTGTGGGCTTGCTGGGCACTGCTTTCACCATGGAACAGGAGTTTCTGAAATCCCGTCTGGCCGCTCAGGGCCTGACTGTGCTGGTGCCCGACGCGGATGATCGCCAGGCCGTGCACCGGATCATCTATGACGAGTTGTGTGTCGGCGTGATCAGCGATGCATCACGCCAAATCTACCTGCGCGTGATCGAGTCCCTGGCCGCACGTGGCGCCCAGGCAATCATCCTCGGGTGTACGGAGATCGGCTTGCTGATCAAACCTGAGCACAGCGACCTGCCGCTGCTGGACACCACCGAGCTGCATGCGCAGGCTGCGGTGGCGTTTGCTCTACAGGACTAGGCTGATTTGCGCAGGCGCGCCATGCTCAGGGCGTCGACGAAGACGCCGTCACGCAGGGCGTAATCGCGTAACCGGCCTTCGACTTCGAAGCCGAACTTGCGGTACAGGTTATGGGCGGCTTCGTTGTCGGCGTACACCGTGAGCTCCACGCGGTGCAGGTTCATCCAGTTGTCGGCCACCTCCAGTGCAGCCGCCAGCAAGCGGGAGCCGACGCCCTTGCCCTGCCAGGCTGTCGCCACGCCCATGCCGAACGAACCGACGTGGCTCTGGCGCACGCGCAGGTACTGTTCAAAGCCGAGTTGGCCGACCACCTCACCGCCATGCATCGCCACCAGCTGTAGCCGCCGCTCGTTGTCCATCACCAAGCGTTTACGCCAAGCCTCAATCGACTGGAAAGGCATTTGCAGCACCTGACGGCACACCGCCGGGTCGTTGTAGAGCGCAGTGACGCCTTCAAGATGGGCCTCGGTAAAGCGCTGGATCACGATATGGGGTTCAGGTGTGTGCATTGTGTTTCATCCTTTGAAAGACAAGTGGCAGAGCAGTGTAGAGGCGGCGCTACCGGCCGCGCAACGCTGCCACCCGCCACACCCGCGCAATATCCGCCGCGCGCTCACGCAGCAACCGCGGCGCTTCACTGCACGCCTGCTCCAGGCTCATCGGCCCGGAAGGCAAGGCGAAGGCGGCGTTAACCCCGTGGTCGTACATCTGCTCGTAGCCATCGCCCAGGGTGCCGGCGATCACGATCACGGGCACGTTGTGTCGCTGGGCGATACGCGCCACGCCGAACGGGGTTTTGCCGCGCAGGGTCTGAGCGTCGAAGCGCCCCTCGCCGGTGATCACCAGGTGGGCACCGCGTACGGCTTGATCCAGGCCGACCAGTTCGGCGACAACGTCCACACCCGCACGGAACTGTGCGCCAAGAAAGGCCTTGGCAGCAAAGCCCAAACCACCCGCGGCACCACTGCCAGGTTCGTCGCGCACGTCTTTGGGCAGGACCTCGGCGCAATGGTCGGCGAAATGGCCAAGGGCAGCGTCCAGCTGTTGGACTTGCTGCGGACTGGCGCCTTTTTGCGGACCAAAAATGGCCGAAGCACCGTGAGGACCGCACAACGGGTTGTTCACATCGGCGGCGATTTCAAAGCGTACTTGGGCCAAGCGTGGGTCCAGCTGTTCAAGACTGATACGCGCCAGGCGGGTCAAGGCCAGGCCTCCCGGCGGTAACGTTTGGCCCTGCGTATCGAACAGTTGCACACCCAGTGCCTGCATCGCACCCGCGCCACCGTCGTTGGTAGCACTGCCGCCAATCGCCAGGATAATGCGCTGGGCACCGAGATCCAGGGCGGCGCGGATCAGTTCGCCCGTGCCATAAGTCGTGCTGGAACAAGCATCGCGATTGCCCGGTGGGACCAATTGCAAACCACTGGCTTCGGCCATCTCGATAATTGCGGTGTGGCTGTCGGCCAACCAGCCCCAGCGTGCTTCAACGGTGCCGCCCAAAGGGCCGTTTACCGGTTGGCTGCGCAACTCGCCATTGCACGCAGCGAGTACCGAATCCACCGTACCTTCACCGCCATCCGCCATCGGGCACTGGACCAATTGTGCATCCGGCCAAACCTGGGCCAACCCTTGGGCGATGGCCTGGGCGACGCCTTCGGCGCTCAGGCTGTCCTTGAACGAGTCGGGGGCGATGATGATTTTCATGGGCTTTCTCCGGTTTTTATAACGCCCATGCTGCCATTTGGCTCCGGTAATGACGCCGGTCCGATGCACAAGTGCGGGTGAGGTTTGTTGTTCATTTCTACAAAACCTGGGGCAGCAGTTGCACGCCCAAGTAGAGCGCAAGCATGCCATCGAGGGTCAGCGGGTCGACACCGCTCAATTCCGCAATGCGTTCCATGCGGTAACGCAAGCTGTTGCGATGAATGCCCAAGGCGTCGGCACAGGCTTGGCTTTGGCCATCGTGTTCACACCAACTGCGCAGCGTGGCCAGTAATTGCCCGTTGCTGTCTTTGGCCAATACTTTGCGCAATGGGTTGAGTAACTCATCAAGGGCATCGTCATTGCGATGACGCCAAAGCATTACAGGCAGGCGGTAGCGATTGAGCGTGAGCAAACGTGATTGAGGCAGAACGTCCCGACCGTAGGCCAACAAGTCGCCGACCCGACGGTAGCAACGGCGTAACCCTGCCAGGCCATCGGCTTGGCCGCCGACGGCAACCCGCAGGATATTCCACCCCAGGCCCTGGAGTTTTTCCAGCAACCTGGGGTTGTCCACTTGCAGTGCGGCGGGTCGACACCACAGCAGGGAAAACTGCGCGGAGCTGACGCACCAGCTGTCCGGGTAACGGCTGGTGAGCCAGGCACTTAACGCATCGGCCGACTGGCCCACGCCCAGTTCAAACAAGTACGGCGTGCGTGCCATCTGCGGCTTGAGGCCCAGTTGCTGCGCTTCATCCACCAGGCGCGGCGAGTCGCCCGCTTCCGCAAGAAGCAGGGCCAGCAGGTCATCGCACCGCTGGCGTCGCCACTGTTGCTCGGCTTGCTGATGGCGGTGGCTGACCAGCATTTCGGCCGTCATGCGCACCAGTTCAGCGTAAGTGCGCAGCAACTCTGGTTCGCCAGTGATACCCAGCACGCCGATCAGGCGTTGGTCATGCATCAGCGGCAGGTTGATTCCAGGCTGCACGCCCTTGAGGTGCTTGGCGGTCTGGCCGTCGATTTCCACCACGCGACCATTGGCGAGTACCAGTTGCGCACCTTCATGGCGGGTGTTGATCCGTTCCGGCTCGCCGCTGCCAAGAATCAGCCCCTGACTGTCCATGACATTGACGTTATAGGGCAGGATGGCCATGGTGCGATCGACAATATCCTGCGCCAGGTCATGATCCAGCTCGAACATGGGGCTAAATTCCTAGAAAGCGTGATTGTTCATAGGCACAGCGCAAACTCCGCTTCGCTGTGCGCGAGCACAAAGACAGCACCCCGCAAGGTGGCCGAGACTCATTGGGCGATCAACGTTACCCTCGCATCGCGAAAAATCATAATAAAGAGAGACTGCCATGTCACAGAGCGCCGCTGCCACACTGGCCACCGATGACGATAAAAACGCCATCTACAAGCGCATTACCCTGCGCCTGATCCCCTTCATTTTCATCTGCTACCTGTTCAACTACCTCGACCGGGTAAACGTTGGCTTTGCCAAGTTGCAGATGCTCGACGCGTTGAAATTCAGTGAAACCGTATACGGCCTCGGTGCCGGGATCTTCTTTATCGGTTACGTGCTATGTGGCGTGCCGAGCAACCTGGCGCTGACCAGGTTCGGTCCACGGCGCTGGATTGCGTTGATGATGATCGTCTGGGGCACGCTGTCCACCTGCCTGCTGTTTGTCACTACACCGACGCACTTCTACACCCTGCGTCTGTTCACCGGCGCCGCCGAAGCCGGCTTCTTCCCCGGTGTGGTGTTGTACCTCTCGCAGTGGTTCCCGACCTTCCGCCGTGGGCGGATCATGGCGCTGTTCATGTCGGCAATACCGGTGTCCGGCTTGCTTGGCAGCCCGTTCTCCGGCTGGATCCTCAATCACTTCGCAGCAGGCCAAGGTGGCCTGGCGGGCTGGCAGTGGATGTTCCTGCTGCAAGGCATCCCGACCGTGATTCTGGGTGCCCTCGCCTACTTCCTGCTCAGTGACAACTTTGCCAATGCAAAGTGGCTCAAACCCCACGAACGTGCGGTGTTGGAAGCGGACCAGGCGACCGATTTGGCGAACAAGCCAAAAACCAGTACCGACTCGCTGGCGGAAGTGTTCAAGAATCCGGCGATCTGGGCATTCGGCCTGATTTATTTCTGCATCCAGAGCGGCGTATACGCCATCAACTTCTGGCTGCCGTCGATCATCAAAAACCTGGGTTTCAGCGACAACCTGGTGATCGGCTGGCTCAGCGCGATCCCGTATCTGCTGGCCGCCGTGTTCATGTTGCTGGTGGGCCGCTCCGCTGACTTGCGTAAGGAGCGCCGCTGGCACTTGGTGGTGCCGATGTTGATGGGGGCTATCGGCCTGGTGATCGCGGTGAATTTCGCCACTACTCCGGCGATTGCGATTCTCGGCCTGACCATCGCCACGATGGGTGCCCTGACCGGCCTGCCGATGTTCTGGCCGGTGCCCACCGCCATGCTCAGTGCGGGCGCGGCGGCCGGTGGCCTTGCGTTGATCAACTCCATGGGCCAGATGGCAGGTTTCCTCAGCCCGTATATCGTCGGCTTTGTGAAGGATGCCACAGGGTCCACGGATATCGCGCTATACCTGCTTGCCGCGGTGATTGTCGCAGGCAGCGTGTTAGCCCTGCGGATGACGCGCACCCTGAAGGTATAACTCGGCCTATGTGGGAGCTAGCTCCCACAGTTTTGCTGGGTGTTTACAACAGGCCGCCGCCGTCGATATCGATCACGGCGCCGGTCATGAAGCCATTCTCCATGGCCAACACATACCCCGCCGCCACTTCTTCTGCTCGCCCCACGCGCCCCACTGGTAACGCCCCGCTCGCCTTGGCATACAGTGCAAGACGCTGTTCTTCGGCCAACCCTGCATACGCCGGCGTGTCTATCACCCCGGGACTGACAACATTGACCCGGCGTGGCGCCAGTTCTTTTGCCAATTGCTTGCCCAATGCTTCGGTCGCGGCATTGATACCGGTCTTGATGAATTGGCCTGGCGCCAACTTACGGCCCAGTTGCCCCGACGTCAGGCTGATGCTGCCGTGCTCATTCAAGAAGGGCAGCGCCTGCTGGATTGCCCGCAGTGCACCCCAGAGTTTTACGTTGAAGTTGTCCTGAGCTTCGTCCAGGTCAGTGTCGATCAGGGGCTTGGCCCGCACCGACGGACCGGAGGTATAGACCAAGTGATCAAAGCGCCCCACGGTCTCGAACAAACGTTGCAGGGAAACGGTATCGGTGACGTCGACCGGCTCGCTGCGCACACCGTTGTCGACACTGGACGTCAATCGGCGACCAGCCAGCACCACCTGTGCACCGCGGGCTGCGGCTGCTTCAGCCACTGCGGCGCCGATACCGCTGCTGCCGCCAATCACGATGACGGTTTTACCACTGAGGGAAGATGTCATGGGGAAACTACCTGGGTAAGAAAGTGAGCGTTCATCTTCCCAGCTTGGCAATCGGCGAAAAATCCCGGTAAAACGACAAGATCTTTAAAGGATTTTTACAAATGAGCTCAATCCTGGACCTTGAAGTGTTTGTGCGTACAGCCGACACAGGAAGCTTGTCTGCCGCCGCACGTGGACTTGGCTTGACTCCGGCAGCCGCCAGTATCGCCCTCAAACGCCTGGAAACCCGGCTGGGTATCCGCCTGCTCGCCCGCTCAACCCGCAGCATGCGCCTGACCGAAGAAGGTCGGCGCTATCTGGACAGCGTGCGGGTGGCACTGGAAGCATTGTCGGAAGGTGAGCACGCGATCAAACAGCAAGGCCAAAGCCTCAGCGGTTTATTGCAGTTGGCGGCACCTTCGGATTTTGGGCGCAATGTATTGCTGGGGTGGTTGGATGAATTCAAGGTCGAGCACCCGAATATCCGCCTCCAGTTGTTGCTCAATGACAGCAACGCCGATTTGTTCCGCGACACCGTCGACATTGCCCTGCGCTTTGGTGTGCCACGGGATTCCAGCCTGGTGGCGCTGCCGGTAGTGCCCGGCCACCACCGCATCCCCTGCGCGAGCCCCGACTACCTCGCACGTCACGGCACACCGCGCACGCCTGCGGATCTGGCGCAGCACAGTACACTGCGCTACATGCGCCGGGGGCAGCCCAACAACACCTGGTACTTTCGCCAAGGCGCACAACTGCAGGAAGTCGAAGTAACAGGCGATTACCTGAGCGATGACGGCGAAATTGTCCGGCGCTGGGCGTTGGCCGGGCACGGCATCGCCTATAAAGCCAACCTGGATATTGCCCGCGATATCAAGGCCGGACGACTGGTGCCGCTGTTAACCGATTGGCAAGGCGAACCGACGCCTTTCAACCTGATGTGCCCTCACCGCTTGCAGGTGTCGGAGCGCGTGAAAGTGCTGCATCGATTTCTACAGGAGCGCTGCCAGCGTTTGTTGAGCGTCTGACGCCGCGGCGTCATTATCACGAGCTGAAATTATTTATTTAAGGGTTTTTTATATTCATAAAATCGCCCAACACCCGTATTAATTTCAGCATTTATTGTAAGTAACAAACAACCTACAAACTTTACCTAGTATTTACTTTGGCACGTCGTGAACTCATCAGAAATAACTGTCTGAAACGTATGCCCGGAGTATTATTAAAGCCGGTTCGGTGCATATGAAGAGGACTTATCATGATCAGTCGACTCTCAACAATGAAAGTAGCCGTCTTGCTCATTGCCACACTCGCGATTGCAGGGCAGGCAGAGGCCCGTGGTGGATATGGCTATGGTTGGGGTCACGGTGGTGGTTGGGGCTGGGGTGGCCCAGCCTTACTCGGAGCTGTGGTCGGCGGTCTCGTCGTAGGCTCGGTCGTCGCCAACTCCCAGCCGCCGGTTTACGTCCAACAACCGGTTTATGTCCAACCGCAGCCGGTGTATATCCAACAACCACCTCCGGTCTACTATCAAGCGCCACCGCCAGGCTATTACTACGCGCCCCAACCGGTTCCGGTACCGCGTTATTAAACCCGCGTTGGGCATCAACTCTGTTTCCAGTGACACAGGTCCCGTCTGAAAACGGGACCTGTTTTGTTTATGCGTTAGAAAAGTAACGCGCAGGGCTTGTTCCAGAGCCGTCGAGTCTGGTATTGCATGGCTCATGTTTCCCTGCCATGAGGAGCTTTGCATGATTTACCGCACATTGGGCCAGTCCGGGTTGAAGGTTAGCGCGTTGACCCTGGGCACCATGATGTTTGGCGAACAGACCAGCACCGAAGACTCGCTGCGCATCATCGACAAGGCCTGGGACCAGGGCATCAACTTTATCGACACCGCCGACGTCTATACCGGCGGGCGCTCCGAGGAAATCGTCGGTGAGGCCATCGCCCGCCACCGCGAGGACTGGGTGGTCGCCTCCAAGGTTGCGATTGGCCCCACCGACGGTTTGCCTAACCGCAGCGGCTTGAGCCGCAAGCGCATTTTCAATGCACTCGAAGCCAGCCTGTCACGCCTCGACACTGACTACCTGGACATCTACTACCTGCACCGCGAAGACCACGACACGCCACTGGAAGTGACGGTGTCGGCGATTGGTGACCTGATCCGCCAAGGCAAGATTCGCTATTGGGGCTTGTCCAACTATCGCGGCTGGCGCATCGCCGAAGTCATTCGCGTGGCCGAGCGTTTGGGCGTGGACAAGCCGATCATCAGCCAGCCGCTGTACAACATCGTCAATCGCCAGGCCGAGGTCGAGCAGATTACCGCGGCGGCGGCTTACGGCTTGGGCGTGGTGCCTTACAGCCCGCTGGCTCGAGGCGTGCTCAGCGGCAAGTACGCGCCCGATGTAACACCCGAAGCCGGCAGCCGCGCGGCGCGCCAGGACAAGCGCATTCTGGAAACCGAATGGCGCGTGGAGTCGTTGCGCATCGCCCAGCAGATTCAGCAGTACACTCAAGGGCGCAGCGTAGGGATTGTCGAGTTTGCGATTGCCTGGGTACTGAATAACTCGGCGGTGAGTTCAGCGATTGTCGGGCCGCGTACGGAAGCGCAGTGGGATGCGTACACCGGAGCGCTGAATGTGAAGATTACCGCTGAAGATGAAGCATTTATCGACTCGTTGGTAACGCCGGGGCATTCGTCCACACCAGGGTTCAACGATGTCGGCCATTTCGTGTCGGGCCGTGTGGCTCGTTCGTAGGCTGGCTTCTTGTGGCGAGCAGACTTGCCCTAATGCCGTTCAGTTGCGGTTTTTTGTAGAGGCGAGTTTGCCCGCGACAATCTGACAGGTACCGTGTTGATCCAGACCGCTTTGATCAGGGTGCGACCAGATGTCACGAATGTGCCCTGCTTTGAATACAGCCTATTTCAATGTGCCTTCCCGGATGACTTGGTGATTTACCACGACTTCGTCTATGACGGTTCTGAAGACTTTCTGAATTAACTCGATACTGACCCCGTACTGGGCAGCGAGAAGGGAATACCGTTGCGCTTGCGCGGCCTCGCGAGAAGGATCAACAGCTTCCAGGCTCTGTGCGGCCTTGATAAGGCCAACCTTGCTCGTAGCGATAAATCTCAGTCCGAGAGTCCTGATGATCTTTTCATCCAAACTATCTATTTCCGCCCTCAATTGTCCCAGCTCATCGCCGCTCATGCCGGTCGCCTCAAAGTCACTAGTAATTACGTCTGAGTGTATCGTGTCTAGATCAGGCTTTGATAATGTCATCCTGGGCTTAACTGAACAGCATTAGGGCGAGCCCGCTCGCCACTGGAATTCATCCATACTTCCCGCGGTGAGAAAATTTTCCGCAAAACGCCCCAAAACAGCGCAACCGTCTCCCGCCAAAAGCACCATAATCCTCTCCTTAAATCCCCCCTCTTTTTGTATCCATCGGTTTTCGCGAGGACAGTGTGTCTAAAGGTGTTGTGTTATCAGTCTTGGCATCGGTGCTGTTTGCCGTGATGTACTACTTCACATCGTTGCTCACGCCGTTAAGTGGTCTGGAGATTTTCGGCTGGCGCATGCTGCTGACCGTGCCGTGCATGACGGTGTTCATGATCGTCAGCGGCGAATGGCGGCGGGTATGGGAGCTGGTGCGAATGCTCGCGGCTAAACCGCGCCTGATTGTTGGCGTGCTGCTGTCGTCAGCTCTGCTGGGTGTGCAATTGTGGCTGTTTATGTGGGCACCGCTGAATGGGCGTAGCCTGGATGTGTCGGTGGGATATTTCCTGCTGCCCCTGACCATGGTGCTGACCGGGCGCCTGGTGTGGGGCGAACAACTTTCATACCTGCAACGGATCGCGGTGTTTTTTGCGGGATTGGGTGTGCTCAACGAGTTGTTTCAAGCCGGTGGGGTTTCCTGGGCGACACTGGTGGTAATCATTGGTTACCCGATTTACTTCATCGTGCGTAAATATCTCAAGACCGACCATCTGGGCGGGCTCTGGCTGGATATGGCGCTGATGCTGCCGGTGGCCTGGTGGTTTGTGCAGAGCGGCGAGCAGGGGTTTGCCGTAATGGATGCTCATCCCAAGCTGTACGCGCTGATTCCAATACTGGGCCTGATCAGTGCGTCGGCGTTGGTGAGCTACATCATTGCAAGTCGCCTGTTGGCGTTCAGCTTGTTCGGTCTACTCAGCTATGTAGAGCCGGTATTGCTGCTGGGCGTCGCGTTGTTGCTGGGGGAAGGTATCAAGGCGGGAGAATGGTTGACCTACATCCCGATCTGGCTGGCGGTGATGGTGCTGGTGTATGAAGGTTTCAAGCATCTGGTACGTCAGCGCAAGACTTAAACGCCGTCGCGTAGTGGATGTCAGTTGTGGGGGCATCCATACCCCTCTTTCAAAGTGGTGCGGCACAGGTTAGCGAGTGTTTACCTGAGGCATGACTTGCGGCGCATTCAAGGGCTCGAGCACATCGGCAGCATAATCTATCAATCCTCTCACCATGCCGTACTGCAGTAAATTGCTTTGCACCTCATTGCCTATTTTTTCCAGGTGGTTATTCATCGTTTTTTCGTCGATACCAAACACACACCCGATTCGATTATTCCGGTTCAATTCCGTTAATGTACCGATAATTGGATTGGTCAGGATGGTTTCAAGCGAATGCGCCACATCCTCAGGAACGCCTAACTCGATCAGTGCTGTTCCAAGGCCATGACCAGGGTTACGCAGTTGTTTGATGAACTCGCTCAACAGGCTCTGCGGGTCGTTGGCGCCAACGTTATCCAAGGCGGCACTGACCACTTTCCCGCCATATTCCTGTTTCGTCATCAGCACGAGCGGATCGTTATTATTCAGCCCGTCTTTCACGAAGTAGAAGCCGTCCTTGCTGCCACCATGCAGGTTTCCATGAGCGTCGTATTTGTAAATTACTTGCTCGCCATCGGATCGGGTTCCCCGATAACTGACATTGCCGTCTGAGTCGATCCGATGGAGTTGCGTACGGGTCAACCCGTTGACGAGAACGGGTGGAACAGTGGCGTCTTTGTGCAAGCGCTCAAAAATGTCACCCTCCTCATGGCCAAAACTTCCGATCACTGCATTGCCGTCGCCAGCGGCAAATTGGGTCATGGTGTTTTTGACTCGCTCAATTTGTCCAGGCGCTGCATCGCTGGAGAAGTGAGCGGCAAACTTTTGCAGTTTATCCGGATCGTTGGCAACCGCTTTAACCCAGGCCGTCATGGCTTGAGACGTATTGAACTCGTGAAATGACGCTCCATTCTCTTCCGGGACGTACAGCAAGAAATTGGGCCCTTCGGCAATAGCAGGCACGCGCTTGACTACCATGATATTACTGGACTGAGCACCATCAACCGCAAAGGTGGAAACCTGCACGCTAGGGGCTCCTTTCCAATTCGGCTCCACCGCTGCGTAAGCGAGCATCTGCCCTTTCTTGCTGAGTAAACCGTCCCGGAACTCTGACTGAGTGGCGTCCAGGAACATTTGACATGCCCTGTCGATAGGGCTCATTGAGTACGTACTGCTGATTGGGATGGCGGGCTCGTTTTGCGTTGCCTGCGCCGTAGGCAAAGGAATCGGAAGTTGGGGCGTAGGGGATGTAATAGTCATAGAAGACTCCTTTAATGACAGAAAGGAAGGCATTTTCACTTCGGGAAATAGGCGATTTTCCGCCTCCCATCTTCTATGTGGGTACTGGCCTACATCCTGTTCCAAGCCTGCTACTGCCAAATTACTACAGCGTACATCGCAAGCAAAAAAGCCCGACAGAGAGACTCCTCTGCCGGGCTTTTCATGCATCACCGTTTTTAGTCGGCGGTCAATACACCACGACGCACCTGGTCACGCTCGATCGATTCGAACAATGCCTTGAAGTTGCCTTCGCCAAACCCATCGTCGCCCTTGCGCTGAATGAACTCGAAGAACACCGGGCCCATCAGGGTTTCCGAGAAGATCTGCAGCAGCAAGCGCTTGTCGCCTTCAATCGAGGAACCGTCAAGCAGAATGCCGCGTGCTTGCAGTTGATCCACCGGCTCACCGTGGTTCGGCAGGCGGCCTTCAAGCATTTCGTAGTAAGTATCCGGCGGTGCGGTCATGAAACGCATGCCGATCTTCTTCAGCGCATCCCAAGTCTTGATCAGGTCGTCGGTGAGGAACGCAACGTGCTGGATGCCCTCGCCGTTGAACTGCATCAGGAACTCTTCGATCTGGCCGGCGCCCTTGGACGATTCTTCGTTCAGCGGAATACGGATCATGCCATCCGGGGCGCTCATGGCCTTGGAGGTCAGGCCGGTGTATTCGCCCTTGATGTCGAAGTAACGCGCTTCACGGAAGTTGAACAATTTCTCGTAGAAGTTGGCCCAGTAGACCATGCGCCCGCGGTAGACGTTATGGGTCAGGTGGTCGATAACCTTGAGACCTGCGCCCACCGGGTTACGGTCTACGCCTTCGAGGTACACGAAGTCGATGTCATAGATCGAACTGCCTTCGCCAAAACGGTCGATCAGGTACAGCGGCGCGCCGCCGATGCCTTTGATCGCCGGCAGGTTCAGCTCCATCGGGCCGGTTTCGATATGGATTGGCTGGGCGCCAAGTTCCAGCGCGCGGTTGTAGGCCTGTTGCGAGTCTTTGACACGGAACGCCATGCCGCACACCGACGGGCCATGCTCGGCCGCAAAATAGGATGCGAGGCTGTCAGGTTCGTTGTTGAGGATCAGGTTGATCTCGCCCTGGCGGTACAGGTGCACGTTCTTGGAGCGGTGGGTCGCGACTTTGCTGAAGCCCATGATCTCGAAGATCGGCTCCAGGATACCCGGGGTCGGCGATGCGAATTCGATAAATTCAAAGCCCATCAGGCCCATTGGGTTTTCGTATTGGTCTGCCATTTTCGGCGCCTCATCATTCTTGTAGGTAGCAATTGGTTATTTGCGAGCAAGGATGAGGTCGAAGGGAGGCGCACAGGAGAGACCTCGCACGCTGCGGGCGAGGAAGTCACCAAAGATGAGGGGGGAGCCGAGTAGCTTCATGGTTACATCAGTCTCTGACGGCCGAGGCTTGCGTGAGCGCAAGTCCGTATTCTTGTATGCGTAAATCGATTCTACACAGCGTAACAGTGTTTGTCCGTACTCTTATCAAATCCCCATTGGCTTGGCTTGCGCAAGGGGTTTGTTGCATAGATAGATGCCGAGCAGGATTACCGCACCGCCCAGCAGCATGGGCTCGGTCAGTTGCTCGCCCAACAGCACTGCGCCACAGATGACCGCCGTCAGCGGATTGAGCGCAATAAACACGCCGGCACGTGTCGCGCCGATGCGGCGGATACCGTCGTACCAGGCGATGTAAGCCAGCGCCGAACCGAGTACGCCCAAGTACAACAGGCTCAACCACTGCGGCAGTTGAATGGCGTGCACGGCAGCGATTGTCATCCTGCCACTGAGCGTCGTGGTAATCGCTAACATTAAGGTGCCCAGCAGAATGGACCAGGTCACCGTCTGCAATGAACCCAGGCGCTGGTTGAGGCCACGGGAGAACAGCGAGTACACGCCCCACCCCATCACACAGCCGAAGATCAGCAAGTCGCCCGTCCAGGTATTTGCGCCGCCCTCTAGAAGTTGAGGGTTACGGCTGACGATAACGGTTCCTGCGCCGCCCAGGCACAAGGCAATGCCCAACAGTTTGGCCCGCCCCAGATGCTCCTTGAACAACCACCATGAAGCCAGGCCGATCACGGCCGGGTTCAACGCCACAATCAGTGAAGCGCGCGATGCGTTGATGTAATGCAGCCCGTAGAAAAAGCACAGGTTGTAGAAAAAGATGCCGAAGAAACCCAGCATCGACAACTGCAAGAATTGCCCAACACTGGGTCGAACCAGGCGAACCCGTGCAAGGGCCATGAACACCAGCAGCGCCACGCTTGCCAGCACAAAGCGCAACGTCGCAGCCAGCAACGGATCAACGTCGGCGGCCAAATAACGACCGGCCACGAAGGTCGTGCCCCAAATCATGGTGACGGCGGCAAGCTTGAGGTAGGTCAGGCGGTCGGAGGAAGACGTCATCAGCGAGTGCTCTTTCACTATCAGGATTGGCGTATCATCGAGCTAATGACGAGTCATCGTAAAATGAGCAAATACTCATGACACTCACGCAACTGGAAATTTTCTCTCGGGTGGCAGAGCTGCAAGGTTTCACCAGCGCCGCCCACCGTCTGGGTATCAGCCAGTCAGCCGTGTCCCATGCTATTAAAGCCCTTGAACAGGAATTGGGGGTCGAGTTGTTTCGACGCCATCAGTCCCAGGTAGAACTCAGCGATATTGGCCAGCAACTGCTGATACGCGCACGCACCCTCCTCGGCGTGGCCAACACCCTGCAACAGGAAGCCTCAGATGCACGCGGTATGAAGCGTGGCACGCTGCGCATCGGTTCTTTCGGCCCTACTTCGTCCAATCACCTGCTGCCGCGCATCCTCAAGCAATTTCGGCTAGAGCATCCGGGCATTGAGGTGCATGTGGACGAAGGCCCGGATCGCCAGGTGATCCAGTGGCTGGACGAGCGGCGCATCGACGTGGGGTTTGTGGTACTGGAGCAGGAGCGTTTCGATACGTTTACGCTGTTCAAGGACCAGATGGTCGCACTGTTGCCGGCGGCGCACCCCCTTGCCGAGCGATCGTGCGTAGAGTTGAAGGCGCTGTGCGATGACCCGTTCATACTGACTGAAGCCGGCTCGCTGGAGTTGGTCTCGCGGCTGTTCAGCATCGCTCGGCTTACACCGAATGTGCGTTACCGCTACTCACAACTGCTCAGTACTTTGGAAGCGGTGAGCCGAGGCGATGGTGTGAGTATCGTAGCGCAGGCGTCGTTGCCTGAGACGCCGGACCCACGTTATCAGGTACGTTCCCTCTCCCCACCGGTCAGCCGTGAAATCGGCTTGGCGGTACTGGATCAGCGTGAGTCGACGCCGGCGACCCTGGCGTTTGTTCAATTGGCGCAAACCTTGATTTCTAACGGGTGGCGATCCGCAGGTAACTACTGACCGAACGGCTAGGTGCGGCGAGCTTATTTCGCTTGCGCCATCTATCATCGAATTAATCTGTTTAGCCCTTCGGCGCTTTTCCCACCCTGCACCAGGCCGTTCTTCCCATGCCCCTGACCGTAAACGGCCCGCGAAAGCGTGCCACCCGCAATTTAGTCACCGCACTCAGCGGCCTGCTGCCGATCGCATTGGGCCTGGTGATCCTGCATTGGCAAGCCGAACGCACCCTGCAACAAAGTACAGCGCAGACCGCCCTGGAAGCGGTGCGCCAATTTGACCTGATGCTCGACAACACCGCCCTCGCCGCCCAGGCCTTGCTTCCGCTGGCGGGGCAGCCTTGCGACAACGGTGCACAACTGGCGCTGCGGGAACAGGTCACGCGTCGACCATTTGTGCGGGCGACGACCCTGTCCTGGCAGAAAAATATCTATTGCAGCTCGCTGTTCGGTGGCAATTACCAGTCGCCGGTCAACCCGGATGACTACGTTGGCGGCAAACTGTGGTTGATGAACGGCAACCCGGTTACACCGGATACGGCGCTGCTGGTTTACCGCTTGGTCGAAGGCGATAAGGCCGCATTTGCATCGATTGACGGCTACCACCTGACCAACGCTTTACGCCTGATCAGCCGCTACGCAGAACTGGTTCTGCAAGTGGGACCCAATTGGTTGGACGCTGACGGCAAAGTGCATAACACGGCCGTGCCGGTATTTGCCGTGGCCCATGATCACCTGGCGTCCGAGCGCTATCAGTACAGTGTCGAGGCCGGCATGCCGTCCGGTGAGGTGTGGCGGTACATGGAAGCTCGCTACCCGGCACTCTTCAGCCTGCTGGTGTTCTTTGGCGTACTGGCAGGCACCCTTGCTCACTGGCTGCAAAAGCGTTCATCCGCTCCCACCCACGAATTGCAACGTGCATTAGGCGCCAACGAATTCATTCCGTATTTCCAGCCTGTGGTACGCGGTGATACCCGCGAATGGGCCGGTTGTGAAGTGCTGATGCGCTGGCAACACCCAAAGGAAGGTCTGGTGCGCCCGGACCTGTTTATTCCCCTGGCCGAGCATTCCGGCCTTATCGTGCCAATGACCCGCTCGTTGCTACACCAGACCGCCGTGCAGCTCGCACCCCATGCTGGGCGTTTCAGCCCAGGCTTTCATATAGGTGTGAACATCACTGCACGCCACTGCCAGGATTTGGCATTAGTCGATGACTGTCGGGAGTTTCTCGCCGCCTTCCCTCCTGGCCGGGTGACACTGGTGCTGGAGCTGACCGAGCGCGAGCTGATCGAGCCTACCGATATCACCCGACGTTTGTTCGACGCACTGCATCAACTGGGGGTGATGATTGCCATTGATGACTTCGGTACCGGCCACTCAAGCCTGGGTTACTTGCGCAACTTCAATGTCGACTACTTGAAAATCGATCAGAGCTTTGTGGCCATGATCGGGGCAGATGCACTCTCACGGCATATTCTCGACAGCATTATCGAATTATCCGGCAAGCTGGATCTGGGTATCGTGGCCGAGGGCGTAGAAACAACAGAACAGTGCGAATACCTCGCGGCACAAGGTGTGGACTTCCTACAGGGTTACCTCTTCGGCCGACCGTTGCCCTGCGATGAGTTCATTAAGTCTTTGGCCAATCATGAATAGCCATCTACTACCCGCGATGAAATAATTTTATTTAGATAGAAGACGTGATTTACTCATGACGCATTAACTACTACAATTTTTTCTGCCTGTGCAGAACTCGCAGAGAGACCTCTTTCTTTGAGTCACCTTAAAGCTCTTGGCTTATAGCTTTGTCTGCAGTTGATATCAGCCAACTACACTATTGGAGTACAGATTTTGTCCAGACTCGCCGAATTTCGCGCAGCAGAAAAAGCCCTTCAAGAGCAGCTTGCCCAGCTGGAATCCCTGAAGAATGACGCCGGCCTGAAGAAAGAAATCGAATTTGAAGAAAAACTTCAAGCGCTGATGAAGAGCTACGGCAAAGGCCTGCGCGACATCATCTCGATCCTTGATCCAAACCCTGGCAAGGCCGGTGCTGCGCTCGCCCCCGCACCGAAACAGCGCCGCGCGCGCGTGGTCAAGGTTTACCACAACCCACACACCGGCGAGTTGATCGAGACCAAGGGCGGCAACCATCGCGGCCTGAAAGCCTGGAAAGAACAGTACGGCGCCGCCACTGTAGATTCCTGGCTGCGCGGCTGATCAGCGCGCACTAACAAAGAGCCCCGCACTGGCGGGGCTTTTTTGTTGAAGGGTTCGAAAACGAACTTAACCAACATTTCACTTTGTTCATAATCGACCAGCGCATCGACTTCAAAGTTTCAGGCTGGCGCGCACCGAACTGACTTCATCCTTGCTGGCTTCGTACGCTTGCGCTTGGCCCGCGTATGAAAAAACATACGCCTTATCATTATCCACCGCGCCCACCAATGTTTGCGACAATACGTGTCGCCCGTTCTCGGTAATCACGCAAGTAGTTTCCAGCGCTTCAAGGCGGCTCAACGTGGTTGAGTGCATCTTGCTGCACACGCTTTGATAACCGCCATGAGCAAAATCTTTCTGGATGGATTTACGCATTTCCAGCAATACGCCTTGAAGATTAACTTTATGCCCGGCCTCAATCGGTGTGCCGGTCAACTCCATAACCATCAAGGTTGTACCATTTGCATCATTCTTGATCGCCCGCTGCCGAGACACGGTCTGGGGATTTACTGACGCCTCGCCGTCGGGCACCACCTCTTCGACTTGCCAGCCGCTGGGCCAATGAATTTCCGGGTCAGCCGCGAGCACAAACGGGCTGCCCAACAGCAAACACAAGGAGCTCAACAACGGTTTACGAAATTCAATCATTGCGAAAAACACCCAAAGTTCAAGCAACAAAGTTTGAGCCTCGGCACCCGCTGCTCGCAAGGCCTGCTTGACCTTTTTCATTTGGCGCGGCGGGCGGGCCTTGCGTATCATGACTCGGCTGCTGGGTTACCGGCCGCGAGCCAAGGGACCGTTCTCTCACCCAAGCTGCGTTTGCCCCATTTTTTCTGGAGGGCCCATGAGCCTGCACGATCTGAACACTTTCCCGGGTGTCACCGCCCAACCTGACACCGCCACCGCGAACTTCGTGTTCAACCACACCATGCTGCGGGTCAAGGACATCACCAAGTCGCTGGACTTCTACACCCGCGTATTGGGTTTCTCTCTGGTTGAAAAGCGCGACTTCCCGGAAGCCGAATTCAGCCTGTACTTCCTCGCTCTGGTGGACAAGGCCCAGATCCCGGCCGACGCCGCTGAGCGCACCCAGTGGATGAAGTCGATCCCGGGCATCCTGGAACTGACCCACAACCACGGCACCGAAAACGATGCCGACTTTGCCTACCATAACGGCAACACCGACCCTCGTGGCTTTGGCCACATCTGCATCTCGGTGCCGGATATCGTGGCTGCGTGCGAACGCTTCGAAGCCCTGGGTTGTGATTTCCAAAAGCGCCTGACCGATGGCCGCATGAAAAGCCTGGCGTTCATCAAGGACCCGGACGCGTACTGGGTTGAGATCATTCAGCCAGCGCCGCTGTAAAAGTCCCGCACAATAAAAAACCCCATGATCACTCATGGGGTTTTTCATTTCCGGGTCCGAATTTACGCGGGTGCGGAAGTACGGATCAGGTGATCGAAAGCGCTCAGGGAAGCCTTGGCGCCCTCGCCTACTGCGATCACGATCTGCTTGTACGGCACCGTTGTTACGTCACCGGCGGCAAACACACCCGGCAGCGAAGTCTCACCACGCGCATCGACGATGATCTCGCCACGCGGGGTCAGTTCCACAGTGCCTTTGAGCCAGTCGGTGTTAGGCAGCAAACCGATCTGAACAAAGATGCCTTCCAGGTCGATGGTCTTGAACTCACCGCTGTCACGGTCCTTGTATGCCAGGCCAGTAACTTTCTGGCCGTCACCTTTGACTTCGCTGGTCAGCGCACTGGTGATCACGTCAACATTCGGCAGGCTGTAGAGCTTGCGCTGCAACACGGCGTCGGCGCGCAATTTGCTATCGAACTCAAGCAAGGTCACGTGGCTGACGATACCCGCCAGGTCGATAGCGGCTTCAACGCCTGAGTTACCGCCGCCGATCACTGCCACGCGCTTGCCTTTGAACAATGGACCATCGCAGTGCGGGCAGAAGCACACGCCCTTAGCCTTATATTCCTGCTCGCCCGGCACACCCATTTCACGCCAGCGCGCACCAGTGGCCAGGATTACAGTCTTGGACTTGAGGGTCGCACCGCTTTCGAAGCGAATCTCGTGCAAGTCACCGGCATTTTTCGCCGGGACCAGGCTGCTGGCACGCTGCAGGTTCATGATATCCACGTCGTACTGGCGTACGTGGGCCTCAAGCGCACTGGCCAGTTTCGGCCCTTCGGTTTCCTGCACCGAGATAAAGTTCTCGATGGACATGGTATCCAGCACTTGACCACCGAAGCGCTCAGCAGCCACACCCGTACGAATGCCTTTACGTGCGGCGTAGATAGCGGCCGCAGAACCTGCCGGACCACCACCCACCACGAGTACATCAAAAGCATCTTTGGCACTGATTTTCTCGGCAGCTTTTTCGATGCCGCTGGTGTCGAGCTTGGCGAGGATTTCTTCCAGGCCCATGCGACCCTGACCGAAGTTCACACCGTTGAGGTACACACTTGGCACCGCCATGACTTGGCGCTCATCGACTTCGGCCTGAAACAGTGCACCGTCGATGGCAACGTGGCGGATGTTCGGGTTGAGCACGGCCATCAGGTTCAGCGCCTGGACCACGTCCGGGCAGTTCTGGCACGACAGCGAGAAGTAAGTCTCGAAGCTGAACTCGCCTTTCAGGGCGCGAATCTGTTCAATCACTTCGACACTGGCCTTCGACGGGTGGCCACCGACTTGCAGCAGGGCCAACACCAGCGAAGTAAATTCATGGCCCATGGGGATGCCGGCAAAACGCAGGCTGATATCGGCACCCGGGCGGTTGATGGAGAACGAAGGCTTGCGCGCATCATCACCATCGGTTTTCAGGGTAATCAGCGTGCTAAGGCCTGCTACATCCTGCAAAAGGGTCAGCATTTCCTGGGATTTCGCGCCGTCGTCGAGGGAGGCGACGATCTCGATCGGCTGGGTGACCCGTTCCAGGTATGACTTCAACTGAGCTTTAAGATTGGCGTCCAACATACGGGCGATTTCCTATTAATTCGGTTTATTGCAGACAAAAAAACGCCCGAGCGAATATCGCCCGGGCGTTTTGAGGGCGGATGCAGCTTACTTAGGTGCGGAATCCCGCCCTTGATACTTCACAGACTTAGATCTTGCCGACCAGGTCCAGGGATGGTGCCAAGGTGGCCTCGCCTTCTTTCCACTTGGCTGGGCACACTTCGCCTGGGTGGGCGGCTACGTACTGAGCGGCTTTGATTTTGCGCAGCAGTTCGGAAGCGTCACGACCCACACCACCGTCGTTCAGCTCAACGATCTTGATCTGACCTTCTGGGTTGATCACGAAGGTACCGCGGTCTGCCAGGCCAGCTTCTTCGATCAGCACGTCGAAGTTGCGGGAGATGGTCAGGGTTGGGTCGCCGATCATGGTGTACTGGATTTTGCCGATGGCTGGCGAAGTGTTGTGCCAGGCAGCGTGGGCAAAGTGGGTGTCAGTGGAAACGCTGTAGATTTCGACGCCCAGCTTCTGGAATTCGGCGTAGTTGTCAGCCAGGTCTTCCAGCTCGGTTGGGCAAACGAAGGTGAAGTCGGCTGGGTAGAAGAACACTACGGACCATTTGCCTTTCAGGTCAGCGTCAGTCACATCTACGAAGTTGCCGTTTTTGTATGCAGTGGCTTTGAACGGTTTTACTTGGCTGTTGATGATAGGCATCGTTGACTCTCCGTCAGGGGTTAAGAAGTTGATGAGATGAATCCTACCCACTCTTCCCGACGATGGCTCATTGGCAAACCTGATGCTGACGATTGGTTTTCCCTATCAGGTAACTGTATTAATAGAAGAAAACTCAAATCAGCGGCTGGATCGCCAGGGTCATGCCGAGAAAGGGCGTCGCTTCAACATAGCGCATGGCAGATTTCATGTCGCTCCAGCCGACGTAACTCATCAACGACTTCAAATCCCAGCCGCTTTGATGAGCCCAGGTCGCAAAGCCTCGGCGTAGCGAATGGCTGGTGTACAGATCGGCAGGGATGCCTGAGCGCTCCAAGGCCTGGCGCAGAAGCGGGATCACACTGTTGGGGTGCAAGCCCTCCTCGCCCAGGTTGCCCCAGCGATCGATCCCGCGAAACACCGGACCGCGTACCAGGGCTGAGGCACTGAGCCATTCACTGTAGGCCTGCACCGGGCACAGACGCAGCAGCGCCGGGGTTTGGTAAGTCTTGCCGAGGTTGTCTCGGTCACTTTTGCTGCGCGGCAGATACAGACTGATTCCGGCGCCAGGTATCGCCTGCACGTGCTCGATACTCAGGCGGCATAACTCATCGCTGCGAAAGCCCCTCCAGAACCCCAAAAGAATCAATGCGGTGTCACGCTTGGCTCGCAACAAACGAGGCTGATCCTGGGCATCGCTCGCCTCCTTTGCCTCCATCTCAAGAGCAGCAACCACCTGCTCGAGATGGTTGAGTTGCAATGGTTGCGCCTGCTTCTCTTGCGCCGGGTGCACAGCACGAATGCCTTTGAGCACTTTGCGTACCACCGGCGCCTTGGTTGGGTCTGGAAAACCTTGGCTTATGTGCCACTGCGCCAATGCCGAGAGCCGCAGCTTCAAGGTGTTGACTGCCAGTAGTCCGGCGTGTGCCACCAGGTAGCGCGCGACGCTATCGCTGGTCGCCGGCAGAAACCCGCCCCAATTCACTTCGAAGTGTTCGATCGCCGCGCGATAGCTGCGACGCGTGTTATCGCGTGTGGCGGCATTGAGATAACGATCCATATCGCTCATGTGAGGCCTATTCGTACTGCTAACGAGTGTATCGACGATTAAAACCGCTATGGCACGGGATAATACGCCAATATCCCATCTGTGAAATCATGAATTTAAACGATTTTTTATTCGTGTTATAGTATGTATCTACATACTACGTACCACAGTACTAAATCGACGGAGACCCCATGGCGCGCGGCGGCATAAACAAAGCAGTTGTTCAAACGGCACGCCTGGCAATCCTTGCCCGTGGCGAAAACCCCAGCATCGATGCCGTGCGCATAGAGATGGGCAATACCGGCTCGAAAACCACGATTCATCGCTATTTGAAAGAGCTGGACGAGAGCGAAGCCCGGCTCTACATCACCCAAGCCCCGATCGACGACGAGCTTGGCGAGCTGGTGGCACGACTGGCCCAGCGCCTCAAAGAAAAAGCCCAAGAGCCGATCGATCTGGCCCTGGCGCAATTTGAGCTGCAGAAAACCGCCCTGCTCGCCCAGGTAGAGGCACTTGAAGAGGCTCGCAGCCAGCTCAAGCAGCAATTTGATATCCAGGCAGCGGCCCTGGCAGAAGAAAGCGCTGCGCTGCAAACCGCGAGCACCAGCTTGCAGACCGAGCAAACCCGCAACGCGGGGCTCAGCCAGGCGTGCAGCGACTATGAGTTAAGAGTCAACGACAAGGACGCGCAGATTCGTTCACTGGAAGAAAAACACCTGCATGCTCGAGAGGCGCTTGAGCACTACAGAAATGCGGTCAAAGACCAGCGCGAGCAAGAGCAGCGGCGCCATGAAGGCCAATTGCAGCAGGTGCAGGCGGAGCTGCGCCAAGCCCAACAAAGCGCCATGGTGCGCCAGGATGAGATCACCCAACTGCATCGCGACAATGAGCGACTACTGATCGAGCACCGAGTGACGGCGAAGGAATTGACCGCCCTACAGGAGCAAACCCGCAAAGACCAGGCCGTGCAACTCAAGTTGAGCGAACAGGTCAGCCTGATTGAGAACGAACGCACCCTGCTTCAGGAGCGTCTGCGGGTTTCCGCGCTGGAAAGTCAGTCACGCCAGGAAGCGCTGGCCGAACACCAACTGACCAACAAAACCCTGGAACTGGACCTTATCAAGGCCCAGTCCAGTATCGAGGCGTTGCGCCTGGCGGCCGTCGTTGCAACGACGCCCGAGGCAACACCATAAGCCTGATCAGCCGGCCACAGGCGTGCGCATGGTGACGAACTCTTCCGCCGCCGTGGGGTGTACGCCGATGGTCTCGTCGAAGTGCTGTTTGGTCGCGCCCGCCTTAAGCGCGATCGCCAAGCCTTGCACGATCTCGCCGGCATCTGGGCCGACCATATGACACCCAAGCACCTTGTCAGTGTCGGCGTCGACCACCAGCTTCATCAGCGTGCGTTCCTGGCACTCGGTCAGGGTCAGTTTCATCGGCCGGAAACGGCTTTCGAAGATCTGCACCTTGTGGCCGTTCTTCTTCGCCTCTTCTTCGCTTAGGCCGACGGTACCGATATTCGGCAAGCTGAATACCGCCGTCGGGATCATCGCGTAATCGACCGGGCGATACTGCTCAGGCTTGAACAGACGACGGGCCACCGCCATCCCTTCGGCCAAGGCAACCGGCGTCAATTGCACGCGACCAATCACATCACCAATCGCCAGGATCGACGACTCGGAGGTCTGGTACAGGTCGTCCACCTCGACGAAGCCGCGCTCGTCCAGCTTGACGCCGGTATTTTCCAGCCCCAGGTTATCCAGCATCGGACGACGGCCCGTGGCGTAGAACACGCAATCAGCTTCCAGCACGCGACCGTCTTTCAGCGTGGCCTTAAGGCTGCCGTCCGCTTGCTTGTCGATGCGCTCGATATCGGCATTGAATTGCAGGTCCAAGCCACGCTTGGTCAGCTCCTCTTGCAGATGCTTGCGCACCGAGCCATCAAAACCGCGCAGGAACAAGTCACCGCGATACAGCAGCGACGTTTGCGCGCCCAAACCATGGAAAATACCCGCGAACTCAACAGCAATGTAACCACCGCCCACTACCAGCACACGTTTAGGCAGATCTTTCAGGAAGAACGCTTCGTTGGAACCAATAGCGTGTTCACGCCCTGGAATTTCCGGAATCTGCGGCCACCCACCCGTAGCAATCAGGATGTGCTTGGCGGTAAAGCGCTCGCCGTTGATCTCCACCTGATGCGGATCGACCAGACGTGCATGCCCCTCATGCAGGGTCACGCCGCTGTTGACCAGCAAATTGCGGTAAATGCCATTAAGGCGGTTAATCTCGCGATCTTTGTTGGCGATCAGGGTCGCCCAATCAAAGTTCGCCTCGCCAAGTGACCAACCAAAACCGCTGGCTTGCTCGAAGTCCTCGGCGAAATGCGCACCGTATACCAACAGTTTCTTCGGCACGCAGCCGACGTTAACGCACGTACCGCCCAGGTAGCGGCTTTCCGCCACGGCCACTTTGGCGCCAAAGCCTGCGGCAAAGCGCGCCGCGCGAACACCGCCGGAACCGGCGCCAATTACATACAGGTCAAAATCGTAGGCCATTTCACTCTCCTCGGCAGGACATCAGCATACCGACTTACATGGGGCTGAAAAACGAAAAAGCCACCCGAAGGTGGCTTTTTGCATAGCAGGATTACTTTGAATCAGTAAGCCTTGCCAGTTTTGTAGAAGTGCTCGAAGCAGAAGTTGGTTGCTTCGATGTAACCTTCAGCGCCGCCGCAGTCGAAACGCTTGCCTTTAAACTTGTAGGCAATCACGCAACCGTCTTTGGCCTGCTTCAACAGGGCGTCGGTGATCTGGATTTCACCACCCTTGCCTGGCTCGGTTTCTTCGATCAGCTTGAAGATATCCGGAGTCAGGATGTAACGACCGATGATCGCCAGGTTCGACGGGGCATCTTCCGGTGCCGGTTTTTCAACCATGTCACGCACACGGATCAGGCCATCGCCAATTTCATCACCGGCGATCACGCCATACTTGTTGGTTTCCGAAGGATCCACTTCCTGGACCGCAACGATAGTGCAGCGGTACTTCTTGTACAGATCGACCATCTGCTCCAGTACGCCTTTGCCGTCCAGGTTGACGCAAAGGTCATCGGCCAGTACCACGGCGAACGGTTCGTCACCGATCAGTGGGCGGCCGGTCAGGATCGCGTGGCCCAAGCCTTTCATCTGGGTCTGGCGGGTGTAGGAGAACGAGCACTCGTCCAGCAGACGACGGATGCCAACCAGGTATTTTTCCTTGTCGGTGCCCTTGATCTGGTTTTCCAGCTCGTAGCTGATATCGAAGTGGTCTTCCAGTGCGCGCTTACCACGGCCGGTCACGATGGAGATTTCGTTCAGGCCGGCATCCAGTGCCTCTTCGACGCCGTACTGAATCAGTGGCTTGTTCACCACCGGCAGCATCTCTTTGGGCATGGCTTTGGTCGCTGGCAGGAAGCGAGTACCGTAACCGGCTGCTGGGAACAAGCATTTCTTGATCATATAAGTCCTTACAAAGGGCTGTGCGTACGGAATTCGGCGCAGTCTAATCAGGCCGCAGTCACCTTACAATGGGTCCTGCTGGCGTTGCGATGTCATCATAGAGAAAAAATGTCGGCGTAAGTTCCGCTGATCCTACGAAGAGCCTCCCCAACAGTGCGACAAAACAAGCCTAAGCCCCTTTGTTTAAAAGGGCTACAACCGTTTTAGCACGCTTTTCGGTACGCGACACTGACCTGCAACAACTTGCGCGCCTCTATGGCATTTGGCGCTATCATTGCCCGCTTGAACCACACCACGAGATTGATAGATGTCAGAACCAAAAGGCGTGAACGGCTACCTGATCACACAGCGAGCAGATGGCTGGCACTTGATCAACTTCCACGGAGACAGCGTCGCCGGGGCATTCGCGACCGAACGTGAAGCCATTGCGGTCGCTGAAGTATTTGTGGATGAAGCTGGCCACGCGTCGAGCAAACGACCCAAGGGTAAGTAAGCCTCGCCGCCCTGCGCATAAAGCCCCGGTGAACGGGGCTTTTTTGTGTTTGTTGGCCGTTCGCTATAATCTGCTGCCGACGCCCAATGACAGTATCAGCGCCCTTCCAACACCCTCGACGACGACCCCATTATGAACAAGATTCTGGCACTGACTGCGCTACTGACTCTGGTCGGCTGCACCACCACGTCCGAGACTTACCTGAAAAATGGCGAGCAAGGCCTGACTATCGATTGCTCGGGCGAGGCCAACTCATGGGCCAGTTGCTACGAAAAAGCCGACGCCTCGTGCGCGGGCACCGGTTACCGCATTGTCGGCACCGAGGGCACGCCATCATTGAAAGAAAGTGACAAAACCCTCGGCAAAGACGTGGGTAACTTCAAGAGCCGTAGCGTGGTGGTGGTCTGCAAGTAAGCGGCATGCTACAGATGAATTTCGGCGAACTTGATGCCCAGGCCACGCAGGATCTCGACCAGGTCATCCAGGCGCGGAAACGACTCGACCTCATCCTGCTCATCCACCAGGAAATAACTGCGCCCGCCACTTTTCTTGAAAAATACGATCCATTCGCCCAAGTCTGCGGGATTAGGGATGACATGGGTGGCCGAGATCTGACCCTCGGCATGGCGGGCTCTGACGTGTTCACGTTTCATGACGGCTTCCAGAAAAAACAAACACCGCGCAAACCCAAGGCTTGCACGGCATTTTTGCATTGAATACCAGACAGTTTAACGGATGCCTTGCCCGATCAACACGCCATCAACCGTTTGTCCGTAGAGATTGACGCCATCATTGGCATGAAATTTAAGCCGGGTTTTCTCCACCGAACCGTCCACCAATCGCGGGTCTTGCGGCCGCTCGTGGCTGTTGACGTAGGCGGCGACATCCCAGGCTTGCTGATCACTCAAACTGCCACCCTTGCCCAACGGCATGTTGTGCTTGATGAAGGACGCCGCGGTGTTGATTCGGTGCATGCCGGCCCCCCAGTTGTAGGAGTCTTTACCCCATAACGGTGGCATGACGTAGCTGTCTCCGGCTTTTTGCCCCAGCCCTTCTGCACCATGGCACACCGCGCATTGCCCCTTGTAGACCTCGGCGCCTTGGGCCAGGTTGTAGCCTTTGGCCGGTTGCGCCACATCGGGGTAGCCGCGTCCCGGAAGCTCTACGCCCAAGGGCGCCTTGCTCGCCAGCCAGTAGGCATACACTGAGAGCGCGGTAATCTCGGGACTATCAGCTGCCGGCGGCGTCCCCCCGTTCATGCTGAACTGGAAGCAGCCCTGCAAGCGCTCAGCGAAGGTGTTGACCTTATCGTTCTTCTGTCGATAGGCAGGGTACATCGGATAGGCAGCCCACAGCGGTGCCGAGTTGTCGAGGCGCCCCTGATCCAGATGGCAGTTACTGCAATTGAGCCCGTTACCGACAAATTTAGGCGCCAGGCGCTGGGTGTCCACGAACAACGCATAACCCTGCCTGACCAGTTTGCCGTAGGCGTTGTCGGGTAATTCGCTCTCTTGAGGCGGCTGAAATTGCACGGCAGCCGGATGAGCGGAGGGTTGCAACTGGGACTGGTCTTCCATGGCAATCGTGGCGGCTTGGACAGGCACTGCAATCAGCAACCCCAGCGCGGTGGCAATCATGAATGGCTTCATGGCTTGGCCTCCAGGTTCAACGACGCGAAATACTGAGCGATACCCTGCACTTCCTCTGGGGTCAGGGACTTGGCAATGTGGCCCATCAAGTCATTGGGATCATTGCGGCGCGTGCCGCTTTGCCAGGCGGTCAACTGTGCCGCCAGGTAAGCGGCAGGCTGACCGGCCAAGGGCGGAAACGCGTCACCCACTCCGACACCTGCTGGTCCATGGCAACTGACGCAAGCGGGAATCTGCCGCTCCCAGGCACCTTGAAGCGCGAGTTTCTGTGCGGCGCTGGTTGGCATCTCGCTACGGAACACCGTCACGGGTAGCGGGTAAGGCATCGCCGCCAACGCCTGGCTTACCGCTGCGATTTCTGCGTCAGTCAGTGCTTTCGCCAACGGCTGCATCACTGGATTGCTTCGCGCTCCGCTGCTGAAGTCGGTCAGCTGTTTGCGCACATACTCCGCCGACAACCCCGCCAACCTGGGAAACCCTGCGGCGGCTAGGCCCAACCCATCAGCGCCATGACACGCGACACAGGGCATCGCACCAGGCTGTGAACCGCCCTCGGTAAAAATCTTTTTCCCATCCAGCGCGTGTGCATTGCCCAACAGCAATAACAACGCGCCGCCCATCAACACTCGTTCCAGAGACATCATCACGGCTCCATTTTTATAGTTATATGCTTAGCCCCAAAACACATAAGCCTATAAATAGTAGGGTAATGATCCCATTGCTACAACCACACAAAAGCACCACAAAAAAAACCTGACACTGCAACGGCAGGGTCAGGCTTTTTTATCGGATTCATGTATGTAGGGTGACCCTGAAGGCTTAGCTGCCGGAAATGCAATCCTCCCCGGCTTTCTTCACATCGCCCGGGCGGATCGGCACATTGGACATGCTCTCATAGAGCTTGATACTGCTGCCGCTGGAGCGCTCTTCAATCTCGAAGATCGCCGAAGGGTCGGCCGAGTATTTCTGCGGAACAATCACCTGCACACCGTCCTTATGGGGCTCGATCTGCGGCGGTCGGCGGGTTGCGGCTAATTTGCGCACGACACATGCGGCATATTCCGGCGGTTTTTTCCCTGAAATGACCACCAATGTTGGCGGGGTCTGCTTGATATCTGCAACCGAAGCACACCCACCTATCGCCAAGGCCAGAACCAACACACTCCACTTCATACTAAAACCTCCGATAAAGACCCTACGACAGCGTAGAGAGTAATTTTCTCCCGCCAATGTAGGATTTATCTCTGAAAACTCGGTAAATAACTGTTTTAAATTGTCGAAGTCGTCGACGACGACCCGATAATAAACGCGCTGGGGCTGATAAACTCCATCTTAACCTACGTATCATTCTGATTTTTCAGAAAAAGCCCTTCTGGAGACACCCCATGAAATACATCCACCAGCGCGAGCACCTCAACGAGGGCGACATCGTTGTCATCGAATGCTCGCAGACCTGCAATATTCGCCTGATGAGCGATGCCAACTTTCGCAGCTTCAAGAACGGTGGTCGCCACACCTACCACGGTGGCGCCTTCGACAAATTCCCGGCGAAAATCACCGCACCCAGCACCGGTTTCTGGAATATCACCCTGGATGTGGTAACGCGCCGCGCCATCAGCGTTACTCGCAAACCAGCGCTGTCCCATAAGATTCGCATCGTTCGTCGTACCAGCACCAAACTGAGCTGATCCGAACACTTGACAGGAAAAAAGCTGTGACCACCACGACTAAATACGTCATCAAGTACAAGCTCAACGGCGAACGTCGCTTTGAGTTCGCGCAATTACAAAGCAGCAGCGTGGAAGAAGCCAAGCAAGCCCTGGCGAAAATCCACGATGCCAGCGACGTCATCACCGACATCAATGTGAGCAAGGCGCTGTAAGTCATGCCAGGCCCTACTGCCGATTTGTTCGCCGATGAAGCCCTGCAGCAACCCGCAGGACGCGAACAAATGGGTGCTGAGTCTTACGTGCTGAGGGGCTACGCCCTGCCCTGGATTGATCGTCTACTGCCTGAATTGCGATCTGTGCTGGCCCAAGCGCCGTTTCGACAGATGATCACGCCCGGCGGCTTTACCATGTCAGCGGCGTTGAGCAGTTGCGGCGAGTTGGGCTGGACGACCGACAGCGCCGGCTATCGCTACAGCCCCCTTGATCCGCGTAGCCTGCAACCCTGGCCGGCGATGCCCGAGACTTTGCGCCAACTGGCCGTACTGGCGGCGGCAGAGGCCGGTTTCAGCGATTTCTCCCCGGATGCCTGCCTGATCAACCGCTATATACCCGGCGCCAAAATGTCCCTGCATCAGGACAAGAACGAGCGTCGCTACAGCGCTCCGGTGGTCTCAGTGTCCCTCGGTCTACCGGCAATTTTCCTGTTCGGCGGCCACATGCGCAACGACAGGACGCAAAAGATCTCGCTGTTCCATGGCGATGTGGTGGTCTGGGGCGGTGTCGATCGACTGCGCTTTCATGGAGTGACGCCAATCAAGGAAGGCGTGCATCCAATCATGGGCCCGCAACGCATCAACCTGACTTTTCGCACCGCCGGCTAATTTGACCGCAAGCTTCAGAGTGTCGAGAGCGATCGCCACGGCTAATCTGCCCGTGACCCGTAAAGAGTGCACGCCATGACCATCGAACAAGATCCCCGCTGGGCCGCAATCATCGCCCGCGACGCCAAAGCCGACGCGCTGTTTGTCTACGGCGTGAAAACCACCGGCGTGTATTGCCGCCCCAGCAGTTCCTCGCGTTTGCCCAGGCCGGAAAATATCGAGTTCTTCGACACCCCGACGCAAGCCGAAGCAGCCGGGTATCGCCCCAGCAAACGGGCCTCCAGCGACCAGACCCAACTGGCTGCGCACCATGCACAGGTAGTGGCCGACGCGTGCAAGCAAATAGAGCTGGCTGAAACGCCACCCAGCCTGGAAGTACTTGCCGGTTTGGCCGGGTTGAGTTCCTTCCATTTCCATCGTGTATTCAAAGCCATCACCGGCCTGACCCCCAAGGGGTATGCCGGCGCCCTTCGCTCTCGCAAAGTACGCGATAGTCTCAAGGGCCAACACTCAGTGACCGAAGCGCTGTATGACGCGGGCTTCAACTCCAACAGCCGATTTTATGAATCGGCGGACCAATTACTTGGCATGAAGCCCAGCGATTACAAAGCCGGCGGCACCAATAACGAAATACGCTTTGCCGTGGGGCAATGCTCACTGGGGGCGATTCTGGTGGCGCAAAGTCAACGCGGCGTATGTGCGATCTTGCTCGGGGATGATCCAGACAAACTGGTGCGCGACCTGCAGGACCAATTCCCCAAAGCCGAGTTGCTGGGCGCGGACCGCAGTTTCGAACAATTGATCGCCCAGGTGGTGGGCTTTATTGAAACGCCTGCCCTGGGGTTGGATTTGCCTCTGGACCTACGGGGTACCGCCTTTCAGGAACGGGTGTGGCAGGCGCTGCGCGAAATCCCGGTGGGAAGTACCGCCAGCTACGCACAGATTGCCCAGCGGATCGGCGCCCCCAAGTCCTTTCGCGCTGTGGCCCAGGCCTGTGGTGCTAACAGCCTGGCGGTGGCGATCCCCTGTCATCGTGTGGTGCGCAGTAACGGCGAACTCTCGGGCTACCGCTGGGGCGTAGAGCGCAAACGGCAGTTACTGGAACGGGAAAACCCAGTAAAAAGCTAGCGGATACCGATGTAAATCAGCGCCACATCGTCCGCTTGATAGAGCTCAAAGTCAGTGATAAACGCACGCGACTCGACACCTGGCTGCTCGAAATAAGCCCAGACCTGCTGCCAGGTTTTGATGATTGCATCCGGCATCGGTCCGCGAGCCTCAAACACCAAGTAACGCCCCGGTTCAATCACCATGCTTTCAAAGCCTTGCGCCGGTGCATGGGTCGCCACTCCAGCTGTGACATCAAACAGCCCCCGCGCATCGGACTCATAACCGCTGTAAATCCCGTAAACCGGCGAATCGAGTTGCTTGCCCGGGATTTTCTCGTAAAGCCCCTCACCGAAAAACTTCTGCCATAGGGGGCCAATTTTCGCATTTAAGGGATGCGCCTCATCGGCATTACGTGTCCGAACTTTCAGCCCGGAAACCCTGACTGCCGCCACCACCTGTTCCTTGATTGCGTGCAAAGCCTTCTCCTTTTAAAGCTTCAGTTTACGTTCAAGATTTATTCCGGATGCTCGCACCAACGGATGAAGATGAAATTACCGGCCCACCATAAATTAGCCGCTGCTTCGATAATCGGCGACAAAAATTGCTCCGCAGTCTGCTGTTAACAATTCACTGATAGTCGCTGCACGAATTTTTAGCGTCGTCCAGTGAATAAAACGGACTGGCCGGGTGTCGAGCGCCCTGCTAAAACAGCGAAAAGCCTTACTTACGCTGGAGACGCATCCTATGAGCACCTGGCCAGACACCCGAATCCTCGACTTGCTGGGCATCGAGGTGCCCATCATCCAGGCGCCCATGGCCGGAGCTACGACTGCCGCCATGGTTATCGCCGCCAACGAAGCGGGCGCCCTGGGCTCAATGCCCGCCGCAGCGCTGAGCATCGAGCAATTGCACGAGGCGTTGATCACCATTCGCCAGGGCAGCACACGCCCTATCAATGTGAACTTCTTCTGCCATCAGCCGCCCGAAGCAGATGAAGTGCGTGACCGTCGCTGGAAAGATTTGCTGGAACCCTACTACCGTGAACTCGGCGCCGATTTTGATGCACCCACTCAGGTGTCAAACCGTGCACCGTTCAACGAGGCTGCTTGCCAAATCGTTGAAGCGTTTCGTCCCGAGGTGGTCAGTTTCCATTTCGGCTTGCCGGAAAAATCTCTGCTGGACCGGGTAAAAGCCACCGGTGCCAAAGTGCTGTCATCGGCCACTACCGTAGAAGAAGCCATTTGGTTGGAAAAAAATGGCTGTGACGCGATCATCGCCATGGGCATTGAAGCTGGTGGACATCGCGGCATGTTTCTCACTGACGAACTCAATAGCCAGATCGGCCTGATGGCGTTGGTGCCCCAAATTGTCGACGCCGTCCGCGTGCCGGTGATTGCCGCTGGCGGTATCGGCGATTCGCGAGGCATTGTCGCGGCATTCGCCCTGGGCGCTTCAGCGGTACAGATCGGCACCGCGTACCTGTTTACCCCCGAAGCCACTATCAGCGCCTCCCATCACCATGCGCTGCGTCATGCCCAAGCCAGTGAAACTGCCCTGACCAACCTGTTCACCGGCCGCCCGGCACGCGGCATCGTCAATCGAGTCATGCGAGAGCTCGGCGCAATCAACCCGGCCGCCCCCGCGTTCCCCAGATCCGGCGGTGCCTTGATGCCACTCAAGGCCAAGGATGAAGCGGGTTTCAGCAACCTGTGGTCAGGCCAGGCGCTCCGCCTGGGTAAAGACATACCCACTTATGACCTCACGCGACAATTGGCCGAACAGGCATTGGCCAAGCTCAAGCAAAACTGACACCTGGGGCAACTTTGCACTGTACCGGCGCTGGCTAACCGCTATATATTCCCATACATAGCGGTAAAGCCTTCTACCTATAACAAGCCGTACACACCCCAAAAGGAGCTGCTTCATGATGATCCGCGCCTCACGCCTGGCCCCCACTGCCCTGGCTACCCTGATTGCCGCCTTTGCCTTCGGTTCGGCCCACGCCGATGAAGTGCAGGTCGCCGTCGCCGCCAACTTCACCGCACCGATCCAGGCGATTGCCGCCGACTTCGAGAAAGATACCGGCCACAAACTGGTAGCCGCCTATGGCGCCACCGGCCAGTTCTATACACAGATCAAGAACGGCGCACCGTTCGAAGTGTTCCTGAGCGCTGACAACACCACCCCGCAAAAACTCGAATCCGAAGGCGACACCGTTAAAGGTTCGCGCTTCACCTACGCGGTCGGCACTCTGGCACTGTGGTCGGCGAAGGAAGGCTACGTGGATGCCAAGGGTGAAGTACTGAAGAAAAATGACTTCAAGCACCTGTCCATCGCCAACCCGAAAGCCGCCCCATATGGCCTCGCCGCCACCCAGGTGCTGGCCAGGGAAGGCTTGACCGAAAAGGTCAAGGACAAGATCGTTGAAGGCCAGAACATCACGCAGGCTTATCAATTCGTGTCCACCGGCAATGCCGAACTGGGCTTCGTCGCCTTGTCGCAGATCTATAAAGACGGCAAAGTCACCAGCGGTTCGGCGTGGATCGTTCCGGCCTCCATGCACGACCCGATCAAACAAGATGCGGTGATCCTCAACAAAGGTAAAGACAGCGCCGCTGCCAAGGCCCTGGTTGAGTACCTGAAAGGCCCCAAAGCCGCCGCAGTTATCAAATCCTACGGTTACGAGCTCTAAATGCCGCTGTCGAGTGCCGATTTTTCCGCTATCTGGTTGACCATCAAGCTGGCGTCACTGACCACCGCGATCTTGCTGGTCATCGGCACTCCGATAGCCCTGTGGCTGTCGCGCACCCGTTCCTGGTGGCGCGGCCCCATTGGGGCAGTCGTCGCGTTGCCGTTGGTGTTACCGCCGACGGTCATCGGTTTCTATCTGCTGTTGACCATGGGCCCCAATGGCTATTTCGGCCAGTTCACCCAATGGCTAGGCCTGGGCACCCTCACCTTCAGCTTCGCCGGGCTGGTGATTGGCTCGGTGATCTATTCGATGCCGTTCGTGGTGCAGCCGCTGCAAAACGCCTTCTCCGCAATCGGCACTCGCCCATTGGAAGTGGCTGCAACCTTACGCGCCAATCCCTGGGACACATTCTTCACGGTGATCCTGCCCCTTGCACGCCCGGGGTTTATCACCGCTTCGATTCTCGGCTTCGCCCACACCGTCGGTGAGTTTGGCGTAGTGTTGATGATCGGCGGCAATATCCCGAACAAGACCCGGGTGGTCTCGGTACAGATCTACGACCACGTCGAAGCCATGGAATATGCCCAGGCCCACTGGCTGGCCGGGTCCATGGTGGTGTTCGCCTTCCTCGTATTGCTGGCGCTCTACTCCAGCCGTAAAACCAAGATGGGCTGGAGCTGATTGCGATGATTGATGTACGTCTGCAACTAAAATATTCCGGCTTTGCACTGGATGTGGACCTGCATGTACCTGGTCGTGGCGTGACCGCGCTGTACGGGCATTCCGGTTCCGGAAAAACCACTTGCCTGCGCTGCATCGCCGGGCTTGAGCAAGCCGAAGACGGTTTTGTCCAGATCAACGATGAGGTCTGGCAAGACAGCCGTAACGGGTTATTCGTGCCGCCGCATAAGCGCGCGTTAGGTTATGTGTTCCAGGAGCCGAGCCTGTTTCCTCACCTGTCGGTGCGGGCCAACCTGGAATTCGGCCTCAAGCGCATCCCGCGTCAGCAACGGCGCGTGGATATGGCCCAGGCCACTGAGCTGCTGGGAATTGGCCACTTGCTCGAGCGCCATCCGCAGCACTTATCCGGCGGCGAACGCCAGCGCATTGGCATCGCCCGAGCCTTGCTCACCAGCCCAAAATTGTTGTTGATGGATGAACCGCTGGCGGCCCTAGACAGCAAGCGTAAAAGCGAGATCCTGCCGTACCTCGAACGCCTGCACGACGAGCTGGATATCCCAGTGCTGTACGTCAGCCATGCTCAGGACGAAGTGGCGCGACTAGCCGACCATATCGTCTTGCTCAGCGATGGCAAGGCTCTGGCCAGTGGCCCCATCGGTGAAACCCTGGCGCGGCTCGATTTGCCCATGGCCTTGGGTGACGACGCCGGTGTGGTAATCAATGGCACGGTCAGCGCCTATGACGAACACTATCAACTGCTGACCCTGCAATTGCCCGACAGCCCGCTACAGATACGCGTGGCCCACGCGCCGCTGGCGTTGGGTAAACAGCTGCGGGTCAAGGTGCAGGCGCGGGACGTAAGCCTCAGCCTGCAGGCAGAAGAACACAGCAGCATCCTCAACCGTTTGCCGGTGACGGTCACCCAGGACATTTCGGCGGATAACAACGCCCATGTGCTGGTACGCCTGGACGCGGGCGACACACCGCTGCTGGCACGTATCACCCGCTTCTCCCGCGACCAATTGCAACTGCACCCCGGCCAATTACTCTGGGCGCAAATCAAGGCGGTGGCCGTGCTCGCATAGGCCACAAACACGGCCAGGCTTGCCGAAGAAAGCCAAGGTGAGTTAGCCTTCGGGTCCCTTCTGACTCACGGGATGACCGCCGACGTGAACAACTAAGCCTTCCAAAATGTATCTGCAACGAGCCGCCTGGCGCGCTTGTTGGCCTATTCGACATTTTTTGGAGGTGCTGATGACTGACGTCAACCGGCTGCCCGTCCTTGTTTCCCTGCAACACGTGTCTTTCCAGTTCGCCAACGGTGAAACCTTGCTGGAAGACCTCACTTTGTCGATTGATCACACGCCCACCGGGATTGTCGGCCGTAATGGTCGCGGCAAAAGTATCCTGGCGAAGTTGCTCGCCGGACGCCTGGCGCCCTCTTCCGGCACGCTGAAGGGGCTGGCCAGCGTGGCATACGTCCCTCAGGCGCTGGCCATACAACCGGGAGAGACCCTAGCTGATTTAACCGGTACCGCCGAGGTGTTGGCCGCGCTCGAGCGTATGGCTTTGGGTCACGCCCACGCGAACGATCTGGAACTGATCGACGATCGCTGGGACCTTGCCGAGCGCTTGCGCACCGCGCTGGACACAGCGGATTTGCACTCGCTTGGTGCTGCCACACCGGCCAATCAACTCAGCGGCGGTCAACTGGCCAGGATCGTGGTGATCGGTGCGCTGCTGGCGAAGCCACAGCTGCTGATACTCGATGAGCCCACCAACCACCTCGACAACGCGGGACGCGGTTGGCTGCTACAGGTACTGCGGGATTGGCGTGGAGGTCTGGTGGTGGTCAGCCATGATCGGCAGTTGCTTAACACCTTGGAACGCATCATCGAACTGTCGCCCCTCGGCGCCCGGGTGTATGGCGGCAACTACGATGCTTACCGGTTCCAGCGCGACACCGAACAACATGCCGCCATTGCCGCACTCGAGCACGCGCGCTTGGAGCGCAGCCGCGAGCGTCGGCGCCTGCAAAAAGACCACGACAGCCTGCAACGCAATGCCGCCCGCTCACGCAAACATGCAGAAACCGCCAACGTCGCTCGGTTTACCAAGGCAGCCTGGAAAGGCGCGGCCACGGAAATCGTCAGCACGGTGCGCAGCGCACATCGTGCGCATAAAAACGAACTCGACGCACAGGTACGCCAAGCTTACGAATGCGTCGTGGATGAAACACCCACCTTGCTGGCACTGCCCGGCTCGGTAGTGCCCAACGGCAGGCAAGTCCTGACACTGAAAAATGCCCAACTGCCGTGGCTCGATCCGTTGAGACCTTCAACCTACGTCAATATCAACCTGATGGGCCCGGTACGTGTAGCCGTTCGAGGGCCGAACGGTTGCGGCAAATCAACACTGCTCAAGCTGCTCGCCGGTCAATGGCAGGCCATCAGCGGCGAATGCTTGGCGCATGTACCCAGTGCCTACATCGATCAACACTTGGCACTGCTGGATGACCAACGTTCCATCGTCGAGCAACTCAACCTGCTCGACACCCCCCTGGCCGAAGCCGAATTGCGTACCCGACTGGCATTGCTGCAACTTGACGCGTTGCGGGTCACACAACCGGTCGGGCTGCTCAGCGGCGGTGAGCGCTTGAAAGCCGCCATGGCGATTGCCCTATGGCGCGAAACGCCCGCTCAGTTGCTATTGCTGGACGAGCCTACCAATCACCTGGACCTGGAATCAGTGATCGCTTTTGAGCAAGCGCTGCAAGGTTTTACCGGCGCGATGCTGGCGGTGTCCCATGACGAGGCGTTTGTGCAAGCGATCAGGCCAACCCATCTTTTGACCTGGCAAAGTGAAGGCTGGCGACTTGAGTGTGTCTGAGATCATTGCGCGCGCTATCAAAGCGTCCTACGGTAGTGGCCGAATAATCTCACCCAGGAGCCCGGCCGCATGCTGCCTTCGTCCCAAAAGCCTTTCGCTAATGCCGTACTCGCCCATCGGCAGCGCTGGCGCGGCCGGGTCGGCTTGATGCTGGTGGCCAGTCTTTCCGTGCTCGCAGGTATGACCGACGCCATTGGTTTTATGGCCAGTGGGGATTTTGTGTCGTTCATGAGCGGAAATACCACGCGTCTGGCAGTGGCAATCAGTGCCGGTGACATTGGCTTGACTGGGCGTTTGCTGTTGCTGGTCGTGACATTCGTCGCAGGTAACGCCTTGGGTGCAGTGATCAGTCGCATTAGCCGACGGCATGCCCTGCCCTTGCTGTTATGTATCGCCGCCTTGCTGTGCGGCGGTGCGTTATGGCCTTTGGCCGATACCTTGCCCGCACTGCTGGCGGCGATAATTGCCATGGGTATGCTCAACGCCGCGGTCGAGGAGGTCAACGGTTTGCCGGTGGGCCTGACGTATGTGACGGGGGCGCTGTCACGTTTTGGTCGCGGGCTGGGACGTTGGCTACTGGGGGAACGACGAAACGGTTGGCGGGTGCAACTGATCCCGTGGGCCGGGATGTTTGTGGGGGCGGTGATCGGCGCGGTGCTCGAGCATCATCTCGGCCTGAAGGCGCTGCTGGTCAGCGGGGGGTTGGCAGCGCTGCTAGGGCTTGTGTCACTGAAGATTCCACGGCGCTGGCACTTGGGTTACATGCCGCGATGAGGAGGAAAGGATGCCCGCCCGACGTTTCGGCCTCGACGTCCGTGTACTGGTAAAGAGCCAATACGCCGAGCGAGCGTTGAGAATGATAAGCGAATGTCCGGCGGCTGTCCCGCCGGGCATTTCCGAAAATTACTTAGGCAAAACCTTACAGGCAGGTAGCAAGTGCTGCCTGGCGGCGTTTGGCAGGCATACCGTCTTCTGCAGCGTAGTATTTAACCGTAGCGCCGGCGCCCGCGCTGCGCACGTCTGCAAAATAGTCGCCACCGGTGGTGTAGACCGTAAAGCCGCCTGCTTCAAGCGGTTCTTTGAAACCGCCGGCGTCGACGCCGAATACCGCTTCGTCCTGCCAGCCGAATTGGATGCATTGGGCAACCACCAACGGGGCCTTGTCCGACGCCAGGGTCTTGTAAGGCTGGCCTGCGCGCGCGTCTTTCATCTTCGACCCTGCGCAACCGGCCAATGCTGCCAAAACCAATGCGCCAATTACCAGCTTGTACATGCCATCGCTTCCTTGGAAAAAACGCGACTGTACCATTGCAGCAGGGCTGACTGACGCGTGCATGAACTTTGTTTCACTGTAAGAGCACAATGTGTCACCTATAGTTGCCGGGCTCATTTTTAAGAAGTCTCCCTTCTGCCCGCCCTCCCGCGGGCTTTTTTTCGCCTAAGCGTCAGAGCCACCAGCGAAACAGATAGAACAACGCCATGCTCAGCAGCACGGTGATCAACACGTTGCGCGTCCAGAACATCAACGCCACGGCGCAAATACCGGCCAGTAAATAGGGGTTGGCCGGGCTCAGGTTCAGCTTATGGTCAGCGAGAAAAATGATCGGCCCGCAAATCGCCGTGAGCATGCCCGGCACGGCAAAGCCGAGAAACTCCCGTGCGCCGCGATTGAGGCGAACCGGCAGACGCGGCTCGATAAACAGGTAACGGTTGAGAAACACCGCCAGGCCCATGGTCACAATCATGATGTAGATCATTGCTGCCCTACCCCCAGTCGCTTGCAGGCATAGCCTGCGCTCATCCCCAGCATGCCCGACACCACGACCGCCGATTCCCAGTGCAAGAAACTCAGCCATACCGAGAACAACAGGGAAACTGCAACGCACACTACCGTGGGCACATCGCGCACCACCGGGGTAATCAAGGCAATAAAGGTGGCGGCAATGGAAAATTCCAACCCCAGTTGATCAAGGCCGGGAATACTTTTTCCGAGCACGATGCCAGCTAGGGTAAACAGGTTCCAGGCGATATAAAACGTCAGGCCAACGCCCAGCGCGTACCAGCGGTTGAAGGTTTCACGGTCATAGTGGTTGACCAGGGCGAAGAATTCATCCGTCAGCAGAAACCCCAGGCTCATGCGCCACCGGGTATTGAGTGACGACAATGTCGGGCGCATGTGCATGCCATAAAGCAAGTGCTGGGAAGTCAGCAGCAAGGTGGTCAGCACAATGGAAATCAGGCTGGCGCCACTTTTGACCATGCCGATCGCCACCAACTGTGCGGCACCGGCAAACACAATGGCCGACAGGCCTTGCGCTTCCAAGGGGGAAAAGTGCGCATCAATCGCCATGGAGCCGGCAAGCAGCCCCCAGGGCGCGCAGGCCAGGGACAAGGGAATAACGGCGATAGCGCCACGGGCGAAGGCATAATGGGGTAAGGCTGTAGGCATGGAGACGGCTCATCGACAGGCAGTCGACAAGCATGCCAGCGTCATGAGGGGGTTGTCTTGAACGATCTTGCTCAGGCGAGCTTGACCGACACCTGTTCCACCGAGTCGCGCGCTTCGCGCAGCTCATAGGCGTCCTGGTTGAGTCGATGAATGGTATTGAGCAGGCGTTGGCGCAGCACTTCATCGCCGAGTTTTTCGACGGCGCGCATCAAATCAAACGCCGCGGTTTCGTTGTTTTCCGCGACGGAATCGAGGATCTTGCGCAGGTTGCGAGTGGCACGGGTCACGCGGTTACTTCCTTTATCACCAATGGTCGGGCACTTTAGGACACTATTGTTTCATTTTAATTTCAGCCACTTATCGCTGAATCAATAAGCGTTGTCGCAGGTCAATCCTTACGTTGTTTTTCCTTTTCTGGGGGCATCAATGCTCGTTGCCATTGGCATCTTTCTAGTCACGATCATATTGGTTATCTGGCAACCCAAAGGGTTGGGCGTCGGGTGGAGTGCGACCTTGGGTGCAATCCTGGCCCTGGCCTGCGGCGTGATCAGCCTGGCCGACATCCCAGTGGTGTGGCAGATCATCTGGAACGCCACAGGCACCTTTGTCGCGCTGATCATCATCAGCCTGTTGCTCGATGAAGCCGGTTTTTTTGCCTGGACCGCGCTGCATGTGGCGCGCTGGGGACGTGGGCGTGGCCGGCGATTGTTTGCTTATATGGTGTTGCTGGGCGCATTGGTCTCGGCGCTGTTTGCCAACGATGGTGCGGCGTTGATCCTCACGCCCATCGTGATGTCGATGCTGCTGGCCCTGCGTTTTTCCCCGACGGCAACATTGGCGTTTGTGATGGGCGCGGGGTTTATCGCTGACACAGCGAGCCTGCCGCTGGTGGTCTCGAACCTGGTCAACATCGTCTCGGCGGACTACTTCAAGATCGGCTTCAACGAATACGCCGCCGTCATGGTTCCGGTGAACATCGTCAGCGTCGCTGCAACGCTGGCGGTACTGCTGTGGTTTTTCCGCCGCGACATACCCGCCACCTACGATCCGGCGGACCTGGATGACCCCGCCAGCGCCATCCACGACAGTGCCACCTTCCACGCCGGCTGGTGGGTGCTGGGTATTTTGCTGATTGGCTGTTTTGCCCTGGAACCCTTGGGCATTCCTATCAGTGCAATTTCCGCCGTGTGCGCTGTGTTGTTGCTGGTGATCGCCGCCAAGGGCCACAAGATTTCCACGCGCAAGGTGCTCAAGGAAGCGCCCTGGCAAATCGTGATCTTTTCCCTGGGCATGTACCTGGTGGTCTACGGCTTGCGCAACGCCGGGCTGACCACCTATTTGGCGACGTGGCTCGACACCTTCGCCGGGTATGGCGTGTGGGGGGCAGCGCTCGGCACCGGCGTACTGACGGCGTTGCTGTCTTCGGCCATGAATAACCTGCCCACCGTGTTGATTGGCGCACTGTCCATCGAGTCCAGCCATGCCGTGGGCCTGGTCAAGGACGCGATGATCTACGCCAATGTCATTGGCAGCGACCTGGGCCCGAAGATCACCCCCATCGGCAGCCTGGCCACGTTGTTATGGCTGCATATCCTGGCGCGCAAGGGCATCAACATTACCTGGGGCTACTATTTCAAAGTCGGGATTGTGCTGACCCTGCCGGTGCTGTTGATCACCCTCGCCGCCCTCGCCTTGCGCCTGAGTATTTAGTTATGCTCGGCGCTTTCCTCCTGCCGCGAGCCGACCCGAATGAGCGCCATGCAACACGCCTGGCTGGGCAACTACGAAGTCAGCAGCACGACCTGTACCGGCCTGACCTTCGCCCGCCACAGCCATGATGAATGTGTGATTGGCGTCAATCTGGTCGGCGAGGAAAAGGTGTGGCTGGACCGCCGGGAGTTCGAGGCAGGGCCCGGGACCATCACGTTGTACAACCCTGGGCAGATTCAGGGCGGCGGCGCTGCGCAGGGCGCGCCTTGGCAGTTTGTCAGCCTGTACGCCACCGCGGATCAGTTGGCGGCGGACCTGGGGCTGGTGCATTTGGAATTTGATCGCTCGCTGTGCTTTCAACCTGAGCTGGCGCAACGCTTGGCGGCTGCGGTGAAGGGTGCACCGAGTAGCGACGCATGGGTCCGCGATCTGAATGAAGAAGCCTTGGTATTACTACTGGGTGAAGTGGTCAGTGTCAGCGGTGTGCGCCTGCCCGGCAGCACTGCAACGGGCAAAAGCATGATCGGCCGTATTCAGGAACTGCTCGCCTCACAACTGCATCAGTCGCTACCGCTGGACCATCTCGGCGATGAACTGGGGCTGTCTAAGTTCCATCTGTTGCGTGCCTTCCAGAAAGAAACCGGGCTGAGCCCCAGGCAATGGGCCATGCAACTGCGCACCCGGCGTGCCAAGGGCCTGTTACGCAACGGCGCGGCAGCCAGTGAAGTCGCCCATGACTTGGGCTTTGCCGACCAGAGCCACCTCAACCGGCATTTCCGCGCCGCCTACGGCATCACCCCAGTCCACTATCAAAACGTGTTGAAACGCTGAACAGCGCAATCTGGTTCAAGACGACTGCACCCGCCGCCGCCACACTGCCCGCCATCTCTTGAAGGAACGCGGGCATGTTGACGATCTTTTTTTACGCGCTGGTATTCGGCTTTGTGTTTTGCCTCTCTCCCGGCGCGGTGTTGGCGGAGACGTTGCGCCGTGGTTTGCTCCACGGCTTTACCCCGGCCTTGCTGGTACAGGTAGGCTCGCTGGTGGGCGACGCCGTGTGGGCGGTGATCGGCCTGACCGGCATCGCCTTATTGATCCAGCATGACGCAGTGCGCGTGCCGCTGACGGTGATCTGCGCGCTGTACCTGGCGTGGCTGGGTGTTCGCAGCCTGATCGACGCCTGGCATTTACCTCAAGTGTGCAGCACACCTGCCAGTTCCGGGCAGAATGCGCTGGCGGTAGGCGCCGCCATCTCCCTGGCCAACCCGAAAAACATTGTTTATTGGGGCGCGTTGGGCAGTGCCTTGTCCGGCATCGTCGGCACTACCCCCACTCACGGCCAGACGCTGATGTTTTTCGCCGGGTTCATGTTCGCGTCGGTTCTGTCATGTTTCCTGATCGCCGCGCTGGTCAACCTGTTGCGTAACAACGCATCGCCTACGTGGCAACGGATCAGTTATGGCGCGTGCGGTTTGGTATTACTGTATCTGGCTGTTCTAGCCGCGTTAGGTATTTAACGTTATATACCCGGCAACTTATGAATGCCTCTTATCTGAATAAACTCTGAACACAGGGTGATTTAATTAATCAGGCGTTGACATTTTGTAACTGGCTGAGTAGATTGCCCCTGCCCGCAACTGGGGCCTTTTTTAAACCTCACAAAAGAAGCCAATGGACACAGTATCTAGTCGCTGTCCGAGCACCGCATCAGCGGGCATCGGGCGCCAAACCCAGAATATGACAGGACTCGCCTTCCAGGTCCGGTAAGCTGCGCTAGAGCTTGATGCTCCACCGTAACTGCCTCACCGGTCGCCCGTCCGGTCCCGAGGTGTGTTATGACCTTTCAACTGATTGTTTTGCCTGACATCCGTACGCTTGCCGCAGCCCTGCGCGCCAAGCTGTGCCGCGAGCCTGTAGGTTTTTCGCCTGCCCGCTCGACCTTTGCTGCACCCTCCCCCCAAGTACGTCCGGCTCCTCCGCTGGCGCACTGGCGTATCTGCCCAGCCAGCGGCCAATTGCTGCAGCACTGGGATCACGCCGACCCTCAAGACCCGCAGAGACGACAGGTTTCCATGCTGGCTCAAGCTAGCCTGATGCTCGATCTGTACATGAGCGCTCGCGCAGCTTAAACCCGCTGGAAACAGCAACTTCCTGATTAATATTCTGGAGTTCTTTATGAACAAGTCCAGTAGTAGCCCGCTGCGCGCTAGTTAATTAAAGCGCTTGCAGCGGGCGCTGTAGAAGTTATGTGAACACCTTATTTAAACCGATCGCGAAGTCCGCGGCTCGGCATGCTTTCGCTCGCCTGTATTCAGGTAAGTACCGGGTATGTTTTGTCGAGAATTGGCGACAGGAGTACAGACAATGAGCGCCGTAAAAAACACGCCACTGCACAAGAAAAATGGCACCGACGCCGACACCAAACTGTCGATGCGTGCCGCCCGCGAAGCCCAGAACGGCTTGTCCGCCACCCTTGCCAATGTGCGAGCCACCCAGGATGGTTTGACCGAACTGGACGCCGCCGCGCGTCTGCAACGCGAAGGCTACAACGAAGTGGCCCACGACAAGCCACCTCACGCCATCGTCCAGTTCCTGCAAGCACTGAACAACCCCTTCATCTACGTGTTGCTGACCCTGGCCGGCATCAGCTTTGTCACCGACTATTGGTTGCCGTTGCAAGCCGGTGAAGAAGTCGACCTGACCAAAGTCATCATCATCATGACCATGGTCCTGCTCAGCAGCTTGCTGCGCTTCTGGCAGGAACACCGCTCGGCCAAATCCGCCGAAGCCCTCAAGGCCATGGTGCGTACCACCGCCACCGTGCTGCGCCGCGAACAAGTGGGCGCCCAGCCGACCTTGCGCGAAGTGCCGATGCGTGACCTGGTGTCCGGTGACATCGTGCAGCTGTCGGCGGGTGACATGATCCCGGCGGACATCCGCCTGATCGAATCCCGCGACCTGTTTATCAGCCAGGCAGTGTTGACCGGCGAAGCCTTGCCGGTAGAGAAATACGACACCCTCGGTGATGTCACACAAAAATCCGCGTCCTCCTTGGCGGCGGACCAGGGCAACCTGCTGGACCTGCCCAATATCTGCTTCATGGGCACCAACGTGGTCAGCGGCCGGGCGAAAGCCGTGGTGGTCGCCACCGGGCCTCGCACTTACTTTGGCTCGCTGGCCAAGGCGATTGTCGGTTCACGAGTACAGACCGCCTTTGACCGTGGGGTGAACAGTGTCAGCTGGCTGCTGATCCGCTTCATGCTGGTGATGGTGCCGATCGTGTTCCTGCTCAATGGCTTCTCCAAAGGCGACTGGGGCGATGCCTTCCTGTTTGCCCTGGCAGTTGCCGTCGGCCTGACCCCGGAAATGCTGCCGATGATCGTCAGCGCTAACCTGGCCAAGGGCGCTACTGCCATGGCCAAGCGCAAAGTGGTGGTCAAACGCCTCAACGCGATCCAGAACTTCGGTTCAATGGACGTGCTGTGCACCGACAAGACCGGCACCCTGACCCAGGACAAGATCATCCTCGAACACCACGTCAACGCCTTCGGCCAACGTGATGATTCGGTGCTGTCCCTGGCTTGGCTCAACAGCTTTCACCAGAGCGGCATGAAGAACCTGATGGACCAGGCCGTGGTGCAGTTCTCGGAGCAGAACCCTAAGTTCCAGGTGCCGTTTGCCTACAGCAAAGTCGATGAACTACCGTTCGACTTCGTACGCCGTCGCCTGTCGATCGTGGTCAAGGACGCTGCCGGCGACCAACTGCTGGTGTGCAAGGGCGCCGTGGAAGAGATGCTGAACATTTCCACTCACGTCATGGAGGCTGGCGAAGCCTTGCCTTTGGATGATCGCCGTCGTGAAGAGTTGCTGGCGCTGGCCAACGACTACAACGAGGATGGTTTCCGCGTGCTGGTGGTGGCAACCCGCAACATCCCTAAATCGCTGGCACGCCAGCAGTACACCACCACGGATGAGCGCAACCTGGTGATCCAGGGCTTCCTGACCTTCCTTGATCCGCCGAAGGAAACCGCAGGCCCGGCGATTGCTGCGCTGCAGGAAATCGGCGTAGCGGTGAAGGTGCTGACCGGCGACAACGCCGTGGTCACCAGCAAAATCTGCCGCCAGGTCGGCCTCGATCCAGGCCAGCCGCTGTTGGGCGTGGAAATCGAAGCGATGGACGACGCCACCCTGCTGCGCCGTGTGGAAGAGCGCACGGTGTTTGCCAAGCTGACGCCGCTGCAAAAATCCCGCGTACTTAAAGCTCTGCAAGCCAACGGCCACACCGTCGGTTTCCTCGGCGACGGCATCAACGATGCGCCTGCACTGCGCGACGCCGACGTGGGTATTTCGGTGGACAGCGGGACGGACATCGCCAAGGAGTCGGCCGACATCATCCTCTTGGAAAAGAGCTTGATGGTGCTGGAAGAAGGCGTGCTCAAAGGCCGCGAAACCTTCGGCAATATCATGAAGTACCTGAACATGACCGCCAGCTCCAACTTCGGCAACGTGTTCTCGGTGCTGGTGGCCAGTGCGTTTATCCCTTTCATGCCGATGCTGGCTATCCACTTGCTGCTGCAAAACCTGATGTACGACATCTCCCAGCTGGCCTTGCCATGGGACAAGATGGACAAGGAATACCTGGCCAAACCACGCAAGTGGGATGCGAAAAACATCGGCCGCTTCATGATCTGGATCGGGCCGACCTCGTCGATCTTCGACATCACCACCTTTGCGCTGATGTGGTACGTGTTCTCCGCCAACAGTGTGGAAATGCAGACCCTGTTCCAGTCCGGCTGGTTTATCGAGGGGCTGCTCTCGCAAACCCTGGTGGTGCACATGTTGCGCACCCGCAAGATCCCATTCTTCCAGAGCACGGCCGCCTGGCCGGTGTTGATGATGACTGCGGTGGTGATCGCGCTGGGGATCTATGTACCGTTCTCGCCGCTGGGCACCCTGGTAGGCCTGGAGCCGCTGCCATTGGCGTACTTCCCATGGCTGGTCGGCACCCTGCTCGCTTACTGCTGCGTAGCCCAACTGATGAAGACGATCTACATCCGCCGCTTCAAGCAGTGGTACTGATTACTCCCGCCGTTTAAACGGTGGCGGTCGCCCGGCCGTCACCGTGCAACACAAGGATTTCGAATATGCGCGTCTTGATCTGTGCAGGTCGTCATTACGCCGACACCAAAAAGTCCCGCCAAGTGCTGGACGCTTACCACCGCCTGCGCCCAGTGCAGGTATTGATCCACGGCGGCAACCAGTTCCTCGGCAGTGACATCGAGGAGTGGGCACGGGAAATCGGCATCGACGTGGTGCGCTACCCGCCCAACTGGCAACGCCACGGCAAGCAGGCGGAACGCCAGCGCAACCATTTCATGCTGACCGACAGCCATCCCGACGTGATCATCGCCCTGCCGGGTGGTGACGACACATCGGAGCTGGTCTGCCAGGCCAAAGCCAGCGGCATTTCGGTGCTGACCGTAGAAAGCTGAATTCAAGCGAGGTGCATCATGCACAAAAAAAACACACCGGACGGGTTTGCCAAATACCGCGCACGTCACTATCGCGGCGCTCGCAATACCCTGTTGCTGCTACCGCCCGCCAAACGGCGAGCGTTGCGGCGTAACCTGATCTTTATCGGCACGACCCTTGGCTTTATTGTGCTCGTCGCCTTATTTTCAAAAGCCTATGCCGCCGGCGGTTCTTATGTGGTCGACGACGGTGCGGTCAACGCCCCGGGCGAATGCAATGTCGACGCCTGGTACACCGCCAATCGGCACAACGGCAACATTCATAACGAAACCCTGAACCCCGCCTGCACCTTCAGCGCACTGCCTTCCGTGCAGTGGAGCGCGGCACTTTCCCGCGCCAGCAACGCAGGCGATGCCGAGACGCAGGTCAGCCCACAAGTGAAGGCGCAGATAGTGTCATGGGACGACTTGGGGCTCCAGATGGCTGTTTCGGCGACCAGCCATTTTGCGTTGGACCGCCAGCATGCATTCGATGGCGCGGATTTCAATGTTCCATTGACATGGCAGCCCGTGGAAGCGCTGCGCCTGAACCTGAATGGGGGCTGGACACATGCCTATAACGGCGGTGAGCAAAGCCACCGTCTGACGTGGGGTACCGGCTTCGAATATCAGGTTGCAGACCTGCTGACGTTGATCGGTGAGCGCTACGGCCAGGAAGGTGGCGACCAGGCCTGGCAGGCCGGGCCGCGATTCCATATCGGTAAATTTGTCGACGTGGACCTGGTGGTCGGGCAAAGCCTGACCGGTGACCGCAACCAGTGGTTTACCACCGGCGCCACCTTGCGCTTCTAGGGTTTGGCCTGTTGCTCCAGGTGCAGCTGCAACTGCGGATCAATGCGCAGTTGCCCCGCCAATTCATCGAGGTAGGTGCGTTCTGCTTCCTGCTGATCATTAACCAGCATCACGCTGGCTAGGTAGATCTCCGCGGCCAGCGCCGGGTCATTGGCATACTCGGCAAAGTCCGCAGCATTCAGAGGCTTGGCGACTTCAGCGTCGAGCCACTGTTGCAACTGGGGGTCATCGGTATGGCGTCCAATCTCGGCAGAAATCATCTGCTGCTCTTGCTCATCAATCTTGCCATCGGCCTTGGCTGCCGCGATCAAAGCACGCAGCACCGCATGGCTGTGGGCTTCAGCTTCCGGGCCTTCGAGCTGGTCTGCCGTCTGGATGGCTTGCTGCGGCGCAGTGGGTTGCTGGCGTTGCCAGGTTTGATACGCCTGGAATGCTGCCATCCCCAGCGACGCCAACGCGGCGTAGTTCATGCCACCAGAACGCGCCTGCGTGGTACCGCCGGTGGGTGCCCCGCCCAACAAACCGCCGAGTCCACCCAATAATCCGCCCAAACCGCCACCGGTCGAAGCATTGCCGGGGCTGGCGCTGTTCAACAAACCGCCGAGCAGGCCTCCCAGGCCGCCGCTTGAAGAAGTGCCGCCTTGTTGCTGCCCCGCACTGCGCAGTAGCTGTTCCAGTAAATCGCCGGTATTCATGAAGTCACCCTCCCAGGGCACAGTATTAGCGTTCAACAACCATAGCCCGCCCCCATCGGAACACCATGACCGCCGGGCGGGCGCGCTTTATGATGATGCCATCACACCGTTTAGGGAGAAAGCAGGTGAACCACATCGAGCACATCGCGTTGATGGCCAACTACAACCAATGGATGAACCGCAAGGTCTATGACGCCGCCGGCAAACTGACGGACGCGGAGTTGACGGCAGATCGGCACGCGTTTTTCGGATCGATCTTCGGCACGCTGAATCACCTGACGCTGGGCGACACCGTCTGGCTCAAGCGTTTTGCTCAGCACCCCGCCGAGTTTCCGGCACTGGAAGCGTTGAGCGCTATCGCCCTGCCCTCGAATCTCAAGCAGCTAGCCTTCGCCAATCTGCGCGAACTCTCGACCCGCCGCACCTGGCTGGATCAACTGATCATCGATTGGGCCCACAGCCTGCGCGAGACTGACCTGGACCATCGTCTGCACTACCACAACATGCGCGGCATTGCGGCCGACAAGCCGTTCTTCAGCCTGCTGGTGCATTTTTTCAATCACCAAACCCACCACCGAGGCCAGGTAACGACCCTGCTGACCCAGGCGGGAGTGGATGTAGGCGATACAGACCTGCTGGCGTTGATTGACTGAAATCAGCGGGCACTGAACTCGGCATAGGCCTGCATCAAGCGCGGGAAATCCTGCGGCTGGGGCAGTTGTGCAAAGCTTTCGACGGCCGGGGTAGATGCCCAGGGCAGTTTTTCACTGGTCCAGGTTTCCATGAATGGCACGTAGTCGCGGGCATTATCCAGCAACGTCGCGCGCACATTGACGAACTCGTCGATGCCGTGAGGACGCGTAAACAGCCAGCTCATGCAGTGGGGGCAGCAATAATGGCGGTCTACACCGTGCAATCCGCCTATGACCGGACAGCCCTGGGTCACGGTGAAAGCACTCGCGGGAATCAGGGCACTGAGGGAGAACGCGCTGGATGTCATTTTCTGGCAGCCGCTGCAGTGGCACGCCATGGTGATCACCGGCGGCACGCTGATGCTGAAACGCACCCGGTTACAGCGGCAACTGCCTTCCAGCGGCAGGTTTTCGACGCTCATCATTTCATTCCTTTTTTATGATTTTTGGCGTCACAGGGTAACGTGTACCGGCGCGAGAACAAAACCGAATACCGCGCCGCCTAAATCCTCTGCGTCAAGCCAAGAATCGTCTGTAGATCACTGATCTGTCGGGCTTTTTCAGTCAATATTTTGTGCAAGAAAGGCGGCTTACGACCTTGCGTCGAAGCGTCCGGGTCTATATATTCCCAACCCTGCTACAACGCGCTACCGCCCGAATGGCGAAACTGGTAGACGCATGGGACTTAAAATCCCCCGCTCGTAAGGGCGTGCCGGTTCGATTCCGGCTTCGGGCACCATACATATCAAGGGCTTGCATGATTTATCTCATGCAGGCCTTTATTGTTTCTGCTCCGCAATTTTAGACCTTGCACCGCAACTACCCTCCCCGGCGTCCTGCCGACCAAATTAATGGCGTCCTACGCACTCCCCCCCAGATGCCTAATCACCTCAACAATGATGATCAAAGTTCCCATAGCCAGGAATCCAAGACCAAGCAGCCCCTTGAACCACTTTTGCCATGATTGTGGAACCCAGGGTCTGACGAGCCCCTCCCACCAGCGTCTGGAAGGTGGACTATCTCGGCCCAGGTAAATAGCCGCACCTAATGCTAGGACCACGAACGCCATTACGAAGGACATGGGTAACCTCAATCCACTTCTACTAGGCTGCCCAGATGTCAGCCTCCTATCACAAAGCGTAGAAGAGGTCCGACCCGGCGTCCTGCCGAATGAACACAAACCACCAAAAAGCCAAAGATTTATGACGCGCACCATGATCGCTTTCGACCCAAAGCAACCAATCAGATTGTTCTGCAACAGGCCAATTCCGCTACTCAAATGACCGAAATGATAATGCTGCGCCAGATGATGCCTAGATAGCTCGCCATAGGGTGTACCATCAGACTAAGCTCATCAGAATCAGCCAGCCATGTCCACACTTAGCGAAGAGAGCCGCCGGATCGTAGCTTCTCTGGCGCACCGTGTTGGTCCCCATTCTGACACTGCAAGCATCGCCGAAGCGATTGCTGCGATATTGCAGGCTATGGATGCAGCCCTAACGCCGATTATTGGCCAGCATGGGTTTATCGCACTATACCGGCGCAGTTTGCATTTGTGCGCCTCTGCCCATCCGTGCCTCGCCGGCACCTATGAAAGTCTGCCGGCCGCGATGGACCTGATTGCCCTCAAATCCGTACTCGTCGAGCAGACAGACATCGATGCGCTGTTTTTGGGTGGAGTGTTGCTGACCACCCTTTACGAGCTTCTGACCACATTGATCGGGCCCTCGCTCACCGCACGTTTGCTGAGTGGCGTGTGGGAACCTTCTTTGAGCGACACCCCCTCGCAGGAAAATTCGCCATGAGCACCAAAGTGACTATCAACCGCCTGGCCACCGGCGTGCCAGGACTGGACGAGGTGCTAGGCGGAGGATTGCCGGAATTTTCGTTCAATCTGATCGCCGGCCCGCCGGGTTGCGGCAAGACCACACTGGCACATCAGATAATGTTCAACCTGGCGACGCCCGAACGCCCGGCGCTGTTCTTTACCGTGCTCGGTGAACCGCCACTGAAGATGCTGCGCTATCAGCAGCAATTCGACTTCTTCGACAGCGAGGCGATCAACCAGTCCATCCGCTATATCAACCTGGCCGACGACACCCTGGCCGGGGATCTGGATGAGGTTTTGCGGCGCATCGTCAGCGAGGTCGAAACGCACTCGCCGGCGCTGGTGTTTGTAGATTCGTTCCGCTCCGTGGTGCTGGCCAGCCAGACCCAGGACAACCCCAACAACAACCTGCCGCAGTTCGTTCAGCAGTTGGGGATGTTGATGACAACCTGGCAGGCGACGACCTTCCTAATCGGCGAGTACTTCACGGAAACTGATACCAACCCAATTTTCACAGTGGCCGATGGCCTGATCTGGCTGCGTCAGAGCGTTCAACGCAACTCGATGGTGCGCAAACTGGAAATCATGAAGATGCGCGGTCAACCGACGCTGCCGGGCCTGCACACCTTCCGCATCGCAACGTCCGGGATCAAGGTGTTTGCACCCGTAGTACTCAGCCCAGCGGGATTACCGCAGACGTTGCCGATCAATCGCCTGAAGATGGGGGTAGCGCAGCTTGACGAAATGCTCGGCGGCGGCCTGCCTCGGGGGTATTCGTTGCTGGTGGCCGGGCCGTCGGGTTCCGGCAAAAGCATTTTGGCCGCGACGTTCCTCGCCGAAGGGGCGCGTAATGGCGAAACCGGCGTGATCGCAGTGTTCGAGCAACGACCCAATCACTCACAGAATGCCACCCTGTCGGATTTGATTCGCAGTGGTAAGGTCGGCTTGGTCGACAGTCGCGCTCCCGATCTGTCGATTGACGAGATTGTCCAAATGCTGCTTGGCGAGATTACCCGCCTGAAAGCCACCCGTGTGGTTATTGATTCGCTGTCGGGCTTCGAACTGGCGGTGGCGCCGACCTTCCGCGAGGACTTCCGTGAGTCGCTGTCGCGTATGGTCACAGCCTTGACCAATTCAGGGGTCAGTGTGTTGATGACATCGGAACTGGAAGATCGCTACACCGATCTGCGTTTCAGCCCTTATGGCACGGCTTTTCTGACCGATGCGATCATCGTCCAGCGCTATATTGAAGTAGAGAGCCGGTTGCTGCGGATCATGGCCGTGGTCAAGGTCCGAGCCAGTGCGCACTCTGACGAATTACGTCAGTACGTTATAGACGATAACGGCCTGCACATCGGCGACATGCTACCGGAGCAAGAAGGTTTGCTCGGTGGTCGACCGACAAGGCAGCGTTTGAGCAAGGTCGATGGATGAGCGAAAAATAATGAGTGAGGCCAACGGCAAGAATGAGCAGGCTATAGCCACTGCTGCACGCGAACTGTTCCTGCTGGGTCGAAAAACGGTCGCGGCTCGTGCGGTACTCGCGGCGTTGCATAAAGAACTCAGCGACGCTAACAGCCAGCTCGTTGATAGCTTGCAAGTCGAGCAACTCATTGAGGCCAATCAACAGTTGGTGCTGGCAATTTTATCGGCGCAGTCGAGTGTTGAAGATCAGAAAAACGCTCAGGCGGAGCAGCATCTGTACTTGGAGATGCGTGAGGCCAACGAGCAACTGGTGATAGCAGCGCTTAGCGCCCAAGACTTACAGGTTGCAGCTGAAAAGGCGCTGGAGCAGCAGCGCAACGTCCTCTCTATAGTGGCCCACGAGCTGCGAAATCCTCTGACGCCCATAAGCATGATTGCTGGCCGTCTGGTAAGGGTTCCTCGCGAAGAGTTGCCACGAATGCAGCTATTGATTGAAGGCCAAGTGCAGCAGATGTCACGATTGGTGGAAGATTTACTCGACATTTCCCGCGCTAACACCGGTAAATTTCGCCTCAACTGCCAAGTTATCAATATGGCTGACATCATTAACGAGGCAATAGAAATTTGTACGCCGGTCATGCTCGCTCACGGCTTAAATTTCAGCTCAGAACTCTCGCAATCTCGTTTAGCGGTTAACGGCGATCCTGTACGACTGATGCAAATTCTCGGTAACCTGCTGGGTAACTCGGCCAAGTACACACCGAAGGGCGGAACGGTCAAACTTGCAGTTTCCGTTGAAGCCAATCTGCTGGAAATTTGCATCTGGGATTCCGGCATTGGTATCACTTCCAAAGCACTGCCCTTCATCTTTGAGCCGTTTGTCCAGGATGTTCACGCAGTTGGTTTCAACGGCGCAGGCTTAGGCATTGGTCTGACTGTGGTACGCGAGTTGGTTGAAGCCCATGGCGGAACAGTGGCCGCCACGAGTGCGGGGGAAGGGAAGGGAAGCGAGTTCGTGGTGAGAATACCGCTGTTAAATCATTAGCTTTTCTTTAGAGCCAGCTGGTTGAAAATATCGAGTTTAGGGCTTTAATCTGGCAGGCATTTTTTGCAGACGTAGCTGTCAACGTCACAACTTACTTCAGAGCGCCATTCCCAAACGCCAACTGCTACGCTGTTCACTCCATCAGAGGAATGCCGATGCCCAACTCAGATCTACTCCCTTCCCTCCTTTCAAAGCTCTACGAAAACCAACTGGCCCTCGAGGCTTCCATCGTGGAGCTATCGAACTGGGTTGAGCAGCGCGGCTCCGCTGATGTGGCTGATAACGTACGCGGCGCTCTAAACACCATCGACGAGAACGAGGAATTCATCAAGCCGACCCTGGCAGTGCTGATGGAGCAAAGTTGACCGAACTATAGCTCGTTGCTCGAGTGATCTTGAATCGCCCCGGATTCTCTAGACACCTTGCAAGCTCATTGCGTAACGCTTTTCAAACTCTACCGGTGACAGCTGATTGTTGAAACCATGGCGGCGTTTTACGTTGTAGAACATCTCGATGTAATCGAACACGTCACTACGAGCATCTTCCCGCGAGGTGTAGATTTTTCGCTTGATTCGTTCCCGTTTCAGAAGCTGGAAAAAGCTCTCGGCCACAGCGTTGTCATGACAGTTGCCTCGGCGACTCATGCTGGCAACCAAATTGTTTGCCTTCAAAAAGCTACGCCAATCGGAGCTGCTGTACTGGCTGCCTTGGTCGCTATGAATCATTACCTCTTGTTTCGGTTTACGCCTCCAAACCGCCATCAATAAAGCATCAATGGCTAAATCGCTGGTCATCTGCGACTTCATTGACCAGCCTACAACCTGGCGAGAAAACAGATCTAGCACCACAGCCAAGTACAACCAGCCTTCATACGTACGAATGTAGGTGATGTCGGTAACCCAAACCTTGTTGGGCTCCACGACATCGAACTGGCGCTTCAGCAAATTGGGTGAGGCGACAGCTGGCTTACCGCCGTACTTTCCAGGGCGGCGTCTATAACCTGTCTGAGAACGCAGACCTTCAAGACGCATCAGCCTCGCCACACGATGTCGACCACAATCTTCACCGACCTCGCGCAGATCGTCATGGATTTTGCGATAGCCATAAACGCCGCCGCTCTCCAGCCAGGAGTGCTTGATCAAACCTAACAGTCTCTGGTCGTCTTTGGCGCGTGCAGATTGCGGCTCAGACAGCCAGGCGTAATAACCGCTGGGATGGACTTTCAGCGTCAGGCAAAGCCGTCGAATCGAATAGTCGCCAGCGCGCTGCTTGATAAAGGCGTACTTCAGCCGCACTCCTTGGCAAAGTACGCGGCGGCCTTTTTTAATATGTCTCGCTCTTCAGTGACGCGCTTGAGTTCCGCTCGCAGACGACGCAGTTCAGCGTGCTGATCATCATCCTGCTGCCGTTCTTCTTGAGGTTTGCTGTAGCGCTTTATCCAGGCATAGAGGCTATGCGTCGACACACCAAGACGGGCCGCTACCTCAGCGACAGCCAGCTTCTTTTCGGTCACTTGATTGACTGCTTGGATTTTGAATTCTTCGGGGTAACGCGGGTTGCTCATGGCACCTCCTAATTGGCCTCAGTTTAAGGCAAAGAGGTGTCTACGAAACCCGGGGCGATTCA
>NZ_MDDR01000021.1 GCF_001870435.1 Pseudomonas costantinii | reverse complement strand
GCCGGTTTAGCCGCGCTGGGCCAGGGATGGCCCATCGCGGCGACCCGCGCAGCCGTGCCGGAGTGCGGGCACACCGAGCCTAGGCGAGGTGCCGAGTGGTGGGGCAAGAGCCCTTTTGGTTACTTTTGGCTGGGCCGGCATTCCGGGCTCTTTTCCAAAAGTGACCCGCTGTAAAAGCGGAACCATAAGCCGCCGTTACCCCAAAAACGGATATGTACTCAGCGGCCCAGCAGCACCCACAGTCTCAGGCCTTGGCTGCCATTGCAGTGACTTCCACCCGCATACCTTCTACCGCCAACGCAGCCACGCCAACAGCCGCACGCACAGGCCACGGCTTGGCGAAAAAGCGCTTATAGACTTCATTGAAAGCGGCACGGTCGGCCATGTCGGTCAGGTAGATGGTCAGGTGCATTACCCGGTCCATGGAGCTGCCGGCCTTCTCCAGCGCGACCTTCAGCGCTTGCAAAGTGCATTCACTTTGCAGCGTGATATCCCCCAGTTCCAGGCTGCCATCAGCGCGGGTCGGGATCTGGGTGGAGACCAGGATGCCGTTGAAACCGATCACGTCGGAGGAAATCGAGTCGGCATCCGGATCAGGGGTGTAGGACAGGTCGTGGTTGGCCATGGGCGCCTCTCATTGGCAAGTTCAGAAAGGCGCCCATGGTCCTCGAAAACTACCCCAGGGGCAAACTACACCCAGCGCCGGAACAGCACGCTGGCATTCACACCACCAAAACCGAAGCCATTGGACAGCGCGTATTCAATCGGCATCCGCCGCGCTTCGCCACGCACCATATCCAGGCCGTCGGCGAGGGCATCCGGGTTTTCCAGGTTGAGCGTCACCGGGGCAACCTGATCGCGCAGGGCAAGCACGGTAAAGATGGCTTCGATCCCGCCCGCTGCGCCCAATAGATGGCCGGTGGCGGATTTGGTCGAGCTGATCGCCGGGCTACCACCGGTACCGAATACCGTCTTGATCGCCGCCAGTTCGCCTTTGTCACCCACGGGCGTGGACGTGGCGTGAGCATTCAGATACTGCACGGCAGACGCCTCGATACCAGCCTGACGCAATGCCTGAGTCATCGCCCGACGCGCACCGTCACCGTCTTCCGGGCCTGCGGTCATGTGATAAGCGTCGGCGCTGGTGCCGTAGCCCACCAGTTCGGCGATGGGCTGCGCGCCTCGGGCCAGGGCGTGTTCCAGCGATTCAATGACCAGAATGCCGGCGCCTTCACCCATCACAAAACCGTCACGCGCCTGGTCGAACGGCCGTGAGGCGCGCTCAGGTGTGTCGTTGAAGTCGCTGGACAACGCCCGCGCCGCCGCGAAACCGGCCAGGCTGACCCGATGAATCGCCGCTTCCGCACCGCCGCACACCGCGACATCGATTTCCCCGGCACGGATCATCCGCGCCGCGTCGCCGATGGCCTGCACGCCTGCCGCACAGGCGGTCACCGGGGCGCCCAATGGGCCTTTTAAACCGTAGTTGATCGACACATGCCCGGCCGCCATGTTGCTCAGGAACGACGGGATGGTGAACGGCGACAGGCGTCGTGGGCCCTTGCTGTCAGTGGTGCGCACGGCATCGGCAATCGCCGGGAAACCACCGACGCCAGAGGCGATGATGGTTGCGGTGCGTTCCTGCTCTTCCGGGGTTTTCGGCGCCCAACCGGCTTGCTTCAGTGCCTCGTCCGCCGCCGCCAGGGCGAACAGGATAAAGCGGTCCATCTTGCGCTGTTCTTTGGCCGCCAACAGCCGGTCAGGATCAAACCCGGCTTCAGGGTCCTGCAGAATGCTTTGCACCTGGCCACCGATGCTGATTGCCAGGTCACCGATCAAGGCTTCAGGCAGGCGACGAATCCCCGATTGCCCGCTCAACAAACGTTGCCAGGTCGACTCCACACTGGCGCCCAGCGGCGTCAGCGCGCCCATGCCTGTCACGACGATACGTTTACTCATGATCAATCGACTCCTGTTGCGTTGAGGGATACACATGTGTGGACGTCACTATCATCATGAAAGTAACATGGCGTCACACAACTTTGTACCCGCACACAGGAACCACTATGCAACGCAAGTCCCTCACCAGCGACGAATGCCCCATCGCCCGCAGCCTTGAGCGAGTAGGGGAATGGTGGAGCATCTTGATCATGCGCGACGCGCTGCAGGGTTTGCGCCGCTTCGATGAGTTTTCGCGCAGCCTGGGCATCGCGCCGAACATGTTGACGCGTCGGCTGAATGGGTTAGTGGAGGCGGGAATGCTCGAGCGTCGCCTCTATAGCGAGCGTCCACCGCGTCACGACTATGTGCCGACGGCCAAGGGCGAGGATTTTCGCATGGTACTGATGTCGCTGGTCGCGTTTGGCAACCGGCACTTCGCCGAGGAGGGCGCCAGTGTCGAATTGGTGGAGCGCGAGACGGGTCGGCCGGTACAGCCGATGTTGGCGAATGCCGAGGGAGAAGTGGTGGCATTGGAGCAGTGCAGGTTGCAGGCCGGTCCAGCCGCCAGCGCGGGAATGCGCCAGCGGCTGGAGTCGATCCCGCAGTGATTACAACAGGGTGAACGGGTAGTCGACGATCACCCGCAGCTCATTCAACTTGCCGTCACGCTGGTCGGCATTCGATGAAACCATGGCGTCACGCACGCGCAGCGACAGGTTTTTCGCCGGGCCGCTTTGGATCACGTATTTGGCTTCCACATCCGTCTCGTGGTGGTCGCCATCGGCACCGTAGTCGCCGGCATAGGCGCTGTTGACTGGGGTGTGGGTGCCATTGATGTCCGAGCCGTTGATGTAGCGGGTCATGAAGCTCAAGCCCGGCACGCCATAGCTGGCCATGTTCAGGTCATAGCGGATTCCCCAAGACTGCTCGCCCGGGCCGTTGAAGTCACCCCACTGCACCGAGTTGGCCAGGTTGATTGAGTCGCCGCCTTCGCCCGCACCGTTGTTGCCGGTGCCGATGTAGTCGAAAGGCGTGTCGCCATGCACTTTCTGGAACGACAACGTCAGGGTGTGGGCTGCCAGGAATGAATAGGCGGCCGCCAGCGAGTACGTGGTGTTGTTGATCGCCCCGGCCTTGGCGCTGCCGGTATCGAGAGTACGGTACAAGTTGCCGTCCAACGCCAGCGATTGGTCATGACCCAACGGCAACACGTAGTTGAGGTTGGTGTAGTACTGGCGCCAGATATCTTCCAGTTCGCCTGCATACACGGTTGCACTCAGGGACGGGGTGAAGGTGTATTTGCCACCGACGAAGCTCGCACTGGAGGCCGCCACGTTGGCGTAGGTCGCATAGATATCGTGGTCATGGTTGCTGGTCATGCCGCTGTTGGTGCTGGTGAAGTGCCCGGCTTCCAGGTCCAGGCCGTTGATTTCGCTGCTGGTCAGGTCAAAACCGGTCGCGGTCTGCGGTAGCAGGCGCGTGCCGCCGGTGGCGAAGACCGGGGCGGTGGGCTGCATGTCACCGAATTTCAGTTGGGTCTTGGAAATTTTCACCTTCACTGCGGCGCCCACTGAACCGTAGGCGTCTTCAGGGTCGCCATGGCGGTCGGTCGGCAGGTTGCCGGTGCCGGCGTCTTCATGCGTGGCGTCGAGTTTCAGCCCGCCGTAGGCGTAGGCATCCACGCCGAAACCAATGGTGCCCTGGGTAAAGCCCGAGGCGTAGTTGAGCATCGCGCCTTGGGTCCAGTCACGGTTGTCAGCCTTGCCGCTTTGCCGGTCACGGTCCATGTAGTAGTTGCGCAACAGCCCAGTGATGCTACTACCGTCGATAAAGCCTTTGGAGTCGGCCTGGTCGGTGACGGACTCGGCGAGCGCCACCTGGCTGATACCGGCACATATCGCCAGTGTTAATAGGCTCAACTGTTTGATCATGTTATTTACTTCCCCAGGATAATTAACGCGCGCACAAAACACCGCATTTTGTTGGAGGGCACATAAGGTTTATGGGCAGATGCTTTCAGGTGAGGTGTGACCGTTTTTATTGTGTTCGACGTGGGTGTCGAAGCTGATTTTTATCATGTTTTTCGCGGTGTGTAGCCAGGGCCATGGATTAAACTCGATTAATTAAACTTCACGTTGTTTAATCGACTTCAGGTGTAGCGTTGACGGTGTCTTAGCCGCTCTGCTTCGACAAAAACCTTTGGTTGCCGCCGCAGACTCTGCGGCGGATTTTTTCGTGCTTAGTTAAATAAAATTATGTAAGTTTTTACACACAAAACTTCTCTGTGGGTAATGGCGATATGAAGTTAACTAACCCACTTCTCCGTTTGTAACAAGGTTCAGTCGACGGTTGCGAACCGGGCTCTATCGCAAGGGTATAAGCCAGCACGTTTGATTATTGGACAGGTAAAGTCCACCCCGTCGATGCTGGGGATTATCTTCAGGGAGTGCTTCATGACTGCTCAACGCCAACTCAAGCTCGGCGCCTTCATGCGACCGGCCAGCATTCACACCGGTGCCTGGCGCTACCCGGGGGCTTTTCCAGACGCCAATTTCAACTTCAGCCACCTCAAGCGTTTTGCACAGACCCTGGAACGGGCGCGCTTCGATGCATTTTTCATGGCCGACCACCTGGCCTTGCTCAATATGCCGACCGAAGCGTTGAAGCGCAGTCATACGGCGACGTCTTTTGAACCCTTCACCTTATTGTCTGCACTGAGCCAGGCGACCGAACATATCGGGCTGATCGCCACGGCTTCGACGACCTACGACGAACCGTTTCATGTTGCCCGGCGATTTGCGTCGCTGGATCACCTGAGTAATGGCCGCGCCGGCTGGAACATTGTCACCACCGCCAACCCCGATGCTGCGCTGAATTTCGGCCTCAAACAGGCTTACGCGCATGACGAGCGCTATGCCCGTGCCCGCGAGTTCTACGATGTGGTCACCGGGCTTTGGGACAGTTGGACGGACGATGCGTTTATTCGTGACGCCGACAGTGGTGTGTATTTCGACCCTGACAAGCTGCACACCCTTGATCACCAGGGTCGGTACCTGAATGTGCGTGGCCCGTTGCACATTGCCCGTCCGGTGCAGGGGTGGCCGGTGATCGTGCAAGCCGGCGCTTCGGAGCCTGGGCGGCAACTGGCGGCAGAAACCGCCGAAGTGATCTTCGTGGCACCGGGGACGCTGGAGGAGGGCAGAGCCTTCTATGCGGATATAAAACGCCGTATGCGCTTGATCGGTCGTAACCCTGACCACTTGAAGATTCTGCCCGGTGCTTTTGTGGTGGTGGGGGACACACTGGAAGAGGCTCGGCGTATACGTGCCCACCTCGACAGCCTGGTACACGAGCACAGCGCGATGGCTTCGCTGTCGATCGCTTTGGGGGTGGATGCCTCGACATTCGATCCCGACAAATTTCTACCGTCGATCCCTGAAACCAACGCGAGCCAAAGCGCGCGTGAGCGGGTGCTGGCATTGGCCGATCGTGAGCAATTGACGGTGCGCCAGTTAGCGCAGCGGCTGGGCGGTTACGCCGGGTTGTCGTTTGTGGGCACGGCCCACAGCATTGCCGATGAAATGCAGCAATGGCTGGAAACCGAGGGCAGCGATGGCTTTAACATCATGTTCCCGTGGTTACCGGGCGGGCTTGATGATTTTGTCGACAAGGTGGTGCCGCAACTGCAACAGCGCGGGATATTCCGGCGTGAGTACGAGGGTACGACGTTGCGCGAAAACCTGGGGTTGCCTCGGCCAGGCAATCAATTTTTTACCTGAGCACGGATAGGGGCCCCTGCAACTCAACGAGTTGCAGGGGGGGGGAGCGGGGAGGGAGGCCTACTCTTTCACATCCATAAACTCTTCAGCCCAGGCCACGTAACTCTCAGGCAACGTGTAGGTATGCGTCAGCTCCGTTGCGCTGAGATTCGAGGTGCTGTGGGTCAGCTTGCGTTGGGCACGCAGGCTGTCGTAAGTGGCCTTGATCGAGGCAAAGTAGGCGCCATGGCCCGCCACCACAATGCGCACGCCGAGGCTGGCCAGACGTGCACTGTCATTGAGCTTTGGATTGCCGTAGGTCACCAGCATCAGTGGCACGGTGAGGTTTTGCGCGATCTGCTCGAGGTGTTCGAAGTCTTTGACGCCGACCATGCAGATCCCATCGGCACCGGCTTTTTCATAGGCTTTTGTGCGTTCGATCACCGCTTCGGTCGGCAACACTCCCGCGTTGGTCCGGGCGATGATGGCCAACTCCGGGTCGACACGCGCCTCAAGGGCCGCTTTTACTTTGCCGATGCCTTCCTCGATAGAAATCAGGTCGGTGGATTTACGCCCAAATTGTGCGGGCAACAGCGTGTCTTCAATCGTGAGCGCCGCGACACCGGCTCGCTCAAGTTCTTCGACGGTACGCATCACGTTCAGCGCGTTGCCGTAACCGTGGTCGGCGTCTGCAATGAAGGGCAACTGGGCGACGCGGCCAATCCGGGTGGCCTGCTCGACAAACTCACTCAGCGTGATAAGCGCAAAATCGGGTGCCGCGAGTACCTGCAACGATGCCACCGAACCACCCAGGATACCGACTTCAAAACCCAGGTCTGCCGCGATGCGGGCGGACATGGGGTCGAAGACGGAAGCGGTTTCAACGCAGATGGGGGTTGCAAGCAGTTCACGGAAGTTGCGGCGCAGCGCTGAGTGAGAGATTTTCGGCATGTTCTTTCCTGGCTCTGGTCATCGTCGAGTGACGATCAATGTCTATTCATGGTGTCGCGAGATTACCACGCAGGTGAGCAGGGGATTATGACGTTTGAGAATGAGGTATGCGCCAAGCACATAATCGCTGGTAGTCGTTCACGGTTCAGGGCTTGTCTCTACTCCTTGGCCGTCATTGGCCTGTCTTTAGCCCCTAAGAGGGGCGCTATCCACGCCGCTATCGTCCAGTTGATGCTGCATCGACTCATTCAAACTGTTGCGAAACGCCTCCAGGGCAGGCAGTTCCCCTGGCGAATGGCGGTCTTGAAACTGCTGGATACTGCCAATGGCTTCGGCCAGCGTCGGGTTGTTGCTGGAGAGGTTCTCACGGGCGGCGACGATGTAGAGCATTTCGCTGCATAGATGTTTGCCCTGTGGGGTTAGGCCCGTATAAGTGATATTGCAGGCATGATTGTGCTCGGTGCGCTCGTAGCTGACATGTTCCGCATAACGGTGAAACCGCGGATGGTAGAAGTCGGTAAACGCAGCCGCGGCCGGGTAATCCAGCCAAGGGACGGCAAATCGGCTCCAGTTGGCTTTCAGCTTGAGTTGGTTGCAGTCAAAACAAGCGATTGCCAGGTTCCAGAAATGCAAGGAGAACTGCGGGTAACTGGTCCGGGGCAGGATGTGTTCGATGGGTTTGGCATGCGCAATATTGAGTAGCCAGCGCCGGCAGTAGCAGCAGCGGTTGCCTTGCAGGGCGCCGACGAACCGGCGAAACGCGTGCTTGAGCAGAGGGCCCGTCACACCATGGTTTTTGGATTCGTTGTAGGTCGACAGTTGTGCCCAGACATCTCCGGTGTCGCGTGACTTTACCTGCAGTTTGCGCAAATAGATCACCGCGGCATTGTTGTACCGATCCGTCTCATGGGCTTGCTGCAGGTAAGACGCACACTGGCTACGTTGTTCGACTTCGCTCAACGGTGCGCTCATGACGGTACCCGGTCTTTTGCGCGCTTGAACAACTCCTTAATCGCGGCATCGGCGTGATCGATCAACTGCATATCGTGCTCGTAGCGTTCGTCCTCGCGATCGCTTGCGGTACCTTTCAGTGTTTTCTTCATGAGCGCCAGTGCATCCCGCAAGACTTTGCGTTGAGCGTAATCGAGCCGGCCTGGCTGATTGGTCACTCGGATCGCCCGCGACACAAGCACCGCACAGCGCTCGTTGATCTCGTTATTGTCGGGTGTACAGGTCTTGAAACCGTCCAGCAGGATGGACTCAACTGAGTGTCGTTGATGCGACGGGATGGCGGTGAGCGTCATTTCCTCGGCGACGAAGCAGTGGCTGATGGCATCACGCGCATTGGCGACCAGGATGGGGGAGTGGGTGGCGACCACGAATGAACATTCGAAACTATTGGCTAAGCGAGAGAACAAGTGGGGGAGTTGTTGCTGCCATTGTACGTGCAGGCTGATTTCCGGCTCGTCGATCAGAAACACCATGCCGTCGGCCGCGTTGGCGCAAATTCTGATCAGCAACGAGAGGATCTGTTGCTCACCGGAGCTCAATTTTCTGAACGGCACAATAGAGGGGTCTGTGCTGCGTTGCACGCCGGGTTCGAAGCGATCATCGCCCATGGGGACCTGCACACCTTCAAACAACTTGAAGCTGGCCATCCAGCGCTCCCAATCGTCAATCGGGTTGTCGGGGTCATTGATCGGGGCGAGGTAGTGGATACCGTTGAATTTGAGCAAATCAAGTTCTTCGTTAAAAACCTCAATGCGTGAAGCGTCCTGGTAAATCTCGTGCAAGGCCTCGCTGAGCGTGTGCAGAAACTCCAGCGGGTGCAGGTCATCGACTTCGCGACGGGTGCCTTGGTACTCGAACAACGATTCTTTTATTCGTTCAAGGGGGAAACGGTCGAATCCACCAAAGGCTATACCGACCGAGCTACGCACCTGTTTGTTGAGGTCAGTAATAAGATCGGCGAGTAGCTGGCTTTTGCCCGAGCCATTGTTACCGATGATGTAGATGCACACAGGCGCAGTTGGGTTACTCGAGAGTATGCCCAACAGCGGTCGATTATCCGGGCTATTTAGTTTTAACTTGTTCTCCTCATGCCCAAGATGCTGATATGCCGTCAGTGTGGGTGCACTTAGAACCACCTCGGTAGACAGTTCGCAGCAGAAGCCAGGAAGGTCTCTGTAGTCAGTTTCAAGGTGCTTGAGAAATGAGGGATTAAGACCATGTCTAGACAGCTCGTTGAAGCGTCTTGAGCCGATTTTATAGCGTGATTGCCACCAGTCTACGGTCGCTGCGGCGAACCAGGTGGGCTCGAAATACCCGGCGCCTTTCAGGCGACTGGCATCGATGCACAAGGTTTCGCCAGGTTTTTTCTTGGCAACGTTCAACAGCCACGCAGTGAAGACTGTGTGCTTCCCAAAGCGATCTTGACTCGGCAAGTCGATCACGGCTTCCAACAAGTCATGCTTGCTGATGTGGTGTTTCAACGACTCGGGTAATTCGTGCCCGTTGTCCCGATCGATGATGACCAGCACAAGATTGCCCAGGGTGTCCTGGTTGATCAGCTTCTCAACCGTTGCAAGGGCGGGGAACTGATGTCCGTGCTCCAGGCCACTGTCCACTATCGTCAGGTCGCCGGCGTCCAGTTTCGGGAGTGGATATTGCTCAAGATTTCGCAGTTTCAACCTTAGGTTGATCAGGTCTTGATGCGCGTAAGGGTGGCCGTAACCTTTTCGATAAAAAGTATCCAACTCCTTTTTCAGGACATTGGCGGTTACGCACGAGGCCCCGCTGTAGGGGAAGGTTTCTACAACCCGGGTTTTGGGTTTGCTCAGGCTGACGGCGAGCGATGCCACAACGTGGGCGTGAAAGAAACTGATCCGATAGTCTTCTGAAAGAATGCGGCGGAGCATGATGTCGAAGACGCGCAGGGCAAAGCCCTTTCGCCTGCCGATGTGCGGTTCGATGTACTGAAACTCATCCATCAAACGGTTGGCGAATTCAGCCGTCAGTGCTTCAACCACAATGTCTCTACGTACAAGGCCAGCACTGTTGCCTTGAATCAATTGAATTGTTTTCTCAACCAACTGCTGCGCATTGGTGCGTCGAACGAACACGCATTCTTCGCCTTCCAAAGCGTCCAAAGGATTGCTGATCAGGCATGCCACGAAATACAGCAGCAGCGCGTTGAACTGATCGGACTCCATGGGGGTAGGTACTGAACGAAACGAATGGAACAACTTATTAGCGTGAATGTTCCTTTCGTTGAGTTGCTCCATTTCGTTGAGCAACTCTATGTCGTCTTGCATTTCTGATTCCTTGAACGTTCGGGCGCAGTAGTGTCAGCAAAAATGAGCGACAGCTTAGTGTCATTTTGCCTTCATTGCGATCCGAACGATCAAGAAAATCAGCCAGGTGCACCGGCTTACTTCACCGCATAGACCTTGCGTACGTACACCGCGCTGCTCCAGGCACAGGGAGCGCCTTTGGCCACGAAGACGGTGTCACCGGTGTTGATGGTCACATCGATGCCCGTGGCGTCTTGCAGGGTGACGCTGCCTTCGATCAGGTGCATCAGCTCATGGAGTTTGTGCGGGCGGCCGAGGCGGGTGTAGGGCGTCGAATCCCAGATGCCAACACGCAGCTCGGTGGCGTCATCGTCAAACAGGTTGAGTGAGCGGCACTGAGGGGTGGGACCAATCAGGATCTGTGGCTCCGGCGCGGCCGACGGTGTCAGCAGGGCGCGCGGGTCGAGCGCGGTCAGGCCGGGTACAGGTGGACTGTCGGGCAGGTCGACGGCGCAGAAGGCCCAGCGGCTGTCAGTGCTCGCTTGCACGCGCAGTTGAGTGCCACGGCCAATGACCGCACTGGCACCGACCCCGAGCTCGAGGGTCTGTTCTGCCGAGCGCAACACCACATGGCCGGCGTGGACCACCAGCGTTTCGGTATGGGGAAAGTCTTCAATCAGTGTTTCGCCGCTGAACCGCACCAGGCCTGCGGACACACCGTCCGAGCCCTGCCAGGCGATGTCGCGCGAGTCGCCGAACGGGTCACTGGGGTTCAGGGCTGCCTTTTTGAAGTGCGTAGTAACCTGGCTGCCGGCGGCGCGTGCCAACAGCAAAATGCTGGGGGATGTCATGGGTGGATGCTCCGAGAGAAAAATTCAGCCGATCGCCTGGGTGACCAGGGCAAACTGGCGTACGCCTGCTGTCGCGTGGGGTGGTTTGCCCAAGGCCATTTGCGCAACGGTATCGACCTGCTTCAGGCCTGCTTGCTCAAGCCAGTCGCTGAGGCCGCAGTCGGCCGGAATGTCGATGCGTACAAAGGCATTCGGCACCCGCGCCAGCAATACCGCCACCAAGTGCTTGGCCTGTTCAGGGTTCTGCGCCACCACCGGGCCAATGCAGTGACCCCGGCCGAAGGGCCTTAGCAGCGCAAAGCCGATCAGCTTGTCATGGCGTTCGATCCCAACGGCGTACTCCACCAGCAAGTCGGCGAGCACGGTGTGCCGGTCCAGGCCGCTGCCGGCGTTAGCCAGCGCCAGGATCGAGGCACGATCTTCGGCGCGTAATTCACGGCAGGTTTCGCCCTCGGCCAGCGCCACCTGGCCAGGCACGGGTGCCTGACCCTGATGCTGCTGCACTCGACCGAATTCGACGAAGCCTTGGCTGGCATACAGCGGGGCACCCGCGAGCGTTGCGTTGAGTATCGGCGTGCGTGACTCGCACGCTTGGAGCGCTTTTTCCATCAACCGGCGACCGATGCCCTGGCCTTGGTAGTCATCGCTGACGATCACCAAGCCAATCGTTGCGAAATCGCCCTGCGGACAAGTGAAGGCACTGCCGATCAGCCGCTCGCCATCGAGCACTACAAAACCGTTGCTGACGCGTTGCAACATCGCCCAGTCGTCCAGCCGATGGGGCCATTTCAGTTGCACCGACAAGGCGTGGGCAGCCGGCAAGTCGGCCACGGTCATGGGCCGATAGACATAAGCGGGGTGTGGCAGGACGGGCATGGCGAGCCTCCGTTGAACGTCTGGTTGTAGATCATTTGAGTGCCTGTATCCCATCTGCCCAAAGGGCTGGCAAGGGGGTCATGCACATTCGGCAGATTCCTTGTGCCAGGGGCCACCAGACCACAGTTACTCCTTAATTGCCTTGCGAGGTCAGCAGCAAATGCCAGGTTGTTTTTCTTACGATGGAGGCCTGGGTATGTGACGTGCCGTAACCTTTTTAGCTGAATCCAATGATGGCTTTGGTTTCAAGGTACTCTTCAAAACCATGGACACCGTACTCTCGACCATTACCCGATCGCTTGTAGCCACCGAAGGGTGCCATTGGATTCCAAGAGGGGTAGTTCAGATGCACCTGTCCAGCTCGAATACGAGAGGCAACGGCACGAGCTAGATCAAGGTCGCGCGCCTGAACATGAGCAGCTAGTCCATATATCGTATCGTTAGCGATCGCTACGGCCTCATCCACCGTCTCATACGCAATGATGCACAACACGGGGCCAAATATTTCCTCTTGAGCGATCCGCATTGCGCAGTCCACGTCAGAGAAAACAGTCGGTCGCGTGTAAAAACCCTTTTCAAAACCCGGCACACGCCCTGGTCCACCGCAGACGAGTTTTGCACCCTCGTTGAGGCCTACTTCGATCATTGCCTGAACGCGATTGAACTGTGCCTCGTTGGCAATCGGGCCCAACTGCGTATCTTCCGATTGCGGGTCACCCACCAGAATTGAATTAGCGGTTGCTGCGGCCAGAGACTCGATCTCGGCCAGCCTGTTATTTGGAACAATCATTCTTGTTGGCGCGCTGCAAGATTGCCCTACGTTGCGAAACGCAGCCATCACTCCCAGCGGGACGGCTTTGGCAAAGTCAGCGTCGGGAAGCAGAATATTCGGGGACTTGCCCCCCAACTCCTGCGTGACGCGCTTCACCGTATGGGCGGCCGCTTGTGCAACCAGAGCACCCGCGCGGTTTGAGCCGGTAATTGAAATCATATCGATATCAGGATGGGCCGCTATCGCTGCGCCGACCTCGGCGCCGCTTCCGTTCACCAGGTTGAAAACACCCGGCGGGAGGCCCGCATCATGTACCAGTTGTGCAAAAAGAAGGGCGCTCAGAGGTGATAGTTCACTTGGTTTCAAGACCACTGTGCAGCCGGCAGCGATGGCCGGGGCGACTTTCGCAGTGATTTGATAAAGGGGCCAGTTCCACGGCGTGATGAGGCCGCAGACACCTATTGGTTCACGCTCAATCGCGGTGCCGCCTTCAACCGTTTGGAAGCGATAACTGGACAGCAGATCACGTGCGACCCGAACATGCTCCGCTGCCAGCGGCACTTGCATAGCCCGAGCGGAACTGATTGCAGCGCCCATTTCCAGAGAGAGGGCCTGCGCAAGCACCTCCTTTCGCTCAAGGATGAGATCGTAGATTCTGCCAAGGACCACGGCGCGCGATTCTGCGCACGTTGCAGACCAACCAGGAAATGCTGCACGCGCCGCAGCTACTGCTCGATCTACGTCCTCGGCAGACCCGCACGCGACCTGTGCAACGACCTCTTCATTGGCCGGATTGACCACCGGTAAACTTGCCGGAGTTGCGGGTGAAGTCCAGCGGCCGTTGATATAAAACGTGTGAGACGTTTGCGGATCAACGCTGTAGCTATTCGAAGATTGTGTTGTCATTCAACCAGCTCCTTGGAGCGATAGAAGGCGGGGCTAAAAGCAGGGGCCGCAGAGAGCGCGATTCAGAGCAGCGCGTTGCGACCGGTACACCCTCAGGGCGCTGTCGTCTCAATTAAGCTAACAAAACGGCCTAGGCAAGATATGCCGTTATTCAGGTCTGCAAGGGATAATCTGCTGAATCTGGCAGGCTTACTGTGCATCAATGCAATTGAGCCGTTTACGCTGGTACAGCCTCCGATAAAACCCTTGCCGGCTGCCGTGATTTCAGCCGATAGCTTGAGTCACGAGAGCAAACTGCCTGATGCCATCGCTTGATTGTGGAGGCACTCCCAAAACCATCCGCGGCGCTCTGTCAACGCACTGGAGTCCGAGGCTTTCCAGCCAACCGGCTAATCCACATTCGGTCAGAATATCGAATCGTACAAATGCGCCGGGAATCAATCTCAGCAGGTGTGTGATCAACTGCTGGGCCTGTTCCTGGTTTTGTGCGACCACAGGACCAATGATATGACCACGACCAAATCGGCGGAGCAGGGCGCAGCCTTGCAGCTGTCCGTCCACTTCAATGCCGACCACGTGCTCGGCCGTTGGCAGCAGATCGTTGAGTACCTCGGTACGGTCCAGGCCGCTGCCCGCATTGGCCAACTCGATCAACCTCGGGTACTCAGCCAGACTCAAGACTCGACAGTTTGAATGTTTGATTAAGGGCATTGGCGCCGGCGTCTGTGGCACGCCTTGATGTTGCTGGATTCGCGCAAACTCGATGAAGCCCATGCTGGCATACAGCGGTGCGCCTGACTCGGTTGCATTGAGGATCGGCGTACGCGGTGCGGCAGCGTCCAGGCACAGGTTCATCAGCCGGCGTCCTATGCCTTTTCCCTGATGTTGATCACTCACGATCACCAGGCCTATGGAGGAATAGGCACCCTGATGGCAGGCGAACGCCACGCCAACTAACTGACCATCAAGTTCTGCGACGAAACCTTCGGACGTGCGCTGGACCATGGCCCAATCTTCCTCCCGATGAGGCCACTTCAGGTGCACAGAAAGCGCATGTGCTGCGGGTATATCTGCCGCGCTTACACTGCGATAAATATAGGCGTGGTTCATATCAGTTTTCCTGTGCTGAGTACGCTCGTCTGCAACGGCATCGCAACCGATGGCTGAGTAAACCGCCGTATATCAAATGGACTGATCAAGGTGCTTGTATGGCCGGTACTGATCAGTTCGGCCATCACATCCCCCACGCCGGGGCCTAACTGGAAGCCGTGGCCGCAAAAACCGAACGCATAAAACAGCCCGTCCACGGTGCCGCTCGGGCCCATCACCGGCAAGGAGTCCGGTGTGTAGCTCTCGATGCCGCTCCACACACGGATAATGTTCAGCTTTTCGGCTCCGGGTAACAGTCGCTGCATTTGTCGCATCTGGTTGAGCAAACTTTCCGGCTTGAAATACGCCCGCCGGTTGAGCATGTCGGGGGTGCAGCGGTTGCCGCCGCCGATGATGATGTTGCCGCGCGGGATTTGTCGGAAGTAGATCACCTCTTCCTTGATTTTGGTAAACACCCCAATCACGGTCGGCAACGCGTAGGGCACGGGTTCAGTCACCGACATCTGCGGGCCGTTGGGCTCCAGTGGCACCGGTTCACCGAAACACTGCGACAGTCTCGCGGCCCAGGCGCCTGCTGTAATCAACAGTTGCTCGGCAACGAACAACTGCCCATCGGCAGTGGTGACGTGGAAGAGGCCGTTAACCTTTTGCACATCGGCAACTTCAGTGCGCTCTTCGATTCGCGCACCGAGTCGACGCGCGGCACGGGCAAACGCCGGCGCTGCCAGGCGCGGGTTGGCGTGACCATCGTGGGGGGCGTAGGAGCCGCCCTTGACATCCGGACCCAGGAAGCCGAAACGTTGATGCAGCTCGGCGCCACGATAGATCTTCAAGTCCAGTTGCGCGGCCTCCGGTGCAGCGGCGTAGGCCTCCAGCTCAGCGATTTCATCCTCGCGATAACACACGCGCATATGGCCGCTGGCGATGAACTCCAGGTCGTCATCGATAAGCTCCGGTAGGCGTTTCCACAATGCCTAGGAACGATTGGCCAGTTCGAGCTGGCCCAGGTAGCGACCCTGACGGCGTACGTTGCCAAAGTTCACGCCGCTGGCGTACTGACCGATCTGGTCGCGCTCCAGCAGCGTGACCGAACAGCCGCGCCGACTCAAAAAAAACGCTGACGAGGCACCCATGATGCCGCCGCCGATGATCAGTACATCGCTTTTTTGCCTGTTCATGAGGGCTCCTCGAATATTGTCATTGCTGACGTTCCTCTTTTGCACCACGCGCCACTGCTTCTATTTCGATCAAGTTTTGATTACCAGCCATGAAGACGGCTCCATGTGTGCACGACGCCTTCGGCATCCATGGCCTGATAGTCCGGGAACTGCGCGCCGGTGGCGCATGCATGGTTGGGCAGGATGCGCAGCCGACTGCCGATGGGGAAGCGCGCGACAATGTCGTCACTCTGGGCGGTTCCCAGGGTGATGATGCCGTGCTCCTGATTGGCTCCAGTGACCAGCGCGCCTTCGATCCAGTCGCCGGTTTCGGTACACACTTGTCCATAGCCATAGTCTTGGCGCTGACGCTGTGTGCCGCGATCCCGGCTCATGGCCATCCAGCCGGCGTCCGTGATGATCCAGCCTTTGTCCTGCTGATGGCCGATGACGGTGGTCAGCACACTCAGCGCCAACTCGTCTGCCTGACAGACGCCGATGTTGTGCATCACCAAGTCGAAAAATACATAGACGCCGGCGCGCACTTCGGTGACGCCGTCCAGATTCAGGGCCGAGAGTGCCGTGGGCGTGGACCCGATGCTGACCTCAGGGCACGTCAACCCGGTTTCGCGGATTCGTTCTGCGGCGCGTACGCACAGCGCGCGTTCTTGTTCAGCCAGCGCTTGCAGGGCTTCAAGGCTGTCCAACTCGTAGCTGGAACCGGCGTGGGTCATCACACCTCGCAGGGACATGCCGCCTTTGCTCAGGATGCGCGCGACATCGATAAGTGCGTTGTCTTCAGTGGCGAGGCCAGAGCGGTGGCCGTCGCAATCGATTTCGATCCATACGTCGAAGCGTTCGTCGTGTTGCTGTGCGAACGCGACGATAGCTTGGGCCCCCGCGACGCTATCGGTGAGCAGGCTCAGGTTGCAGCCCTTGCGCCGCAGTGCCAGTGCCTGGGGTAACTTGCCCGGCGCGATTGCAACGGCATAGAACACATCGCTGATGCCCTGCGTGAAACAGTGCTCAGCCTCCTTCAGTGTGGAAACCGTCACACCGCTGGCGCCCGAGGCTATCTGTGCCTCTATCACCGGCAGGCACTTGCTGGTTTTGATGTGCGGGCGCAAACGCACGCCGAGGCTGTTCATGCGCTGTTGCATGCGCTGGATATTTCGCTGCATTCGCGGGACGTCGACGAGTGCAACGGGCGTGTCGAGGGAGGCAATCGGCGTTGACATGATGGAACTCAAGTGGCTGGGTACGGGCTGCACTCTACTCAGCCATCATTAAGTTGTGATTCAATTGAATCTCATCAATCATTAAGTAAAATTGAATGATCGCCATCGAAGACCTGCGGCTTGCGGTCACGCTTGCACGCTCTGAGTCCTTGAGCGCCGCCGCCAGAACCCTGAATGTGTCCCCGCCGGCGCTCTCTATGCGCTTGCGTAAGTTGGAGGCGCTGCTTGGGCTGACCCTGGCCAATCGCGACGCTCGGCGCCTTAGCCTGACGGCGGATGGAGAGCGGTTCTCGCGGGAAAGTGCGCGCTTGCTGGAACAGTTGGAGGCGCTCCCGGAATCCTTCAAGCAAAAGGACGAACGGCTGGTGGGTACATTGCGACTGGCGGCGCCGTTCGGTTATGGGCGACAGCGACTCGCGCCACTGCTGGCGCGTTTTGTACGGTTGCACCCCAAACTTTGCCTGCACCTGGATTTGCGTGAGACGCCTTGGCCGGACCGACATGACAGCGACGCCGTGATTCACATCGGCCACCTTAATGACAGCCTGTGGACGGCCAGGCAGCTCACGCCGAACGAGCGCTGGTTATGCGCAAGTCCTGCCTACCTGCAAGAGCACGGCGTGCCGTCATCGCCGGACCAGCTCACGGCGCATCGCTGCATTTGCATTCGTGAAAATGATGAAGATGTGACGCTGTGGCATCTGCGCAAAGGGCAGGGGCGCAAGACGCTGCGCATCGAGCCCGTATTGTTGAGCAACGATGGCAGCGTTGCCCGGCGTTGGGCTGAGCAAGGACTGGGGTTGGTGTTACGTTCGCAGTGGGATGTGAGTGATGCGATCGCCAGCGGCAACCTGGTGCGGGTGTTGGCGGATTGGAGCTTTGACAGTGCTCCGGTCAACTTGCTGGTGCCGTCGCGAAAACTTCGCAGCCCGCGCGTACAGGCACTGGTGGCATTTCTGGAAGATGCGTTGAAAGCATGATCCGGGCGCTATTGTGCAGCCCGGCCCTACTTTATTTCACTGCGTAAACCTTGCGCACATACGCCGTGCTGTTTCACGCACAAGGCGCGCCCTTGGCCACGAATACGCTGTCGCCGGGGTTGGCCGTCACTGCGTTACCCACGTCACCGCACAAAAAACTGCTTTCACAACACTTTCTGTCGCAGCTCAACCCAATCTTGAGCCTTTGCGTCCAAAAATTCCCATAAAGGCGCACAAATACGGGCTCTGCCCAAGCTTGGCGCGCACCGCAAACTCTGCTGAGCCCAGCCACCAAAACGGTGGTTTGTATTGAGCGCAGGTCGTTTTAGACGGCATATGCTGATTTCACAGTGGTGTAATGAACCTGTGCTGCAACGAGGCCGACGCGCCGCCAGGGCAGCGAACGCTTGCCACACTCAACTGACTTCAGGACCGCACTCAATGAGCTTTCTTCGTCCCAAATTCATCACGTTCGACTGCTACGGCACGCTGACCAACTTCCATATGGGCACCATGACCCGTGAGCTGTTCGCCGATCGGATCAAACCCGAGCAGATGGATCAGTTCGTCAAGGACTTCTCGGCCTACCGTCTCGATCAGGTTATGGGCGACTGGCGCCCGTACGACGAAATTCTCAAGACTGCCCTGGCCCGTACCTGCAAGCGCTGGGGCATCGACTACCGCGAAGAAGGCCAGTTGTACTACGACGCCGTGCCAACCTGGGGTCCCCATGCGGACGTGCCGGCCGGTCTGTCGAAGATTGCCGACAAGATCCCCCTGGTGATTTTCTCCAATGCGATGGACAGCCAGATCATGTCCAACGTCGACAAACTCGGCGCGCCGTTCCACAAGGTCTTCACTGCTCAACAGGCCCAGGCTTACAAGCCGCGCCTGGCGGCGTTTGAGTTCATGCTCGACAACCTCGGTTGCGGCCCGGAAGACATCTTGCATGTGTCTTCAAGCTTCCGTTATGACCTGATGCCGGCCCATGACATGAAGATCAAGAATAAAGCGTTCGTTGCCCGCGGCCACGAAGTGCCGGCCAATGCGTTTTACGGTTACCAGCAGATCACTGATATCGGTGGGTTGCCAGCGTTGGTCGGTCTGTAACAGCACACCAAGGGGTAATACATGGGCAGTGAATCCTATTGGCTCGACACCGCACCGGCATTTACCGGTGCCCAGTTGGGCGGCTTGCCCAAGCAGGTCGATGTCGCGGTGGTCGGCGGTGGGTTCACCGGCCTGGCGGCGGCGCGGGCGTTGGCGCTCAAGGGCGCAAGCGTAGTGGTGCTGGACGCTGGGCGCGTGATCGGCGAAGCCTCGGGGCGTAACGGTGGGCAGTGCAATACCGGGGTGGCCCAGGATTATGCCGGGTTGCACGCGAGCCTCGGGGCCGACAAGGCGCGTGCCTACTACCAAGCCTATGAAAGTGCGGTGCAGACGGTGGTCTCATTGGTCGAGCAGGAAGGGATCACCTGCGACCTGGTGCGTAACGGCAAGCTCAAGCTGGCGGCCAAGCCGATGCATTACGAAGGCCTGGCCCGCACGTGTGAGTTGATCCGCCAGGAAGTGGATGCGGATGTCGAGTTGCTGACCGCCGAGCAGACCCACGCCGAAGTCAACTCGGCGCAGTTCCACGGCGGCTTGCTGCAACGCAACGGTGTGCAGATGCATGTCGGGCGCTTCGGCGTGGGTTTGGCCGAAGCGGCTGCGCGGCGCGGCGCGATGATTTACGAGCACATCCAAGTCAAGGACTGGAAGGCCCAGGCCGGCGGTTATCAGGTCAACACCGCCAAGGGTTCGCTGCATGCCGGGCAAGTATTGTTGGCGACCGGCGCCTGCCAGCATGGCGACCTCGGCTGGTACCGCCGCAGGATCGTACCGGTGGGCAGTTTTGTGATCGCCACCGAAGTCTTGCCTCAAGCGCTGATCGACCAGTTGTTGCCCCAGCACCGGGCCTATGTGACCAGCCGCATGATCGGCAACTACTTTCGCCTGACCCCGGACAACCGCCTGCTGTTTGGCGGGCGGGCGCGGTTTGCAATGTCCAACAGCGTCTCCGACGCCAAGAGCGGCAAGGTGTTGCAAGCGGCGATGCTGAACATGTTCCCACAGTTGGCGGACGTGAAAATCGACTACTGCTGGGGTGGCCTGGTGGACATGACGTCCGACCGCCTGCCCCGCGCCGGACAGCATGGCGGGGTGTTTCACTCCATGGGCTACAGCGGTCATGGCGTGCAGATGTCGGTGCACATGGGCCAGGTGATGGCCGAAGTCATGGCCGGCAATCCTGCGGCCAATCCGTGGCGCGAACTGGAATGGCCGGCGATTCCCGGGCATTTCGGCAAGCCCTGGTTCCTGCCGTTCGTGGGGGCCTACTACCGGTTCCAGGATTATTTGCACTGAGTTGCCGTTGTTGCGTCACCGTCGTTTGCGTTTCCAGGACGCTGCGGACATCCGTAGCACTCGATTCTCCCGATTATCGACAGGTAGCCTTGATATGACTGACAACAAAAACACACCCGAGCTCATTTCCGGCCAGGAAAGCCTGCGGGTGTTCGAAAGCCTCAATCGTGGCATGTCACGCCGCAACGCATTGCAAATGCTCGGTGTTGCCGGCGTGGCCGCAGCCGGCGCGGGCAGCCTGTTCGGCGCCGCCGGCAAGCTGTTCGCCGATGAAGCAAGCACGGCGGGCAAGGGCAAGCCAGGCGGCAAGATCCGTGTCGCCGGCATGTCCAGCTCCACCGCCGATACCCTCGACCCGGCCAAGGGCGCGCTGTCCACCGACTACGTACGCCACTACATGTTCTACAACGGCCTGACCCGTTTCGATAAGCACTTGGTGCCGCAACTGGAACTGGCTGAACGCATCGACAATTCCGACGCGACCCTGTGGACCATCACCCTGCGCAAGGATGTGACCTTCCACAACGGCAAGAGCCTCACCGCCGCCGACGTGGTGTTCTCCCTCAGCCGTCACAAGGACCCGCTCACCGGCTCCAAAGTCATGCCGTTGATGGAGCAGTTCGCCGAGATCAAGGCCAGCGGGCCGAACGAGGTGCAGATTCGCCTCAGTGCGCCCAACGCTGAGTTGCCGTCGATCCTCGCCGTGTCGCACTTGTTGATCGTTCCAGAAGGCACTACCGACTTCAGCAAAGGCATCGGCACCGGACCGTTCACTGTGGGCGAGTTCAAGCCGGGTGTACGTTCGATTGCCGTGCGCAACAAGAGCTACTGGAAGCCGGGCCTGCCGTACCTCGACGAGATCGAGTTTATCGCGATCGCCGACGAGCCATCGCGCGTCAACGCGCTGCTGTCGGGCGACGTGCACATGATCAACGAGGTCAACCCGCGCTCCACCACGCGTATTGCTGCCAGCGCCAAACACCGGGTCGTCGATGCACCGTCGGGCAACTACACTGACTTGATCATTCGCCAGGATCAACTGCCTGGCAAAAGCCCGGAATTTACCCAGGCCATGAAGCTGCTGCTCGACCGTGAGCAGGTCAAATCTGCGGTGTTCCGTGGGTTTGCCGTGGTCGGCAACGATCACCCGATTGCGCCGGGTTCGCGCTACTTCAACACCGACTTGCCGCAGACGGTCTACGACCCGGAAAAAGCCAAGTTCCTGCTGAAAAAAGCCGGCATGGAAAGCATCACCATGCCCGTCATGGCGTCGCCTGCGGCCACCGGTTCGGTAGACATTGCTGTGCTGCTGCAGCAATCGGCCAAACAAGCCGGGCTCAAGCTCGACGTCAACCGCCTGCCGAGCGACGGCTATTGGTCCAACCACTGGATGAAGCACCCGTTGAGCTTCGGCAACATCAACCCACGGCCGAATGCCGACGTGATGTTCTCGCAGTTCTTCCAGTCCAAGGCGCCGTGGAACGAGTCCGGCTGGCAGAACGATCAGTTCGACCAACTGCTGATGCTGGCCCGTGGCGAAACCGATGACGCCAAGCGCGCGAAGATGTATGGCGACATGCAGACGCTGGTGCACGATCACTGCGGTATCGGTGTGCCGGTATTCATCAGCAACATCGATGGTGTCGACCAGCGCGTCAAAGGCTACGACAGCAACCCGCTGGGCGGTTTCATGGGCTACATGTTTGCCGAGCAGGTGTGGTTGGACGCGTGAGGAGGGCGGTACGATGAATAGCAATACACTGTGGTTGATCGGCCGGCGCTTCGGTGCCGGGGTCGTGACCTTGTTGATCGTGTCCATGGTCGTGTTTGCGATCACGGCTGTCCTGCCGGGGGACGCGGCTCAACAATCCCTTGGCCAGTTCGCAACCCCTGAACAGGTGGCGGCACTGCGCCTGAAGCTGGGGTTGGACCAGCCCGGTGTGTTGCGGTACTTGCACTGGTTGATGAGCCTGCTGACCGGCGACATGGGGGTATCGGTGTCCAACGCCATGCCGGTGGGTGAGCTGATGGCGGGCCGCGTGCCCAACACCCTGATGCTGGCGGGCGCCACGGCGCTGGTCTCGGTGCCGGTGGCGCTGGTATTGGGCATCGGCTCGGCGATGGGCCGGGGCGGGCGCATCGACAGTTGCCTGAGCTTTGTCACCCTGGCGATGGTCGCGGTGCCGGAGTTCCTGGTGGCAACCCTCGCGGTGCTGATTTTTGCGGTCAACCTTGGTTGGCTTTCGGCACTGTCTTACGCCAGTGACATCACCTCACCGCTGCAATTCATGCGTACCTATGCCTTGCCGGTGATGACGCTGTGTTGCGTGATCGTCGCGCAAATGGCGCGCATGACCCGCGCCGCGGTGATCGACCAACTCGACAGCCCCTACGTGGAAATGGCCCGCCTCAAAGGCGTCAGCCCGATACGTATTGTGCTGCGCCATGCCTTGCCCAATGCGATCGGGCCGATTGCCAACGCCATTGCCCTGAGCCTGTCGTACCTGTTGGGTGGGGTGGTGATCGTTGAAACCATCTTTAACTACCCCGGCATTGCCAGTTTGATGGTCGATGCCGTGACTAACCGCGACATGGCGCTGGTGCAAGCGTGCACCATGTTGTTCTGCGCGGCCTACCTGGGCTTGGTGCTGCTCGCCGACCTGTGCGCAATCCTGTCTAATCCGAGGCTGAGAAACCAATGAACAATCTCATTGCGAAGTCAAAGCCTGTCTCTTCCTCCCTGGCACTCGCCAAAGCCTCCAGCGGCCCGTCGTGGCTGGGCCTGGTGGGGGCCGTTGTATGCGTGGCCTGGTTGCTGGTGGCGCTGTTCGGTCCCTGGTTGGCGCCGCACCCGGTGGGTGAAGTGGTGTCCGATAACATCTTCGAAGGTTTTAGCCTCGCACACCCGTTCGGCACCGATTACCTGGGCCGCGACATGCTTAGCCGGGTGTTGGTGGGCGCACGGTTCACCGTCGGGCTGGCGCTGGTGGCGGCGTTACTCGCCAGCACTTTCGGCACTGGGTGTGCGCTGTTGTCGGTGGTCTCGCCCAAATGGCTGGACGAAATCATCAGCCGCATCATGGACGCCTTCATCTCGATTCCGAGCAAAATGCTTGCACTGATCATGGTCTCGGCTTTTGGCTCCTCAGTCACTCTGCTGATCTGCACTGCCGTGATCAGTTATATCCCAGGCTCGTTTCGCGTAGCCCGCAGCATGGCGGTCAACATTGAGGCCTTGGAATACGTGCAGGTTGCGCGTACCCGAGGCGAACGCCGGTTGTACGTGGCGTGCATGGAGATCCTGCCGAACATGCTCAACCCGGTATTGACCGACCTGGGCCTGCGCTTCGGTTACATCGTGTTGTTGCTCAGCGGCATGAGTTTTCTCGGCCTGGGCGTGCAACCACCAGACGCGGACCTCGGCTCGCTGGTGCGCGAGAATATCGGCGGCCTCAACCAGGGCGCGCTGGCCATCATCATTCCGGCACTGGCCATCGGCACGCTGACCATCGGTGTGAATCTGTTGATTGACTATCTGTCGTCTCGACGTAGTCGACGCTCGGGAGGCCATTGAAATGAGCGAATTGATTCGCGTCGAAGACCTGCGCGTGGTTGCCTGTGGCGAGCGCGGGGAAGTGGAAATCGTCAAAGGCGTGAGCTTTTCCCTGGAAAAAGGTGAAGTACTGGCGCTGATCGGCGAGTCCGGCTCGGGCAAGACCACCATCGCCCTGGCCTTGTTGGGCTATGCGCGACGTGGTTGTCGCCTGGCTGGCGGGGTGGTGCAGGTCGGTGAACACGACATGCTCGCCTTGAGCGAAAAGCAGCTACAGGGCCTGCGCGGTAATCGTGTGTCCTACATCGCGCAAAGCGCTGCCGCTGCCTTCAACCCGGCAAAAAAACTCATCGACCAAGTGGTGGAGGGCGCGTTGATTCATGGGCTCGGTACTCGCGCCGAGCTGGAAGCCAAGGCCATCGGTTTGTTCCGTGACCTGGCCCTGCCCAATCCTGAGCGTATCGGTCGGCGCTACCCGCACCAGGTCTCCGGTGGGCAACTGCAACGGGTGATGGCGGCCATGGCGCTGATCAGCGACCCGTTGCTGGTGGTACTCGACGAACCGACCACCGCGCTGGACGTGACCACCCAGATCGACGTGCTGCGTGCGTTCAAGCGTGTGGTGCGTGAGCGCGGTGCAACGGCTGTTTATGTGTCCCACGATTTGGCGGTGGTCGCGCAGATGGCCGACCAGATCGTGGTACTCAACGGCGGTCAGATCTTCGAACAGAGCGCCACGGAGCCGTTGCTCAAAGCCCCAGCCCATGAGTACACCCGCAGCCTGCTGGCTGCCGCGCGCCCCGATACCTCCATTCGCCCGCCCAGCGGGATTGCCGAAGACCTGCCGTTGCTGACCATCAGCGGCCTGACCGCCGGCTACGGCAACAAGAACATGCAGGGCATGCCCGCCATCCGGGTGCTGGAAGACATCGACCTGACCGTGCGTCGCGGCCAGGCCATCGGCGTGATCGGTGAGTCGGGCTCGGGCAAGTCGACCTTGGCGCGCGTTGTCGCGGGGCTGCTGACCCCGGCCCTCGGTGGGCTGACGTTCGACGGCCAGCCGCTGGGCGGCAGTCTGTCGGAGCGCACGCCTGAGCAATTTCGGCGCATACAGATGGTGTTCCAGAACGCCGACACCGCGCTCAACCCCATGCACAGCGTTGCAACCATCCTCAGCCGCCCATTGAAGATGTACTTCGGCCTCAAGGGCGCGGCGTTGCAAGCCCGTATCGGCGAACTGCTCGATCTGGTGCGCCTGCCGCGTGACATGGCAGAACGCCGCCCGAGTGAGCTGTCCGGTGGGCAAAAGCAGCGAGTCAACCTGGCCCGCGCACTGGCGGCCAAGCCGGATTTGATCCTGTGCGATGAAGTCACCTCGGCCCTCGATACCGTGGTGGGCGCGGCTATCCTCGAACTGCTGCGCGACCTGCGTCAGCAACTCGGCGTGTCCTACCTGTTTATCAGCCACGACATCTCCACTGTACGTGCGCTGTGTGATGACATTGTGGTGATGTACAGCGGCCACAAGGTGCAGGCCGGCAGCCGCCAGTCGTTTGCCGAGGCACCGTTCCATCCCTATACCGACCTGCTGATCCACTCGGTGCCGGAACTGCGCCAGGGTTGGCTGGAAAACTGCGGCGCTACCTGCAGCACGTTGCCGCCGATTGGCGAGCGCGCCAACGTGCCGCAGTTGTGCACCTTTCTCGATCGCTGCCCGGTGCGTATCGACGGCCTGTGCAACCACACCGCACCGAACCGCCGCACGCTGGACAACGGCAGTGAAGTTCTCTGTCACCACGACAGCGCCCAATTGCTCAAGATTCAGCAGGGCGTTACTACCATGACCTTGGGAGCGTATGCATGAACGGTCGTTTTGTGAGGCTGGCCGAACAGGGCCGGCCGACGGTCAGCCTGATCGTGGATGGGGCACCCATCCAAGCGTTGCAAGGCGATACGGTGATGGTCGCGCTGCTGACCCAGGGCAACGCGCTGCGTCAATCGGAATTCGACAGCGGGCGCCGCGCCGGTTTTTGCCTGATGGGCGCGTGCCAGGATTGCTGGGTATGGACCCGCAGCGGCGAACGCCTGCGCGCCTGCTCCAATGAAGTCCGCGATGGACTGGATATTGTCACGACGCAACCGGAGGCGACATGGCCACTGCACGGGTAGTCATAGTCGGTGCCGGACCGGCGGGGGTTCGCTGCGCTGAAACCTTGCTGGCTGCCGGTATCAAACCGATCCTGATCGATGAAAATCGCCGCGACGGCGGGCAGATCTACCGCCGCCAGCCAGAAGGTTTTACCCGCGACTATACGACGTTGTACGGCACTGAGGCCGCCAAGGCCCAGGACCTGCACCAGAGTTTCGATCGCCTGCGCGGCGCCATCGACTACCGCCCCGACACCTTGGTGTGGAACCTCACGTCGGGGCAGTTGTGCTGCGCGAGCCAGGGCCGCCACAGCACGGTGGATTACGACGCGCTGATCCTTTGCACCGGCGCCACCGACCGCTTGATGCCGATTGAAGGCTGGCAGCTGGCGGGCACCTACAGCCTGGGCGGGGCGCAAATCGCGTTGAAAAACCAGGCCGTGTCCATCGGCCATCGCGTGGTGTTCATGGGCAGCGGGCCGTTGCTGTACCTGGTCGCCAGCCAATACGTCAAAGCCGGCGCCGAAGTGGCGGCGGTGCTCGATACATCGCCGCTGAGCCTGCGCATCAAGGCCCTGCCCAAACTGCTGGCGCGGCCAGGTTTGCTGTTCACCGGGATCAAGTTGCTGGTGCAGCTGTATCGGGCCAAGGTCGCGGTGCACTTGGGGATCAAACCGCTGCAAGTCATGGGCGATGCAGCCAATGGCGTGATGGGGGTGCGGTTCACCACCGATGGCGGGCGGACTGAGACGGTGCAGGCCGATGCGGTCGCGCTGGGTTACCACTTGCGCCCTGAAACCCAACTGGGCGACCTGGCCGGTTGCGCCATGGCGTTTGATCATGCCTCCAGCCAATGGTGGCTGGCCACCGATGACGCCGGGCGCACCTCGGTGAAGGGCATGTATGCGGCCGGAGACGGTGCGAAAATTCGCGGTGCCGACGCTGCCGAACATGCAGGGCGCCTGGTGGCGTTGGCGCTGCTGGAAGACCTTCAACAACCGGTCGACAGCGGGCTGCGTGAAGAACAACAGCAAGCATTGGCGGTGATGGATCAATTTCGCCTCGGCCTGGCCCAGGCGTTCCCGTGGCCGAGCGAGCAGGCCAAGGCTCTGCCGGACAGCGCCATTGTGTGCCGCTGCGAGATGATCAGCGCCGGCGAGTTGCGCCGCACAGTGAACGAGAAGGGCGCCTGTGAAGTTAACCGCGCCAAGGCGTTCAGCCGAGTGGGCATGGGCCGTTGCCAGGGGCGTTATTGCTCGCAGGCGGGGGCCGAAGTGATTGCAGCCGCGGCCGGCGTGCAAGTACAAGAGGTCGGTCGCCAGCGCGGCCAGGCGCCCGTTAAACCGTTGTCGATGCTCACCGAGGAGGTGTCGCCATGACCCTACAGAAAGCCGATGTAGTGATTGTCGGCGGCGGCCTGATGGGCTCGGCGGCGGCATTTTTCCTGCGCCGTCGCGGGCAGTCGGTGATTCTGCTGGAACGTGACCAGATCGGTCAGTACGCCAGCGGCGTGAACTTCGGCAATGTCCGGCGCCAGGGTCGCTATCTCGGTCAGTTGGAACTGGCTAATCGCTCCTGGGCGCTGTGGAAACGTTTGCCTGAGTTGATCGACGATGACCTGGAATTTATCGCCAGCGGCCATATGCGCGTGTGTTATCGCGAAGACGAAATCGCTGAACTCGAGGCGTATGCCGCTGCGCCTGAGGCGGCGCAACTGGACCTGAAAATCTATCGCGGTGCCGAGTTGCGTGAGCGTTTTCCGTTCCTCGGTCCGGACGTGAAGGGCGGCTCCCATGCGCCGCACGATGGGCATGCCAACCCGCGCCTGGCGGCTCCGGCGTTTGCCAGGGCGGCACGACGTATTGGCGCGCAGATTGAAGAACAGACCGAAGTCGCCGACGTGCAGAAGGTCGGCGGCGAGTTTAATGTCACGACCACCGACGGCCGCCAATTCAGCGCTGCCCAGCTATTGATTACCGCCGGCGCCTGGGGCCAGAAGCTGTCCCAGCAATTCGGCGAGCCGGTGCCGCTGGACACGCACGGCCCACAAATGGCGGTCACCGAGCCGGTGCCTTACGCCTTGCCGACGGTGATCGGCGTGTACACCAAGATTCCCGAGGAGGTCATCTACTTCCGGCAGATTCCACGCGGCAACATCGTTATCGGCGGTGGTTACCGCAGCAAGCCGGACATGCTCAATCGTCGGGCCTATGTCGAGCCGCGCAGCATTCTCAACCAGATGCAGCAGATGCGGCGCCTGTTGCCGGGTGTCGGCAACCTGAACATCATCCGGGTCTGGAGCGGCATTGAGGGTTACCTGCCCGACTCCCTGCCGATCATGGGCCCAAGCGGCACGGTAGACGGCTTGTTCTACGCATTTGGTTTCTGCGGGCATGGCTTCCAGCTCGGCCCCGGTGTCGGCGACGTGATGGCCGAATTGATCAGCACCGGCAGCACCAGCACGCCGATCGCGCCATTCTCCATCACGCGTTTTTCCCTTCCTGCCGCACAACGGAGCCAGGCCTCATGAAACCCCGCGTTCTCGAGATTCTCAAACAGTTGATGGCCTTCGAGACCGTGTCTTCGGAGTCGAACCTGGCCCTGATCGACTACGTGCGCGACCTGCTGCTGACCAAGGGTATTGAGTCGTTGATCGTCAAGGACCAAAGCGGCAAAAAGGCCAACCTGTTCGCCAGCACCGGGCCAGAGGACCAGCCGGGCGTGTTGCTGTCCGGGCACACCGATGTAGTGCCGGCGGCGGGGCAGGCGTGGACCTTTCCCGCGTTTGCGGCCACCGTGCAGGACGGGCGCATCTACGGGCGAGGCAGTTGCGACATGAAGGGCTTTATCGCCCTGGCCATCGACGCGATGCTTGATGCCGCCGACCACACCCTGAGCCGCCCATTGCAACTGGCCTTGTCCCATGACGAGGAGATCGGTTGTGTCGGCGTTCGGCGCTTGCTCGATGTGCTGCACCTGGCGCCAGTGCGGCCGTTTTTGTGTGTGATCGGTGAGCCGACCAACATGCAGTTTGTACTCGGCCACAAGGGCAAGGGTTCCTACCGCACTTATTGCCGGGGCCAGGAGGCGCATTCGTCGCTGGCGCCGCGTTCTGTCAACGCGATCCATGTTGCTTGCGACTTTATCGCCGCCCTGCGCGACAGCCAGCAGCAACTGCAAAAACACGGCGCCCAGGACAATGACTATGACGTGCCCTACAGCACCGTGCATGTTGGGCAGATTGTCGGCGGCAAAGCGCTGAATATCGTGCCCAACCTGTGCACCCTGGATTTTGAAGTACGCAACTTGCCGGCCGACGACCTGGACCAATTCCTGGAACAGATGCGCGAACGCGCCGAAGTGATCGTGCGTGAAGCGAAAAAGCTGTCCAGCGTGGCAGCCATCGAGATTGAAACCGTCAACGTCTACCCCGGCCTCGATACGCATCCCAGCGTCGAAGCGGTGCGTTTCCTCAAGCAATTTGCCGCGCCGGATACCGGCACCTCAAAGGTTTCGTTCGGCACTGAGGGCGGGCTGTTCAAGCAGCGTCTGGATGTGCCGGTGGTGGTCTGCGGACCGGGCTCCATCGAGCAGGCGCACAAGCCGGACGAGTTTATCGAGATCAGCCAGATGGATGCCGGGGAGCGGTTCCTGGGAGGACTGCTCGGCTCCCTGAAACGCTAAAGATCAAATGATCGTTCCCACGCTCCGCGTGGGAACGCCTTAATGGGCGCTCTGCGTCTGCTTTTGGGTCGCGGAGCGTCCTGGGCAGCATTCCCACGCAGAGCGTGGGAACGATCAAATAGACCTTTATTTCCTCGGTAGAGCCTGCCGTTCCCACGCAAATTTCAGCATCCGACACTGTCCTCAAATCGCTTTCAGCATCCTCATCCGTCGTATCTCCCTAGACTGAAACCTGTCTCGGATCAGGACTCGACCATGCTCAAGAATCGTTTGAAAGACCCCAGCCTTCTGGCAGAACTCGCCTATGTGAACGGGCAGTGGATCGGCGCCGACAACGCCGCGACCCTGGACGTCATCGACCCGGCCAGCGGCCAGCTACTTGCCCGAGTACCGGCGATGCAAGGCGCTGAAACCCGCCGCGCCATCGAGGCCGCCGACACCGCCTGGCCAGCCTGGCGCGCGCGTCCGGCGGCGGAACGTGCGGCGCTGCTGGAGCGTTGGTATCAGGCGATGATCGACAACCTCGATGACCTGGCGCTGATCATGACGTGCGAGCAGGGCAAGCCGCTGAACGAAGCCAAAGGTGAAATCCGCTACGGCGCCGGCTTCGTCAAATGGTTCGCCGAAGAGGCCCGTCGCGTCTATGGCGAAACCATGCCGGCCCCCAGCGGCGACCGCCGCTTGCTGACCCTCAAGCAGCCGGTGGGCGTTTGCGCGGCGATCACGCCGTGGAACTTCCCCAACGCGATGATTACCCGCAAGTGCGCGCCGGCCCTGGCCGCCGGTTGCCCGATCATCGTCAAGCCGTCGGACCTGACGCCGCTGTCGGCATTGGCCCTGGCCGTATTGGCCGAGCGCGTCGGCATTCCGGCCGGGGTGTTCAACGTGTTGACCGGCATGCCCACAGGTATCGGCGAAGAGTTGACCAGTAACCCGACGGTTCGCAAAATTTCGTTTACCGGCTCGACAGCCGTCGGCCGCTTGTTGATGCGTCAGAGCGCCGGGCACATCAAACGCTTGAGCCTGGAGCTGGGTGGCAACGCGCCGTTCATTGTGTTTGACGATGCCGACCTGGAGCAGGCCGTGGCCGGGATTATGCTCAGCAAGTTCCGCAACGCCGGCCAAACCTGCGTGTGTGCCAACCGGATTTTGGTGCAAAACGGTATTTACGAGCGCTTCGCTCAACGGCTGGTGGAAGAGGTGGGCAAGCTCAAGGTCGGCAATGGCCTCGACGCCGACGTCACCATCGGCCCGCTGATCAACCCGGCGGCGGTGAACAAAGTCGCCCGGCATATCGACGATGCCCTGAGCCAGGGCGCACAGTTGCTTTGCGGGGGTATCCCTGAGGGCGACAGCCAGTTCGTGCAGCCCACCGTCCTCGGCGAGACCCATGCGGGCATGCTGCTGGCCAATGAAGAGACCTTTGGCCCGGTTGCGCCATTGATGCGTTTCACCGATGAGGCCCAAGCCCTGGCGCTGGCCAACGCCACACCTTACGGCTTGGGCGCCTACTATTTCACTCAGGATCTGCGCCGTTCATGGCGTTTCGGTGAGGCGTTGGAGTTCGGCATGGTCGGGCTCAATACCGGGATCATCTCCATGGAAGTTGCGCCGTTTGGCGGTATCAAGCAGTCGGGCCTGGGCCGTGAAGGCAGCAAGTACGGCCTGGATGAATACCTTGAAGTCAAAGCCTTCCACATCGGCGGGCTGTAATTCACAGAGACGGGGAGCAGCGTTTGATGAGCAAGGTATTCAGAATCGCCGCGATTGCCGGCGATGGCATCGGCAAAGAAGTCCTGCCGGAAGGGCTGCGGGTGCTGGAACAGGCGGCGAAGAAGTGGCAGCTGGATTTGAGCATCGAGGTACTCGACTGGGCGCACTGTGATTACTACCTGGAGCACGGGCAGATGATGCCCGACGACTGGTTCGAGCAGCTCAAGGGCTTCGATGCGATCTACTTTGGCGCCGTAGGCTGGCCGGACAAAGTGCCGGACCACATTTCCCTGTGGGGCTCGTTGCTCAAGTTCCGCCGTGATTTCGACCAATACGTGAACATCCGCCCGGTGCGGCTGTTTCCCGGCGTACCGTGCCCGTTGGCCGGGCGCAAACCGGGCGACATCGATTTTGTGGTGATCCGCGAGAACACCGAAGGCGAGTACTCCTCGGTCGGCGGCAAGATGTTCGAAGGCACCGAGCATGAGTTCGTGCTGCAAGAATCGGTATTCACCCGCCGTGGTGTGGACCGGATTCTCAAGTTCGCCTTCGACCTGGCCCAGACCCGCCCGCGCAAACGGCTGACGGCGGCGACCAAATCCAACGGGATTTCCATCAGCATGCCGTACTGGGACGAGCGCACGGCATTGATGGCGGCGAACTACCCAGAGGTCACCTGGGACAAGCAACACATCGACATCCTGTGCGCGCGTTTTGTGCTGCAACCGGACCGGTTTGATGTAGTCGTGGCCTCGAATCTGTTTGGCGACATTCTTTCCGACCTGGGGCCAGCCTGTGCGGGGACCATCGGGATTGCGCCTTCAGCCAACCTTGATCCGCAGCGGCGGTTTCCGTCGTTGTTTGAGCCGGTGCATGGCTCGGCGCCGGATATCTACGGGAAAAACATCGCCAACCCGATTGCGATGATCTGGTCCGGCGCGTTGATGTTGGACTTCCTGGGGAACGGGGATCAACGTTATCGGGCGGCGCACGATGGGATTCTGCAGGCGATTGAAGAAGTGATAGGCGAGGGGCCGATTACCCCGGACCTGGGCGGGAAGGGCTCGACGCAGGACGTGGGGCTGGCGATTGCAGGAAAGTTGCACTAGACACCGACGGGCCGGCGATGCTCAGCATCGCCGGCGCTTTCAATACCCTTGGCGCCGATCCACCTCACCCACCATCGGCTCACCGCGCTGATGCCGTCGAATATTGTCCAACAACACCCCAAAAGCCGTGCTCGGCTGGGTCATTGCTGCAATGTGTGGTGTCAGCGCAATCTGCGGATGGTCCCAAAAAGGATGATCCGTTGGCGCCGGCTCTTCCTGCAGCACGTCCAGCACCGCGCCGCTGAGCTGCCCGCTGGCCAATGCCTCAAGCAGGTCATTTTCCACCAGATGCCCGCCACGCCCCATATTGATCAGGGCTGCACCGTGTGGCAGTTGGGCAAATAACCCCGCGTTGAGAATGCCTTGGGTTTGCTCGGTGAGCGGTAGCACGCACAGCAGAATATCGCACTGGCTGAGGAACGCCGGCAGTTGTTGTTCGCCGGCGTAGCAGTCCACGCCGGGTATTTGATGGGCGCTGCGGGCCCAACCGGATAACGCAAAACCGAGCGGTTTCAAGGTGGCCAGGATCTGCTGCGCCTGGGTGCCCAACCCCATCACGCCGACGCGTCGACTGACTGCCGGTTGCAGCAGATGCGCCTGCCAGCAGCGCGCGGTCTGCTGCTGGCGGTAACGCAGCATGTCCCGGTGCAGGCTAAGCACGGCCCAACTGGCGTATTCACACATGCCTCGGGTGATGCCTGGGTCCAGCAGGCGCACCACCGGCAGCTGCGCCGGCAAGCGATTGAGGTCCAGTTGATCGACCCCGGCCGAGAGCGCAAACAGCACTTTAAGGTTGGGCAGCACGTGTTCGAGATTATCCGGGGCCTGCCACGCGGCCAGGTACTCGATCTCGTTGGGGTTGCCGATGTCTGGCCAGGCGCGCCACTGAATGTCCGGTGCGTGTTCGGCGAACAGTGCCTGCCAGTGTTGGCCGCGCACCGGGTCAGCTTTGTAGAGCAAGGCCATGGGCATTTCCTGCTGGGTGAAGGGAGCGTTCATGATCGCTCAACCCCGGCGCAGGATCTGTTGAAAGGCAGGGGTAAAACAGTCGATCCGAATTTCTCACGGGGCAAGTTCGGCTGAGTCCGTTTCGTACACGTCGTAACCTGAATCCATCGCAACCACCTTCCGGTTGCCGGACTCACGATGGGAATTACCATGAACAGCAAAGTCGACGAAACCCCTCATTTGCTCCGTCAGCGCGATCAATTCGTGCCGCGGGGGCTTGTGACCGCACACCCGCTGGTGATCGACCGTGCCCAGGGCGCAGAGTTGTGGGATGTGGATGGCAAGCGTTACCTGGACTTTGTCGGTGGCATTGGCGTGTTGAACATCGGCCACAATCATCCCAAGGTGGTCGCGGCGGTGCAGGCTCAGTTGCAAAAGGTTTCCCACGCGTGCTTCCAGGTGGTGGCTTATCAACCTTACTTGGACCTCGCCCAGCGCCTGTGTGAAATGATCGGTGGGCAGGAAGCCTACAAGGCGGCCTTTTTCACCTCCGGGGCGGAGGCCGTGGAAAATGCGGTGAAGATTGCACGTGCCCACACCAATCGCTCGGCGGTCATCGCGTTCCGCGGTGGGTTCCATGGGCGGACCTTGCTGGGCACCACGCTGACCGGTATGAGCCAACCCTATAAGCAGAATTTCGGGCCGTTCGCGCCGGAGGTTTTTCACACGCCTTACCCGAACGCCTATCGGGGTGTCACCAGCGCCATGGCACTCCAGGCTCTGGATGAGTTGCTGGCGACCCAGGTTGCCCCGGAGCGTGTGGCCGCGATCATCATTGAACCGGTGCAGGGCGACGGTGGTTTTCTCACGGCACCCGCCGAGTTCCTCCAGGCCTTACGCGCCCTCGCTGACAAGCATGGCATCGTGTTGATCCTCGATGAAATCCAGACCGGTTTCGGCCGCACGGGCACCTGGTTCGGTTTCCAGCACGCAGGTATCCAGCCGGATCTGGTCACCGCGGCCAAGAGCCTGGCGGGTGGGTTGCCGCTTTCGGGTGTGGTCGGCAAGGCGCACATCATGGACGCGCCGCTGCCTGGCGGCCTGGGTGGCACCTACGGTGGCAACGCCTTGGCGTGCGCGGCGGCGCTGGCAGTGATCGATACGTTTGAGCAGGAGCAGTTGCTGGCCCGCAGCCAAGTGCTGGGCGAGCGCTTGCGCCAAGGCTTACTCGCTTTGCAAGCGCGTTACCCACGCATCGGTGACGTACGTGGTACGGGCTTCATGCTGGCGATCGAACTGATCAAGGACGACCCGGTTCGCAGCCCGGATGCGGACCTCAATCAGCGCGTGATCGATGCCGCGCGCGAGGGTGGTTTGCTGGTGATCAAGTGTGGTGTATACCGCAACGTGTTGCGCTTCCTTGCGCCTCTGGTTGCCACCGAAGCCCAGGTTGACGAAGCCCTGCAGATTCTTGAGGGCGCTTTGGCACGGGTCTTGAACTGAGCCAGTGCCCGCGTGAGCCGTTATTGAGCATGGGTAAATAAAATGCATCATTGGAGGCTTGACCCACCATGGGGCTGACAACGTATCGAGCATTGCTGATTGATTGCGACGAAGTGCTGGTGGATCGGGATTCGGGGGTCTGGACAGCCTTGCAACCGTTACTCGACAGCCGTGGCGGCCAGCCGAACAAGGAGCAGGTGCTGGCCGAATACAATACGGTGGTGGCGGCACTCTACCCACGCTTTGCTGAGCTAGGCTTCAGTGGTGTGTTGTGCTTTGCCCATCGCCAACTGGCCGAAGGTTGGGGCTTGCACGCCAGCTGGGAGGAGGGCATGAGCTTCGCCCGTTCAGCCAGCAACTGGTCGCTGTTCGAGGATGCGCCGGGCGCCATGCTTTACCTGCGCAAGTTCTACCGGTTGCTGGTGCGTGGCGACCGCGATGCGGAAGATCGAGCGGTGTTGTGTGAGCGGCTGGGGATCGCGCCGGAGGATTTTATCTCCCTGGCGGAGGATCCCGAATGGCTCAATCACCCAGCGCTGCAAGCAGAGCCGGTCCTGCACGTGACGCGAGCCTCAGGCGGTGCAACCCTGGCGCTGGACCGCTGTTTGATTGGCCGTCATCGTGCCAGGCAGCCCACGCCTTGTGCGGCGGATTACTGCATCAGCAGCATGGCGGATCTGGTGGCTCAGCATCAGCTGTCTTTACGGCGCTGATTTTGCTAGAAGATTGTCTTACAAATGGCAGTCAAGAGGTACGCGATGGAAGGGCAAGTGAAACTGGACCGGATTGACATCAGCATTTTGGTCGAGCTGCAAAAGGACGGTCGGATGACCAACGTCAGCCTCGCCGATGCCGTTGGTTTATCGGCCAGCCCCTGTCTTCAACGGGTCAAACGGTTGGAGTCGGCCGGGTATATCTCCAGCTACAAGGCGCACTTGAACCTGGCCAAGATTACCGATTCGGTCACGGTGTTTACCGAAATAACCCTCAGCGACCACAAGCGGGAAGACTTCGCCAAGTTCGAGTCCAACATCCGCCTGGTGGATGAAGTGCTCGAATGCCATTTGATCAGCGGCGGCTACGATTACCTGGTGCGCTTCATGACGCGCAGCATTCAGCATTATCAGGAAGTGGTCGAAAGCCTGCTGGACAAGAACATCGGCATTTCCAAGTACTTCAGCTACATCGTCATCAAGTCGCCCGTGCTTAAAGACGGCGTCCCTCTGCGCAAACTGCTGCGCCACTGAAATAAACCCATCGCCCAAAGCCCCCTGTGCTGCCTCCAAAAAAGGCGGCTCGGGTGGTTTCGCCTTGGCAAATGGGGGGCTCACGGCCCCTTGGCTTTGCACCCCGATTGGACACGTTCACGCCTTGGCGCCGCTAAACGCCTCATATCGACGCAAGCCGCATAAAGCACTGTTTTGGCCCGTTAAAACAGTCATCTGCCCCGGCGTGTGCGCGCAATTCGGCGCAAAGCGCAAAAGTGCCTGCGTTGTAATGCATCCAGAGTGAGGGCGCGGAGTGTTGTGCGGTGTTTTCAAACCTGTTGAAGCCGCTGCAGCGATTCGTTGAACACCACCAATCGGAGCGAAAAAAATGCGAATGAGCAACGCAAAAGCACTGTTGGGTTACGGTGCGTTGATGCTGGCGACGACCAGCGAGGCGCATCAGATTTGGTACGAAGCACTTCCCGGCCAACCTTTGGCATTGTATTACGGGGAATATGACAAGAATGTACTGGAAGTGACGCCGGGGGGAATGGACCGGTTCAAGCAACTCAAGACGTGGTCGATCGTCGACAGGTCTGCACCATTGAGCCTGACCTTGCAGCGTCAGGCATTCGCCCTCGCTCAACAACCCAGTCGCGATGACTCGTTGTTGGCCAGGGACCTGCACTATCCGATTTTCGATCTGCATGAGGCCGGCAAGACCTTGAAGGCCTATTGGACGCCGGCCACCCGTTGGGTCGGTGATTTACGCGCGCGCACCCCTGAGCTGACCCTGGACATCGTACCTACCGGCGTCGCCGATACGAACCGGGCGCAGTTTCAGGTGTTCTACGCATCCAAACCGCTGGCGAACCAGGACGTGGTGTTGGAAACCGCATCCGGTGAAGTCTTCAGCCAACGCAGTGACGCCGCCGGCAAGGTCAGCTTCGAGTTGCCGTGGCAGGGGACGTACGTGGTGGCTGTGGAACATCAGGACTACAGCCCCGGCGAGCGTGTGAACCATGAGGGCAAGGCCGAGGCGTATGACGTCAAGCGCTTCAGCTCCACGCTGTCGTTCTCCCGGCAGCAGGGCCAACCCCCATTACCTCGGGCACCGTCGCAACTGCCGGCCTCGGAAGTCGCCAGGCTGAAAAAACAAGCCTGATTCATTGCCTCCTTCATGAGTGATTGATATGACCCTTTCTTCAGGATTGGCAGGTCAGGCGGGCACTGCTGCCCCGGCACTTGCCCGCAGTAAAGTCGCGACCTCCACGCGGATGTTGGCCATCGATGCCTTGCGTGGTTTTGTGATGCTGTTGATGTTGATCGACCATGTACGGGAAACCTTTTTGCTGCACCGTCAGGTCACCGACCCGATCGACGCGTTGAGCGTAACCCCGGACTTATACTTCACCCGTATGCTCAGCGAGATCTGCGCGCCGGCGTTTATCTTCCTGACCGGGCTGTCGGCGTGGCTGTATAGCCAGAAACACAGCGCTCGCGAGACGTCGGTGTTTCTGCTCAAGCGCGGCATGTTCCTGGTGTTCCTGGAAATTACCTTCGTGTGCTTCGCCTGGAACGCCGAGCTCCCACCCAAGACATTATGGTTGCAGGTGATCTGGTGCATTGGCCTGTGCATGATCGTGCTGGCCGGGCTGCTGCACTTCAAGCGCAGTTGGCTGATCGTACTGGGGATAGCGATTGTCGCGGGGCATAACCTGTTGGATGGCGTGACAGTGGGGCCGGAGTCGCCGTTCTTTGTTCCGTGGTCGATCCTGCATCAGCGGGTATTTATCGACATCACTGAATTCACTCGGGCCCGGACCACTTACCCGATATTGCCGTGGATTGGGGTGATCTTGCTGGGCTGGGGCATCGGCCCCTGGTTCGGCAAAGACATGCCGCCCGCCGAGCGTATATCCCGGTTGGTCAAGCTGGGCGCCGGCTTGCTGGTGGCCTTTGTGTTCATCCGTTACCTGAATGTCTACGGCGAGAAGCCTTGGGTGCAGACCGGTGATTCGTTGCGTACGTTCATGAGTTTCATGAGCGCGAAGAAATACCCGCCGTCGCTGATGTTCCTGATGCCAACCCTGGCCCTGTCGTTGCTGTTATTAGCGCTGTTCGAGAAATGGCAGGATCGCTGGTCCACGGCGATGCTGGCGATTTACGGGGGCGCGCCGATGTTTTTCTACCTGCTGCATCTCTACGTACTCAAGGCCATGTACCTGGTCGCGCTGGCGATCTGGGGCGCGAACCAAGGCACTTACTACGGCTTTGACGACCTGCCGATGGTGTGGTTGTGGAGCGTGATTCTTGGGGTGTTGCTGTTCTTCCCGACGCGTTGGTTTGCCGACCTCAAGCAGCGCCGTCGCGACATCGCAATCCTCAAATACCTCTGACGTACCCACGGGTGTTCCCCGCTCGGCGGAGCACCCTGGCCTCAAGCGTTCTGGAGTCAAACCGTGAAGACCTTATCGACCCACACCCTGCTATTGGCATTGGGAGGGCAGTCCCTGCTCGCCTTTGCCGCGGAACAAGACACGGCCAAAGGCTTTGTCGAGGACAGCCAATGGAGCCTCCTCAATCGCAGCGTCTATGACCGCCGCGACTATCAGCACGGCGCACTCAGCAATGGTGCGCGCAACGCCTACAAACCCCGAGCCCAGCGCAGTGATCTTGCCGAAGAATGGGCGTATGGATTAATGGCCGATTACACCTCCGGTTTTACCCCTGGAACCGTCGGCTTTGGCCTTGATGCCCACGTTTATTCCGGCTGGAAATTGGACAGTGGCGGTGGGCGTGCCGGAAAGGCACGGCTACTGGGAGTGGACAACGACGGACACCCCAAGGACGAATTCAGCCGAGGCGGTGCGGTAGCCAAACTGCGGTTTTCCTCGACAGAACTGCGTTACGGCGAGCAACGGGTGAAAACCCCGGTCTTTGGTTCGTCCGACAGCCGCTTGCTACCCGAAACGGCCACCGGGTGGTTGTTGACCAGCCGCGAACTGCCGGCCACCACGCTGTATGCCGGGCACTTCAACGAGAGCACCGACCGCAACGCCAGCAGTCATGACCGAGGATTTGTCGTCAACTACTCCAACGGCAAGCAGGGCAACCGCTTTGACCTGGTAGGGGTACGCAACACGGCAATCAAGGGGTTGAGCGCCAGCCTGTTCAGTGCTGTCTACGAGGACACTTGGCGCCAGCATTACCTGGGAGCGATCTACACCCAACCACTGGTTCCCGGCCAGTCCTTGAGCATGGACTTCAACCTGTACCGAACCCAGGACACCGGCAAAGCCTTGTCCGGGCGCATCGACAACACCACCTGGAGTTTGCTGTCGACCTATCGACTCGGCGCCCACAGCTTCGGTGTCGGTTATCAGAAAGTCGCGGGGGATACGCCTTACGACTACGTCACTCGTGGTGCCATTTACCTGAGCAACGCCGTGGCACTGTCCGACTTCAACGCGCCTCGGGAAGCGTCCTGGCAGGCCCGCTACGACCTGGATCTGGCCGGTTACGGCATTCCAGGCCTGACCTTCGGGGCGTTGTACGTGCGCGGCAGCGGCATCGATGGCAGCCACATGGACCCCAACGGCGGCTACACATGGCTGGGCTACGGCAAGGGTGGCAAGCATTGGGAACGTGATGTGCAAGCGCGCTACGTGGTGCAGTCCGGTGCCGCGAAGAACCTGGCATTTACCCTGCGCCATGCGGTGCACCGGGGCAACGCTGCCCAGGCTGAACTGGACGCCAACCAGATTCGTCTGGCGGTCGAGTATCCGTTGGGAGGGCGCTTGCAGTAAGACAATACAAAACCACCTGCCATGGGATGGCAGGTGGGCGTGTTGCCAGTGACAGTTTGTGCTGACCAACGACAGCAGTGCGCTGGTCATTCACTGCGCCAGGCTGCTGTCAGTGCATGCGAGTGCCGATGGCGGCGCTGCGTCGGGGCTGCGGCGGATCTGTACCACACAGTTCTGGCGTACGGTGGCATCCAGCAGCAGGCTTTGCACGGGCATCAGGTCCCCGATCAGCAGGTTCTGCAGCATGGGTTTGCCCTGATATCGGTTGTGTCCCAGCACCACGTTGTCGATCCCTTCGACCCGCACCACGGCCTTGCCAATCGCGCCCAAGCGGTTGCCGGTCAACGCCAGTTCACCCGGCAGTGGCGCAGCGTTGCGTAGGCTGATGGCGTACTCGGGGCTTGTGGTGATGCGGTTATCCAGTATCGCCAATGACTGCACTTCACTGGCGTCGATGGCGCTGCCCTGGCTGTTGCTGATCAGGTTGTCGACGATCATCAAGGCGCCGTCGTTGCCGCTCAGGTTGCGCAGTTGAATGCCATTACCCTTGGAGTCGCCGATTCGGTTACCGGTGATCAGCAGGGCACCGGCCTGTTCACTGACTTCGATACCGGCCTTGGCGGTGGTGAGGATCAGGTTGTCTTTGATCAATGCACGGGTTTGCCCGCGTACGCGGATGCCACTGTTGTTTTCGACGCCGCGAATGCTGTTGCCGCGCAGTTGTGCCTGGCTGTTGTTGAGGTCGATGGCGTATTGCTGTTGTTGCTCAAACGTCGACTGCTCGATCTGTGCCCGGGCGTGTTGCAGGTTGACAGCGGTGGACAGCTCAGTGAAGTGACTGTTGCGGATCAACACATTGGCCGCTGGTGTGCTGGCCGCCTGTTGGGTGCTGATAGCGGTGCTCAGGCCTTGCGACAGGTTGGCGTTGTAGCCCAGGCGGCTGAGGGTGGAGTCCAGGATCTGCGTGGAGCTGCCCGCCCAGGACACCACGAAAGGCCGATAGGCGCGGTCGGTGTCGCTGGTCTTTTCACCGGTCCAGCCTTCCAGCCGGGACTGGTTCAGGCTCAGCAGGCCCTGATTGATCAGTGCGGTACCGGAAAAGTTGTACAGGTACAGGCTGGTGCCTTCCAGTATCAACCCGCCATTGGCGGTGATCATCAGGGGGTAGCTCAACAGGTAACCGTCTTTGTGCCGCCGCAACACACGCGGGTCGTGCAGGGCGTCGGCCAGTTGCGCCAGGGTGATGCTGCCACCACTGATCACCACGGCTTGCGGGTGATGCGACTGGTACCCGGCAATCGCGCGGAACAGGCCGTTATTGACGAACGGCTCGAACGGCCAACTGCCTTGCTGGGACGAAAACATCGGTTGCAGGCTGACCTGGGCGCGTCCAGCGGGTCTGCGGATTGCCACGTCGGCCATCTGCACCGCTTGGCGGGTACGGTTCAACAGCTCGACCTGTTGGTCGTGGTGCTGTTGCGCGGGGATCACGCTCAGCGCACGGTCCAGGGGCAATGTTTGCGGCTCGGCCTGGCAAGTCAGGGCACTGCCCAGCAGGGTGGCGAACAGGCTGATGCGAATGAGTGGCGGCATGCTAATCGTCCTTGGCTCAGTGGCCGGTGGAGTACAGCGGCTTGAGCGGGCCGCCGAGCTGGCTGTAGTTGTCGACGTCGCCGTCCAGGGAGTCATACAGTTTGCGCGCCAGCACATGCTGCGGGCTGCGCTGTAAAAACGGGATCAACCAGGCCATTTTGTAGGGGGCGATGTCGACCTGGGACTGGCCTTGCAGCTCCGGCAAGCCTTGTGGGTCGAGTACGCTACGGGCGGCGAAGTTGGCCAACAGTTCCAGGCGCGTCTGGTCTTCGGCCGACCAACCCAGGTTGTTGCTGCGCGCGGCCTCGGCCAGCATCACCAAGGGCACGAGGGCGTACTGACTGTAGCTGGCAGCCAGTTTTGCGCGCGCCACTTCAAGTGGCAGGTAGGCGTAATCCCCCGCGCTGGACAGCGTGGCCTGCTGCAAGCCACGGCGCAGATTGCTGTCGCCCCACTGGATGAAATCGTCGCGCTGAATCAGCATGCCGGTCGCCGACACGGCCCAGCCGGCCCAGTAGTCGTGGTTGTTGAAGTAGGCAAAACCCGGCGCGTGACGTGGTTGGTACTCTTCGATGATCAGTGCCCCGAGGCGCGCGAACCAGTCTTTCTGCACGGGTGAAAGCACGCGTTTGTTGTCTGCCATGGCTTCGGTCATGAGCAAGGTGCTGCTGATGGCCGCCACCGCCCATTTACGCGCGGCCATGCCCGTGCTGCTGGCGTCGCGATTGAGCAGGGCCCCGGCCTTGGCCCAGGTTTCCAGCCATTGGTCCTGGCAGGCCAGGGCCATGTTTGCCTGTTGCGGGGTTTTAGCCCGCTCGAACTGCTTGGTGGCGTAGATCAGCCCGCCAATGAAGGCTTTGACCTGCTTGCCGATGTCCTCGGTGCCTTGGTCGGGGCTGGCGGCCAGGGTCGATTTGCTGGTGTCGCTCTGGTCGTACTTGCTCTTGAGTTGCAGGCTGCCGGTGTAGGGCGGCGGCGGATCCTTCACACAGCTCAGGGTGCGGTAATCGGCGATCATGGCCGAGGGGACCGTGGCGCGCGCCGGCCAAATCGAGCTGGTCGCGCCGGCAGCGGCCAGGTGCAGGCCGGCAGCCGTACCTAACAGCGCCAGCAGCAAGGGTTTCAAAGGCATAGTTTGGTTTCCACCTGGGTCGCGCCACTGGAAGGTTTGGTCGGTTCCATGAACACCGACAGCAGGTTGGCGCCCTGGAACTCCTTGGCCTTGCTCAGTTCCAGGTAGTACTGGCCACCGGTCACGGCCGCTTCACGGCGGAACCAGACCTTGTCGCGCTGGCCATTGTCGTAATACACGATGACGTAGAAGTCTTTGACGTTCTTGTCGCTGATCTTGATGTCCAGGAAGCCCGCCGAGCCCTTGAGGTTGCTGCGGTTTTCGCCGGCATTGCTCAGCAGCTCGAGGCGGTCACTGACCTTCAGCGCCGGGTGGCTGAGGCGATTGCTCAACAGCGTCTGCGAGGTGCTGCAGCCGCCCTTGATCGCGGGCACCAGTTGCCGGTACATCTGCGGCGACCCCAATTGGTAGTTGGCCGGCAGTTCCCAGATCACTACCTTGGGCGGGGCTGCGGGTTTGTAACTGTCCGACAGCAGGTACTCCAGCAAGGAGCCATCCTCCCCGGCACCGGGCAGGGCGAAGTTGAGGATGTCCACGTCCAGATACTGCTTGAGGTAGCCGTCGAAGTTGAACTGCTTGCTTTCGTCTTCCCGAGCGGCGGCGTTACTGTCGCCGACCAGGATCACCTGGGGGTCGGGCGCTTCGTCGAACAGGGCGTCGGCGCCACCGGCCATGGGCACCGTCTGGTAGCCGCGCACGTATTGCATGCCGAAGTTGTTGCCGCACAGATAGGTCAGCCCCAGGTTCATGGTGCCGTCCTTGGGCACCACCACGCCGGGTTCGGTGCGGTAATGCGTTTTGGTCAAACCGGCATAAAACGGCTGGCGGCGCACTTCGTCGGCCACCACCTGGGCGGTGGCCTGGGCGCCGGAAGGGGTCCAGTGGTGGTCGCGCCGAAAGAAGTACTCACCGGCCGGTGGCTTGGCCACTAATTGCATCATGTCGGGGACTACCGCGCCGCCTGCGCGCATCTGTTGCAGGTAGGCACTGAGGTTGCGATTGGCGCGGGCAAAGTCGAAGCCCATTTCCTGGCCCGGGCGCAGTTTGTCGCGATGCATCAGCCCGCGGGTCGGCTGGATGGCCATGACCACGTGGGTGCCTTGGCGCGCGAAGGCCGCCATCAGCCGCGCGTATTCACTGCGCATGTTGGCCGGGATGCCAAAGTCATTGGTCAGGTCGACCTCGGAGCGAAACAGCCAGCGGTCTTTGCCGGGGACGATCTCGCGCATCAGTTTCATACGCCCCTCGGCGTAGTTCTGCGGGTCTTTGAGCGCCGGGCAGATCAGGCAGTCCAGGCCCGTACAGGCGGGCACGCCCTTGGCTGCGACAGGCTGGGCTTGCGCGGCGAGCGCGGGCAGGCAGAACAGCGAGAGCAATGCGGCGAAGCCGAAATATAGGGGTGTCTTCATGGGCGCGAACTTCATCATCCTGTTGATCGGGGCATGCGGGCTGCCGGTGCAACGCGTCCTCACTCCGTGGGGTCGATACCGTTGGCCAGGCTCATGCTCTTGTAGCCACTGCCCTGAGGCAGCAGCACGTAGCTGTAGGAGCGACCTTTTTTGAGGAACAGTTCGTCAAAGTTGGCCACGTTTTTTTCGCCCACGTAGGCGGCAAAACCGATCTTGATCTCGTTGACCATGCGGCTGCCGGTCTGGTCCTTGCCCAGCGGGTCGACGATCACGTGCTTGCCGTCCACGGTTTTCAATGCAGCTTGGGTCGGTGTCAGGTTGTAGAACGCCACCTGGGCTTTCTTCGGCTCGTTCACGTATTTGTCGGCGATCAGGGTCAGGGTCTTGCCGTCGTACACCACGGTGCTGGCGGCATTGGCCACAAGGTTCGGCTGGATCGACTGACCGGCGACCCCGATGCTGTGTTTGCCGGCCGTGGTGAAGCGGTAGCCGCTCAGTTGCCCGGCGGCGACTTTCTGCGGGTTGGTCTTGCCGCTCAGGCTCACGTCGATGCCAGTGTTGCTAAGGTTCAACACCCGCACAAAGGCCGAGTCGGCCGGGGCTACGGCGTCGTACAAGTCGGCGTTGCCATCAGCCGCCAGCGCGTGTGCGGTTACCAACAGCAGGCCAGTTGCGCCGAGCAGGCGTTGGATCAGGGTTGTGGCAGTCATGGTCAACTCCTTGAGCTTAAATACCGATAGGTAGGGCAGGCAGGCCGGATAAGCCGGCGCGTTGGGCCAACACGGTTCGCAGCGGGAACTCCCAGATCACCGTGTCTAGGCTGTCGTCTTTCAGTTGGTCGCTTTTGAGGAACTCGTTCATGGCCTCGAACGGGCCGCGAGCTTCCACTGCGACGCTGAACAGGTTGGTGCTCAGCGCTTCTTTTAGAAAACCGCTGAAATTCCAGTCATCAATCTTTGTGTAGCTGGTGCCCACCAGGGCTATGTGCTGCGGCTCCTCGCCAAACAGGCTGGAATCGCTGACGGCCTGGCCGGTCTTGAGGGTTTCGAACAGCGCGATGGTGCCGGCGCCGTAAGCCGACGGCTCGCTTTGCTGGTCGAACTGGACGTAGTTCATCAGGTCGCCCTTGATGGATTTTTGTGCTGAGGACTGGGAGGTGTAGGCCGTGCTGCCGATCAGTTCCGGGTGCTGGCGGGCCAGTTCACGGGCGGCTTCACGGGCACCCTGTGGGGTCCAGTGAGTGTCGGATTTGAGGAACAACGGCACCTCGTCCCGCGCGGCCAGGAAACGCGAGCGTAACGGCACTACGGTGACTTTCTGCTGGTTCAGTTGCTCGACAAAATGGTCGTACAAACTGATCGCTCGTGGGTCAGCCGGGCGCAGGGTGTGTTCGGAATAGATGTCCAGTTTCATCGGCAACGGCAGCACGATCAGGCGCTTGTTGTGGGCCGCCAGGCGAGCCTGCACTTCGCCGATCCGCGCCAGTTGCAGGCTGAGGTTGCGCTCCAGATCGTTAGGCACGCGGTATTCCTGGTTGGTGAACAACCAGCCATTGCGGCCCAGCACCACGCCGCTGGTGCCTTCATGAAACAGCTGGTAGCGGGCATCGGCCCACAGTTGCACCGAAGGCTCACGCAGGAAGAAACGTTTGTCGTAGACCTGTTCGAACTTACGTAACAGCTTGCCATCCATGAACAGTGAGTAGGCGTCGTTCTGGTTCTTGGCGAAGCTGAACACCACCGGCAACGAGTAGACGAACATGCCCAGTAGTAACGCGCAGAACAACAGCCCATTGAGTTTGCTCGCCGAATTCATCACCGGGTACATGGCCGCCTCCTAGAACTGAAAGTACAGAAACGGTGAAAATGAGTGCGCTGCCAGGCTGCTCAGCGCTAAAGCAAAGCCCGCCCAGAGCAACAGCATCTGCACGCCGCCCACATGCCGCATGAAGTACTGTTGTTTGTTACCGGCATAGAACCGCACGTTGTTGGCCCCCGAGAGGATCAGCCACACCACCGCGACCAGGGCGAAGGCCATGGCCATTTTCGAGGCGCCCAACACGTACAGGTCCAGGCTGCCTGCACCATTGAAGCCCAGCAGCGCCTTGTAGATTTCAAGGCTGTGGGCCAGGTTGCTGGTGAAGAACAGCGGCATGCTCAAGGTGATCAGAGAGGCGGTACGCAGGTTGCGCAGCACGTTGTAGGGGGTGGTGATCTTGGTGGCGATGCCCAGTTTGCGTTCAGCTACCATGGCCAGGCCGAAGAACAGTCCCCAGCAGATAAAGGCGAAGCTTGCACCGTGCCACAAGCCTGACAGCAACATGGTGTAGACCAGCGCGGGCATGGCGCCGGCCATGCGCTTGCGCACCAGCGGCAGGTACACGTAGTCGCGCAGAAAGTGCGCCAGGGTCATGTGCCAGCGTGCCCAAAATTCTGTGACGCTCTGGGACACATACGGCTGGTTGAAGTTTTCCGGAAAACGAAAACCCATCATCAACGCCAGGCCCAACGCCATATGGCTATAGCCGGCAAAGTCGAAATACAGTTGCAGGGTCGACACCACCAGGCCGAACCAGGCATCGCCCATCTGCAGCGAACCTTCGCTGATGAACAAACCCGCGATGGGTGCCAGTTGGTCGGCGATCAGCACCTTCATGATGAACCCGAGCATGAATCGGCACACACCCAGGCTGAACAGCTCCAGGGAGTGTTCGCGTTGGCGAAGTTGCGGTGCGAGTTGGCTGTAGCGCAGGATCGGCCCGGCCACCAGGTGTGGGAATAACGCGACGAAGGCCGCAAAATCGATGAAGCGATTCGTCGGGGTCGCGTCCTTGCGATAAATGTCGACGATGTAGCTCAGGGCGTGGAACACGTAGAAGGAGATACCCAGGGGCAGGAAGATCGTTTCCAGGGTAAAGGTGTTGATGCCCAGCGGAGCCAGCAGGGCGGCGAGCACATCGGCGCCGAAGTTGGCGTATTTGAAGTAGCCCAGCGTCGACAGGTTACCGACGATGCCGATCCACAACAGGCGAAATGCCCAGCGCTTGTCGCCCGCGTCCAGTCGCGCCTTGATGCGCAGGCCGAACCAATAGTTCCAGTAAGTGATGCCGACGAACAGCAGCAGGAAGTCCGGGCGCCACCAGGCATAAAACAGGTAGCTGGCGGCGACGATCACCGTGGACCGCCACTGTGGGCGCGACAAAAAGTACACCAGCAGGAACACCGGCAGGTACAGAAACAGGAACACGTTGGAGGCGAAAATCATGGCCAGGCCCGTCCTTAGTAACTCATCACGACGCCAAACGAAATTTGGTAGTCGTCGCCACTGGTCAGCGCGTTGCCGGCTTTCAGGTAGCTGGCGGTGATCAGGCCATTAACGTCGAAGCGCTTGCCTTCATAGGCCAGCGGAAACATCTTCCAGTAGTAATTGACGTCGTACATTTGCCCCACAGAGCGCCCGCCGGTGCTGCCGCCGTTGTTGATCTGGGCGTTACGCGCCGAACGCTGATTGGCGTCGACCCGAATCGGCAACGGACCGTCCTGGTCGCGTAACTTGAGGTCGGTGACGCGAAAGTCCAGGCGACTGCGCGCCGTGGGCCGGGTCTCCAGTGCCACGCCGTAGTACTGCACATTGCGTAAATTCAGGCTGACAAAGGAGCTGACCAGCCGGGTGCTGTACGCACCGGCTTGTGTGATGCGGTCGGACTGAATGTCGTTGAGGCGAAAGCCGTCGGTGTCGTCGTGGGTCTTGTCCGTCAGGCCGCCGCGCAAGGCCACACGCGGGGTCCAGGCCAGGTCATCGAAGCGCTTGCCGACCTCACCGAGCACCGCCCAACCGTCACTGTGGTTGTTGCGCGTGGTGGTTTGTGAAGACGGGTCCCTGGAGTTGGTCAGGCTGGTGCGGTCCATCTTGCCGTTCAGCGAAATCGCTTCCAGGTGGTAGTCGCTCAGCAGCGGGGTGAACGTCAGCCGGTCGCCCTTGAAGAACAGGCCACTGCGTACGCCCGTGAAGTCGTAGCGGTCGTTGACGTCGTGGTTGCTCTTGTCGTCCTCGTACATCAACCGCGCGCCGACCCAGTTGTGCTCACTCCAGCGGTAGGCGTATTCGCCCATCGCATAGAAGATGTTCTTCTCGGTGTCGTCCAGCGTATTGACGTCGGTGTTGTAGTGGTAAAACTTCTGCGCCACGGCGACAAAGGCGTGGGAGAACGTGTCGGTGTAGTTGAAGCGCACCGACTCGATACTGTCATCCCACCAAATGCCGTATTCGTCGTTGAAACGCTGGCGCCCGGCCGATACCGAGAAGCGCGGATCGTCCCAAAGCAGGTTGCGTTTAACGTACAGCTCGCGGAACTCGGCGTAAAAGCCTTGCGGCTGTTTGCGGTTGCTGGCGTTGTTCTGATTGGTTTCGTTCTGCACCAGGCTGGCCGATTGGTTGGAGTCATAGTCCAGCCACACACGGCCATACACCTGCCACTTGGCCCAGCGTTTTTCCGGCGAATACCAGGCGAACGAAGGCTCGTAGCGCAGGCTGTAGAACGACTCGCGACCGTTGCCGATTTCGGAGTTTTCCGGGCCGAAGCCACCTTGCAGGGTCAGCTTATTGAAGAACTCCGAAGTGATCGGTGGCTGGCTTCCGTCGGCCGGGGCCATGCGCACCGGCTCGAGGCTGTCGGTTTCGGGGCCGGTCACTTCTTCGGCTGCCAGGGCCACGTCATTGAAGGCCAGGATCAGCAGCGCGCTGTAGAGAGGGGAGTAGGGCTTCACAGTTGAGCTTCCTTCATGAGGTCGGCGCGGGCCAGTTGGGCGCGGTCGATGTCGTCCTTTTTCATCACCCGATCCAGGCGCTTGAGCAGCCCGCGGGCGCGGTTTTCACCCAGATCCAGTGCCACTTGGGCATAGGCGTAGGCCTTGACCGGGTCATTGCACAGCGCACGGGCGCGAAAATAGAGGGTCGCGATGCGGTAGTAGGCGGCGGTGGAACCCAGGCGTGCCTGCTCCTGGTAAATCTGCAAGGCTTTTTCCTGATCGGGCTGGTCCAGGCCGCCCTTGCTGTACAGCTCACCCAGTAGCAACTGTGCGTCGCGGTAGCGGGCGGCGATCAGCTCGTTGATCAGTACCTGGGCCTTTTGCGGGTCCAGGGTCAGCCAGTTGGTGACCATGTAGAACGACGCCTGCAAGGCCTTGGCGCGAGTCGGGTCAAGGGCTTGCACGCGGTTGATCAGGGCCTGGGTTTCTTCGGCGTTGTGCTCGGTGGGGTTGCTGACCATGAAGTTGACCTTCGACACCAGCGCCGGTACATAGCCGCGCTCGGCCGCGTTGTCGAACCAGCCTTGCACGCGGGCAATGGCGGCAGCCTTGGCCTTGTCGGCGGCGATCTGTTCGGGTGTCGGCGGGGCTTTCACCGGCTTTGGGCCCATGCCGCTGGCCAGACGCTCATCCTTGTCGGCTTCATCGTCTACCCGTTGCAGGCTGTTGATACTGTCGAGCAACGCGCCGATGCGATGCACGATCTCCACCGGCAGGCTGGCGCGTTGCGGTTCGAGCGTCGCGGCGAAGCGCTGGAACAGGCTGTCCTGTTGCTCGCCGAGGAAACGGTAGTAGCGGTCCACGGCGCGCACATCGACTTTGACTGCCGCTTGATAGTGCCGATCCGCCAAGCCACGGTTGCCTTCGCGTTCGGCCAGCACCGCCTGGTACAACTCGGAGTGGCAGTTGAGCAGGCAGGATTGCTGGTACAGACTGAGCAGTTGCCGGGCATCGGCCACGTTGAAATCCCGCGGGTAGACCAGAAACACTTCGAGGGTGGTGCTGATGGTGCGTGGGTCCAGGGCGTGCGGGTAAAGCGTCAGCGCCCGGGTCACATAGCCGTGCTGCTGATCGCGCAGGCGCGGGTTGCGATCGAGCAGGCGAACCAGCGAGGCCAGCGCCGGGATTTCCCCTGTGCCATCAGCAAAGGCGTCCTTGTACAAGCCCAGCACCTCGTCCAGGTTGACCGTGTCCGAGTTCGACAGCACGTCGCCCAACAGTTGCTTGGAGGCTCGATCCCCCCGAGCGGATAGCTCGCGCAAGTCGGCCACGACGTTGGCATTGGGATCCTTGTACAGCGCATAGCGCACCTGCTCCAGGCTTTGCCCGGCGAAAACCGGGTCGCCCAGCCACAGGGCTAGCAGCAACAACGACGGGCGCGTGGGCAATTTCATCGCGGCATCCTTACAGCGGTAGGTTGAACGGCAGGTTGAATGGCAGCCCCAAATACAGGTCCACCGCCACAGGCTGTTGGTAGGCTGAGCGGGGCAACGGGCTGTCGGGCTGGATGGTCAACTGCAGGTTGTGGTTGACCGGGTCCACTTCGGAGTCAATCACCTTGCCGCTGAACGTCTGATCGATTCCGAACACCTGCAGGTCCACCGAGCGCACCCGTGGAATGTCGGCCAGGCGTGAGAACGGCACATTGGCCTTCACGAACAGGTTTTCTCCGCTGGGCAACAGATGCATCAGCGGTGCCTGCTTATAGGCATAGCCATCCAGCGGTTTGCTTGGGAAGTACACGTCGCAGTTGCAGGGGCTGGCGATCACGGTCTCGATGGTGGCGCGACCCAGCAGGGTTTGCAGGTCACCGGGTGAGAGGTCCGCCACGGCCTTCATGTCGGCGGGGCTGGTAAAACTGGTGGCCAACTGGGTGGAGACGGTAGCCACCGGTTCGCCTGCGCTCACTTGGGTTTGCCCGGGTTTGAGCATGAATTTCACGTAGCCGTTGTCGGGCATGCTGATGACCTGCGCGTCGGCGCTCACCAGCGCCTGATCGGCCGGAATGCGGAAAAACAACAGGTAGCTCTTGTAGGCCACGAACGCCAGCGCCGCGAGGCCCAGCACCAACCACGCGAGTGTGCCGAGCACCGCGCGCAGGCGGTCCAGCGGGCCACGGGCGATGGCGTATTTGTGCTTGCGTTCCTTGATGTAGTTTTCACGCTGCATCACGTTGAATAGGCCATTGATATCGGCGATCTCGCCCGACATGTAGGCTGAAATGATGTAGCGCAGAATGTCGCGCTTTTGCGAGTCCAGGTCGACGAATTCGGCCCCTACGTTCTGGCCGCGCTGGGAGACGATCTTGATCTTGGTGTCGATGGCCAAGTCCATCTGGTTCAGCCGCAGCTTGATCGAGGCGTTGTACAAGCTTTCAAGCTTAAGTGGCTCGGCATGCAACAAGCCCAGGCCGCCCAGAGAGATATCCTGGATATCACTCTCGAACGACGGCTGGCCACCGCCGTCGAGTTTGACCTTGGCGTTGATCTTGGCGCGCACGTACTGGCGCTCGTCGATTGCTTCATGGACCACATTGGCCGGGAGTACGGTAGTCGTTGAACTACTCATGGCAGGCGCCCTTCCTTTAACGTTGCGTGAGTTCGAGCAGAACAGAGATGACCCCGAAGAACACCGCGATGGAAGAAAACATCATCGCTTTCGAGGACCAGCGGTTCAGGGCGGCATCGAAGTTGACGCTGCCATTGCTGAGCGTGGTTTTTTGCCGGGTCCAGCTCTGTTGGTCCATATGGAACATCGCGTACACCTTCATCACCGAGCCAATGATCTGGTTGTAATACAGAACAAAGGGGTAGGCCGGGCTCACCGGGTGACCGGAGAACACGAACATCAGCGTCACCAGCGTGCGTGACAGCAAGACCCAGAACACGTACACCAACAGGTACTGCATGCCGAAGATCAAGCCGGCGAACACTGAGGCGGTAAGCCCCATCAGGCAGGTCCACATCGACACTCGCTGGTCATACAGCACGTACAGGGTGAACATCCCCAGGCGTGCGCGGCCGAGCAGGGTGGTGGCACGGAAGTTCTGGCGCAGCGAGTTGCCGTACCAACGGAACATCAGTTGCCGGGTGGCCCGGAAGAAGTTGCTGTCAGGCGGATGCTCGACTGTCAGCGTATGGCTGTCGGGCACGTAGAAGGTGTCCCAGCCGGCACGCATCAGGCTCAACCACGATGACTTGTCATCACCGGTAAGGAACTGGAAACGGCCCAGGCGCCAGTGTTCGAGAAAATCTGCCTCCACGTCCTTGATGAAGTCGGGGTCGATCATCACGCTGGCGCGGAAAAACGACAGTCGCCCGGTCAAGGTCAGTACGCGGTGCGACAGGGCCATCGAGCACATGTTGATGTGCCGTTGCACGAAGCGCATCGAGTGCCACTCGCGCATCAGCGTGCTGCCTTCCACCTCGCAGTATTCGTTGGTGGTCAGGCCGCCGACGTTGGGCAGGGCAGCGAACAGCTTGACCGCGCGCTCAACGCAGTGGGGCAGCATCATGGTGTCGCCGTCGACCACACCTACCACTGAGTTTTCCAGCGGCATCTGTCGTGACAACGCCCGAAACGCATGAGCCAGGCCATCGCGCTTGCCGGTGCCACGGGCTCGAACGATGATCAGTTTGATGTCGTCGCGGCCTTGCACCTCGTTGCGCATGATGGTCTTGATAAAGTGTTCGTCACCCTTTTCCACGATCGAAGCGATCACAGTGCACGGCACGTTGAGTCGCTGTACTTCCTGGAACACCGACTGGTAAACCTTGAACGTGGTGTGGGTGGGAATGCGGAAACTGGTCACCACCATATACATATGGTCCGGCAGCGCCGCATCACCCATGCGGTCAACCTGACGGCGTAGACGTGGGAACTTCCAGTGCAGGAAGTACATGCCGCGCAGGTAGTGGATGATGGCATTGCTATAACGCCACATGCCGAGGGTACCGATGATGAAAATGAACTTGGCGTGGTCCGGGTTCAGGTACTCGGGCGCGATCATTTCCGAGGCCAGTGCAATCAGGGAAAACAGGCACGCCCAGGCGCAGAACCGCGCGACGGACGGCTTGCTGAAAACCCCACTGATTGCACTGCTGGCATGTCGATCCATGTGCTGTTGACTCCTCAAAACAATCGTTTGCGAACGGGCTGACCGAATCACGCGTACACGCTGCCAGCCTGGGCATGCGCCAGGGTGGTCGGTGACATAGGCGTGACGCGGGCAGTCAGTCCCTTGGGCGGTTCACCACAGGCGGGCGAATTACCAGCAAATCCCTTCCTGGGTAGCATTGGTGCGATGGCTCATGAAGCCCACCAGGTCGACGATTTTTTTGTCGTCGTTACCTTCCAGCACATCGGCGAAGTGCGGATCGTTGTTGCCCAGGATCAACACCTCGGCGCCTGCGACCACGCTGGCAAGGTCGGCGCACAGCAGTGATGAAACGTGGGGGATCTTCGATTCGATGTATTCCTTGTTCGAACCGAATACGCGGGCATATTCGACGTTGGCGTCATAGATGCTCAGCTCGAAGCCCTTGCCGATCAGCATCTCGGCCAGTTCCACCAGGGGGCTTTCGCGCAAATCGTCGCTGCCGGCCTTGAAGCTCAGCCCCAACAGGCCGATCTTGCGCTTGCCGTAACCGGCGATGATGTCGAAGGCGTTCTGCACCTGGCTGCGGTTACTGCTCATGATCGAGGCGAGCATCGGGTGCTCGACGTCCAACTGGCCGGCGCGGTAGGTGAGGGCGCGCACATCCTTGGGCAGGCAGGAACCGCCGAAGGCAAAGCCTGGGCGCAGGTAGTAACGGGACAGGTTGAGCTTGTGGTCCTGGCACACGACATCCATGACTTCGCGGCCATCGACGCCCGAGGCCTTGGCAATGTTGCCGATCTCGTTGGCGAAACTGACCTTGGTGGCGTGCCAGACGTTGCAGGTGTACTTGATCATTTCGGCGACTTCGATCGACTTGCGAATCACCGGCGCATCCAGGCCGTGGTACAGCTCTTCGAGCATGTCGCCAGACAGCGCATCAAGCTCACCAATGACGGTCATGGCCGGGAAGTCGTAATCCTGGATCGCGGTGCTTTCGCGCAGGAACTCGGGGTTGGTCGCCACGCCGAAGTCGATGCCGGCCTTTTTGCCCGAGGCCTTTTCCAGCATCGGAATGACGACGTTTTTCACCGTGCCCGGCAACACGGTGCTGCGCACCACCACGGTGTGGCGGCCAGTCTTCTCACGCAGTGCAGCGCCGATTTGCTCGCACACCGCTTCCATGTAGGCTAAGTCCAAGTCGCCGTTTTTCTTGCTTGGCGTACCGACGCAAAGCATCGACAGGTCACTGCCCAAAACCGCCTGGGTAACGTCGGTGGTGCCGCGTAACAACCCAGTGGTAATACCTTTGGAAAGCAGTTCACTGAGGCCCGGTTCGACAATCGGCGATAGGCCCTTGTTGATCATGTCGATCTTGCTTTGCGAGATGTCGACGCCAATGACTTCATGTCCCCGAGAGGATAAACAGCCGGCACAGACAGCGCCCACATAACCCAGTCCAAATATACTAATGCGCATAGATCCCTCCCTTTGAGTGCGCAGAGCGCAAACTCAATCAGATATCTGGGCAGAAAAAGTTAGTGTATTGAAGCGAAGTTGGAAGTTGAGTTGTTCTTAGAATGAAATTCATAGTAGGAGAGTGAAATTGACAGCGCAACAGAGTGGGCTGAGGTTTATTAAATAATTTTTCATGTTATGTTACATTATGTGTAAATCCTTATTAATCAATATGATATAAATCGTGAATATATGACGTCAAAAAAATGCGCTCATTAATTGTCATTGCTATGGCGTCATTTTTATGTGATTTCTGCTGGTTTTTCGGCTTCCTGAAACGGTTTTAATTGTCGCGAAGCGACCTATTATTCAATACTTACGGGCACTTAGGTGCGGCGTTGGATCCAATTATTTATTTGGTCGAGCCTGTAGAGGTTCTTTTGTATTAACACTAAATGGTGCTATGAATAAATGGTTCTAAATGCGGATTTCTATCGTTAACTTCCCGTCTTTGCGACCTTCCTGTTGTTAATCACTTAAATGTACGAGGAGGGGGGAGCCGTGTCAGTGACCAGGATTGATAACGTTACGGGGTAGGCGTGCGCTTTAAGGGATAGATCCGGTACGAACCTTTACGGCCTTGCGTTCTCTGCAAAATACTCGTCTATGATGTCTATGTGATATCACCCTTGTAACATCATTCCGTAAGCTCAAGGACGGGTATTTCATGCTTCCTGGTAGCTACAACGGCGTCCTCGTCGTCTCGTCTCTTATTGTTGCCATTCTTGCCTCGTACACGGCCCTCCATATGGTCAGCCGCGTGTCTGGTTCCACGGGGAAGTCTGCCGTTTTATGGCTGGTGGGTGGGTCTTTCGCCATGGGCTTTGGCATTTGGTCAATGCACTTCATTGGCATGCTTGCCTTCAGTCTGCCCATTTCACTGGGCTATGACATACCGCTCACCTTGGCCTCATTGTTAATTGCCATCGCCTCATCAGCCCTTGCCCTTTGGATTTCCTGCCAGAAACACTTGCCTTGGACCCGCCTGGTTCTGGGTGGGCTGTTGATGGGGGCGGGCATCGCCAGCATGCATTACACCGGGATGGAGGCACTGCTGATGACGCCAGACGTGATCTACATCCCCTGGATATTTGCAGTGTCCATCGCGATTGCTGTACTGGCCTCGGGGGCGGCCCTGTGGATTGCCTTTCGTTTGCGCGAGGGCTCTGAAAAGGCCAGGTTTGCCCGGGCCGGTGCCTCACTACTCATGGGTTGTGCCATCGTCGGCATGCATTACACAGGAATGGCTGCGGCGCAGTTTCCGGTCGGTAGCTTCTGCATGGCGGCGAACAGCGGCATTGATACCGAATGGCTGGCGATACTGGTGATTGTTGTGACGCTGGCAGTGTTTGCAATTGCCTGGATCGTCTCGGCACTGGATGTGCGTACCAATAAGTTGCTGGCTACTTCACTGAATCAGGCGACCAGCGAATGGGTCGAGTTGGCCTTGCACGACAACCTGACTCATCTGCCTAATCGTGCGTTGCTCAATGAGCGCCTTGACCAAGCCATTCGCAAGTCCGGCCGACACATGCAGCGTTTTGCCGTGCTGTTCATGGACTTGGATGGCTTTAAGTCGGTCAATGATCTTTACGGACACCATGTGGGCGATCTGTTGCTGGTCGAGGTCTCGCGCAGAATCCTCGACACCACTCGCAGCGAGGACACCGCAGCACGCCTGGGGGGAGACGAATTTGTCGTACTGATTGATCAGGGGCACCCGGATGATGTCGCTGCATTGGCAGAGCGCCTGATTGAAAGCATTGGCGCTGCCTTTAGTATTTCCCAGCACACGCTGCATGTATCCGCCAGCATCGGAATCGCTTTGTTCCCTAAAGATGGTTTGACCGCACATGAGCTGATGGTCAATGCGGACGCCGCGATGTACCACACCAAAGAACAAGGGCGTAATGGCTACACGTTCTTTAAAGGCTCCATGAGCATTTTGAATGACTGATTAGGCTCATGCTGCCCTCACGCTTGGTATTCAGGGAGAGGTTCCTCGGCTTCCTGGTGGTGGGTGGAGCCAATGAACATATACATCGCCGGCACCATGAACAGCGTCAGCAGGGTACCGATCGACAACCCGGTGAAGATCACCAGGCCCATGTCATGCCGCCCCGCAGCCCCGGCCCCGGAGGCCCAGACAAGGGGTGCAACGCCCAGCACCATGGCGGCCGTGGTCATCAAGATAGGCCGCAGACGAACAGCCGCCGCCTCTTCAATCGCCTCGCGCTTGCTGCGTCCTGCACGCTGCAACTCGTTGGCAAACTGCACGATCAGAATCCCGTGCTTGGTGATCAACCCCAGTAGCGTCACCAGCCCCACCTGGGTGTACACGTTGATGGAGGCATACCCCATGGTGATGAAGGCCAGCGCGCCAAACAGTGCCGGAGGCACCGAGAATAGAATCACCACCGGGTCGCGGAAACTCTCGAACTGGAAGGCCAGGGCAAGGTAGACGATGAGAATCGAGAACATCAGCAACCCGAAGAACCCGCCGGACTCCTGCATGAACTGGCGCGACTCGCCCGAGAAGTCCGAGGTGTAACCTGAAGGCGCAACGTTGGCCAGAATCGTGTTCAGTTTCGCCAGCAATTCGCCCTGGGCCACGCCACTGACGCCTGACAGGGTTGCTGAGTTGAGTTGCTGGAAGTGGTTGATCGATTCGGGCTGCGTTGAGGTCTCGATATGCGCCACCGTGCGCGCCTGGATCATGGCGCCTGCGGGTGTACGAATGTAGTAATCGAGAATTTGATCCGGGTTGAGGCGGTTCACCTGCAACACCTGGGGAATGACTTTGTACGAGCGCCCGGCGGTCGAGAAGTAGTTCACGTAGTTGCCACCCAGTGCGGCTGACAGCGCGGCCCCGACATCTGCCTGGGTCATGCCCAACGCGGCAATTTTCTCCCGATCCACCACCAGTCTGGCTTGTGGTTTGTCCAGTTTCAGATCCATGTCGGAGAACCAAAATAGCTGCTGTTTCTGCGCCTCGGCCCTCACTGCTTGAGCCACTTCATTCAGGTTTTCCACCGAGTCGGTGGTGGTGATCACAAATTGCACCGGCAAGCCCTGGGCGCCTGGCAGCGACGGCAACGGGAAGGCTGCGATGGTTGCGCCCGGCACCTGATTCCATTTTTGCTGGAGGTCCACTATCAGTTGGGCCTGGGAGCGTGTCCGGTCGCCCCAGGATTTGAGCAGCACGCCACCCAGGCCTTGGTTGAGTGCGGGCAGGCCGGTCAGTTGGAACATTTGCGCGTATTCGGGTTCTTTGTTGGCGATCTGGAAGGCCTGGTCGGCAATGCGCTCCATCTGCTGCGGCGAGGCCGTAGGCGGGCCTTTGATCTGCATGAAGACCAGCCCCTGGTCCTCGGTCGGCGACAGTTCGCTTTTGGCGGTCATGCCACTGGCGGCCACCAGCAGGAACAGCACAAACCCAAATGTCACCAGCACCGGCCAGACATTCAGCCCACCGGACAGTACGCGGTGGTAACGCCCGCGCAACCAGTCGAAGTACTGATCGAGCTTGCGGGCGAAACGACCTTCTTCCTGTCCAGTCTTGAATAGCCGGGAGGTCATCATCGGCGAGAGGGTCAATGCCACCACGGCGGACACGGTCACCGCACCCGCCAACGAGAAACAGAACTCCTTGAACAGTGCGCCGGTAAGGCCGCTGCGCAGCCCGATGGGTACATACGCGGCAATCAACACGACCGTCATCGCGATGATCGGGCCACCCAGTTCCCGCGCAGCGGTCAGCGCGGCGTCCAGCACGCCTTTGCCTTCCTCCTTGATATGCCGGTCGACGTTCTCCACCACGATAATCGCGTCATCCACCACCAACCCGATTGCCAATACCAAGGCGAGCAGGGTTAGCAGGTTGATGGAGTAACCCAGCAGGTACATGACGAAAAAGGTCCCGACCAGCGACAGCGGTATCGCCACCAGCGGCACGATCACTGCCCGGAACGAGCCGAGGAACAGGTAGATCACCACCGAGACAATCACCATCGCCTCTGCCAGGGTCTTCACCACCTCGTAGATTGAGGTATTGATGAACGCCGTGGAGTCATAAACGATCTCGCCGCGTACGCCAGTGGGCAACTGCGACTGCAACTCAGGGAACGCCTCGCGCACGCTGGTGGCGACGGTCAGGATGTTGGCGCTGGGCGCTGTTTTGATGCCGATGAACACCGAACGCTTGCCGGAAAACGCCACGCTGCTGTCGTAGCTTTCGGCCCCCAGGGTGACGGTGGCCACGTCCTCCAGGTACACCAGCGCATCGCCTTTTTGTTTGACGACCAGCCGTTTGAATTCATCCACCGTGTGCAAATCAGTCCCGGCCGTGAGGTCAACGGTGACCATTTGCCCACGGGTGGAGCCGACGGCAGACAGGTAGTTGTTGTTGGCCAGGGCGGTGGACACGTCCTGCGCGGTCACGTTATGCGCCGCCAGTTTGTCCGGGTCGAGCCAGGCGCGCAGGGCGAACTGGCGCCCGCCGAGGATTTCTGCGGTTTGCACGCCCTGGAGCGAGTCCAGCTTGGGCTTGACCACCCGCACCAGGTAATCGGTGATGTTATTGGTGGGCAGTGTGTCGCTGTAAAAGCCCAAGTACATGGCGTCGGTGGTCTGCCCGACCGCGACCGTCAGCACCGGCTCCTGGGCCTGTGCCGGAAGCTGGTTCTTGACCGAGTTGACCTGTGTGTTGATCTCGGTGAGAGCCTTGCTGGCGTCGTAGTTCAGCCGCAGCGTGGCAGTAATGGTCGAGACACCGGTGATGCTCGACGAGGACAGGTAGTCGATGCCCTGGGCTTGTGCGATGGCCGATTCAAGCGGCTGGGTGATAAAACCGGCGACGGTGGACGCGTCCGCACCGTAGTAGGCGGTGGTGATGGTGACCACGGTATTTTCGGTGCGTGGCCATTGGTTTACCGGTAGCTCGAAGATCGAGCGCAACCCCAGGATCAAGATGAACAGCGAGACGACAATGGCCCAGACCGGTCGCTGAATAAAGGTATCGGTAAGCTTCATGGGACACCCTTAGTGTTCTTGGGGAGTCGGAGCGGGGTCATTCAGCGGTGCGCCGCTGTTATTGACCTGCACCGGCGAGCCATTTTTGAGCTTCATCTGGCCACTGGTGATCAACAGATCGCCTTCTTTCACGCCGGACAGGATGGCCACCTGATCGCCCCGGGGCGGCCCGGTCTTGATGAAGGTTTGTTGCGCCGTGAGGACTTCCTCGCCCTTGTCGTTCTTGCTCGATGTCGCGATGAACACGGTGGTGCCGTAAGGGTTGTAGGTGACCGATGTCTGTGGAACGGTGAGGTAGCGCTGCGGCGCGCCGGAGTTAACAACCGCGCGGGCAAACATGCCTGGCACCAAGCTCTGTTTTGGGTTCTCAATGGTCGCTTCGACGGTGACGTTGCGCGTGGTCGAGTCGAACTGGGTGTCAATGGTGCTGATTCGCCCCGTGAAGGTTTGATTGGAAAGGCCATCGGCAGTCACCGAAAGCCCTTGGCCGATGGCGATTGCCTCCAGTTGGGTCTGTGGCACTGTGAAGTCGATGTAGATGGGATCGAAGGTCTGCAGCGTGGCTATTTTGTCGCCGGGGTTGAGGTACTGGCCGGGGTTGACGCTGGTAATCCCGATACGTCCGGCAAACGGTGCGCGAATGGTTTTTTTCGCAACCAGCGCCCGCTGTTGTTCTGCGGCGGCGAGTTTGGCCTTCAAGTCCGCGGTGTCTGTATCAACCTGTGCTTGGGACACGGCGTTTACCGCCAGTTGGGCCTTGTCGCGCTTGAGCACGATGACGGCCAGGTCGGCAGTGGCCTCAAGCGAGTGCAGTTGCGCGATGTCCGAGTCGGCATTCAACTGCACAAGCAGCGCCTGGGCCGCCACCTCTTGCCCAGGCTTGAAGCCAAGGGTGCGCACGATGCCGCCCACTTCAGTGGTCACATCAACCCCTCTGACCGCCTTCATCGATCCCACGGCGGAGACACTGGGCTGCCAATCACTGAACGGCACCTGCATGGCCGTCACCACGGACGCGGGCAAGGGGACTTTCGATTGGGCGATCAGCGCCGAAATCTGCACGAACTTCACCCCGCCAATGATCGCAACAATCACCAGCACCACCACAACCATGATGAGCATCGGTCGCCACAGCCGACGCTTGCGTGGGCCGCCAGGTGCGCTGGGCTCGGGGGGCAGGGGAGAGGCAGTCTTGACGTCAGCCATGGGTGTTCTCGCTGTTTCAATGATTCAATTCAGTTGAACCGCGCCGCGTCGCCTGGCGCTGCTTTTTTGCTGGCCGGCATGATCTCTTGCCACGACGGCAGGCCGAAGCGATCGGGCTTGCCCTTGGTGGCGGGATCCACGTCCGCGCGGTTCCACCATCCGCCCCCCAATGCCTGGAAGAGGGCAGTGGTATCGCTGTAGCGGGCGGCCTGTGCCTTCACGCGTGCAAGCACGGTGTTCTGGTAGGTTTGTTGGGCCGTGAGCAGGTTGATGTAAGCCACTGCGCCGAGTCGGAACTGTGCTTGCACAAGGTCCAGGTTGGCTTGCGCGGAGCGCTCAGCCACCACCTGCTGGTTGAGCGCATCGGCATCGGCCTCAAGCGCGCGGAGCGCGTTGGCCACATCTTGGAACGCCGTTACCACAGTGCCTCGATAACGGGCCGCCGACTCGTCATAGGCCGCCACGGCTGCACGTTTGCGATGTTCGAGCGCACCGGCATCAAATATCGGTTGGGCGATTGATCCGGCGAGGCTCCAGACGCCAGTGCCTGCCGAAAACAGCTTGGTCCCGCTCGCCACCGTGGAGCCCACGGAGCCGGTAATGCTGAACTGGGGCAACTGATTGGCAACCGCCACGCCAATGTTGGCGCTGGCCTGATGCAGTTGAGCTTGCGCGGAACGCACATCCGGCCGCTGGCCGACGATGGCCGAGGGCAGGCTGACCGGCAGTTCTTCCGGCAGGTGCAGGGAGGCCAGGTTAAAGCGCTCGCCCTGATCCTGGTTGGGAAACCGGCCGAGGTAGGCCATCAACTGGTTGCGTGTCTGCGCCAATTGCTTTTGCAGCGGCGGCAAGGTGGCGCGTGTTTGCGCCAGTGCGGTCTGCTGCGTGAGGACGTCGGTATCGCCGATGGCCCCCAGGCGCCGCTGAGCTTGCAAGAGGTCAAGCTGGCCGCTCTGCAGCCGAATGATTTCCTCGGTGGCGACTACCTGATCACGCACAGAGGCCAGACTAATCGCGGTATTGACCACATTAGAGGTCAACGTGAGGTAGGTCGCCTCCAGCTGGAAGCGTTCGTACTCGGCTTGCGCCGTGGTGGATTCGATTTGCCGCCGAGTACCGCCGAACACGTCCGGGGCATAGGAAACGCTCAGCGACGCAGAACTCACCGTCAGAATGGGCGACGACGGCGTGCCCGTGGTGGCCCCCGATACTTTTTCGCGGGTTTTCTGCACATTGCCGTTCACGGAGGGAAACAGCGACGCCTGGTCGGCATAGACCAATTCGTTGGCCTGGCGCAATGCCGCTTGAGCCGCGCTGACATCCGGGTTGGCGCGTAAGGCTTCCTCGACCAACGCGTTCAGTGCCGGTGAGCGGAACAGCGTCCACCATTGCCCGGGAATATCCATCCCGGCAATCAGTCGCTGTGCAGCGCCGCCGGCGTCTATATCTGCCTGGGCGGTGGCGGTGAGCTTTTCTCGCGAGTAATCGGCATTCGCGGCCACGTCGGGGCGTACGAAATCGGGCCCGACTGTACAGCCGGCGAGGGCAATGCACAGCAAGCTCAGCGGAGCCAGAAGGTGTGACTGTCGAAAAAGCGCGAGGGTGTGCGCCACCTGTTGGGGTCCGGATGCACGCTGCCGAGGCTGCTCTTTCATATTTACTCTAATTAATCAGTTGTTTAACTGCTTTGTTGAGCAATGAATCGAGGTGCATCAAACCGGCCCCTTGAAAAGGGCTCGGGGTGACTGGGTTTAAGTCGTGTTGAACAGGTGCGTTGAACGTTAATTCAAGAGTTGAGTAACCGCCAATAGAGGAAATCTTTATCAACCGGTGCTGGGTAATGCTTGGGGCTATACGATCGCTATTACTTTCCCTGCTGCCTGCGTGCAGGCTCGGTCTGATGAAGATGGACTGCAAAGGTATCCCACGGCGGGGTAATTGAATGCTGCGCGAGTATTCGGCCGATCTCTGCGCGGTGATAGCCACTATGGAGCACAACGTGGGTCAGCATTTCCTCTCGGGTCATATAGCCCTTGTCGCCGTCGGTGAAGACAAAGGGAATGGCCTCGGATAAGTTTTCGGCGGAAGTATTGCGCAAGTAGTCTCGATACCACTGCTCCGAGACCGTCAAAGCGGCACGTAACTCGTCGAGCGTTGGCGTATCGAGCGTGTTGTCGGCGCTATAAGAATGCGGTGTGCCGCTTAGATGCGCGGCAAATATTTGCATCACCACTTGGGAGTGATTGAACAGACGCAAAGAGGTATGCAGTTGCACCTTATATTTCTCCTCATCCAGGGTTCCCAATGTGTCGAGTAAGTCCTTATTGGCCCAGGCATCGTATCGATAGAGTTTTTCAAACAAGACGCTCATGACGGTCGGCCCTTTCGAGTTACACAAAATGTGAGTAATGTTTTTATATTCTGTATGAGGTGATTTTATTGTCTACTCGCATTGCTAAACACAAGCCGACGATGCGCAAGGAGCCACGTCAAGCCCGCTCCCGCGCAACGGTTCAAACCATCATCCAGGCGGGGGCTCGCGTTTTGAGCGACGAGGGCTGGGCGGGATTCACCACCAATAAAGTGGCGGACCTGGCCGGAGTGAGCGTCGGCTCGCTGTATCAGTACTTTCCGGACAAGCTCTCCTTGGTGAGTGCCATTCGCCAGAACCATCTTGATGACTGCCTTAACACCCTGCGAAAAATCAAGGCCAAAGGGCTCGCTCCGGTGCAGTTTTTAGCGAGCGTCGTTCAGGCCATGATCCAAGCCCATAGCGTCTGCCCCGGACTGCATAGGGTATTGCTGGATGAGGCCCCAAGCTCTGAGGACTATCGCAACCCCAACAGCGGGTTTGAGATCGAGTATCTGGCGTTCTATGCAGATGCCGTCTCCACGCATCGAAACCGTCCGCCCAATAAGGCTGATTACATCAGCGCACTGATCATCTCCGATGCGATTGATGGCGTGATTCATAACGCGGCACGCCGTGGTCTGTTGGGCGATCCTGCGATACAAAGCGGGCTTATTCGTTTGATCAGCCAGTACTTGGACGAAGGCGTGGGGAGTAGGGCAGGCATTACCTGCTGACATTCCTGCTCAACACAGAATGTTCATGTACGGTTTCCTGTGGTGAAGATTTCTGGAAAAGATACACACCGCCGCAACGTAGCAACGCTGTACAACGCCCGAATGCAAATCATACAATGAGAAGAATTATCATTAACATCAAGTGAACAGACATGCACGACGACAGCATGGCCTCGCCGGTTGAGCAGCTGTATGTGAATCATCACCGCTGGCTGCGCGGTTGGTTGCATCGCCGACTGGGGCACAGCGCCGATGCCGAGGACCTGGCCCACGACACGTTTATCCGCGTGCTGCGCTCCAGGCATGAAGTCCATGAACTGCGCCAACCCATGGCGTTTCTCGCGACCATCGCCAATGGTTTGCTGATCAACCGCTGGCGTCGTCAGGCCATTGAACGAGCGTACCTCGAGGCCTTGGCGGCGCAGCCGGTGGCGCAAGAGCCGTCGCCGGAAGAGCGGCACATGATGATCGAGACATTGCTGCAACTCGATGTGTTGCTGGTGGGGTTGTCCATGCGGGTGCGGCAGATTTTCTTTTTGTCCCAGCTCGATGGCCTGACCTATCCGCAGATTGCCAAGCAATTGAGCCTGACGGTTGCCCAGGTGCAACGGGCGATGGGCAAGGCATTCAGTGTCTGTTATGCGAGCCGTTTTGAATGAGCGGTGTCGCCGTGAATCCAAATGTGCGCGACAGCGCCATCGACTGGCTGGTCAAGATGCAGTCCGGCTTGATGAATGCGTCTGATCGTCAGGCGTTGCAGCAATGGCGCCAGGCGAGTGCAGAGCATGAACACGCCTGGCTGCGGGTCAGCAGCTTGCCGCTGTTGTTGCAGCCTGGCGCGAACCTATTGGCCGACAGTACGGCGCGTCGGGCACTGGAAGCAGCGGGGACGGACCCGCTACGACGCCGCCAGATGCTCAAATGCTTGCTGGCATTGGGCCTGCTGGGCGGTGTTTCCTGGCAAGGCGCGGAGTCGACGCTGGTGCGTTCGGCGCTGGCAAGCTATCGCACAGGGACCGGAGAACGGCGTCATTGGACGTTGGCCGACGGCAGTGTGTTATGGCTGAACACAGCCAGTGCAGCGAACGTGGCGCTGAGCGCCAACTTGCGCAGCGTAGAGTTGATCGAAGGCGAACTGGCACTGGATGCCCCCGTCGAAACTCGCGCCGTGCAAGTGGTCACGCCGGATGCTCAGCTCTACAGCCACGGCGCCAATTTGCTGGTGCGCCATGATCGGCAGGGCACCTTGGTGAGCGTCTTGCGCGGGTTGGTGCAGGTGCGTTCAAGGCAGAGCCAGGCGCAAATTTCGTTGGAGGCCGGCTGGCAGAGTCGGGTGAATGCGCACGGTGTCGGCGCTCCGAGCCGTATCGATACGTCCCTGGCACAGGCCTGGTTGCGCGCAATTCTGCCGGTGGAGCGCATGCGCCTGGACAGCCTGTTGGTGGAACTCTCGCGCTACCGCACTGGAGTTTTGCGCTGCAGTGAAGCGGTCGCATCGTTGCGCGTAACGGGCAGCTTCCCACTCGACGATGTCGATGCCGCACTGGCACTGCTGACCCATGCGCTGCCCGTGCGCATTGAGCGGCGAACGCGTTATTGGGTCACAGTGGTGCCTGTCTGAAATTTTTTATCTTCCCCGCGATAGTTTTTCAAATCTCGCTTGGCCTACAGGAATAACCCACCGAAACAGGTGGGCCATCACCTCTAGGAGCCTTGCATGACTTCCCCCGTCAGTACTTTTCGCAGCCGCGCGCTGGGTGTGCTTTTTCTGAGTCTGCAGCCACTGTGCGGCGCAGCCGCATTCGCCGACGATGAGCGCCAGCACTACAGCATCGAAGCTGGCCCTCTGGATCAGGCGCTGTCGCGTTTCGGTGTGCAGGCAGGCATCAGCATGGCGGGGAGTGCCGTGCTGACGACCGGCAAGAGCAGCAAGGGCCTGCAAGGTGATTTCAGTGCAGAGGCCGGGCTGACGCAATTGTTATCGGGTACCGGGTTGAACTACCAACGCCAGGCCGATGGCAGCTTTCAGCTGTATCAAGGGGGGGCCGCGTTGATGCTGCCGACGCAAAAAGTCATTGGCGAAGACCTTGATCAGAAAGAGGTTTATTCGGCACCGCGCTCATCGGTGCATATCTCTAACGAAGACATGCAACGTTTTGGCGTGATCTCGGTGGGGGATGTACTGAAGGGCCAGCCGGGTGTCCAGGTCGGTGACAGCCGCAACGGCGGCGGTCTGGATGTGAACATTCGTGGCATCCAGGGCCAAAGCCGGGTGGCGGTGACAGTCGACGGCTCACAGCAGGCGTTAGACGTGTATCGCGGCTACGCAGGCACCCAACAGCGTAGCTACATCGACCCGGACCTGATCAGCGATATCACCATCGACAAAGGTCCCAGCCTGACCTCCAGTGCCATCGGCGGCACGGTGAGCATGCGTACCCTGGGCGTTGATGACATCTTGCGCGACGGCAAGAACATTGGTCTGCGCCTGAAGGGCGACCTGTGGAATAACGGCGTTGCGCCGGCCTCGCGTGACGCCCACTCGCGAACCGAAAGCCTGTATTCGGAACCGCATCGCAGTCGCGGCGGTTTGTTTGGTTCGAAAGCCGAGTCCGGGAGCGCCGCATTTGCCTATACCCATGATTTCTTCGACGTGGTGGCCGCCTACGCGCACCGCAATCAAGGCAACTATTTTGCAGGTAAGAAGGGCCAGGACCGCTATCGCAACTTCGACCGTTACGGCCGTGAAGAGACGACAGTGGCCACCACGTACAACGCCGGTGAAGAAGTGCTGAACTCATCGTCGGAGACTGAGTCCTTCTTACTCAAGACCACCATTCGCCCGGCCGACGACCATACCTTTGACCTGGGCTACCGCCGCTACGATGGGCGCATTGGCGAAATCATGCCGTCGGATATTTTCCGCTTCGGCACCGGTGGCATCTACCAATACCCGTTGGGCCGGACCAAGATCGACAGCTACACCGCCGCCTACCATTACCTGCCGGCAGGCAACCCGCTGGTGGACCTCACCGCCAACCTGTGGATGACGGATGCCAAAAGCAGCCAGTTGACGTCGGTCGCGGCGCCCGCATCCCAAGCCTATCGCTCGGACCGCTCCTGGAGTCGACAAGACAATCAGCGCATCGGCGGTGGTTTGGCCAATACCTCGCGGTTCCAGACGGACTACGGCGACCTGAAACTCGACCTCGGCACAGCCTTCCAGTTCGAAGACCTGCGCCCGCAAAAAGGCGTGTCCACCACCCAGCACGATATCAACGCCAATCGCATGTTGCGCGAGGGCACTCGCGAGGAGTTCAGCTTCAACGGCAAGCTGGAATACAAACCGGTCGAACCCTTGACGCTGTGGGGGGGTGGTCGGTACGCGCATTACCGCACCAAGGACAAGGTGGCGCAGTCGACAGCACGCTGGGAAGAGCGCGACTTGCGGTATGTAGGCGTCTCCAGCCCAGCAGGCTACGGCAACATGTTCTGGTTCCCGGACCAGAATGGCCAATACACCGCGGCCACGGATCCGCGGCTGAACAACGGTGTAGTGTTCTCCAATACCAACTTCCCCTTTGAAGGTGTTCGCTACAACGACTTCGGTGCAACCCATTCAACGGTCTATCCATCTCAAGTCGGCGAGGTCGTGGCCGGGTATGACTACTCCGGCAAAGACACCAACAGCGGCGGTGCGTTTTCCCCGGCGGTTGGTTTCAACCTTGAAGTGGCGCCAGACACTTTTATTTACGCGTCCTACACCCAGGGCATGCGCATGCCTTCGTTGTTCGAAACCAGCCAGGGCGTATTGCAGACCATGCCGGGTAAAGGTTTGAAACCCGAGCGCTCCAGTAACTGGGAGATCGGCGTGAGTACGATGCAAAAAGGCCTGCTGGTCGACAACGACTCGGCGGCGATCAAAGTGGCGTACTTCAACAACACCATCAAAAACTACATCACTCGCTACTACGACCCGAGCCCGGGCTTGATGGGCCTGATGCGCTTCAGCAATACCGACAGCTACAAGACCAGCGGCCTGGAACTGCAATCGCGCTACGACGCGGGCCGTGTGTTTGCGGACCTCTCATCCACCTATTACATCATGACCGAAACGTGCGACTCCGCCTTCGCCGCACGTCTGCGCGCCAGCAGCAACCGCTACAACGACTTGAGCGGTACGCCCAACTGCACGCCCGGCAGCTTCATGGGCTCGTACGCCAACACCCAGAACCCACCACGGCTTTCGGGAAACCTTACCTCAGGCCTGCGTTTCTTCGACCAGACCCTGACCCTCGGCGGGCGCGTCACTTACACCTCCGGCCCGACGGTCACCGCCGACAAGAAGTGGCAAACCGGTGCTACCACGCCGCAATTGGCTTACAGCCAAGTGACGCTGATTGATCTGTTCCTCGACTACAAGCTGCAGGACCACACCACCCTGAACCTGTCGTTGCAGAACCTGACGGACCGCTATTACCTGGATCCGCTGGCGCAAAGCTTCATGCCCGCACCGGGCCGCACGTTGCGGGTGGGGCTGCAAACCAAGTTCTAAACGCCCCGTTACGCATAACTGCTGTGCCGCTGGAGGGGTTAATTGCGCGGCTCTTCGTCCCTATAGTCTCTGCAACGTCGCCGCATCATTCGGGGCGTTGCCAAGACCCGCGAACGATGAGGTGATAAGCATGAACAGCGAATTCAAACCAGACACCGCCACGGTATTGGCTGCCGAGCAACGGCACGCCGAATACTTCGAGTACAGCAAGGCGGCCAATCCCATCAGTGCGAACCTGATCAGCAAGATCCCGTACCACAGCTTTGCAGCATCGCTCTACGACCACGGCCCCTCACGGCTGGTGCCGCTGGACCTGAGCGAGGCCTTGGGATGTGAAGGGCCGGCCACTGGCCCGGGGCTTTGCGCGAACTTCATCCGACTGAACGCGGGTGACGGGCTGACGCTGCAACCTAACGCTACCTCACAGGTTTTTTACGTGATCGAGGGGGAGGGCAGCGTAGTGCAAGGCGAACACCGGATTGAATGGTCCAAAGGCTGCTTCATCGCCTTGCCCGGCCTGATGTCGGCACAGTTCAACGCCAGCCGGGATGCGCGCCTTTACTACGTACATGATGAACCGCTGTTGCGCTATCTGGGGGTTACCCGCAGCGTTGACCGCTTTACCCCGACGCTGTACCCGGCGGATGTGGCCAACGCGAAGTTGCGTGAAGCCGCTGACGACCCACGCGCCCAGGATCGCAGCCGTATCAGCATCCTGCTGGGCAACAGCCACTTTCCTCAAACCCGCACGGTGACCCATGTCCTTTGGGCGATGTACGGGATTCTGCCGGCAGGGTCGATCCAGAAACCCCATCGGCATCAGTCCATTGCCCTGGATTTCATCATCGATTGCCCCCAGGGCTGCTATTCCTTGGTAGGCACTGAGTTGGACGTAGACGGGCAGATTCGCAATCCCCAGCGCGTGGACTGGTCGCCGGGCCTGGCATTCGTGACACCGCCGGGCTATTGGCATGCTCACTTTAACGAGTCGGACAGCGAGGCGTTTTTGATCCCGATTCAGGATGCGGGGTTGCAAACCCACTTGCGTGCCCTGGACATTCGCTTCAGTTGAACCCGGCGGTAACGCTGCTCGAGTGATCGGGCGGCGTTATCGCTTCCAGTAGGGTGTGTGCCCTATATGCTCAACCATATAGTCGATAAAGCAGCGCACTTTGGAGGAGACGATGCGCTTGGGCGGGTAGACAAACCAGACCGCAGACTCCCGCTCTGCGCCTTGTACCGTCCACTCTGGCAACCAGGACACCAGTTCGCCCGCCTCCAGACTCTTCGCCACCAGCCATTCGGGTAACACCGCGTAGCCCAGCCCCTGCCGAACGGCGATCAGACGGGCGTCCAGGTCGTTGATGCGCAAGGGGGCTCTGCTGATCGATTGCTCGGTCCCCGCGCTGGCGCAAAAGGTTATCGACGCGGGGCTATCAATCCCCGTAATCGCTGGTATTTCGTCAAGATCGCCCGGCGTGGTGGGAGCCGGGATCTGCTCGGCCAATGTGCGACTGACTACCAACCGGTAGTGTTCGTCGCAGATCTTGCGAGCTTTTAACGTGGAATCGGGGAGGGTGCCCGTGCGAATCGCGAGATCGGTACCTGAATGGATCAGGTTGGCGTGGGTGTCGTCCAGCACCAGTTCGACCCTGATTTCGGGAAAACGCGTCAAAAAACCATTCAAGGCTGGAAGTATGTGGTGCCGAGCAAACGCAGCAGGCAAATTGAGCCTGAGTAATCCGCGCGGGGTTTGATTCAATGCCGACGTCACCGCCTTGGCTTGCTCAAGGTCCTCCAGCACGATCAGTGCGTGGGTCAGGAAGGTCTTGCCGCCCTCAGTCAGGTGCAGGGTACGGGTCGAGCGGTTGAACAGCGCGATACCCAGGTCCTGCTCCAAGTCCTTCACATACCGTGAAACCGTAGACGCCTTGATCCCCAGGCGTTCCGCTGCACGGGAAAAGTTGTTGCCTTGGGCCGCCTCGACAAAGGCGGTGAGCGCCGCGAAATAATCCAAATGCCGCCTCACTAGAACCAGGTTGAACCGCGGGCTCAGGTTATCGGTTTGCAAACCGGCCTGCCAACCTCGACTTCACAACCCTTGACCAGGGAAACCCGCCCTCGATAGTTCATGATTTTCTGAACTAACTATTTGCTGCTGCCTATTCAATCGTTTGCCAGCGTAGCCTTAGGATTCGTCACAGGGGACCGCAGCCAACAGAGCAGCGGCCTGCAGCAACTTCTTTCGACTGCCCAGAAACGCCCACAGCCCAAACAGCTAGTGGCCTGACGCAGCCGAGAGGAATGCATGAAACTAGAAATTTTCCGCACGTTGTGGGGCTATACCGCCAGCAAGGCACAAGCCCTGGAAGAATTGCTCGCCGCCGGCTTCGATGGCCTCGAAGCACGCCTGCCATTACAGGCCGATGAGCGTGGCGAGTTCGGCGCTTTCCTGCGCAGCAATCAAGTGCCCTACATCTGCACGCTGTTCAGTGCCTACGATGTCTTGCCCGACCAGAGCGCTACGTCCACCCAGCACCTGGTCGACATCGATCGCAAGCTGGGCTGGGCCTCGGAACTGACGCCACGTTTCGTCAATCTGCTGGCAGGTAACGACCGCTGGCCTCTGGCGCAGCAGGTCGAATTCTTCGGCCAGGCCCTGGAACTGGCCGCCAGACATGGCGTGCTCTGCAGTTTCGAGACGCATCGCGCCCGTTCCCTTTACAGCCCTTGGGTGACCCTGGAGCTGATCCGCCAACTGCCGGGCCTGCGTTTTACCAGTGACATCAGCCATTGGGTGGTGTGCTGTGAACGACTGCTGGACGATCCAGCCGACGATCTTTCGGCCTTCGTTGACCGCGTGCATCACATTCAGGCTCGGGTCGGGTATGACCAGGGCCCGCAAGTCCCCCATCCCGCCGCCCCCGAATACGCCCGCGAACTGGCGTTCCACCAGTGCCATTGGGAAGCCATCTGGACCTCTCAGCGGGAACGTGGCTACGCGGTCAGCACGCTGACTCCAGAGTTCGGTGCCGATGGTTATCTGCATCACTTGCCCTTCACCAACATGCCGGTGGCCGACCTCTGGAGCTTGAACCAGTGGATGGCCCGGACCGAGCGCGAACACTTCGACCGTTTCTCCCGTGAAGGAACCCGCCATGCGTGATACCTCGTCAACCCAGGCCAACTTCAACAGCATCCCGGTGGTGAACATCGCCGGACTCTTCAGTATCGAGCTCGAACACCGCCTGGCCGTGTCCGATCAACTGGGCCGCGCCGCCAGCGATGTGGGCTTTCTGTACATTACCGGGCACGGTATCGATCCGACGCTGATCGAGGGTCTGCGCAAGGCCGCAAGGGATTATTTCGCGCAGCCATTGGAAGCCAAGATGCGCCACTACATCGGCGCTTCGCAAAGCCACAAAGGGTTTGTGCCCGAAGGGGAGGAGGTGTACTCCAAGGGCAAGCCGGACCATAAAGAAGCCTTCGATATTGGCTTCGAAGTACCCGTGGATGATCCTCTGTTCCTGAGTGGCACGCCGCTGCTGGGGCCAAACCACTGGCCCGATGTACCGGGTTTTCAGGGCGCGGTGCAAGACTACTACCAGGCTGTGTTTGCGCTCGGCCGTCGACTGTTCGATGGTTTTGCGCTGGCCCTGGGCTTGGAGGAGGGCTACTTCGACGCGCTGGTCACCCGTCCTCCCTCCAAGCTGCGGCTGATCCATTACCCATTCGACGCCACGGCCGTGGACGCTCCGGGCATTGGCGCGCATACCGACTATGAGTGCTTCACCATTTTGCACGCTGATCAACCGGGGCTGGAGGTGCTCAATGATCAGGGGCAATGGATCGACGCACCGCCAATACCCGACGCGTTCGTGGTGAACATCGGCGACATGTTGGAAGTCATGACCGCAGGCGCCTTTGTGGCCACGGCCCACCGAGTGCGCAAGGTCGCTCAGGAGCGCTACAGCTTCCCGTTGTTCTACGCCTGCGACTATCACACGTTGATCAAACCGCTGCCGGCATTCGCCAGAGATGCCCGGGATTACGAAGCGCTGGCGATTGGCGAGCACATGTGGAGCCAGGCCTTGCAGACCTATCAGTACCTGCGCAAACGCGTGGAGTACGGCGAGCTTGAGCTGCCGTCCCAAGCCCGAAAGCCATCGAGCTTCGGTCGTTTGAAAAACACCACCTCTCAGTCCTAAAAAAACAACCAACGGAGCTTTCCACGATGAAAAGTCACTACGCCCTGACGCGACTGAGCCTGCTCGCTGTAGGCCTGTTCTGCGCCAATGCCGCCTTCGCCAGCACCGCGACCCCCGGTGTATTGAAGGTCGGCATGGAAATTACCTACCCGCCGTTCGAGTCCTACGACGCTGACAAAAATGTGGTCGGCTCTGACCCTGAGTTGGCCCACTCACTGGCCAAGGCGATGAGCGTCAAGGCTAATTTCGTCGACACCAAGTTTCCCAATCTGATCAACGGCCTGAACGCCGGGCATTACGACGCGATCATTTCCGGCATGTACATCACCCCCGAGCGCCAGCTACAGGCGCGTACCATCGCCTACGCCAACACCGGTGCCGCGATCATGGTGCCCAAGGGCAGTGAATTGACGCCACAGGTTCCTGAAGACTTGTGCGGCCTGAAGGTTGGCCTGGAGCAGGGCACCACTTGGGTTGCCAAGTTCGCCCAGTTGTCCAGCGACTACTGTGTACCGAATAACAAAGGCGCCATCACCGTCAACGAATACCCCTCGGCCCCCGAAGTGACGCAGGCGCTGCTGTCGAAAAACATTCAGGCCCAAGTGGAAATTGCCGGTGCCGCGCACATGATCGCCCAGCGTACCAACGGGCGGGTGGTGGTCAGCTCGCAGAAACTGGTTTACCCGCAGACCTTGGGCATCTACGTCAAGAAAGACGCCGAGGCAACCTATCAGGCGCTGGTGAAGGCGCTGGCCGACAGCAAAGCCAGCGGTGAGTACGCCGCCATTCTCAAAAAATATGACCTGGAACCGGTCTCCGAGTAATGGCTGAAACCGCGCCCTCGGTCGAGGGCGCGGCTTGCACGAGGTGTCTATGCAATTCGACTGGTCTTACTTTACGTCGCTGTTCTTCATGACTGATTTCTGGGCGGCGAGCCTGACCGTCATTGAACTAAGCCTCTTGGCCTGGTTCCTGGGAATGTTGCTGGGTTTCGTTCTGGCATCCGCCAAGTTGTCCAGCTCGCCCTGGCTGCGCCTACCGGCGGCACTCTATATCTGGTTCTTTCGCAGTATTCCGCTGCTGGTGCTGGTGGTCTTCATCTACAACCTCCCGCAGTTACTGCCCGGTGCGGGGCCAGTGCTGTCGGTACCGTTCTATTCCGGCCTGTTGGCACTGGTGGTGACTGAGGCCGCCTACATGGCCGAAATTCATCGTGGTGGGCTGATCTCGGTTGCAAAGGGCCAGAAGGAGGCCGGCCGGGCCTTGGGTATCGGAGTGTTTGGCCTGCAGCGGCTGATTGTGATTCCCCAGGCATTTCGTATCTCACTCCCGACACTGATCAACGAATACATCACGGTGGTTAAGCTGACCTCGCTGATCTCGGTGATTTCATTGACCGAACTGTTGACCGTCGGCCAGCGCCTGTATGCCCAGAACTTCCTGGTGATGGAAACCCTGGCGGCGGTGGGGGTGTACTACGTGCTGATCGTCACGTTGTTCGGCTTTGCGCTGCAACGTTTGGAACGCTACCTGGATCTCAACCTGCGGGCACCGCAAACCCTCGACAGTGCCAGCGAACAAGTGCTGCGTGAGCGCCTCGCACCTGTGGCATCCAGCAAGATTAAGCTCCCAACCAAAGGCGCCGCTCCGGCCCTGCAACTGCAGGGCGTGCACAAACGCTACGGCGATCATCATGTGCTCAAGGGCATCGACCTAAAGGTACAAAGTGGCCAGGTCATTTCGATCATCGGCCCGTCGGGCTCCGGTAAGACGTCGCTGATTCGTACGATCAATGGTCTGGAGCGTATCGATCAGGGTGAAATCCTGTTGTTCGGGGAGAGCTTCATCAATGCCGAGGACAAACCGGATGGCCGTCGGGTTCGTCAGGGGGTACGGCGCATCGGCATGGTGTTCCAGAACTTCAACCTGTTCCCGCACCGGACACTGCTGGACAACATCAGCCTCGCACCCCGTTATCACGGCGTCAGTCGCGCACTGAGCGAGCAACGCGCCTGTCAGCTACTCGACAAGGTCGGCCTGTTGGCACACATCCACAAATACCCGCATCAACTGTCCGGCGGCCAACAGCAACGCGTGGCGATTGCCCGTGCGATGGCCATGGATCCGGACATCCTGCTATTCGACGAACCCACTTCGGCGCTGGATCCGGAGCTGGTCGGCGAGGTGCTGACGGTGATCGGCAACCTGGCCCGCGAAGGTATGACGTTGCTGATTGTCACCCACGAGATGGACTTTGCCTTGTCGATCTCCGACCGTGTGCTCTTCATGGAAAACGGCAACGTGCAGTTGGATGCCACGCCTCAGGCTATCCGAGAAGAGCCTGGGGCACAGCGTGTGCGGCGGTTTATTGGATTGGAGGAGTGAGAGACGGAGTGTTGCCTGGCAGTTGAAGTAAATTGCGCCGCCGCAGCATTGTGCTGCGGCGCTTGAGTTAGACGTAGATAGTTGCGGGCAATGGCGCCGCGTTGAATCGGTAGGTTGGACAGGTTATGAATATCTATGACACATTATTTAACTTATGGGCGATGTCAGATGTTCATAAGCTGCTCACGGGCCCGAGATTACTGAATCAGTGATCTCGAAATTAACGCGATTGTTCATCTGTTGATGTTCATAGACCTAGTTTTCCCCGCCATCCTTAGCCTCGTCGCCCCTGCCTGTGACGGTCCCAGTCCAGAGGCTTGAATCGCCCCGGATTCTCTAGACACCTTGCAAGCTCATTGCGTAACGCTTTTCAAACTCTACCGGTGACAGCTGATTGTTGAAACCATGGCGGCGTTTTACGTTGTAGAACATCTCGATGTAATCGAACACGTCACTACGAGCATCTTCCCGCGAGGTGTAGATTTTTCGCTTGATTCGTTCCCGTTTCAGAAGCTGGAAAAAGCTCTCGGCCACAGCGTTGTCATGACAGTTGCCTCGGCGACTCATGCTGGCAACCAAATTGTTTGCCTTCAAAAAGCTACGCCAATCGGAGCTGCTGTACTGGCTGCCTTGGTCGCTATGAATCATTACCTCTTGTTTCGGTTTACGCCTCCAAACCGCCATCAATAAAGCATCAATGGCTAAATCGCTGGTCATCTGCGACTTCATTGACCAGCCTACAACCTGGCGAGAAAACAGATCTAGCACCACAGCCAAGTACAACCAGCCTTCATACGTACGAATGTAGGTGATGTCGGTAACCCAAACCTTGTTGGGCTCCACGACATCGAACTGGCGCTTCAGCAAATTGGGTGAGGCGACAGCTGGCTTACCGCCGTACTTTCCAGGGCGGCGTCTATAACCTGTCTGAGAACGCAGACCTTCAAGACGCATCAGCCTCGCCACACGATGTCGACCACAATCTTCACCGACCTCGCGCAGATCGTCATGGATTTTGCGATAGCCATAAACGCCGCCGCTCTCCAGCCAGGAGTGCTTGATCAAACCTAACAGTCTCTGGTCGTCTTTGGCGCGTGCAGATTGCGGCTCAGACAGCCAGGCGTAATAACCGCTGGGATGGACTTTCAGCGTCAGGCAAAGCCGTCGAATCGAATAGTCGCCAGCGCGCTGCTTGATAAAGGCGTACTTCAGCCGCACTCCTTGGCAAAGTACGCGGCGGCCTTTTTTAATATGTCTCGCTCTTCAGTGACGCGCTTGAGTTCCGCTCGCAGACGACGCAGTTCAGCGTGCTGATCATCATCCTGCTGCCGTTCTTCTTGAGGTTTGCTGTAGCGCTTTATCCAGGCATAGAGGCTATGCGTCGACACACCAAGACGGGCCGCTACCTCAGCGACAGCCAGCTTCTTTTCGGTCACTTGATTGACTGCTTGGATTTTGAATTCTTCGGGGTAACGCGGGTTGCTCATGGCACCTCCTAATTGGCCTCAGTTTAAGGCAAAGAGGTGTCTACGAAACCCGGGGCGATTCA
>NZ_MDDR01000020.1 GCF_001870435.1 Pseudomonas costantinii | reverse complement strand
CACGCAGGCTTGAATCCGTGGGTAACCCGGCAGGACGCCGGGTTAGCCGCGCTGGGCCAAGGATGGCCCATCGCGGCGGCCCACGGATTCAAGCCTGCGTGCGGGCACACCGAGCCTAGGCGAGGTGCCGAGTGGTGGGGCAAGAGCCCTTTGCTTACTTTGGGCTGGGCCGGCATTCCGGCTTTTCCAAAGTGAGTCGCCGTAAGGGCGAAATCATAAGCAGCCGTTACCCAAACAACGGATATGTACTCAATCTACCTAAAGAAAATGGCCAAGAGCTGTGTAGGTACCGGTGCTGCGATGGCGGCACATCAGCCCTGTATGAGTTAACTGTTCCACCGCTATCGCAGGCAAGCCAGCTCCCACATTGGATTATCTTGTATGTGAGACTTTTGTCTCTTTATTGAGACTGATCGATGCCTAGAGCCACCATCTTCTTGTACAGCGTCGACCGCCCAAGCCCCAACCGCTTGGCCGCCTCCACCACATTCCCCTGACACGCCGTCAACGCCGCCCCAATCACCTGCCGATCAAACCGCTCCCGTGCCGCACTGAAGTTCTCGCTGTCTACCGACGCCACGGCATTGCGTTCCACCGGGGTAAAGGTGCCAATTGCCGCGCGAATTTCCTGGGCATTCAACACCAAGTCATCACTCAACAACGCCGCCCGCTCCAGCACATTGCGCAACTCACGGATATTCCCCGGCCACGCATGCTGCGCCAACAACGCCAACGCTTCGCGATCCAGTTCGTGCTGGCTGCGCAGTTCTTCGAGAATCGCTTCGCTCAACGCCGGAATATCCTCCAGGCGTTCACGCAACGGCGGCACCTGGATCGGCAACACATTCAGCCGGTAATACAGATCCGCGCGAAACTCGCCGCGCTTGATCGCCGCTTCCAGGTCCATGGACGTGGCGGCAATCACTCGCACATCGCTGTGCAGCATTTCGTTGGAGCCCACCGGTTCGAATTCCTTTTCCTGCAACACCCGCAACAGTTTGCTTTGCAGGGGCAGGGGCATATCGCCGATTTCATCCAGAAATAGCGTGCCGCCCTGGGCGATCTTCAACTTGCCGGGGCGGCCTTTGCGGTCGGCGCCGGTAAACGCGCCGGGGGCGGTACCGAAGAACTCGGCTTCCAGCAGATCACCAGGAATCGCCGCGCTGTTGATGCTGACAAACGCCTTGTGGGCGCGCGGGGAGGCGCCGTGAATCGCCTGGGCCAGCAATTCCTTGCCGGTGCCGGTTTCCCCCAGCAGCAACACCGGTGATTCAGCACTCGCGCTGCGCCGCGCACGGCGTTTTACTTCCAGACTGGCGGCGCTGGTGCCGATGAAGTGCGCAAAGTTGTATTTGCTCTGCCGTGAGCGCAGCAACGAACGGGTAGAAGCCAGCTCCTGCTGCATGCTCAGGTAGCGTTCAATTAGCGGCGACAAATTGCGCAGCTCATCAAACAACGCAAAACCGATCGCCCCGATCACCGCCCCGGCATCGTCGTGGATCGGCAGGCGCATCACCACCAACGGACCTTTGGGCGTGTCCTGGATATCCAGCAAAATCGGCTGATCATTACGCACTACCTGGCGCAACAGGCTGTTGGAGATGACCTGTTCGCAGGGCTGGCCGATGGCTTCGTCGGCGCTTTTCAGGCCAAAACGCTTGGCGTAGCGCTCGTTCATCCACACGATATTGGCGTCGCGGTCGACAATCACCGTGCCTTCGCTGGACTGCTCAATGATCTCGAACAGCGACTGGATGGCCAGGCCGCGTACGTGTTGGTAGTCCTTGAGGCTGGTATTCATGTCGATAGTCCGCTCGCCGCTGCCAGCAGTTCCTGGGTATACGGATGCTGCGGCGACTCAAATACCTGATGGCTGGCGCCACGTTCCACCACCTGGCCATCCTTGATCACGATCATGTCGTGGGCCATGGCGCGTACCACCGCCAGGTCATGGCTGATAAACAGGTAGGTCAGGCCGTATTTCTCCTGAAGCTCACGTAGCAGTGCCACCACTTGTTTCTGCACCGTGCGGTCCAGGGCCGAGGTCGGTTCGTCCAGCAACATCAGTGCGGGCTTGAGCACCAGGGCGCGGGCGATCGCGATGCGTTGGCGCTGGCCGCCGGAAAATTCGTGGGGGTAGCGATGGCGACTGTCGGGGTCGAGGCCCACATCCTTGAGCACTTGGATCACCTGTGCGTCGCGGTCGGCGAGGCTGCACGGCGCATGCACTTCCAGGCCTTCGCTGATGATCTGCTCCACTGACATGCGCGGGCTGAGGCTGCCGTAAGGGTCTTGGAACACCACCTGCATCTGCTTGCGCCACGGGCGCATTTGCTGGTTGTTCAGCGGGTCGAGGGCTTCGCCCTGGAAGCGGATGCTGCCGGTGGAATCCAGCAGGCGCAGAATCGCCTGGCCCAGGGTGGATTTGCCCGACCCGGACTCACCGACAATCCCCAGTGTCTTGCCGCGCTGCACGCTGAGGCTGATGCCATCTACCGCACGCAGGTAGGTTTTACGCCGAAACAGACCGCCGCCCAGGGGGAATTGCACGGTCAAGTTGTCTACCTGCAACACCGTTTCACGTTCGTCACTGCACAGCGGATCCCCCGTCGGTTCAGCATCCAGCAGCAGTCGGCTGTAGGGATGTTGCGGTGCACTGAACAAGCTCTGGCAGTCGGCTTGTTCGACGATCTCCCCGGCGCGCATCACGCACACCCGCTGGGCAATGCTGCGCACCAGGTTGAGGTCGTGGCTGATCAACAGCAGCGACATGCCCAGGCGCTGTTGCAGGGACTTGAGCAGCAGCAGAATCTTGCGCTGCACGGTCACGTCGAGTGCGGTGGTCGGTTCGTCGGCGATCAGCAGCTCCGGCTCACAGGCCAGGGCCATGGCGATCATCACGCGTTGGCGTTGGCCGCCGGACAACTGATGCGGATAAGCCTTGAGCCGTTCCTGAGGTTTCTGGATGCCCACAAGTTCGAGTAATTCGAGGATGCGCGCCTGCGCCGCTTTGCCGCCCAGGCCTTTGTGCAGCAGCAGGGTTTCGCCGATCTGCTTTTCGATGCTGTGCAGAGGGTTGAGGGAGGTCATCGGCTCCTGGAAGATCATCGCGATGCGGTTGCCGCGCAGTTTCTGCAACGTGGAGGTCGAGGCGCCCACCAGTTCCTGGCTGCGATAACGGATTGAGCCGGTGGTTTGAGTCCCCGCTTCGGGTAGCAATTGCAGGATCGAATGCGCCGTCACCGACTTACCGGAGCCCGATTCGCCCACCAGCGCCAGGCACTCGCCGGGGCGTACGTCCAGGCTCAGGTTGCGCACCACGGTCTGGCCGTTGAAGGCGACGCTCAGGTCGCGGATCTCGATCAGGTTGTCGCTCATACGGACTCACTCATGAACGGGGGTCGAAGGCGTCACGTAACGCCTCGCCGATAAATACCAGCAGCGACAGGATCAGCGCCAAGGTGAAAAACGCCGTCAGGCCCAGCCAGGGTGCTTGCAGATTCTGCTTGCCCTGGGCAATCAGCTCGCCCAGCGACGCACTGCCTGCGGGCATGCCAAAGCCGAGGAAATCCAGGGCGCTCAAGGTGGAAATCGCACCGGTCAAAATAAACGGCAGGTAGCTCAACGTGGCGGTCATGGCATTGGGCAGGATATGCCGGCGAATGATCTTGCCGTCGCCTAGGCCCAGCGCGCGTGCGGCCTTGACGTACTCCAGGTTGCGCCCGCGCAGGAACTCGGCGCGCACCACGTCCACCAGGGCCAGCCAGGAAAACAGCGCCATGATCCCCAGCAGCCACCAGAAGTTCGGTTCTACAAAGCCCGACAGAATAATCAGCAGGTACAGCACCGGCAGCCCGGACCACACCTCCAGGATGCGTTGGCCGAGCAGGTCCACCCAGCCACCGTAGTAACCCTGCAACGCCCCGGCCGCAATGCCGATGGCGGCGCTGATCGCGGTGAGGGCCAACGCGAACAAGATCGACACGCGAGCGCCAAAGATCACCCGCGCCAAGACATCCCGCGACTGATCGTCGGTGCCGAGCCAGTTCACCGCCGAGGGCGGGCTGGGGGCAGGGCGGCTGAGTTCGTAATTGGGTGTGTCATCGCTGAACGGGATCGGCGGGAACAGCATCCAACCGCCGTCCTGTTTGATCAGCTTCTGCACGTACTCACTGCGGTAGTCCGCCTGGAACGGCAACTGCCCGCCGAACTGCTGTTCGGTGTAGCGCTTGAACACCGGGAAATACAGTTCGTTTTTGAAGCTGAGCACCAAAGGCTTGTCGTTGGCGATCAATTCGCCGCCCAGGGTTAGGATAAACAGGCCGATAAACAGCCACAGCGACCACCAGCCGCGACGGTTTTTCTTGAAACGCTCGAAACGTCGACGGGCCACCGGAGACAAATTAAGCATCAGGCGTTCCTCGCGGCGAAGTCGATACGCGGGTCCACCAGGGTGTAGCAGAGGTCACCGATGAGTTTTATCAAGAGGCCGAACAGGGTGAAGATAAACAACGAACCGAATACCACCGGGTAGTCCCGTGACACCGCCGCCTCGTAGCTCATGCGGCCCAGGCCATCGAGGGAGAAGATCACCTCGATCAGCAGGGAGCCTGCAAAAAACACGCTGATAAACGCCTGGGGAATCCCCGAGATCACCAGCAGCATGGCGTTGCGGAATACGTGGCCGTAGAGCACGCGTCTTTCGCTCAAGCCTTTGGCGCGGGCGGTCACCACATACTGGCGGGTGATTTCATTCAGGAAAGAGTTTTTGGTGAGGATGGTCAAGGTGGCGAATCCACCGATGACCAGCGCGGTGACTGGCAATACCAAGTGCCAGAAGTAGTCGGCAATCTTGCCCACGGTGCTGAGTTCTTCGAAGTTTTCCGACACCAGCCCACGCACCGGGAACCAGTTCAGCGACGTGCCACCGGCAAAGACCACAATCAGGAACATCGCAAACAGGAACGCCGGCATCGCATAACCGATGACAATCGCGGTGCTGCTCCAGACATCAAAGCTGCTGCCATGGCGCACCGCCTTGCGAATCCCTAATGGGATCGACACCAGGTAGGTAATCAACGTGGCCCACAGGCCGAGGGAGATGGTCACCGGCATCTTTTCAAGGATCAGGTCGATGACCGTCGAGCCGCGAAAGAAGCTGTTGCCGAAATCCAGCTTGGCGTAGCTCTTGAGCATCAGCCACAGGCGTTCCGGCGCGGGCTTGTCGAAGCCGTACTGTTTTTCGATGTCCTTGATCAGCTTCGGGTCCAGGCCACGGCTGGCGCGGGAGCCGCTGCTGATGCCTTCGCCGGATGAGCCGCCGACAGCACCGCTGCCGATGCCTTGCAGGTGGGCGATGGCTTGCTCCACCGGCCCGCCGGGCGCGGCCTGCACGATGACGAAGTTAACCAGCAGGATGATCACCAGTGTCGGGATGATCAGCAGCAGGCGCCGCACGATATAGGCAAACATCAGCGGGCACCTCCGCGCTTTTTCAACTCGGCGTTCATTTGTTCATTCGTCAGTGGCGCGGGGCTGATCTCCCACCAGGTTTCCAGGGCTTCATCATTCTTCGCCTCGATGGCCGGGCGACCGAAGCGGTTCCACCAGGCGGCGGAGGTGCCCGGCGGGTAGTAGTTGGGAATCCACAGGTAATTCCATTGCAACACCCGGTCCAGGGCATGAGCGTAGGTGAGCATCTGCGCCTGGGTGTTGGCCTTGACCAGGCCTTTGATCAGGGTGTCGACGGCCGGGTCCTTAAGCACCATGTAGTTGTTGGCACCCGGATCGAAAGCGGCGGCTGAGCCGAAGTAGTTGTACAGCTCCAAGCCCGGCGACGTAGTGACCGGGAAGCCCACCACGATCATGTCGTAATCGCGCGCCATCATCCGGTTTACGTACTGTGAAGAGTCGATGCGGCGAATATTCAGGGTAATGCCGATCTGCGCCAGGTTGCGTTTGTACGGCAGCAACAGGCGCTCCAGGCCGGGCTGTGTATTGAGGAAGGTGAACTCCAGCGGTTCGCCTTCGGCGTTGACCAGCTTGTCACCTTCGGGTTTCCAGCCGGCTTCTTGCAGCAGGGCCAGGGCTTGCAGCTGCTTGTCGCGGATCATGCCGCTGCCGTCGGTAACCGGGGCCTTGAACACTTGGGTGAACACCTCGTCGGGCACTTTCCCGCGCAACGGTTCGAGAATCTCCAACTCTGCTTTAGTGGGCAATTGGCTGGCGGCCAATGGGCTGTTGGAGAAAAAGCTCTGCTGGCGGATGTACAGGTTGCGCATCATCTGCCGGTTGGCCCATTCGAAGTCCCACAGCATCGCCAGGGCCTGGCGCACGCGACGGTCCTTGAACATCGGTTTTTGTACGTTGAACACATAGCCTTGGGCCGGTTGCGGCATCTCCTTGGCCAAGTGGTCGCGTTGCAGGCGGCCATCGTCGAGGGCCGGGCCGTTGTAGCCGATGGAGTAACCGGTGGCGGAGAATTCACGGTTGAAGTCGTAGGCACCGCCGCGCAACACCTGGCGGGCCACTTCGGTGTCGCCGAAGTACTCAAGGCTCAAGTGGTTGAAGTTGTACAGGCCACGGCTGACCGGCAAGTCCTTGCCCCACCAGTCCGGGTCACGGGTAAAGGTGATGGTGCTGCCGGAGTCGATCTTGCTGATCTTGTACGGGCCGCTGCCCAATGGCGCTTCGTAGCCACCGCCATTGGCGAAGTCGCGGGTTTTCCACCAATGCTCGGGGAATACCGGCAGGGTCGCGATATCCAGGGGCAGGGTGCGGTTTTCATTGCTGGAAAAATCGAAGCGCACCTGACGCTCGCTTTCGACGTCGACGTGCTTGACGTCGGCGAACAGCGTGCGAAAACGCAGGCTGCCCTGGGTCATCAACAAATCAAAGCTGTAGCGTACGTCTTCGGCGGTGATGGGCTTGCCGTCGGCAAACCGTGCCTTGGGGTTGAGGTAGAAACGTAGCGACAGGCCGTCGTCCGAGCGCTCCATCTTCTCTGCCACCAGGCCATATACCGTATAGGGCTCATCCAGGGAACGCTGGGCCAGCGGCGCATACAGCCAGCCGTCGACCTGGGAGACGCCGATGCCTTTGTCGATATAAGGCAGCACATGGTCGAAGCGCCCGATCTCAATCGCCGAACGGCGCAAGCTGCCACCTTTGGGGGCGTTGGGGTTGGCATAGTCGAAATGGGTGAAACCGGCAGGGTACTTGGCCGGCTCGCCGTACACCGTGAGGTAGGTTTGCGGGGCCGCGATCACGGCCGAGCTGACCAATAGCAGGGCCAAGGCAGAGCTGAGGAGTGTTGAGCTACATGAGGTGAAGAAGTCCAATCGCATTATCAGCCTAGAACGCCGGGTGAACAGGAATAAGGATTTGTACGCTAACGGCATCTGTGTCGCCAGTCATCACATGCACAACGGCCCACCAAAAGGCGGGCCGTTGTTTATAGCATCAGCGCAGACTGGATCAGTCTTGGCGGCTGGTCACTTCCAGCAGGTGGTAGCCGAACTGGGTTTTCACCGGGCCTTGCACAGTGTTGACCGGGGCGCTGAACACGACGGTGTCGAATTCTTTAACCATCTGGCCTGGACCGAACGAACCCAGGTCGCCGCCGCTGCGGCTGGATGGGCAGCTGGAGTTGGCTTTGGCGATTTCTGCGAAATCAGCGCCGCCTTCGATTTGGGCCTTGAGTTCGTTGCACTTGGCTTCAGTGGAAACGAGGATGTGACGGGCGGTGGCTTTGGCCATGGGGATTAACTCCTTGAGTAAAAAGGGTGAGCCTACCCGATTCAGGTGGTTTTTTCCCGGCAAAGTTCCCGTGGAATACCTCAGCGGCTCAGGAGCGGGCCATGGCGCCGCTGCGGGTCAACCATTCAATAAACAACGCGAACAACTCTGCCTGAGAATTGATCGCCAGTTTGGTGTACAGATTCTTACGGTGCATGCGTACTGTTTCCGGCGAAATACCCAGCACCTGAGCGGTAGATTTCACGGAGTGCCCACGTAGGATCAAGTGGGCAATTTCGCGCTCGCGCACCGTGAGTACTCCGCTGCCAAAGCCCATGAATGCGGCTTCAATTTGCTGGTGCGCCTGGGTTTGGGTAAACGCTTCGTCGCAGATCACCTTGGCCAGGCCTCCCGTAGTGCCGAAACGTCGCAGCAATTCGCGGACCATGGCCTGGGTAGACTTCTGCAGCGCCAATTGTTCTTCGGTGAACTGCCCGGCGCTCAGGCCCTGGAACATGCACAGGGAAATCTTGCTCTGGGGGCACAGGTCAACGATGTAGTAACTTTCTTGGGCTCCACCGCTGCGCAGGTAATAGGTCTTGTAGTACTCGCTGTTAAAGAAGTCGTCCGGGGCGATCTGGGCCAAGTGATAGAAACCTTCGGCTAATCCCTTGTCCACCGCCAGGCAGAACGGGTCGAGCAGATAGCCTCGGGAAAAGTAACGGTGGATGATTTCGTCCTGATAAGCCCGCGGGATGCCCTGCTGATACAGCAGGTGCGGCGCCAGGCCTTGGCGCTCGAGGCTGATCATCATCGATTCGATGGGGGTGAGGGTGCAAAGCGCGGTGGCCAGGTGTTCGAGGAACGACGCCTCATCCACATGGATAAACGCCTGGGCCAGGGCGAGATGCCAGGCTTCAAGCTCTTCGAGGGTCGGGGCAGGGCAGGTTGTACTCATGCCGGCCAGTCTAGCCGCCGGGCAGTGCCCAGGCAAAAAGTGCCCAGGTAAAAACGCCGAGACAGGCTCGGCGTTATGGCTCATCGACCCAGGTACTCGCCGCTTCGGCGCAGTTCGGCCGCCGTTTCGAGGATGCATTCGCGCAGGGTTTCAACCACCTCATCGACCTGGGCGTGGGTGATGATCAGCGGCGGCGACATGACGTTCAAGTGACCGATAGGGCGTACCAGCAGGCCTTTCGCCTGGGCGCGCAGGTGGATTTTCTCGCCGATGTTCACCGCATCCGGCAGCAAGGCCTTGGTGCGCTTATCCGCCACGAATTCGATGCAGGCCATCAGGCGCTGACAGCGGATATCGCCCACCAGCGGCAACTCGGCCAGGGTCTGCAGGCGCTGCTCCAGGTACACGCCGACGTCTTCGACATGGGCCAGCAAGTGTTCTCGTTCGATGATTTCGATGTTTTTCAGCGCCGCGACACAACTGACGGGGTGGCCGCTGTAGGTGAAGCCATGGGTGAAGCAACGGCCTTTGCCCGGCGCGCCGATCACTTGCCAGATTCGATCGGAAAAAATGCACGCACCCAATGGCAAATAACCGGAGGTCAGGCCCTTGGCGGTGGTGATGATGTCAGGCTGCATGCCGAACACGTCCTCGGAGGCAAAGAACGCACCGAGGCGTCCGAAGGAAGTCACCACTTCGTCAGCCACATACAGCAGGTCATAGCGCTGGCAGATGTCCCACATACGCCGGTGATAACCCTTGGGCGGAATGATCACGCCGCCGGAGCCCATGATCGGCTCGGCAAAAAAAGCGGCCACATTGTCCGGGCCCAGGGTCAGGATCTTGTCTTCGAACTCGTTCACCAGGAAGTCGAGAAAGTCGGCCTCGCTCATCCCTTCGGGCGCCCTGTAGTAGTTGGGGCAGGAGATGTGGTGGAACAGGTCGCTCATGAAATCGAATTCCGGCGCGCGGTCGGCGGCTTTATTACCGATGGACATCGTCAGGAAGGTACTGCCGTGGTAAGCGTTGAGGCGCGAGATGATGTGCTTCTTGGTCGGTTTGCCACGACTGTTCTGATAAAACTGCACCAGCCGATAGGCCGTATCCACAGCGGTAGACCCACCGGTGGTGAGGAACACATGGTCGAGGTCGCCGGGGGCCAGGCTGGCAAGCTTGGCGCACAGCTCGATGGCGGTGACGTTGGCCATGTCGCAGAAGGGGTTTGAGTAGGCCAGCTGGCGCACCTGATTGGCGATGGCGTCGGCCATTTCTTCACGGCCCAAGCCGATATTCGTACACCACATGCCACCAACCGCATCGAGGTAGCGATTGCCGTGGGTATCGTAGATGTAGGCGCCATCGCCTGCCGCGATGTTCAGCGAGCCCTGTTCACGGTGCTCGTCGAACATATGAAAGCCGTGCATGTAGTGGGCCTTGTCGGCGGCGTCCAGTTGCTCGTGGTCGAACTGAGCGAAGAAAGCGGGATTTGGCAGAGTCATGGTGGTTACCTTCAATGGCTGGGGGTCACTTGCCGGTCTTCACGGCATTCCAGGTACGGGTGATCAGGCGCACGGCGGCTTGGGGTTGGCTTTTTTGGGTGAACAAACGCTGCATCGTCGCCGGGTCGGGGTAGATGGCCGGGTTGTCGCGTATAGCGGCGTTGACCAGAGGCTTGGAGGCCAGGTTGCTGTTGGCGTAATGGATGGTGTTGCTGACGCCGGCCATGGTGCTGGGCTGCAAAAGAAATTCGATGAATGTGTGGGCATTGGCCACATGGGGCGCATCGGCGGGGATGTAGAAGTTATCGAACCAGATCAGTGAGCCCTCCTCTGGGATGAAGTAGTCCAGGTTGACCTTGGCGCCTGCTTCCGTCGCCCGCGCCTGGGAGGTGGCGTAGTCGCCGGACCAGGTGGTGGCCAGGCACACATCACCGTTGGCCAGGCCATTGATAAAACCACTCGAGTCGAATTTACGGATGTACGGACGCACCGCCATCAGTACGTCCTGCGCGGCCTTCAGGTCTTTGGGGGCGACGCTGTTGGGGTCCAACTTCAGGTAGGTGAGGGCCAGGGGGATCATGTCGGTGGGCGAGTCCATGAAGGTGATCCCGCAGTCGGCAAATTTCGACACGATCTTGGGATCGAAGATCATCGCCAGCGAGCCGATGGGTGCCTCCGGCATGCGCGCCTTGATCATGTCGACGTTGTAGGTCACGCCGTTACTGCCCCACGTGTAAGGGGCCGAGTAGGTGACGCCTGGGTCGTGGGCTTCCAGGCTCTTGAGCACCACGGGGTCTAGGTTTTTCCAGTCGGGCAACCGGGATTTGTCCAGAGGTTGGAATACCTTCCCTTTGATCAACAACGGCACCAAAGACGCGTTGAGCAGCGCCAGGTCGTAGCCCGACCGCCCGGAGAGCAATTTGCCCTGCACGGTTTCGTAGGAATCGTAGGTGTCGTAGATCACCTTGATACCCGTGGCTTTCTCGAAATCGGCCAGGGTGGTGTCGCCGATATAGTCCGCCCAGTTGTAGATGCGCAAGGTGTTGCTTGGGTCGTCGGTGGCGTGGCTTAAAGATGTTGTTGCAAGCAAAGCGACGCTGAACAGGGCGATAAGGGCTTTATGCATGGGGACCCACCTTTCTTGTGCTTGTTATCAGGCCGAGGGACTGATTGCACTGTCAGGCAGGTGAGGGGTGGGCGCCATACCCCGTTCGGGTAGGGTTCAGGGCAGGATGATGTAGTCGTTCTGCTGGATGATGGGCCTATGGGGGCCTTGCACCAGGTGGATATAGCGACCGTCCACCAAGTCGATGGGCAGGCAGTCGTCAAGGTCCATCACGCCGTCGGTGTGAGCCTGGGACCAGTCACGCAGCATGTGTTGTTTGCCCTTGCTCGTCGCTTCCTGTTTATTACGGGCCACCACTAACAGGTAATGATGGGCCTCGCCAAAAGCGTTGGCTTCATAGCCGCCGAGGTTGATGAAGTACAGGTGATGCGCGTCGCCGTGTGGCGCCAGGTGGCTGAGTTCGACTTTCCAGCCGTCGACCCCATCGACCGCCATCCAAGCGTCGATATGCACCCCCTTTGGGCTTCCGAACCAGCCGTCACGTAATTGCGGGTAGGTAGCTTCCAACGTATCCGCTACCGCGAACACCACATCGTGAACTTCAATTTTAGCCCGCGGGTGCTTGCCCCCAAGCATGACGACAAACAGCATTGCAGGTTCTTCCTGGCGACTTGGCAAAGGCTAACCATACTTCGATTGAAGCCTTTTGTCCGACCAGTGCCACACTGTTTAATCTGCGAACTCATCAGGAGGTTGTCATGCGTACCATTGATCTGGCCGGCGTCCCCGTCCCTGTCATCGGCCAAGGAACCTGGCGCATGGGTGAAAACCCGGACCAGCGCCGCGCCGAAGTCGCCGCGTTGCAATTGGGTATCGACGAGGGCATGACCCTGATTGATACCGCTGAAATGTATGGTGAAGGCGGTGCCGAGGAGGTAGTGGGCGAGGCCATTCGCGGCAAGCGCGACCAGGTGTTCCTGGTGAGTAAGGTCTATCCTCATAATGCCAGCCACAAGGGTGTTCCTCGTGCCTGCGAAGCCAGCCTCCAGCGCCTGGGCACCGACTATATTGATCTGTATCTGCTGCACTGGCGCGGTCAGTACCCTCTTGAAGAAACCGTCGAAGCCTTCGAGCGTTTGCGCGAAGTGGGCAAGATTGGCCGTTGGGGTGTTTCCAACTTTGACGTGACGGACCTGCAAGAACTTGCATCCCCGGCGTGCGCCACCAACCAAGTGCTCTACAACATCGAAGAACGCGGTATCGAATTTGATCTGCTGCCGTGGTGGCAACAACACCTTTTACCACTGATGGCTTATTGTCCGATCGCCCAGGGTGGTGAGTTGTTGTCCAGCCCGACGCTCAAGCAAATCGCCCGCCGTCATGAAGTGACACCCGCTCAGGTCTCCCTTGCCTGGGTCCTGCGTCAGGACGGCGTCATTGCTATCCCAAAGGCTGTTACACCCGACCATGTGCGACTCAATGCCGGTGCCGCGAGCCTGGTATTGGATGAGCACGATCTGGACGCAATCGACCGCGTATTTGGCGCACCTAAACGCAAGCATCCGCTGGCGATGGTGTAGTCAACCAGCAGGAGCGGCGCCGTCCCTGGCTACCGCTCCTGCATCAGTCGACGTTAACCGGCCACAGGGCTACGCCAGTCGTCCGAGCCGGAAGTGCCGGCGACTTCGTGGGTCCAGATGATCTTGCGATAGGTGAAATGCACATCCTCCAAATGGGTGAAGTGGGCGTTGTCCGGGTCCTGGCAGTTGGGCATGCGTGATTGAATGTCCACGATGGTTGCGCCTTCCAGTTCGATGGTGAAGTAGTGCTCCTGGGTTCCGGCGGAGGAGGTACGCAACCATTCCAATCGGCACGACACCTCTTCGCCCGAGGTCAGCGCGCTGAAAAGCAGGGGAGAGGATTTGTCGAAGACCTTGCTGATCATCAACGGTTTATGAACCCTTTGGCCGGTTGGCTGGCCCGATTGCGGGTCGCGGGGAATGATCACCTGATGGGCAAACGCCTGCACCAGGATCTGATCCTCATGCCCCTCCTGATAAATGTTGCCTACCGAGTCCTGGGTAAATGTGCCTGCCGTAATTAAACCTTGTTTGACACCGGTGATAGAGAGATACGCGGGTGTTGGCATGTCTGGTTTCCTTGCCTGATTAAGTAGGTAATCCCGAACGGCGGTGATGCCGGACGGGCAATTCCCTATAACAAGAAGCGTGCCTGAAATACCGAGAGCCAATGAAATAAAGGTGCGGGCGCGATGTTGAATGAAGCACTTGAGCGATGTCGTGATTTGAATGGTGTTTTTTGGTGTTGATGTTTGCGCGCGAGTGCGCAGTAAGTTGCTCATGTTGTTTGTTTGGTTGTTGGTGGGTTGCGCGGTATTTACGGTTTGATTGTTCTTTTTTAATTGCGCAAATAGCTGCGCAGGCTATGAATTACTGGGCGTGTAGGAAATTGCTTAAGTGTAAGTCTGTTGCTTGCTGAATGTTTTTTGTGTGGCTAAGGTTCACCCACTTCGTCGTCTGTTGAGCGAATGTTAAATGGCATTTTGATGCGGTGTTTTAATATCGATAAGTTTGCCGATTCTGCCTTGATTAGTTGTGTGTGGCCCAGAATGGTTTATTCAGACAAGCTCTACGCTTATTACCTCGAACTCGCACGACTGCCCTGTTTGTCAGGGGAGTTTGCCGGCTGTGATATGCGGTTTTCGAGCGAGTATGAAACCCTGGAGTCCGAGCTTGGCAAGGCACAATCGATTCATGGTGCAAGCCTGCCGGATTGGCAGAAGGTCAGCGAGATCAGCGAGCAATTGTTGCGTGAGCATTCCAAGGATATGCGGGTTGCTGTCTGGATGGCCTGGGCTCTGTACCAGCGCGATTCATTTCCTGGGCTTCTGGCGGGCCTAGGTGTGCTGCTTCATCTTTGCGAGCATCACTGGGCGATCGTCTACCCCACCAAGTCGCGCACTCGTGGCGCCGCGTTTGGTTGGCTGGTGTTGCGACTTGACCTACTCTTTGCGCAGAACCTTTCACTGGCCGATCAGTTGCCATTGTTCCAGGCGCTACTGGAGCACCTCGTACGCCTTGACGAACTCTGGGGGGAGCGTCTGGGGGATGATGCTCCCTTGTTGTTGCCGATTCGCAGGCAACTGTCGGAGCGCTTGGTGCTTGCCACGAAAGGCGGCCCAGAGCCAGGTGGTGTTGCGGGTGTTATTGCCCAGGTCAAGCTGGCCACAACGCAGTTGCTGAAGCCCGAGCAGCCGGTCAACAACGAAAAAGACGCCCATAAACTGCTGCGTGTATTGCAGGAACAGGCCCGCCCTTTGTGTGCCTGGTGGCTGCGCCAAAGTGTCACTGACCTGCGCGCCTTGCGCCTGAACCGAACGCTGGCATGGCTGACGCTCATCAACTATCCGGACGCCAACAGTGAGCGGGTAACGGCTTTGCGTGCGCCGACTGCCGACAAACTCAAGCGTTACCAAGACCGCTTCACCCAAGGACAGTACGCCGATCTATTGCTTGAGCTTGAGGCCGGCCTGGCAGGTGCATTGTTCTGGTTTGACGGGTTACGACTGGCATGGGAGTGCCTTGAAGCCTTACAGGCTGACCTGGCCATGACCGAGCTGGAAATTAACTTTGCCTTGTTATTGCAGCGCCTGCCGAGCTTGCCTGAGTTCAGGTTTGACGACGGCACTCCGTTTGCCGACCCCGCGACGTGTGACTGGATCGCACTGCATGTTGCTCGCCATCTGCATAAAACCGAGCCCTCCAGTGTTGTGGTCGATGCTGTGACCGAACCCTGGGAGGCCGCCTTGCAGGCGGGAATGTCCAGTTTTCGCAAGGATGGGCTGAAGGCCGCGGTAGCTGCGCTCAAGCAAGGTCTGCATGCCGCGCGCAGTGATCGCGCGCGTTTTCACTGGCGGTTGGCGCTGGCCAGATTGTGCGTGCGAGCGGGCAAGCATGAGCTGGGCAAGATCCAGCTTGAACAGCTGGATCTTGAGTTACAGCAAGCTGGCCTGGATCGCTGGGAGCCGCAGTTGGCCCTTCAAGTCGCTCGGCTTCTGTACCGCTGTTATGACCTTTTGCCACAAGACCACGCCATGCGCGAACGCAAGGAAGTCACCCATCGCAGGTTATGCCACTTCGATCTGGAAGCGGTACTTGAATAGGCTTTCGAGCCCACCCAAAAAGGAGAAACACCATGGCCAAAGACGGTTCGGTAGCACCCAAGGAACGTATCAATATCACCTTCAAACCTGCCATCGGCGGTGCGCAGGAGGAAGTCGAGCTGCCGTTGAAGTTGCTGGTGCTGGGAGATTTCAGCCAGCGCGAAGACCCACGCAAGCTCGAAGATCGAAAGCCTATCGGTATCGACAAGAACACCCTTGACGAGGTGTTGGCCAAACAGGCTTTGAGCTTGACCTTGAGCGTGCCCAATCGCTTGCAGGAGGGTACCGCCGTCGACGAACTGGCCATCCAGGTCCGGATCAACTCGATGAAGGACTTCAACCCCGCCAACCTGGTTGAGCAAATACCCGAATTGCAAAAATTGATGGCGTTGCGTGAAGCGCTGATGGCGCTCAAAGGGCCTCTTGGTAACACGCCCAGCTTTCGAAAAGCCATTGAGCAGGCACTGGCCGATGACGAATCTCGTGCGCGGGTACTCGCTGAGCTGGGACTCAATAGCCCCACGGCCTGAAAACTTCAGTAAAAGGACACTGACACCATGACGACTACCCAACACAACCTGCAGCCTGCGCGGGCTGCCGACGAGCACAGCATCCTCGACAACATCATTGCCCAGACATTGTTGAGTGCCGACGACGAGGCTTACGGCATTGCCAAGCGCGGCGTGTCGGCGTTTATCGAAGAACTGGTCAAACCGCATAACAGCGCAGAGCCGGTGAAGAAACGACTGGTCGACCGGATGATCGCCGAGATCGACACCAAACTCAGCCAGCAAATGGATGAGATTCTTCATCACCCGGATTTCCAGGCGCTGGAGGCTGCCTGGAAGGGGTTGCAGTTGCTGGTCGACCGTACCAATTTTCGAGAGAACATCAAGATAGAGCTGTTGAATGTTTCACGGCAGGACCTGCTGGATGATTTTGAAGATTCGCCGGAAATTACCCAGTCCGGGCTTTACAAGCATATCTACAGTGCCGAATACGGTCAGTTTGGTGGTCAGCCAGTGGGCGCGATCATTGCCAATTACTTCCTGTCACCCAGTGCGCCTGATGTGAAGCTGATGCAATACGCTTCCAGCGTTGCCTGCATGGCTCACGCACCTTTTATTGCCGCTGCCGGGCCGAGCTTCTTTGGATTGGAAAGCTTTACAGGGTTACCTGATCTCAAGGACCTCAGGGATCATTTTGAAGGCCCGCAGTTTGCCAAATGGCAGAGCTTTCGCCAGAGCGAAGATGCCCGTTACATCGGTCTTACCGTGCCGCGCTTCCTGCTACGAACGCCGTACGATCCCCTTGAGTGTCCAGTCAAAACCTTTGCCTATCAGGAGAACGTGGTCAACAGCCACGAGCACTACCTATGGGGCAATACCGCCTATGCCTTTGCCACCCGATTGACCGATAGCTTTGCGCGCTTTCGTTGGTGTCCGAACATCATCGGCCCGCAAAGTGGAGGTGCAGTAGAGGATCTGCCGTTGCATCACTTCCAAAGCATGGGCGAGATCGAAACCAAGATTCCTACCGAAGTGTTGGTGTCAGACCGACGCGAATACGAGCTGGCGCAAGAAGGTTTCATTGCCCTGACCATGCGCAAGGGCAGTGATAACGCAGCGTTCTTTTCAGCCAGCTCCGTACAGAAACCCAAAACCTTTGGCATCAGTGATGAGGGTAAGGCCGCGGAGCTCAATTACCGGCTTGGCACCCAGTTACCCTACATGATGGTGGTCAATCGTCTGGCTCATTACCTCAAAGTCCTGCAGCGCGAGCAATTGGGCTCATGGAAAGAGCGTACGGATCTGGAGTTGGAGCTCAACAAGTGGATTCGCCAATATGTGGCCGATCAGGAAAACCCCAGTGCCGAAGTGCGTGGACGCCGCCCATTGCGCGCAGCTCGCATCGTCGTCAGCGATGTCGAAGGCGAGCCAGGTTGGTATCGGGTCAACTTGAGTGTGCGCCCGCATTTCAAGTACATGGGGGCGGACTTCACGTTGTCTCTGGTCGGTAAGCTCGAAAAAGAATGAGTAGAGGCCAGGGGATGCCCTACAACAATAGTCTTTTCGAACGCCTCGAATGCGATGCGTCGACCCAGGTGTGCAGCGTGGCATCCGTCGCCGCACATTTGGGGAAAATGCTCAGCACCCGCGCCGGCAGTGTCCAGACGCTGCCGGACTATGGTTTGCCCGACCTCAATGACATGCGGCTCAGCTTGCATGAGTCGTTGACCCAATCGCGCGTTCTGATTGAACGTTTCATTCGGGCCTACGAACCGCGACTGGAGAATGTGCACGTCAGGGTGTTGCCCCGTATGAGCGAACCGTTGGCCTTGGCATTTGCGATCGAAGCCACACTGATCGTTGACGGTGTCACGCAGCCCGTTGTGTTTCATGCGCGCCTGGTTGATGCCGGGCGGGTTGAGGTCTGCGCTGATGGCCTTTAACCGTTACTTTCAAAGCGAACTCAGCGCACTACGGCAACTCGGACGGCGTTTTGCTGAGCGTAATCCTGCTCTGGCGCCGTTCCTCGCCCAGACGGGTCAGGACCCGGACGTCGAGCGGTTGCTTGAGGGTTTTGCGTTCCTGACGGGGCGCCTGCGTCAGAAGCTGGATGACGAGTTGCCTGAGCTGACGCATTCCTTGATGCATTTGCTATGGCCGAACTACATGCGGCCTCTGCCGGCCTTCAGCATCCTGCAATTTGATCCATTGAAGCGTGCAGGTCCCACCGTTCGAGTGGCACGCGATACTGCTGTGGAAAGTGCTGCAATCGAGGGCGAGCGTTGCCGCTTTCGGACCTGCTACACCACCGACGTCATGCCACTGCAACTCGTTGCTCTGGAGTACACATGTCAAGGCGAAGGGGCATGGCTGGACCTGCGTCTGAACATGAGTGCGGAAGGTAATTTCAGCGAGCTGGCGTTTGACTCCCTGCGACTGCACCTGGCCGGGGACCGCTACATCAGCCAGGGGCTATACCTCAGCCTGTTGCGCCATCTGGATGGTATCCACTTGCTGCTTTTGGATCACTGTGGTTTGGCTGTCAATGGAGCCGATGGGCAACCCATTCGAGTGCGGCTGCGCGCCAGTCAGATTCAGCCGGTGGGGTTTTCGCAAGAGCAGGCGTTGATACCTTATCCGCAGAATACTTTCCGTGGTTATCGTCACCTGCAGGAGTACTTCGCTTTTCCCGAAAAGTACTTGTTTGTCGAGGTCGAGGGGCTGAGTGTCCTGCATACGCTTCCCCATGAACGGCTCAAGCAGGTGCACGGTATGGTGTTGCGCTTCGAGCTCCGCACCCGGGAGCACGAACCTCAACGTCCCACGCTGGACAACGTGAAGTTGTATTGCACACCCATCATTAATCTATTCAAACATGATGCGGTGCCCGTTCGCCTGGACGGAAAACAGGACGAGTACCTTCTGGTACCTGGTGAATATACGTCGGGCAATGCCGGTGTGTTTTCCGTGGACAGTGTCACCGGATGGCGGCCTGGCGGGTTGGGTTACCAAGCGTACGTGCCGTTCGAGTCCTTTGAGCATGACTGCGATATCGACCTGTCGGCGGCGCCTCCCAGCTACAGCATTCGCCAACGCTCCTCGCTGCAGCATGGAGGCCTTGATACGTGGATAGGGTTTGGCAGCCGTCGGGGGAAAGGTCAGGAAACGCTGTCGATCGAACTGACCTGTACCAATTGCAACTTGCCACGGCAGTTGCGCCCAGGCGAGATCAACCAGCCCTGCGAGCAGGCGCCGGAGTCACTGACATTTCGAAATATCACTGCGCCAACCGCGAGCTTTGCGCCGCCACTGGATCAGGATTTTCTGTGGAGGCTCATCAGCAATATGTCGCTTAACTATTTGTCGTTGACCGATATCAACGCCTTGAAAGTGATCCTCGAAACCTACGATCTGCCGCGCTATCACGATCGGCAGGCGCAAAAGGTCAGTCAGACAAGGCTGGGCGCGTTGCGGTCCATCCGCCATGAGGCGGTTGATCGATTGCACCGCGGGTTGCCCGTTCGCGGTTTGCGTGTGGACCTGACAGTCGATCCGCAAGGGTTTCTCGGCCAGGGCGACATGTTTGTGTTCGCGTCTGTCCTCAATGAGTTCTTTGCGCTTTACGCCAGCCTGAATTCGTATCACGAGTTGCGAGTCACCAGCACACAAGGAGACGTGTATCTATGGCCATCCCGGGTGGGGCAGCAGCCCCTGCTTTGACTCAACTTTGCCGTGTTATCCGCGAGCACACGCTATTCCAGGCGATTTTGCAGGTGATCGAGAGATTGCGCGATGCCCATCCGCTGCTGGATGACGACGTGCTGTACGACCAACTGGAATTCCAGGCTAATCCAGGGCTGGGGTTTGCTGGGCACGATATTGATCGTGTCGAATTTTTTGTTGAGCACGGGCAATTACGGGCTCGCCTGCGCCTCAACGTGTTGGGCTTATTCGGTGCCGGGTCGCCACTGCCGGCGTTTTATGGTGAACAGGCGTTTGCCGAGATGTCGGGCGGCAATCCTACGCGGGACTTCCTCGACATCTTCCACCACCGCCTGCACCGGTTGATGTTGCCGATCTGGCGTAAGTACCGCTATCGGGCGTGTTTCCAAGCGGGGGCCAGCGATACCTTTTCCGAGCAGATGTTTGCACTGATCGGCTTGGGTGGCACAGCGATCCGTGGGGCTACGCAACTGGACTGCAAGCGCCTGCTGCCATACCTGGGGCTTCTGAGCTTGCGGGCGCATTCGGCCGCGTTGATCGAGACCGTCCTGCGGTACTACTTCAAACATGACCCGTTGTTCATCGAACAATGGGTCGAACGCACGGTGGAGGTTGCCCCTTTGCAGCGCAATGACTTGGGTGTCGCCAATAGTGAGCTTGGCCAAGACCTGGTGCTGGGGCATCGGGTAGCCGACCGCAGCGGCAAGTTCAGGGTGCATGTCCTGGCGTTGAGTTGGCAACGTCTTCACGAGTTTCTACCCGCCGGAAAGGCCTATCAGCCCTTGCGCTCACTGGTGCGCTTAACCACACGGGACCCCTTGGAATACGACCTTCGCCTTGTGTTGGCCGAAGGGGAGGTGAGGGCGCTGCACATTGGCGCACGCAATGTCTGTCGTTTGGGCTGGACCAGTTGGTTGGACCATGAGCATGCCGACGGTGTGGTCACGCTGGCTGGCAACTTTCATTAGGGACCGATGATCATGATTAATGTGGACCTGCAACAACTTATACGCACGTTGACGCCTCAGGCGCGTCTCGATTTGGAGCGCTCGTCTGAGCGCTGTGTTACGCGCGGTGGCCGTGAAGTGTTGGTGGAAGATTTGCTTTTAGCTTTGCTTGAGCATCCTGATGGCGTGTTGGCCAAGGCACTGTCAGACGCGGGTGTGCAGACGGGCGAGCTACACGCCACATTGCAGCCACGGAGCGAGCAAAGCGCAACACGTAATCCGGTCTTCGCCCAATCGCTGGTGCAATGGTTACAGCAAGCGCTGATGGTTGCTCACATTGAGTTTGGGCAACGTTTTGTTGATCACGGCGCCTTGTTGCTGGCACTGCTGCGCCATCCGATGGAGTACGCGGGCAGTGGGTACCACGCAGTGCTTAGCCGCCTGGATGCAGACCGTGTGCGTGATTTTCTAGCAAGCCAGTTACCTGAGACCGAGCCGGTTGCAACCGAATCGTTGTTGCAGCGCTTCACCCATGACCTGACATGCCAGGCTCGCGAAGGACTGATTGATCCGGTGCTGTGTCGTGATGCTGAAATCCGGCAACTGATTGACATCCTTGTGCGGCGGCGTAAGAACAACCCGATTCTGGTCGGGGAGGCTGGTGTAGGGAAAACGGCGATTGTCGAAGGCCTTGCGCTGAAAATCGTCGCGTCGCAGGTGCCCGAGGCCCTCAAGGCTGTTCGCCTGCTAACCCTGGATATGGGGCTGTTACAAGCGGGTGCCAGTCTCAAAGGTGAGTTCGAACGGCGCCTCAAAGGTGTGATTGATGAGGTCAATACCTCGCCACAGGCGGTGATCCTGTTTATCGACGAAGCCCATACCCTGGTAGGTGCGGGAGGGCCGGCGGGCGGTTCCGACGCGGCCAATCTGCTTAAACCAGCCCTGGCTCGGGGAGCATTACGCACCATCGCGGCCACCACCTGGTCGGAGTACAAACAATACATCGAGAAAGACCCTGCATTGGCTCGACGTTTCCAGCCGGTGCTGGTCGCTGAGCCTAGTGTTGAGGACGCTGTGTCCATTCTGCGTGGTCTGGTCCCTGTTTATGAGGCGAGCCATGGTGTTTACGTTCGCGATGATGCCGTCGTTGCGGCGGCACAGATGAGTGCACGTTATCTCGCAGGTCGCCAGTTGCCGGACAAGGCCGTGGATGTGTTGGACACCGCGTGTGCACGAGCGCGGACCCGTCAGGCAATGCCACCTGAGGCATTGCAAAAGTTGTGCGAAGAGTGGGTCGAAGGTAGCCGGCAACATCGGGCGTTAACGCGAGATGCCGGCGCGGGGTTGCCGGTAGATGCGCAGGCTTTGCAAGCACTGAGCCAGCGGTTGGAAGCAATTGAGCACGAGCGTCAGGTGTTGGAACAACACTGGGTTAAACAGAGCGGGCAATCATCGGGCCGCCTTGAGGTGTGCCCGCGCCTGGTCGCACAGGTTATCAGTGCCTGGACCGGTATCCCGGTCGAGCAATTGGCCCTCGAACCTAATGAAAAAGTCTTGGGTTTTGTCGATGACCTGCGCGCACGGATCCTGGGGCAAGAGCACGCCGTGCAGGCACTTGACCGTGCTCTGCGAGCGGTCGCAGCGGGCCTCAATAAGGCGGATGCGCCAGTAGGGGTGTTTTTGCTGGTTGGCCCCAGTGGTGTCGGCAAGACAGAAACGGCGCTGGCTCTGGCAGATCTTTTGTACGGTGGTGAGCGGTTTATCACCACCATCAATATGTCGGAATACCAGGAGAGGCACGCCCTGTCGCGGTTGATCGGTGCTCCACCGGGCTATGTCGGTTTCGGCGAGGGCGGGGTCCTCACGGAAGCCGTGCGCCAACGGCCCTATTCAGTGGTGCTGCTCGACGAGGTCGAGAAAGCCGATCCGGAGGTGTTGAACCTGTTTTATCAGATCTTTGACAAAGGGCGCGCCAATGACGGCGAAGGGCGGGAAATTGATTTTCGCAACACGCTGCTCCTGATGACCTCCAACCTTGGCAGCGACCGCATCAGCGAGTTGTGTGCAGACGGCAGGCGGCCTGATGCCCAGGTGTTGCAAGACGCCATTCACCCCGTGTTGCGTGCTCATTTCAAACCAGCATTGTTGGCCAGGATGCGTGTCGTGCCGTATTACCCGATTGCGGAGCACGTGCTGCACGACGTTGTACGACTCAAACTCGCCAGCCTCGGTGAGCGGCTGCATCGGCGCAAGCTGGTATTCACTTACTCGTCCGAGCTGATTGCGCTGATGGCCGAACGTTGCGCTGATGGTGACAGCGGCGCGCGGTTCATCGATCAATGGATCGAGCGGCACTTGCTGCCACAGTTGGTGGATCGTCTTCTTAGTGCAATGGCCGTGGGTGAGTCATTGTCCTTGGTCCATGCAAGACTGGATGGCAACGGTCAGGTGACCTGCGAGTTCAGCCAATGATGCAGAACCTGTTTAACCACCTGTCCGATCCGCTGGCCTATGCGGATACTTTGCTGAACTGCTTCACGCGATTGGGCCTGGACAGCGATGAAACAACGTTGCCTGACCTGTGTGTCGCGGGCGCAGCACAACTGAGTCAGTGTGAACTCACTCAGTTGTATCTCCTGGATAAGGTGACTGGCCGACTTGATCTTATTGCCCAGCATTTGCCTGAGGCGTTGTCACTGACCCACTTGGCTTCAGGCTCTGCGTTGCAAAACGAGCAGTTGCTGCACTACGTCCTGAACCAGCGTTGTTCTCTTAGCCTTGATGAGGTGGGGAGTACTCTCTATGACACCGGTTTTCTGCCGGTGATGAGGGCACCTTGGCGCTCATTGCTGGGTGTGCCGCTGTTCGACCGCAGCAACGCGATCACGGGTGTACTCCTGTGCGCCAGTTGGCAACCGAGGCAGTTGCAAGACTATGCAACATCGTTGGGCCAACTGGGCAGCTTTGCCTTGAACCAGTTGCTCATGTTGCGGTGCATGCAACCCCGGGCAGACGCCACAAGGTCACAGCGAGGTGTGCCAATTACAGGTGCATACGGCTTGATCGGCAGCAGCGAGGCGATGGAGCAGACCTGTCACTTGATCGGCAAGGTTCTGCATACGCCTTACACCGTTCTGTTACGAGGCGAGACGGGCACCGGCAAAGAAGTCGTGGCACGTGCCATTCACGCCGCCGGACCGCGCAGTGCCCAGGCTTTTGTGGTGCAAAATTGTGCGGCGTTCCCAGAGGGCTTGCTGGAGAGCGAGCTGTTTGGCTATCGCAAAGGTGCATTCACCGGTGCCGAGCGTAACTATGCCGGGCTGTTTGACGCTGCGCATGGAGGTACGTTGCTACTGGATGAAATCGGCGACATGCCACTGTCCTTGCAAGCCAAGTTGCTACGGGTATTACAGGAAGGTGAGGTTCGTCCGTTGGGAGCCACCGCCGCCCATAAGGTTGACGTGCGCATTATTGCCGCAACCCACCGCGACCTGGCTGCGATGGTGGCAGAGGGCAGCTTTCGCGAAGACCTCTATTACCGGCTCGCACAGTTTCCCATCCAATTGCCCGCCCTGCGTGAGCGAGATGGCGATGTACTGCAACTGGCGCGGCATTTTGCCGACAAGGCCTGCGCGTCACTTGGGAGGGCCCCCGTCGATTGGTCGAGCATCGCCCTTGATCAGCTGTCGAGCCACGGCTTCCCTGGCAATGTCCGCGAGCTCAAGTGTTTGGTGGAGCGGGCGGTACTGCTGTGTGATGACGGTGTGATTCTGCCTGCGCACCTGTCGCTGCCACTGACTTCGGCTGCCGCCTCTGTGGCCGATGCGACGCTACGCCAGCGCATGGAGCGGGTGGAACGGGTATTCCTGATTGATTGCCTGCACAAGAACCGCGGCAATCGAACCCGTACGGCACGGGAGTTAGGGGTTGCTCGCCGCACGCTGCTTTACCGTCTTGCTCGTTTGAATATTCCGTTTGGCAATGCCAGCGGCGAGTGCTGAATGCAGCGCTTGAGGATTGCCATGTTTTACCGCCGCCAGCGTCGAATCGAACTGGGAGACCTTACCTCTGTGGGAGAGACCTGATGCCTGATCGTCCGTGGCAAGCCGTTGTGCTTGCGTTGTGTTTGTTAAGTGGCTGCAGCGCCAATTATGTCTTTGATGATGCCGACTACCGTCCGTTGGGTGAGCCGAAGGCGATCACACGTGGCCAGTGAATAGGGAGAGCCTGACCATGCAACTCGTGTTTGAGGAATGTGATGTTGACGGCGTTAATCTTGCGCCATCGGCCCGCAAAATATTTAACGGCACGGGCGGTGTGATAGGCCGTGGTGCAGGTTGTGATTGGGTGATTCCTGACCCCAGCCGGTTGCTCTCCAGTCATCATGGATTGGTCGCTTACCGTGAGGGACGATATTTTTTAACCGATATCAGCAGCAACGGTATCGGTGTGGCGGGCAGTACCGAGCGTCTGTGCAAAGGGCAGGCGCGATTGATCAGTGAGGGCGACGTGTATCAACTGGGACCGTTGGCGATACGCGCGCGTTTGGTAGTGCCGGTGCCTCCTCGTGGCGAACAATGGGATGTCGCCGGAGGAACGATCCCCGATGATGCTTTCCTGGCGTTGGACCCCATTCACTCATTGGACCTCGAACACCAGCACCAGACCAGGTCGCAGGACTTGGAGGCATTGGACGAGAGCGTCGACGCGGCTGGACCGTGGGCGGATCAGAGTACTGCTAACAGAGATCATCTGGCGATACCCCGACGGGCTGAAGCCGTTCAGGAAACCCCTCAGATTCATTCCGTCACGATGCCGCCGCCAGCCAGTGAGGCCTTTTGGGCACAGTTCGCGGCAGCACTGGGCATTGGCCTGGACACCCTCGATAGGTCTGGCCGAGAGGCGTTGGCAATCAAGGCGGCGCGCCTGCTTCGCATGGGGGTCGAGGGGTTGCAACAAAGCTTGCGGACCTGCGAAGAGCTGAAGGGTGAGCTGAACCTGTCGCCTGTCGACACGGTGCTCAAGAGCCGGAACCCGTTGAAAGACTGCGTTGATGCCGATGCTGCATTGGCGATGCTGCTGGGGGCGGGTGATTTGGGGCGGTTGCCCGCCGAGCAGGCCATCAACCAGGCCCATCGGGATCTACAAACCCATCAGGTTGCATTGTTGGCGGCCTGTCGCAGTGCGATACGCAATACACACAGCGCTTTCGCCCCTGGCCATCTGCTGATGTGCTTCGAATATCAGGATAAGCGGCCGCGGTTTTCCAGCGACGGTGGGCACTGGCGAGCTTATCAGCGTCACTACCAGCGCTTGATCGAGACAGATCAGGGCAGCGATCGCCTCCCAGGCGGCGACTTCGCCAAGGTATACGAGGAGCAGGTTCGCTTGATCTCAACCCTGCACGTCGGTTTTCCAGGATGACAGTTATGTATCGAGCCATCTTTGCATCAATGCTGCTCCTGCTCGGCCTGTTGGCCGGCTGCAGTGCCATATCGCCTTTCTCTACGTTGACCAAGTTGGATGTGGCGCTGACCGCCAGCGAGCAAGTCAACCCTGATCTTCACGGCCGACCCTCTCCGGTGGTGGTGCACCTGATTGAGTTGCGGCATGCCGTGGCCTTTGAGAATGCCGACTTCTTTAGTCTGTACAGCAATGCTGAGCAAGCGTTGCCCAAGGACTGGGTGAGCAGTGAGGAAGTTGAACTGCGCCCGGGTGAGTCGTTGGCCCTCAAGCTCAGGCTCGACCCTGGCACTCGTTTTCTGGGGGTGCTGGCGGCCTATCGAGACCTGCCCCATGTTCAATGGCGGTGGGTTGTTCCTGTTACACCGCAACAACTGACCTTTACTGACCTGGTGCTGGCCCAGACGGGTATTCGCCTCGCCTCATTCACGCCTGACATGGAGGCAGAGTGATATGCACGTTCATAAAGTTATCTGGCAAGAAGGCATGCTGTTACGGCCTCAGCATTTGCAGCACAACGACCGCTATTACCACCAGCAACTCAATCGAACTCGCTTGTTGGACTCTGATGCGTGGGGATTCCTTACATTGGAGGTCGACTTGCAGTACCTCAAGTTTGGCAAGGTGGTGGTCAACCAAGCCTGTGGCGTTTTGCCGGACGGCAGCCTGTTTGAGCTGAGCGGGGTGATGGAACCCTTGGTGTTGCAGGTGCCGGCCAACTCGGGGAGCCATGGGATTTATCTGGCGTTGCCGCTGGCCACGGGTAATCAGATCGAGGTTCGCCAGCCGCAACAGGCCGATGTCCAGGCACGTTACCTTGCCTGTGATGTCGAGGTAGGTGATTCGAACGCCGGTGTCGATTCCCGTTGCAGCATCCGTTGCGCGCGCCCTGATTTGCGTCTGCTATTGGGGGATCATCAAAGCGACCAGAGCTTTGTCAAACTCAAGGTTGCGCAGGTCTTGGATTCTACCGATGAAGGCGGCGTGAACCTGGACGCGGATTTCATCCCAACCTTTATTTTTCTTCAGGGCAGCGGGTATGTGTCGTCGTGTCTGAAGGAGGTGATCAGTCTGCTTGCCAGTCGAGGGGATGCTATTGCTTCACGTATCCGGAGTGAGGGTACGGCCGCCGGTTCGGAAGTCGGCGACTTCCTGATGCTGCAACTGATCAATCGTACCGAGTTGGAACTACGTCACTACTTGAGCCAGGCCCAGGTTCGCCCGGAAGCGTTGTTCCGAGCGCTACTGTCGATGCTCGGCGAGTTATCAACATTCGCCAACGACAGTAAACGTGCGCATCTGGATGTGCGTTACAGACATGGTGACCAGGGTGAGAGTTTTCGTGGGCTGATGGAGGGCGTTCGTTCTGTGCTGTCGATGGTGCTGGAACAACACGCCATCGAGCTGACGCTGCAGCAACGTCAATATGGGGTGCTGGTATGCCCGATGAGCGACTTGAAGTTGCTGGGCACTGCCACATTCATTCTGGCGGCCACTGCGCAGTGCGATTCGGAGGCGTTGCGCCATCGCCTGCCGGCACATTTGAAAGTCGGGCCTGTGGAGCGTATCCGCGAGCTGGTCAACCTGCACTTGGCGGGTATCAAGGTCAAACCGCTGCCTGTGGCGCCGCGGCAGATTCCGTTCCATGCCGGCAAAACCTATTTCATGCTCGATCTCAGCGCACGCGATATCACGCAGTTGGAGCAGTCGGGTGGTTTTGCCTTCCATGTAGGCGGTGAATTCTCAGCGCTTGAACTCAACTTCTGGGCCATCAGGAATTGAACACTATGGACAGTGAATATCCGCAGGATGAGAAAACCGTCCTGCTCGACCATGAGGGCCGTGGGCCTACGCAGGGACCCATAACGAATTTTCCTTCGCCGCCGCGTTTTGAGCAATTGGAAGATCGGATGATCTACGCCGCTCGAACACAGGGTGAGCAGCGCTTCAAGATGGATCTAAACCCCCTGGTGGCGGCCGCATCGGCGTTGTTGTCGCAAGTGACCCTGCTCAAGGGCTACTCCGGTCGCGAAAGCCTGGGCACGGTTAATGACCGGTTCTCGTCGCTTGTCACTCAATTTGAAGCCCACGCCTTGCGTCTTGGAGGCGAGAGCAGTCAGGTCATATCGGCGCGCTACGTGTTGTGCAGTGTGATTGACGAAGCGGTGGTCACCACGGCGTGGGGCAGTCGCAGCGACTGGCCGAAGATGAGCTTGTTGAGCCGCTTTCACAACGAAACCTTCGGGGGCGAAAAAGTTTTCCAACTGCTGGAGCGGCTGTCTCGCGATCCGATCAAGCATCTGGCGATGCTGGAATTGATGTACTTGTGCCTGGCCATCGGATTCGAAGGTAAGTACCGGATCATGGAGCGAGGTGAGTCGCAACTTGAAGCCGTTCGCGATGCCTTGTATCGACAGGTCCGGCATGTGCGGGGTGATCCACCCTCGGAGCATGTACCTGCTGCAAGTGCGGGGCAGCGGCGACGAAAGCGATTACGCGTTCTTTCGGCCACTTGGGTCTCGGTCTTCGCCCTGGCCTGCTTACTGGTGATGTATGCAGGATTTGCCTGGACGCTGGGCGAAGAGCGTACGAATGCACTGCACCCCCTCCAATTTTCGGCGTCGGAATTGATTCAGACGCCCTTGTAAACGCTGGGAGCAATCAATGAACGCATTCTTCAAGAACGCGGGCACCGTGCTGGGCACGATTTGGGTCTGGAGTTTGTTGCTGGTGCTTTGCAGTGCGGTATTTGTATGGTTTTTCGGGCCGTTACTGGCGGTAGATGACCACCGGTTCTGGCAGGACTCGACTGCTCGACTGGTCACTATCAGTGCGCTGTTTTTGCTGTGGGGGCTGGCGATGGTCCTTACTGGAGGGCGCGGTGCGGCAGGACTCAAGAAGCCTGAAAAGCAGGCACACCATCAGCAGTTGGGATGGGTCGAGGACGAGCAGAAACACGTACGAGGTCGCTTCAAGGAGGCGGTCCACAGGCTGAAAACCTCCAGCCGTTACGCAGGGCACAACGAGCGTTGGCGCAATGATTTGCCCTGGTACCTGTTGATCGGTGAACAAGGCAGTGGCAAGACGCATCTGTTGGCGGCGGCTGGTTTGCAGTTGCCGTTTGATCGGGTGGAGGCGCCCCCGACGCAAGGCACTGCTTATTGCGAGTGGTATTTCGCCAACGAGGGTGTACTCATCGATACCCCGGGGCGCTACCTGACGCAACTCGACAGCTCGGTGGATGCCGCGGGCTGGTCAACCTTGTTGAGTTTGCTCAGGTTGCGGCGTCGAGCTCGTCCACTCAATGGTGTGGTAGTGACGCTGTCGGTGGATACGCTGTTGACCGGCAATGATCATGACCTGAATTACCATGCGCGCCATGTGCATTCCCGGTTGCAGGAAATCCAGCAGATATTGCATGTGGATGTACCCGTCTATCTGCTGTTGACCCAGGCAGATCGGGTACCCGGGTTTACCGAGTTCTTTGACTCGTCCCCGGGTGAGGATGCCGCAAGCGTGCTTGGCCAGCGCCTCGACGCAGGCACGGCGGGTATTGACATCGCACAGGTGCGCCAGGCTTTCGAGACGTTGCTGCAGCGTCTGAGTAGTGAGTTGATCACACGATTACACCAAGAGCGCAATGTCGAGCGCCGTGGCCATATGCTTGATTTTCCCCAACAGGCGGCACACTTAGGCGAACGTTTATGCCTGTTCGTCGAGTCGGCTTTTTCCGCGCATCGTTATCAGCGCATCAACGGTTTGCGCGGGTTCTATTTGACCAGCGCCGGCGACAGGCGCAACCACTTTATCCAGGGCCTGTTCAGCCGGGTGATCTTCGCTGAGGCCGATCTCGCGGGGTTGCAGACCCAGGAGCAACATCGTATTCGTCGACGCCAAGGGTTGCTGGTAATGGCGGCGGCAGTTGTTATCGGTGGCGCCGGATGGTTGTGGACGCACAGTTACTCGGTCAACCAGCAACGCTTGTTGCAATTGGCAGCATTGACCGCACAACCTTCTCCCACCGTGCAGGGGGCCGAGGACATGTTGGTGGTCCTGGCCCTGTTGGATGCGCGCTTGGCGGCGACGCAGGTTTTCCCTTTTGCGCATAACGCACGGTTCGTTGAGCGCGCCGGGCTGTATCAAGGTGAGGTGAGCCGCCCTTTATTGACCCGTGCGTATGAGCAAGCGCTGCATCAGCAACTGCTGGCCCGGATAACTGCCCAGCTTGAAGAGCAGGTACGTGCAAGCCTTGGGGATCGTGAACGGTTGCTGGAAAGTTTGCGCGCCTACTTGATGCTGAGTTTGCGTGAGCGCCGGGATGCAGGCTGGTTGGCGCAACGCGTGGCAGATCATTGGTCTGTACGTTATGCGGGTGATACGTCGGCGCAGAAACGCCTGAATGAACACCTTGCTCGCCTGCTTGAACAACCGTTTGCAGCTTCGCTCAACGAAGAGCTGGTGGCGCAGGCGCGTAAAGAACTGCGGGGTGAGTCGTTGGCCGATGTGGTGTATCGAGTGTTGCGCGAACAATCGCGCAACCTGGAGCCTTTGCGTCTTGTGGAGGGCAAGGTATTCGCCGCCATTGATCCACCTATTCCCGGGTTCTACACAAAAAGGTACTTGCAGTACTTCGAGGCGCAAGGCCCAAGGTTGGTGAATGCCATCGCACAGGACAACTGGGTATTGGGCGAGGGCACCGACCTGAGTGCTGTGGATTTGCGTCGGTTGATGATTGAACTGCAACAGCGCTACTTCACTGAGTATGCTGATGCCTGGAGCGCTGCCCTTGGCCGAGTCAGCCTGCAGCAGACTGACAGCCTCAGACACGATGCCGAACGGCTCGCAGGTCTGACATCAGCCCAGTCACCGCTGATGCAGTTATTGCTGCTGCTTCGTGAAAACACGCGTTTGCTGCCCACCCATGAGCTTTTGGGCAACGTGGCCCATCAGACGGGTGAGTTGGGTGTTCTGGCTCAGTCAGTTGTGGCGGACGGGCAGGTAGCGGTACTTCCCGATTCCGCCCGCCGTGCGTTGCAGCGGCGTTTTGAGCCTTTGCACCAGTTGCTCGATGAACAGCAGAACCCGGGTGTCGAGTTGACCCAGGCGTTGCGACTGCTCGACGAATTGCACCTGCAACTGGCGGCGCTGAACCGGGAAAGTTCACCGGAGCAGGCGGCCTTCCAAAGAGTTAAGCGGCGAATGGAAGGGCAGCAGGATGTGTTGGGCAACTTGCGTGATGCTGCTGCGCGTTTACCGTTGCCGCTCGCCGGTTGGTTTGAGGGTATGGCAGACGACAGTTGGCGCCACCTGTTGGAGGGTGCCTACGCGCACGTCAACCAACGCTATCAAAGCGAAGTGCACGGCCTCTACGCCAAGGCGATCCGCCAACGTTACCCATTCAATGCCCACGCGACCAGCGATGTCGCCCTCAATGATTTTCAAGAGTTCTTCAAGCCACAAGGCGTAATGGCTCGCTTTTATGAGGGCTACCTGCGTCCCTTTATCAGCGCCGATGGTGGTCGTTACAGGCTGCGCGGTCTGGATGGCAGTAGTTTACCAATATCCCGCTCGTTGTTGGACCAACTGATGAAAGCCCAGGTGATCCGCCACAGCTTTTTCACTGAGGAACAGGGCGAGTTGTCTGTTCGATTTACCTTGGCGCCCTACAGTCTGGATCAGTCGGTCAGTCGGGCGACCCTGCGCTTTGGCGAGAAGCAGCTGGAGTATCGTCATGGGACGATTGTGCCCATGGTGTTTCATTGGCCTACAGACGCAGACAACGGTCGTAGCAGCCTCGTACTGGAGAGGGGGACAGAGCAACGGCCTTTGGGTATCGAGAAAAATACCGGGGCCTGGTCGTTGTTCAGGTTTTTCGACTTGCTTCAGAGAGAGCCGGCGAGTGGGCGCAATACGCAGATATTCAAGGCGGACCTCGCCGGTTTGCGCGCCAATTACCTGCTGACCAGTCAACGCACGCCCAGCCCGTTTGAAATGGAGGTGTGGCGCACCTTCCGACTGCCGGAGCAACTGTGAGCCCCATGCCTATGCATTGGCGCAGTGCCGGGCGTACGCAACGGGGTCAGTCCCGGCCGCGTAACGAAGATGCGTTTCTGGATTGCCCGCAAAAAGGTTGCTGGGCGGTGGCGGACGGAATGGGTGGCCATCAGGACGGGGATGTGGCTAGCCGGTGGGTGATCAGCAGTCTGGCTTCATTGTCTGCTCAAGGCAGCCTCGATCAGCGAGTCAGTGCGGCTCGGCAAAGCCTGCAAGGCGTCAACAGGCGACTGGGCATTGCGGGCGCGCCTACCGCAAGCCCCGACGCCACACGGGGCAGTACCGTTGTGGCGTTGCTGCTTGAGGAGGGGCGTGCGGTATGTCTGTGGGCTGGGGACAGTCGTTGTTACCTGTGGCGCGAGCAGCGCCTGTATCAGTTGTCGAGGGATCATTCGCTGCTTCAGCGCCTCATGGATGAGCGCCAATTGAGTGCGGTTCAGGCCCAAGCCCACCCTGATGCCAGGGCCTTGACCCGGGCCATTGGTGCACGTGCGCCATTGCATCTTGACGTGCTGGAGCTCAGCACTCGGCCGGGGGATGTATTTCTGTTGTGCAGTGATGGTCTGTATCAGGCACTCAGCCACGCTGACCTGGGCAGGGCTTTGAGCGTGGGCACACCGGCACAGGTGGTGGATCGGTTATTTGCGATGGTGTTGCGCAGGCCCACCCGGGATGATCTCACTGCCGTTGTGGTACAGCCATGAGTGAGGCATTGGCCCCGTCCAGCGTGCTCGCCGGGCGTTATCGCCTTGAACGCGAGCTGGGCAGGGGCGGGATGGGCGTGGTTTATCGCGCTCGAGACCTGTTGCACGAGCAGTTTGGCGAGCCTTGCTCCAGCGTGGCACTCAAACTGCTGGGAGAGACTTTTTCCGAGTGCCCTGACGCGCATGTGCTGTTGTACAGCGAGTTTGCCCTGACTCGCAGCCTGTGCCATGAGCGCGTGGTTCGGACGTTTTCGTTCGAGGTTGACACCGCCCGCCAGAGCGCTTTTTTCACCATGGAATTGATGCACGGCATTACCCTGGACCGACTCCTCCTGGAGTGTCCCGATGGATTGTCCTGGCGAGAACTGCAGCCGATGGCCATGCAGTTGTTGGATGCTCTGGTTTACGTCCACCAACACAATGTCCTGCACGGCGATGTCAAACCGGCCAACGTCATGGTGAGCGAAGAGGGGGTGCGTTTGTTCGACTTTGGCCTGGGCCACTCCCAGGCGCAGGTGGTAGCGGGTTTGCCGAGTTTGAGTCGCAACCGTTTCAATGCCTGGACGCCCGCTTACGCTGCGCCGGAATTACTGGCCGGCGGTGCTCTAACCGCAGCCGCAGACCTGTATGGCGTAGCGTGCGTATTGTATGAACTGGCCAACGGAAAGCGCCTTGGCGAGCGTCAGCCCACACAAAGGCTGCCACGGCCTCGGCGATTGCCCAGGCATTGTTGGCCGGCGTTAAGCTCAGCCTTGGCGGTTGACCCTGAACGCCGAACCATCACAGTCGCCGAATTACGCGAGGTGATGGGCAGCCACCGACGCCCCTGGTACCTGTAGCCGCTCAGTGGGCCAAATCATGCAGTTGGCAATATTCGTCCCAGCTCAACCCCGCCATCTGCGCGACTTCCTTGTGCACTTCGAGGCGTTGGGCCTCGAAGGCCTCGTTGGAGTCGGCCGTCAACTTGAGGGTCAGCTCCCAGGCAAACATATTCTGACGTTCCGCTTCGGCTTCGAAGGCTTCATGCAGGCGTTCAGCGCGATACTGCGCCAGGGTTTCCCCCTTGGCCTGGGCCGCCAAGGGGTTCAGGTTGTCCAATTGCGTGACCACGTCCGGATGTTCGTTCAAGAATCTGTCCAGGGCGCGCTGGTGGTTATCGCCGGGTTGTGACAAGGGCGTGTTCTCGTGTAAGTGAGAGAGCAGGGGTCAGGCCCCTGGGTTTGCAATCAGATAGCGCGCCATCGCCTCATACGCCGGTAAGGTCACGCCGTCATTCGCGGCATTGGCCGCAATCGGATGGGAGGCAAAACGCACAATCACCATCTCGGCCTTCGGGTCGACATAAATGCTTTGGCCGTGCACCCCGCGGGCCATGAAGGCGCCGTCCGGGTTGTGGGTGACCCACCACATGGCGCGGTAGCTCCAACCCTTCAACTGACTATAGCCGGCCTGGGCAAACGCCTGTTTATCGCCGCCTTGGCGAATGTCCTTCACTACTGTTTCGGGGACGATTTGCTGGCCGTTGAAGCGACCGTTATTACGCAGCATTTCACCAAAACGCGCCATGTCCCGCAGCCCTGCGTTCAGGCCCCCACCGGCAAACGGGGTGCCGATGGAATCCACGGTGAAGTAGGCATCCTGTTCACTGCCCAACCGACTCCAGATGCGTTCACTGAGCAGTTGCGCGACGTTGCGGCCCGTGGCACGGGCGATCACCCAGCCCAGCACGTCGGTATTCACGGTTTTGTAGCCAAACGCCTGGCCATGCTCGCCGCGTTGTCGCACGGTTTGCAGGAACTCGAAGTAGCTGCGCGGCCCGACGTAGTCCTTGGGTTTGGGCAGTGGGTTACCGGCGTTGGCATGGGCCCAGACTTCAGCGTTGGGGTCGGCGTAGTCTTCGCTGTAGTCCAGGGCGGTGGTCATGTCCAGCACCTGGCGCAGCGTGGCACTGCCGAACGCGGAGTGGGCCAGTTCGGGTACGTAGTCGACGACCTTTTTTTGCGCATCGAGGGTGCCGTCGGCCACCAGCATCGCGCCCAGCGTACCGACCACCGATTTGGTGACGGACATGGCCGCATGCTGTCCGTCTTCCTTCAATACCCCGAAGTAGCGCTCATACACCACAGCCCCTCGGTGCAAGACAACAATGCCATCGGTATACGTGGCATCCAGTGTCTGGCGCCAGGTCAGCGGTTGGCTGGCGCCGGTAGGTAAAACGGGCAGATCATCGATTCGAGCGTCAGCGCGCCGGGGCAACGCCAACGCTGCACCAAGCCCACGGGACACATTGACGGTCGGCATCAGTTGCCGAAAATTCGCCACACTCCAGCGCATGGCCGGGAAACGAAAATAGCTGCCATCTTCAAAGCGCAGGGTTCGGTCCGGCGGCGGTGGGGCACCGATCATCCATTTGAGACGCGCCGGGTCACTGGCTTGGGCGTCGGGGAAGTTTGCTTCGGCAGCATTGATGGCAGTGCTCGAAAAACCAAGCAGCGCGCAGGTCATGAGAGGCAGGATTCGCAACATCGGCAGGCACCTTGATGTCTGATAAGACACACGGAGCAAGGCCTGGGCTCGAGTCCGTTCGAGAGTAGCGTCGCAAAGGATGGGCTAACTCTGCGTACCCGACAAGCATCAAGGGCCAAAATTAATTCTGAATAATTGCCGGTGCAACGGCAAAAGCCTTTCGCTCCCACTATCAGGGCGTGTAGCGTTACCTGAGGTTTCGAGGCTGCCTACCACGGGCAGGGGGCGATGGACAGAGGGACGGGTCATGGCGCAAACGCTGTTCAAACTTTTCCTTACCCAGCGCCTGGCGGCCCTGGCCAGCACTGAGTCGTTGCGCGCTATCCGTGAGGGGTTGCTATGGATCCTGCCATGCCTGCTGGTGTCGGCGGGTTTTCTGATCCTGTCCGAATGCGCCAAGGTGCTGGGGTTTGATCCGCAGGTGGTGGCTTTTCTGTCTGGGTTGCACAACCAGATCAGTTCGGTGATCCCACTGCTGGTGGCGGCCTCTATCGGTTACATGCTGGCGATCCAGTATCGCCTGCCGCAATTGCCGGTGGCTTTTTTGTGCCTGGCCCATGTCGTGGTCGCCACGTTTGTCTTGCGCGATTATCCCAGGGCTTCAGCCACCTTCGTGTTGTTTATCGCCATCGCCTCGCCGCTGCTCAATGTCCCGGCAATTGCTTGGTTACACCGCTATCGTTGGACTCGCCTGGTCAACGAAAACCTGGTCGGGCACAACCTGCGAGGCACCATCAATATGGTGGTGCCTGGCGCCATCACTGCGCTGTCGCTGGTGGTGCTGTTGTCGTTGTTGTTGCAGATTCCCTATGTGGCGCAGCTCCAGGGGCCGCAGGTGCTTGATGCGCTGCAATCGCCCTATGGCAGTGGGTTGTTTGTGACCTTGATGAATTCACTGCTGTGGTTTTTCGGCATCCACGGTGTGTATGCCATGCAGCCGTTGTTCGATGTATTGGACCAGGCTGTGATCTTGAATGGCGCCTCATTCGCGGCGGGTGAACCCATCAAGTACATGCTCAACAGTGGCTTGTTGGGCTGTTTCGCATTTATCGGTGGTTCAGGCGGTACGCTGTGCCTGCTGCTGGCGATCCTGCTGTTTTCCAAAAGCCAGTCCATGCGCCTGCTGGCGATGGCCAGTTTGCCGCTGTCGTTATTCAACGTCAGCGAGGTGCTGCTGTTTGGCTTGCCGATCATCCTCAACCCGCGCCTGTTCATACCCTTTCTGCTGGTACCGGCATTCAACGCGATGGTGGCGTTGACGGTGGTACAGCTGGGGTGGGTGTCACCTGCGGTGGCCAGCGTGCCGTTTACTGCACCGGTATTGCTTAATGCCTACCTCAGCACCCATGGGGACGTGGCGGCCGTGGCGTTGCAGGTGGTGCTATTAGGGTTGGGGACCCTGGTGTATGCGCCGTATGTGCGGGCGATTCATCGCCAGTCCATCGACGGCGGCACGGTGTATCTCAAGTCGCTGGATATGACCTTTCGCGGCCTCGAAGAGAAAGGCCGGCTGTTGGAGTTGGACCCGGTGCTGGCGTCCCACAAGGCCCTGGCGCGTCAGGCCGTCGAGCTGAGCCGCATCCAGCAGATCAGCGACTATGAGTTCTACCTTGAATTCCAACCCCAAATCTCTACCCGCACCGGCCTGTGCACCGGTTGCGAAGCGTTGATGCGCGCTCGGGACAACCAAGGCACGGTGCACTCCCCGTGGGAGTTCCTGCAATGGCTGGCGCAGGCGCGGCTGATGCCGGACGTGGACGTGTGGGTGGCGTCCCAGGCGGTACGCCAATATCAGAAGTGGAAGAAGAGTGGCTTTGCCTTGCCAATGACCATCAATATTTCCAGCGCCACCCTGACGGATGCAGCCTATGGTGATCGTCTGGTAGAAATCCTCGCCCAGGCGCACGGGCAGGTGTCGGTAGAAATCACCGAAGACGCGCTGGTCGGTGATATCCAGGCCACTCGCCAGACTATCCAGAAACTGCAGGCAATCGGTGCCAAAGTTTATATCGATGACTTTGGCACTGGGTTTTCCGCGTTGAGCTATTTGCACCAATTCCCGGTGGACTTCATCAAAATCGACCGCAGTTTTGTGGTGGCCCAGCGCGACCCTAAAGGTGCCCAAGTGCTGACCGGCATGCTGCGCTTCTGTGAGGCGCTGAACCTGGGCGTGGTGGTCGAGGGCGTGGAGACCGCCGAGCAGTTGGCCTTCTTGAATACCGGCACCGAGCTGTTCATTCAGGGCTGGTATTTCAGCAAGGCGCTGCCCGGTGATCAGTTGCAGCGTTTTGTGCGCGAGCGCGCAGCCTTGGCCGACGTCTAGGTCGACGTGTAGCTACGCTGGGTCTGTTCGATCTCTTCGACCAACTGATCGATTCCCGCCAGGCGTGCGCGGTTGTCGTGGTCCCAGGGATGAAAGCCCGGCTTGAAGTAGTGCAGCCAGGGTCGCAGCATGCGCGGGAACACGCCTTTGGGACCGTACAGAAACTTGAGCATCCGCCAGAACCCCTTCAAGTGTCCCCCTGACTTGCGATCGGCAATCAGCAGGCGCAGGTGGAAGTCCAGCACCACCAGCCAGAAGAACACGGTGGTGGTCAACATGGTGCCGGTGCGCAGCAGGTAGCGCTTGGGCCCGGGCTTGATCGCAGTGTTCCATACATCGAACGCCACGGCTTTGTGTTCGGTCTCTTCAAGGGCGTGCCAGTACCACATTTGCTGGTAGCCCTTGAGTGAGTCGCCAAAGCGCGAGGGGTCACTGAGCAGGATTTCCGCGAGCATCGCCGTGTAGTGTTCAAGGGCGATGGTCACGGCCAGGTTGAAGGACGGTGGCAGGTATTTTTTCTGCAGGTCGAGGATGAATTTGAGGCGGCGATCCAGGGTGTGTGCCGGCAGGCCAGCGGCTTGCAGCAGATCGTTGTAGGCCACGTGCTCTCGGCTATGCATGGCTTCCTGGCCGATAAAACCCTGGATCTGTTTTTTCAGTTCCGGGTCGTCTATGTGCGAGCGGTAGTGGCGCACGCTGTCCATGAAAAACAACTCACCTTGGGGAAACAGCAGCGACAACGCATTGAAGAAATGCGTGATGAACGGACCTTGTTCATGCCAGTTTTTGATGCGTTCGGCAGGCAAGGCAAAACGGATATCGCGACGGATCGGCAGCATGCTGCGTGCTCCTGTTCAGAGACGGGTTTCGTCGTTGGTTTCAAACACCGGCGTGCGTTGTTTGGGGGCCATGCGTTTGCTGGCGAATACCACCAGCGCCTGATAGGCCGCCGGCAGGCAACGGGCGAGCAGGTCGAGAAAATATGCATCGCGGCCGATCAGCACGCGGCGTTTGTTCTTGCGTACGCCATGCAGGATCACCTTGGCGGCCTGGTCGGCATCGGTAATGAACAGTTTTTCGAAATCGGCGCGGGCCTGTTGCTCGCTGTGGATCAAAAAGCCGGTCATGTTGGCGTCGATACGGCTGCTGCGACAGATATCGGTACGAATGCCACCGGGGTGTACGCAGGTGGCGGACACGCCACAGCGTTGCAGGTCGAGTTCCTGGCGCAGGGATTCGGTAAAGCCGCGCACGGCAAACTTGGTGGCGTTGTAGCCGCTCATACCGGGTTGGGCAAACAGGCCGAACACACTGGAGGTGTTGATCACATGGCCCTCGCCGCAAGCTTTTAGTAGCGGCAGAAACGCCTTGGTGCCATGCACCACTCCCCAGAAATTGATGCCGACGATCCATTCCAGATCGGCGTAGTCCACGCCTTCGACGGTGCTCGACAGCGCCACGCCGGCGTTGTTGAAAATCAGGTTGACCTGACCGTGGTCGGCCATGCAACGCGCGGCCCAGTCCTCCATGGCCTGGCGGTCGGATACATCCAGCACCTGGGTGGTGATCGTGACCGGGGACAGGGTTGAGGACTTGATCAGCGCCAGGGTCTGTTCCAGCCCTTGGCTGTTTTTGTCCGCCAGGGCCAAGTGGCAACCTTCCCGTGCCAGGGCCAAGGCCAATGCGCGGCCCATCCCGGAAGCCGCCCCCGTAATCGCCGCCACGCGGCCGTTGAATGACTTCATGACAGGCTGCCTTCTGCGGTGGGCTGGGGCGTCGCAACGGCGCGGGGAACTGGGGTGACAGGGAGCGCAACGGCGACATAGTCCTTGAGCGCGAAATGGCGGGTGACCTGTTTGAAGCGCCAGGTCGAACCGGGCCACAGGGTGGTGTTCTTGCCGGTGCGTGGGTCCAGGTACCAGCTCTGGCAACCGCCGGTGTTCCAGATGGTGCGCTTGAGTTGGTCCTGCAGTTGCTGGTTGTAGGCCCGTTCGACGGCGGGTTTGACGTCCACCGTGGCGATGCGTTGGCGCTGCATTTGCTGGAGTGCATCAAGGATGTAGGTGACTTGGGCCTCGATCATCAGAATCATCGAATTGTGCCCCAGTCCCGTGTTGGGCCCGACGATCAGGAACAGGTTCGGATAGCCCGGCACCGTGGTGCCTTTGTAGGCATGGGCGCCATCGTGCCAGGCGTCCATCAGGTCGATACCGCCTTCGCCGATGATGCAATCGCGGGGCAAAGGGTCGGTGGCCTGGAAACCGGTGCCGAAGATCAGGCAGTCGGCCGGATGCTTGATGCCGTCGGCCGTGATCACGCCGTCGGCTTCGATGCGCAGCACCTTGTCGGTGACCACCTCGACATTGCTGCGCGAGAGCGCCGGGTAATAGTCATTGGAGATCAACACGCGCTTGCAGCCGATGGTGTAGTCCGGCGTCAGGGCCTTGCGCAGGGAAGGGCGGGCCACTTGCTTGTGCAGGTGACGCTGGGCGATTTTCTGCACCATTTGCATCAGTCGCGGATGCCGGGCAAAGCCGACCACGCGTACTTCCAGTGACCAGTACAAGGCACTGCGCGCCAGGCGTTGTGTGAAGGGCAGGTGCTTGAAAACCCAGCGCTCGAAGCGCGAAATCGCCCGATCCGGCTTGGGCATGATCCAGGGCGGAGTGCGCTGGAACAGGTCCAGATGGGCCACCTGCGGTGCGATCTGCGGTACGAACTGGATGGCACTGGCGCCGGTGCCGATGACCGCCACGCGTTTGCCCTTCAGTGAATAGTCATGGTCCCACTGTTGGGAGTGAAAGCGCTTGCCCTTGAAACTGTCGAGCCCCGGAATATCCGGCAGCGCCGGGCGCGATAACCCGCCCATGCCGGACACCAGCACCCGCGCGCTGACTTGGCGGCCATTGCTGAACGTCAGTTGCCAGCGTTGCTGTTGGTCATCAAATACCGCGCGCTCAAGGCCCATGCCGAAGCGCAGATAAGGCGCCAGCTCAAATCGCTGTGCGCATTGCTCAAGGTAGGCGCGGATCTGCGCTTGCTGCGCAAATTGCCGCGTCCAGTCGGGGTTGGGCGCAAACGAAAAAGAATACACGTGGGACTGCACGTCGCAGGCACAACCTGGGTAATGGTTGTCGCGCCATGTGCCACCGAGTGTGGCGGCTTGCTCGGCGATAAAGAAGTCGGTGAGCCCGGCTTCCTTGAGTTTGATCGCCATGCACAGGCCGGCAAAGCCTGAACCGATGATGGCGATGTCGATTGAATCACTCTGGGCATTCATAGGCTGTCCTTCATGGGCATCAGATGTGCTCCTGTTTTTGTTTTGTCTTTTTAGATAGAACACCATTGCAAAGAAAAATTGAATTAATTATTTTAAAAAAGATTTTAAATAATCTACCTGAAAATATCGCCTACGCTAGGACCTTGTTCCGCATATGCGACTTGTCCGACGGACGAGCACGGTATGCATCAAGTTTAGGTCCAGGGTGTGGACGATGGCTGAGGCCTTGATCAATTCCGGTCGGGTCGCCAGCGGCAGGGAAGCAGAGGACCGAGCTATGGCTGTCGAATGGGTTGTCGCTGCGGCTGTGTTAGTAGGTGCGAGCGCAGTGTTGTGGGGTTTCAGCGCCTGGATGACACGGCGCATTGAAGCGGCCGTTCCGATCAACGGGCGCTTCGTGGAAATCGACGGTGAGCGTTTCCACTATGTAGAGGAGGGTAAAGGCCCACCGCTGCTGATGATTCATGGGCTGATGGGCAGCAGTCGCAACCTGACCTATGCCTTGTCCGGTCAGTTGCGTGAACGCTTTCGGGTGATCACGGTTGATCGTCCAGGTTCAGGCTATTCCACCCGGCACACCGGCACGGCGGCAGACCTGCCGGCCCAGGCCCGACAAATTGCTGGCTTTATCAAGACACTGGACCTGGATAAACCGCTGGTATTGGGGCATTCCCTGGGTGGTGCAATTTCCTTGGCGCTGGCGCTTGACCATCCCCATGCAGTGTCGGGGTTGATCCTGGTGGCGCCGCTGACCCACCCCCAACGCATGCTGCCGATGGTGTTCTTGTCATTGGCGGTGCGCCCGGCCTGGTTGCGGCGGTGGATGTCGCGCACCCTGACCATGCCGATCGGCCTGCTGACAAAAGGTGCGGTGGTCAAGGGCGTGTTCGCGCCCGACACCGCGCCGCCAGACTTCGCCACGCGCGGTGGCGGGCTGCTCGGTATGCGTCCTGACAACTTCTATGCCGCCTCCAGCGAGATCAACCTCGTCAATGATGACCTGCCGGATATGGTCAAGCGCTACGCGCAACTGACCCTGCCGATCGGGCTGATTTATGGCGCGCAAGACAAGGTGCTGGACTTCCAAAAGCATGGCCAGGCATTGGCGAGCAAGGTGCCAGGGCTGAAGTTGCAGGTGGTGGAAGGGCGTGGCCATATGTTGCCGATCACCGCCACAGAGCGCGTGGCTGCGGTGGTGGAGCAGGTTGCGAAGCGCGTCCGGCAACCGGAAAGCGCCATGGTCTTGCATCCGCCCTTTGCCCTGGCGAGCAAATAATTGTGCCATCCAATTCGCGGTTCAACGGCGTCGATGCCTGCTTTAGACACCTGACCAAACGGCTGAAAAAGAGACTGCCCGGTCACGTAAAAAAGGCTCCGAGAAAATAGTTGACGACCTAACGATTCCGCGCTATTTATTTAAAAAATTATTTCAATGTCTAATTTGAAACAATTTTTGAAATGCCTAAGAGCGAATAAAATAATGAAAAAAACGTCTTTTATCGCATGGTTGATTTCTCGGGGCAGTCAGCGCTCCGTGGACCTGTTTATGACTCAATGTACTGCCCTGCCAATCCGCCTTGTCCGGAGGCTGCCATGAATCAGACCCTGGCAACCCCGCACGTTTGGACCGACGGCAAACGCCATCTGTGGTGGCTTGGCATTATGCCTTTGGCAACCCCATTGCTCTCCGGCGCCCTAGCCATCACTACCGGTGTACAACAGCTGTGGTGGGTCGGTGTATTGGTGATCTTTGGCCTGATCCCCTTGATCGACGGTCTGCTCGGTGAGGACGTCAGCAACCCACCCGAGTCCGCTGTCAGCAACCTCGAATCCCAAAGCTACTACCGCTGGATCGTCTACACCGGTGTGCTGTTCGTCATCTCATCCCTGGTGATTACCGGCTGGCTGGCCGCAGGCGGTATCGACTGGATCATCAATGGCGGCCTGCTGCACGCCACCGCAACACTCGATCCTTCGAGCTGGATTGCGCAAACCGCTGCATTTATCACTGCGCGCACCGAGTTGCACGGCGAGGTCAGCTGGTTCACTTACCTGGGCATGGCGATGTCTACCGGCGCCGCCACCGGGATCGCGATCAATACTGCGCATGAGCTGGGGCACAAGCCCAAGCCGCTGGAAGTGTTCCTGGCCAAAGTCACCCTGGCACCGACGTTCTACGGGCACTTCTACACCGAACACAACCGTGGTCATCACGTGCGTGTCGCCACCCCGGAAGATCCGGCCAGCTCGCGCCTGGGTGAGAGTTTCTGGGCCTTCCTGCCGCGCTCGGTGTGGTTCAGTGCGTATTCGGCCTGGAACCTGGAACGTGAGCGCCTGAGCAAACTTGGCCTGCCGGCCTTGCACTGGAAGAACGCCGTGCTCAGTGCCTGGATGTACAGCGTGGTGTTGTGGGGCGCGATGATTGCCTGGCTGGGGGTGGCGGTGATTCCGTTCCTGATCATTCAAGGCATCTACGGTTTTTCGTTGCTGGAAGTGGTGAACTACGTCGAGCACTACGGCCTTAAACGTCAGAAGTTACCCAATGGCCGTTATGAGCGTTGCTCGCCTCGGCACTCTTGGAACAGTAATAGGATTGTCACCAATATCTTTCTGTTTCAATTACAGCGGCACTCCGATCACCATGCCAACCCCACGCGTAGTTATCAGTCGTTGCGCCACTTTGATGAGTCGCCGCAACTGCCTTACGGTTACGCGAGCATGATTGTCTGGGCCTACGTGCCTTACTTATGGCGACGTCGCATGGACCATCGGGTACTGAATCATTATTCGGGGGACATTACCCTGACCAATCTTCAACCGTCACAACGTTTGAAGTACTTGGAAAAATACAGTAACAGCGCCAGACCGTTCTGATGTGAATTGAAGTGAGTGGGCGTACTCGGGATCTGTGTATCGCGCAGGTTTATATCGCCTAAGGTTTACCGATTTCGTGGCAAGAAAGTTGTTTGACCCTACAACAATAATTTCAAGGGAAGGACGTACACCATGCATAGCCCTGCCAAGTTCACCACGCATATCGTATTGGCCGCCCTGGGCCTGATTGTTTATCACCAAGCCCAGGCTGCACGTATCGAACCCGCCGGCAGTGCCTTTACTGCCCAAGGTCCCATCAGTTTTTCCAAAGGCGCGCTGATCAGCGCCGACTGCACCATCAAGGTCGCCGGCAAGGTGGCGGCCGATGGTGCCTCGGTGAATGTCGACAAAGTTGAGTTCGATGGCGGTCTCAAGTGCAGCCGTGTCGAAGCGATTAACTTGCCGTGGGTATTAGTTGCCAAAGATACAAAAAGCGGTTCCATGTCGAAGATCAGCGTAGATGTTCACGCGTTCGGCCTGGGCGGTAAGTGCGGTCCCTCTACCGCCGACGGTACGTGGGATAACGCCACCGGTAAGTTGGAAGCCGCGAATGTACCGATTGGCGAAGACTGCACCATAAAAACGGTGTCGATCAAGATGCCGCCGACTTTCAAGGTCGTTGAGTAATACCCCCAGAATGTGTAGCGGTAAATGAATTGAAATTTGGCTGGAAAGGGAAGTTCTGCAGATTCACCGTGACCTCTCGTTCATGGCCATTACCCCGGCGAATGACTCGCCATTACATGTGAGGAACAATAATGAAAAGCTTGAAAACCCTCGTTTGTGTAACTTCGTTTGCTCTGTGCGTTGGTGCGGCTTCGATGGCCAGTGCGGCTTCGATCAGCCCTGAAGGTCCTTTCACCACCACCGCAGGCTCCATCGTGGTGCAGTCACCGTCTTCATTCGGGGGCTCTGTGACGTGTGGCATTACTTTCAGCGGTAACGTCAGTGGCGGCATTGCCACCATCAACAACGCGGCGCTGACCGGTGGTGGTCTGTGCAGTCTGCCAACCCTGAAAAGCATCCCGTCGCCGGGCTGGAAGCTGACCGCATTGTCGGGCACCACAGGCCAAGTGGATAACGTTGGTTACACCATCAAAAAGACCATCATCATTCCTGGCACTGATTGCGGCCCAACCTCAATCAACGTGGTTTGGGACGCTGCGGCTCACACTCTGACAGCGTCCAACCAGGCACTGAGTGGCGGCTGCAACATTGTGTCGCTGACCACGACTGCCAGCGGTCTGACTGTTAACCCATAACGCCCCCGCGTTGCAGAACAAAGGGTTGATCACCCGTTGAAAGGCCGGCGCCTCGCCAGAGGTGCCGGCTGACGTGGAAAGCCGGCAATGCCGGACGCGCATAATAATAAGGAGTGCCGCATGATCACTAAGAAACAACAGGCTAAAACACTGCTGGGGCTGGCAATACTGGGGGGGCTGATGAGCACCGCGCCCGTACAGGCAGGTGGTTTCTCTACGCCGACTTACGGTGCCCCTGGCTGGGGTCGGGCGTTCGGCGGCGGTTCTCTGTTCAAGAACGACCCAAGTTCTGCGTACAACAACCCAGCGGCCATGGCGTTTGTCGACCAAGCCGTCGTGCAACAGACCGTCGACTATGCCCGGGTCAAGATCAAATACAGCGGCCAGGCTTACGATTACCAAGGTAATCCAGTCACCAATACTGCGGTGATGCCGGATGGCAGCTTTGATCCGAGTACTGCAACGGTTAACCATAATGATGGTGGCCAAGGCGGTTTCACCGCATGGCTGCCCACCGGTTTTCTGGTTATCCCGATCGGTGACCGCTTTGCATTCGGCCTCAGTCAGGTCGTGCCGCAAGGTATGCGTACCACATGGGATGAAAACTCCAAGTTCCGCGACTTCGCCGTGGACACCAAAATTGAAACCGTCGGCCTGACGGGTTCCTTATCCTTCAAAGTGCGCGACGATTTCTCCATCGGTGGTGGCTTGATCGTCCAGCGTAGCCAAGGTTTCGTCAGCCAGAACGTCGACCTGTTTTCGGCAGCCTCGGTCTCTCCAGGCTTGGGTAACGGGGCGTTTCCGCCAGGCGTCGGTACCGCACTGATGCGCGTCAAAGTCGACAATGTCTCTGTCGGCTGGTTTACCGGCATTGTCTGGAAGCCGACTGATCAGGATTCGCTGGGCGTTAACTACCACGCCAAAATCAAAAACAAGATGACCGGTAAGTACAACATCCGGGCTGATGCATTGAATAACGGCTTGATGACGGATGACACGATCTTCGGTAACGGTAAAACACTGGTCGAAACGGCTTACCCTGGGCTGAAGTTGTATCCCAATGGTGCCAACGCCAGCACTCAGTTGGATATTCCCGCCACTGCCGCGTTTGACTGGGTGCACCAGTTCAACGACCGTTGGACCTTGGGCGTCAGCGCCATGTGGACCCAATGGTCATCCTTCAAGGACCTGACACTCAAATCCGATGGGTCGACGATCGTCGCCATTCCCTATAACTACAAGGACGCCTGGATGTACTCCCTGGGTGGCGACTTCAGGGCCACGGATGAGCTGACCTTGCGGGCCGGTGTGGCGTATGACCAGACCCCGACCCGTAACTCGACGCGCGACCCACGTATCCCTGACGGCAACCGCTATTTTGCGTCGCTGGGCGCCGGTTACGACATCAAGGCCATTCCCGGCTTGACGTTGGATGCCGCGTATTCGCACCAGTTTGTCGAGAAGGTCAATATCAGGACCCAGAACATCGATCGTCTTGGTGGTGGCCGACTCGACGGTACGGCCGAGTCCTCAGGCGACATCGTCAGCGTGTCCGCCACTTACAAGTTCTAAGCAAGCTTTGCAGCGAGCACCCAGCGCATCTTGGTGTTCGCTGCATAAACCCTCTTGATTGTTGATCAAACAGGCTGACTCGTTCAGGCCTTATTTTTTTGCCAATGCATTAAATAAAAATTTCAAAACAAAATTTGAATTTATCTTTTCAAGTTTGTAGTGTGGCTTTACGCCGCAGGTCATTCCGATCTGGCTGGGCGCTGGCCGTACCCTGAATTGAGTAGAGGTATCCCCATGGTTATCTGGTTATTGGCGGGACTCGCAGCAGCGATTGCCCTGGCGTATCGACAAGCCGCTGCCACCCTTTGGCTGGGTGTTGGCCTGATATGGCTGGCGGTTGGTTACCTGTTCAACGTGGTGGCCGGTCTTGGCACCACAATCGCGGCGGTGCTGGTGGTATTGCCGGCGCTGCTGCTGACGATCAAACCGCTGCGCCGCACGCTGTTGACCAGTAAGGCGCTGGCGCTGTTTCGCACGATCATGCCGGCGATGTCCGACACCGAACGCGCCGCCATCGAGTCCGGCACCGTGTGGTGGGACGCCGAGTTGTTCAGCGGCAAACCAGACTGGAAGCGTCTGCTGCAAGCCGCACCGGCCAGCCTGAGCGCGGAAGAGCAAGCCTTTCTCGACAACGAAGTCGAAACCCTTTGTGACATCGCCAACGACTGGGAAACCACCCAGGTCTGGCAAGACATGTCCCCCGAAGGCTGGCAGTACACCAAGGATGCCGGGTTCCTCGGCATGATCATTCCCAAGCAGTACGGTGGCAAAGGCTTCTCCCACTATGCGCATTCCCAGGTGGTGATGAAGCTGTCGACACGCTGCTCGGCGGCGGCGATTTCGGTGATGGTGCCCAACTCGCTGGGCCCGGCCGAGCTGCTCTTGCACTACGGCACGGATGCCCAGCGCAATTACTACTTACCGCGATTGGCCCGTGGTGAAGATATCCCGTGCTTTGCGCTGACCAGCCCCTATGCAGGTTCTGATGCGGGTGCGATTCCGGACCTGGGCATCGTCTGCAAAGGCCTGCACGAAGGCGAGGAAGTGCTGGGCTTCAAGGTGACTTGGGACAAGCGCTACATCACGCTTGGCCCGATCGCCACGGTGCTCGGCCTGGCGTTTCGCGCAGAAGACCCTGAAGGTTTGTTGGGCGCTCCCGGTTCCTTGGGGATCACTTGCGCGTTGATCCCAACCTCTCACCCCGGTGTCAACAGCGGTCGGCGTCACTGGCCGTTGAACGCGGTGTTCCAGAACGGCCCAACCACCGGCAAGGATGTGTTCATTCCGTTGGAATGGGTGATCGGCGGACGCGAACAAGTCGGCAACGGCTGGCGCATGTTGATGGAATGCTTGGCGGCTGGCCGGGCGATTTCCCTGCCATCGGCCAACGTCGGTCTGGGCAAGGTCGCGGTACGCGGCACCACCGCCTATGCGGCGATGCGTAAACAGTTCGGCCTGCCCATCGGCAAGTTCGAAGGGGTGCAGGCGCCATTGGCGCGTATGGCCGGGCATCTATATGCCTGCGATGCGGTGCGCAAAGTGTCGGTGGCGTCCCTGGATGCGGGGGAGAAACCGTCGGTGATTTCGGCCATTGCCAAGTACCACGTCACTGAGCGCGCGCGGATTATTGTCAATGACGGCATGGACATCGTCGCGGGCAAGGGCATCTGCATGGGCCCGAATAATTTCCTGGCACGCGCTTATCAGCAAAGCCCCATCGCGATCACGGTAGAGGGTGCGAACATCATGACCCGCTGCCTGATCATCTTTGGCCAGGGGCTGATCCGCTGCCATCCCTATGTTTTCCGCGAGATGGAAGCGGCGCGCAACCCTGACCGGCGCAAGGCGTTGGCAGCGTTCGACAGCGCAATGTTCGGCCATGTGAGCTTTGTGCTGGCCAATACCGTACGCGCGGCTGTGCATTCGCTGACCGCCGGCCGCTTGCTTTCCGCACCGGCCAAGACCGACCCGGCGCTGGCGTCCTACTACCGCCAGGCCAATCGTCTGTCGGTGGTGTTGGCGCTGATCTCGGATGTCTCCATGGGCGTGTTGGGCGGCGCCCTCAAGCGCAAGGAAAGTATCACTGGGCGCTTGGGCGATATTCTGTCGCAGCTGTACATCTTGTCTTGCGTGCTCAAGCGTTTCGAGGACGACGGCAGGCCACAAGCGGACCTGCCTCTGGTGCACTGGTCGGCCCAGGACGCATTGCTGCGCGCCCATGAAGCCCTCGCCGAAGTGCTCGACAACTACCCCTCGAAAGTCGCAGCAGCAGTGGTGCGAGGCTTGAGTTTCCCGTTTGGTATCCCGCTGCGTAAACCGTCGGATCGACTGTTGGCCCAAGTGGCTGAAGTGGTGCAAACCCCCGGCGAAACGCGCGACCGCTTGCTGGCCAATTCCTACATCCCACGTCCGGAAATCGACAAGTTGGCTTACGGCGAGTTGGGTTTCCGTTTGTTGCCGCAAGTGGAGCTTATCGACGCTCGCCTCAAGTCTGCCGTCAAACAAGGCCTGATCGAACCCATGCCGATTTCCGCCACAGCGTTCACCGGCTGGCGCGTCAAGGCACGAGCACTGGACCTGATCAGTGATGACGAAGAGGCCTTGCTGGCGCGCTATGTGGAATACGCCGATCACGGCATCCAGGTCGACGATTTCCCGCAGGACTTCGGTTTGCTGGAGGCGCTGCAGCAGCGTCAGCAGGCGTTGGCCAAGCCAGCGGCAAAGCGCCGTAGTAGCCAAGGCGAAAACGCCTCGGTCAATTAGAAGAAACCCAGTCAGTGTGGGAACCGACCTGCCTGCGATGACGGTGGTGAATGACACACCGCTATCGCAGGTAAGCCAGCTCCCCCATGTGATCGGGTTTACACGTCCGGATTGTGTTGTGAGTGAATGTCTTTATGAGTGACAGCTACCTATCGTTCGTCAATTCCCCCTGGGGCCGTCGTCTGGCCCAGGCCATCGGTTTGCCGCAACCCTTGTCGCTGCAACGTCATCGCAGCGGCCAACCGGGGCTGGCCAACCCGGTGATTGTCGCTGGGTCAGGGCGCCTTACTACGCAGGTGCAACAGATCTTCAGCGCCACCGACACGGTCGTCGCTACTCCAGCGACCCTCAAGGCGCCTTCCACGGTCAAGGTGCAGGGCGCGGTGTACGACGCCAGTGGCGTGGTCGATTTGCAGCAGCTCGACGAGATTTACGTATTCTTCCACGCCAATGCCAAGCGCCTCGCCCACCATGGCCGCGTGGTGGTGCTCGGCACGGCGCCGGAACATTGCAAAGACCTGCCCCAAGCCATCGCCCAACGCGCGCTTGAAGGCCTGGTGCGTTCGCTGGCCAAGGAGTTGCGCCGGGCGATCACCGTGCAATTGATCTACGTGGCGCCGGGTGCCGAAGACGCACTGGACAGCAGCCTGCGGTTCTTCCTGTCGCGCCGTTCGGCTTATGTGTCGGGGCAAGTGGTGCGTCTGGAAAAACCGGTGGATGACAACAAAGCAATCAACTGGGAAAAACCCTTCGCCGGTCAGCGTGCGCTGGTCACCGGCGCGTCCCGTGGTATCGGCTTGGCGATCGCCCAAGTGTTGGCGCGGGACGGCGCCCATGTGGTGTGCGTGGACGTGCCTCAAGCCCAGGACGCGCTGCAGCAAGCCGCGACAGGCGTGGGCGGCTCAGCGTTGCCGTTGGATATCACCGCAGCGGATGCGGCCTCGCTGTTGCAAGCCCATGTCAGCCAATACGGCGCCTTTGACGTGGTGGTGCACAACGCCGGAATCACCCGCGACAAGACCATCGCCAAGATGACCGAAGCGGCCTGGCGCAGCGTACTGGCGGTCAACCTCGAAGCGCCGTTGCAACTGAGCAGCGCGCTGCTGGAAAGCCAGGGGCTGAACCCGGGTGGGCGGATCGTGTGCGTGTCGTCGATTTCCGGCATCGCCGGCAACCTTGGGCAAAGCAACTACGCCACGTCCAAAGCCGGGGTGATTGGCCTGGTACAGGGCTTGGCACCGCGTGCGGCCGCGCAACAGGTCACGGTCAATGCGGTGGCGCCTGGGTTTATCGAAACCCAGATGACCGCGAAAATCCCACTGATGATTCGCGAAGCGGGGCGGCGCATGAACTCGCTGTCCCAGGGCGGCCAGCCGATCGACGTGGCCGAGACCATCGCCTGGTTGGCGCATCCGGCGTCGGGCGGGGTCAACGGCCAAGTCGTGCGTGTGTGTGGCCAAAGTTTGCTGGGAGCCTGAGCCATGGACTATGTGACGCAGATTATCGACCCGCCACCGTCGCGCACCAAGCTGTTGCTGGACGGTGTACGCGCCTTGCGCAAACCCAAGCTCGACGGTACACCGGCGCTACCCCAGGACTGCCTGGTGCGCCCAGCCGTGGAACTGTCACCCACTGGCATCGCTGCATACGGCCGCGCCTGCGGATTTCGTCGCGAGCAGGGTGTGCCGCTGTCCTATCCCCATGTGCTGGCGTTCCCGTTGCACCTGATGCTGCTGACCCGGCCCAGCTTCCCGTACCCGGCCAGTGGCATGGTGCATTTGGCCAATCGCATTCGCCAGCATCAGCGGCTGGAGGAGGGCCAGGCCCTGCGCCTGGAAGTGTATTGCGAGCGCTGGGTGGCCCACCCCAAGGGGCAGGCGCTGAGCATCGCGACTCGGGCCTACAGCGCGGGGACCCTGGTATGGGAAAGCGACAGCCTGTACCTGCGCCGCGACGTGAAAAGCCCGGTCGGTGAGCCGTGGGATGACGTGCTGGCGTTGCAGGAAGACGGCTTGTTGCGCACCCAACGCTGGGTATTACCGGCCGACCTGGGCCGACGATTTGCCAAGGTGTCGGGCGACTTCAACCCGATTCACACCTCGGTGATCGGCGCAAAAATCTTTGGCTTTCGCCGCGCCATCGCCCACGGCATGTGGACGCTGGGCCGCGCGCTCGCAGCCCAGCAACCGCCCGGAGGGTTGGACCAGGCGCAAGCCCATTGCGACTTCAAACTGCCGATCTTCCTGCCCGGCCAAGTCGCCCTGTGGAATCGCCCGGCGACTGGCCCGCGACGGGAGTTTGAGGTGCGCAATTTCGCCGGGGACAAACCGCATATGCGTGGCTTATTTATTTGGAAAGAGAGTCTGGAGTGAGAACCGTCGATGAGTGACTACAGCTTCAACCCGGCCCCGACTCGCCGCGTGGCGATCATCGGCGGCAACCGCATTCCTTTTGCTCGCTCCAACACGGTGTACGCCCACGACAGCAACCAGGATTTGCTGGTGGCCGCGTTGCAAGGCCTGGTGGACCGTTACAACCTGCACGGCCAGCGCCTGGGGGAGTTTGCCGCGGGAGCGGTGATCAAGCATTCGCGGGACTTCAACCTGGCGCGTGAGTCGCTGTTGTCCACCACGTTGTCCCCGCAAACGCCTGCCTACGACGTGCAGCAAGCCTGCGGCACTGGGCTGGAAGCCGCTTTGTTGGTGGCGAATAAAATCGCCCTCGGCCAGATCGAAGTCGGTATTGCCGGTGGTTCCGATACCACCTCCGATGCGCCCATCGGCATTAATGAATCGCTGCGCCATACCTTGCTCGCGGCCAATCGCGCCAAAGGCATGGGCGACAAGTTGAAAGCGTTGCTTAAAGTGCGGCCCTCAATGTTCTTTAAACCGCTGCTGCCACGCAACGGTGAACCGCGCACCGGTTTGTCCATGGGCGAACACTGCGAGGAAATGGCCAAGCGCTGGCAGATCAAACGGCTGGCCCAGGATGAGCTGACCCTCACCAGTCATCAGCGTCTGGATGCGGCGTACAAGCGTGGTTTTTTTGATGACCTGATCAGCCCGCATCGCGGCCTGGCGCGGGATAACAACCTGCGTGCTGATGCCAGCCTGGAAAAGCTTGCCGGATTGTCTCCCGCCTACGACCGGCAAAACGGCACCCTCACAGCGGGCAACTCCACGCCACTGACCGATGGCGCCTCCGTGGTGCTGTTGGCCAGCGAAGCCTGGGCTACCGAACACAATTTGCCGGTGTTGGCCTACTTGCGGACCGGTGAGACGGCGGCGGTGAATTTTGTCGACGGCTCCGAAGGCCTGCTGATGGCCCCGGCCTATGCGGTGCCACGCATGCTCAAGCGCGAGGGCCTGAACTTTGCCGACTTTGACTTCTTCGAGATCCATGAGGCGTTCGCGGCCCAAGTGCTGTGCACGCTCAAGGCCTGGGAAGACCCCGATTACTGCCGCGACCGTCTAGGCTTGGACGCACCGCTGGGCGCTATCGACCGCAGCAAGATGAACGTCAACGGCGGCTCCCTCGGTTGCGGTCACCCGTTTGCCGCCACCGGTGGCCGGCAATTGGCGGCGTTGGCCAAGGCGATCCATGAGCGTGGTGGCGGGCGCGGGCTGATTTCGATCTGTGCGGCAGGTGGGCTGGGCATTACTGCCATCGTCGAGAAGTAGCGCTATCAAAAACAACAATAAGGAGACTGCCATGAACGCTGTAAGCCTGGAACAAACCGAGCGGATCTGGTTGAACGCTTACCTGCCTGGCGTCCCGGCGGACATCGACGCCGGTATCGAGGATTACCCGTCGCTGCGCGAAGTATTCCTGGAGCACCTGGAGAAATTCCGCGAGCGCGTCGCCTACGTCAGCATCGGCACCGAAATGACCTACGCCGACTGGCAGGTGCAAGGCTTCGCGTTCGCCGCGTGGTTGCAGGGCCAGGGTGTGAAGCAGGGCGATCGCGTGGCGCTGATGATGCCTAACTGCTTGCAGTACCCGATCTGCCTGCTGGGCACAATCCTGGCCGGAGCGGTGGTGGTCAACGTCAACCCGCTGTACACCTCCCATGAGCTCAAGCATCTGCTCAAGGACAGCGAAGCCGAAACCGTCGTGATCTTCGAAAACTTCGCCCACACCCTGGAAAAAGTCGTGGCTGGCAGCAGTGTCAAACGCGTGGTGGTGGCGGCCATCGGCGATTTACTTGGCACCCTTAAGGGCGCTGCGATGAACTTCATCCTGCGCAGCGTGCAAAAGCAGGTGCCCAAATTTAATCTGCCTGGCTCGGTGCGTTTCAACCAGGTATTGAAACAGGGGCGGGCGCTGAATCACTTCCCCGTGGCCATGGGCCTCGACGACCTGGCCTTCCTGCAATACACCGGCGGCACCACGGGTGACGCCAAGGGCGTGATGCTCAGCCACCGCAATATCATCGCCAACCTGCTGCAAGCCAAGGCCTGGGTCGGTGATCAACTGGACCAGGACAAACAGGAAACCAACGTCACCCTGCTGCCGCTTTACCACATCTTTTCCCTGACGGTGAATTGCCTGATGTTCATGTGCCTGGGCGGGCGCAACATCCTGATCGCCAACCCGCGTGACGTGAAACGCGTGCAGATGATCCTGCGCAAAGAGCGCTTCAACGGGATTGCCGGGGTTAATACGCTGTTCAATGGTTTGTTGGAGAACAAGGAGTTTTGCGCGCGGGACTTTTCCGACCTGCGCATGGTGATCGCAGGTGGTATGGCCACGCACACGGCGGTGGCCAAGCGTTGGAAAGAAGTCACTGGGCTGCCGATTATCGAGGGTTACGGGCTGACGGAATGTTCACCGGTGGTGAGCATTAGCCCCATCGATATCGCACGCATGCGTGAGATGGAGTTCACCGGTAGCATCGGCGTGCCATTGCCGTCGACCTGGGTGCGTTTTATTCGCGAAGACGGCGGGTTGGCCGACATTGGTGAACAGGGCGAGCTGCAAGTGCGCGGCCCGCAGGTGATGCAGGGGTATTGGAAGCGGCCCAAGGAAACCGCCGAGGTGCTGGATGGCGAAGGGTGGTTGTCGACCGGTGACATTGGGGTGATGGATGAGCGCGGTTATATCCGTCTGGTGGACCGCAAGAAGGACATGATCCTGGTCTCGGGTTTTAACGTGTACCCCAATGAAATCGAAGATGTGGTGGCGTTGCACCCAGGCGTGGGGGAAGTCGCGGCGATCGGTGTGGAAGACAGCGTTACCGGGGAGAAGGTGAAGATCATCGTGGTGCGCAAGGATCCGAACCTGACCCAGGAGCAGATTCTTGCGCATTGTCGGGAATATCTGACGGGGTACAAGATGCCCAAGTATGTGGAATTTCGGACTACTGAGTTGCCCAAGACCACCGTGGGTAAGGTGCTGCGGCGGGCGTTGCGCTGAGTGCTAGGTAGGTTGGGTACATATCCGTTGCTGCGGTAACGGCCTCTATTGGTTCCGCTTTTACAGCCAGCTCTTTCAAGGTCTTTGAAAAACTGGCCATATCTGGCTGATACCAACCAGTGAAGTGCGAACACTGTCCCTGTGGCGAGCGGGCTTGTCGGGTCGCCGCATCGCCCGCGTTGGGTTGCGAAGCGACCCCAAAAGGAAGAATGCGGTGAGTCAGGCACTCTTCGGCTGTTGGTTTTGGGGCTGCTTCGCAGCCCAACGCGGGACAAGCCCGCTCGCCACAGGTTACTTATTGCCTGTTCTACCTAAAGACCTTGAAAGGGCTGGCCGTAAGGGCGGAACCATACTCAGCCGTGACCCAAACAACGGATATGTACTCAGATCACAGGCAAACCAGCTCCCACAAAGGGCAGGGGTAAATTTTAAACCAAGTTCACATTGACCCAGCGCTCTTCGCGAGCAGCCACGCGAATCGCCGTCGCCAACCGCTCCACCTCCCACGCCGCCTCGAAGTCAGTGCCATCCGCGCCTTGGCCAGCCAAAGCCATGATCAACTCCTGCACCTCCAACGTCTTCAACTCGTTGTAACCCAATTGATGCCCCGCAGCCGGGCTGAACGCCGCATAACCAGGCAAGGCCGGACCCGCCAGCAGGCGCTGGAAGCCATCCTGACCAACTCGACACACGCGCAATTCATTCAAGCGCTCCTGATCGAACGCCAGGGTGCCCTGGGTCCCGCTGATTTCAAAGCTCAGGTGGTTTTTGTAGCCATGCTTGAGCCAACTGCTGCTCACCGTGCCGCGCGCACCATTGGCAAAGCGCAGCAGGGCATGCACCTGATCATCCACGGCGATCGGTTTCAAGTTGCCGCTGCCTTTGACCGCAGGGCGCTGGGCGTGGACGGTCTGCGTATCGGCACACACACTGACCACATCACCCACCAGATAGCGTGCCATCGACAGTAGATGGCTGCCCAGGTCTGCCAGCGCGCCACCGGCATGTTCCACTTCGCAGCGCCACGACCAGGGTGAGGCGGGGTCGGCCATAAAGTCTTCGCTGAACTCGCCCTGGAAACTGATGATTTCGCCGAGGTCGCCATTGGCGATCATCTGGCGTGCCAACGCGATCATTGGGTTGTGCTGATAGTTGTAGCCAACCCGTGTCACCACACCCGCCGCACTGGCGGCTTGGCGCATGGCATCGGCCTGTTCCAGGCTGACCGCCAGGGGTTTTTCGCAATACACCGCCTTGCCCGCCGCAATCGCGGCCATGGCCATGGGGTAATGCAAATGGTTGGGGGTGGTGATGGCCACGACGTCGACCTTGGGGTCGTCTATCAACGCTTGCCAGTCGCCATGGGCCTGGGCAAACCCCCAGGCGGTGGCGCAGCGCTGGGCGCGTTCAGTGTCGGCATCGGCCAGGGCGGCCAGCTTGAGGGTTACCGGTAGTTCGAATACCGCGCGGGCGTTGTTGAATGCCAGCGCATGGGCGCGCCCCATGAAGCCCGTGCCAATCAAGCCGATTCCGAGTTCACGCATAGCCGTGGTCCTTTGAATTATTGTTTTCAAGAGTGCTATTAATGGAATAAATATTCCCAAAACTCAATAGATGGAACAAAAATTCATTTATGTGCCGACAATCACCCTGACGAATGCAGCTACATTCAGACGCTGACGAAAGGCCATCAGTTAACAAAAGATAACGTAGCACCGATTGTCAGACGATTCGAAAGCCCGATAGGATGGCTCCTGCTTCCTCCAGGCGCTCTAGATTGCAGGTTTCAGAGCCCGGGAAGGCGTGACGACCTAACAATAATAAATGGGAGAAAGGTCTATGAGTGAGCCTGTCATGGGTTGGGTTGTTTGCCGCCCACGCGCCGCACGCAAGGTTGCGTTGCTGGCCACAGCGCTCTCGCTGCTTGCGGGTGTCGCGTTGTCGACACCTGTGTTGGCAGCCAGCGATACCGTCGCAACGCCTGCGTTTGCGATTGAGTCCCCCAAAGCCGCCAAAGGCCTGATGATCGATGTGGTCCATGCAGGCAAGCGCCTGGTGGCGGTCGGTGATCGTGGGCACATCCTCTATTCCGATGACCAGGGCAGCACCTGGACCCAAGCCAAAGTCCCCACCCGCCAGTTGCTCACGGCGGTATTTTTCGTTGACGACAAACAGGGCTGGGCCGTGGGCCATGATGCGCAAATACTTGCCAGCTCCGACGGCGGCGCCACCTGGACCCAGCAGTACCAGGACCTCAAGCGCGAAGCCCCCTTACTCGATATCTGGTTCAACGACGCCAACCATGGCCTGGCCGTGGGCGCCTACGGCGCGCTGATCGAAACCACCGACGGCGGCAAAACCTGGGAAGACGTCAGCGACCGCCTCGACAACGAAGACCAGTTCCACCTCAACGCCATCGCCAAAATCAAGGATGCCGGCCTGTTTATCGTCGGCGAGCAGGGCAGCATGTTCCGCTCCAGCGACGACGGCCAGACCTGGGAAAAACTTGAAGGCCCCTACGAGGGCTCGTTGTTTGGTGTGATCAGCACCGCCAAACCGCAAACCCTGCTGGCCTTCGGCTTGCGTGGCAATCTTTACCGCTCCACGGATTTTGGGACAACTTGGGAGCAAGTCGAGTTGAACGCGGCGCGGGGTGCGCTGGAGTTTGGCTTGTCGGGCGCGACCTTGCTCGATGACGGCTCCATCGTCGTCGTCGGCAACGGCGGCAGCGTGGTGGTCAGCCATGACGATGGCCAGACGTTCAGTGTTTTCAACCGTCCGGACCGTATTTCACTTTCGGCGGTTACATCGTCGGGCAATGGCAACTTGATCCTCGCGGGGCAGGGTGGCGTGCGTGTCGCCAAACCGACCGGCGCTGAACTCGAAAAACAATAAGAAGGCGGGGAAAGAATGAGCAGTCATCACAACGATAAAGCGACCTTTCTTGAGCGCCTGATCTTCAACAACCGCCCGGCAGTGATCGTGATCTGCCTGCTGGTGAGTATTTTCCTGTTCTGGCAGGCGACGTTGATTCGCCCATCCACCAGCTTTGAAAAGATGATCCCCCTCAAGCACCCCTTCATCGAAAAGATGATGGAACACCGTAACGACTTGGCCAACCTGGGCAACACGGTGCGCATCTCGGTGGAGGCCAAAGACGGTGACATCTTCACCAAGGAGTACATGGAAACCCTGCGGCAGATCAACGACGAGGTGTTCTACATCTCCGGCGTCGATCGTTCTGGCCTCAAGTCGTTGTGGAGCCCCAGCGTACGCTGGACCGAAGTGACCGAAGAAGGCTTTGCCGGCGGTGAAGTGATCCCGCAAAGCTACAACGGTTCGCCGGAAAGCCTCGATCAATTGCGCAACAACGTGCTCAAGTCCGGCCAGGTCGGACGCCTGGTATCCAACGACTTCAAGTCGAGCATCGTCGATATCCCGCTGCTGGAGTCCTACCCGGACCCGCAAGACCAGGGCAAGTTGCTGGCCTTGGACTACCGCAAGTTCTCCCATGAACTCGAAGACAAGATCCGCGACAAATTCGAAGCGCAAAACCCCAACGTCAAAATCCACATCGTCGGCTTTGCCAAGAAGGTCGGCGACCTGATCGACGGCTTGGTGATGGTGGTGATGTTCTTCGGCATTGCGTTCGTCATCACCCTGATTCTGTTGCTGTGGTTCACCAACTGCCTGCGCAGCACCATCGCGGTGTTGAGCACGACCTTGGTGGCGGTGGTCTGGCAGCTTGGGCTGATGCACTTTTTCGGGTTCGGTCTCGATCCGTATTCGATGCTGGTGCCGTTTCTGATCTTTGCCATTGGTATTTCCCATGGCGTGCAGAAGATTAACGGTATCGCCTTGCAATCGAGTGAGGCAGACAACGCGCTGACGGCCGCACGACGTACTTTCCGACAACTGTTCCTGCCGGGGATGATCGCGATTCTGGCGGATGCGGTGGGCTTCATCACGCTGTTGATCATCGACATCGGTGTGATCCGTGAGCTGGCCATCGGCGCCTCCATAGGCGTGGCGGTGATCGTGTTCACCAACCTGATCCTGCTGCCGGTGGCAATCTCCTATGTCGGCATCAGCAAGCGCGCCATTGCCAAGAGCAAGAAAGATGCAAACCGCGAACACTCGTTCTGGCGCCTATTGTCGAATTTTGCCAGCCCGAAAGTCGCGCCGATCTCCATCGCCCTGGCGCTGGTCGCGTTCGGCGGTGGCCTCTGGTACAGCCAGAACCTGAAAATCGGTGACCTTGACCAAGGCGCACCGGAACTGCGCCCGGACTCGCGCTACAACAAAGACAACAACTTCATCATCAGCAACTATTCCACCAGTTCCGACGTGCTGGTGGTGATGGTCAAGACCAAGGCTGAAGGTTGCTCGCGCTATGAAGCCATGGCGCCCATCGACCAACTGATGTGGAAGATGCAGAACACTGAGGGCGTGCAGTCGGCGATTTCGTTGGTCACCGTGTCCAAGCAGATGATCAAGGGCATGAACGAGGGCAACCTGAAATGGGAAACCCTGTCGCGTAACCCCGATGTGCTGAATAACTCCATCGCCCGTGCCGATGGCCTGTACAACAACAACTGCTCCCTGGCGCCGGTGCTGGTGTTCCTCAACGACCACAAGGCCGAAACCCTCGACCGCGCCGTGCATGCGGTGCAGGACTTTGCCAAGGAGAACAACAAGGACGGCCTGGAATTCATCCTCGCTGCCGGTAACGCCGGGATCGAAGCCGCCACCAACGAGGTGATCAAGGAGTCTGAGCTGACTATCCTGATCCTGGTTTACCTGTGTGTGGCCACCATGTGCATGATCACCTTCCGCTCCTGGGCGGCGACCCTGTGCATCGTGCTGCCGCTGGTACTGACCTCGGTGCTGGGCAACGCGTTGATGGCGTTCATGGGCATCGGCGTCAAGGTCGCGACCTTGCCGGTGGTGGCGTTGGGTGTGGGGATTGGCGTGGACTACGGCATCTACATCTACAGCCGCCTGGAAAGCTTCTTGCGCGCCGGCCTGCCGTTGCAAGAGGCTTACTACCAGACGCTCAAGTCCACGGGTAAAGCCGTGCTGTTCACCGGCCTGTGCCTGGCGATCGGCGTGTGCACCTGGATCTTCTCGGCCATCAAATTCCAGGCCGACATGGGCCTGATGCTGACCTTCATGCTGCTGTGGAACATGTTCGGCGCGCTGTGGCTGCTGCCGGCGCTGGCACGGTTTCTGATCAAGCCTGAGAAACTGGCGGGGCAGAAGGGCAATTCGTTGTTTGCTCACTAAACCCTGCTGAAATGCAAAACGCCGTGGCCTGTGCCGCGGCGTTTTGCGTTAGCGGGTTTAGGCCGATGAAACAATTTGACCTATCATGAGTGCTTTCCTCTGAACGACTGATAGTTATGACTGCCGAATCTGCAACCTTGCTCAACACCCTTGCCACCAGCGATATGCTGGAAATCGATGGGCTGCACGCTTTTGAGTTCAGCCTCGATGAGCAGAAGCTGCTGATCATCGCCATGGACGGCCGTGCTGAAAAACGTTGGAGCTTCAGCCTGGAACAGGTTCAAGCAGCCACCTTCGACGACACGTTGCAAAGCTGGACCCTTACCGGTGAATCGGGCGAGCACCGCTTGATCTGCTTGAGCGCCTTCACCGGCAACAATAACGACGAGGATGAAGCGGATGATAATGCGTAAATTCTGGCCCCTGCTGATGGCGGGCAGTGTGGGTGCAATGTCGGTACAGGCAGCGCCCGTCGATACTTATGAACTGTTGGTCGGCAGCTACACCGCCGGCACCAGTGAAGGCATCTACCGCCTGCAGTTCGACAGCCGCACCGGGCAATTCAGCGGTAAACCGGTACTCGCAGCCAAGACGGCCAACCCGTCCTGGCTGACGATCTCTAAAGACCAGAAACATCTGTTTGTGGTCAATGAAAACGGCCCGGGCCAGAAAGACCCGGTCGGCCGCGTGAGCAGCTACAGCATTGATCCGCAGAACCACCAGCTCACCCTGATCAACCAAGTGCAGAGTCTGGGCAACGAGCCGACCCATTCCAGCCTGGCTGCTGATGGGCGTTATCTGTTCGTCGCTAACTATTCGGTGCTGGAAGATCCGGGCGGAAGCCTGGCGGTCCTGCCCGTCGACGCCGCTGGCAAGTTGTCGGCGCCAGTGCAACTGAGCGCCCACCCGGCCAGCCGTGTGAACCCTGAGCGCCAGGCGTCCAACCATGTGCATTCGGTGGTGTCGTCGCCGGACGGCAAATACGTGTTTGTTCAGGACCTGGGGGCAGACAAGGTGTTTGTCTATCACTATGACCCCAAGGCCAATCACGAGCTGCCATTGACTCCGGCCAACCCGGCGTCCGTGCAGTTGCCGCCCGGCAGCGGCCCGCGTCACTTGTTGTTCAGCGCAGACGGCAAGCATGCCTGGCTGACCACTGAGATGAGTGCCCAGGTTGCCGTGTATGACTACAACGACGGTAAGCTCAGCCAAACCCAACTGGTGGATTTCGCCGCCGGCCAACCGGTGTCCGACAAGGCCGGCGCGGCGCTGCATGCGTCAAGCGATGGCAAGTTCTTGTATGTGAGCAATCGCGGTACCGCCAACCAGATGCTGGTGTTCAGCATCGACCCGGCCACCGCGCACCTCAAGGAACTGCAGCGCCGTTCCGTGGAAGGCGACCACCCGCGCGAGTTCAGCCTGGACCCGAGCGGCAAGTTTTTGCTGATCGCCAACCAGAAAAGCAATGAAATCGTGGTGGTTGAACGTGACCCCAAGACCGGCCTGCTGGGTAAAACCGTGCAGAAATTGCCGATCGATGCACCCAGCGACCTCAAGTTCCTGGTGCGTCAATAAGCCACAGGCCCCGCAATGCGGGGCCTGAGCCTTTCTATTAATTCCATTAATAGCGGCTACTGTTTCAAAGCATTTCTAAGGTTCAGCCCTCGGGCGTAAGTTTGGTTCCAAGGCCTTCCCAGGCCACCTAACCAAACGAACACAAGGGCTACCGACATGAACTTCAATCTCTTCTCGATCATCGCTGCTTCCGCTGTTTCCGCCACCGTGGCATTGCCAGCCGCCGCCAGCGTGGAAGTCACCGGCAAAAAATCCAGCACCAGCGCCTACACCCAGAAATACCTGCAACAAAGCGCCAACTTCTACGCTGCACTGGATCACAAAACCCAGCAATGAGCTTGAATTGAGCGACGGTCAAATGTGGGAGCTGGCTTGCCTGCGATACCGAGTTATCGGCATCGAAGGCAAGCCAGCTCCCACATTTGATTGTGTTGAACTCAGGGTTTTGCCATTACCGCGATAAACAGCGGCGACTCCAGAAAACGCTGTAGCCAAGCCTGTAACCGCTGATACGGCGTCCCTGCAAACCACTCCCGATCGACATGCGCAAACTGGCGCACAAACGGCGCCAGTGCCACATCTGCCAGGCTCAAGTGATCGGCCAGCAAGTAATCCCGCCCCGCAAGCAACCCTTCCAGCTTTTGCAAAAACACTTCGCCCTCAGCCCGATAATGTTCCATCGGCTGCTCGGGGTAGCGTTCGGCGTACTTGTATCGATTCAAGTGATGTTTGAACACCTGATCGTTCTCGGCGATCAGTTCCAGCACCCTCGGGTCATCCTGTAGCAACCAGTCATCAGGGTCGTTTTGCGCCAACGCCCATTGCATGATTGCCAGGCTTTCATCGATCACTCGGCCATCGACGCTCAACACCGGCACCGTGCCCTTGGGCGACAGCGCCAGCATCTCGGCCGGCTTGGCCTTGAGGCTTACCTCGACGATGTTTACCGGCACCCCGCAATAGCGTAAGGCCAAGCGCGCCCGCATCGCATACGGGCAGCGGCGAAACGAATACAGCAGCGCCTCGCTCACTTGACCTCCAGCGTGCTCAAACCATTGCCCTGGCGCTTGACCTGGATCTGCACCGGGATGCGCTCGTGCATTTCCTGTACGTGGGAGATCACCGCCACCTTGCGGCCCTGGGCCTGCAAGCCGTCCAGGGCATCCATGGCCAATTGCAGCGATTCCGGGTCCAGGCTGCCAAAACCTTCGTCGATAAACAGCGACTCGATCTTCAAGGTGCTGGAGGCCATCGATGCCAGGCCCAAGGCCAGCGCCAACGACACCAGGAACGTCTCACCGCCGGACAACGAATGCACCGAGCGCAGTTCATCGCCCATTTCCGTGTCCATCACCAATAGCCCCAACATGCTGCCGCCGCGTTTCAGGCGATAACGGCGCACCAGTTGGCGCAGCTGCACGTTGGCGTGGTGCACCAGCAGGTCGAGGTTGTAGGCCTGGGCGATCTTGCGGAAGGTGTCGCCAGACGCCGAGCCGATCAGCGCATTGAGCCGCGCCCAGCGCTGCCATTCCTCATAGGCCTTGGTGATCTGCTCAGCCAGCGCATGGTTGGCGTCCTGACGGCGCTGGTCTTCGGATTGGCGGGCCCGCAACTCGACGACGTGTTTCTCGCTTTCGGCCAGTTGCTGATTGAGCACCGCGAGGGCGCTGTCCAGTTGTTCGGCTTCCAGCCCGCCATTGTGCTGGGCTTGGTGTTCGGCCAGGCGCTGTTCGCGCTCTTGCAGCAACACCTTGGCTTGTTCAACGGCTTTCTCGCTGCCTTGCACCTGCTGGCGCAGTTCGGTGACCTGGTTGTCATCGACGGCCAGCAAGCGGTTGAGCCCATCGTTATCCAGTTCCGGATGCTGGGCGCGCCATTCGCTGATACGCGTGTCGAGGGTCTGTTGCTCGGCATACAGCGCCTGTTGGCGTTCCTGCTGGGCCTTGAGGTCGGCAGCCAATTGGATCAGCGTGTTGCGGATTTCCTGCAACTGCTGGTTGGCGTCGGTTTCACTCTGGCGTGATTGCGTCACGGCCGCGTCGAGCTGTAGCTGCCAGTGTTCGGCGCTGGTGTGTTGGCCGAGCAGGGCGCCGAGCTTTTCCTGTACCGCGTGTTGCTGTGTCGTCAGTTCGGTGACGGCGAGTTGCGCGGCCTCCAGTTGTTGCTGGCGATGCTGCTGATTGGTCTGTTCTTTATCGAGGGTTTGCTGGCGCTGTTGCTGTTCTTCCAGCTCGTCGCGTTGGCGATCCAACTGCTCGCGGCGCTGGCTGACCTGCTGATCAAGCTGCATGAAAGTGTTGGCTGGATCGCTGCGCAAACCTTCCAGCGTCTCGGCCGGCAACAGGCTGGTGAAGGTGTTGAGTTCTTCATCGAGGCGTTCACGGTCGTTGGCCAGTTCGCGCTGCTGGTCCACCAGCAATTGCCGGGCTTGCTGACTGGCTTCTTGAGCGGCTTGCAGCTGTTGCTGCAGGCGCCCGGCGTTTTGTTGCAGGTTGAGCAGGGCGCCTTGGCGTTGTTCGTCCTGGGTAATGTTTTGTGTCAGCTGGTTCAGTTGCTGGGCCAGCCAGGCGCTGCGTTTGGCAGTGTCCTGATTTAGCAGCGAAGTGCCGAGCACGTGAGCTTGCAGGTTGGTTGTGGAGGTTGTCAGTAACGTGGCCAGATCTTCTTGCTGACTCAGGAATTCCTTTATTTGCCCATTGGTTCCGCCAAGCTCGCCGCGTAGCTCTATCAATTTTTGATTGAGCGTATCGACTACCTTTTGCGCGGTTTCCTCCTCATTCTCATCATGGCGTCCGAGGCTTTGCAGCAACGCTTCAGGTTGGTGATAGGGGTGTTCGTGGCTCCCGCAAACGGGGCAGGGATGATCGTTTTGAAGTTTTGCCCGTAACTCTTCAACGCTTTCACTTCGTGCTACACGTTGACGCTCCAGCAGTTGCTTTGTGACGGTCAATGTATGTTCGACAGTCGTCAGTTCAAGCTTTGCTTGCTTGCCTGATTGAATAAGACTTTCGCGTTGCTGGTGGGCTTCTGCGAGCTTGTGAGTCAGTACGCTAGCCTGTTGATCAAGCTGCTGCTGGCTGTCCCACAGGCGCGTCAGGTCTTCGAAGGCACGTTGTTGCTTGCGATTGTCTTGCAGCAGGCTGGCGAGCAATTGGATCTGCTCGGCCACGGCATGCGGCTCGGCACCAGCTTCCTGATACAGCACGTCGAGAGCGTCGCGCTGCTGGGTAAATTGTTCGGCGGCGCGGGTGGCGCGTGCTTCCAGTTGTGGCAGTTCGGCCTGGCCTTTGTTCAGGCGATTGCCGATCAGCATCAACTGTTGCAGGCGGTCGCGGTAGGCTGTCCAGGCATCGCTCAGCGGCGCGAGAGCGGCACTGTGCTCAAGCTCGGCCGCCAGGCGTTGCAGGCGTTCGGCGACGAGGGCCTGCTTCTCCAGTACAGCGTTGAGCAAGGCCTGGCCTTCGGTGCAGGCGGTTTCCTGCTGCTGTTTGTCCTCGGTGCGCTTGGCCAGGTCCTTGGTCAGGTGGGCGAGGGTGTTCTGTTCCTCGACGGCCTGGCGCAGCAATGGCACGGCATCGGCCTGGTTTTTCAAGGCGTCGGCCAATGCCAACTGGGCTGCTGCTTGCTGTTGCAGCGCCTGATCCTGACGGGTATGCAGCGCGGTTTGCTGCCCGATGTGCTGCTGAATCTGTGCCGCGAGTGGCGTCAGTAACGTACCGACTTCAGCCTGGCGCGCGAACTGATGCCGTTGCGGCGCCAATTGGTCCAGGCGGCTCAGGTCCTCGCGTTGCTGGCTTTGGTGATCCCAGTCCGCCTGCGCCCGCTGTAGTTGTTCAGTCGCGCTGAGCTGGCGCTCCTGCCATTCACGCAGTTCTTTGAGCCAGGTGTGCTGCAACTCCAGCTGTTTGAGTTGGGCCTGTTGGGTCTTGAAGTGCTGTTGGGCCTCGGCCAGCTGTTGATCCAGTTCGGCGCGAGCCTCGGGTGCCAGGGGCACGACGCCAGTGGCTTGGTCTTGCAGCTGTTTATGGGCGTCTTTGGCGTCTTTGGCCTTGTCGAACGCGCGGCGGCCAAGTTTGGTATAGAGCGCAGTGTCCGTGAGCTTTTCCAGCAGTTCGCTGCGCTCGTTGTCGTTGGCTTTGAGGAACGCACTGAACTCGCTTTGCGCCAGCAACACCGCACGGGTGAACTGCTCGAAGTTCAGGCCCAGGGCCAGTTCCAGCTGGGTCTTGTATTCGGTTTTCTGGCTGGCCAGCAGTTGGTCGCTGTCGAGGTCGATCAGACTTTGCCGGCTGTTCTGCAACTTGCCGCTGGCTTTGTCACGGGCGCGGTTGGCTTCCCAACGTGCACGGTAGCGACGGCCGCTGACGCCAACAAAATCCACTTCGGCATACCCGCCGCCGGTGCCACGGCGCAGCAACGTGCGCGGGTCGCCGATGGAAATATCGCCGTCGGCGTCCTGCATCTTGGCCTGGCCGGTATCGCCCAGGCGCGGCACAGCGCCAAACAACGCCAGGCACAGCGCATCGAGCAAGGTACTTTTACCGGCGCCGGTCGGCCCGGTAATCGCGAACAACCCGGCGCTGGCCAGGGGCTCGGCGGTAAAGTCGATTTCAAACGGGCCTGCGAGTGAGGCGAGGTTTTTCAGGCGGATGGCGAGGATCTTCATGGCTGTTCACCCTCCTGTTGCACTTCCTGGAGCAGCACGGCGAAATCCTTCAGCGTCTGTTCATCCACCTCACTGCCATAGCTGTCCTGCCAGGCGCGGCTGAAGAGTTCCTGGGGGGTTAGCTGGTCGAGTTCGATCAGGCGGTCTTCGTCACTGCCTTCGCTGCCACGTTTGCCGGCATATTCGGCGGCGATGCGCACCAGGCGCACGGCCTTGCCTTGCAGCGCGGTTTCGATTTGCTGGCGCAGGTCCGGCTGCGGCTCGTCGAGAAGCACGCGAACTTCCAGCCAGGGGTGGCGTTGGGTTTCGGCGAGCAGGTCGATGTCGGGCAGGTCCGCCAACTGTTTGAGGATATCTGCCAGCGGCGCGGCCTCCAGGCGCTGCAGGTTGACCGAGCGCGGGATCAGGCGCGGCTCGACGCCCACCAAGCATTGGCCCTGGAAGGTCACATCGAGAATCTGATGCTTGTAGCCGATTTCGGAAAACGACAATGGAATCGGCGAGCCACTGTAGCGAATGCGCTCTTCACCATTGACCTGCTGCGGCTTGTGTAAATGGCCGAGGGCGACATAGCTCACGCTGGCGTCGAACAAGCTGGCGGGCAGCGCCTCGGCATTACCGATGATCAGGCTGCGCTCGGAGTCTTCCGACACCGAACCACCGGCCATGTGCGCGTGGCTGATGGCAATCAGTGCCTGGCCTTTTTTGCGCTTGGCATTGGCGGCAGCGATCAGCCATTCATGCACCTGGCCGATGCCGCGCAGGTAATCATCGCCCACGTGCGCGCCGGTGACTTCCGCCGGGCGCAAAAACGGCAGCGCCAGGCACCAGGCGGCAATCTTGCCTTTGGCGTCGGGCAGCGGGATCAGTAAGCGTTCTGCGTCCAGTTGCCCGTCATCCAGCCACAGCACACGGCCCAATGCATGGGTGCGCAAGCGGCGCATCAACGGCGCCGGCAGCTCGATACGGGAGCCGGAGTCGTGGTTACCGGCGATCATCACAATCGTGAGTTTCGGGTTTTGTTCGTGGGCGCTGATGATGAAATCGTACAGGCGCTCTTGAGCTTTGAGCGGCGGGTTGACCGTGTCGAAGATATCGCCCGCGATCAGCAATGCATCCGGCTGCTCGGTTTTTAATTGGCCCAGTAGCCACTCGAGAAAACAGGCGTGTTCGAAGTCGCGTTCCTGGCCATGCAGGTTTTGGCCGAGGTGCCAGTCGGAGGTGTGAAACAGACGCAAGGCGAACTCCGTGGAGAAGATGAAAAGGAGGGGAGTTTACCTGTAAAAATGTGCGAGGGCGGCCACAGTTGACCTTGATCGTTCCCACGCTCTGCGTGGGAATGCCGCCCCGGATGCTCTGCGTCCAGGTACACAAGGCTCAAGCTTTGCGCAAGGGTGACGCGGAGCGTCACGGGATGCATTCCCACGCGGAGCGTGGGAACGATCAGGTCAGGGGTTACGCGGCGTGCAGGCAGTTCAGTGCGCGGTCGGCCAGAGTTTTGGCGGTGTCGATGAGGTGTTCGGTGGCGCCTGCCATATGCCGCTGATCGCCGGCCAGTGCTTGAGTGGTGCCGGCAGCGGTGGCGGCTGCGCAGCGCAGCAGGTCGCAGATTTGGGCGAGGGCGTCTTCGAAGCTGAGGTCGTGGTGCACGGCGAAGGGCGGTGGCGAGGCGGGTTGCAGGTAGTGGCTCAGGGCGCGTTCGAAAATTTTACGGTCGGGGGTGAAACGGGGTGGGTCGGGGACGATTTTGTTCATTCGCAAATTCCTACTGAAAAAGGAGCCGTCCGAATGTCGGTCTCACTCGACAAAAGGGTGGCAGCTATGTGCAGGGTGAGAATACCGGACAGTAGGACTCCAGCCAGACCGAAGTCTGCCTGCACACAGCCGCCATAGAGCGTGTTGCTCGTGGTTGCGGCGCTTGGCGCCTACTGGTTCACAGGTTCTCACACCCGATCGCTGATATGCAGCGACGGAGCGAAGGCTAGCCAGTGAAGTGAGCAGGCGCAAGGCCGTGGGATTGTCTAGGAAACGTCCTGCAAATTAAAGGGATATGGATTGCTGGCCTTTAACAACCCATGTCCAGCAATCAACACCGATGATCGTTCCCACGCTCTGCGTGGGAATGCCGCCCCGGACGCTCTGCGTCCTGGCTGCGTATACAAGGCTCAAGCTTTGCGCAAGGGTGACGCTGAGCGTCACGGGATGCATTCCCACGCGGAGCGTGGGAACGATCGTCTGCCGGGGGTTATTTGGGGTAGAGCGGCGGCAAGCTGGTGATGTCGGTCGCCGGGTCTACCTCTCGCTCGGCCATCGGGATGGCTTTGACTGCACGCCACAGCTCTTCGCCCAACCAATATTGCCCGCTTTCGCTGTAGAGCGCGCCGTTGAGCCCATCCAAGGCATCGGACAACGGTACAAACCGCGCCGCCATCTCCGCCAACGTTTCCGGTTGCTGCCGCGCCCAGGCATCAAGCGCTTGGCGAGTGGCCTGGGGGTCGTTGGCTTGGGTGGCGCGCTTGAGGTCGTCGAGCAGCGTGCGTGGGCTCGGGCCGGTTTGCGCGGCGCGTTGCACGGCGGGTTGCCGGCGCGCACGCCACCACAGGCCAAAGCCCAGCAGGGTGGTGCAGGCGAGGATCAGCGTGCTGAGTTGCCACAGCCACAGGCTGTCATCGTCTGGGGCGGTAATCACGGTCGGCGTGGCGGGCGTGTCCACCACCAGGCTTGGGTTGGTGGCCACTTGCAGGGTTCGGGCGGGCAAGGTGGTGCGTTCGAGGTGGTCCTCGTGGGTGTTCCACCACACCACTTCCACTTCAGGCAGTTCCAGGGCCCCGGCGCGGGTGGGCACCAGTGCTTCGCGGTCCTCACGGCTGCCGATCAAGCCACGGTCGTTGTTTTGGTTGCCGAGCACCGGTTGGTCGGGGTAGCGGCGCAGGCCGTTGATCTCGGTGCTGGGCAGGGCCGGCAGTTGCGCGCTGGACAGGCCCTCGGCCTTGACCGTCAGGCTGCGGGTCAGCGAGTCGCCGACCTGTACGTGGTCCGGCTCGGGGTTCCAGCTTTCGCTCAAGGTCAGGCTGCGCGCCGGTATCCAGGGCGCGTCGGCTGGGTACAGCGCAGGTTTGGGCTTGACCGTCAGCGCAAGCTCGGTCGAGCTGACGTGAATCAGCTTGCCCGGCTTGGTGCCTTGTAGCGTGTTCTCTTGAGGCGGGCGCGATTCCACCAGCGTGGCACTGAAGGTCTGCACCGGAATCACCAAGGCACCGCTGTGCTGCGGGTAGATCGCATAGCGTGTTTCGATCACGCCATGGCGGATGCTGTTGATGACTTTTTCGTAGGTGCGCGACTCGCCCAACTGCTCGATGCGGGCATCGGGAATCTGCAAGGGGGTCAGGCTGCTGTCGTCGTACAGCGACACCGAGTGATACACCCGCACGGTCAACAGCGCCTGGGCCTGGACGTACACGGTGTTTTGGTCGAGGTTGGTTTCGACAAACACCGGGGCCAGTTCAGCGCTGGTGTTCTGGCTCGCAGTCTCCACCACTTGCAGATTGATCGGCTGGGTCTTGAGTTCACCCACGTGCAGCGGTGGAATCACCACCGTGCCGTTTTCCTTGGGCAGCAGCGTGATGATCCAGCGCGTGGTGGCGTGGTTATCGCCGCCCAGGGTGGTGAGTTGGTTGATCTGGCGCGTGCCGCTGACTTCGAACTGCGCATCCAGGGGCGACAGGTCGGGTTTGCCGAACTGAGTGACGTCGCTGGACTCCACCGTCAGTTCCACGGTTTCCCCGGAATTGACGCGGCTGCGGTCGACACTCGCGACCAGGTTCGCCGCCTGGGCGTGGCCTGCCGATAACGCGAGCAGGAGCAGAAGGGTGGTGCGGCGGCTCATCGAGTCTTGTCCTGATGTTGTTGCTGTTCGTACCAGAATTTACGGCGCAGCAGCTCACCGGGGTTGTCCGGGATCTCCCGCAGCCATTGCTCCAGGGCCTGGCGGTGTTCGCCGTCTAGGCTGGCGTCGGCGGGGCGCAGGGGCGGGGTAGTGGTTTGCTCATCCCCCAACTCGCTGCCCGGCACTTCGTTACCGCCCGCTTGCTGCGTGGCACCGGCCTGGGTTTCGCCGGCGGCGGCTTCGCCCTGGCCTTGGGCGGACGGTTCGCCGCCTGTGTTGCTTTGCCCACTGGCACCCGGTTGCGCAGTTTGGCCGGGTTGGGTGGTTTCGTCATCTTCGTTTTTGGCCGGCTTGGCGGGCTCGGGTTGCGCTTGTTCCTGTATCAACTTTTCCACCAGCGCCTTGTTTTTCAAGGCCGGTTGCAGGTCGGGCTGAGCTTCCAGGGCCTGTTCGTAGGCGTCCACAGCGGCGTCCAGTTCACCGGCCTTGGCCAAGGCGTTACCGCGATTGTAGTGGGAATAGGCGTCGCTGCCCTCGGCAAACCGCTTGATGGCCTCGGCATAGTTGCCGGCTTCGTACAGCGCCACGCCTTGCCATTGCGAATCTTCGAAGCGCTCAGCCGCTTCGGCCGGGCGCTTTTGTTTGAGCAGGTATTGGCCTTGCTGGTCGGGGCGCAACCACAGGTCCTGGAGTTCAAAGGCATAGCTGGGTTGCGGCGCGCCCAACAGCAGCAGGGGCAGGCAGAACAGCCAGCCCCGGCGCCCGGCGCAGGCGGCGAGCAGTAACAGCGGCAGGAGCAACCAGTAGCCTTGGTCGGCCCAGGTGTCCAGGTGCAGCAGTTGGCCGTCGTTGCGCAGGGTTTGCGGGCCGTCGAGCAGGCCGAGTTGGCGCAGGTCTTTGTCATCCAGGCGGGCGGCGCGGTAGCGGCCCCCCATTTCGCTGGCGAAGGCCTTGAGGGTCGGGCTGTCGAGGCGCGGCACCAGGATTGCGCCCTGGTCATCCTTGAGGAACTCGCCGCTTTCCTGGGTCACCGGCGTGCCTTCGCGGCTGCCGATGCCGAGGATCGATAAGCTCGGGGCCTGGGCCGCGTCCAGCAGCAGGCGAATGCCTTGGCGCTCCTGTTTCGACAGTGAGGAACCGACCAGCAACAGGCGCCCCTGGCCGAGGCCACCTTGTTTGAGCAAGCCCAGGGCTTTATCTACCGCCAGATCGGCGCGATGGCCGGGTTCGGGCATGATCGAGGGGCGCAGAGCCTCCAGCAGGTTACGACTGGTGGCCAGGTCATCCGACAGCGGCACCAGGGTGTGGGCACTGCCTGCATACACAATGATGGCGGTCGGCGCATTGTCTCGCGCTTGCAGCAAGTCATAGAGCTTGCGTCGTGCTTGCTCCAGACGGTTGGGCGGGCTGTCGGTGGCGAGCATTTCCGGGGTCAGTTCCAGCAGCACCACCAACGGGTCAGAGGGTTTCTGGCTGGACTGTTCAACTCTTTGCCAACTGGGGCCGAGCAACGCCAATAGCGCCAGCAACCAGGCGATGCCGAGCACCACCCACGGCGATTTACTCTCGCGCCCGTTGCCCCCACTGAGCAGCACCGCATGAAAGGCCGGCGGCAGGATCATCTGCCAACGCCCGGCGCGCTTTTGCCGGTGCCATAACTGCCACAGCAGCCAGCCGAGCAGCGGCAACAGCAACAGCCACCAGGGACGGAACCAATGCGGCCACAGGTCGATCATCGACGCCTCCGCAAACGCAGGCGTTTGAGGCGTTGGTGCCATTCGGGGTGCTGTTGCAGGAACAGGCTCTTGGTCGACAGCTTGTTGAACGCACGTTGCAGCGCGTTGTTGGGCCAGCGTTCTTGAATCACCAGCAACATGCTCAGGATCAGCGCCAACGCCAGCGGTCCGCTGTACAGCGCCTGGGCCGGGCGGGCCTGGGTCGGCTGTTGCGCCACGGGCTCAAGCTGGTCGAGGGTTTTCTTGATTTTTTGCAACTCGTTACCGTCGCGGGCGCGGAAGTAGCGCCCACCGGTGGCGTCGGCGATGGCCTTGAGCGCCGGCTCGTCGAGGTCCAGGCTCGGGTTGACGCCGAGAATACCCAAAGAACCGGTTTGTTCGGGGTCGGCACCGATACCGATCGGGTAAATTTTCACGCCTTCTTCGGCAGCCAGGCGCGCGGCGGTCAGCGGGTCGATCTGGCCCGCGTTGTTGGCGCCGTCGGTGACCAAAATCAGCACGCGGCTTTGCGCCGGGCGTTGGCGCAGGCGTTTGAGTGCCAGGCCGATTGCATCGCCGATGGCGGTGTTCTTGCCGGCGATGCCGATGCGCGCTTCATCCAGCCAGGTGCGCACGGTGCGTCGGTCGAAGGTCAACGGTGCTTGCAGGTAGGCCTGGCTGCCGAACAGGATCAGGCCCACGCGGTCACCTTCACGGCTTTCAAGGAAGTCCCCGAGCAAGTGTTGCACCAGGCTCAGGCGGCTGACGTCATCGTCCTGCCAGTGCATGTCGGGAAACTCCATGGAACCGGACACGTCCACCGCCACCAGCAAATCGCGGCCACTGGCGGCAATCGGCAGGGGTTCGCCGAGCCATTCGGGGCGTGCGGCAGCGGTCAACAGCAGCAGCCATAGCACCACGAAAGGTGCTTGTTGGCGCCAGCCCGGCAGGTTGGCGCGCGCTCGGCGGCGTGCCAGGCTCTCGAGGTCGGCGAGGTAGCTGACTTTCAACGCGGGCTCGCCGCTGTCGGCCACCGGCAGGATGAACCGCATCAACCAGGGCAATGGCAACAGGGCGAAGATCCACGGCCAGGCGAACTCAAACATGTTTGCGAATCCAGGTGTCGACGGCTTGGGTCAGCCCGGCAATGGCTTTGTCGTCGAGCTTGCATTCGGGCTTGTAGGCGCCTTCCACCAGCACCATCCAGCGGGTCAGGCCGGCGGCAGGGCAACGGTTGTCGAGGAACGCCAGCCATTTGCGCCCGTTGAGGGTGTGGCTCTGGCTGTAGGGGTAGTCGTTGCGGCACAGGCGCTTGAGCAGGCCATTGAGCTGTTGCAGCCAGGCACCGGCGGGCGCGCCATCGTAAGGTTTGGGCATCAGGGCCAGTTCTGCGAGGGCGGCGATGCGCAGCGGGTCCAGCGGCTGTTCGGCGCGGGCCACAGGTTGTCGTTTGGGCAGGAAGCGGCGCAGCGACCAAATTCCCCAACCGACCAGCGGAATCACCAACAGCAATAGCCACCAGCCCGGCGCAGGCGGCCAGAAACCAATGGCCGGCGGGGCGATCAGTGGTTGCAGTTGGTCCAGGCTGCTCATTGCTTTTTAACCGGGCGTTGCGGGTTGAGGTATTCGCGCAGTTGCTCGACCATTTCGCTTTGAGTGCTCAATGGCATCAGCAGAATCCGCAGTTTTTGTGCGAGCAGTTCCCAGCGGGCAATGCGCGCCTCAGCCTGAGCCTTGTAGGCTTGGCGCAGATCGAAATTCAGCGTATCCAATTCCAGTTGCGCACCGCGTTCGGCAAAACGCAGCAACCCGGCGGCGGGCAGGGCGTGGTCCAGCGGGTCGGAGATCGGCAACAGCAGCAAGTCGCAATGGCGCGACAGCAGGCTCAGCTGTTGCTCGGCACCTTCAGTGAGGGCGCGTTCATCGCAGATCACGATTACCAGGCTGCCCGGGCGCAGTACTTCGCGGCCTCGGCGCAGGGCCATGCCCAAAGCGTCGGCTTCAGGGCGGCTTTCGGTGTTCAGGCTCTGGTTGACCCGCACCAGGCGGTTAAGCAATTGCAGCAGGCTTTGCTTGCTGCGTCGGGGTTTGATTTCGTAGTGCTCGCTGTCGCCGAACACCAGCCCACCGACGCGGTCGTTATGCCCCAGCGCGGCCCAGCCGATCAGGCTGGCCGCTTGGGCGGCGAGCACCGATTTGAACATCTGCCCCGAGCCGAAAAACAGCCGGCAGCTTTGTTCAACCATGATGAAGATCGGGCGTTCGCGTTCTTCATGGAACAGCTTGGTGTGCGGCTCTTGAGTGCGCGCCGTCACACGCCAGTCGATGGTGCGCACATCGTCTCCGGCCTGGTACACGCGCACCTGGTCGAAATCCACACCCCGCCCGCGCAGCTTGGAATGGTGCAGGCCGATCAGTGGGCTGCGCTGGCTTGGCGTGGAAAACAGCTGCACTTCGCGCACGCGGTGACGCATCTCAATCAGTTCGCTGAGCGTGACGCGGATTCCATCGCTTGCGTTCATGGGTTTCAAGCGACGGCAACGACGTCGAGAATGCGTTGCACCACGCGGTCCTGGTCAATGCCGGCCGCTTCGGCCTCAAACGACAGAATGATGCGGTGGCGCAGCACGTCGAACAGCACTGCCTGGATATCTTCCGGGCTGACGAAGTCGCGACCGGCCAGCCACGCGTGGGCGCGGGCGCAGCGGTCGAGGGCGATGGAGCCACGGGGGCTGGCGCCGTAGGCGATCCACTCGGCCATTTCCGGGTCGAATTTGGCCGGGGTGCGTGTGGCCATGACCAGTTGCACCAGGTATTCCTCTACGGCGTCGGCCATGTACAAACCGAGGATTTCTTTACGCGCAGCAAAGATCGCTTGCTGGCTGACCCGGCGCTCGGGCTTGGTTTCGCCATTGAGGGCTTCGCCTCGGGCTTGTTGCAGGATGCGGCGTTCGACGGCGGCGTCCGGGAAACCGATCTTGACGTGCATCAGGAAACGGTCGAGCTGAGCTTCGGGCAGCGGGTAGGTGCCTTCCTGCTCGATGGGGTTTTGCGTGGCCATCACCAGAAACAGCGGCGACAGGTCGTAAGTGCTACGCCCAACGCTGACCTGGCGCTCGGCCATGGCTTCCAGCAACGCCGACTGCACCTTGGCCGGGGCGCGGTTGATTTCGTCCGCCAGCACCAGGTTGTGGAAAATCGGCCCCTGTTGGAACACGAAGCTGCCGGTTTCCGGGCGATAGATTTCGGTGCCGGTGATGTCGGCGGGCAACAAGTCGGGGGTGAACTGGATACGATGGAACTGCGCTTCGATGCCTTCGGCCAACTCTTTGATGGCCTTGGTCTTGGCCAGGCCCGGCGCGCCTTCTACCAGCATATGGCCGTCGGCAAGCAAGGCGATCAGCAGGCGATCGATGAGTTTTTCCTGGCCGAGAATCTGCGTAGAAAGAAAGGTTCGCAGCGCGAGCAGCGCTTCACGATGTTCCATCGATGACGGTTCCTGGAGAGGTGAGCCTGTGCGTCGAGAAAAAACGCCGGGCTTGGGAGGCTTACTTTAATGCATCGCGGGGGGTGGCGACTAACGGCCCAGGGGGTATTTTTAGGAAAACTTGTAGGAAAACTGTGTTTGTGGCGAGCGGGGCAAGCCCGCGGACCACAATAAGTCCGCTTAGCACAGGAAATGGCCCTATATCCGAGTGAACGTACCTGTCCCTTTGAGAATGTTCTGCAAGGTTTCTTCTACTTCAGCCAAATCCGAGGCAGCGGTGGCGTGGGTGATCTGCAATTGATCCTTGCCGCCCAGCGCATCCGCATCCCCGGCAGCCAGCTCCACCAACAGGGTCGTGTCGCTCAGGGTGACCTTCAGCCCATCCAGGGTCGACGGCTCGTAATCCCAGGTCAGTTCAACCTCGTCTTCATCCGGGTAGCGGGTCAGCATAAACATCTCACCGCCCTTGCCGTGGCAGCAAAGCATGGCCATGTTGTCTTCTTCGTCGTCGCACGGGGTGACCATCAGGGCGTCGGTTTGCAGTTGCAGCATGGGGAATCCTGTCTGGGGTAGGGCGTAATGCGGGCAATTGTGCCATTGCGGCGAATTTTGTGCTGCATCCTGTGTCAGACCCAGTGCATGACCTGACGGGCTGTATCAGTCATTTTCGGTACTCGCGGACGCGAAAATAGTCGATTTTTCTTTCGAAAAATCCGGGTTACCCAAGTCGCAACCCACAGCTTGCGTACCGATGACCGAATATGTCGCAGCGTCGCAAGCAGCTGACTTCCTACACTCGTTAAGCTGCGCAACGGATGTGCATGAGCCAGGCGCCTGACCTGCCCGTCGTACCGTCACCTGGCATGGTGTGCATCTTATGGAAGTTGTATGTGACCTGACTGTCTTGTCCAGCTTCACCCACCTGTCATCCTGATTCGTTTATGGTGCTTCTATCATTACCAGCGAACAGAGCTGACGGTCTCCCCGCAAGGGGATAACACGCGACGCTTCCATCAATAACAAGCCCAAGCGGAGTACCACAGATGGCGTTCTTCACCGCAGCCAGCAAGGCCGACTTCCAGCATCAACTGCAAGCGGCACTGGCGCAGCACATCAGTGAACAGGCACTGCCACAAGTGGCGCTGTTCGCTGAACAATTTTTCGGCATCATTTCCCTGGACGAACTGACCCAGCGTCGCCTTTCCGACCTGGCCGGTTGCACCCTGTCTGCCTGGCGCCTGCTTGAGCGCTTTGATCACACCCAACCGCAAGTGCGGGTCTACAACCCCGATTACGAACGCCATGGCTGGCAGTCGACCCACACCGCGGTCGAAGTGCTGCACCACGACCTGCCATTTTTGGTGGACTCGGTACGTACCGAACTGAACCGCCGTGGCTACAGCATCCACACCCTGCAAACCACCGTACTCAGTGTGCGTCGTGGCAAGAAAGGCGAGCTGCTGGAAATTCTGCCAAAAGGCACCCAGGGCGAAGGCATCCAGCAAGAATCGCTGATGTACCTGGAAATCGACCGCTGTGCCAACGCCGCCGAACTGAACGTGCTGAGCAAAGAGCTTGAGCAGGTACTGGGCGAGGTCCGTGTGGCCGTGGCCGATTTCGAACCGATGAAAGCCAAGGTCCAGGACCTGTTGGCCGGAATCGATGCCAGCCAGTTCGCTATCGACGGCGAAGAAAAGGCTGAGATCAAAAGCTTCCTGGAATGGCTGGTGGGCAACCACTTCACCTTCCTCGGCTATGAAGAATTTGTGGTACGTGACGAGGCGGATGGCGGTCATATCGAATATGACGCCAATTCGTTCCTCGGCCTGACCAAGTTGCTGCGTGCCGGCCTCACTGCCGAAGACACGCGCATCGAAGACTACGCCGTGGCCTACCTGCGTGAACCGAGCGTGCTGTCGTTCGCCAAGGCCGCGCACCCAAGCCGCGTACACCGTCCGGCTTACCCTGACTACGTGTCGATCCGTGAGATCAGCGCCGACGGCAAGGTCATCAAGGAACACCGCTTCATGGGCCTCTACACCTCTTCGGTGTACGGCGAAAGCGTGCGGGTGATTCCTTACATCCGTCGCAAGGTTGCGGAAATCGAACGCCGTTCGGGTTTCCAGGCCAAGGCTCACCTGGGCAAAGAGCTTGCTCAAGTGGTTGAAGTGCTGCCGCGTGACGACCTGTTCCAGACCCCGGTGGATGAGCTGTTCAGCACGGTGATGTCGATCGTGCAAATCCAGGAGCGCAACAAGATCCGCGTGTTCCTGCGCAAAGACCCCTATGGTCGTTTCTGCTACTGCCTGGCTTACGTACCGCGCGACATCTATTCCACCGAAGTGCGTCAGAAAATCCAGCAAGTGCTGATGGATCGCCTGAAGGCCTCGGACTGCGAATTCTGGACCTTCTTCTCCGAATCCGTGTTGGCCCGTGTGCAACTGATTCTGCGGGTCGACCCGAAGAATCGCCTGGACATCGACCCGCTGCAACTGGAAAAAGAAGTGGTGCAGGCCTGTCGCAGCTGGCAGGACGACTACGCAAGCCTGGTCGTGGAAAGCTTCGGCGAAGCCCACGGCACCAACGTGCTGGCGGACTTCCCGAAAGGCTTCCCCGCGGGCTACCGCGAGCGTTTCGCGGCGCATTCGGCTGTGGTCGACATGCAGCACCTGAACAGCCTCACCGAAGCCAACCCACTGGTCATGAGCTTCTATCAGCCACTGGGTCAGGTCTCCGGCCAGCGTGAGCTGCATTGCAAGCTCTATCACGCCGATACCCCGCTGGCGCTGTCGGACGTGCTGCCGATTTTGGAAAACCTTGGCCTGCGTGTGCTGGGTGAATTCCCGTACCGCCTGCGTCACGCCAATGGCCGCGAGTTCTGGATCCATGACTTCGCGTTCACGGCTGCCGAAGGCCTGAACCTGGATATCCAGCAGCTCAACGACACCCTGCAGGACGCGTTCGTGCACATCGTTAACGGCGATGCCGAAAACGATGCGTTCAACCGTCTGGTACTCACTGCCGGCCTGCCATGGCGCGACGTGGCACTGTTGCGTGCCTACGCCCGTTACCTGAAGCAGATCCGCCTGGGCTTCGACCTGGGTTACATCGCCAGCACCCTGAACAACCACACCGACATCGCCCGCGAGTTGACCCGGTTGTTCAAGACCCGCTTCTACTTGGCGCGCAAACTCACCGCCGATGATCTGGAAGACAAGCAGCAACGCCTGGAACAAGCGATTCTGACGGCCCTTGACGATGTTCAGGTGCTCAACGAAGACCGCATCCTGCGTCGCTATCTGGACCTGATCAAGGCCACGCTGCGGACCAACTTCTACCAGACCGACGCCAACGGCCAGAACAAGTCGTACTTCAGCTTCAAGTTCGACCCGCGCGCGATTCCTGAGCTGCCGAAGCCGGTGCCGAAGTTTGAAATCTTTGTGTACTCGCCACGCGTCGAAGGTGTGCACCTGCGCTTTGGTAACGTCGCTCGCGGTGGCCTGCGCTGGTCCGACCGTGAAGAAGACTTCCGTACTGAAGTGCTGGGCCTGGTAAAAGCCCAGCAAGTGAAGAACTCGGTGATCGTGCCAGTGGGCGCCAAGGGCGGCTTCCTGCCGCGTCGCCTGCCATTGGGCGGCAGCCGTGACGAGATCGCGGCCGAGGGCATCGCCTGCTACCGCATCTTCATTTCCGGCCTGTTGGACATCACCGACAACCTGAAAGACGGCGCCCTGGTGCCACCGGCCAACGTCGTGCGTCATGACGACGATGACCCGTACCTGGTAGTAGCAGCGGACAAGGGCACTGCGACCTTCTCCGACATCGCCAACGGCATCGCCATCGACTACGGCTTCTGGCTGGGCGATGCGTTCGCTTCCGGTGGTTCCGCCGGTTACGACCACAAGAAAATGGGCATCACCGCCAAGGGCGCGTGGGTCGGTGTGCAGCGTCACTTCCGTGAGCGCGGCATCAATGTGCAGGAAGACAGCATCACTGTGGTCGGCGTCGGCGACATGGCCGGTGACGTGTTCGGTAATGGCCTGTTGATGTCCGACAAGCTGCAACTGGTCGCAGCCTTCAACCACCTGCACATCTTTATCGATCCGAACCCGACCCCGGCAAACAGCTTCGCTGAGCGTCAGCGCCTGTTCGATCTGCCGCGTTCGGCCTGGACCGACTACGACACCAGCATCATGTCTGAAGGCGGCGGTATCTTCTCGCGTAGCGCGAAGAGCATTGCCATCTCGCCACAGATGAAAGAGCGCTTCGACATCCAGGCCGACAAGCTGACCCCGACCGAACTGCTGAACGCCTTGCTCAAGGCGCCGGTGGACCTGTTGTGGAACGGCGGCATCGGTACGTACGTCAAGGCCAGCACCGAAAGCCACGCCGACGTGGGCGACAAGGCCAACGACGCACTGCGCGTGAACGGCAACGAGCTGCGCTGCAAGGTGGTGGGTGAGGGCGGTAACCTCGGCATGACCCAATTGGGTCGTGTGGAATTCGGCCTCAATGGCGGCGGCTCCAACACCGACTTCATCGACAACGCCGGTGGTGTGGACTGCTCCGACCACGAAGTAAACATCAAGATCCTGCTCAACGAAGTGGTGCAGGCCGGTGACATGACCGACAAGCAACGTAACCAGTTGCTGGCGAGCATGACCGACGAAGTCGGCAGCCTGGTGTTGGGCAACAACTACAAGCAGACCCAGGCTCTGTCCCTGGCCGCACGCAAGGCTTACGAGCGTGCCGCCGAGTACAAGCGCCTGATGAGCGACCTGGAAAGCCGTGGCAAGCTTGACCGTGCCATCGAGTACCTGCCGACCGAGGAGCAGCTCACTGAGCGTGCCGCGACCGGTAAGGGCCTGACCCGTCCGGAGCTGTCGGTGCTGATCTCGTACAGCAAGATCGACCTCAAGGAAGCGTTGCTCAAGTCCTTGGTGCCGGATGACGACTACCTGACCCGTGACATGGAGACCGCGTTCCCTCCGAGCCTGGTGGCCAAGTTCGGCGAAGCGATGCGTCGCCACCGCCTGAAGCGCGAGATTGTCAGCACCCAGATCGCCAACGACCTGGTCAACCACATGGGCATCACCTTCGTTCAACGACTCAAAGAGTCGACCGGCATGACCCCGGCGAACGTGGCCGGCGCTTATGTGATCGTGCGTGACATCTTCCATCTCCCGCACTGGTTCCGTCAGATCGAATCTCTGGACCACCAGGTTTCCGCCGACGTGCAACTGGAGCTGATGGACGAACTGATGCGTCTGGGCCGCCGCGCTACACGCTGGTTTCTGCGCAGCCGTCGCAACGAGCAGGATGCTGGGCGTGACACCGCGCACTTCGGTCCACACCTGGCGGCGCTGGGCCTCAAGCTCGACGAACTGCTGGAAGGCCCGACCCGCGAAGGTTGGCAGACCCGCTACCAGGCCTACACCGAAGCAGGCGTACCGGAGTTGTTGGCGCGCATGGTTGCAGGTACGACTCACCTGTACACCTTGCTGCCGATCATCGAAGCCGCCGACGTGACCGGGCATGACGCCGCCGAAGTGGCCAAGGCCTACTTCGCCGTCGGCAGTGCCCTGGACTTGCCGTGGTACCTGCAGCGGATCAGCGATCTGCCGGTTGCCAACAACTGGCAGGCCCAGGCTCGCGAAGCCTTCCGCGACGACGTGGACTGGCAGCAACGCGCGATCACCATCTCTGTCCTGCAAATGGCCGACGCGCCGCAAGACATGGAAGCTCGCGTAGCCCTGTGGCTTGAGCAGCATCAGGACATGGCCGATCGCTGGCGCGCAATGATGGTGGAAATCCGTGCTGCGGTCGGCACGGACTACGCCATGTATGCGGTCGCCAACCGTGAGTTGCTGGACTTGGCGTTGAGCGGTCAGTCGGTGCTGCAACCGGCTTGATCCCTCGGTAAAACAAAAGCCCCCGTATCGTGAGATACGGGGGCTTTTTGTTGGCACGCTATTTATCAAACACTGCATTACAACTGTGGGAGCTGACTTGCCTGCGATAGCGGCGGTTCAGGCAGGGTGTGCGATCTCAAACGTTAGCGTGTAGCTGCGCCGTCAGGACCCAGGCAAGGCAGGATGGCTTTTTTCAGCCCGTTGTTGTTTGCCGGCAATGTGAACGATGCCGTCAGCGGCTTGCCGCCCTCGGTGGCGGGTGCTAACGAAAGTGCCAGTGTTTGCCCCCGTGAGGCATCGCTGGCCCAATAGGTTAATTCATCTCGCGGGACGGAGGTGCTGAGCGCAAAAACCAGACCGATCTGGAAAGGCCCGCCGTAATACCAGAAGCCATTTACCAAGTGATCGACGGCTGGGCGTGTTCCCATCGTGATCCGCAGTGGCCCATTTGCGCTGGCATCCTTGCCTTCAAATGGATCGCTGTTCAAACCCAGCGATTGCGGGCTGATCTCTAGCGTCAGGCCGGCTTCCGGGTTCCGGGGGTGACAGCTGATCACAAGGTTAGCCTTCACGTGGTGGTCACCGTCACCGTAAGTGCTATCACCTAAGGTACGTGCGACCAACATCTGCCCATCTGGGAAGGGCCGCTCAATCAACCACATAGGATGCGCTGTAGTGATGACATGAGTGTCTGTCGCTGACTCGTTACCTGTCTGTGCATAGGCATCGAAATGTGCAATGAGCGTGGCAGCGAACAATGTAAGGGCGAAGGCTTTCATGGAGGTATTTATCCGTGTGTAAGGCTTTCAGGAGGAGGTCATTGTGCTGCTAAGCGGCCACCTTTACTGTCAGTCGTTTCGCAAAATACCTGTGCAATCGCAACACCTCAGGACGTGCAATACCGCGTGTCGCGCCTCAGGAGTTTGGCCTCCAGATGATCCAAGTGCTGAGTCATCAGGTTGACTGCGCTGATTACGTTCCTTTGTTCGACTGCCTCAACAATCGCCATATGCTCCTGCCACGCGCAGTAGGTACACGCCTTTGCTTCATATTGGGCAATGACCAACGACGTCAACGGCACCAAACTATTCAGAAACTGCGCCAGCGGCGCATTGCCGGCAATCGCTGCCAATTGCAGATGGAACTCCCCGGACAGCCGAATTGCAGGCCCACGTTGATCCCGCTCGATGCACTCGCGTTCCCGCGCAATCAGCTCGCGCAATTGGCGAACCTGCGTCGGTGTGGCCTGCGCACAGGCCAGTTGCACAACAGTAATCTCCGTCATCCGACGGGCTTCGAGAATCTGTTGCGTCTGCTGCGCATCCGGCGCAGCCACCTGGGCGCGCTGGTTGGGCCGCAGGATAATCACTTGTTGATGGGACAGCTTGGCCAATACGCGGCGAATCACGCTGCGGCTCACACCAAAGGTTTCGCCCAGGCTTTCTTCGGTAAAGCGGCTGGCGGGCGCGATGCGTTGTTCAAGAATGGCGTCGAACAGCCGTGGGTAGATATCGTCCACCGACGGCTTTTTACCGGCCACCAGGCGCATGGCGGGCAGGGTGGTGGCGGGTGAGTTGCGTTGCAGCGCGTGGGCGGTCATGGCCTGTCTCCAATAAATCAGCTGCCCAGATGGTCGTCCGGGATGTTCAAGCGAATACCCACACGCAGGCCTTCCTGAAGGATGTGCCGACGCATTTCTGCACTGGCCAGCGCGCTGTTTTTGCTGCGGATGGCGCGCACCACGGCTTCGTTTTCCTGCAAGCGTTCCGCCAGGTGTTCGGGCGAGTTGCGCAGCACTTGGGCACTTTGCTTGAGGGCGTTGCTGGTTTGTTGCACCACGTTCTGAAAGATCGGGTTGGAGGTGAGGGCGAACAGCTCTTCATGGAAGCCGATGTAGGCGTTCATTCCCGCTTCGGCGTCCTCGGCATCCAGGGCTTCGCGCATGTCCATCAGGGTCAGGCGCAATTGGCCGACCTCTTTGCTGCTGATCGATTGGGCCACCAGGCCAACAATGAACGGCTCGAGGGTGTAGCGCAGTTGCAGGATATCTTCGAGGCTGGCGTCGGCCACGGCGTCGCTGGATTGCGGTTCGCTGACGCTGGTTTCCAACACCACCACGCCTTTGCCGGGCATGGAGCGCACCAGACCGAGGGTTTCCAGCACAATCACCGCTTCGCGCAGGCTGGGGCGGCTGATGCCCATCTGTTCGGCCAGTTCACGCTGGCCGGGCAGCATTTCGCCACGGCGCCACTGGCCCCGCGCCAGGGCGGCGCGCAGTTTTTCTACCACTGAATTGACGACGGTTGAGGTGCTGATCACGTCTACGCCTCCTTTAAGTTTCGAGTACATATTCAATCTCAATCAATGTGGGAGCAGGCAAGCCAGCTCCCACATTGGATTTGTGTTGTCCTCAGGAGCGAATCAAAAGTCCTGATGTGCAGGCAACACCGGCTTCTTGGCCTGGAAGGCATAACCTTGCTGGCCGTCGAGTACTTTGTTGGCGCGCTGGATATCGATGTCTTTTTCCCAGCGCGCGATGGCCACGGTGGCGACGCAGTTGCCGATCAGGTTAGTCAACGCGCGGCCGATGCCCATGAACCAGTCCACCGCCAACACCAGCACCAGGCCGACCACCGGAATCGCCGGGATTGCGGTGAGTGTCGCCGCCAGAATCACCAGCGCCGAGCCGGGAATGCCGTGGGCACCTTTGGAGGTGATCAGCGACACCAGCAGGATGGTCAGCAAGTCCGTCATCGACAGCGGAGTACCGGTGGCGTTGGCGATAAACACGATGGCCAAGGTCAGGTAGATCGAGAAGCCGTCGAGGTTGAACGAATACCCCGTCGGAATCACCAGGCCCACGGTGGAGCTGCCGATGCCCAGGTGCTCAAGTTTGCGCATGATCTGTGGCAGCACCGCGTCGGATGAGGCGGTGCCCATCACGATCAACAGCTCTTCGCGCAGGTACTTGAGCAGCGGCAGCATACGCAGACCGGACAGGCGCATCACCAGTCCGAGAACCAATCCGACAAAAACAAAGCAGGTCAGGTAGAACAAACCCACCAGGCTGCCCAGGTGTTGCAGTGAGTCCAGGCCGTAAGTGCTGGTGGTAAAGGCGATCGCGCCAAACACGCCGATCGGCGCCAGGCGCACGATCATGCCCATGATGCGGAAGATGACATGGCTCAGTTCGTTGATCAGCCGCGAGATACCCGACGCCGCTTCACCTACCAGATTCAGCGCGCTGCCGAACAGCACCGAGAACAGCAGCACTTGCAGCACATTGTTGTCAGCGAAGGCGCCGATCACCGAGTTGGGAATCAGGTCCATCAGGAACTGGCTGGTGCCCCTGATGTGTTGGCCCTTGTCGGCCAATTCATTCAGGCCGGCTGAGGACAACTGCTCAAGATGGATATTGGCGCCGGTGCCGATGCCCGTGCTGAAGGCCATGACCAGGCCGATCACCAGGGCAACGGTGGTCAGTACTTCAAAGTAGATCACCGACTTGAGGCCGATACGCCCGACTTTCTTCAAGTCACCGGCGCCTGAAATACCGCTGACCACCACGCAGAATACGATCAGGCCAATCAGCATCTTGATCAGCTTGATGAAGCCGTCACCCAGGGGTTTGAGTTGCGAGGAGAATTCGGGAAGGGCCAGGCCGCAGATGATGCCGAGCATCAGGCCAATCACGACTTGCAGGAAAATCGAACGCGAGCACCATCTGAGCATGGGAGGGATCTCTATTCGGTGCCCTGGTGGTTCCAGGGCTTAATTGTTGTGGTCTTACCGGTAAGTCCAGTGCGGGGCCAGTCTACGCCGGGTTTTTTTGAAATCACAAGTCATTATTCGTTGGTTGACAGGTTCCGGTCTGACCAGTTGCTCGCCAAGTGCGGTGCTTGAGCGGTTGACGGGGTGGAATTTTTTTCGCTTATCATCCGCCGCTTGATACGTGAGGTGATGGATGGACACTGCAGGACTGACCACCGATGAAACAGGGCAAACCCACTGCACTTGGCGCACGGCCGCGGCCGAATACCCGCGCTACCACGACCACGAGTGGGGCGTGCCGGTGGCCGACGATATCCAGTTGTACGAGAAGATCTGCCTGGAAGGTTTTCAGGCGGGCATGGCGTGGATCACTATCTTGCGCAAGCGCGAGCAGTTCCGAGTGGCGTTTGAGGGCTTTGATTTTCGAAGGGTGGCGCAGTACGGCGAGGCGGATATCGAACGGTTGATGAATGACCCGGGCATCGTGCGCAATCGCGCGAAGATCGTGTCCACCATTAACAATGCGCGCAGGGCCTGCGAATTGGTGGATGAAACCGGTTCGTTGGCGCGTTGGTTATGGGCGTTTGAACCGAGTGATGAGGAACGCCCGGCGGTGCTGGATATGGCTTATTGGACAGCCAACCCAACATCACCGGCTTCGGTGCGCTTGTCGAAAGCCTTGAAGAAACGCGGCTGGACCTATGTCGGCCCGACCACGATGTATGCGCTGATGCAGGCGATGGGGATGGTTAATGATCACTTGGAAGGCTGCGTGTGCCGATCACAGATCGAAGACTTGCGCCGCCAGTTCAAACGCCCCTGACTCTCTGAGATTGATTTTGTGGTGTGGCTGATTACTGTGGCAGAGGCGTCAGCACCTCAGCCTTGTCATCCAGCACCATTACCACCAGCAGCTTGGCGGGCTTGGTCTGGCTGGCATTGCTCGATTCAAAGTGCCGCGAACCGGCCGGTTCGTAGAACGACTCACCCACCTTGTAGGTAATCGCTTTTTCATCGTTGACCCGTGAAGTGATTTCACCTTCCAGCACATACGCTACGGCGGTGCCAGTGTGGCTGTGGGGCACAGTGGCCTGGCCGGGGGCGTAGTCCACCGTGAGCATGATGGTTTTTTTGCCGGGCACATTGGTCAAGGCGTGCTCTTGCAGCACCTTGATCGATTCCTGGTTGTAGACCGGTTCATGGGCGAAGGCGCTGAGTGAGGCGAGCATCAGCGTGGTAGCGAGCAGTCGTTTCATGATGCGGGTTCCGTTTGGTTCGAGACCGCTTCACCCTACGCCGCAGGGTGTAGGTGACCAATGACCAATCCTGCGGAAAACCACCTAGCCAATCTGCTGGAGAATCTCGCGCACCCTGTCCAAGGCAGGGTCGATGTCGAGCAACTCGATTGCACCAAAACCAATGATCAGGCCGGACCTTACCGGCGCGTCATGAAAGAACACATCCACCGGGTACAACCCCACTTCCACCTGGCGTGCCAACGCCATCAGCAATGGGATATTCACCGGCACCTTGCACAGCGCCGCCATATGGAACCCGGCCACGGTGGGCACTGCTTCGAACCAGGGTGACAAGTCACCCGCCAGCCGCTGCAAAATACGCTCGCGGCGCCCGGCGTACACCGCATGGCAGCGGCGGATATGCTTGAGCAGATAACCTTCGTTGATGAACTTGGCCAGTGCCCATTGCGCCAGCGTGGAGCTGTGCTGATCGGTCAGTTGCTTGGCCTTGAGCACCGCGCCGTAAATGGCTGGCGGCAGTACGGTGTAACCCAGGCGTAGTTCGGGCAGCAGGGTTTTCGAGAAAGTCCCGACGTAGGTGACTACGCCCCGCGTGTCCATGCTTTGCAGGGAGTCGGTGGGGCGGCCTTCGTAGCGGAACTCGCTGTCGTAGTCATCTTCAATGATGATCGCCCCCAGCTCGAAAGCCCGCGCCAGCAAGGCTTCGCGCCGCGACAGGCTCATGGGCATGCCGAGCGGGAATTGGTGGGACGGCGTCACATAGATCAGCCGGGTGCCATCGGGGATTCTATCGACCTGGATGCCCTGTTCGTCGACGGGTATACCGGCAACCTTGGCCCCCATCGCCATGAACAACTGGCGCGCCGGGCTGTAGCCGGGGTCTTCCATGGCGACAATGCTGCCCGGTTCCAGCACCACACGGGCGATCAAGTCCAGCGCCTGTTGCGCGCCATTGGTGACCACGATGCTGTCGGCGCGGCATTTCACCCCACGGGAAAATGCGATATGCCCGGCGATGGCCTCGCGCAGCGCCGGCAGCCCTTCAGGCTGGCTGTAAAAGCCGCTGTTCTGCGCGATACGGCGCAAGGCGTCCTGGGTGCAGCGCCGCCATTCATCTTGGGGAAATTGATTGCGTGAGGTGGCGCCGCCGATAAATTCGTAGCGCAAGGTGCTGTCGCGTGTAGGGTGGCGCATGGGCGAGGGCAGTGCCGCCCATTTAGCCAGGTTGGAGGCGCAGGCCAGGTCGGTGGCGGTTTGCAGGCGTTCGGCCTGCGGCGCGTGGGCGTTGACGAAGGTGCCGCGGCCGGTCTTGCCCACCAGCAGGCCTTCGTAGGTCAGGGTGGCGTAGGTGTCGGACACGGTCTTGCGTGACACCCCCAACTGCTCGGCCAGCAAACGGCTGGGAGGCAGTTGCGCACCGGCGGTCAGGCGCCCGGACGCGATAGCTTCGCGCAACTGCCGGTACAGTTGGTCGGCCAGGTCCTTGCGGCCGTTGATCACCACGTGCAGTTCCATATTTCATCCCAAGGCTTCGATCTGCGCCAAGATTACTCGCTCGCGTGATTCGCTCAAAATGGTCTCTCGATAAACCGTCCGATTGGCTATAGGGCTGATGTCTCGCGGGCTCTAGGCTGGGTTGCCATTGTATCCGTTGCCCGAGAACTGCCCATGGAACCCCGCCTGGATTACCACACTGCCTCACCACAAGCGCTAAAAGGCATGTTGATGCTGGAGGCGAGCACCTTTGACTTGTCCATCGAAAAGCCATTGCTGGAGTTGATCAAAATCCGCGTCTCGCAACTCAACCACTGCGGGTTTTGTACCGATATGCACTCGATGGCGGCCCGGCAACGGGGAGAGACGGAGCGACGTTTGTTTGCGCTGTGCGTATGGCGTGATTCGCCATTTTTCAGCACGCGGGAGAAGGCCGCATTGGCCTGGAGTGAGTCGGTGGCGACGCTGCCGACTTCAAGCGTTTCGGATGAACTCTTTGCTGCGGTGCGCGTGGAGTTCAGCGAGCAGGAACTGGTGGACCTGACCATGGCGGTGTCCAGCATCAGTGGCTGGAACCGCCTGGCGGTGAGCTTTCGCCAGCAACCGCCGAACCCTTGATCAGGACAGGAAACCGCCGTCCACATTCAGCGATATACCGGTGGTATAGCTCGATGCGTCACTGGCCAGGTACAACACCGCGCCGGCCATTTCGCTGGGGTCAGCCACACGCTTGAGCGGGATCTGTGCCAGGGCCATTTTCAGGATCGAATCGTTCTTCACCAGCGCCGAGGCAAACTTGGTGTCGGTCAGGCCCGGCAGCAAGGCGTTGCAACGAATACCGAACGCCGCACATTCCTTGGCGAACACCTTGGTCATGTTGATCACGGCGGCCTTGGTCACCGAGTAGATACCCTGGAATACGCCGGGGGAAATGCCATTGATCGACGCCACGTTGATGATGCTGCCGCCGCCGTTCTCGCGCATTAGCTTGCCGGCTTCCACCGACATGAAGAAGTAGCCGCGAATGTTCACATCGACGGTCTTCTGGAATGCACCGAGGTCGGTATCCAGTACGTTGCAGAACTGTGGATTAGTCGCGGCATTGTTGACCAGGATATCCAGGCGGCCGAACTGCTCGCGGATACCGGAGAACACTTGAGTGATCTGCTCCATTTCACCGATATGGCACGCAACGGCGGTGGCTTTACCGCCGTCGGCGATGATCGCGTCGGCTACGTGTTGGCAGCCTTCCAGCTTGCGGCTGGAAACGATCACATGGGCGCCTTGCTGGGCCAGCAATTTGGCGATGGCTTCGCCGATACCACGGCTGGCGCCGGAGACAAAAGCGATTTTGCCATCGAGATCAAACAGGTCTGTCTTGGACATAGGGGTTCCTTGTTGTGTGCGATCAGAGCGCGGATTTGCCGATGACATTCAGGCTCATCTGCTCCAGCAGCTTGTTCATCTGGATGAACTGCGCAAAGCGTTTGTCCTGGGTCTGGCCGTGGAAGAAACGGTAGTAGATCTGCTGCACGATGCCGGCCAGGCGGAACAGGCCGTAGGTGTAGTAGAAGTCGAAATTGTCGATCTGGATGCCGGAGCGCTCGGCGTAATAGTCGACGAACTGGCGACGGGTGAGCATGCCGGGGGCGTTGCTCGGTTGTCGGCGCGTCATTTGCACCGGCGCAGGGTCAGTGGCTTCGATCCAGTAGGCGAGGGTGTTGCCCAAGTCCATCAGCGGGTCGCCCAACGTGGTCAGTTCCCAGTCCAGCACGCCGATGATCTGCATCGGGTTGTGCGGGTCGAGGATCACGTTGTCGAAGCGGTAGTCGTTGTGCACGATGCTTGAGGTCGGGTGGTCAGCCGGCATCTTGTCATTGAGCCAGGTGCGTACGACCTCCCAGCTTGGGGCGTCAGGGGTCAGGGCTTTTTCGTAGCGATCGCTCCAGCCGCGAATCTGGCGTGCCACATAGCCTTCGGGCTTGCCGAGGTCAGCCAGGCCGCAGGCGGTGTAGTCGACTTGGTGCAGTTCAACGAGCTTGTCGATAAAGCTTTTGCACAGGGCTTCGGTCTTGGGCGCGTCCAGGCCTAGTTCGGGCGGCAGGTCGGAGCGCAAAATGATGCCGTTGACCCGTTCCATCACATAGAACTCGGCGCCGATCACCGATTCATCGGTGCAGTGCACATAGGCTTTTGGGCAATAGGGAAAGCCGTCTTTGAGTTGGTTGAGAATGCGGTATTCGCGGCCCATGTCGTGGGCGGACTTGGCTTTGTGGCCAAACGGTGGGCGACGCAGCACAAACTCCTGGTTCGGGTACTCCAGCAGGTACGTCAAGTTAGACGCGCCGCCGGGAAACTGGCTGATTTTTACGTTGCCGCTCAAGCCTGGAATATGGGCCTTGAGGTAGGGATCGATCAGGCTGGCATCAAGTTCTTCGCCTGGGCGAATCTGGGTCGATTGGTCGTTAAGCGCCATGCTTATCCCTTCTGCTTATTCTAAAGGCCTTGGACTATTGGCTAATCTAATGCGCACAGCCGCCCACGGACAAGGTCGGGGCGGCTTAATAGGTTAGCGTGTTGGATGATGATCAGCGGGCTTGATGTGCTCAAATCACCAGCACGGCACGGCCACCCGGGGTGCAAGACAGGTTGGCACCGATTTCGACTTTCGCCAGGTCGACGCCCAGGCCAGCGAGCAGGTTATTGACGATGGGGTCGAGAAGGGGGGAGAGCACCCCGGCAATCAGTCCGCTCAGGGTGGAGAGCAGGCCGTTGAGCAGGCCAGTGACAATACCCAGTACGGCGCCCAGGAGGCTGGCCATTGTCGGCGTGTGGTTGATAAATTGGATGCCGGTCAGCGTGTCTTTGAGGCTGCCGACCACATTTGAGGCAGCAAACTGAAAATAGTCAGGTTTCTGATTAATGGCGGGCGGCTTGAGGTAGGTGTGCGCGAGCTCGGTCCTGGCGACACTGCTGTCGATGCGGATACCCAGCCCGCCTGCCGCAAATGCTTCCCTGTCGCTACAGACGCCAGTACCGCGCTTGCAGGTTTTGGTGCCGATATCCACCACCGGGTACTCATTGACTTGGAGTTTTTCTTTGGACGAGAACAGATTCTTGGGATCAACCTGGCCAATCATTACGCGTAATGCAGAGGTTTCTCCGAGCGTCGACAATGACGTGTTATTGCTGTCGCAACTGTAGCCAGTGACCTGCGCACTGCCACCTGCGGCTTCCAGCGCGATGTCGAGTTTGTCGCCGATTTCAAGGCTGGTTACCAGGCAGCAATTGGGGTCGAGCAGTCCCAAAAGGCCGCCCAGTACATCGTTCAGTAGTTGTACCAGGCCGCCGAGTACATTATTGACTACCGTTACGATCGGCAACTTCACGGAAATCAAGGTCCTGACCTGCGCCGTCCTCACGAAGATCGGCTGGGTAGCGATCAACTGCGGGTTACCAATAGCAGAGATCTGGGCGGGCTCAATGACCCGGGTCATCACCGTGATATTCAGCAGGCCCAACACATCCACCGGCAAATCGACCGCCACTGCGTTGGCTTTGTTCGAGAGCTGTACAAACCCCTGGATCAGGTTGAACAGTTGCAGGTTGACGTCCAGGGCACTTTTGTCTGTGCCATTTTGAATATTGACCAGATCGCCCAGGTGCAGGATCTGCGTGCCTGGCGCAATCAGTTTGATCGCTTCGAGGTTATTGATCACCACCTTGACCGCATCGCCGCCCACCTTGAGCACATCGATTGCGGCCTGAATCAACTGGCCGACGGTGGCGTCGGTCTTGAGCAACTGATCGTAGTTGCCGGCACTGACGTTCAGGCGGATGGCCAAGGCATCCAGGTAGTTGAGCAAGCTGATATCGGTGTTGATCAAGCCATTCCAGCCCACCGCGTCGAGTTGCAACTTGCCGCCCAGCAAGCCGCCGATCAAGCCGTTGAGTACCGCAGACTTAGTGCTGTCGACGGTCAACAAGGTGCTGCGAACCGTGAGTGACGCAACCGGCGGAGCAGGGGCGGCGGCCACGGCGGTGGCACTCAGGAGTGTCGTCAGGCTGACGGGTTGTGCCGAAAACAGGGTGAGCAAGGCATGGGCAATGCTGGTGGCGACGCGATGGGTGGCGATGACCTGGATGGCGTCGGCTTTGGCGGGGTTGGCGCTGAAGGTGCGCATAAAATCAGCGCCGGTGGTCAAGGTGCCGCACGCGACGGCCAGGGTGCGATTTGCATCGACCGTGAAATTATTGCGTGTAGCGCTTTCAACCGCGAACTGCGCGGCGTTGATACTCGGCGCCGCGCACTTGCCACCTCGGCTTACCGCTTCCAACGCCGCCGTGTCGACGACGCGCTGCAGTTTGCGCTTCTCCAGGTACAAGCGACCGCTGTCGACCACCAGCAACAAAAACAACAACGCGAGCCCAAGAGTCCCGGCGCCCATCAAACCGATGACACCGCGTTGGCGGGCTGGGCCGCGTCCATGGCCAAACATTGCGCGTTCCTTCGCCGGTCATGTACCGACGTCCTGAGCATCCCCGCAAGCAGTGTAGTCAGGTTTTAGAATGGTGATGGCTATTCGCTACTGGTTAGTTGCGCGGCGGCAACGTGACCGGCGTCAGCACCGGCCGGCCGGCGAAGTATTCCACCAGATTGTCAGCCACGCGTTGCACGGTGTCGTGGGCCGCTTCCGGCGACAAGCCCGCCACATGAGAGGTCAGCACGGTATTGCTCAGGCGCTTGAGGGTGTCGGGCACTTTGGGCTCGTCGTCGAACACGTCCAGGGCCGCGCCGCCGATACGCCGTTGTTCAAGCGCGGCCACCAGGTCGGCGGTGACCACTACGCTGCCGCGGCCGATGTTCACCAGATAGCCGTTCGGCCCCAAGGCATCGAGGGCATGGCGATCGATCAAGTGGCGGGTGCTCGCACCGCCGGGGGTGGCCAGGATCAGGAAGTCCGACGTGCGCGCCAGCTCCACAGCCGTCGCGCAGTAGGTGTAGTCCACATCATCACGGGGCTGGCGGTTGTGGTAACTCACCTCCATGCCGAACCCCAAGGCAGCGCGCTTGGCGATCTCCATGCCCACCGCGCCGAGCCCGAGAATGCCCAACTGCTTGCCGCCCAGGGAAGGGCGCATCACCTTCGGCCATTCGTTGCGTCGTACCGCCGCGTCCGTCTGAGGAATACCCCTTACCAGCGACAGCAACAACGCCATGGCGTGATCGGCCACCGACGGCGCATTCACCCCGGCGCCGTTAGTCACGACGATTCCGCGATTGCTGGCTGCCTGCAGGTCCACATGCTCATAGCCGGCGCCGATCACGCAGATAATCTCCAGCAGCGGCAGCGCTGCGATCTCCTCGGCATACAACCCCAGCGGCCCACGGGTCAGCACCGCCTTGATTTGCCCGCCATGGGCCTTGATCGCCTGGGCGCGTTCAGCCGGCGTCGGCGCCAGAATCAAATGAAAGTCGTTGCCCTCGATGATTTGCAGGTATTCATTGATGGTTTCAACCAGGACCAGAACAGTGGTGGACATCGGAAGGCTCTTCCTGAAGGGTTTGAGAGGATGAGTATGCGGGATTTGTAAGACAGAACGTTTTGTTCAGTCAGAAAAAATCCCGCCCAAGTACCCCTAGAACTCAATATTCTGCGCTTTCACCCGCTTCACAAACGCCCCTGCCAACGTCGCATTGTGATGCTCGATGATTGCCTCGGCCGACAACGCCGGTGTGTCCATACAAGTATGGCCGTCCTCCGGCAAGGTCACCGAAAAACCCAGTTCCACAGCGACTCGGCAGGTGGTGTCGACGCAGAACTGGGTTTTCATCCCCACAACCACCAGTTCATTGACCTGCGCTGCCGCCAGTTGCTGCGCCAGATCAGTGCCCAGGAAGCAACTGGGGCGCGTTTTGTTGAACAGGTGGTCGCAGGCATCGTCGACCTCAAGGCCGGGCCAGAGCTGCCACAGTGGGCTGCCTGCTTCGATCGGTGAACCTGCCGGGCCGGTGTGGCGGGCGACAAAGATCGGTGCGTTGGCTTTGCGGGCGCGGTGGATAAGCCGGTTAATGGTGTCCAGCACACGTTCACGTTCGAATGGCTTGTCGGGGCCATCGTACAGGCCATTTTGCATATCGATGATCAGCAGGGCTGCGCTCATGGTGTTGCTCCTTGTGATTGCCGGATGGCGGAGCAATAAAAAGGCCCCGTCCATTGCTGGCGGGGCCTTCGGTTGATTCCTGGGTGTCTCTAGTTCAAGCACCCACAGCAACCGCACGACCCGCCGTAAGCGGTCGTGGTGGTGCGGGTGAGGAACAGCTGAATAAGGTTCATGGCCTGATCATGCTGGGGCAGGCGCGAGGTTGTCAACGGATGTGTCCGGTTTCTGCTCGGGTAAGAATGTATATTCGTCCGACGCTGGAGCCTGCGAAAAACGCCGCTATAGCCGCTCTTGAGCCACTGCACCGCATAACCGTTCCTCAGCTAAGTCTTTGCTTATTCGAAAGAATCCCGGAGAATCGCGCGCTTGTTATGGCTGGGGCGCTGCCTGTCAGGTTTTTCTGACTCGTCCTGGCCGTGTGAATGCGGAGATCCGACCGGATGAATGATCAGGCCAATAGCGTCGACGAACGCTATGAGACGACACCTGCAACCCTCACAAGCTGGAGCCGCCAGGACACCACCTGGATGCTCGGCCTGTTCGGCACCGCCATTGGCGCCGGTACTTTGTTCTTGCCAATCAACGCGGGCCTCGGGGGCTTCTGGCCGCTGGTGATCCTGGCCGTACTGGCATTCCCGATGACGTTCTTTGCCCACCGTGGCCTGACCCGTTTCGTACTGTCTGGCCGTGACGGCTCCGACATCACCGACGTGGTTGAAGAACACTTCGGCCTTAAGGCCGGTGCACTGATCACATTGTTGTACTTCTTCGCGATCTTCCCGATCCTGCTGATCTACAGCGTGGCGCTGACCAACACCGTCAGCAGCTTCATGGAGCACCAGTTGCACATCATGCCGCCGCCACGGGCGATCCTGGCATTTGTGCTGATCCTCGGCCTGTTGGCCGTGGTGCGCTGCGGTGAGCAGGTGATCGTCAAGGCCATGAGCCTGATGGTGTATCCGTTTATCGTCGCCTTGCTGTTCCTGGCCGTTTACCTGATCCCGCACTGGAACGGTGGCATCCTCAGCACCGCCCGTGAGGTCCCGGCACCTTCGGCGTTGCTCAGCACGCTGTGGCTGGCGATTCCGGTGATGGTGTTCTCGTTCAACCATTCGCCGATCATCTCGGCCTTCGCGGTTGACCAGAAACGCCAGTACGGCGCAAACGCCGATGAGCGCAGCTCGCAGATCCTGTCCCGCGCGCACCTGTTGATGGTGGTGATGGTGCTGTTCTTCGTGTTCAGTTGCGTACTGACCCTGTCGCCGGCGCAGTTGGCCGAGGCGAAAGCGCAGAACCTGTCGATCCTGTCGTACCTGGCCAACCACTTCGACAACCCGACCATCGCCTTCGCTGCGCCGTTGATTGCATTCGTGGCGATTGCCAAGTCGTTCCTGGGCCATTACATCGGCGCCAGCGAAGGCCTCAAGGGCCTGGTGCTCAAGACGGGGCGCCGCCCGGCAGCCAAGTCCCTGGACCGCATGACCGCCGCGTTCATGTTGGTGGTGTGCTGGCTCGTCGCCACGCTTAACCCAAGCATTCTGGGCATGATCGAGACCCTGGGCGGCCCGGTGATTGCGTCGATCTTGTTCCTGATGCCGATGTACGCCATCCGTAAGGTGCCGGCCATGGCTAAATACCGTGGGCAGGCGTCCAACGTGTTCGTCACCGCGGTAGGCCTGGTCGCGATTACCGCATTGATTTACTCGCTGATGTCCTGATAGCGGGCTGCACCCTCTAAAGCCGATTCGCGCACACCGCGAATCGGCTTTTTTGTGTCCGTAAAACCTGTCCGGACTCAACCCCAGGGTCCGCAATGAGGGCTAAGCTGTCGGCTTACTGGTTTCCTTATTTGGAGATGTCCATGGCCCGGCCCCGTCCGCAACTGATCACCAGCAAGCTGGAAAAACTGCATCCCACACAATTGACCGTCGGCATGGCTGAGGTCGCCGTCAAGCGTGAAGCCTGGACCAAGCTCAAGCGTAAGGAGCGCGACGCCGCGCTCGACAAGCACTGGTTTCCTTGCGTGCTGGGGCCGGACGAGCGCTATTACATTACGGATCATCACCATTTCGGCCTGGCGCTGCTGCTGGAGGAGGTCAAGAACGTTTCACTGTTGATGCTCAAGGACCTGTCATTCGTGGAGCGCAGCACCTTCTGGAATGTCATGGCGTTCAACCAGTGGGTGCATCCCTACGATGCGCGCGGTTTGCGTCGTACCTATGAAGCCATCCCCCGACGGATTACCGACTTGCAGGACGACCCTTATCGCAGCCTGGCGGGCATGTTGCGTACAGCCGGTGGTTACGCCAAGGACGCCACGCCGTTCAGTGAGTTTCTCTGGGCGGACTTCTTCCGTAGCCGCATCGGCAGCGACGTGGTCAACCAGCCGAATGCCAAGCTATTGAGCAAGGCCATGGGCCTGGCGCGCAGCCAGGAAGCGCGTTATTTGCCGGGATGGGTTGGGCCGATTGAAAACTGAAACCGATACACCGGCGGCTATACCCCCCAATCGCTTGCAGGATGTACTCGCCGGGCTGGCGATTGCAGGCTTGTTGCTGCCCGAAGCGGTGGCGTATTCCAGCATCGCCGCTTTGCCACCCCAGGCCGGGGTGATTGCATTATTTGCGGGGCTGGTGTGCTACGGCCTGTTCGGCACCAGCCGTTTTGCGATTGTTTCGGCCACATCGTCTTCGGCGGCGGTACTGGCCGCTGCCACCGCCAGCCTGGCGGGCGGTGACCCGGCGCTGAGGCTGTCCCTGGCGTTCGGGCTGGTGCTGATCACTGGGGTGCTGTTCCTGTTGGCCGGGCTGTTCAAGCTCGGGGGCGTCACCTCGTTTATCGCCAAACCGGTGTTGCGCGGTTTCGCCTTCGGTCTGGCGCTGACCATCATTCTCAAGCAACTGGCCGGCGTGGTCGGTGTGCACCTGACCGACAACAACCTGATCCGCTTCCTGCCGCAGTTGCTGGAGCAGTTGCCGCGTTGGAACTGGCCGGCAGCCATGGTGGCTGCGACGGCCTTGATGGTGTTGTGGCTGTGCGCGCGTATTCCAAGGCTTCCAGGCGGGCTGCTGGTGGTGATCCTGGGCATCGTTGCCGGGCAGTATCTGGATTTACAGGCGCACGGTGTGGCGCTGATCGGTCTGATCGACTTGCGCCTGGAGCTGGGACATTTTCCAGACCTGCCGTTCGCCGATTGGCTGCGCTTGGGCGAGCTGGCGTTTGCTTTGGTCATGATCCTGTACGCGGAGTCCTATGGTTCTATCAGTTCATTCGCGCTTAAGCACGGCGACCGCGTGTCATCCAATCGCGACTTGCTGGCGTTGGGTGCGGCCAACCTGGTGTCCGGGTTGTTTCACGGAATGCCCGCCGGTGCAGGGTATTCGGCGACTTCAGCCAATGAGGCGGCGGGTGCAGGTTCGCGTTTGGCTGGGGTTGTCGCCGCGCTGGTGGTGTTGCTGATCGTATTGACGGTGCTGCCGTATGTCGCGCTGACCCCGGAACCGGTGCTCGCGGCCATCGTGATCTATGCGTTGGCGCGTGGCTTGAGTTTGCAACCGCTGGGGCGCTATTTCCTTTGGCGACGCGACCGTTTGCTGGTGATTTGTGCGGTGGCGGCGGTGCTGGTGCTCGGTGTGCTGGATGGTTTGCTGGTAGCGGTGGCAATCAGTGTGGTGTTGATGTTGCGCCAAATGTCGTCGGCAGATATCCAGGTGCTTGGACGCTTGGGCAGCGGTCATGACTTTGTTGATCGTCAGCATCATGCCGATGCGGTGGACGTGCCGGGCCTGCTGATCGTGCGGCCCAGTGAAGCGCTGTTTTTCGCGAATGCCGAACGCATTCTGGGCGCGGCCTTGCGCCTGATGCGCCAGTCGCCGGTAGAGGCGGTGGTGCTGAGCCTGGAAGAGTCGCCTGATCTGGATGGCACCAGTATCGAAGCGCTGGCGGCGTTTTTCGCGCAAGTACAGGGGGAGGGCAAGCGTCTGGTGCTGGCTCGCGTGCGCCATGAGGCCCTGGAAGTGTTGCAAGCCCTGCCGGAAGCGGTTGCGCCAAGGGTGTTGCTCAGCGCCTTGAGCGTTGACGGCGCGGTGCAGCTGGCGCTGCAGGGTAAGGCGTGACGCAGAGCGTCACTGGCGGTATTCCCACGCGGAGCGTGGGAACGATCAAAAAAAACGCCGCGTATCTTGCGATACGCGGCGTTTTTTACGTCAACACACCTTAGGCTTGAATCACCGGGATGTTGGCGCTTGCTGCGATTTTGCGGAACTCGGCGATCTGGTCGAAGTTCAGGTAGCGGTAGACGTCACTGGCCATGGTATCCAGTTTCGCTGCGTAACCCATGTACTCTTCGACGGTCGGCAGGCGACCCAGCGTGGAGGCTACTGCCGCCAGCTCAGCCGATGCCAGGTAGACGTTCGCGCCATCACCCAGACGGTTCGGGAAGTTACGGGTCGACGTCGACACCACGGTCGAGTTCGGTTCTACACGTGCCTGGTTGCCCATGCACAGCGAGCAGCCCGGCATTTCCATGCGCGCGCCAGCCTTGCCGTAGATGCCGTAGTAGCCTTCTTCGGTCAGTTGGTGAGCGTCCATCTTGGTCGGCGGCGACAGCCACAGACGGGTTGGCAGCTGACCCTTGACCTGCTCCAGCAGCTTACCGGCAGCGCGGAAGTGACCGATGTTGGTCATGCACGAGCCGATGAACACTTCGTCGATCTTCTCGCCGGCAACGCTGGACAACAGACGAGCATCGTCCGGGTCGTTTGGCGCGCAGAGGATAGGCTCCTTGATGTCGGCCAGGTCGATCTCGATGATTTCGGCGTATTCCGCGTCGGCATCGGCAACCATCAGCTGCGGGTTGGCGACCCAGGCTTCCATCGCTTGGGCGCGACGTTCCAGGGTACGCGCATCGCCGTAGCCTTCGCCGATCATCCAGCGCAGCAGGGTGATGTTGGAGTTCAGATACTCGGTGACCGACGCTTCCGACAGCTTGATGGTGCAACCGGCAGCCGAACGTTCAGCCGAGGCGTCGGACAGCTCGAAAGCTTGTTCCAGCGTCAGGTCGTTCAGGCCTTCGATTTCCAGGATGCGGCCAGAGAAGGCGTTCTTCTTGCCCTTCTTCTCTACAGTCAGCAGACCCGATTGGATCGCGTAGTAAGGAATGGCATGAACCAGGTCACGCAGGGTGATGCCAGGTTTCATTTTGCCTTTGAAGCGCACCAGGATCGATTCCGGCATATCCAGTGGCATTACGCCAGTGGCTGCGGCGAACGCGACCAGACCGGAACCGGCCGGGAACGAGATGCCCATCGGGAAACGGGTGTGGGAGTCACCACCAGTACCGACGGTGTCCGGCAGCAGCATGCGGTTCAGCCAGCTGTGGATGATGCCGTCGCCTGGACGCAGCGATACACCGCCACGGGTCATGATGAAGTCAGGCAGAGTGTGGTGGGTGGTCACGTCGATCGGCTTTGGATACGCCGCGGTGTGGCAGAAAGACTGCATCACCAGATCGGTCGAGAAGCCCAGGCACGCCAAGTCTTTCAGTTCGTCACGGGTCATAGGACCGGTGGTGTCCTGGGAACCCACGGTGGTCATCTTCGGCTCGCAGTAGGTGCCAGGGCGAACGCCTTTGCCTTCTGCCAGGCCGCACGCTTTGCCGACCATTTTCTGTGCCAGGGTGTAGCCCTTGCCGGTATCGACAGGTGCTTCAGGCAGTTTGAACAGATCGGTAGGGCCCAGGCCCAGCTCGGCGCGAGCTTTCTCGGTCAGGCCACGGCCGATGATCAGCGGGATACGACCGCCGGCACGGACTTCGTCCAACAGGACCGGGGTCTTCATTTCGAAGGTGGTCAGGACTTCATCGCTGTTGTGCTTGGTGACTTTGCCAGCATGCGGGTACAGGTCGATCACGTCGCCCATGTTCATGTTGGTGACGTCGAATTCGATTGGCAGTGCGCCGGCATCTTCCATGGTGTTGTAGAAGATTGGAGCGATCTTGCTGCCGAAGCAGAAGCCGCCGGCGCGCTTGTTCGGTACGTAAGGAACGTCGTCGCCGAAGAACCACAGTACGGAGTTGGTTGCCGATTTACGCGACGAACCGGTACCGACTACGTCACCGACGTAGGCGATAGGGAAGCCTTGGCCGCGCATCTCTTCGATCTGCTTCATCGGGCCGGTCTTGCCTTGCTCGTCCGGCACGATGCCTTCGCGAGCCATTTTCAACATGGCCAGGGCGTGCAGCGGGATGTCAGGACGGGACCAGGCATCAGGCGCAGGGGACAGGTCGTCGGTGTTGGTTTCGCCGGTGACCTTGAACACGCGCAGGCTGATCTTGTCGGCCAGGGTTGGGCGGTTCTTGAACCACTCGCCGTCGGCCCAGGACTGGATCACGGCTTTAGCGTGTTCGTTGCCGTTCTTGGCTTTTTCAGCCACGTCGTGGAACGCATCGAACATCAGCAGGGTGTGCTTGAGTTGGGCAGCGGCGACAGGCGCCAGCTCGGCGTCGTCCAGCAGCTCGACCAGGGTCACGATGTTGTAGCCGCCTTGCATGGTGCCAAGCAGTTCAACAGCGCGTTTCTTGCTGATCAGGGGGGAAGACGCTTGGCCCTTGGCCAGGGCAGACAGGAAACCGGCCTTGACGTAGGCAGCTTCGTCAACGCCTGGTGGAATGCGGTTGGTGATCAGGTCAACGAGGAATTCTTCTTCGCCAGCCGGGGGATTTTTCAGCAGCTCGACCAGGCCTGCGGTTTGTTCGGCGTTAAGCGGCTGGGGAACGATACCCAGTGCTGCGCGCTCTTCGATATGTTTGCGGTAGGCTTCAAGCACAGTTATTACCCTCATCAGTGGTCCCACGGGACGCTCATCCAGAAATGATCGACACGCATGCGCTCGGGGGCTTTTTGGGCCGCAAAGCCAGCGCTGCCGGCATTTCTCACAGAAGCTGCTTTCAAAGTTTTACGCCTGCAGAGCGGAGCTGATGAGGGTTGGCGTTGGCTATTTACCGGGTAAATAACCGTCGCCAACACCGCTCTGAAGGAACGACTGTGCTCGTGACGCTTTGAAAACAGCTTCCAATGGATTATTGGCGCCTTACAAGGCCGGATGATTCTACGGCAAAAAATTTCTAAAGGTAAGTTGCCACGCTAAGTTTGCTGGGTGATGAACCTTAGACAAAGGGCTAACATGGCGCACTGTTTCGCTGATTTGCGTGTCGCTGCCCATGTCCAACCAAACCATCAAGACCCCCTGCGTCGGCCTGTGCTCCACGGTTTACGGCGATCTCGTGTGCCGTGGCTGCAAGCGCTTCCACCATGAGGTGATCCAGTGGAATGGCTATAACGAAGAAGAAAAGCGCGCCGTATGGCTCAGGCTTGAGCAGCTGTTGGTACAGGTGATGGCCGCTAAACTGGAAGTCTTCGACCCCAAGACCCTGCGCGGGCAACTGGAGCAACGCAAGATCCGCTTTGTACCGCATCAGTCCGAGTATTGCTGGGCCTACCAGTTAATCGCCCGAGGCGCGCGGGTGATTTCCAACCTTGAAGCCTATGGCATGGTGCTGTTGCCGGAGTTTCGCGACTGGGCGTTGCCGGAGTTGCGCGATGCCATTGATCGGGAGTTCTTTATCCTGTCCGAAGCCCATTACCAGCGCTACATCGCGCCGGGGTTTCTCAAGGATGCGCTGGGACGCTGACGGGTGAGGTCAATGTGGGAGCCGGCTGGCTTGCGATAGCGAATACACACAAACCCTCAAAGCCCCTGGCTTCCCCGAATCAAGTCATAAGCCTTGCGCGCAATTGGATTCGCCGTATTCGGTCGTATCCACAAATAATAAGTAACGTCAGGCATACGGGGCAGCCCATCCGTCTCCCCCAACACCCGCATATCCGGCCCTAACATCTCCATACTCCGTGGCGTCACCCCCAGCCCCGCGCGGGTCGCAGCCTTGATCCCAATCAGATTCGACGCCAAATACGCCTGCCGCCAAGGAATATTTGCCCGCTCCAGCGCCTCCAGCGCATAACGCCGATAAATGCTCGGCTCATCCACCAGAATCAACGGTAACGGCTCACTGGGCTGGTGCATGTACTGCGCCGAACAAATCCACCACACCGGCGACGTCCGCAACGCGAACCCTTCAAGATTCGGATCGGAGCGGGTGGAAATCACCATGTCCACCTTGCCTCGATGCAAGTCGTCCATCAGAAAAGGACTGCGGCCCACATCAATTTCCAGGCGCAGGCGCGGCGCCGAGCGGGCGATATGGCTAAGGATCGGCGGCAGGATGGTGTCGGCGATGTCGTGGGGCGAGCCGATGCGCAACACACCACTCAGGCTGCTTTCGCGCAGGGAATTCAAGGCGTCGTCATTCAACGAGAGCATCTGCCGCGCATGACGCAACAGCTGTAAGCCCGGCTCAGTCAGCTGTTTTTGCCGCCCACGCTTTTCGAACAGGCTCACGCCTACTTGCTGCTCCAGGCGCTGCATATGCTGGGTCACGGACGACTGAGTGCGCGCCAGGTGCGTGCCGGCTTCGGCGAAGCTGTGGTGGTCGACCACGGCAATAAAGGTGCGCAGGAGTTCAAGGTCGAGGGTCGACATGGCCATTTCCAGAGGCGGTTTTACATCAAGGGTGTGAAGTTAAACATTACAGATTTTTATGTGTTCTTGAAGAATCATTTTTTAAGGGTCAATAAAATATGGGATATATCTGAATCAAAGGCCGTCCTGATACGGCAAGTTATAACGATATGAGATATTTGAATTTCCGTTGCGTTCGCACTCTCCCTAGCATGCCCTCCATCAGATCGGGGTACGCCGATCATTAGCCAGGGGAAGTTCCATGATGTTCGAGCGTGCGGCGGTAAAAAAATGGTTGCCAGTGGCCTTGGGGGCGATGATTGCCTTGGGCGGCAGCGTGGTGGTGCAGGCCGATGCGACGCTGGACAAAATTGAGCAGCGCCATGTGTTGGTCGTCGGCGTGCTGCTTTCCGGTGGCCCGTTTGGCAGCATTGACCCCGCCACTCAGAAGCCCAAGGGCTTGAACGTCGACCTGGCCAATGAGCTGGGCCGTCAGCTTAAAGCCGAGGTGCAACTGGTGCCGGTACTGCCCGCCAATCGCGTGCAGTTCCTGCAACAAGGCAAGGTCGACCTGCTGATCGCTAACATGGAATGGACCGCCGAGCGCGGCGAAATCCTCGGTTTTGTGCCGACGCCGTTCTACCGCGTTGGCGGCAGCGCGGCGGTGCTCAAAGACAGCAAGATTACGCGCTGGGAAGACCTCAAGGACCAACCGGTGTGCACCTCCCAAGGCAGCAGCTACGTGAAGCCGCTGACCGAGTTCGGCGCACAGATCAAGGCGTTCAAGAGTTCGTCCGAATCGCTGCTGGCCCTGCGTGGCAATAACTGCGTAGCGGCGGTGCATGACGCCACTCTGATCAACCCGTTGATCAATGACAGTGCCGAATGGAAGGACTACCGCGCCATCAGCCCGGAACTCAACCCGGCGCCCTCCGTCATCTGGACCCGTCGCGGCGAAAGCGACACCCAGGCCAAGCTCGACCCGATCGTCAAGGAACTGCACCGCAACGGCTGGTTGATCGACGCCCAGACCCGTAATCACATCAGCCCGGCGTCGCCGGCGCTGGTGGAGTTGCAGAAACAGTTCAAGGGCGCTTGAGCATGAGCCTGAAAACCTTGACCGCACTCGGCCTGGCGCTGTGTGCGGGCTTCGCCCACGCGGATGCAACCCTGGACAAGATTCAGCAACGTCACGCTATCAGCGTCGGCGTGATTCTCAGCGGCCCGCCGTTCGGCACCCTCGACCCCAAGACCGGCGAACACCTGGGCTACAACGTCGAGTTGGCCAAGGGCATCGGCCAAGCGCTGGGTGTAGAGACCAAGACCGTTTCGGTGCTGGCACCCAACCGCGTGCAGTTCCTGCAACAGGGCAAGGTCGACATCCTGATCGCCAATATGCAGTTCACCGAAGAGCGCGCCGAGATCCTCGACTACGTGCCTACACCTTATGAAGAGGTGGGCGGCGCGGCGTTGATTCGCAAAGGCGCCGGGATCAAGCAGTGGGCTGACTTGAAGGACAAGCCGGTGTGCGTGTCCCAGGGCAGCAATTTCATCAAGCCGCTGCAAGAGACCTATGGTGCGCAGATCAAGGCGTTTCGCAGCCAGTCCGAATCGCTGCTGTCCTTGCGTGGCAATGGTTGCGTGGCCGCGGTGCACGTCAGCCCGACCCTGCACGCATTGCTCAGCGATGCCGAGTGGGCCGGTTATGAAATCCCTTTGCCGGGTGACCTGATTCCGTCGAAATCGGTGATCTGGATTCGTAAAGGTGAACACGACACTCAAGCCAAACTCGATGCCATCGTGCGCGACTGGCATAAGAGCGGTTTTCTGATCGCCCTGGGTGAGCGTACGGGCATGGCGCCGTCCCAGGCGCTGCGCGATCTGCATGAGCAGTACAGCCATGAGTGAAACGCTCTTCGCCACCTTGCAACAACTGCTCGGCGCGGCCCATGTGCAAACCAGTGCGCAGGCTGCGCACTACCTCACTGACAAACAGGGGCGTTACACCGGGCACGTAATCGCGGCCGTGCACCCGGCCAATACCGACGAAGTGGCGGCGGTGGTACGTGCCTGCGCGGCCTTGAGCGCGCCCATTGTCGTGCAGGGTGGCAACACCGGCTTGATGGCTGGCGCCACGCCGGATGCCAGCGGGCGTTCGGTGCTGTTACTGCTCGACCGGATGAACCGTGTGCGCAATGTCGACACCGACAACGACACTCTGACGGTAGAAGCCGGCTGCATCCTGCAAAACGTCCAGGACGTGGCCCGCGACGCCGATCGCCTGTTCCCCCTGAGCCTGGGCGCGGAGGGCAGTTGTACCCTTGGCGGTAACCTCGGCACCAATGCCGGCGGCACCGGCGTGCTGCGTTATGGCAACACCCGAGAGCTGACTCTGGGCCTGGAAGTGGTCACCGCTGAAGGTGAGATCTGGCACGGCCTGCGCGGTTTGCGCAAGGACAATACCGGCTACGACTTGCGGGACCTGTACATCGGCAGTGAAGGCACCCTCGGCATTATCACCGCCGCCACCTTGAAGCTTTTTCCGCTGCCCAAGGCTCAGGCCACGGCGCTGCTGGCCTTTGATGAACTGGCCCAGGCTGTTGCATTTCTGTCCCATGCCCGCGCAGGTTTTGGTGCGAGCTTGACGGCCTTCGAATTGCTCAGCGCCGACTGCCTGGCGTTGCTGCGCGATCAGTTTCCGCAAGGTCCACAGCCATTCAAAACGGCAAACCAACCCTGGTTTGCGTTGATCGAACTCTCCGATAACCATGGCGAAAACCATGCGCGCGAGGCCTTCGAGCACGTGCTCGGCGAAGCCTTCGAGCAGCAACTGCTGAGTGATGCATTGATTGCCGAAAGCCTGGCGCAAAGCGACGCCCTGTGGCTGCTGCGCGAGAACATGAGCGAGGCGCAGAAGCGTGCCGGGCAAAACATGAAGCACGATATTTCGGTGCCGATTTCCCAAGTGGTAGCGTTCGTTGCTCACACCGATGCGCTGTTGCAGCAGCATTTCCCCGGCGTGCGCCACTTCACCTTCGGCCATTTGGGCGACGGTAACCTGCATTACAACGTGGCCCATCCGTTGGATTCGACGGTGCAGGCGCACATGGCGCATTACGCCCAATTGAGCGCGCTGGTGCATGACAGCGCCCACGCCCATGGTGGCTCCATCAGCGCCGAACACGGGATTGGCCAGCGTAAGGTCGGCCTGCTCGGTCGCTATAAAAGCGCGGTGGAGCTGGACCTGATGCGCCGCATCAAACAGGCGCTGGACCCGAACAACCTGCTCAATCCCGGCAAAGTCCTTGAGGTGCAGCCATGACCGTACGCCTGTCCCAACGCGTGCAGCGGGTGTCGCTGTCGGCCAATGCCGCGGCCAAGTCCCGCGCAACGCAATTGCGCGAAGCCGGTCGCGATATCCTCGACCTCACCACCGGCGAGCCGGATTTCGATACGCCGGAACACATCAAGCAGGCGGCCTATGCCGCTATCGCTGCCGGTGCGACCAAATACACCCCGACGCCAGGCGTGAAGGCACTGCGGGTGGCGGTACAGCGCAAGCTGGCCGAAGAAAATCACCTGGACTATCCGCTGTCATCCATCGTGATCGCCAACGGTGCCAAACAGATCATCTTCAATGCCTTCGCTGCCACCCTGGATGACGCTGATGAAGTGCTGGTGCCGACGCCGTACTGGCCGTCATTCCCCGACAGCGTGCGCTTCAACGGCGGCGAACCGGTCTTTATCGAATGCGGGCTGGAGCAGGGCTGCAAACTGCTGCCGAGGCAGTTGGCGCAACACATCACCGAGCGCACCCGCTGGCTGATCCTCAATGGCCCGGGCAACCCGAGCGGCGCGGTGTACAGCGAAGCCGAGTTGCGCGAGTTGGCCGAGGTGCTGCGCCGCCATCCCCACGTGCTGATCCTGCTGGATGAGCTGTACGAACACATCCGCTTCGACGGTCATCCGGCCCAAAGCCTGTTGAATGTCGCACCGGACCTGGAGGACCGCTGCCTGCTGGTCGGCGGCGTGTCCAAGACTTACGCCATGACCGGTTGGCGCATCGGCTTCGGCGCGGGGCCGAAAGCTCTGGCCGACGCGATGGCCGTGGTGCAATCGCAATCCACCTCCGGTGCTTCATCGGTGGGCCAGGCTGCTGCGTTGGCGGCTTATAACGGCGGGCTGTGTTTCCTCGCGGAGCAGGTCGCGGCCTATCAACTGCGCCGGGATGTGTTGGTCGAGGCGCTCAACACTGTCGAGGGCCTGGAAGTGCTCGTGCCCCAAGGCGGCTTCTTCGTCTTCGTACGCTGTGCCGGGCTGCTGGGACGTTATCGCCCGGACGGCCAGCGTATCGACAACGACGGGGATGTGGTCGCCTGGTTGCTGGAAGAGGGCGTGGCTGGTGTGGCGGGCAGTGCCTATGGCCTGTCGCCGTGGTTCCGGCTGTCCATCGCCACCGCGACCGACAGCGTGGCTGAGGCTGGGCGACGTATCGCGATAGCGTGTGGAACATTGAAATGATGGAGCTGTTCGTCCACTGGGCCGCCGGTATCGGTCTGAATTACAACTTCCTGCTGGATGCCTACCAGCGCGGCACGCTGGTCCAGGGCGCGTTGACCACCGGCCTGCTGTGCCTGTTCACCATCATCGGTAGCCTGCTGGCAGGTATCAGCCTGGCCGCGATGCTGACCTCGGGCAACCCCTGGCTGGCCAAACCGGCGCGGGTGTTTGTCGAAGTCACCCGCAACACCCCGACGCTGGTGCAACTGTATTGCGCGTTCCTGGTGCTGAACATGCTGCTGACCCAGGCTGTGGGCGCGGCCAACCCGCTGACGCCGTTCGCCTGGGTGGTGATCGTGATCTCCCTGCACAAGGGGGCGTTCCATGCCGAAGCCTTGCGCGCCGGCATCGAAGCGGTGCCCGCCGTCACCCTGGAAGCCGCCAGCTCCCTGGCGTTCAGCAGCCGCCAATTATTGTGGAATGTGCAGTTGCCATTGGCGTTGCGCTTTGCCTTGCCGTCGCTGATCAACAACCTGATCGACCTGGTAAAGATGACCGCCGTGGCCTCCGCGATTGCTGTGGGGGACATCACCTACGCGGCGATCATGATCTGGACCCAGAGCGACAACGTGCTGGAGCTGATGATCCTGATCCTGAGTTTTTTCGGCCTGCTGAGTTTTACCGTCAATTGCGTGGGGCGCTGGTTGGAAGCGCGCCTGAGGATGCCCGGCTATGGCCATTGATTCATTCCCGGTGCTGTCGGCGTTGTTGCAATGGTCGCCGGCACTGGTGGCCGGTTTTGGCCAGAACATCCTGATCAGCCTGGTGGCGATTGCGATTGGCTCAGTGCTGGGCCTGTTGATTGGCGCACTGGCATTGTCGCCGGTGGGGGTGATTGCGCGGGTGTGGGTGCAGGTGTTTCGCAATGCGCCGTGGTTGGTGCTGATCTATTTCACGACCTACGTGTTCCCGTTCGAGATTCACATCGGCAGCAGCTACGTGTCGTTCCCCGATTGGGTCAAGGTCACCATCGGCTTGGCCTTGCCGGCGAGCGCCAACGTGGCGGAGATCTTTCGTGGTGCCATCGGCTCGATCCCCAGCACCCAGTGGGAAGCTGCGCGTTCGTTGGCATTCACTCGGGGTCAGTTGTTCCGTTCGATCATCCTGCCGCAGTGCTTCAAGCGCATGTTGCCGCCGTGGATGAACCTCTACGCGGTGGTCACCATGGGCACCGCGCTGGCCTCGCTGGTGGGCGTGCATGACGTGATCGACACCGCGCAGATCGCCAGCAACACCGTAAACATGACCGGTTTTACCGTGGTGATCTACCTGAGCCTGCTGGTGCTGTTCTTCGCCTACTGCTACCCGATTTCCCGCCTGACCCAACACCTGGAGCGCCGTTATGCCTTCTATTGAACCCCTGGTGAGCCTGCGGGATGTACACCTGTCGTTTGGCGCCAATCCGGTGCTCAAGGGCATCGATCTGGACGTGCTGCGCGGCCAGGCAGTGTCGATCATCGGCCCGTCGGGCTCGGGTAAATCCACGATTCTGCGTTGTATTACCGGGCTGTTGCAGCCGCAGCGCGGCAGCATTCGTGTAGGCCAAACCCAGGTCGAGACCCTGGCCCAGGAAGCCCAGCGTATCGAGCTGCGCAAGCGTGTGGGGTTTGTGTTCCAGCAATACAACCTGTTCCCGCATTTGTCGGTGCTGGAAAACCTGGTAATCGCCCCGCGCAAAGTGCTGGGACGCAAGCGTGCCGATGCTGAAAAGGACGCACGCGCGCTGTTGGCCAAGGTGCGCATGGAGCACAAAGCCGATGCGTATCCGGGCCAACTGTCCGGCGGCCAGCAGCAGCGTGTGGCGATTGCCCGTGCCCTGGCGATGCGCCCGGAGCTGATCCTGTTCGATGAAGTGACCTCGGCCCTCGACCCCGAAACCGTCGGCGAAGTGTTGACCGTGATCCGCGAGCTGACCGAAGAGGGCATGACCTGCGTGCTGGTCACCCATGAAATGCGCTTCGCCGAAGAGATCAGCGACATCGTGTATTTCACCGAAAACGGCGTGATTGTCGAGCATGGCAGCGCCGAACAAATCTTCCAGAACCCCAGCAGCGAACGCACCCAGACGTTCCTGCGCCATGCACTGGGTGATTCGGGGCGCCGTGGCCCTATCGCTCACGATCCGTACCTGTTGACTAATTTGGCTCGTTACAGCCTGTCTGTCTGATAAGAGGAAAACCGCCATGAGTACCGTAAACCGTGCCGCCGTTATCGAAGCGTTTTTGCAGCAGATCCGTGTCATCAATCAGCGTGGCGTAGACCGCGCGGCCCTGGTGGAAATCGTCAGCCTGCTGGAGTCCCTGGCTGAGCGTCGCGACCTGTTCAACTTCGACGAATTCCCCGCGCCGGTGCCGGGGCAGGGCAGCACCGCGTTTCGTTATCGTCTGAACGACGATGGCGACACCCCGACCCTGTACCTCAACTCCTTGCTGCCGGGCAAAAGCACGATCCCACACAACCATGAGACCTGGGCGATTATCAGCGCCGTGGAGGGCCAGGAGATCAATTACGTCTATGCCCGCAACGACGAAGGCCGCGAGCCGGGGTTCACCACCCTGAGCCTGGAGAAGGAAGTAATTGTGCAGCCGGGCACGTCGATTTCGTTCCTCGGTGAAGACCTGCATGGGATTCGTGTCGACGGTGAGCAGGCTACCTTGCACTTCCATCTCTACGGTTTGCCGCTGGAATCGCTGAATGGCCGTTACGGCGTGGAAGCTGATGGCCGCATCCTCAACTACAACGCCTCGCAGATGGCCCCGTCGATCAAGGCCTACGCCTGACACAAGTGGTACCGGGCGAGCGTTTGTTGGCGTTGCAGTAGCTCTTTTTCTTAATTTGTTGGGACTTCCATGAGCCAGACCATCACCCCAAGTCAACTGCAGCAATGGCTGTTCGACGGGCAGGAAATCGCCGTATTCGATGTGCGCGAACACGGGCAATACGGCGAAGCCCACCTGTTTCATGGGGTGAACCTGCCCTATAGCCGCCTGGAGTTGGAAGTGCGACGCCTGGCGCCCAACCCGCAAGTGCGCCTGGTGATCTATGACCAGAGCGGTGGTGAGGTGGCGGCGCGTACCGCAGAGCGTTTGCAGGCCCTGGGCTACAGCCATGTGCATGTGCTGGAAGGGGGGGCGGATGGTTGGCAAGCCGCTGGTTTGCAGCTGTTTGCCGGTGTGCATGTGCCCTCGAAAGCCTTTGGGGAAAGGGTGGAAGAGGCCAGCCACACGCCTCACGTCACCGCTAGGCAATTGGCCGATTGGCAGGCAAGCGGTGAGCCATTGGTGGTGCTCGACGGTCGGCCGTTCGACGAATACCGCAAGATGACCATCCCCGGCTCGATCTGTTGTCCGAATGGTGAGCTGGGCTACCGCGTGCATGATCTGGTGCCGGATGACAGCACACCGATCGTCGTCAACTGCGCTGGGCGAACCCGAAGCATTATCGGCGCGCAGACATTGATCAACCTGGGGCTGAAGAACCCGATCTATGCCTTGGAAAACGGCACACAGGGTTGGTACCTGGAAGATTTCAAACTGGAGCATGGCAGCACCCGACGTTATGCCGAGCAGGTCAGCACCGACCTGGCTCAGCAGCGCCAGGCCGCGCAACAATTGGCCGGGCGGGCAGGGGTAGTGAATGTGTCGGCGGAGCAGGTTCGCGAGTGGGCCGGTGATACGCAGCGCAGCCTGTTTTTGTGCGATGTGCGCACCGCTGAAGAGTTCGCCGTTGGCAGCTTGCCGGGTTCGCAACATACACCGGGCGGGCAGCTGATTCAGTCCACCGACCTGTATATCGGCGTGCGCCAGGCGCGGGTTGTACTGGTGGACAGCGATGGCGTGCGTGCGCCGATTATCGCCAGTTGGCTGCGCCAATTGGGGCACGAGGCCTATGTGTTGAACGGCGGTATCGCCAGCGGCCTGGCCTTGCCGGTGTTGCAGCCGGTGGCGTATGAACCGCTGCCGTTGATCAGCGCCCAGGCACTGGCGCTGGAATTGAATGACGTTAACTTGATCGACCTGCGCCCGAGCATGGTGTATCGCAAAGGCGCTATTGCCGGCTCGCAGTGGTCGATTCGTTCCTTGCTGAAAACGGATCACCGCCCGCTGGTGCTGGTGGCGGATGAGCCAGCCTTGGCAGCCTTTGCTGCCCAGGGCTTACCCGCAAGATTGCTCGACGGTGGTTTTTCCGCCTGGGCCGCTGCCGGCCTGGCGGTGAGCGAAGACCCGCAAACGCCACCTGACGCGCAGTGCATCGACTTCCTGTTCTTCACCCACGATCGCCACAGTGGCAACAAGGACGCCGCCCGCCAGTATTTGGCCTGGGAAATCGGTTTGTTGGCGCAGATGAGCGAAGAAGAAATTGCCAGCCTCAAACCGTTGGCCCCACCGTCGCGTGTGCGCACCCGGCTGATCCACGCCGCACGTACCGAAAAAGGCAGTGGCGGTCGCGCAGTCAATGTGCCGATCACGCGCATCAGCACCGTACTGTTCGACAACCTGGCACAGATGCGCGACGCACGTGCACGCCGGGACAGCGAACGCGTGTTGACCTACGGCGCACGCGGTAATCCGACGGCCTATGCCCTTGAAGATCTGATTACCGAGCTTGAGGGTGGCTATCGCACCCGTCTCTACGGCACTGGTCTTGCGGCTGCGGCACAAGTGTTCCTGGCCTACCTGCGCCCGGGCGATCATGTGCTGATCACCGACGCGGTGTATTCCCCGGTGCGCAAGCTGGCCCGCGAATTTCTCCAGCCGTTTGGGATTGAAGTCAGCTACTTCGCCCCGGACGGAAAGGGGCTGGAAGCGCAACTGCAAGCCAACACCCAATTGGTCTACACCGAAGTACCAGGCTCGTTGCTCTACGAGTTGTGCGACCTGCCCGCCATTGCCGCCTTGTGCAAACCGCGCGGCATCCTGCTGGCCGTCGACAACACCTGGGGTTCGGGCTACTTGTACCGGCCGCTGGCACTGGGCGCGGATATTTCGATCATGGCGCTGACCAAATACCTCGGCGGCCATAGTGACGTGATGATGGGCAGCGTGTGCACCACCGAAGCCGCATGGCCTGCGCTGGGCAAGATGAGCGACACCTTTGGCAATGCGGTGAGCGCCGACGATGCGTACCTGATCCTGCGCGGTGCGCGCACCCTGGCCTCGAGGTTGGATGTGCATGAGCGTCAGGCGGTCGAAATCGCCCAGTGGTTGCAGGCGCAGCCGCAGGTTAAGCGCGTGTTCCATCCGGTGTTGCCCGAGCATCCGGGGCATGCGTTGTGGCGTCGCGACTTCACTGGCAGTAATGGGTTGTTGTCGTTTGAATTGAGCAGCCTTGACCCCGCTTATATCGAGCGCTTTATCGATGGTTTGCAGTTGTTTGGATTGGGTGCTTCGTGGGGCGGCTTTGAAAGCCAGGTCACCGTTGCTGACACTCGGGACCGTGACAGCGTAGCGGATCGCTCGCTGAACCCGGTGGTGCGCCTGCATATTGGCCTGGAGGATGTGGCGGCGTTGATTGAAGATCTACAGCGCGGGTTTGCCTTGGCGGACTGAGTGAGGATCGCTCCCACGTCCTGTGGGAGCGATCAACCGGTCAGTGTTTGACCGGGGTTGGCAGCGTCACGAGGTTGACGTACCCGTCCCAGAATTTCTTCTGGTCCACGCCGAAGACCACTTTGGCCTTCTGCGTGCCCACGGGCGCTCCTTTCTTGTAGCCCAGCGCTCGGCCGTAATCCGCGCCAAACGTGGCATCTACATCGACCCACAAATCACGGGATTGCGTGACGATGTCCGGGCTGACCAGAAACAGCGCCGGCAAGCTGTCCCACGTAAAACTGTGATAGCTGGGGTCTTTGTCGAACAGTGGCCCGAACTCATGTTTGTACAGGTCGGCAATCGCGCCTTTTTGCGCAATCACACGCTGGTACACCGACTTATCGAAGGTGACTTTCTCGCAGACATCATTCGGGAAAATCACGTGTTCGATCGGCGAGCGCAACACGATCTTGGCCGCCTCCGGGTCGAACCACCAGTTGAATTCCGCCGCCGGCGTGGTGTTGCCCGGAATCTCCAGAGCGCCACCCATGTACACGATGCGCTTGATCAGCGGCACGATGTCCGGCGCCGAGCGAATCGCCAGGGCTATGTTGGTGAGCGGGCCGACGGCGAGGATGGTCACTTGGTGCGGGTTGGCGCGCACGCTTTGCACGATGAACTGCGCGGCGGTTTCGCTGCGCAGTTGGGTATGGGTCGCGAGGCCATCCGGTGGCGGGACCAATTGCGACGCTGAGGTAGGGCGCGGGCTCTTGAATGCGCCCGGCCAGCCTGAACCGAACAGGGCTTTTTCTGCCTCGTAGGTGGCGTAGTCATGCAGCAGCGGGTAGGCGGCGCCGGAGTAGACGCCCACCTGTTTTTCCACGCCCATGCGTTCCACGGCCTTGAGGGCGTCGACCTGCTCCTGATCGACCCAGGCGTTGCCGCTGACCAGGGTCATGCCGAGCAGGTCGATACGTTTTTGCGCATGCAACTGGGCGAGCATGATAAAGGCCTGGCCGTCATCGTTGAGCACATTGAAATCGGTGTCGAAGATGATTTTTTCAGCGGCCTGCGCGGTGCCGGCACACAGGCCGACGGCGACAAGCAGGGCACAGCGCTTGAGGAAGTCTTGCATGGTGATTCATCCGTAAAATGAGTGTTGTTAGCGGTTCACCAGTTTCGCCGGCAAGGCGATGACCAGGAGACTGCTGAGGATCAGGCAGCCGGCGAAGAACCACAAGGCACCCGCGCTGCTGCCTGTGACGTCGATCGCAACCCCCATCAACGAGTTACTGACCAGGCCTGCGATATTCGCCAGCGAACAGGCAAGGGCAAAGCCGGTGGCCGCTGCGGTGCCTTTGAGGAAGGTCGCCGGCAGGCTGAAAAACACCGGCACGGCGCCGATGATCGCGGCCGAAGCGATGGCGAACAGCAGCACGGTGGCGACTACGTTATGGGTAAAGAAGGTGCTGGTGGCCATGGCGGCGGCACCCACCAGAAACGGCACGATAATGTGCCAGCGGCGTTCGCGGTGTTTGTCGGAGCTGGCGCCGATCAGCAGCATACCTAGAAGCGCGGCAACGCTGGGTAGTGCGGTGAGCATGCCGATATGGAAGGTGTCGGTGATACCGGCGTTGCGGATGAACGTCGGCATCCAGAAGCCCATGGCGTAGGCGCTGAGCAGGATCGAGAAGTCGATACCACCGAGCATCCACACCTTGAGGTTGAAGAACCCGTCGCGAAAGCTGTGCTTGCTGCCGGAGTCGCCGGCCTCGTCCTTGCGCAGCTCGCTTTCCAATAACGACTTTTCTTCGTCCGACAGCCATTTGGCTTGCTGGAAGCTATTGGGCAGTGCCCAGAAGGTCAGTACGCCGAGCAATACGCTGGGCACTGCCTCGATCAGGAACAGCCATTGCCAGCCGCGTAGGCCGCCCATGTTATCGAAGTGGCTCATGACCCAGCCGGACAACGGGCCGCCGATCACGCTGGACAGCGGCAGGCCGATCATGAACAGCGCGATGATTCGCCCGCGCCGGTGGGTGGGGAACCAGGTGGTCAGGTAGTACAGCACACCCGGCAAAAAGCCCGCTTCGGCGGCGCCGAGCAAAAAACGCAAGATGTAGAACTGCGTGGTGGAGGTGACCAGCATGGTGCAAGCCGAAAGCAGGCCCCAGGTGATCATGATGCGTGCGATCCATATCTTCGCGCCGACCCGCTCCAGCACCAGGTTGCTGGGTACTTCAAAGAGGATATAGCCGACAAAAAACAAGCCGGCGCCCAGGCCAAAGGCGGTTTCGCTGAAGTGCAGCTGGTCGAGCATCTGCAGCTTGGCGAAGCCGATGTTGATGCGGTCGAGGTAGGCGGCCAGATAGCAGAAACACAGGAACGGAATCAGCTTCCAGGTGATCTTGTGGTAGAGCGTGTTGACGGGGTCGGCGACCGTAGTCGCGGGCGCTGCATTCGCAATGGGCATTGGGTGTCTCCTGGCGGTGACTTATGGTTTTTATACAGCCGCTTTTGTTCCAGCACTTCGGAGTGCTGTAGAAGCGACTTCCAAAGGCAGTGTCAGAAGACTGGGAGCTGCGCCAACTCCGACCTTTAACCGGGGCGCGGCTCACAGTTTTTCAAGACCGTGCTCTATGGCACGGTTCTCATGAAACTTTATTGCTCCCTGAATTTGCGCATCGCCTCCTGCTTGCTCACCACGTCGCCGTACTTGCTATCGATATCGAACAGGTTGGCTTCATGGGGCCCCGGGTGTCGATCACCGACGCATTCGCGCACGACGATAGTGCGAAACCCGTGTTGCACTGCATCCACTGCGGTAGCGCGGATGCAGCCGCTGGTGGAGCAGCCTGCCAATACCACGGTGTCGATACCCTGAGCGTGCAGCATCGGGGCCAGGCTGCTGCCGAAAAACGCACTGGCGTACTGCTTGGTGATCACCACTTCATCGTCTTGAGGTAACACCTCGGCGCAGAACGCCGCGAGGGGATTGCCTTCGACCATGTCCTTCATCACTGGGGCCTTCTTGACCCAGATACCACCGTCGACGAAATGGCCGGGATGGTAGCGGATATTGGTGTGCACCACCGCAATCCCATGTTGGCGTGCCGTGGCTAACAGTTCGACGCTTTCAGCCACCGCCGTGACCACGCCCGGCGCAAACAGCGGCGCACCGAGGGTGGTATAGCCCTGCATGAAATCGACCATCAGCAGCGCGGCTTTTTTGCCGAAGCCGATGCGGTTGCCCCATACGCCCTGGTAGTTGGCGTCGGCGGATTGTTCGCTCATCGCAAAATTCCTCAGTAAGCGCCGGACAGCAGGGCACCGGCACCGGGCACGATAGGCTCCAGGTCCAGGGCCTTGAGCATGGCGTAGGTGGTGGCGATAGCCGCAGTGAGTACGGGTTTGCCGGTTTGTGCTTCGACCTTGGCCACTACCGGCAACGACTGCATTTGCACGCAGGCTGAGAGCACGATTACGTCGACGCCTTCCAGGTTCATCCCGGCGACAATCGCCGGCAGATTGGCCGGGTCGTGGCGGGCCACTTCGAGGTTGTCGGGGATCTCCAGGGCGCGCCAGTCCACCACCTCAAAGCCTTCTTCGCGGATGTAGTTCACCACCAATTCGGTCAGCGGCTTCATGTACGGCGCGACGATGGCGATGCGCTTGGCGCCCATCACTTTCAGGCCTTCGATCAGCGCACCGGCGCTGGTGATGACGGGCGCGTTAGCGTCGTTGTCGGCGGTGGCTTTGCGTAGGCGTTGTTCGGAATTGCGGTGATAGCCCAGCCCCATGGCCATGATCGCCACCAGGCACGCGTAACCCAGCACATCCACCTTGGCGTCGGACAGCTCGACGGCGCAGCGGTCGGACTCACCGTCCATGGCTGCCAGTTCTTCCTTGCGCACTTGCTTCATGCGCATGCGGCTGGAGTGAAAGGTAAAGCGCTCAGGGCGGATCGCCTGGCGTGCGCTGAGCATCGCCGGGATCTCGGTTTCCATGGTGGTGTTGGAGCTCGGCACGATCTGGCCGATGCGGTAAGGCTTGTGCATGGTGGTCTCCGTTATTGTTGTGTGGGGAGGAAGTCGCCGAGGGCGTGGAAGAAGCCTTCGAGGTCGTCCCACGGGATCATGTGCCCGGCATCGGCGACGCGGGCGACCTGGATGGCCGGTTGCAGGTCCCGGATTTCGGCGATGTCTTCGTCGAGGATCACGCCGCCCCGTCCGGCCACCATTAGCAGGGCAGGGGCCTTGAGGTGGGGCAGGTCTTTATGAAAATCGACATCGTGGAAGTCATTGAAGGCGCGCACGATGGCGGGTTCGTAGCAGGTGTGCAGCCATTCGGCGCGCAGTTGCAGTTGCTCCTCGGTCCAGGTGGCGCAGAAGGTGCGCATCGCCTGCGCGTCCATGCCGACTAAAGACTGGCGGATCGAGTCGACGTACCACGGCAGTTTGCTCGGGTACTCACGCCGACCGGGACCGGACACAGGTGGGTCAATCAACACCACGCGGTTTACGCCCTGAGGATGTTTGACTGCACTGCGCACGGCAAAACGCGCGCCCATGGAATGGCCAACCAGGTGGTAGCTGTTCAGGTTCAGCGCATCGGCAAATGCGCCAATATCATCGGCGCAGGTGTCCGCGCTGTAATCCAGTTCGGGGCCGCTGGATGACAAGCCACGCCCACGCACATCCAACACATAGGTATCGAACTGCGCGCCAAGACGCTCGGCGACGAAACCCCAGGTGATCGCCGGGCTGGTGATGCCCGGAATCAGGATCAGCGCCGGGCCTTTTCCGCCGTAGCGCAGGTAATGCTGGCGAATGCCGTTGGCCTGTACGTTGCCGCCGTAGAGAAAACTGCTCACGCGGCCACCCCCGATTTCAGTTCCTGGGCGTACAGGTCATAGCCGTAGACCCAAGCCGGGTCTTCCTGGGTGCGCAGCCAAGTGTTGGCGTTGGACACCGCTTGCACACGGGAGGCGCGTTCCTTGCGGTTGGCTTCGTAGAGTTGGAACGCGGTGCGGTAGTCGCTGATCCCGGTTTCCTGCAGGCAGCGGGTGAGCATGGCGGCGTCTTCGATGGCCATGCCGGCGCCCTGGGCCATGTGCGGTTTCATTGGGTGGCAGGCGTCGCCCAGCAACACCAGGCGTCCACGGCTCCATAGCGGCAAGGGGTTGCGATTGCGCAGCGGCCATTTGGTCACGCTTTCAGTGGATTCGATCAGCGCCTGCACGGTGGGGTGATAGCCCTTGAAGGCGTCGAACATCTCTTCGCGGCTGCTGTCGACGAAGGCGCCCTGGAAGTCCCATTCGGCATGGGGCACGCCGGTCACGTAGTAGTACTCGTCGCGCTTGCCGGTGGTGTAATACACCATCATGTGACGGTCTTCGGTCCACCACTTGATGCAGTCTTCAAACTTGAGGTCGTACTTGGCCAGTTGGTCGCCACGGATCAACGCACGGTGCGCGACCCAGCCGCTGTACAGCGGTTTTTCCGCCCCCAGCAGTTCTTCGCGAATCTTCGAATTGATGCCGTCGGCGCCGATCACGATATCGGCGTAGGTCACGTTGCCGTCGGCAAAGGTCAGGCGCACCTGGGTGTCGGTTTCTTCGAGAGTTTCCAGGCGTTTGTTGAAGTGCAGGGTGCCCGGCTTGAGGGTGGACATTTGCAGGGCATGCAGGTCGCCGCGGTGCACGGTGATGTAGGACGCGCCATAGCCGGTGAGCGGGATGCGTGACAGGTAATCGCCGGTTTCGCCGCAGCGGCTGAACCAGTGCTCGGGGTGCGAGCCCATCAGGTCCAGCTGCTTTTCGATGCCCATGCGACGGAAGATTTTCATGATATTGGGCCCCATGTGGATCCCCGCGCCCAAGCGGGAAAACTCCGGTGCCTGCTCGTAGATGTCGACATCGAAACCGGCCTGCTGCAACAGGGTAGCAGCGGCGGCGCCGCCAAGGCCGGCACCGACGATGGCGATTTTTTGAGTGCTTCCCATGGGGCGTGATCCTCTCTTTTTTGATTTTGGCGGCGTCTGTCCGCAAGGTTTTTAAAGTGTATACGCTCATTTTTTGAAATGGGAAGACTGCTTTTGAAATTTTATTTTTTGGCCATGATTATCCCGTGTAACGAAATTTAACCTTTGTTTGTTGGGTTTGTGTGGAATGGTAACGTATTGGCTCGACGCTTGCAGTCCGCTCTCAAATCAGGTCTTATCGTTAGTAATTGGTGTATACGCTATATAAATGCACTAGAGTGAAGCGCGACGCCTGAACTTGGTGCAGCCCTAGAGGAGACAGGAAAATGCCGGTAAGCGATTGCGAACTGACCCAGATGTTTGAACACGTGCTGAAGCTGTCGAAGGTCGACCCGACCCAGAGCGTCGCCGTGCTCAAGAGCCATTACTCCGACCCGCGCACCGTGCGCGCTGCGATGGATGCGGCGCAGCGTCTGGGGGCCAAGGTGTATGCGGTGGAGTTGCCGTCTTTCAACCATCCGACAGCCATGGGCAATGACATGACCGCCTACTGTGGCGACACCGCGCTCACCGGCAATATCGCGGCGCAGCGCGCCCTGGAGGCCGCCGACCTGATTGTCGACACGATGATGTTGCTGCACTCACCGGAACAGGAGCAGATCCTCAAGACCGGTACGCGCATCCTGCTGGCTGTGGAGCCTCCGGAAGTGCTGGCGCGCATGTTGCCCACCGAAGAGGACAAGGTGCGTGTATTGGCGGCCGAACAACTGCTGAAAAAGGCGCGCTCGATCCACGTCAAATCCCGCGCCGGCAGCGACTTTTGCGCCGCATTGGGGCAATACCCGTCGGTGACCGAGTACGGTTTTGCTGATGAGCCTGGGCGTTGGGACCACTGGCCCAGCGGTTTTCTGTTCTCCTGGCCCAACGAAGAGACTGCCGAGGGCGTGCTGGTGTTGGACATTGGCGACATCCTGCTGCCGTTCAAGACCTATACCCGCGAGAAGATCACCCTGGAGATCGAGAAGGGCTTTATCACCAGGATCCACGGTGGGTTCGAGGCCGAGTACCTGCGTGATTACATGAAGTACTTCAACGACCCTGAGGTGTACGGCATCTCGCATATCGGCTGGGGCTTGCAGCCACGGGCGCAATGGACAGCCATGGGTTTGCACGACAAGAACGACGGCATGTGCATGGATGCGCGGGCTTTTTACGGCAACTTCCTGTTCTCCACCGGGCCGAATACCGAGGTGGGAGGGACGCGTAAGACGCCGTGTCATATGGACATTCCGCTGCGTCATTGTGATGTGTATCTGGATGATGAGGCGGTGGTGATTGCGGGTGATGTGGTCGCGCCAATAGCCTCCCTGGCACGCTGAAGATCCAAATGTGGGAGCTGCGGTTCGACGTTTCGACTTGCCGGCGATGAGGGTGTGTCAGTCAGTAAATTTATTGGCTGATGTACCGCTATCGCAGCATAGGTATCTACACAACTTTTAGTGTTGCGTGAGGCCTGTGGCGAGGAAGCTTGCTCGCGTGGGGGCCTCGGGTTGGGTGTTTTCTTTTGGTGGGTTTTTGAGTACATATCCGTTGTTTGGGTAACGGCGGCTTATGGTTTCGCTCTTACAGCCAGCCCTTTCAAGGTCTTTAGGTAGAACAGGCAATAAGTAACCTGTGGCGAGCGGGCTTGTCGGGTCGCCGCATCGCCCGCGTTGGGCTGCGAAGCAGCCCCAAAACCAACAGCCGAAGGGTGCCTGACTCACCGCATTCTTCCTTTTGGGGTCGCTTCGCAACCCAACGCGGGGCAAGCCCGCTCGCCACAGGGACAGTGTTCGCACTTCACTGGTTGGTATCAGCCAGATATGGCCAGTTTTTCAAAGACCTTGAAAGGGCTGGCTGTAAGAGCGAAACCATAAGCCGCCGTTACCCAAAAAACGGATATGTACCCAGCGGCCTAGCGACAACCACAAAGCCCAAGCCATAAAACAAATGTGTAGATACCTATGGCCATCGCAGGCAAGCCAGCTCCCACATTTTTGATTGTGTTCCTTCAGTGAGGAGCTTGAGTCATATCGATATCCCCGCCATCATGCCCCCCATCGCCAACCACCCACCGAGCCCGCCGTGCCTGATTCCTACGTTTTCTCTGAACAAGTCGGCCACCTGCTGCGCAAGGCCTACCAGCGCCACTTGGCGATCTTTCAGCAGAATGTCGGCGACTCTCAGCTCACCGCCGTGCAGTTTGTCACCTTGTGCGCGTTGCGCGATCACGGTGCAAGTTCCCTCACCGAGCTGGTCAAGGCTACTGCCGTCGACCAGGCGACCATTCGCGGTATTGTCGAGCGGCTCAAGGCCAAGGAACTGATTACCCTGGAGCCGGACCCGCAAGACAAGCGCAAAGTGGTGGTTGATCTGTCTGTCGCAGGTGCCGAACTGGTCAACCAAACCGCGCCCCGCGCTGCGCAGATCAGCGAACTGACCATGAGCAATCTCAACCCTGCCGAACGGGTAGCGGTGCTGTTTTTGCTGCGTAAGATGATCGACGATCCTATCGCACCCTAGCCCTTTGATCCGTAGCAGCTGCCGAGCCTTGGCGAGGCTGCGTCACGGTGTGTCAGATGCGCCGCCGACGCAGCCTCGCCAAGGCTCGGCAGCTGCTACGAGAGTTGTGTGTTGGAGGCTGGCACCGTTTTTGCTCTGTGTTGATGTAGTAGCTACTTCACGAGTCAAGTGTGTCGCGAGACCCCAGGTCCGCGACGCTTTTTTTTGACTGTTTCGTGTAGTGACTGCTTCATCAATTGATACGGGCGAAGCGAATGATCAGCCAGCACATCACGGTAGCGCTTGAGGTCAACGGCCAACTAAGCGAAGTCAGCGCCATGGCGGATACGCCGTTGTTGCTGGTGTTGCGCAATGACCTTGAACTCAATGGCCCCAAGTACGGTTGCGGCCTGGGGGAGTGCGGTGCGTGCACCGTGATCATCGATGGGGCGGCCGCACGCTCCTGTGTGTTCCCGCTGTCGGGTGCGGTGGGGCGCGAGATTATTACCCTTGAAGGCCTGGGCACACGCCAGGCGCCGCACCCGGTGCAGCAAGCCTTTATCGATGAGCAGGCCGCGCAATGCGGCTACTGCCTCAACGGCATGATCATGACCGCCAAGGCCTTGCTCGACCGCAACCCCAACCCCAGCGAAGCCCAGATCCGTAACGAGCTCTCGGGCAACCTCTGCCGCTGCGGCACCCATATTGAAATCCTGCGCGCCGTGCTACGTGCCGCCCGCCTCATGACCGTGGATTGCTGACCATGACCGACACTCCGTTTTCCCGTGACCAGTGGCTGGCCAAGGCCGGCGTCCTGTTGATCGTCGATGATGTGCTGCCGCCTTCAGGGCCGGTGGCCAAGGGCGGTATGCCCACTGTGAAACCCAAGGAGTTGGGGCTGTTTATCGCCGTGAACGATGATGGATGGGTGTATGCATTTAACGGTCATGTGGACCTGGGCACCGGCATTCGCACGTCGCTGGCACAGATCGTCGCCGAGGAACTGGACCTGACGCTGGACCAGATAAAAATGGTGCTGGGCGACACCGAGCGCGTGCCGAACCAGGGGGCAACGATTGCCAGCGCCACGCTGCAGATTTCCGCGATTCCGCTGCGTAATGCGGCAGCAGAAGCGCGGCGCTTTTTGCTGGCCCGGGCGGCGGGACGCTGGGGTGTGAGCGTGCCCAGCCTGAGCGTTGAAGCGGGTGTGATTCACGCGGCAGACGGGCGCACCACCACGTATGGCGAACTGGTCAGCGGCCAACGCGACCAACTGCGCATCAGCGGTGATGCGCCGTTGAAGGCCATCGAGGATTACCGTTTGGTGGGCAAGGGCGCCGCGCGGGTGGATATCCCCGGCAAGGCCACCGGCGAACTGACCTACGTGCACGATATGCGTGTGCCGGGCATGCTCCATGGTCGAGTGGTTCGCCCACCGTATGCCGGGTTGGATTGCGGCGATTTTGTCGGCAAAAGCCTGCTCAGCGTGGATGAGGCGTCCATCGCGCATATTCCCGGGATTGTCGCAGTGGTGGTGATTCGGGACTTTATCGGCGTGGTCGCAGTGCGCGAAGAGCAGGCGATCAAGGCCGCTCATGAGTTGCAAGTGCACTGGAAACCCTGGAATAACGCGCTGCCGGACATGAGTGATGTCGAGCAGGCGATTCGCGACAATCCCCGAGTACGGCGCACGGTGCTTGATCAGGGCAATGTCGACGAAGCCTTGGCGGGCGCGAGCCAGCGCATGTCACGCAGTTATCTGTGGCCGTACCAGATGCATGGCTCGATCGGCCCGTCCTGTGGCGTGGCGGATTACTCGTCGGCGGGCAGTCGGGTCTGGTCCGGCAGCCAGAACCCGCATCTGTTGCGCGCTGATCTTGCCTGGTTGCTGGAGTGCGAAGAAGCGCTGATCGACGTGATCCGCATGGAAGCCGCCGGCTGTTATGGACGCAATTGCGCTGACGACGTCTGCGCGGATGCGCTGTTGTTATCCCGTGCGGTGGGCAAGCCGGTACGCGTGCAGTTGAGTCGCGAGCAGGAACATTTGTGGGAGCCTAAAGGCACCGCGCAATTGATGGATGTGGACGGCGGATTGAACGCTGACGGCAGCATCGCCGCCTACGACTTTGAAACCAGCTACCCCTCCAATGGCGCACCGACCCTTGCCTTGCTGCTGACGGGGCGTGTGGAACCGGTGGCGGCGATGTTTGAAATGGGCGACCGCACCTCGATCCCGCCCTATGACATCGACAATATGCGCGTGAGCATTAACGACATGGCGCCCATCGTGCGTGCCTCGTGGATGCGCGGCGTGTCGGCCTTGCCCAACACCTTCGCCCATGAATCCTATATCGATGAGTTGGCGTTTGCCGCGGGCGTCGATCCAGTGGAATACCGCTTGCGTTATCTCAAGGACGAGCGCGCCATCGACCTGGTGAAATCCACCGCCGAACGCGCCAACTGGTCACCGCGTACCGCGCCGATGCAAACCGCCAATGAAGATCACCTGTTGCGCGGTCGGGGCTTTGCCTACGCGCGCTACATCCACAGCAAATTCCCGGGATTTGGCGCTGCATGGGCGGCCTGGGTGGCGGATGTGGCCATTGATAAGCAGACCGGCGATGTGTCGGTGACGCGGGTCGTGATCGGCCATGATTCGGGGATGATGATCAACCCGGCGGGGGTGCAGCATCAGATCCACGGCAATGTCATCCAGTCCACCAGCCGCGTGTTGAAGGAACGGGTGACTTTTGAAGAGTCAACGGTGGCGAGCAAGGAGTGGGGCGGTTACCCAATCCTGACCTTCCCCGAAGTGCCGCAAATTGATGTGCTGATGATGCCGCGCCAGGATCAGCCCCCCATGGGCGCCGGAGAGTCGGCGTCGGTGCCCAGCGCGGCAGCGATTGCCAATGCGATCTATGACGCCACCGGGATACGTTTTCGCGAGTTGCCGATCACGCCGGAACGCGTACTCGCCGCGCTGAATGCCGGTACCCTCGGCGAGCCGGCCAAGTCGCCTGAGAAGCGCCGTAAATGGTGGTTCGGTGCGCTGTTCGCGACCTTGGGTGCGGTAATGGCCACGGCCTGGCCGTTTCATGGCGAAATCGCGCCGATCGCCCCGCCCAGCGCGGGCACGTGGTCGAAGGCCACTCTGGAGCGTGGGCGCTTGCTGGCAGCGGTGGGTGATTGTGCGGTGTGCCACACCGCGCCGGGCGGTGCTACCAATGCCGGCGGGCTGGCGATGCAGACGCCGTTCGGTACGCTGTACAGCAGCAATATCACCCCAGATGTGAAGACCGGCATCGGCGCCTGGTCGTACCCAGCGTTCGAGCGTGCCATGCGCGACGGCATTGGCCGCGACGGGCGCAACCTGTACCCGGCGTTTCCCTATACGGCGTTTCGCAATATCAACGACGCGGACATGCAGGCGCTGTATGCGTATTTGATGTCCCAGGTGCCGGTAAGCCAAGCGCCAACGCCGAATGCCATGGGTTTCCCGTTCAATATCCGGCCGTTGATGGCGGGCTGGAATGCACTGTTTTTAAGGCGCGGCGAGATTACCGTGCAGCCTGAGCGCAGTGAGCAATGGAATCGCGGGAATTATCTGGTCAATGGCCTGGGGCACTGCGCCGCCTGCCATTCGCCACGCAATGTGATGGGGGCAGAGAAGGGGGGTAAGGCGTTTCTCGCGGGCGGCAGTGTGGACGGTTGGGAGGCGCCGGCGCTGAATGGTTTGTCCAAGGCGCCGACGCCGTGGACCGAAGATCAGCTGTTCACTTACCTGAGCACCGGCTATTCCGACGCTCATGGCGTAGCGGCAGGCCCGATGGGGCCCGTGGTGAGTGAACTGTCGAAATTACCCAAGGCAGACATTCGCGCGATGGCGGTGTACTTGGCCTCACTGAATGCTGATGCGGCGGCAGAGGCCCCGCTCGTGGCGGCGGCCAGCGTGCCCAATCCTAATGGGCGGCGCGTATTCGAGGGCTCGTGCAAGGCCTGTCATGCCGATGGTCTGGGGCCGAAACTGTTTGGTGTCAGCCCTAAACTTGCAACCAATACCAATGTGCACAGCGACCAGCCGGACAATTTGATCAAGGTGATTTTGCAAGGCGTCAGCAGTCCGGCGACCAAGGACTTGGGCTATATGCCGGGGTTCAAGGACAGCCTGTCGAACAGTCAGGTGGCGGATCTGGCAGCGTACTTGCGCGGGCAGTTTGCGCCGAATGCACCGCAGTGGAATGGATTGGAGCAGAAGGTCGCGCATTTACGCGCCAACCCCGGCACCCACTGATATTTCAAACCCTATGAAGATCAACCGTGGGCGCTGGTTTTTACACTGATGGAGAGACCCCGCGCAGCACCAAATCACTGATAAACCCTAGCCAGTCCTGCTGTTGGCCCTTGCTCGACAGGTCTTCACCCAGAAACGAGCTAAGCGTATGGCGGTTGGAGTTATAGAAGTAGCACAGCGAGGCGATCATCAAATACACGTGCTTGAGGTCGATGTCCTGGCGAAAGAGGCCCCGGGCCTGGCCAGCCTCGATGATCGGGCGCAATACGCCGACGGCTTCGCCCGACAACCGCCGCATCTCGCCGGACTGCTGGGCATGCTTGCCCTGGTGCAGGTTCTCGATGCTCAGGATCGCCACAAATTCGGGGTGCTTGACGTAGTAGTTCCAGATAAACGCCACTAAGTCGCGTAAGGCCTGTACCGGCGTGTCAAGGTCCAGCTTGAGCTTGCTTTCGGCTTTATTGAATTGCTCGTAGATGTATTCCAGCACGCAGATGAACAAGTGTTCCTTGCTGCCAAAATAGTAATAAAGCATGCGATCGTTAGAGTCGGCTTCCTTGGAGATGGTGTCGACGCGCCCGCCGGAATAGCCATCGCGGGTGAACACCTTGACTGCCGCCTGAAGGATGCGCGCACGCGTCTGGTCCGCCTGTTGGGCGCGGATGCCGGTCTTCTTGATCACCATGGGGAGCGTCTCTCACGACAGTCAGGGCGCGAAATATAGCATGGGCATTTTTGCGGCCGTTCTGTGACCGACAAGTTCTGTAATAAAAACGCCATCGCACTGGGGGTTGGGTTCAGGAAGGGCTATTTTGGTGCGTCTTAACAACTAGAGTAGCCATGGATGAAATACCAACCTTTCAGCCGTACCTTGATTGCCACTGCCCTGGTGTTGACGGTCAGTGGCGTGCAAGCCGCTTCCCAAGCCCCGGTGGCGGGTGAAAATGGCATGGTGGTGACCGCCCAGCATTTGGCAACTCATGTGGGTGTGGATGTACTCAAGGCCGGCGGCAACGCGGTCGATGCGGCTGTAGCGGTGGGCTATGCACTGGCCGTGGTGTACCCGGCGGCGGGTAACCTGGGCGGCGGCGGTTTCATGACCGTACAACTGGCCGACGGACGCAAGACCTTCCTCGACTTCCGCGAAAAAGCCCCGTTGGCGGCCACTGCCAACATGTACCTCGATAAAGACGGCAACGTCATCGAGGGCCTCAGCGCCAAAGGCCACCTGGCCGTCGGCGTGCCCGGCACCGTGTCCGGCATGGAAACAGCCCTGAGCAAATACGGCACCCTCAAGCGTGCCCAGGTTATTGCCCCAGCGATCAAGCTGGCGGAAAACGGTTTTGAACTGGAGCAGGGTGATGTCGACCTGCTGCACACCGCCACCGGCGAGTTCGAAAAAGACAAGGACCTGCGCGGGATCTTCCTGCACAACGGCCAACCCATGCAGGTCGGCCAGAAATTGGTGCAGAAAGACCTGGCCAAGACCCTCAAGGAAATCTCCGCCAAGGGCACCGACGGTTTCTATAAAGGTTGGGTAGCCAAGGCCCTGGTGGACTCCAGCCAAGCCGGCAAAGGCATCATCACCCAAGCTGACCTCGACAAATACAAGACCCGTGAACTGGCGCCCATCGAGTGCGACTACCGTGGCTACCACGTGGTTTCGGCACCGCCACCGAGCTCCGGCGGTGTAGTGATCTGCCAGATCATGAACATCCTTGAAGGCTACCCGATGGCCGACCTGGGTTATCACTCGGCCCAAGGTTTGCACTACCAGATCGAAGCGATGCGCCACGCCTACGTGGACCGTAACAGCTACCTCGGTGACCCGGACTTCGTGAAGAACCCGATCGCCCATCTGCTGGACAAGGACTACGCCGCCAAGCTGCGCGCCGCGATCGAACCGCAAAAGGCCGGCGATTCCCAGGCAATCAAGCCAGGTGTGTCGCCCCATGAAGGTAACAACACCACGCATTACTCCATTGTCGACAAGTGGGGCAATGCGGTCTCGGTCACCTACACCCTCAACGACTGGTTCGGTGCGGGCGTGATGGCGAGCAAGACCGGGGTGATCCTCAACGATGAAATGGACGACTTCACCGTCAAGGTCGGCGTACCGAACATGTACGGGCTGGTCCAGGGTGAAGCCAACGCCATCGCACCGGGCAAGGCGCCGCTGTCGTCGATGAGCCCGACCATCGTGACCAAAGATGGCAAGGCCGTGATGGTCGTCGGTACGCCAGGCGGCAGCCGCATCATTACCGCCACCTTGCTGACCATCCTCAATGTCATCGACTACAAGATGAACATCCAGGAAGCCGTTGACGCGCCGCGTTTCCACCAGCAGTGGATGCCTGAGACCACCAATCTTGAGACCTTCGCGGTCAGCCCCGACACCCAGAAGATCCTGGAAAGCTGGGGCCACAAGTTTGCAGGTCCGCAGGATGCCAACCACTTGGCCGCGATCCTGGTCGGCGCACCTTCGCTGGGTGGCAAACCGGTGGGCAACAACCGCTTCTACGGGGCTAACGACCCGCGTCGTAACACCGGCCTGTCGTTGGGCTACTAAGGCAAAACGGGTGGCTGCTCACCCTTGAACTCAAGGGGTGAGCAGTTGCTCTACCGCAGCGAACGCCGCCACCCGGCGCTCCTCCCAATATCCCCCAATCACCACCACTGGTTGGTGATGCTGCTGCATCCAGTCCAGGCTGCCCTGGAAAAACGCTTGGCGATCCGCCAGTTCCGGCTGGCAGCGCTGGCCGTCGGCGGTCCATTCCACGTCCTCGGGCGACAGCAGCAGGTGCAGGTCGTAGTGACGGGCCAGCAGTTCACTGTCGAGCCAGGCTGGGTAGTCGCCAAACAGGGTCTGGCTCCACAATTTGTTGGTCAGTAGGTGGGTATCGAGGATCAGCAGGTGGGGCTGTTCGGCGCGGGCGGCGTCCTCCCAGGCCAACTGCCCACGGGCGATAGCGGGAATGTCTGCCAGCGTGGTGTCGCGCTGATGGTGGTCGATGAAGTGCCGCACGTATTCGCCGACCATCACCCCGCCAAAGTGCGCTTGCAGTTGCGCCGCCAGCCAGCTTTTACCGCTGGATTCGGGCCCTGCCAGTACCACCACCTTCATGCGTGCAACGCCGGGTCGGCGCGCCATTCGCGCCAACCTTGTACGGCGATCACGGTGAACAGCGCGTAGAGCGCGGCGGTGAGGTATAGGCCTTTATAGAGGAACAGCCCGACGAAGATCACATCCACGGCGATCCACAGTGGCCAGCACTGCACGCGTTTTTGCGCCATCCACATTTGTGCCACGAGGCTGAAACCGGTGAGGGCCGCATCCAGCCAGGGTTGGGCGGCGTCGGTCCAGTGGGCCATGGCGGCGCCGAGCAACAGGCTGCCGAGTGCGCCGACGGCGAGGCTGGTCATGATTGCCGGCACGCCCAGGCTGGTGACTTGGCGCCCCTGCTTGACCTCACCGGCGCGGGTCCATTGCCACCAGCCGTAGAGTTGCAGGGCGGCGTAGACCACCTGCAACAGCATGTCGGAATAGAGTTTTACGTCGAAGAATACCCAGGTGTAGAGCAACACCATCACCAGGCCGATGGGCCAGCACCAGGGGTTTTGTTTAACCGTCAGCCAGACAGCGATCACCCCCAGGGCGGCGGCGAACAGTTCAAGCCCGGACATGGCGGTTCCTTGGGAGAGTTGAAGAGGGCGGTGATTGTAACCAGAGGTTAGCGATCTTCAAACCGCTGAAGATTGAATCTGGGGGGCTGTGACGTAGGTGCTTCGGTTATTCAGGCAAACTGCGGCCTTCGGGTTGGCCGTTTTCTTTAGGTGGATTTTTGAGTACATATCCGTTACCCAAACAACGGATATGTACTCAGCAGACCTGCAACAACCATAGAACCCAATACCCTAGGTGCTAGACCTTGAACTGGCGCAACAACCCATCAAGCTGTTCACTCAACCCACGCAAATGCGCACTCGCCACGCTGGATTGCTGCGCTGCCAGCGCCGTGCTGTGGGACAACCCGGCCGCCTGGGTGACGTTCTGGTTGATGTCTTCCACCACATGCGCCTGTTGCAACGTGGCACTGGCAATCGAAGCATTCAACCCATTGAGGTTACGCAGCGCCTGGCCGATGGCGTTGAGGCTTTCACCCGCCTGGCCTGCTTGTTCGATGGTTAATTGCGAAGCGCTATGGCTGTCGCTGATCACCTTGACCGCAGCCTCCGAGTGGCCTTGCAGCCGCTCGATCATCACCTGGATTTCGGCGGTGGATTTTTGCGTGCGCTGGGCCAGCAACCTTACTTCATCGGCCACCACCGCAAACCCACGGCCTTGCTCACCAGCGCGCGCGGCTTCGATAGCGGCGTTCAGGGCCAGCAGGTTGGTCTGGTCGGCGATGGAGCGGATCACTTCCAACACGCCCCCAATCTGCGTGCTTTCGCTGGACAGGGTACGGATCACTTCCACAGCCTGGCTGATGGTGCCGGAGAGCTGGTCGATCTGTTGCAAGCTGCCATCGATATTCACCTGGCCCTGCTGCGCCTGAGCCTGGGCGTCGCGCATTTCACTGGCGGCGTGTTCGGCGTTTTTCGCCACATCCTGCACGCCGTAGGTCACTTCATTGATCGCCGTGGCCACCAGTTCCATCTGCTGTGATTGTTGCTGGCTGCGGTCATGGGCTTGAGTGGCGTTGTTGCCCAACTCAGTGGACGACTGGCCCAACGCGTTGGCGCACGCCTGCAACTGGCTGACCACCTGGCGCAGTTTGGCGGTGAAGCTGTTGAAATGCTGGGACAGTTGGGTGACTTCGTCCCGCCCATGGGTGTCGAGGCTGCGGGTCAGATCGCTTTCGCCACTGGCGATATTGGCCATGGCATTCACCGCCGCCTGCAATGGGTGCACGATGCTGCGTGCGATCAACATCACCAGCACAGCCATCAGCAGCGCAATTCCCAAGCCGATCAGCGAGGCATTCCACACCTGACCTTTGAATTCGGCCTGCACATCATCCACGTATACGCCGGAGCCGATGATCCAGCCCCACGGCTCGAACAGTTGGATATACGAGGTTTTCTCCACCGGCGCCTCGGCGCCTGGTTTCGGCCAGCGATAATTGACGATGCCGGCGCCCTTGGCCTTGGCCAGGGTCACGAATTCGTTGAACACCGCAAACCCGTCCGGGTCGCGAATCGCCGAGAGGTTCTGGCCGTCCAGCTTGGGGTTGGCCGCGTGCATGATCATCACGGGCGTCAGGTCGTTGATCCAGAAATAATCATCGTGGTCGTAACGTAGGCCACGCACTGCGCTGAGGGCTTGTTTTTGCGCCGCTTCGCGGGTCAGCACACCGGTTTTTTCAAGGTTCTGGTAATAAGCGAGCACGCCGCTGGCGGTCTGCACCACGTGTTGGGTCTGTTGGCGTTTGGCCTGGTAAAGGTCGCCGTGAATCTGCTTGAGCATCAAAAGCCCTAGGGTCAGCAGCATCAACACGGCGACTACCAGGATCAGCCAGAGTCGGCGGCTGATCGACATGCTGCGCAAACTGTTCATCGTCCTGTCACTCCATGCTTTTTATAATTGTGGGCGCTGCATCGACATTTCCGGCGTGTCTGATAGGCTTTCGGCCTGTCATCGGAAAACCTGAGTACTGCCTGATTTTTCACAGCATTTTCGCAGTCCTGCGTTGATGATAAAACGCTTGGCCTTCAGTGCACTCATCGTCAATGAACCACTAAAAAAGACTAACGGGGCATGCCGCGTGCATGACCTTTGGGGGGAATATGGATTTTTGGACCGCCATACAGGCATTGATTCTTGGCGTAGTGGAGGGCCTGACGGAGTTCTTGCCGATCTCCAGCACCGGCCACCAGATTATCGTTGCCGACTTGATCGGCTTCGGCGGCGAACGCTTTGAAGCGTTCAACATCATTATTCAGTTGGGCGCGATCCTGGCCGTGGTCTGGGAATTTCGGCGCAAGATCCTCGACGTGGTTATCGGCTTGCCGACCCAACGCAATGCCCAGCGCTTCACGGTTAACCTGATCATCGCCGTGCTGCCGGCGGTGGTGCTGGGGGTGATTTTTGCCGATCTGATCAAGCATTACCTGTTCAACCCGATCACGGTGGCCACCGCCTTGGTGATTGGCGGCGTGATCATGTTGTGGGCTGAGCGTCGCCAACATGCCGTTCACGCTGAAACGGTGGACGAGATCACCTGGAAGGACGCGCTCAAGGTCGGCCTGGCCCAGTGCTTGGCGATGATTCCGGGTACTTCGCGTTCCGGCGCTACCATCATTGGCGGCCTGCTGTTCGGCCTGTCGCGCAAGACCGCCACTGAATTTTCGTTCTTCCTGGCCATGCCGACCATGGTCGGTGCCGCGGTGTATTCGGGCTACAAGTACCGTCACCTGTTCCAGCCCGATGACCTGCCGGTGTTTGCCATCGGTTTTGTGACCTCATTCGTCTTCGCGATGATTGCGGTCAAGGCCTTGCTTAAGTTCATCGCCAGCCACAGTTACGCGGCCTTTGCCTGGTATCGGATCGCGTTTGGTCTGGTGATTCTGGCGACTTGGCAGTTCGGCTGGATCGACTGGTCTGCGGTCAAGCCATGAACATTCAGCACCCACGCCTGAAGGCGCTGATCTTTGTGTTGTTGTGCGCCGCGCCACTGTTGGGTTCGGTTTTGCTGTGGTCTCGCGGCGAGACGGTGATTCCGTTGGTGGCCTATGGCGTGGTCAGCGTCGTGGCGTTTTTCCTGTATTGGAGCGACAAGCGCAAGGCGCAAACGGAAGGCCGGCGCATTCCGGAAAACATCCTGCACGCCGTCGAGCTGGCGGGTGGTTGGCCGGGAGCGTTGATCGCTCAGCAGGTGCTGCGCCACAAGACGCGCAAAGTGTCCTATCAGGTGCTGTTCTGGGTGATTGTGTTGCTGCACCAAGTGTTCTGGCTCGATCAACTGTTCCTTGGCGGCACCTTGTTGTCAGTCCTCTAGTAACAACCCGATCTGCGTGCGCTTGGGCCGTTTTCTCACCACTAACTGGTGAGAGCGCTGCAACAGGCCGCGCAATTCTTCGGCGCCCAGCGGGTAGGGCGTATTCATGATGATCCACTGCGCCCGCGCCAGGTAGGGCGCCGGGTGGATGCCCGGGCGATCCACATGGCCCAGGAACAACTCCTTGTCGACCTTGAATGCCAGCGATTCGCCGCGCAGGTTTTGCAGGGCGAACATCTTGTTGCCGGCAATCGAGAACACCCGCACGCCGCCCCATTTGTAGTCTTCCCGCGCGCCGGGCAGGCTCAGGCAGAAGGTCGCGACCTGCTCCTCGGTGATTTTCATAACAGACGGTCTCCACAGCTCTTGAAGGCTTCTTCCAGGTAGTCGATCCAGGCACGAATGGCTGGCAGTACGCCACGGCGGTGCGGGTAGACCGCCTGCAACCACCCACCCGGCAGCGACCATTGCGGCAGTAATTGCACCAACTGGCCGCTGGCCAATTCCTCTTCGCAATACATCATCGGTAGCACGGTAAAACCCAGGCCTTTCAACGCGCTGGCTTTGCGGACGATGAAATCTTCAATGCCCAAGCGTGCTTCCATGGCCAGGTCCTCGGCGTTGCCCTGTGGATCGAGCAAGCGCAGGTGGACCAGACGGTCGGCCTCCAACGCCCCGAGTACCGGGAGTTGCTTGAGGTCTGCCAGGGTGTTGACCTGTCGACCTTGCATGAATTCGGGGCTGGCCACCATCACAGTCTGGGCTGGGCGCAAGCGTTTGGTCACCAGCAGCGGGTCTTCATCACCCAACTCGCGCACGCGCAGGGCGACGTCGATGCCTTCGGCCACCAGGTCGACACGGCGGTTGACCAGGGTCATTTCCAGTTGCACCTGCGGGTGGGCGGCGAGAAAGCCCGCGACCATTTCCGGCAGAATGTGTTGGGCCATACCCACCGGGCAACTGACGCGCAGCCGCCCACGGGGCTCACTGGACATACTCGCCACGGCCTCGTCAGCCATCTCCGCTTCCAGCAACATCGCCTGGCAATGGCGCAGGTAGCGTTCGCCGACGGCCGTGAGGGTCAGTTGCCGAGTGGTGCGTTGCAGCAGACGTGCGCCCAAGCGTTCTTCCAGCTCGGCAATGCGTCGCGACAGGCGCGACTTGGGAATGCCCAACTGCCGGCCGGCCGCCGCGAAGCCGCCGGCTTCCACGACTTTGGCGAAATAGTAGAGGTCGTTGAGGTCTTGCATGGTCAACCTATTGTCCTGTCAGTGGGACGAACTATCCGCGCCTGATGCATCTAAATCCACCAAAAAACAACGAGCGCCTTGTGGGCGCTCGCTTTGGTGCCGATGAAAGGCTCAGAACTGCGCGCCGGCCATCAGCACATACTTCACATGTACGTACTCTTCGATCCCGTAATAGCTGCCTTCACGGCCATAACCGGACTGCTTGATGCCGCCAAACGGGATCGATGCAGTGCCCACCGAGCCGGAGTTGAGGATCACCATGCCAGCCTCCAACTGACGTGACAGGCGCAACGAACGGCCCAGTGCGCTGGTGTAGGCGTAGGCCACCAGGCCGAACTCGGTCTGGTTGGCACGAGCGATCGCTTCCTCTTCGTCCTTGAACGAGTAAATGGCGAACACCGGGCCGAAGATTTCCTCGGTGGCCAGTGGTGAGTCGTCCTGCAAACCGGTCAATACGGTCGGTTCATAGAACAGTCTGCCCATGGCGTGGGGTTTGCCGCCCATCAGCACGTTTGCACCGCCAGCCTTGGCGTCTTCAACCAGACGCACGACTTTGTCGAAGCCCAGTTGATTGACCAGCGGCCCGACCACAAAGTCTTCGCGCAAGCCTTGGCCCACTTCGATTTTGGCAATGGCGACCTTCACGCGCTTGATGAAATCCTCAAGGATGCTGTGCTGCACAAAGATCCGGTTCGGCGAAATACACACCTGGCCGGAGTTGCGCAGCTTGGCGCTGACCAGCCCCGTTACCGCTTCATCCAGATTGGCATCCTGGAACACAATAAAGGGGGCGTTGCCGCCCAGTTCCAGGGTCATCTTCTTGATGGTCGCCGCGCATTGCGACGCGAGCAATTTGCCGACGCCGGTGGAACCGGTAAACGAGATCTTGCGGATGCGCGGGTCACCGGTCAGTAGCAGGCCGATCTCCTTGGGATCGCCGACGACCACTTCCAGCACGCCTTCTTCAATACCGGCCTTGCGTGCATATTCCAGCAGCTTGAGGGCCGTGAGTGGCGTGTCTTCGGCGGGCTTGATCACCATGGTGCAGCCCGCCGCCAAGGCCGTGGCGACTTTGCGGGTGATCATCATGAACGGGAAGTTCCACGGGGTGATGGCGGCGACCGGGCCGATGGCCTCCTTGGTCACCAGCACATTGGCATTGCGGTCGTGGGTGGGAATGGTGTCGCCGTAGACGCGCTTGGCTTCCTCGGCGTACCACTCGATAAAGCCCAGGCCGTAGTCGATTTCGCCACGGGCTTCGGTCAGGCATTTGCCGTTTTCGCGGCACAGCAATTCGGCGAAGGCTTCCTTGTCGGCTTTAACGCTGTCGTGCCAGCGACGCAGGATCTCGCTGCGCTCCTTGGCCAGCCTGGATGACCAGTCGGGGAAGGCGGCGCAGGTGCGGTCGATGGCAGCCTTGACCTCAGCTGAAGTGTTCTTGGCAACGCGGCCGATTTCTTCGCCGGTGGCGGGGTTGTAGACGATAAGCATGGGGAATCTCCGAGGGCCGAAAGGGCTGTTTCAGGCTACGGAAATGGGCGGGGGGAGCGAATATCCATTCCAATGTGCTGATTGCCTATTCCTATGAGTCCGTAGCCATCAGCGTCTTTCGCAAGGTACTGTGCTGTTTTTACGCAGGGGCCGAAAACCGTGGGCTGTACCCAAAGAATCATCGAGTTGATGGGCAGCCTGGCGCCTGTCGAAGGCTATAACCTGACCGCCCTGGATGACGTGCGTTTTCTGCGTTCCAATCGTCCATTGCATCGGGTTCCGGTGCTGTACGACCCGGGTATCGTGATTGTTTGCCAGGGGCGCAAGCGCGGTTATCTGGGCGAAGAGATTTACCTGTATGACGCCCAGCACTATCTGGTGGTGTCGGTGCCGGTGCCGTTCACCATGGAAACCGAGGCCAGTGAAGAGGAACCGATGCTGGCGGTGTACCTCCGGTTGGACTTCACTCTGGCCGCCGAGTTGATGGTGGCGCTGGATGACTTTCCGGAACTGGTCGAGGCCAGGCCTCGGGGCATGTATTCATCGCCCATGGATGACAAGCTCAGCGAGTCGCTGCTGCGTTTTCTCGAGGTGATGAGCGTGCCGATGGACGCGCAAATCCTCGGCCCGTCGCTGATGCGCGAGATCTACTATCGGATTATCACCGGGGAGCAGGGCGGCTCGATGCGTGCGGCACTCAATCGCCAGGGCCAGTTTGGCAAGGTTGCGCGGGCGATTCGCAAGATCCACGCGTGTTATCACCAGCATCTGGATGTGGAAGCGCTGGCTGGGGAGGCGATGATGAGCGTGCCGAGTTTTCATGCGCACTTTCGCACGGTCACCGACACCTCCCCGATGCAATACCTCAAGTCCACACGCCTGCATCAGGCGCGCTTGTTGATGCTGCGCAGCGACATTACCGCCGCCACGGCCTGCGCCAAGGTCGGTTACGAAAGCGCCTCGCAGTTCAGCCGTGAGTTCAAGCGCTTTTTCGGGCGCACGTCCCAGGAAGAAATCCAGTGGATGAAACGCACCTATGCGTTGCCGGCGCCTACGTCGGCGTCGATTTACGTGTCGTCCCATTGAGCAGCGTCAACAGCAGGGCAGCCCCGGCAAATGCCGCCCCGGTCAGCGCCTGGCCTTGCCAACCGTAATGCTGCGAGGCAAAGGCCCCGGCTGCCGAGCCTAAGGCACCACCGATAAAGTAGACCACCATGAACACCGTGTTCAGGCGGCTGGTGGCGGAAGGTTCCAGGGCCAGAACGCGGGTCTGGTTGGCCAACTGGTTGATCCGGTTACCGAGGTCAAGAAAGGTCGCGGCGATCAGGATCGGCCACCACCAGCCGTGTGGGCCGAGGGTGAAAATCAGGATAAACGCCACCAGCACGGTGCCGATGCCGACCCATTCGAGCAATTGCCCATGGCGCCGGGTTTGCTGGCCAATGGTCGATGCGCACAGGATGCCGACGATGGCGGACAACCCCAACAAGCCCGCCTGCGCGCTTGAGAAACCATACGGTGGCAAGGCCAGCAACGCGGCCATCGACCCCCAGAACACGTTTAATGCGCCGAATACCAGGCCGCCCTTGATCGCCGAGCGGCGCAGGGTAGGGTGCTGCCTGGCCAGGCCCCATAGGGATTTGAGCAAGGCCCCGTATGCCAATTTGCTGGTGGAAATCGACACTGGCATGCGCGTCAGGATCGCCAGGAACAGCAATACATCCAGTGTCGCCGCCACGGCAAACATGCCGCGCCAACCCAGCCAGCCACTGACCACGCCGCTGACGGTCCTGGCCAGCAGCCCGCCGGCAGACAGTCCGCTGACCATCAGGCCCAGTACGGCGCCTTTTTGCGACGGTTCGCTAAGGTCGGACGCGGCAGGAATGATCACCTGGGCGCTGATGCCCGACAGCCCCAGCAGTACGCTCGCCACCAGTAACCACGAATATGACGGGGCGGTGGCTGACGCTAGCAGGCTGATGAAGTTGAGGCACAACACGGCCAGGATCAGCGTTCGACGGCTGATCCGGTCGCCCAGCGGCACAAACAACAGCAGGCCGCTGGCGTAACCCAATTGGGTGAGCATCGCGATTTGCCCGACGTGGGCGGTGGACACCTCGAACGTGTTGGCAATCAGCGGCAGCATGGCCTGGTTGTAGTAAATCGTGGCGACCGAGAATCCGCAGCAAATGGCGAGGATAAGGGTCAGCCCTTTGGTAAGGGCGGGAGAAGGTGCGTGCATGGCGTGCCCGGTGGCTGTCGGATCTGCGGCGAGAATGAAGTGAAGCGCGGCTGAAATCCAGCGCTGTGCAGGATTGGGCAATAACCGTGGAGGATTGGTTTTTTGTTGAAAATAGATTGTCCTGCTGGCAGGACAAATAATCACATTTCAGCCATCTAATCGGTTATTGGCTTCACCTGTAGGATTAACCTCACTCGATCGCCTAGTCGCGATCCTCACTTGGAGATCCCGCATGAAACTGTTGCATATCGATTCCAGCATCCTCGGCGACAACTCGGCTTCCCGTCAGCTCAGTGCTGGTGTGGTCAAGGCCTGGCAAGCGGCTGAGCCGGGTGTGGAAGTGACTTACCGTGACTTGGCGAGCGAAGGCATCAGCCACTTTTCCGGCCTGACCCTGGGTGCTCTGGGCACCGCTGCCGAGTTGCGTGACGCCGTACAAAAGCACGAGGCTGATCTCAGCGCTTCGTCGCTGGCTGAATTCATCGCCGCTGATGCCGTTGTCATTGGTGCGCCGATGTACAACTTCTCTGTGCCTTCCCAGCTCAAGGCCTGGATCGACCGCATTGCCGTGGCCGGCCAGACGTTCCGTTATACCGAAGCCGGTCCTGAAGGCCTGTGCGGCGGCAAAAAACTGATCATCGTCTCCACCGCTGGTGGCCTGCACGCCGGCCAGGCGAGCAACGTCGGCCACGAAGACTATCTGAAACTGGTGTTTGGTTTCCTTGGCATCACCGATATCGAATTCGTCCGTGCCCAAGGCCTGGCCTACGGTGATGAAGTGCGCAGCAAGGCTTTGAGCGACGCCAACGTACTCATCAACGAACAATTGTTCGCCGCCGCGTAAGGCTTGTGTAAATTTTGCCTTTCCCCGGTTCCAATCTGAAACCGGGCGCCTAAACTCTGTATTCTGATCGCCTCAAAGCGATCGGAGTACGGAGTTTTTTCGTTTACCCGCTGTCCTTATTTTTGGCCCAGGTTATGCAAGCATGGGTATATCACCCGGCGCGAGTACCTTGAACCATGGACTTTTCAATTAGGCATGCCGCGGATGTTGAACGTAGCTGCGCAGCAAAGGTGGACATCCCCATGATGCGTCTTTGTGCTGTTTTGGTTCTTTCCCTGCTTGGCGGCCTGGTTTCAGTGCACGCCGCCCCTGCGCCGCACCCGCATTGGAGTGTGGGCTTCCATCGCATGACCTTTCTCGACCCGCTGGATCAGCAGCCGATGAAAGCCATTGCGTTTTACCCGTCTACCGACGACGAGCATTCCACCCAGTTGGGCCCTTATAACGTCGCGGCCTCTGAAGACTCCAAATTCGCCATCGGGCGTTTCCCGATGCTGATGCTGTCCCATGGCAACACCGGCACACCGCTGGCGCTGCACGACTTGGCCACCTCCCTGGCACGAAAAGGCTTTGTAGTGGTGGCGGTGCTGCACCCCGGTGATAACTACAAGGATCACAGCCGCCTGGGCACCGTGAGCAACCTGTATGGGCGGCCGATCCAGATTTCCGAAGCGATCACCGCCACCCTCGGCGATCCGATGATGTCGCCGTTCGTCAACGTTGATCAGGTGGGGGTTATCGGTTATTCGGCCGGCGGCGAAACTGCATTGATTCTCGCAGGCGCCAAGCCTGATTTTGATCGCCTGCGCCGCTATTGCCACGAGCGCCCGGAAGACCGTGATGCCTGCACCACCAACGGCGAATTGGTCGTCGACCGTGACGACCTGCAGCCGCAGGCTGACCCGCGCATCCACGCGTTGATGTTGATGGCACCATTAAGCCTGATGTTCGGTCGCCATACCCTGGCCGACGTACATGTGCCGGTACTGCTCTACAGCGGCGATGGTGACAAACTGGTGGCCGTGGACAAAAACGCCGCCGCCCTGGCGCGCAAACTGCCGGAACCACCGGACTTCAAACTGTTGGCCGGGGCGGGGCATTTCGTGTTCATGGCACCGTGCGACAGCAATCAACTGGCGGCAATGCCGGCCATCTGCACCGATGCCGATGGTGTTGACCGCGAAGGCATCCACCGCGATCTGATTTCAGAGGCTGGGCGTTTTTTCACCCACACCCTCGGCCAGTCGACCCGCGCCGGTTTGCAGACGGCTGATCAATAAGCGCGGCGCTTGAGCAGCAAGGTCAGGCCCAGTGCCGTGACTGACAGCAGCGCCGCGCAGAAGAAGATCCAGCCATAGCCGAGGTTCAACGCCACGGCGCCCATCAATGGCCCGGCAATCGCCAGGGCCAAATCAAAAAACACCGCGTAAGCACTCAGCCCTGCACCTCGGCTGCTATTGGGCACTTGCTTGATGGCCTCCACGCCCAGCGCGGGGTACACCAGCGATAAGCCAAAACCGGTCAAGCCGGCGCCGATCAGGGCGACACCTGTGGAGGGCGCCAGCCACAGCAGTGTCAGGCCCAGCGTCTCGATGGTCATGCACCCAATCGCGGCGGTGAAGCCGCCAAAGCGACTGATGGCGGAGATAAACACCAGGCGCGACAGGATAAAACACACGCCAAATACGCTCAGGCAATACGCCGCGCCGGCCCAGCCGCGATTGAGGTAATACAAGGTGATAAAGGTGGTGAGCGTGCCGTAGCCGATCGATGCCAGGCACAGGCTGGCACCAAACGGCGCGATGCGCCCGAACACGGCCCAGAACGGTAGCCGTTCACCACGCACCACCGGCACCGAAGGTTTATTGCGGATCAGCACCAGACCCAGCGCCGCCAGCACCGACAGGGCAATCCCGAGGCTGGTGTAGCCATATTCAGCCACCATCACCACGCCCAGCGGCGCACCAATCGCGATGGCTCCGTAGGATGCGATGCCATTCCAGGAAATCGAACGCGCTGTGTGTTCGGCGCCCACCTGGCCCATGCACCAACTGATGGTGCCCACGCCAATCAGCCCTTGGGCCACGCCGAGCAACAATCGGCCGGCGATAAGGATGCCCAGGCTTAGCGCGGGCATGCTCTGCACCAGTGTCGCAAAGAATGTGAGCACGCCGCTGATGAGGATACCGGCCAGGCCCAGCACGATCGCACGCTTGGTGCCCACATTGTCCGACATGCGCCCCGCCATGGGGCGGCTGAGCAGGGTGGCCAGGTATTGCGAACCAATGGTGACCCCGGCCACTACCGCGCTGAAGCCCAACTGCTCATGCACATAGCCTGGGATCACCGCGATCGGCAGGCCGATGCAGATAAACGCGATGAAGGTGTAGAAAACGATGGAGACGATCTGCAACGTGATCGAGATTGACGTGGGGGCGGCGGCAGGCATGGGAACTCGTTCGCGGGCGGGCGGTGAGGGCATCATGGCAAGGGGCTGGAGGAAAAGGAAGCAGGCTAACTACTTTTAACCGCGTATTGCACTCTGTGGCGAACAGGGCAAGCCCCCGTCAGTGGCGACGGCAATGGGGCTTGCCATTACTTTCGTGGAAATACCTCCCGCTGGTTCACACAAAGTGGCCCTAACAGGCCGTCATGGCCTGCGGGTCTATTTGGGCAGTGGGTTACAGCCGGCCGCTTTGGTTTCGGTATCCGAGACGGCGGGCCGGAACGGTTCCAGGTTCCATGGCGTCTTGCTGCGGTAATTGACCACGACACAGTTGAGTTGCTGACGCATGCTGCCGGCGGACTTCTCTTCTTCGCGCCAGGTCGGGTCATTGCCTTTCAAGGCGTAGAGTTCGTCGTACAACGCGCCCAATTGTTGATTGGGCAGCGCGCGGCCTTCTGCAGTCGGGACGATGCTCAAGGTCCATTCGTCCTTGCGGCTACCGGGGTCGTAACGTTTGATCCAGTCCGCCGAGGCGATATAGCGAGGGCGTGCAGCGACGGGATTGCAACCGGCTTTCGCTGCTTCTTGCGGCGTCACTGTGGGGCGGAACGGTTCCAGGTTCCACACGGTCTTGGTCGGGTAGTTCTGGATCAGGCAACTGAGTTGCGAGCGCATGCTGTCGGCGGATTTTTCGTTGTCGCGCCATTGCGCATCGGCCCCACGCAACTGGAACAGTTCGTTGTACAACGCTTGCTGATCAGTGGCCTGGATCGCTTTGCCCTGGGCGGTGGGTGTGACGGTCAGCGTCCACTCGTTTTTCCCGGTGCCGGGGTCATGGCGTTCCAACCAGGTGGCGGAGGCGATGTACTTCTGGGCCACAGTGCCGCCGCCGGCACCCAAGGCAATCACTTGATCGGCGGCCACATAACTGAAGCGCTGTTGCGGCGGCGCGGTGAAATCCAGGCGCAGAATGGGTACGGCATAGCCTTGGTCATACAGTTTCTTCTGGAAGCTGCGGGCGCTGTTCAAGCCGTCTTCCGGCTTGGGCGGCGACTGATCTCCACGGGTGGCGAAGTTGAATGTACTGTGGGCGTTGTAGATGAAAGCGTCGATGTACTTCATGTTCTCGCTGCCATCGTTGGTGCTGGAAGCGTTCTTGAGCATGAATTCGTTGAATTGGGTATTGATCGAAAACGGATCCTTGGTCGTGGTGGTTTTGCGAGACTCATGCACACGGATCATTGCGTTCCAGTCACTGGGTTTCTCCGCGTTCCAGGAGCACTGGCTGTACTGGATCGGGTTTTTGAACAGTCCGGTGTATTGTTGGGCCCATTGCTCTGGCGTCGTGACCTTGGCTTCGGCGCAAGTGCCGTAGGCCCACTGAGCATTTCTGTTGCTCATGGGTTCCTGGGCATTTCTGGGGGGCTCCTTACTGTCGAAGAAGCCGCAGCCATACCATTTGCGCTCCGGGCCTGTGCCGCCGTCGTAGGCATAGATGCAGGTCCAACCCTGTTCCTTCACCGGCCGGCCCAGCGCGGCGGCATCCGTTGGGTTACGCATGATGAAACCGCCAGGGTGGGCCAGGGTGTTGGTGCTCAGGTCCTTGCGGATCCAGGTGTACGAGGTGGCCCCGAGCCGGATGGCATACGGGCTGTAATCCCAGGGATTGAAAGGACCGTCATTGACCATTCGCAGGGTGACGCCGCTGCAATAGTAAAGACCACGCGGGACACCCGTCCCGACTTCCTTGCAGTCGTTGATCAGCGTGTTGTAGTTGCGGTTGATTCGATTCAGGGTTTCGACCGGATCAAGTACCGGTTCGGCGGCAACGACTGCCCCGGTAAAGGTAAGGGTTAACGTCGCCACAGCAAGCGAGTGTATTCCATGGTACATGCCGATACTCCTTATCGTAATACGTCTCCAGGTGTTTCACGTCAGAGCGTAGACAGGCAGCCGCCAATGGTCCAATTGGACTTTCAATCGTGGAGTAGACGCACTAGCGCTTGCTAAAAGCGTTGCTATGCTCCCCTCGGCATCGCCATAACAACTATTGATTTTACGAGGTAAAAAACATCTATGAGTACGTCAAACTACAAGGAAGTAGACCTGGTCATTGTGATCGATACCAGTCACTCGATGGCAGATGAAGCCAGTGCGCTCAGTGCAGACCTTGAACGCGCGATAGAAGCTGCCCGCAGTTCCTGCCCCTCCGATTTACGTGTTGAGTTCCTGGGGATCGAAGGCACTTTCCCCGGTACTAAATTCGATAACACCGTTCGTAAGTATCTGACCGGACAGGCAGGCGCCAATGAGTCGAGCCTGAAAGGCCGTAAACGCGATTCTGTAAAAAATTCCGGGGCACAGGAAGATGTCGCTCTTGCCGTGATGGATATCAGTGCGCACTTTGACTGGCGCGATAGCGCAGTGCGTAATGTTTTTGTTCTCGGTGATGAGAGTTTGTACGGCGGCGAAATGGTACTGGATGCTGAACGGATTCAGGCTGTGATGACGCCATTGCGGCTGCGCTGAGTCATAAAGTCAAAGTCTTCAGCTATCTTGGGACGCCGCATAAATCAGCGCCTTATCCAACCGCAGAGGATAAGCAGGCGATGATTAAGGAATACAAACGCCTGGCCCTAAGAACCGGGGGCAATCATTACATCTACACTGACGGTCTCGCCGATTTTGTGGCCGTGCTGAAAGACACGATTTGCACCGGGAAAGTCCCTCAGGATGAAAGCATTGCAGACCGTAAAGATGAAGCCGATAAACTGGAAGGTGTTAAGCCTACTTGTAAACCCGGGGGCGGTAATCTTTGCGAGCAACTTCCCGAGATTGTCAAAGCGGTCAATACACTCGCGGACGTACTAAAAAACCTGGTTGAAGCGTGTGCTCCGAGGAACACTGGCGATAAACACCCTTGCCATTGCCATGACTCGGGGGGCACTGGAACGACGCCCACACCTAAACCTGAAGTTGTCCCCTTTTTGGACGTCACTACATTTGATCAAAGTAACTGGAATAATTGGACTGCCGGTCCTGCCGGACACGATCTGAAAGTACTGGAGTCTGTCGACGGCGGAGCAGCAGTGGAATTTATCACTAATGCAGGTAAAAACCATGCCGGGGTGATTTTGAAGAAAACGTTGACTGGGTTAACGCCTGGCCGGGAATATAGCTGGACTACTCAGGCCAAACGTATTATCGGCAAGTACGCAGTCCCCCGACTCTCCCTGCAAGTCGACGGCAAAGAAATTGCTTCTCCGGTCGACCTTACTAAAACCGATGAATTGATCTCGATTAGCGGAAAATTTACTGCCAGTAGTGATAAGGCTGAGTTGGAGGTGGTGAGCCACACTGCCGACAGTAAAGGCAATGACTTCCACATCAGTGAGCTAAAAATCGTCGGATAGCAGGATAGAACCCGGTGACGGCTGGTGTCGTCACCGGGTTCTCATGGGCGGTGCTTAGAACACTACGCCTTGGCTACGCAGGTAGTCGTCATAGGTGCCGCTGAAGTCGATCACGCCGCTAGGGCTCAACTCGATGATGCGGGTGGCCAGGGACGATACGAACTCACGGTCATGGCTGACGAAGATCAGCGTGCCCGGGTAGTTTTCCAGCGCCAGGTTCAGCGCTTCGATGGATTCCATGTCCAAGTGGTTGGTCGGTTCGTCCATGATCAGCACGTTCGGCTTTTGCAGGATCAGCTTGCCGAACAGCATGCGGCCTTGCTCACCACCGGAGATCACCTTGACGGACTTGAGGATCTCGTCGTTGGAGAACAGCATGCGACCCAAAGTGCCGCGAATCACTTGCTCGCCCTGGGTCCACTGGCCCATCCAGTCGAACAGGCTCATGTCGTCTTCGAAGTCGGACGCGTGGTCCTGAGCGTAGTAGCCCAGCTCTGCGGCGTCGGTCCACTTGATGCTACCGGCATCCGGCGTCAGTTCGTTGACCAGGGTGCGCAGCAGGGTGGTTTTGCCGATACCGTTCGGGCCGATGATCGCCACACGCTCGCCAGCTTCAACCTGGAAGCTGAAGTCCTTGAACAGCGGCTTGCCGTCGAAGCCTTTTGCCATACGATCGACGATGACCGCCTGGCGGTGCAGCTTTTTGGTTTGTTCGAAACGGATGAACGGGCTCACACGGCTCGAAGGCTTGACCTCGGCCAGTTGGATCTTGTCGATCGCCTTGGCACGGGAAGTCGCCTGCTTGGCTTTCGAGGCGTTGGCCGAGAAGCGGCTGACGAAGGATTGCAGCTCGGAGATCTGCGCTTTCTTCTTGGCGTTGTCCGACAGCAATTGCTCGCGGGACTGGGTCGCCACGGTCATGTACTCGTCGTAGTTGCCCGGGAACAGGCGCAGCTCGCCGTAGTCCAGGTCAGCCATGTGGGTGCACACGCTGTTCAGGAAGTGACGGTCGTGAGAGATGATGATCATCAGGCTGGAACGCTGGGTCAGGATGTTTTCCAGCCAGCGGATGGTGTTGATGTCCAAGTGGTTGGTCGGTTCGTCGAGCAACAGCACTTCTGGATCGGAGAACAGCGCCTGGGCCAGCAATACACGCAGTTTCCAGCCTGGGGACACTTCGCTCATCGGGCCGAAGTGTTGTTCCAGGGGGATACCCAGGCCCAGCAACAGTTCACCGGCACGGGATTCGGCGGTGTAGCCGTCCATTTCGGCGAACTCGGTTTCCAGCTCGGCCACGGCCATGCCGTCGTCTTCGCTCATTTCCGGCAGCGAGTAGATGCGGTCGCGCTCGGCCTTGACCTTCCACAGCTCCTCGTGACCCATGATCACGGTGTCGAGCACGGTGAATTCTTCGTAGGCGAACTGGTCCTGGCGCAGTTTACCCAGGCGTACGTTTGGCTCCAGCATGACCTGGCCGCCGGACGGATCGAGGTCGCCGCCGAGGATTTTCATGAAGGTCGACTTGCCGCAACCGTTGGCACCGATCAAACCATAACGGTTGCCTGCGCCGAACTTGACCGAGACGTTCTCGAAGAGCGGCTTGGCGCCGAACTGCATGGTGATGTTAGCTGTGGAGATCAATTACTTTACCTATCAATAGCTTAGGGTGCGCTTATTTGAGCTGGGACCAATTTGGGACCAATCTGGAGCTTTTCCATTTCGCTCCAGTCCGAGCTTGAGTTGATCCAACGCGCATAAGTCGAGAGCAGCATCTGCACACTGTGGCCGAGCTGCTGGGAGATGAAGGCGGGGTTCATGCCAGACATAATGCATATTGTCGCATAGGTGTGACGACAGTTGTATGGCGGCCGACGACGGATATTCAGTGCCTTCAGTGTCGGAATCCACTGCTTGTGCAGGTCGGATGTCTGTTTCACGTACTGCGAGTTCTTCGACGGCGGGAAAATGAAAGGCGTCTCCAGCACCTTTCCTTTCCCTTTTTTCCGACGCTCTGCGTACTCCCTGGCGAATTCCAGCGCGTGCAGGGCGCGATCATTCAACAAAACGAAGCGGTCTGCGCCCGTTTTCGTACGCTCCACCACTTCCCCCAAGGCGATCCCGCGACAAACGTGTGCCGTCTTCTTCTCCACGTCTACCGCATCCCACCGCATAGCCAGGGCTTCGGACAGACGCATTCCTGTAAAAAACACAAACTCAAAAAAAGCCGCATAGATCGTGCTGGGCCAGTGGTCGTGCTGGTACATCTTGGCGATGATCTGGTTCGCTTCATCCAGGGTGAACGGGTCAATCTCCTTTTTGCTGCGCTTGGGCAGCTCCAAGATCGCCGCCGGGTTCTTCGGGATCAGCTCCTCGGACATTGCTGAATTTAAGATGGTCGAAATCTTCGAGATGGCATTGCGCTTCACCCCGGGTGACTTCCACTCACTGGCTGCCATTACCCGGCGGAGTAGGGTGGTGGTGATTAGATCGATCCGCACCAGGGCCAAGCCGGGCATCCAGTAGCGGTTTAGTGCGCCTTTGTAGTTCCCCTTCGTACCCTTAACCACCTCCCGGCTGTCCAGCCAGAGCTGGGCATATTCGCCAAAGTTGATCTTCCCGCCAGCGACATTGTTTGAGCTGGGGAATATCTCGGCGTACTTGTCGTCGTCGAGCAACCCCAGCTTGATCAGCCCCTTTACCTGATCAACAACCTGTGAGGCTGATTTGATTCCTTTCTGTGTCGGGGGATAGGGGAGCGTTTCACTCCGCCTGCTGCCGTTCCACATGAAGCGGATGCGGATCGATCCGTGGTGGAGGTCCATTCCTGCGGGCAAACCCATCGGCTTTCTAGCCATTCGTAGTATCTCCTGATGCTGTAGATGATCCTGCTGCCTTGCTTGTTCCAGACACCAAGGGGTATCTCTTTTCGTGCGCGCTTCGAGCGCATGGCGGCGAGGGTGGTGCCGAGCATTTCGGCCATTTGCGCCTCGGGAATCTTGTCGCCGGTGATTCCGTCGTTGAGTTGCTCTGCTGCTGCCATAGCTACCTCCCGCCGCCCGCCGTGGGTCGCGCCGTCTTAATGATGTAAATGATCAGGCCGTACGTGGCGAAGGCCAAAAATCCAGAGCCAGCCAGGGCCGGCAGCAGCGTTTTTGTGGTGCTGATGCGCATCAGCTCAGGGGCAAGCCACCATGTCCAGGCGACGGTTAGTCCTGTGTAGAGCGCGAACAGCGCGAAGATGAGCAGTGATTTAATTCGGGGCATGAAGCGTCCTTGCCGCTATAGCGGCTGACTTTGAAGGGGGGATGGGAAGGGTAGAGAGTTACCTACAGCGCGTGTTCAAAGCGGCCTGAAAAGAAACCCAGTTGCTCGATGAACCTTCGCCTTTTGGGGCGTGTCATTAGTGAAATGGGCACAACCCGGAATCTCCGGCTAGACCTGTCGTAAGGTGATTTTATGGCCGACTTAGACGATTTCAGATTTAGATCCCACGAGTTACTGGTTGAGCTTGATGCCGCCACTAACAAAATGATGATGATGGTTGTTTCCAAGCAGGTTTCTGGGCCCGATTGGGAGGAGGCGACCAAAAAGCATCACGCCGCTTTCGAAGCTTGGAATTCTTTCCTTAATTCCTCGGATTTACCTCCAAACGATCAACGCTGACTTCATTCCACGAGGAGCTATAGCGGTTGACTGGGACGGGGGAGTGGATTTATTTGAAAACGGTCCTAGACGAGCTCAAGAGCTGTGCTAGAAATGACATGTCGCGCATGCATTTCAGGTACTGGTGGTTGACGTGCATGGCCGGCAGGCGCTCCCTAACGTCGTTGGAGCGCGCCCTTTTGATGTGGGCAGTGATCGGTAGGTCGTCGCATTTAGCAGCGAGTTAAACAACTCCCTTCCTCTGGGCTACTAACTCAATGCCTTGGCTTGCCGGTCATCTCTTCTGATTCACCCCACAGCTTCACTCGTTACCAAGTGTCATGCAGCTACCTGCTGCTCCTGGCCCAGCGCCTGCTGTACCGCGTGAATGATCCGCTCTAGGTAGGCGTAATCGGGGTTTGGCTCGGTAGCGTCATTGGTCAGGTGCCACCACTCATCACCGAACAGTTTCGTCATCAGCTCGCTGTGTGCGCCGTGGAGATGTTCAATCGATGGTGAGTCGCGCAGATCCTCTGCCTCATCGAACCGCTCGCGGGCCTCGTCCGCGCCGTAACAAACCTGGCGGCGCTCTTTCAGGACCAGACGCTGCGCTTCACATGCAAGGGCCTCGCCACTGAATCGGCGCGGGTTCATAGCCGGGTCGAAGTAGCCGATGATGTAGCCGGTGTTAAGCTCGCAAAAGAACTGCCCGATGTTCAGGCCGTCCCACATGCCACCCCAGTAGGCCGTCCAGCTCTTGCCCCAGCAGCTGACGGTGATCTTGCCCTTGCATGGGGCCAAGTCCTCAAGGAAGACGGTAATCGGGTCTAGGCTCGGCGCGCCGGTGATCACCAGCTTCGTTACTGTCGAGCGCTCCACCAGCAGGGGCGCGGCGACTTTGTTTTCTGTAGGCATGGGGAGTCCTTGCCGGGCCTTGCCCGGGGGTTGAAGTGCTGTCAATGGGGGGGGCGTGAGAGAAAGTTGCGACTTGTAGGAAGGCTTGCGACAAGTTTCCGGTATACAGCGGGCTCAGAACCGAGAGGATCATAGGCAGCGTCCAAATTAAAAGGCGCTCACATGAACCGACTACTCGTAGACCTCATCCTTCAAATCATCGGAAATCTGTTACTTGATGTCCTTCAGCAGCTACTGGGCTGGCTTTTGTCGCTGCCTTGGCAATCGTTATGCGGTTGTTAGGCTGCTTCCGCCTGGCGCTCAGCCACTCGCCATGGGTCGTTGGCCCGTGCCAGCGCTGCCATCGGTGGCGGGCTGACGCTGTTCCCGCACATGTGCACTTGCTGAGTCTTGGTGAACGGCTTGCCGTCGGCGCCGTGGCTGATGATGTAGTCGGCGGGGAAGCCCTGGGCCTTGTATAGTTCGGTCGGCTTCAGCATCCGCAGACAGATATCGACGATTACATAGGGGGTTCCTTTCACCATCACGGTTACCATGGCGAGTCGGTCCTTGGTGGTGATGGTCGGCGCTGGTGCGTCGCAAGCGCTGATGTTCTCGGTGCCGTAGTAACTGATCAGGAAGGCGGCGACGCGAAGGGCACCGGCTTCGTGCTCAGGCGAGAGAGTGAGCGACACCAGCGAACTCTTGCCGCCGCCACCGGCTGTGATGGTAGGCGCCGGTTCTTCCAGGCCCTGGCCGACGCTGGCGCCGAATGCTCGCTCCATGAATGCGGTAGCCAACCCGTGGTGCTGGCCGCCGGCGCTGATGGTGTGCAGTGGGTCATTTACGTCCCGTGCATCGCAGTTCCCGCGCATATGCACCAGGTTAGCCGCCACCAGTTGCTGTTGGCTGCCGGTGTTGGTGACCGTAGTCATGGGGTCTTTGATATCCTTGGCGACGGTGGTGTTGAAGCCGCCATTCATCTGGGCCATGAACACCGTGGATATGCCCATGGCGTGAGCAGCCCCTGCCGGGCGCTGATAGTTTCCGCCGCTGGTAATGGTCGGCAGTGGTTCGTCCAATGCTTTACCAGCGTCATTGAAGCGGAACTTCACCAGGTGAGCCGCTGCGATCGCTCGGTGGTTCTGGGTCATAAGCGTACCGGTTGGCTGGTCGACGCTCACCGGCTTGCCTGAGTACTCAGGGCCACCGGCCCCAACCATCAACGGGCTGATCAGTGTCAGCTCACCGCGGTTCGCGCAGGTCACTGTCGGCAACGGGTCGAGCGGGTCGTTGATTCGGTCGCTGCCTTGGTGGGTTGCCGGTGCGATGACCGGACTGACCACCGAGAAGGCGCCCCCCTTTGGATAGGAGGTGATGGTGCGCAGTGGCTCGCCGGCCGACTGCACTGCCTCTCCCGACCAGTTGGCAATCGGCACAATGAACGGCGCCGCGCTATCGATGACGAACTTCTTCATGCCTTTGGCAACGCGGCGTAGGGTGGCCGGGGCCAGGTCCTTCTTGCGTCCGAAGATGCTTTTGCCCAAGTCGCTGAAGTCGATGCAGTCAGCGGCTGTTTTCCATTTCTGCTGGCCCTTGGTGGGGTTCTTGGCGTGGGTTGGCTCCGGCCACACGATCGGCTGCCCGTCGCGCCGGGCGATCATGAACAGGCGTTCCCGGCTGGTTGGCGCGCCGAAGTCGCAGGCCCTAATTACTTTCCACTCAACGACATAGCCCATTCCTTCCAGCAGGGCCACGAAACGGCGCCAGGTGCGGCCGCGTTGCTTCGGGTCGGGAATCAGGAACTGCTGGCCCACCGGCACAACCTCACCAGGTGCGGCGATATCACCGCAGAGTTTCACAACGCGCCCGGTAGCTTTGTCACGCTTGGCGATCAGTCGGCCCCACTGCAGGATCTGCTTCACGTTTTCCAGGCTGATCACCCGGGGGCGCTTCTTGCCTCCCCACTTGAGGCCGATCCACGACAGGTTGCGGATCTCGCGCTTGCGCGGCTGGCCGCCGGCAGCCTGGCTGTGGTGCGTGCAGTCAGGCGACATGTGGAACCAGCCCACGGCCTTGCCGCCGCATTCGGTGTCCGGGTCACCATCGAACACGTCGGTGGTGAAGTGCTTGGCGCCTGGGTGATTCACGGTGTGCATGCTGATGGCTTGCGGGCTGTGGTTCTTCGCCACGTTCACGGTGCGGCCCAGGCCAATTTCCAGCCCGGTGCCGGCGCCGCCGCCACCACAGAAGAAGTCGACAACGATCTCATCGTCCTGAGGGTTGAAGCCGAGTCCGTATTGGGTTTTGAAATCGAAGGGGTGTTTCTTCTGTTGTGCGGACATAGGGGATCCTCGCCGGCTGGCGTGATTCGTTTAAAGGGGGTATTGGTGTATTCGGACATTCGGCCCGATGAGGGAACTGATATGGCCTGGGTAGTTATGCTTACTAGTCCCAAAGGCGATAGGTTTTATGGTGAGGCTATCGACCGCGACGGCATTCGATATCGCTGTGCGAGTACCGCGCAGGCGGAAGCCTTTA